>NZ_JBAKHK010000004.1:0-384008 GCF_036903355.1 Enterobacter sp. UNJFSC 003
GTGATGCTCACCGGTAACCTCCCGATGATCAGTCGGGGATCTTCTCCGCCTGAGCGGAGAAGATCAAGACATAAGGGGCGGGGTGAGGGCATCAGGCCGCATCGTCACCCGGCAACAAAGGCGTCTCCATTATTGTTAGCGGGGGCATCAATTATTATCCCGAGCGGCGACAGACTGAATTTTCCAGATCCCATCTTCTTTCACCATGCAATCAATGACTGTGTGCTGGGTCTTTTTGCCAAACGTGATATTCACGTTTACACAGACCGGGTCTGAATCATACGAATCAATAGCCACATTCTCAGCCCAGTCCTCGCCGATATACTGCGATTTCATAAAAAAATCAGCCTCGTAAAATTCAGCGTCGGCATAACGGGGATCGTCTGCATGACGTAATTTTTTCATGGTGCTGGCCGTAACGAACTTATCGATTTCATTTCCCTGTTGGATGGGATAACGATCGTTGTTCACCTGTTTGACGTACCAGCGATTGAATTCAAGGGCGCGCTGCATCGGTATCTGAAAATCTTCGGCCCCCAATGCGGCTGTGCTGAATAACACAATTAAGATGAGCTTATTCATATTAATAATGCCTGTATAAGGTTATTGCTGGCTGAAGTTGGCGATAGGTTGGCCCCGGGTACAGTGTTCTCTGTTTAAAATCTGAATACCAGGTTCCAGCGCCATCGTAAATACAGACGTGCCCGTACTGATTCGGGCCGGGCAAGGCATCAATCACCGCGATATCCCCCTCTATGGGGGTGCCATAGACTTTTGAGAACCCTGCTTTTTCAAGAGAACGCCAGAAATCCTTAGCGTTTGCCCCTTCGATTTTAAGCCCTCCGGCTCGAATGGCGGCGGCGATTGCTCGAGCACAATAGTGTCCAGTATGGGTTAGTGCGTGGCTACGGGCGTATGACACAGCTTCATGCTTATTCCATGACATAAATAATCCTTATTAACGAAATGCAGAAATAAGGAAATATTACGCCGATAATATACACTGATTTGTAATTGATAATGAATTGATATTAACCATCATCTATCCAATAAATAATGGATAATAAAATCATAAATACATATTATGGTTGATGGATATCTGTGGGGTGTATCAGAAAAATAATTTTTTATGCCAATAGGCTGGAAATGATTATCTGCTGAGAAATAATTCAGCAGATAATCACCATCTCAAAATGGAAGAAAGGATCACTCCCCAAGCGTCGCCACCATCACCGCCTTAATTGTATGCATCCGGTTTTCCGCCTGGTCGAACACGATGCTCGCCGCCGACTCAAACACTTCGTCCGTCACTTCCATCCCGCCGTGCAGGTCGAACTCTTTCGCCATCTGCTTGCCGAGCGTGGTCTGGTCATCATGGAACGCCGGCAGACAGTGCAGGAACTTCACGTTCGGGTTGCCGGTGAGCGCCATCATCTGCGCGTTCACCTGATACCCGCGCAGCAGCGCAATCCGCTCCGCCCACTTCTCTTTGGCTTCACCCATCGACACCCACACGTCGGTATAGATAAAGTCCGCGCCCTTCACGCCCGCCGCCACATCTTCCGTCAACGTGACCTTGCCGCCGTTCTTCTGTGCCAGCGCGCTGCACTCCGCCACCAGGCTCTCTTCCGGCCAGCAGGCTTTCGGGGCCACCAGACGCAGATCCAGCCCGGTCAACGCCGCGGCTTCCAGCATGGAGTTACCCATGTTGTTACGCGCATCGCCCGCATAGACCAGCGTCATATCGTTAAATGCTTTGCCCGGCAGGTGCTCCTGCATGGTCAGCAGGTCCGCCAGCAGCTGCGTCGGGTGGAACTCGTTGGTCAGCCCGTTCCACACCGGCACGCCCGCGTACTGCGCCAGCGTTTCCACCACGTCCTGGCCGTGACCGCGATACTGAATACCGTCGTACATCCGCCCCAGCACGCGCGCGGTGTCCTTAATTGACTCTTTATGCCCAATCTGGCTGCCGCTCGGCCCTAAATACGTGACGCGCGCGCCCTGGTCAAATGCGGCAACTTCGAAAGAGCATCGTGTACGGGTTGAGTCTTTTTCGAAGATGAGCGCGATATTTTTACCGGTAAGCTTTTGTACTTCCTTGCCATTTTTTTTATCGGCTTTGAGCTGTGCGGCAAGGGTCAGCAGAGAAGTGAACTGTGCAGGGGTAAAGTCGAGCAATTTCAGAAAGTGTTTCTTGTACAGATCAGACATTTTATCCTCACATGGCGAACGCCACTTATTGAATTAAAATTCACTTTATATGTGTAATTATTCATTTGCAACCCCGTTTCACAAATCTTTCCAACAAAGGTGGAGGCAAACCCGTCCGTGTGTGAAAATAGAAGTATCTGCCGCACTTTAAAGAGGAATGAGCCATGGCAAACCCGGAACACCTGGAAGAGCAACGCGAAGAGACGCGTCTGATTATTGAAGAACTGCTGGAAGACGGTAGCGATCCGGACGCGCTGTACACCATCGAGCACCATTTCTCTGCGGATGATTTTGAAGCGCTTGAAAAAATGGCGGTGGAAGCGTTCAAGCTGGGTTACGAAGTGACCGAGCCGGAAGAGCTGGAAGTGGAAGAGGGCGACACCGTCATCTGCTGCGACATCCTGAGCGAAGGCGCGCTGAAGGCGGACCTGATCGACGCCCAGGTCGAACAGCTGATGAACCTGGCCGAGAAATTTGAAGTGGAATACGACGGCTGGGGAACCTACTTCGAAGATCCGAACGGTGAAGACGGCGAAGAAGGCGACGACGAAGATTTCGTCGACGAAGACGACGACGGCGTGCGTCACTAAGCGTTTCAGGCGGTGGCCCATGCCACCGCTTTTTCAAGGCAGAACCATGGATTACCCGCAGATACTCGCCCCCGTACTCAACTTCCTCCAGTGCCCGACCCCGCAAGCATGGATTGATAAAGCCCGCGACCCGGCTAACCTGCCGCTGCTGCTCACCGACCACATGGTGTGCGAGCTCAAGGCCGCCCAGACCGCGCTGCTGCTGGTGCGCAAATACGTCGCCGATGAAAGCGGTGCCGACGCGCTGCTCGACTGGCTCAAACCCTACGAAGCCTTCACCTTTCGCGACGGCCCGGAGCCGGACTTCATCGCCCTGCACAGGCAGATTAGCAAAAGCGTGATGCCCAAAACCGACGACCCGTGGGGCCAGGCGCTTATCGACAGCATGGTGCTGCTGATTAAAGAAGAGCTGCACCACTTCTGGCAGGTGCGCGAGGCGATGCTGACCCGCGACATTCCGTACGTCAAAATCACCGCCAGCCGCTACGCCAAAGGGATGCTGAAGGAAGTGCGCACCCACGAACCGCTGACGCTGATCGACAAGCTCATCTGCGGGGCGTACATCGAAGCTCGCTCCTGCGAACGCTTCGCCGCGCTGGCCCCGTTCCTCGACGACGACCTGCGGACGTTCTATCTCTCGCTGCTGCGCTCGGAAGCGCGGCATTATCAGGACTACCTGACGCTGGCCCAGCAGGTGAGCGACAAGGATATCTCACCGCGAATAAAGCTTTTTGGTGAAATTGAAGCCACACTTATCTCGACACCGGATAACGCGTTTCGCTTTCACAGCGGCGTGCCGCTGTAACCCGGCATAACTCAAGGATAAGGATGCGAGATGAATAAAACGTGGATCCGTACCATCATGGTTGTCGTCGTGGCCGCCGCCGTGGCGTTCTGGGTATTCTTCGACAAGCAGCGTCAACAGCACACGCCCGAACAGCAGCTTGAGACCACGCTCAACACCATGCCTGCCTGGCAGGTGATTAAGGAGCAAGAGCCTGCGCTGCATCAGCGCATTCTTGACCAGATTGCCGCCCTGCAAAAGGCCGGCGAGCCGGAGCAGCAGATTATCGACACTATCCAGCCGCAGATCCTGCACCTGCAGATGACGCGCCTGCAAAGCGCGCCAGACGCTAACGTGGTGGCGTATATGACCATCAATATGGAACAGACCGCTGCCATTCAGAAGGTGAGCGACGATGCCTGTTTCCGTTTCCTCTACCCGGCGGTGAAGGGCGGCATCAACCCGATGCGCGTGCTGGATAACGAGATCATGGCGCGACGCATGCAGGCCGACGCCGACATGATGCGCGCGGCCTACGGCAAAGACCACCACACGGTGACCCCGGCAGAACGTGAAGCCGCCGTAGCGGACGTGCGCCCAATTATGAAATCACTTGCGGATAAATACGGCGAGGACATCCAGCTGCTGCAGATGCCGGAGAAAGCGGCGGGCAAAGAGAAGCTTTCCTGCGACATGGTGCAGGATATGTGGGCGAAGGTGCTGAAGCTGCCTGAGCCAAAGGCTGCAGGGGTGATTAGACTGGCGGTTTCCGAGCTGGATTGACGGGATGCGCTGGTTTTTTGGGCACTTAGCGTGGGTTTAACGCGTCGCCGCTTGCATGGCGGCGCGCGACAGGTATAATCCACAACGTTTCCGCATCCCCTTCAGTGCCGAAGTGGCGAAATCGGTAGACGCAGTTGATTCAAAATCAACCGTAGAAATACGTGCCGGTTCGAGTCCGGCCTTCGGCACCATCGGAACATCAATAGACGTCAACGGACGTCTTTTTTTGTGCCTGAAATCCAGTATCCGCAAGGCTTTCCTCGCTTTTTCACTCAACCTAAGTCAACCTGATTCAATCTACATCAACTTACTGATGCGGGTACAACTGCGGGTATATCCCGGTTCGATAATGTTTGTACCCACACAGAACCCTTGAAAGGATACTCATCATGGCTCTGAGTGATGTGAAGGTTCGTTCGGCAAAGCCTGAAGCAAAAGCCTACAAACTGACTGACGGTGATGGCATGGTTTTGCTGGTTCACCCTAACGGCTCCAAATACTGGCGACTGCGTTATCGCTTTGGCGGTAAGGAGAAGATGCTGGCGCTGGGGAAATATCCTGAAGTGTCGCTGGCGGATGCTCGGGCACGCAGGGATGAGGCCCGTAAGCTGTTAGCTAATGGCGTCGATCCAAGTGAGAACAAGAAAGCCGTTAAGGTAGAGCAGGAGCAAGAGGCGATAACGTTTGAAGTGGTCGCCAGAGACTGGCATGCCAGCAATCAGAAATGGTCTGAGGCGCATAGTGCACGAGTGCTGAAGAGCTTGGAGGATAACCTCTTTGCTGCCATTGGGAAGCGGAACATTGCGGAACTGAAGACGCGGGATCTTCTTGTACCCATCAAAGCGGTGGAGTCATCCGGGCGTCTCGAAGTTGCGGCTCGTTTGCAACAGCGGACTACCGCGATTATGCGCTTTGCTGTGCAGAGTGGTTTAATCGACTACAACCCCGCGCAAGAGATTGCCGGTGCGGTTGCTACGGTGAAAAGACAGCACCGTGCTGCATTAGAACTTAACCGTATTCCTGAATTACTTCACCGCATCGATCGCTACTCTGGCAGACCGTTAACTAGGTTGGCAGTGGAACTCACTTTGTTGGTCTTCATTCGTTCGAGTGAACTGCGTTTTGCTCGCTGGTCAGAAGTAGATTTTGAAACGGCTATGTGGACGATTCCGGGCGAGCGTGAGCCACTGGAAGGAGTCAAGCATTCTCAGCGTGGTTCAAAGATGCGGACACCTCATCTTGTTCCCTTATCGCGTCAGGCCTTAGTTATTCTGGAAAAGATCAAATGCATGAACGGGAACCGAGAGCTGATTTTCGTGGGCGATCATGATCCTCGTAAGCCGATGAGTGAGAACACGGTTAACAAGGCTTTGCGAGTTATGGGCTATGACACCAAAACGGAAGTCTGTGGGCATGGTTTCAGAACGATGGCGTGTAGTTCGTTGATTGAGTCGGGGCTGTGGTCGAGGGATGCGGTAGAGCGGCAGATGAGTCACCAGGAGCGTAACTCAGTACGTGCAGCTTATATCCATAAGGCCGAGCACTTGGATGAACGCAGACTGATGTTGCAGTGGTGGGCGGATTATCTGGATGCTAATCGGGTGAAGGGGATAAGTCCGTTTGATTTTTCGAAAAAATAATTGAAATGTGCTGAGATACTTTGATGAAAAATCTCAGTGCATTTTCCTATAAGTGTATGATTATTAATCACTATAACATATTTTCTTTCATTTGAAGATCTTCTGCTTATGTAAATGTGATGAAGATTACAGATGTTTACTATCGACTTCTTTAGTCTTAGTGCTGTGAATAATAGCGAATATATCCAAGCTTGGATTGTTTTTAGGAATAAAGAATTAAATGGAAATAATGAGTTTTGAGGAAGTAATTACTTATCTACCTAAGAAATCTCGGCCATACTCCCTACTTATGGGGAATGGTTTTAGTATGGCCTATGATAACGAAATATTCTCTTATAATGCCCTCTACAACTTTTTAACTTCAAGAGATGATCAATTAATAAATAAACTTTTTGATGTGATAAAAACTAAAAATTTTGAATTAGTAATGCAGCAATTAGATACAACATTGGCTTTATTAAAGGCTTTTGGCTCGGATGATAAGTTGCAGAGTGATATTATTTTAGCAAGCAAAAAGTTGAAAGACGGTTTGCTAAGTTCGATACATCAACTTCATCCTGAGCATGTATATAAAATCCCAGAGAAAAAGATAATTGCTTGTGCTGAATTCTTAAATTTATTTATTAAAAGCGGCGGGCATGTTTTTTCTACGAATTATGACATGTTATTATATTGGACCCTTATGAGAAAGCATGTTGAAAATGCTATCGATGGCTTTGGTCGAGAGATAGAAAATCTTGATGAAGTGCTCCGTGGAGAAACGCCAGAATATTCTGATCTTGTGTGGGGGCCAAACATAGAGAACCAAAATGTTCATTATTTACATGGTGCTTTACATATTTTTGACTCAGGGATTAATATCGAAAAGGAACAATATGATCAAAGTAATTTTTTATTAGAGAAGATTAAAAAAAGACTTGATAGAGGAAGTTATCCAATTTTTGTAACAGCCGGAAATGGAGATGAGAAACTTAGTCATATTAGGCATAATAGATATCTATCACATTGCTTTGATAAATTATCATCATTAGATGGCTCTTTGATTACTTTCGGTTTTAACTTTGGTGAGTATGATGAGCATATCATTGATGCGATCAACAAAGCCACCCATGCTCAAAATAAAACACCTCCAAAACTATGGAGTGTGTATATCGGGGTTTATTCTGATAATGATGCGGAACATATTCGTTCAATTCAATCAAAATTCCACGCGAAAGTGAAAGTTTTTGATGCAAAAACAGTTAATGTTTGGGGTGTTTAATTTAAATACTGTAGCGGTTTTCTTATGGCATGAATTAAGTTGAGGTTTATTAACCTCAACTCTTCTTCAATTCTAATTTTTTCGCTGATCTTATCAACAAATACAGAATTATCTCTGGGGAAGCTCCAATTTACTCGCCGATCATTCGTTGCATGCTTTGTGTCCAGGATGCTTTGAATGCTGAGTCCCCTGCGAACAGTTTATAAAGCTCCAGCTCATCCTTACGTCGTTGCAACATGATCTCTTTAAGCATCTTTTCAAAAGCCAAATTTCTGTTATGTGGATCAGGATTATTTTTATACTTAGACTCAAAATCAGGGTGATTACGAATGCTCTCAGCAATGTTTATAAACTTCACTTTCTGCTCTTCAGGCGTAGCGCTCCACCCCTGGAACCATCTCTCATTGAAGGTGCGAATTATTTCGTCTAATGGATCTTTTTCCTTTTCACTGCTATGTGCTCCACGTGGATTTGGGTTTTGTGGATCAAGCTCCGCTTCCTCATCGCTCAACTTGATTGTGTGATTGAGCTTCACACGCTGCAGCCCATAGGAACTCAAATCAACAGAATCTAAAAGCTCATCAATGGCATCTGCATCAGGGTCTTCAACTTTCAGCTTAGGTATGAGGAATTTCAAGAACCAGAACAGTTTCTCCCAAGTCACCATCTCATAAGGCATGATAGAGGCCATTTGCCCATAGATTTTCACGAATTGTTTGGCTTTAATTTTGAAATCAACTTTAGCTTCAGGTTCGAGTTCTAACTCATAGTCAAAACGAGCTGCTGCAACATCGATTATCGGGCTAAGAGTCTGGGCATCCTCATTATTAAAGTAACGAATTACAAACTCTTCAACTTCATGCCACTCATAAACCCCAACATCATCCATTTCATCTTTTAACTCATGCAACACGTTGATATCGGTGGCTTGCGACAAAGATGTGGCTGTATAAAACGGATCAAATGCTAACTGAATGTCTTCCACAGAATTGAAGAAATCCAGTACAAACAAATCTTCTGTTTTCTTTCCAAACTTGGGTGCACTACGGTTGAGTCGCGACAATGCTTGCACACACAAGACGCTAGCTAGCTTTTTATCCACATACATCGCGCAAAGCTTTGGCTGGTCAAATCCGGTGAGATATTTGTTGGCGACAACTAAAAGTCGATATTCATCAGTATCAAACATATCTTTAGTATCAGTTTCGGCAAAGCCATTGATATCGGCTTCAGTGTACTCAATTCCATCAACTTCTTTCGTACCCGAGAATGCAATCAGAATTTTAAATGGGTTGCTTTGTTCTTCAAGTATACGTTTGATGGCTTTGTAGTAACGAATGGCAGTCTCAATGTTTTGAGTTACTACCATTCCTTTTCCTTTGCCTTTGAGCTTTTTCGCATTTACCACGTGAGGCACAAAATGCTCCAACATGATCTCTGCCTTCGTATCAATAGTCTGCTGACTGCGCTCAACATAGGCTCTAAGTTTTTTCTGGGCTTTTTTAGTATCGAACTCTGGGTTGTCAGCTATCGATTTTTCAATCTCATAATAACTCTTGTAAGTCGTATAATTGGCAAGCACGTCCAGAATAAAACCTTCTTCTATCGCTTGTTTCATCGAGTAAAGATGGAAGGGTTTAAATGCACCATCTTCCTGACGCTCTCCAAACTTTTCTAGCGTGCTGTTTTTCGGCGTTGCCGTAAACGCCAGATACGATGCATTACCTCGCATTTTACGCGACTTCATTGCCTGAAGAATTTTATCCTGGGCATCTTCAGTCTCTTCAACTTCAGCCTTACCCATTGCTCGGTTCATGTTGTCATGTGCTGAACCTGACTGAGAACTGTGTGCCTCATCGATGATCACGGCGAAACGCTTATCACTCAGATCGGCAATACCATCAATGATAAACGGAAATTTTTGAATCGTCGTAATTATGATTTTCTTGCCGTTTTCAAGTGCTTGCTTAAGCTCAGATGATTTGTGCGCAGGGGCAATAATATTTTTTACCTCTGAGAACTCTTTAATATTATCCCGCAATTGCTTATCTAACAGACGTCTGTCAGTCACGACAATCACAGAGTCGAATAAAGGTTGCTCCAGGCTTTTACCACCGGCCACGGCTTTGGTAGAAGGATAGGTCTCAATAAGCTGATAGGCAGCCCAGGTAATTGAATTAGACTTACCAGAACCAGCTGAGTGTTGAATTAAATATGTCTGACCAACGCCATGAGTGGCCGCATGATCGACCAATTTTCTGACAACATCTAACTGGTGGTATCGAGGGAAAAACAAGGTTCGCTTCTGTAATGGCTCTTTGCTTGTGCCATCAAGACGGACAAAATGCTGAATGATGTTGGCTAGGCTTTTTTTGGTAAATATTTCTTGCCATAGATATGCCGTTTTGTGGCCAGCTGGGTTAGGGGGATTACCCTGGCCAAGATTGTGTCCTTTATTGAACGGCAAGAAAAATGTATTGCTTCCCGCCAACTTCGTGGTCATATAGACCTCGTCCGTATCCACTGCCATATGCACCAGACAACGACCAAAGGTCAGTAATGGCTGAGTAGCATCACGATCGTCACGATATTGCTTTTGCCCATGGTAGCGAGCCGTTTGTCCCGTCCAGGCATTTTTTAACTCAAGGGTGATTAACGGTATACCGTTGATGAACAACACCATGTCTATTTCTTGTAAAGGATTCGCTACCGAGTAACGTACCTGCCTGGTACAACTAAAAACGTTATCAGCAAAGTTTCGCTTTACCTTCTCACTACTGCTCGCCAATGGTACTGGGTAGAGCAAAATGAAGTGGGCATCATCTACACTCAGGCCTTTCTTGAGTACGTGCAAAATACCGTGCTTTTTGATTAGCCGATCAAACCGTTCCAATAACTTGCGTTGCCAATCTGCTGGATTATTTTTTTGTAATTTAGTCAGTTCAGCTTCCTGTGTCTTTTCTAGAAATTTCCAGAAAAAACGCTCATCAATGGCATATTGCATATTAAAGTCACTAGAAGCACCAATGACATACCCTGCACCGGAGAACTGGGGGCTTAGGCCACCTTTGAGCTCTTCAGTACTGATACCTACCAAACATTTTTCAATGGTTGACTCTAATGCTTGTTCATTGGTTTGACTAACCATAGTTGTAAGATCCCTTATTCAAAATATCTCTATCTAGCGCCAAAAGATCCAGATGTTCACGGGCATCACCAAAACTATCTCCCTTTAGTACCATCTGCAGTTCTTTGCTTAGTGCTTCAGGTCGGTACGCCGTCAATTTCTTAAGACGTTTGTGTGCGGTAAAGCCCCGAAAGCCACATTCGCTGAGCTTTTTGGCCTGAACCTGGCTGGTTTGATAATTCCCCGTGAACATATTACAGCGTCCTATTGTTCCGCCATCTCGGGTGTAATTTTTATTTTGCCTGTTACAGCGCTATTGATCAGAGTGGTTTTGTATTCTTTTAGTTTTTCTATTTGTGCCAACAACAGCTCGATACCCTCATCAGAAGATGTCATAAATGAGCTGACGTAATTCGCAATCTCACGCTGCTCACGGATTGGAGGAATAAACAAATCTACTTGTGAAAAATTATCGAAATTCAAATCCTGCCCGTCTCGAATAAAGCTCGCGGTTTGTTGCAAGGCAGCAATGTAGGAGGGGAGTTTTAATAAATACCCATAAAATGTAGGGTCAATTTCCTCTAATGCTTTAAGAACAACATAGGATGATCGAATACAGCCTTGCGCCCAGGCTCGCTCTAAGCCGCCCTGGAAGCTTCTCATGCTAATTACAAAATCATCCTTTTCGACATGCTTTCTTTTATCCAAATGGAATTGAATTTTAACAACGCGCTTACCTGTTAATTCTTCGTATTGCTCTTGAGGAATGACACCATAAGCCTGTGTAGCTGAAAGCTGAACATCATCTTTCCATGCTCGCTCTTTTCTTTGTGTAAATAGAAATTTACTTCTGCGAACTTCCCAGTGCTCTGGAATCTTGCCAATCCAATCAACACGGGAGTCTTTCAACGGTACGTTTGGATCAAGTCCTTGCGTGACTGCCTGTTGAATGATGATTTGTTTACGCTCTCTCAGCAGGTTGATTTCCTGTTCTTTGATAGCTATCGCTTCGTCGATTTGAGTCGTTTTTTTGGAAAGGAAATTTGCGATATCAATTTGAATGTATTTTTCAGGAATGCAAAAGAATTCTTTTAAATAAGACCTTGTATCCAGATTCTGGATGCCTGTTGTTTGTTTTATAGAGGCATAATTCACGCCTCTACTATACAAGGTGAAGAAGACATATTTCAAATATAGAGAGTCCACCCAATTTTTCGGTGTCATTTTTGCAACGAAATTTGATGTAACTGCTGGATAATTTTTATCAAATAAAACCACTCTGCCAACTAGAGTCTTATCCCCCCCGCCAGATTTCTCTATAAGTAGGTCACCTTTATTTAATAAACGACCTTGGCGATCTTTTTCTGGAATTGATCTGTAAGTAAGTTTCTGATCTGAAATATCTAATCTGATATCATCAAAATCAGCAACTCTGACAACAACTAACTCATCCGAGCCATTTGGGTCATTACCCCATAAACCATTAACATATCCATGTACCGTATTTTTTAATCGTGTAAGATTCCAGTCGGCAGGTATTTCCCCCAACCATTCGACCCCGGAGTCCTTATATTCTTTGTGATTTGGTATTAATGCTGAATTGTTCATCAAGCCTATTCCTCTACCTTAGTCACATTCACGTCAATGATTTGTGCAATTAAGCCTTTGGCTTTTTCCTCCAGACTAATAATATCCTTTGCCACTTCTTCTAGGCTTCTGAGGGTATTGTAACGGTAGAAATATTTGTTAAAGCTGATTTCATAGCCAATTTTGACGGAATCTAGGTTAATCCAAGCTTCATCGACATGCGGTTTTACTTCATCGAGAAAATATTGATAAATGCTTTGTTTCAATGGAACAGACTCAAAGTCACGAAGATCAGCATTAGTCTCGTAAGTAATGTATTCGCCTTTTTTCCCGCTTGGGTAGTAACCGAAATCAGGCAAGTCATCTACTTCGCATTCATAGCGGTCAAGCAGATCATTTAATTTATCACCGCTTAGCTTAACGACTTTTTTAACTACTTTCTTTGCTGATTCGTCATACCAACTGACGGCATTCAAGATAGCATTTTTCTCAGATGCAGATAACTTTACACCGCTCACTTTAAGTGATTTATCGACAAGATTCGTAAATTCATTAAAATCATCAAATTCATTAGCGCCAATGTCAGACATCAGTTTTTGAGCGGTTTCCAGAACGGCTCTAAGTGCCAGCCAATGCTTGACATCAAGCAGTTTGGCCCTGACTTTTGCATTTAAGCTAATTTCGTTCCCTTCACACCAGGCGAAGATATCTTTCTCAATGGATTTCAGGAAACTCTTTTTCTTATCACTGCCGAAACCAGTATTTTTATAGACATTATCACCATATTCGGCATACAAGTGCATCATGACGTCGCTAAACTGCTTATCAAAACGCAATGGTGCAATGGCCTCTTGAGTAAAGCGTGCTTTACGCCGGTCTGGACGTTCAATAGTGACTTTATAGTAACCAAAGTTATCATTGCTAAATACTTTACTGGCAATACCAATAGGGTCATTATTTGTGTCTAACTGCCTTTCAACATCTATGCAGGAAAGGTAGGTATTGGTGATCTCAGTGATATGTTCAGGTGCAAATTCGCAGTTTTTATTGCCTAAATTTTTGCGCAGTTTGCGATACAGTAAACTGGCATCAATCAACTGCACTTTGCCTTTTCGAGAGACGGGCTTATTGTTGTTAATAACCCAAATGTAGGTAGTAATACCTGTGTTATAGAACAGGTTATTAGGTAATTGAACGATGGCGTCCAGCATATCGTTTTCGATAATAAACCGGCGAATATTACTCTCACCACTGCCCGCATCCCCTGTAAATAAGGATGAGCCATTATGAACAGATGCGATCCGGCTACCAAGTGGGCTGACGCCGGGATCTTTCATCTTGTTGACCATTTCCATTAAGAACAGTAGCTGGCCATCACTTGAGCGTGGTGTGGCATCAACTACCTCAACGTTACCCCAATAGTCTTTCAGGCTTACTTTAAAGCGAGGGTCAATTACATCATTTCCGTCTTTGATGTGCTTCTGCTCTGATGCCCAACTTTTTCCGTAAGGTGGGTTGGACAACATAAAGTCAAATCGCGAGGAAGCAAATTCGTCTGTAGATAGTGTTGAGCCTACTTTGATGTTCTCAGGGTTATTACCTTTAATCATCATGTCTGATTTACAGATAGCGTAGGTTTCGTCGTTAATCTCTTTGCCGAACAAATAGATATCCCGGCTGTCGTTGGGATACTTCTCTTCAATGAAATTCTGAGACTCAGTCAACATACCGCCACTACCACAGGCCGGGTCGTAAACAGTCATGGTGAGTGGAAGCTGGTCCTTCACCGGATCAAAAACCAAGTGCGTCATCAGCTCGATCACTTCCCTGGGCGTAAAGTGTTCACCGGCTTCTTCGTTGTTTTCTTCATTAAACTTACGGATCAACTCTTCGAACACATAGCCCATACCCAAGTTGGTGAGGGCTGGCATCTTGTTGCCATCAGGATCTTCCACGATTTCTGGCGTTAAATTGATGTAAGGGGAGACAAATTTTTCAACCACATCCAACAGAACTTGCTTCGAAGCCATGTGGCGAATTTGTGACTTAAGGTTAAAGCATTCAATGATTTCTTTAACGTTATCGCTAAAGCCAAGTAAGTACTCTTCAAAGTTTACCAAGAGTATTTGCTGATTGTTCGTTGCGGTGCTAAACAGTGACTTCAATGTCCATTTTGACGTGTTATAAAACACATAGCCACTGACTGATTTTAAGGGCTCATCATCAAGCTCTGTAGCTTGCATCTCTTCTTTTTGGAACTTAACTTCCGCCAACACAGCTTCCTTGGTTGGCTCTAATAAAGTATCCAAACGTCGCAAAACCACCATAGGTAAAATCACATCGCGGTACTTACCTCGAACGTACACATCGCGTAAGCAATCGTCGGCAATGTTCCAAATAAAAGAGATAAGCTTGTTGTGTACACTATGATCCATTTTTCTTCCTAATCACTGCTCATTTTTACATCTGAATGAAGAGCTAAACTTGGCCTACATGACTCTTGGTATATTCACACAAAGGTACAAGCAGCCAACGATAGTTTCGAATCGTCCCAGTTTAACCAAGTACGCTCCTTAGTCCAGCCCTAAGCTAGTATGGAAAGATCTTGTTAACGAACAGCTTGATATTCATGCTGTATCATGTAGCAGATGGCTACATTCTCGGCCGTTATAGCTGCTTCAGAGCACTGCTTGTAACTACTGCATTTCTCCATGTTTTTAGCCACTCAAGAGAAATCTCACCATAGATCACCTACAGCAACGCAATCATTGCAAGGGTATATATTGGTTTATAACTATTTTCAGAACTAAATCATTTTCGTGAGCAGCAGATATTCTCTTTTTGACAATGCGGAATGCGACAGGTTGTGTCGTTTTTCTGATGATGCTTCCGCCTTGCAATTAACTAATTAACTTACATTTCATAACGTTAGATGGCTGCAGTTATCCCCATCATTTTTTCAATCCACCTCCCTTTGGTACGACATAACGTGTCGAACCAGTACGTCATAATCTCCCATATCAATATCAGGTTATTTTGGGAGTACGGGACTGTTCTCACCATGAAAACACGACATGATCATTATGACCGCCTGTCTGTCAGGTTATCGGTCATTATCAGCCGTTTACTGGCTGGCCAATCCTTGGAATTGAAAGCTCTGGCAAATGAGTTCGGTGTTTCAGAGCGCACTCTGCAGCGGGATTTTCAGCAGCGTCTAATCCATCTGGATCTTGAAAATTTCAGTGGCAGTTATCGACTTATCCGGCGAACGGGTCGAGAGCATTTGCCCAATACCTTCGCGTTTATCCTTAACTCTGGGATTTCGGGGATCATTCCGGCTCAGAACCGCAGATTAATCCGGTTGATTACCAGCAGCCCAGGGGGCTCTCCATGTCTTATCGGGCATGGCGGGCTGCCATCGCCAATCACGCAGACCACCTGTTTTCTGGAACTGGCCGAAGCTATCCGTGACTACCGGGCCGTTACGCTATTAGTCAATGGTAAGAGTTACGAAGGAGTGGCTCCTCGCCGCCTGATCTTCCAGTCCCGAAACTGGTTTCTTGTAGCTACTCGAGCGAGAAAGCTACAGGTGTTTCGGATGGAAGATGTTAACGCTGTGACTGTTCTTGACACCTCTTTTCGCAGAAAGCCTGAACTTGATGCACTCACCGCCAGTGAGGAGTTTATTTCGGCTCTTCCTCACTTTCGTTTTATCAGCGACGTTATTCACACCTTTAGAGAGTAGCTGGCAACGTTCATTTCAACTTAAGCAAGGAGACCTTTATGGGTGACCCGGTAAAGGGTGAAGGCCGGATGATTACTGATGCTAATGGCATCACCAGAAGAGAAGGCGGGATTTCAGGGATATGGAACAATATGTTTAATGATAGCAACGCGATAAAAGCCGACAGCCCGCCGCTCATACCTGACATCAGGGATATTCTCGATGTTTTCCCTCAGTCACTGCGGGAAAACCTGGTTAACAAAATCAGTGAAGCTATCGACTATGAACCCGTTATTGGTGTTATGGGAAAGACCGGCGCAGGTAAATCAAGCGTGTGTAATGCGCTATTCCAGGGCGAAGTGTGTGCAGTCAGTGACGTTGAAGCCTGTACGCGTGAGGCCCAGGAACTGCGCATACGGTTTGGTAAACGTTCGCTGAAGATCATTGATATCCCCGGTGTCGGTGAGAATGCTTTACGCGATGAAGAGTACGAAGGTCTTTACCGTACTTTGCTTCCCTCACTGGATCTCATCCTTTGGGTGATAAAAGGCGATGATCGAGCTTTTTCTGCAGATGAGCATTTCTACAACAATGTCCTGCTGCCTGCAGGTGGTGGTGAGCGCGTTTTGTTCGTCCTCAACCAGGTGGATAAAATTGAGCCCTTCCGTGAGTGGGATACACACCTGCATCAGCCGTCCCCGGCACAGCGCATCAACATCGAAAAGAAAGAAGTCTACATTACTGAACGATTTGGCTTTACGCACTATCCGGTGATCCCCATTTCCGCCGATGAGGGCTACAACATCCTTCGTCTGGTCGAAACGATGATCCGCGCTTTGCCCGATCGGGCTAAAAGCAGCACCGCCTCGCAGTTTAAGGAAGAGTTCAAAACCGAAGAGGTAAAGACGGAAGCGAAAGGCGGCTTTGCCAGCGTGATCTCCGGGATACTTGACGACGTTATTGATTCTGTTCCGTTACCAAAGCCCGTCAAAGAGCTTGCCCGTAAGGGGAAAGATAAGGTTATCGAGTGGGCGGGTAACGTCTGGGACCATTTTTTTGGATAAGGAAGCATTTAATGAAACCACTAATTGTTCCTGCATTGTTTATATCGTTATTTGCTGCCCAGTCTGCTCATGCAGCCGGAGGCTACGACTTGCAATGCATGCTTGAAAACGGCGAGCAAATGACGCTCAGTCATGCCAGTCATACTGTTTATATCAGTTTTGAAAAGCCCGGTGGTGATTCCGAAGAGGGAGGTTCAGTCATTAAACTGGACATTCCTTCCGGTGAGGCGAAGCAAACTGTCATCGCTAAATCAGAGGCGGGAACCGCTTCTTTCATACTTCGCGGAGAAAGTGACGATATCGAAGGCGCTGTTGCTGTCAATTATTCGGAATATGATGGTACAGGCGATGCTTATTACACGACCATGAATTCACTCGGGCAGGAAACCAGCACCGTATCCTGCAAACCCGGTACGATTAACGTTTCCAGGAGTCTCCTCCAGAACGGTATTAATGGCGTGGGTAGCCAGCAGGCGAATAAACCAGCTCCTTCTCAACAACAGCAGGCACAGCAACCTACGACACCTCCGTTTAAAGTACAGTTCGGCAGCACAGTCAGCAATGAAGGCTGGAATACCAGATATGGCGTTATTCAGCTCACTATCACTGAGGACAACGTGGTACTGAAATCCATTCGGGTTAACCGGGGGAACTGTAAAATGGAGAGCGTCGGTAACAGAACTCTGCCAGCCAAATATCAATTCGGTGATGTGGCCACGTTCAAATATATGAAATGTGACCGTATTATCGAAGCCAGTATTGCGACCGATTCCGGTAGCTGGACCTTCAATAATTAAATTTAACTATGGTGAGTCCGGGGGAGTAAGTGTCAGTCAATTATCTGACACCTCCCCTTTTAAATTATATTTAACCTCGCTGGGATGTCATTCATTTCATCCCTACAGCGCCCCTTGACAAATAACGCGTAGCAACAGCCCTGCCAGACGTTTACTGACATAGCGCTTGTGTCGGGTTACTGTTTACGGATAAGGCGTGTGGAAGTGGCCTCAAGGGCATTATTTGCGGGATTCTTCTATGCGCTCCATCAGCCAGCGCCTGACATCACTTTCCCGCCAGCGGGAACTGCGGCCAAACTTGATGGGGCTCGGGAACAGACCGTCCTTAATCAGCTTGTAGAACCACTTATCGGTTAGACCCGTGAAGGTGGTGATGAAGACCATATCCACCAGCTTATCGTTCATCAGGTCGGTATCGGGAGTCGGAAGATTGTTCATGACGATTGTCCTTCTGTCTTTGAGTAGATAAAAGACAGGAGCAGAACTAACCTGTTGATTTAAGGTCATGTTGCGTGCTCCGTCATTACAATCACTTCTCCGGTAATAAATTACTTTTCGCTTTGGCCTTAAACTGACTACAGCCAAAATTACGCTCACCGTCGTCATTTTCTTTGGAGCGTTTTTTGGCGAGGTAGCAGATCCTCTTCAGGTAATCCTCATAATCAGGACTGTGAGTTCCCTCTCTGCGGTTCAGCTCAAATACACCTGCCAGATGATAACTTACGCTCTCCTTCGCTTTACCCTTCAGTTTCAGCGCGTGGCACCACGCCTTAGCTGCCATCGTTAGCAATAATCCTCTTCCGGTACCCTTAACCCCAAGTTTCATCATCATGCAACTGAACACCTCACGGTTAACCAGCAGCGCCAGGTGATAATGCTTATTGCCATTAAGCTCACCGAACTCTCTGGCCCATGCGTAATACACCGGGCAAGGGTATATGCGTTTACCTTCTCTGCTGCGTCTCTTCAGATAAGCGGCTATTTGTGCCTTAAGAGAGGCAATAAAACGGGTTATCACCGCAGATTCATATCCCTTATGTTGGTTATGCTGCGGCAGGCTTAAATCTAGCCCGAAGGCTAGAACACGGGCATGTTCATTCATCACGAAGGCTGTCAGCGCTTCAAGACGCTGCATATAGTAAGCATTCTTCTCGCTGTTACATTCTTTAAGTATCATTTCCGGGCTCTCATGTTGTAGGTAACATACCCATGTGAGCCTCGGTAACTTTTAACGCAGGTAAAGGACGATCAAAGAAAACACTGCCTCACTCTACAACTGGCTTGAGCCTCTGCTGATAGCTTTACTCTCTCTTAACGGTTCTATACTCACTTCCCTGTGATCCCTATTCCTGCTCATACTGTAGAGAACAACAATAGACATATAATTATTACCGGCAGTAAAGAATCACTGATATCGCCGCCTGCTACCTCGTACGCCCCTGCTGTATTGGGTTTTCTGGCTGTTATTACTCCCGCCATTCGGACTAAAACCACTCTTAAGTTATCCCGGTACGCTGACTACGGGCTATTTCTTGCCTAGGTTTACAGATGAACATTTTACTGTCGCTCATGCCACCATACCGGATATTGCCGAAAGTAGTTGCTTTTGTATGAAACACTCTCTTGATTTAAGACACTTTTTAAAAAAGTGCAGCACTGTTAAAATCTAAAAAGTGCTGCACCTTTTAAGGAATGTGTGATGGTAAGTAAAAAAAGGATAACGGTTAATCTTTCCTATCCTGAACTTCATCAGATGATAGTGAGTCTGGCGAAGAGAACGGGTAGTAGTAGTTCGGCTGTTATTCAGGACATGATTTTGGATGCCTTGAAGTACAGGATGGAAAACGATGCACTTTTACCTTCAGGTAAACTGGTGGCGAATAAAAATCTGGTGCCGGAAAAGGTTTTCAATGCAGGTTTTGAAATCAATAATTTGACTATTGATGGAAGAGTTAGGGGGGCAACCGATCCATTTCATCACTTGTTCCAAAGAGGGGAGTTTATCGAGACGCTGCCTTACATTACTTTTTCCGGCATGCCAAACCCGGTGAAAGCAATCAATAGTAGAGAAATACTAGAACGAGTGATTTCATACCTCCAGGCACGACTTCATGTTCTTGATAATACTGATTTCAAACCAGAGTTGTTTTTATTTTTTATAGGGAAGGTAACGGTAAAATATAAACAGTACACCGCTGACGGCCTCGAAGTAAAAATTGGTTATTCATGTAAGGTGATTCCTGTGCGCAGTAACAGATCAAATGGCGATGAAGTACTTTTGTTCGATCTGAGTAACATTAAGTACAGAACTTTCCATGACATGGCCAAAAATGGATGGAACAGGAAAAAACATTCACACCAGTTGTATATTAATGGGCTGGAAGGCATGCGTGGGGGCGGTTTTTTTGTCGGGGTTTTGTATGAGCCGCAATCACCAAATGAACTGGCTACTCCATCAGAGGGAGACTTTATTAGCAGCACAGGTCTCAGATATCGATTTTTTAGTCACCCATCAACGGTTAAAATCATAAAGGATCATTTTCCGAAATTAGTCACTATTGACCCGAATGGAACCACCTACACAGTAAAAGAAAAAACTATACAAGATTTGGACACGCTCAACCGGGCTATCAGGAAGCAGAATGCTGGCTGGTAATATTTAAATTACAGTCATTTTTATCTCTGTACTATCCGTGTGATCTCACCCGAATTTAACACACTCTTTTTTCACCGTTCACTTTCAGAAAAGACCATGCCTCACTCTGAGGCATGGTCTTTTTTTATATCTCAATAAGGAACTAATAATGACACGTTTAGCCGGCCGCTTCGGTGCGGTCAATCTCGTTCGACGCGACCGCCCGCTAACCCGCGATGAATTGGCGCATTATGTGCCGAGTGTATTCAGCGAAGAAAAGCATGAATCCCGCAGCGATCGGTATACATACATTCCGACCATTTCCCTACTTGATAACCTGCAACGTGAAGGCTTTCAGCCATTCTTTGCGTGCCAGACTAGAGTCCGAGACCAGAGCAAACGCGAACATACAAAGCACATGCTACGTCTGCGTCGCGAAGGACAGATCACTGGCAAGCAGGTGCCTGAAATCATACTGCTTAATAGCCACGACGGCTCCAGCTCATACCAGATGCTACCGGGGTTATTCAGATCGGTTTGCCAGAATGGGCTGATTTGCGGTGAGAGTTTTGGTGAGGTGCGGGTGCCGCATAAAGGCAATGTGGTGGAGAAAGTCATTGAAGGGGCTTACGAAGTACTGGGGATATTGGACCGAGTGGAAGAGAAGCGCGATGCCATGCAATCGCTAATGTTACCGCCGCCAGCACAGCAGGCGATGGCGAAAGCAGCATTAACCTATCGCTTTGGTGAAGAGCATCAGCCAGTGACGGAATCGCAAATCCTATCCCCACGCCGCTGGCAGGATGAAAGTAACGACCTGTGGACCACTTATCAGCGTATTCAGGAAAACCTGATTAAAGGCGGTCTGTCTGGACGAACCACTAAAGGTAAACGCGCCCATACACGAGCTGTTAAAGGTATCGACGGTGATGTAAAGCTCAACCGTGCTCTGTGGGTGATGGCTGAGAATATGCTACAGCTTGCTTCATGAACCTTTTTTATTATCCCTTCCCCCCGGCCTTGCCAATAAACCGGCGAGGCTTTTTGTTTTAAGGAGCAAATATGTCTGTATTCAATTTATCTCCGGTATTTCCTACAAACGAGCAACGCATCATTCGTCGGGCGTTACGACTGCTGGAGAAATATCAGCGTCAACCGAGTGAGCCATTTACTTCCACCAGCTTCACTAAGACCTGGCTGCAATTACAGATGGCTCATCAGGAGCGTGAAGTTTTTATCGTGATGTATCTCGACAATCAGCACTGCCTGCTGGGATGCGAAACACTGTTTACCGGCACACTCAGCCATACCGAAGTGCATCCCCGCGAAGTGGTTAAATTGGCCCTGAAACACAATGCCGCTGCGGTAATTCTGGCGCATAACCATCCGTCAGGTACGACAGAAATCAGTCAGCAGGATAAACACATCACCCAGCGGATAGTGAAAGCGTTAGCACTGGTAGAAGTGCGAGTGCTGGATCATTTGGTTGTTGGGAATGAAGTGGTTTCTTTTGCTGAGCAGGGTTTGCTTTAAACGGAGGTGTTCATGTCAATCACACCACCTCATGAATGGGGTCTACAAAGCGATATCACCCCACGATTTGGCGCGAGATTAGTTCAGGAAGGCAACCGGCTGTATTACCTGGCTGACAGGGCTGGATTGACGGGCAGTTTTAGCCCGATACACCTGCAGAAATTAGATCTGGCTTTTCCGCTGTTTGTAGAACAACTGGAAAATATGCTGCGTGCTGGCGAACTAAATTCACATAAGCAACATCAGGTGACCATTCAACTTGCTAGTTTAACCTGTATAGCTGATACCCGTGGAAGCTGCGGTTACGTTTACATTTCTATTTATACAACCCCGTAACACCTTCTCTATTCTTTTTTCTCAGGATTCTACACATGCACATTTCAACTGTACCGGCCACGGTGCCGGTTTCGTCACGCCTGTCGCCCGTACAGGTGTGGAAGCAACTGTTAACGTATCTGCTGGATCACCATTACGGCCTGACACTTAACGACACGCCATTCCATGACGACGCGGCCATTGAGGAGCATATCGACGCGGGAATAACGCTTGCGGATGCGGTTAATTTCCTCGTGGAACGTTATGAACTGGTACGTATCGACCGTAAAGGATTTACATGGTATGAGCAGACATCATTCTTGACCGCTACCGATATTCTCAGAGCCAGGCGAGCTACCGGATTAATAAATACCTGAATTCTTCGAGCCTCATTCCTGATTTTTACCTCTGAACTTCCCACCTTTTGTATTCATCGCATAATGCGCCTGCCACTCCCGGCAGGCGTGTTTGCTTTAATGGACGATTAACGATGCAAACAGAACCCGATGTATTAACGGAGCACAATGAACTCATCCTTTCGACTAGTATCGAGCGCGTTGTCACAGGCCGAGATACCGCCCTGAAACAGATCGAACAGCTCATTCAGCAGCTTGATGCCATTTCAGGGTTAACCTCAGAAATTGGCGGTGGTACAGCGCAAGACTGGGCGATGAAGCCAGGGCACCGCTACGATAGTTGGCTGACTGAGAAGGCTGATAAAGCGATGCCTGCCGTCACCCGCAATATCGACAGTAGTATCTGGCGCGATTTGATGCTGAAGTCCGGCATGATGGCCTTAATGGATGCGCAGGCTCGCGACCAGTGGCATAAGAACCTGGAGGAAGGCGATCTTCCTGCTATCAGTGAGGCGAACATTCTCAGTACTTTTGAACAGTTACATCTGAACAAAATGGAAGTCTTTGAGCGCGGGATCATTAACGTCTTCAAAGGCCTGTCGTGGGATTATAAAACCAATAGTCCCTGCAGCTTTGGTAAGAAGATCATCATCAATAATCTGGTGAGCCACAATCGCTGGGGATTTAGTCTGAACTGGGGTTGGCGGAGGGATCAGTTGGCTGACTTGGAGCGAATGCTGTATTTACTGAGTGGTAAATCAATACCTGACAACCGTAGCGATATAACTACTCGGTTGATGGCGCATATTCGAGATAACCCGGATAAGGATGTTTATGAAGATGAGTTCTTCCGTATTCGCTACTTTCAGAAGGGCACTGCGCACTTGACTTTCAAGCGCCTGGATTTGGTCGAGAGGATGAATGATATTATCGCTAAACACTACCCAGGAATGTTAGCGAAGTAGTTTTGGAGAGTTTTGACGCCTACGGCGAACAAGCTTATGATCCAGCTTAATTTCTTTTCCTAATGAAGGGCCGGGTATGGGCAACAGAATGTGGATGATCCGCGGTGACGGCGGCAAGCTCTATGACGATTTTCGCGATAAGCAAATTGTAGGCATCGGTTGGTCTCAGCTGGCTCCATTAGTCAAACCCGGCCTGTCCCGAGCCCAGTTACTCGCCTTATACCAGGAGGCAGATCCCTTAACAAAGCTGGGAACAGCCCGTTCTGGTGCATCGCAGGTCTGGCGTTTTGTGAATGAGATCCAAAAGGGTGATTGGGTTATTACCTATTCGCCAGCCAACCGTACTTATTTGCTAGGCAAAGTTACTTCAGACTTCCAGTATCATCCTGAATGGGTGGAAGAGGGGATGGGTATCGCTCGGCAGGTTAAATGGAATACTCAAGAAATCGACCGTGATAGACTGTCTGTTGCTACCAAAAACACATTGGGTTCTACGCTGACGGTTTTCCAGCTTCCAGAATATGCGCTAGAAGAGCTTTTGCAGGATAAGAAACCCACTGCAGATGTAATTACTCAGAATCCAATTGCGATGGATGAAGATGAGGTTGTTTCTGATCCGCTTCGCGATATGGAAATGCTGGCGTTTGAGGGTATCAAAGATCGTATCAACTCTCTTGACTGGGATGAGATGCAAAATCTTGTTGCCGGAGTTTTACGCAGTATGGGCTATAAAACGCAGGTCTCACCTGCGGGAGCCGACCGGGGTAAAGACATCATTGCTTCACCTGATGGGTTCGGTTTTGAAAATCCGCGTATCATCGTTGAAGTAAAGCACCGCAGGGAACAGATGGGAAGCCAACAGATACGCAGCTTTATCGGCGGCCGCCATAAAGACGATCGCGGGCTTTATGTTAGTACAGGGGGTTTTACGAAAGATGCTCGATATGAAGCCGACCGTTCGACAATACCACTGACGCTCTGGACACTTGATGATCTCGTCCGTGCGCTTATTGAGAACTACGAACAAGTTGATATCGAGACTAAACTTTTGGTGCCTCTGAAGAAAACTTTCCTGCCTGCCTGAATCTTGCTTTGATAGCCATATCGGTGTTCTACTGGTGTGGCTTTATACCCACTTGCAATGTCTATTTTTTGTACGGATTTTAACTTGTGGGTACAAGTGCGGGTATAACTATTTATCCCTGTTTATAAACTACATTGATATCAGTCTATTGGGTGTGAAATTCGAGTCCGGCCTTCGCACCATTAGTACTTCCAAGACCATCCGAGAAAGTCCACCAAACCCTTTAAAATCAATGCTTGCAGCGATTTTTATGTCCTGAGTCGTCCGAGGTTGTCCGTTGAAATCCGGATGTCATTGGGGGCATAATTGGGGGCATCTTAACTTCGATTAGTAATGTGCCCCCAAATGAAGCTCAACGCCAGACAGGTCGAGACCGCAAAGCCAAAAGACAAAACCTATAAAATGGCCGATGGCGGCGGTTTGTATCTCGAGGTTTCGGCTAAGGGTTCTAAATACTGGCGCATGAAATACAGACGCCCATCAGACAAAAAAGAGGATCGCCTCGCTTTTGGTATTTGGCCTACTGTGATGCTTGCTCAGGCAAGAGCAAAGCGCGACGAAGCTAAAAAGCTGTTAGTGCAGGGCATTGACCCAAAAGCCGAACAGAAAGAAGCTCAGGCCGAGAATTCGGGGGCATATACGTTCGAAACCATTGCTCGTGAATGGCATGCCAGTAACAAGCGCTGGAGTGAAGACCATCGATCACGTGTTCTTCGATATCATGAGCTTTATATTTTCCCTCATATCGGTTCGTCCGACATTCGCCAGCTCAAAACCAGCCACCTGTTAGCCCCGATTAAAAAAGTTGATGCCAGTGGAAAGCATGACGTCGCTCAGCGCTTGCAACAGCGTGTCACGGCCATCATGCGTTATGCCGTACAGAACGATTACATCGACTCAAATCCAGCCAGTGATATGGCCGGTGCACTATCGACAACCAAAGCGCGACATTACCCCGCCTTACCCTCAAGCAGGTTCCCTGAGTTTCTTGCTCGTCTAGCTGCATATCGTGGCCGGGTAATGACACGGATTGCGGTCGAGCTTTCCTTACTCACTTTTGTACGTTCCAGTGAGTTGCGTTTCGCGCGTTGGGATGAATTCGACTTCGATAAATATCTTTGGCGAGTACCTGCAAAACGTGAAGAAATTAAAGGGGTACGTTACTCGTACCGTGGCATGAAGATGAAAGAGGAGCATATTGTACCGCTTAGCCGACAGGCGATGAGTTTGTTAGACCAGCTTAAGCAGATTAGTGGAGATAAAGAGCTGCTTTTTCCGGGGGATCATGATGCGACTAAGGTCATGAGTGAAAACACTGTAAACAGCGCATTGCGTGCAATGGGATATGACACGAAAACCGAGGTCTGCGGACACGGTTTTAGGACGATGGCGCGTGGTGCATTGGGTGAGTCAGGGTTATGGAGTGATGACGCGATTGAGCGGCAGTTGAGCCACACAGAGCGTAATAATGTACGTGCAGCTTATATCCATACTTCTGAGCATTTGGATGAGCGTCGTATGATGGTGCAATGGTGGTCAGATTACCTTGATGCAAATAAATCGAACGAAGTGAGTCCATACGATTATGCTAAAATTTAAAAGAAGTAAATTATTAAAAGGTGATTTTTATTAGTTAATGTGAATATTGAAGCATCAATGGTTAAACGATGCCTCAATATATACATTGCTGTTATTTCTACTCTTCTATTATTTCATCTTCTAAATTTTTGAGTATTTCGCCTAAGGCATCATGTGGTAAAATACTTGCATCTGATATGTATTTTATTTCTACTTGTTGAAATCGACTGCGCCAATTATCAATTGTCTTGGGTATTTTTGTTTTCCAGTTAACATCATTGGTGAAATATTTAATATCATTGTCATCCAAATATGCCAGCCATATTCCTCCTTCTGAAGAGAGCATTATTATTCCCTCCATATAGGTATACATTCCTCTAACTCCGCCATAAAAAACTTTGGCCTCGAAAGTATCTAGGTTTTCGTCTTCACCGATACCTTCCATTCTCTTTTTAAAATCAAAATAATATGAACCTAAAACATTGTAAATTCTTTGTAAATCAAGTTCGTTTAGAAATCCTAATTCAAAAAGGTTATCGCTGGACCATTGGAATTCACCACAAAATATTACACCCATACCTCTATGGCTTGAACAATCAGCTGTTTCATCTATAGTCAGAAATTTTTTTCCATCTATTATGTTACGTCTGAAACTGATTTCACCATATTCACCATTCTGGTTTTGTATTTTTGCATACGCCATATCTCTTGAGACAAAGACAGCTTGTGATGTTATCTTACCAGAATGAGAACCACTATAAACTGAAAGATCAAATAAAAAACCAGCGGAGGACGTTTCTCTTATGAATAAATGCCCTCCATAGCTTCTATTATGATTGTAATTAATCCATTCGCCCCACCATATAGGAGCACTTGAACCGCTTTGTAACGAACCGACGCTTGAGTCTCTCAGTGCATATTTTAAAGCATGTTCAAGTCTGCCTTGTAATATACCTCTTACTTCAGACTTGGTATCATCTTGTGGACCGTAACTATAAGTGACAACTCTGCGCCCGCGTAAATCAAACGGCAATTCCTCTGGCCCACCAAAAAATGTGTTCTGTATAAGAATAATTCTATCCCACCCTAATTGAGAAATAGCGAATCCTAGCTCAATTAAAACATTTGGGTTTGAAGTTTTTTTGCTACTCTCAGAAGCGTTAATAATCGATACATCTGCTATAAAAACATCTGAGGTCGATATTTTTTTAAAAATCGTATCGCTTATTGACGGCGAACCAGGGGTTCCAGCAGTATCTCGATCCAGGACAGGTTCAACGGTTTCACTTGCATCTTTTTTTATGGCAGATAACGATTTTTTTAAAGCGTCCTCAATTATATTTCTGTTTGATTTTGCAGGTAAATCGGATTGCCAAGAGTAAAATATTGTTCTTTTCATTTGTAACTCCTCAATAATGGTTTTTTAATCGCATTAGTGTTATTTATTACCAACTCACCATCGGTTCTGTTTTTTTCATTTCATCAAGTTCTGTTTGGCATCTAAGAAGAAGTACACTACTGGTGTCAATTTTAAACTTCATAAACTTACTATTACTAATTTCATCTATATAGAATAAAGCCTTGCCGTTGTTGCATTGTCTCAAGATAAACTTGTCTTGGTATCGCCCAACTACAACTTTTTCATCATCTGTTTGCCAAATGCTACCTGGGAAAAAACTATGGTAATTAAGCCCGAAGAAATAGGAGAAACTTAGGAAGGCTAGGACTGTTAACATACATGGTTTAGCATTTAATGAATAATATACAGTTTCTTGCTTAATAGCTTTTGGAATTAAGAATAACAAGCATATAAAAAGAATGTAACTAGTGCCAAGATTTATTACAGCCATGACATTTAGGGGCTGGTGATAGCTTAAGACAGCAATTCTTATAAATTTTGTGATGAATGCCACAGTAACAAATAAAATGAAAAATTTAGTTGGTATACGTATAAATAGAGTTAGCGTGATGAGTGTTATTATTACAATTGACAGTTTAAGTAAGGTGTTAATAACTTCATTTGTATCTAAATAAATATAATATGACGGATAGCCAAAAAACATAGCTTCGCCACTTTTGAAAGCATAAACTGAAATGAACATCATTATTGAAAGGATTGTGGCTGCTGAGATCTCATTCTTAATTTTCATGATTACCCTGTATTTTAATATTTAATCATCATCTAATGATGAAAATTTAAGATTCATCATTTTGTTACTTCAATTTCGAATCAGCTCAATGTAACTGTATTACAAGTGTTATAAGGCTACATCATTTATGATTGAAAGGTCATCAATTTCTAATAATGCTTTTGATGTTGGCGCGCAATGCTCTCCCCGCCACGCCTGCCCGCTTAAGGGGGCGCTTTTAATGCAGGTGCATGACCGACCTCAGGGCACGCCAGTGCTGGCGCTGTCGGGGAATTCAGTGTCGGTAAAACGCATGCAAAACCATGCACCTTATGCATGCATGGCTTTTTTACGTAAAAATAGCGGGATTTTCGGGGCTTTTTAGGCGGACTATTGCGCGGCCAGTTCTGCACGGCGGCGGGTGTCATTCAGGCTCTGTGCGGGTGTGAATTTTTCACGATTATCATCGCGCGAAGCCGCGTCAGGTCTGAATCCGATGGCCGTTAAAATGTCATTATCCTGCACCGAATAATTAATTTTTTCACCGGCGGTCAGCCAGACCTACAGCGCCTCACGCAGATAGTCGAGTGAGTGCTGCATGGCGCAGCGCTGAATGGCGGAATGTTGCCCGGAATAATTCATCAGTTCCGGGGCAAGGGCGGCGGCCAGCTCCGCACCGTGCGCCTGCATAAAATCATTCAGACGGTTACGGATGCTGATGCGCTGCACCTCCTCATGCGAGCGAATATAACGTCCGGCAGCCTGATTTATTTCCCACTTTTTCACGTCGATAATCTCGCGCAGCGTTTGCAGGCTCCGGTCGCTGTGCCCGCTGCCGGCAAGCTGTTCGCGGTATGCCTTTTCGGGCTGCGTCAGTTCATCCCGGCGTTGCAGCCAGGTGGATTTGTTTGCCTGACAGGCCTCAAAGGCTTTCTGTAGCGTCAGTGTGGTCACGTATGTTTCTCCTGATGTCTGGCCTTGCTCACGCACCGGAACGTTTAACGGTGACCGCCGGTGCGGGTACAGGGATAACCGGCTCAGTAACCGGTGAACGGATAATTCCGTCAACGGATTCAAGCGTACGGAAGGTTGCCGAACACTTGATGCTCATGGACTGACGGTGATCCGGGCGTGTTCCATAACGTTCTCATGTCGTCGTGTTGTTTCCTAGCTAGGGCGAGCTAGGTGGATTTTGGAGTGGCTAAGGCTTGCGGCACTGTGAGCAAAGCCAGTAACAGAAATGGTGAGCTTTAACTCATGATAATAGTCTAAACAAGCTTGTTCAGGGCAGGGTAGAACAAGGGCAGGTCAATATTCGGCTAAGTATTCGTTTGTGAATAAAAATATTTGCTCCAGTTGGCTTGGTTTTATACTATCTATTTTGAGAGTGAGAAAAACGTATCAATTTCTGCGCTAAATCGTAAAAATAATGTAATGATATTTATGTGTGGGATGGTGAATTATTTTTATTGTATAAATTAATTTGTTATAATGGGTCGAGATTGTGAAATATTCAACTAGGATATAGGTATGAAAAATAAAAGGGCTTGGGCCTTTAAAACAATAAGTAAAAAAGAACTAGTTTATCGTGGTAATGATGGCTATGATGATAATCCATTTGAGTCGTATTCTTATGATAATTTGGTTGCTAATCATAAGCAAGTTGAATCTGGGGATGTTGTTGTAATATATAACAGAGAGCGTGTTATTGGGGTGGCGGTAATAACCTCTCTTATCAAAGAAGATTCTCAAAAAGAAATAAATCAATGCCCTATAAATAACTGTAATGCAGAAAAAATAAGAACCAGAACTAGCAAGAAACCCGAATGGAGATGTAGTAATGGCCATGAATTCGAAAAACCATTAAAAAAAACCATACCTGTAATAAAATCCACGGCATTCTATTCTAATAACTTTAAAATACTAAAAATGAATTATCTTGAGCTGGAGGGTAAAATAATAAACCATAACAAACAATTATCTATCCAGGAAGTAAAATTTGAATGGGCAAAAGATCTATGGGAAGGAAATGGGCGTTATATCGATAATTTAGAAAGCATGGAGGCTAGTGAACCTGAAGCCCTATTCAATAAGGAGGATTTAAGAGAGGTAGTTAATCGTTCTATTAAACAAAGACGAGGACAACGTTCGTTTAGGGAAAAACTTCTCAAAAAAAATAATCATTGCGCTATAACTAAATGTGCGGTTTTAGATATTCTTGAAGCCGCTCATATCTATCCATATAGAAATAAATCACATAACCATATAAGTAACGGTATTTTACTTAGGGCTGATATACATACACTTTTTGATCTTGATTTAATAGCTATTGAGCCTAAGAACTTCACTGTTCATATTAATGAAAAACTTAAAAAAAGTGAGTATTCGATTTATGAAGGTAGTATTCTTAGTATTTCCCACAAACTGTCACAAGATGCATTAGAGGAAAGATGGGAAATATTTATGGATAAAAATAAATAAGTTAAAAGTTTCTAGAATGGTTCATACATATGAATATTATAAACTAAATATAAGACAGCTTTATGGCAGTTCCTTTTCGATAAAAAACTCACAATACAACAGGGGATGTTAATTACTTATAATCACCGTTTATAACTCCCTGCAGCCATCAAGACCGTCATCTAAACCATAAGGCGGTAGGTAGAAACATCAGCATTATGGTACAAGCAATGGCTGCGTTCGAGAAACCGAATGCCATAGGTATTGCTACAAAACTAGTCGATCGTGTTTATACAAAATTGTTATTGATGATATGGTTTGCTGTGCGTGGGGTCGCTCAACTGGTTTAGTGCGCCATGTGAATGACGAAATGAACGATACGATCCATCGATGGTTTAGAGCGATGATGAGCTGAAGGGCGAGATTGACTCTATTTATAATAGCCTTGAGAAGCGTCAGGTTTAGGACAGCGATTTTATAAGCCTCTTACCGGTATTTCTTTAGGGAAAGTTGGATGGAGCTACCGGGTTTTAAAGATTAACTAATTGATTTTTGTATTATTTATTATGCGCTATACCGTGATATTCACTACGCATGCTGCATGTATACCACTTAGAAACATCATTAGCTAAATCTCATAATTACTACTCTCTGTTGAATCCATATACTGATCAAATATCCAGAATAAATCGTTTCATCTGGGTCAAATGAGTGATATATTTTCACCCATAAACCCCTAGGAGGCGTTATGTCTGAATTCGATTTATTTGCTCAGGAACTGCTCGAAAAAGCAGAAGCTGAAGAAAAACAACAACAAGAGCGCGACAGGAAGCTGATTGATCGGGTACTTGAAATTTACGACCAGAAGTATGTCGCAGAACTGCTAAGAAAAATAGGTAAAAACGAGTGGAGTCGCGAAACTCTTAACCGCTGGATAAATGGCAAGTGTGAGCCAAAATCGCTCACTATGGCAGAAGAAGCGCTGTTACGGAAAATGCTGCCGGAACAACCCGCTCATCATCCTGACTATGATTTCCGCTTTATTGACCTGTTTGCTGGGATTGGTGGTATACGTAAAGGATTCGAGGCCATCGGCGGGCAATGCGTTTTTACCAGCGAATGGAATAAAGAAGCGGTACGTACCTACAAAGCAAATTGGTACAACGATGAAGACGCACACACATTCAATCTGGATATCCGCGAAGTCACGCTAAGCGGAGAAGAAGGCATCTCAGAAGAGAAAGCCTATGCCCATATCGATCAACACATCCCGGATCATGACGTCCTGCTGGCCGGTTTTCCCTGCCAGCCATTCAGTCTGGCGGGTGTAAGTAAGAAAAACTCTCTCGGACGTGCACATGGATTCGAATGTGAAGCGCAGGGCACTCTGTTTTTCGATGTTGCCCGCATAATCAAGGCTAAGCAACCAGCCATTTTTGTGCTGGAAAACGTGAAAAACCTTAAGAGCCATGACAAAGGCAAAACGTTTAAAGTCATTATGGATACCCTTGATGAATTAGGCTATGAAGTCGCTGATGCCAATATTACAGGGAAAGATGATCCTAAAATTATTGATGGTAAAAATTTCCTGCCACAACATCGTGAGCGTATTGTTCTGGTCGGATTCCGCCGTGACCTCAATATCCATCAGGGATTCACTTTAAAGAATATTCATAAATTCTACCCTGAGAAAAGACCAACGTTTGGTCAGCTTCTGGACCCTGCGGTTGACAGTAAATATATCCTGAGCCCTAAGTTATGGGAGTATCTCTATAACTATGCTAAAAAGCATGCTGCCAAAGGTAATGGGTTCGGTTTTGGTCTGGTTGATCCGAATAATGAAAATAGCGTCGCGAGAACATTATCCGCTCGTTACCATAAAGATGGATCTGAAATTCTCATCGACAGAGGATGGGATAAAGAACTCGGCGAAATCGATTTCTCTAATCCAGAGAATCAGGAACAAAGACCAAGAAGACTGACGCCTCATGAATGCGCCAGATTGATGGGTTTTGAGCAACCCGGTGGCAAGCCATTCCGGATCCCCGTTTCCGACACCCAGGCCTATCGCCAGTTTGGGAACTCAGTGGTCGTTCCCGTTTTTGAAGCCGTGGCGAAACTGCTTCAACCTTATATTATTAAAGCCGCAGCAAACAAGGCGACAAAAAAATAATATAAACAGATCCCCCGGAATTTATCCGGGGGATAACAGTATAAAATATTCAATCGACATACAATGATTTAGTTTCATTGATAAATGTGTCTAAAGAAATAAGATATTCCCGGATAGCTTTCGGGTACTTATCATGAAGGCTACTGGGTACAACCAACCTCACTCTTTCCTGCTGCATCTCCTGAAATTGAGCAACGGAAACACCTTCCTGAAGGGTAAAGAGATAAATGTCCTGAATTCTATCAGCTTCATTTAATATCTGCCGCCAGCGATCTTTACAGGTCGTTTTTACTGCCAACATGCGAAGCTTCTGCTCAGGGAACGTCTCATCGTGATAAGCTTGCGCAGAGGGGAATAAAAAATCTGGCTTCTTATTTCCTTCTGTTACGGCCTGAGTCTCAAAAGTATTCAGCCCATGCTCATTAAAAAGTTGTTCAAGATGCAGCTCAAGTGATTTACCGGCTCGTGATTTTCGTCTGTTGCTCACGGAATTCGCCAGAGCAATAAATTCATTAACGGAACCAAACCCAGACTGAACTATGCCCAGCACATGCATTTCCTCCACCAGTAGGAAAATTTCATACTCAACACGACGACGTTCAATCAGTTGCTTATCCGGACCTACGACATTTGGGGAATAGTGAGCTGCTGCATACTGGATAATTTCCTTACCTGAAGGGAAATTTGTTCTCCACTCCTCAGGAAGACGATACCCATTGGAAACTGGTTCTTTTAAGGCCAGGCCGCCCAGAATCTCATTTGCGGGGCCATAGACCCACGATCCAGGAACAATTTCTCCGAGCGATGACTCAACGATATCTTCTTCTTCTGCGTCATGACACACCCAAATATCAACAAATTGGCTATCAGATCCCTGATGGTGATCAAACGCCAATAATGCCAGCGCTCCCGTATTCTCCAGGTCTTGCAGAGGATTCTTTCCTCCCCCCCATCGAGTGATACGCTTTTCATTTCGGGTCTTACCAAAGAAACGACCATTGTAAAAAATGGCCCTAGCCTCGCTGTCCGGGCAGCTGTGCGAGGAGGTATGCGCATTCAGCCTTACGGACGGGTTAAGATCCCTTGTATGATTAATTGAAGGGAAAAGATGTCCAACAATGCCAGAGGGTATGTAAATGCCAACCTGATGTCCGCCCGTCGCACCGGTGTCGTTGGCTGACAAGCGCTTGATGAACATAAAGGTGTCACTGGTTGATTTATCTAACAGCCATGAATGTAGCCCCGACATCATCACTTCCTCGCTGTAAAAATATCGCTGATTTTTAGGCGGTTATCCTGCCACAGCTCTGCTTTAGTGAATACTCACTATGCCGTTTTATTTGATGTTGTTATTTTATTCATTCTCCCGGATTTAGCTCAGATTCCGGAAAACCTTATAAACCATTTCTGACCGTTTCTGATCTCTCGGCTAAGAGTTTTTCAAGCTCAGTGGTTCGCAGGTCATGCGTTCACAGACTAACTAATCGTGTGTATTGCTCGCCAAGGCCGCATGAATGTGCCGGTGGATTATTACTAAGCGAATCAGAAAATCGATACTGGAAAAGCTCTAAAACGGTGGTTGATTTTAGTTGGCCACTGCAAAAAATGTACCTTCAGGATCTGGAGTACCTGCAGACCAATCAGCTTTTATCTTTACTCGTCAGTACATCTTGCTCTTCATCAAACCCACCTGCGACTTCATTCTCCATAAGTTGTCTGGACTGCCAAAAAAATCGTCTATAACATAGCCAGTTAGACTACATATGGAGATGTAAGCATGAGCACCAGAAGAGAGATAAAGGATGGGGCACTCTTTGACGTTCTCGACAGAGGGATCGTCTACACCGAGGCGTTGGGCTGGCTTGATATGGGACATGCCCGTGGCAATGATGTGGCAACGCTCAAACGTCAATTCGTTGAGGGAGAGCGTAGCGGTAAGCAGTCCTATTCCGTCATGTATCGTCAAGATATGGGCGTCTTAAAATTCAAATCGCGGTTCGGCGTCGGGAAGTTCTCTCACTGGGGAATTAAGCGTGGCCGGAGCACCGACGACATTAACAGAATCATGCTGGCGATGATGATGAACACCGCATCCAGATTCGAAGGTCTGCAAAGCCTGCGTTCATTCTCCTGGTATACGGACAGCGGCTTTAGCGGTGAGGATTTAGTGTCTGACCTGTTCGGGTTCTACCGGGCAATTATTCCTGGCCGGTACGGCTATCGGCTCAAGCCTGTGAGCTATGAATCAGCCGTTCGCCGCTGGGATTATTACGGCGCTATCGGTTCCCATAAAAACCGTGGCTTCCGCCCGATTCTCTTTCCTGATCCACAGGATCAATGTGTGCGGCATCAGCCGTATATGGTCAATCTTCCGCATTTTATGACATGGCTTCGGCCGTGGGACGATTTCGCATCCGGAGTGGTGAAGGTCATTACAAATGATGGGACATCGCTCTCATTCATTGGGGCTAAATTATGAAAATCCTTTTAAAAGTCCTGAAGTGGTGTGCACTCTCTGTTGTCACCGTCTTTATCCTCGGATGGTTGTTTGTCTGGCTCGTGGCATCGGCCTCTGATGAAACGAAGGTTTACACAGAAAATGACTTTTTCCACTATCACACGCTGACTGACAAGGATATTGAAAACGCCCCGCGTGTTACGGAAGATTACTATTTCGAGGCGCATCCCGGCGATGGTTATGCCCCTTCAAATAGCATCTTTTTTAAAGGGGCCACTGGTGCAGCACCGTTGCGCGCGTATCTCGAAACGCTGGGATACACGAAGGAAAAGCGTCGCCTGGGGGATAAGGAAATCTGGTCAAAACCCGATCAGGTAAAAGGGGATATTTTCTATCTGTACTTCAACGCCGCTACGGGTGAAGTTGAGCTGACCAAAGTGATGAATTACTGAACTCACTTATTCCGTGGCGATTTACATCGCCTGATGATCAAGCTGCGTTTTTTCGTAATATCCCATTCAGCCATGTCTCATTCCTGTCTGGGCGGTTATCCTGAGTCGCCCACAGCGAAGCTATCTCCATCCCCGGAATCGCCTTCAGCAACTCCTGCAATCCCTCTTCATCCAGATCCGTAAACTGTCTTTCACCCTGCACGCGTTCACCGTTGCCATACTTAAAGGACACGTACCAGACGCCGCCAGGCTTAAGCGCATCCGCAAGTTTTTGCATCACGGCAGGCAGCTCAGAAGAGGGGACATGCAGCAAAGAGGCACAGCACCAGATCCCATCGTACTGCGCTTTAGCGTCGATCTCTGAAAACGCCATCAACTGCACGGGTAGCCCGGTATGTTGCCTTGCCAGCTCCACCATCGCGGAAGAGGCATCAAAAGCATCCACTTGATAACCCATCTCATGAAAGGCTTTTGCGTCCCGGCCTGAACCGCAGCCAGCATCCAGAACCCGCGCACCGTGTGGCAGGTGTTGGGTAAAGGCCTCGTAAAGCGGGGTCATATCGACATTGACCGTGCCATCGAAGAAATCCTGTGCGTGGTTCTGATAGTAGTGAAGTGTCATTAAAACGTTGCCTCGCCTTCCGCGTTGGGTTTCCAGGTGTGGATAAGTTTGTCCAGCGCGGCCTGCCAGTTACGCTGAAGAAAGCTTTGCCGTGCTTCAGGACGCTGCCCTGTCTGTAGAACAATCGTCTCATGCAACGGCAGTTTGCTCAGAATAAAATACTCATTGCGGGTGTGTAACCGCTGCAGGAGTCTGAGCTCGGGAATGCGTGCAGATTTGCCTTCGACGCCACGGTTACAACATCGACAGGCCAGCACCAAGTTCCATACGCCGTTAATATTGCTCACTTCTTTGCGGGCAGCCCAGGGAATAAAGTGGTCGACGTCCGCCAGTTCTGCGTCTCCCGGTACCAGGCTGATGGGTTTGAAGCAGTAAAAACACCGTCCTTTCTGGTAACCATTCAGGCTGTTGCGACAGCTGGTGATGTCTACACGACGTGCGTTCACCTTCGTGAACAGCAGCTGATTATCTTCATCGAACTCCACGCCCACAAGATTGCGTGAAATCCCCATCGACCAGGCCTGTTCTACCAGGTTCCAGCGGGCATTGGTTTCAAAGGCGAGGTTTTTATACTGCAGGCGTTCGCCCAGTAAAAAGAAGTTATCCGTCAGGCGGATCCCGTTGTTGGTTTTGCGCTCATCAAGAAAAAAACGTTTATCGATCTCGCCCTGGTTCACGTAATGAAAGGCATCAATCACGTTGTTAAAGCCAAGGCGAACCGTCGCGTCAATGAGCTGGGCGTGGGTGATTTCACCTCTGTTGAACTTCAGACAGGTTTCCAGAAATTGGCTGCTGCGGGAGGTGATCTGTTTTGGCGCATGTTTCAGGTGCTCGCAAAGATAGCGGCTGAACGGCACGGCAAGCTGGTCGAGCGTAATCAAATCGCTGCCCGTCTTATCCACTTCATACAACGCTGACGCCAGCGCAAATTTGTAAGATGCGACATTCCTTCCAAAGAGGATCACACCACGCCAGTAGTTCTCAAGCGTCGGATCGGCCTGATAAAATTCCATCGATGAAGTCCTGTTACGGTTGGCTGGGCAGGGCGTTACTAAAGCCTGTAACAGGATCACATAACAAAATCAGGGTGATGTAAATCGTTAATCTATTGGTTTGATGAATTTTTGAGAGATATGTGAGAAAGGTGTAGCGGCAATTGATGCGGCATTAGCGCCAGATTTGCGAACGAACAGATATCTGGAAGAGGTGAGTTGAAGTGATTTTCAGGCCAAAGCGTTGTCGTTTATCGCATTAAAAATAACCAAATCTATTTCCTGAATCCTCCTCGCAAATTCCAAATTTACCCCACCCAAAACCGCTGTATTTATATTCAGCACGGTATAATGAGCACCAGAAATTACGCCGAACGGCAAAGGAAGTATCAAAGAAATTTAAACGAGGAATTCGCGATATGAAGGTGCTGCAACACCCCCATACCGCTAACCACAAACAACTGAAAAGGAGTTGAAAATGGCTGCGACGAATTTTAAGCCAGAGTTTACTGTTTGCAAAACAGAATCAGACGCTTTCACCGGCATGATTGAAAACCGCGAGCTGGTGCGCAAAAACAGCGCCCGCCGACTTCACGGCAACCAGCTCAACGCGGCACCCATTCATCCTCGCGCAGAGACGCCTAAAGACAGTGCTGCCTGCTGCGAACTGTATGCACGGATAGATATGAAATATCTTCTTCTGGGCGGCGACTGGTTAACCCGTGCGGGCTTTATCAACGGCATGCCCGTAAAAATCCGGGCTATGAAAGACTGCATTGTGATTACGCCACAGCATACAAGAGAATTATGGGGATGCCTGGAAGGTATGAGCGTGGTGAATATAAATAAGCAGAAAGTCGCGCAGTGGTTAAAAACGTTTCCGGGTGCGTTGAATGATACTGGGGATATACCTGTGGTGAAGCGCGGAACTGGTCTGGCAGAATAAGAATAATATCTAAAATTTCCCTTCATTAATCCTGTAAAAGGATAAGTTAATACGGACGTGAATACACATGTCCGTATTTTTCATTTTTTATGAATTATCTAACTCTGCTGGTGCACTCAATAAATCGGTTGTAACATTACCTGCAAAGCGACAGGAAGGTCTGATTATGCTTCATGCAAAGTTAAAAAATAATATCCTTATTGGTCTGGCATGCCTCATTGCTTCCTTCTTTATCGTCCTGTTTCCCCTGGGAGGCTTACTCGATTACTTATCTCAAGCCAGCAATGATTTTTTAAATCGCACCGGTTTGGGGTTTGCTGATGGTGAAGCAGACCCATCATTCCTGTGGGTGTTGGGTGGGATGATGGTTGTCGTTACCGCTTTACTGATGTTCATCATCCGAAAGATATGCAGCCTGAAACGTGCTTGAGATATTTCATTGGCACTTTCTATGACACTCCCCTCAAAAGTCCTAGAGTGGTGCACACTGGGGGTTGCCACGGTGTTTATCCTCGGATGGCTGTTTGTCTGGCTTGTGGCATTCGGTTCTGATGAGACGATGGTTTACACGGGAAACGATTTTTTCCACTACCACACGCTGACAGACAAGGATATTGAAAACGGAGGGTTATGCACCTTCAAATAGTATCGTTTTTAAAAGGGCTACCGGGGTTGCACCGTTGCGCGAGTATCTCACCACGCTGGGATATGTGAAGGAAAAGCGCAGCCTTGAAGAAAAGGAAATCTGGTCAAAGCCCGATCGCTTAAACGGCGATCTGTTCTTCCTGTACTGTAATGCCTCCACGGGTGACGTTGAACTGACCAAGGTGATGATTCACTTAGTTGACCAACTCTGCCATTCCTCCGCACTCACTCCCTGCCAGTGCGCACACTCCCCCTGAACCATCAGCACATTCCTAATAAGATTATTCTCGCACTCTAAATTCAATGAAAAAGCACGCACCTTGTGACCTATTCCGCTGATTTTTTCTCAGTATATTCCTGCTGGAGTTATGAGGTATAAAAGCCTTTTATTAAGATATTCTAATAAATATAAGAACAGAGCTTATAAATACCTAAGAAATATCCCGCATTATTTATTTCTGTACGCTGTTTTTCGCTGAAAATATCAGCGCATCAATGTTGCCAATTCAAAAAAAGGCGCTAGAATGATCTTCAAATGGTTGTTGCAATTAGTAATATTAACGTTTATGCAGGTCATTAATCTGCATGCAGAATGATTCGCGGTTATTCTTGCGTGACGGCATGGCCGCTCCGAACAGGAGCCTTGGTGTGGCGGCGGTATAAGCCGTGGGAAATTATTCACGCTGCTATTTATAGCATTGAGCGAGGTGCGGCTGTATTTAATATGTATGCCTGCACGAACGCTGAATACTTATGACGGATAAAACTTGCAGGTCACGTTTTCAATACGGAAAACGCGGTCATCTTCTCTGACCAAGCGTTAACGACGTTAGGCAAGAGGAAAACAACGCTGAGCCAGCAGGTTAAACACTATGTTCAATACAAACTCTACAATTCTGGATTAAACACAAAGGGGAGAGAAGGAGGTTTATTCGTCAAGGGAAATGAGAGAGTGATTTAGCGTAGAGATGTCACATTTCAACATGGATTTAATTATTCCGTTATAAGAGTAGCTTATTATGAATAGTAAAAAAAATAGCACCCCGCGCTTCGACATGAACTGGCACCCGGTTGCGGCTGCGGTTCTGTTGGCGCTGCCAATCGTCGCGCAGGCCGCGGACATCAGTATTAAAAACGGTGTTGTCGGGTCAGCGAACAATGTACCGGTCATTAATATCAACACCGCCAACGACAAAGGCCTTTCTCATAACGTTTACGATAAGTTAAACGTGGGAAAGGAAGGGTTGATCTTCAATAACAGCGCTACCGGCGCTAACACCACGCTCGGCGGTAATATTCAGGGTAACAGCAACCTGGCGTCCGGGACGGCGAAAGTCATTCTTAATGAAGTGACGTCTAAAAATGCCACGGCCATCAACGGCATGATGGAGATTGCTGGCGACAAAGCTGACTTAATTATTGCCAACCCTAATGGCATCACCGTGAACGGCGGCGGGACGATCAATACCGGCAAGCTGACGCTGACGACCGGCACGCCCGATCTTCAGGACGGCCAGGTGGCGGGTTATTCCGTTAACGGCGGCACCATCACCCTTGGACAAATGACGACGGCCAGCCCGACGGACATTCTGGCCCGTAACGTCGTGGTCTCCGGTAAGGTCACTGCCGGTGAACTGAACGTGGTGGCAGGAAACAACTACGTTAATTCAGCGGGCCAGGCGACCGGCACCGTTTCTGCAAGCGGGTCACGTAACACCAACAGCATTGACGTGGCTGCCCTTGGCGGTATGTACGCCAAAAAAATCAACCTTGTGAGTACCGAAAACGGCGTTGGCGTACGCAACCTGGGCCTGATCTCGGCGGGTTCGGATGGCGTGAACATCGACTCGAAGGGCCAGCTGCTGAACAGCAATGCGCGAATTGAAACCTCTGGTCAGATTAATATCAAGACCAACGGCGCGCTCAACAACACCACGGGGGCCATTGCGTCTACCGGTTCTATCGCGCTGGATACCAACAAAAACAGCCTGGTGAATACCCGCGCGGGCAATATTTCTACCTCCGGCGATCTGTATATCAACAGCGGCGCTATCGATAACACCAACGGTAAACTGGCCTCGTCGGGGACGCTGGCGGTTGATACCAATAACGCCACCCTGACTAACTCAGGCAAAGGAAACACCGTCGGGATCGAAGCGAGTATCGTGGCGCTGAAAACCGGCACCCTGAACAACAGCAACGGCCAGATTAAGGGTGGGTATGTGGGTCTGGAATCGACTGCCCTTAACAACAACAGCGGGCTGGTAGATTCTCTCGGCAATGTCGACGTGATCAGTACCGGCAACGTCGACAACACCCGCGGCCTGCTGCGTTCTGCCGGCGGTTACACCAAAATTTCCGCTAAAGGTGCGGTTAATAACGGTACGACCAAAACGGCGGACACCTCCAGCAATGACTCCTTAGGGATTATTGCCGAGAAGGGCGTGCAGATTGCGGCGAACAGCATCAATAACAACGGCGGGCAGATGGCGTCAAATGGCGATATCTCCCTGGAAAGCAACGGCGCCATTGATAACTACTCGGGCAAGCTGAACTCGTCTGCCAACGTGATCGCGAAAGGAAGCTCCCTGCGTAACGACAACGGCGGCCTCTCGGGTAAAGGTGGCGTCAGCGTATCGACAACGGGCAATATCACCAACTACATCGGCGTTATCAGCTCAGAAGAGGGTGACGTCGCGCTGGGCGCCAATACCGTCAATAACTACGGTGGCTTTATGATGGGGCAAAATATTGGCATCGATGCCCGTGGCGACGTGAATAACAACACCGCGATGATCGTTGCCAGCAAAGCCCTGACCGTGAAGGCCAATAACACTATCGATAACCGTAACGGTGATAATTTCGGTAACGCGTTTGGCCTCTATTTCGGGATGCCTCAGCAAAAAGGCGGCATGATCGGTAAAGGGGGCGTTTCGCTTACCGGTAACAATATTTACAACAATACCAGCCGCATCGTCGCCGAGAATGGCCCGCTGGCCGTGCAGGCTAAAGGGAATATTGATAATACCCGTGCATTGCTGACGAGCGGGGCAGATGCTGTCCTGAAAGCCGGTGGGGTGTTCTATAACAACTACGCGACGACCTACGCCGCGGGCAATCTGAATATCGATACCGTTTCGCTGGAGAACTACAGCAACGGTACGTTAATTGATAACAACGCGACGGGGATTATTGCTTCAGATAAGGATCTTGTTCTGAATGTGAATAACAACGTCAATAACTACGGCTGGATCAGCAGCAAGGGCGATGCGATCGTCAACGTGCTCAAAGGCGTTTTCTATAACCGTAACACGCTCGCTGCCGAGAAATCGCTGACCCTTTCCGCGCTGAACGGCGTGGAAAACTTCAAAAATATCTCTGCGGCCGGCGGCGATCTGACGATCTCCACCCAGCGCCACGTCACCAACAACAATAACAGCAATATGGTGGGAGATAACGTCACCCTCACCGCAGTTAATGATATTAACAACCGCGGAAACATTGTGGGCGATTCAGACCTGATCGTGAAAACGAACGGCAACCTGAATAATAACCTCACCATGAGGGGCGACGGTGATGTCTCCATCAGCGCCAACAGCATTAACAACAACAATGCGACCCTCAAAGCGAACGGTAATATGACGCTGGCGACGACCGCTAACGTGAGTAATAGCCGCGGAAGCATCACCGCTGCGACGGGCGATCTCAGCATCGTGTCAGCGAAAGGCAATCTGGATAATACCTGGGGAATGTTGACCAGCGGTGCCAACGCGATCGTTAAAGCCGCCGGTGTGTTTTACAACAACTATGCCACGACCTGGAGCGCGGGTAACCTGGACATCACGGCCAGCACGCTCTACAACGCCAGCAACGGCAGCATGGCAAACAACACCGCGACGGGCGTCATTGCGTCAGATAAGAACGTAACGCTGAACGTGGATAACAGCTTCACCAACTATGGCTGGATCAGCAGCAAAGACTCGCTGAACGTCAATGTTCAGAAAGGGGTGCTGTACAACCGTAATACGCTCTCCGCAGACAATGCGCTGGCGATTAATGCCCTGAACGGGGTTGAAAATTTCCAGGACATGGTCGCGGGCACTCGCGTGAGTATTGATACGCAGAGACATGTCACCAACAACACCCGAAGCAATATTCTCGCGCAGAATATCGCGATTAATGCGGTAAGAGACATTAACAACCGCGGCAATATTGTCGGTGATTACAGCCTGACGGCAAAAACCTCTGGCAATATCTATAACTACCTGAACATGCTCAGCTATGGCGTGGCGGGCGTCACGGCGAATAATGTGACCAACAGCGGCAAAGACGCGGTATTAGGTGGGTTAACAGGCTTGGAATTGAACGCCAATAAAGTCACCAATACCGGGACGATTGTCGGTATTTAATGTTTAAGCCGTAACACAAGGCAGCAGCTATCTTCTGTTAACACCAGGTCGGAACGAGACCCTGCTGCCTTTATTTTTGAGAAAGTAAATGGAATTACGATTCAAAATATTCTGGCTGTCGCTACTGTTGGTCAGTGTCTGCTCCTACGCCGAGGATGATATTAATCATCTTATTAAGCAGCAGCATAATGCCGATTTAAGCGCCTTTAAAGAACAGAAGGTACAGCGCCAGGACGTGTATTCCAGTACCGATCGTAAAGTATTCAAGCTGGACGACCTGCCAGAAGAAGAACACTGCTTTACGATTAATACGCTGAAGCTTGAAAACGATTTTTTGAAGCACAAAACCGACCAGGCGATAAAAAAGGAGATCCTCGGTCGTTGCGTCGGGAGCGTTGGCGTAGTGAAGATAGCGACTGCCCTGCAGGATTATTATATCAACGCGGGCTATATCACGACGCGCATTACGCTGCCGTCACAAAATATCGCTTCCGGTACCCTGACGTTGAACGTTGAGGCGGGGAAAATCGAGAAGGTCGTTATTGAAGCCGATGATGTTAACCCGTGGATATTACCGTTTAAGAGCGAAGATATCCTCAATATCCGCGATATTGAGCAAGGGCTGGAGACTCTACAGCAGGTACCGAATGCCAACGTAAAAATCAATATCGAACCCGGTACCCGGCATGGCTACAGTACCGTGCGCATCACAACCGATCGCACGAAGAACTGGAATCTGAGAGCGAGCTACAGCAATTGGGGCGACAAGCAGACAGGGCGATATTTGACTTCGGCGGTGGGCTATTTATACAACACGGCCCGGCTGAGCGACCTGTTTTATCTGGCCGGGACGCGCAGCACAACAGGGCAATACGAGAGTGTGAGTGGTTACTACGCGGTTCCTGTGGGCTACTGGAACTATTCGGTCTTCTACAGCAGCAGCACGTCGCGCCAGACCATTCCGCTCAGCTATACCTCCGTGGAATACGTGGGAAAGAGCGATTACTGGAGCGCAAAAGCCTCGCGTACGGTTTACCGGGATAAAACCCGCAAAGTGACCGGTAATGCCGAGCTCATTCGGCGCAAGTCCGGGTACAAAATTGACGGTCAGGAACTGGTATTGCAAAAACGCAATATGGATAACGTCAGGCTGGGCATTAACTATAAACAGCAGCTGAATAATGCCTACTGGGATTCGACGCTGTCATGGCAGCGTTTTATTACCTGGTTTGGTGCCGATAAGACGCCGGACATGGTGTATGGCGACGTCAGCTCGGTTAGCCAACTTTTCAATCTGGAAAGCAGCTATTCGCGCCAGCTTGGAAACACTGTTTACAGCGCCACGTTTTTTGCGCAGTACTCACCGCGAGATCTCACCTTACAGGATCAGATGACCCTGGGTGAACGCTGGAACGTGCGCGGGTTTGAAAATAGCGTGGGCCTGAACGGTAACAGCGGCTATTACCTGCAAAATACGCTCTACCATCCGGTGGGTTTTATGAATGCCAACTACTATTTCGGGTTTGATATTGGGCAGATAAAAAAGGACAGCGCGTATGGCGATGAATTTCTCGCAGGCTCTGCGGTGGGTATACAAGGCAATGTGAAAAGTCTGACCTGGGATACCTCCCTGTCAGCACCGGTAAAATACCCGGGCAATATGGATGTCGACAAGATTAACGTTAACTTCAATATTTCATATCAGCTATAGCAAGGATGAAGGCCATTATGCGCATCGGAACGGATATCGTTGAGGTTACGCGAATTAATCGCGCGATAGACAACGGGAAAATTGATTTTCTGTCTCGGGTGTATACCGGGCAAGAATTAATAAAGATTAACCTTGACGATCTTAACGTCGAACGTGCAGCCGGATTCTGGGCGGCAAAAGAGGCGGCGGTAAAGGCGCTTGGGTGTGGTTACCGGAAGGGAATTACGTTTCATGATATCGAAGTGACGCACGATGATGACGGTTGCCCCTATTTTATTTTCAGCGAGCGAATAAAAGGGATGCTGGCAGAAAAAGGGCTCGTCAATAACTCACTGACTATTTCACATTGCCAGACCCATGCGATAGCGATTGTCATACTTTATTAATCAAATTATTTGTGAATGCTATGTATCAATATAACGACCTTAAGCAAAAAACGGTGTTGGTTACCGGTGCCAGCGGTGATATCGGCCTGGCGATCTGCGCGACGTTTCTGGATCAGGATTGTGACGTTTTTGCCCTCTATAAATCCAATGCTGCACCGTTGGCTGAGTTAAAAGAGCACCATCCTGCCGGGGAAAAACTCTCGCTTATTCAGTGCGATCTTGCCGAGCCGCAGGACGTTGCCGCGCTCTGCGCGCGTCTCACGGAAACGGCCGGAAAACTCGACGTTCTGGTGAATAACGCCGGGGTCGTGAAAGATAGCCTGTTTGCGTCGATGAGCTTCGCGGATTTTAGCCAGGTGATGGACGTTAACATGTTCAGCACGTTCCGCCTGATCAAAGAAGCGCTGATGCTGCTCCGCTCGGCGGAAAGCCCGGCGATCATTAATGTCGCCTCCATTGCTGCCCTTATCCCGAGCATAGGACAGGCGAACTACAGCGCGTCTAAGGGCGCGATCCTCGGCTTTACCCGCACCCTGGCCGCAGAGCTTGCCGCGTATGGGATTCGCGTCAACGCCGTCGCGCCGGGAATGATTGAGTCAAAAATGGTGAAAAAGGTATCCCGCACGGTCGTGCGCGGGGTAACCAACTCCATTCCCCTGCGTCGCCTGGGACAATGTGAGGAAGTGGCAAACACCATCGTTTACCTAAGCTCTTCCGCTTCCAGCTATATCGTCGGTCAGACCATCGTTATCGATGGCGGCCTGGTTATGCGGTGATCTATGTCCAGATACGTGATACCCGCAAAGATCTTTCTGGAAATGGGCGGCTGGCGTCAGCCTCTGCTGATGGTCGATCGCATTGACGATTTTAAATACGGTGAGAATGGCTTTGTGAAAGTGACGAAACACGTCGCCTTTAACGAGCCTTATCTGCTGGGGCATTTCCCCGACGACCCTATTATGCCAGGGGTGATCATTGCCGAAATATTTGGTCAGGCCAGCGAGTATCTCTCATTTTTAACCGATATTTGCGACCTCTATCAGGCCCGGTTTAATGAGGCGCTGATGTCCCTGCGCGACATTCATGCCCACATTACGACAGACGAGATGCTGGCGATTATCCGCGAGCGGCGTGCCCAGGTACGCGGCGTGCTGGCCGCACAAAACCTGAAGTTTAAGGATATCGCTTACCCCGGCGACTCCATTGAGGTCACGAGCAAGTTAGCTTTTTCTGATGCCAACGGCTTCAAACACTACTCCGTGTCGGCGCACGTGGGTAAAAGGCTGATTAGCCATGGCACCATTATTAATTACCGCGAAACTAAACCCCCTCTGTGAGAGAGAAAACCATGACAACGATGAACGACGCTATTCAGCAACGCAGGGAAGTACTGCGTAAGATCAAACAGGAAATTATTCAGCGTTTAAATATTCAGCGTGAGGAGTCGCAGATTGATGACGACACTGCGCTGTTTGGCAACGGCTTAAAACTTGATTCCGTCGATGCCACTGAAATTGTGGTGATGCTGGATAAAGTGTTCGGTATTAAGGTCGGTGAAAGCGATGACCCTTCTTATATGAGAAGCATCAACAGCCTCACCACGTTTATTATCCAGAAGCTAAACGCGTAATTTTCCCCTTTGACTGACAGGATCACGTTATGACGTCTTTGTACGATCTCCATTTGCAGAATAACGCCGTAATGGGCGTTTATAATCATCACTCCGTGCCCGCAGCCTATCATGACCCGATGGTAGAATATAAAGCCGTACGCGAAAACGCGCTGCTGGTGGATTATTCCCATATGTCCATCATCAGCGTCATGGGGGATGATGCATGGGCCCTGGTGAATTATCTGGTTTCTGCCGATGTCTCTATTATTCGCGACGAACAGGCGATTTACTCCCTGATCCTGAATGAAGACGGCACCATTCGCGGTGATGTCTACGTCCTGTGTTCTTCAGAGGGGTATTACATCATGTCGGAGAATATTCCTGCCGATGCGCTGATGGCGAGCCTAACCGCGCTGCTGGAGAAAGCAGACGAGCTCGATATTCAGGACATCCCCGAAATCTGCGACATGCGTGAACAACGTTGGGGAGCCATTCTGCTCGAAGGTCCGTACGCCTGGGAGCTGATGGCGGAAATTCACGGCTTCGATGTGATTGGCCTGCCGTATTACGAGTACATGAATACCGATGATGGACTGATGGTGCTCCGCTGCGGCAAACACGGCGAATTTGCGTACATGGTTATCGGCAATGAGGAGACGTTGCTTGAGCAGTGGCTGCAGCTTCAGCAGTCAGGCGGTAAATATCATCTGCAGACCGGCGGTCTGGACTATCAGAAAATCGTGCGTATCGAAAACCCGGGCTGGGACGCGAGCCTGCTGGCCGACTACAGCCTCAACCCTGTAGAGCTGCAGATGCAGTGGGCGGTTCAGTACGATAAAGAAGGGTTTGTTGGGCAGGAGGCGGTACAAGCGCTGTCGCAGCAGGCCGGTTCGCGCAAGATGATTGGTATGATCGCCGAAGAACCCTGTTCAGGCATTGCGGCGGGCGATAGCGTGCAGGTTAACGGCCAGGAGATTGGTCGCGTGGTTAATGCCGTATTCTCGCCTGCTCTGCAGCGCTTTATTGCCCTTGCGCTGCTTGAAAGCGACTACGCCTGGTCTGATGTGGCGGGGTATACCCTTCAAACCGGTACCGAAACGGTGGTCGCAAGAACAAAGAGTATGCCGTTTATTTATAACCTGAGCATGCTGGTGAATCCGACTGAACACAGCTTTGTGGATGCGTCAAAAGCGAAAAGCGCATTGTAATTCATTCTTTATAAAAACAGCCGGTGGGGAATAGGCAGGGATAATTGCGCCTGTATTCCACCTTGACTGTTTTATTATCTGTACATGGCGGTACGGTGATTTATGAAAACAAACAGGAAACGCGTTGTTATTACCGGGATGGGCATCTTATCTTCTCTGGCTGATAACCTTGAGGATTTTAAAGACGCTTTGGTAAATAAGCGAAACGGCGTGGCTGACAGCAAACGCTTTTCAACATGGTTTGAAAATGCCAGAGCGGCTGAAGTGCTGCATGAAATCGATTATTCAGAACTCCCGGACGAGATAATTGATTCGCTCGATAATGCGGCGCTGTGGGCTTATAAAGTGGGCAAGGATGCGCTGCGTCAGGCGGGTCTGGTTAATAATAAGACACAGCTTAAAGAGACCGGCTTAATTGTGGGCGTCTCTTCTGCCGGTACAGAGGCATTTTTGCCGCTGTTTGAGCAGCGCCTGGGCGATTTTTCCCTGCGTAAGGCGCTCTTTTCGGGCGGCTTTTCCTCCTGTTGTTCCAGCGTGTCGACCCTGCTTGGGTTGCAGGGGGGCGTCGAGCTGGTCGCCACCGCCTGCACCGCCAGCCCGAATGCGGTGGGCATGGCTTTTGACTACATCCAGAACGGCAAAAACAAAACGATGCTGGCAGTCGGCACAGAGCCTATCTACCTGCCGACCTTCGCCGGGTTTTATGCCCTCAACGTCATGCACCCTGAGGCCTGTACGCCGTTTTCGGGTCAGTCCGGCATGTCGATTGGCGAAGGCGCGGGCGCGCTACTGCTTGAGGACTACGACCACGCCGTGGCGCGTGGCGCCACCATTTACGGTGAGATCCTCTCGTATGCCACCTCCTGCGATGCTTTCCACGAGACCGGGCCCGATCCACGCGCCAGCGGTGCCGTGCAGGTTATGCGCAAAGCCATGGAAAATGCGGGTATCACTCCCGATAGGATTGACTATGTCAATGCTCACGGTACCGGGACCGAAGCCAACGACCGTATCGAAACGCTGGCGATGAAAAAAGTCTTTGAAGGCCATGCGATGCCGCCGGTGAGTTCGACCAAATCTTACTTTGGCCACAACATCGGTGCCGCGGGCATTGTCGAGCTCATCGCCTGTCTGGTGACGCTGCCTGACAGCCACATCTTGCCCACCCTGAACTTCACCACGGCGCGTCCGAACTGCGATCTGGACTATGTGCCTAACGCCTTTCGCGAGCAGAAGATTAACCTCTTCATGAAGAACAACTACGCCTTTGGGGGAAATAACTGCAGCATGATCGTGAGCATGGAACCCGGTTCCGTTCCGGTCAGCAGCTTCGACCAGAAGCGGGTCGCCATAACCGGCACCGGCGCGGTTTCGGCAATCGGGCACACCGTGAGTGAGATCCTGGAAAGCGTCTGGAAGCGCAATCATACCGTTGTGCTGGGAGAGGTCACCTTCCCGGAAGACACCCTGGAAGAGGCGAAAGCGCTGCTGACGGTTCTGGAAGAAACCCACCAGTTTGAATTGCTGTTTGGTGATGCGTTCAGCCTGGACGCCGCGCCGCGCCCGGAAGAGAACGCGCAGTTTAAAACCTTCCAGGTGACCGACCTGGAGCCACGCAAGCATCTGCGCCGCTTTGACCCGCGTAAAGCGACGCGTGGCGGCACCTTTGCACTGATTGCGCTGTCCGAAGCGCTGGACCAGGCGAAGCGCAAAATCAAGCGTGATGGCGATGCGTTGGGCCTGGTGATGGGGATGTCCAGCGGTCCGGAGGAGACAACCTACAAATACCTGCAAAGCCTGAAGCCAGACCCCCGTAAGGTCCGGACCTCAGAGTTTCCCGGCTCGCTAATGAATGCGATTCCGACCTTCTGCGGCATTTCTGAAGGGATCAAGGGTTACACCACCACGCTTGCCACCGGGGAGAACGCGGCGCTGGGGGCATTGACTTACGGCTATGAAATTGTGCGTCAGAACCTGCAGCCGCAGGTACTGGTGGGCGGGGCGGATGAGTATTTCCCGTCAATGGCGATGTACATGAATGCGGTGACGCAAAAGCTCCACATGACCTCCAGCGCGGGTGATTATCAGATCTACGGCAAAGCGGCGAAAGGCTATGTGCCGGGTGAGGGAGCCTGCATGCTGCTGCTGGAAGATCCTCAGCGGGCGCACGCGCGCGGGGCGGAGGTGCTGGCGGAGGTCGTCGGGTACGGTAAAGCCTGTAGCAACAGCTACTTTGATGCATCCCTGCACGGTGAAAAAGCATCATCGATGGCGCTCGCCATTGCCCGCGCGCTGGCCGATGCCGGTATCGGGGCGCAGGACATTGACCTTGTGTGCGGCACCAGCAACGGTAGCCCTGATAGCTCGCGCATTGAAGTCGAGGCCATTTATGCCGCCTTTGCCGACGCGAAACCGGATGTGCCGGTTGTGAACTATAACGCCTGCTTTGGTTTTGTCGCCTCCGCCGCCGGTTTGCTCAATCTGATGGTCATTCTTGACTGCTTTAAAAAGCAAGCTGTCCCCGCCATTCCGCATACCCTTGAGTTTTTCGATTCACGAATCAACTTTGTGCGAGAACCGCTGCAGCTGGAACTCAGGCAGGTATTACTCGTAGGGGCGACGGAAGGTGGGAACTATTACGCGTTTGTGATTAAAGGATAACACCGTGGACAATGCCGCTATCATTTCAGGGTTCAGTTCCTGCTTACCCTTTGCCGAAGACAGCCTTCAGCTCATTCATAACCTGAAGCGGGGAATGCGCGTTGAAACAAACGCCTGGTTCAGGTCTGACGACGAGGCAATAAAGTGTGGGTTTAGCGGGAATATCCAGGTCGCCACGCTGGACCATGTGGGTGATAGCGCATTCGATCTGCTCCTTCGCCTGATCGATGATGCTCTCGGCCAGGCGGCACTGGAGGCGCACTGTTTGGCCGAGAGTAACGTACGGGTATATTTGACCGGTATCGGCCCGCGCGTCGACGGTATGGCCTTCAAAAGCTTCTATAACAAAAATGATGTGGAAGATATTCATCTTTCAACATCATTAATGCAGCTGCACGTTGAGAATATGTCGCAGGATCGTCTGGCAGGCGACCTTGCGCGTCGATATCGGCTGCGCCATTTGCCGCCGAATATGAACTGCACCAGCAACTCGTCGCTGACGGCGATCCATTTAGGCTGTCAGGCCATCGAGCATAAGGGTATCGATCTGGTACTGGTGGTTAACTGTTCAAAAATTAAAACGCAGGATCTTTGGTTTCTCACGACCCAGTCCATGCTGGATAGCGATCCTGTTCAGCCCTTCGGTGAGAACAGCAAAGGGGTCTTGTTTGCAGAGGGCTTTAGCGTTCTGCTGCTCGAAAGCGCCCGCCACCGGCGAGCGCGCCAGCGCAGCGGTGGGATACGTTTGCAAAGCACCTATATGCAAATCAGCGCCGGCAGAAGTAACGACAGTTCATGGCTCAGCACCAACATGGTGAAAGTCATGCAGCAGGCGATCCAAAAAGCGGAGATTAATGCTGGCGATCTGGCCGCGATTATTCCTCACGGCAACGGATCGTCCATTAGTGATAAAGCCGAAGCGAAAGCCATCGCCATATTGAGTGACGGGATGCCGATTCCCGTTCTCGCCTATAAAGGCCAGATCGGCTATACCGCCACCGGCTCGGGAATGATTGATTTAATTATTGGGCACCACACGTTATCCCAGCGCGAAATTATTTCTCCCGTCGCCAATGACGCCATTATTGAGACCGTTGCGCAGCAGCTATGGGTGGATCGCGAGGTCACGCCCCATGCGCAATCCCATCTCCTGAAAATGGGGATCGGGGTGGATGGTTCCATTATTGGTGCAGTGATGTCAGATACGCATTCAGGGCGGTAGACAATCGTGGAAAAGCCTATGTATTTATCGTCATTTTCGATGGTTGAGCCAGAAGAGACATTTTATTTTTATCAGCCAAGCTGGCTGAATGCCTGGGAGGCGCATTTATACAATAAGGCGCTGAAGTCTTCCCATGTTAACGGCTGGGGCCTGAAACGCTTTGGCACCGAGGCGGGGCGGTATGCCGGAGAGATGATCCGAAATCCGCAGTATCAAAAATACCTCGAGGCGATGGAACAGTCGGCGGAGGAGGCGCTGCTGGCGCTGCCCGCCAAGGAGCGCATGAGATTATTGAAACGCCGTACGGCGTTTATCTACGTCGATTCCTGGGGCGAGTCGGGACCGTTTGAGAATATCGCCAGCGCCCTGCATATTTCGGCGATCGATACGCTGCCAAAGAATCTGGTCAAACGATTCGCGATTAACGGGCCTACCTGCAAAATCCGCGGTGAGAAGCAGGCCTTTATGCAGGCTGTCTCTCTGGCGAAGGATTACCTGGGCTGGGACGTGTTTGATTACGTGGTGATCTGCGCGGCGTATCGGGCGATCCCCATCCTGGTATTTTCTGACGAGGATCGTCCTCTCACCGGCAGAGAAAATCGGCGCGGCAAGGCGGAAAACGTCAATTTAACCGTCGAACGCACCGGGTGCTTTATTTTCAGCAGTCAGGAAAGCGCGATAAAGGTGAGCGGCGGGCACTATCTTATGGCGGAGACCCTCGAGAACCCGGGGGATGCGAGACGCATTGCCTATGCGGGCGTGCGAAACGATCTGCTGCAGCGTTCAGCAGTGCCTGAAGAAAACCTCCTGAACCTGGCGGAGACCTACGGCGCCAGCGGGTGTCTGACGCCTGCATTGAGCTTCGCCTGGATAACGCAGCACGCCTCTACGGCAGGAAACCTTAGAACAGTCGTCCCGGACAACGTGTTGGGGTACAGCTATTTTGACATCGACTATGACAAGGAATAACGGCAACGCTATGAGCAAAATAATAAACGCGCTCCCTATGCTCTCGTTAAATAATATCTATAAGCACTATGGCGAGGGTGACGGCAAAGTCGACGCATTAAAAAATATCAGCCTGGACATTGCAAAAGGGGAATTCCTGGCACTGTGCGGGCCATCCGGCAGCGGTAAAAGCACGCTGCTGAATATTTTGTCAGGTATTGATAAACCCAGCGGCGGTACCGTTCTGTTCCTGAATAAATTGCTGAATAACCTGAATGAAGAACAGCTTTCAGCCATCCGCGGGAAGCATTTAGGTTTTATCTTTCAGTTTTTTAATTTAATCCCGGTGCTGACCGTCTTTGATAACGTCTATTTCCCGCTGGTGCTGAATGGGCATATCTCTAAAAACGAGGCGAAAGCACGGGCGCTGCAGTTTATTGACAGCGTCGGTCTGGGCGCGTTTACGGATCGTAAGCCGGGGCAACTTTCCGGTGGGCAGCAGCAGCGGGTGGCCATCGCCAGAGCGCTGGCGCACGAACCGCAGATTGTCATCGCCGATGAACCTACCGGCAATCTCGATCTGGGAACGGGAGAAGCCATTCTGGATCTGCTGTTGAAAATTAATCAGGACACACAGACCACTTTTATCATCTCTACGCACTCAAGCCAGCTAAAAGCGCGTGCACGGCGGGTGGTTGAAATTAAAGACGGAGAATTAGTTCATGATTCGCAACGGTAATTTTTTCCTGCTTTGCGGATGTGTGCTTTATCTGCTGCATAGCGGAACCGCCAAGGCGTCAACGATCCCCGTGGCTGAACGGGTCATACAGCACGGGCTTCCGACCCAGCCCGGCGCGTTGGCCGAGGTGACTCAGGCACTGTTTACGGAGTACAGCCGCAATGACAATCCCCTTTCGCTGGTGTTTTACGCCTACGGCATGCTCCGGCAGGCCGATTATTTTCTGACAACTAACGATCTCATTCGGGCGTCAGAATACGCCAAAACCGGCTTTTTTTATCTTGATGAAGCGGTTGAACTGCATGAAGACAACCCGAGAGTCCGCTATTTGCGCGCACGGGTTGATGCATGGCTGGCGTCTGATTTAGGGCGTTGCGTCATCACGCTCAACGATACCGCAGTGATGCTAAATAACGCGACGGGGTTCAGCGCTGGGCTGGTGGAGCATATTAAAGGGATGCGCTATCGCGCGCTGCTGAGCTGTAAGCAGCCCCAGCAGGCAAAAACGTTGCTAACGGAAATTAAAAAACAGGATCCCGACGCGGCGGCGGCGCTGGTATCAGGCCACGCACCGGAATGGGATACCGCCGAAGTCACTCAGATAATGTTACCACTGGTGGAAGGGAAATAAATGGTCTGGCAAATGGTTTTAGCCACTGTGGTTGTTATGGGCATTCTGTTTTTTGTGCTGTGGTGCGCAATATATTGCTCGCGAGACGTGAAGTTTGCTTTTTTAAACCTCTTCCGGCACAAGCGTCGATCGTTTTCTACCCTTGCTGCGATTATGCTGGGTGGGATATCGATATTTCTGTACGGCGGTTTTATCGATTACTCATTCTGGATCCTGAAAGAGCAAACCATTCGAACCAACGTGGGCCATGTTCAGATCTACAAAAATAACTATTTTGAAACGTCAAATAAAAACAAAAGCCTTATTAATGATTATCGGGCGTTGAAAAAGGCGATCCTCAGCGAACCGGAACTGGCGAAGTCTATCTCAACCCTTTCCGGACAGCTGGAGTTCTCAGGGGTGATTTCGCAGTACGAGAGCGAAACCTCGAGTTATTTTTCTGCGCTTGGCGTGGAGCCATTGCCGGCCTTAAAGCTGGGCGCGTTTGATAAGCTTATTTCAGGCAGCGACCTTTCGCGGGTAAAAACCCATGAAATTACCCTCGGCAGCGGACTCGCGAAAACGCTCAATGCCCATTACGACGACTGGCTAGACGTATTGGTGGTTAATGCCCATGGCGGGCAGGGCGCATTATCCCTGAAGCTGCGCGGCGTGTTTCAGTCGGGCATTAAGGATTACGATGATGTGGCAATGAAAATCCCGCTTGATACTGCGCAGCGTATTATGGGAACCGACGGCGTCAGCAAAATCCTGATCCTGCTCAATGAGGATGATACGGCAGCATTCTGCGACAGGCTGCGCCTGTTTATTTCCCAACATAATCTGCCGCTGATCGTCAAAGACTGGAAAGAGGTTTCGCTTTTTTATCAGCAGGTTGAAGGGCTACTAGCCGGGATTTATTTCTTTATTAAGCTCATCGTCAGCCTGATTGTCATCTTTATGATTAGCAACGCCATGACGATGAACATTATTGAGCGCACCCGGGAAATAACCACGCTCAGGGCGATTGGCCTAAAGCCGCTGCACGTTACGCGACTTTTTTTATTAGAGGGTATTTTTACCGGCATGATGGGGGCCGCCGGGAGCCTTGCGATCGGTTACGCCATTGCGGCGGTCATTAATCTTCAGGGAATTCCCATGCCGCCGTCACCGGGACAATCTCAGGGATATACGGCATTCATTAAAACGGACACGCTGGCGCTTAACTGGATAACGCTGGTACTGCCGATATTAACGGCGGCCGGCGCCTCGGTACTGCCCGCCCTGCGTGCCTCCCGGCTGAATATTTCGGATGCGTTTAAATTCTCGTAAGGAAGCGACATGTTAAGCAAGATGACTATCACGCTAGGGTTATGTTTGACCGTCTTTTCGTCCTGGGTTTATTCCTCTCCTGTGGATGAAAAAGCCCTGGAAATTATCCGTCGGGCTGACGAGGTGCGCTCCCCGAATAAGCCTTTCCGCTATACCCTGACGATTAGCGAATATAAGGCGGGTGCGGCTCAGCCTGAGAATAAACAGATCCTTGATATCTCTATGCGCTTTATTAAGCCGGATGGCGAGACAAAAGCGGATGCCCGTTCGCTGGCGCGGTTAATCTTTCCGCCGCGGGACAGAGGAAAAGTGCTGTTCTCGGACGGGTATGCGCTGTGGTTCTATACGCCTGAGCTGCGCCGCCCCGTTCCGGTTTCGCCACAGCAGCGGCTCATTGGGCAGATAGCCAACGGGGACGTGATCGTCACCAATTTTGAGTACGCCTATCGTGCCACCCTGCAGGGAGAGGTTCCTTGTGGCGATAAGATCTGTTATTCGCTGCTGCTTGAACGCAAATCTGCCGAGGCAACCTGGCCAAAAATTCGCTACTACGTCGAGAAAGAGGGCGATAACCGTCCTTTCAAGGCATCGTATTACTCTCTCGACGATCGGTTGTTTAAAGAGGTGACGTACCATGATTTTAAACCGGTGCTGGGCAGAATGCGCCCGACAAAAATTGTGGTACAGGACGCCCGAAGCGGTAAACGTTATTCCGTTATGGAATACAGTGATATTCGCCTGGAATCACTGCCTGAATCTTGGTTTACCCGTGAGTCCATCATGCGTGGTGTGCAATGAAACGCGTGCTGGCGAGGATAGCCCTTGTCCTGTCCAGTGCGCCCCTGAGCCTGCTGGCCGGGTGCTTATCCGGTACTGACGTTGCGCAAAATGCCACGGTGACGTTGTTTGAGCAGATGTCATACGTCAAGAAGCAGACCTCGCCGTGGCAGATTAACGGTAAAAATCCCTACGCCCGCAACAATGTTTTTAACGATGCGGGTATCAACATTGCCAGCCATTGCGCGCTTATCGATAACGCGCTGAACCTTGATTTTTCGCTCTACGGGCTGACCTGGTACGGCGCTCGTCCGCTGGGCGCGTTTGAAGACGATGACCGCCGTTCCAGGGCGATCATCGAAAAACTGCGCGTAATGTACAGTATCTCCGACCAGGTCCAGCTTGAAATGGGCAAGCTAAAACCGAAGCCGGGCCTTTTTTTCCTGCGTTCGCCTGCCGATCTCGTGAGCCAGTATTACGGGGGCTTCAAGCCCACGCGGCTTTATGACCCTCAGATGAGATCGGCGTATCAGTCCTCCTCGTGGGGGGCCACGCTGTCTGCGGACGATCGGCAGCATGCCGTATCCCTCAGCGTGGTGCCGAAGCTGTCGACGATTGATAAACGCTACCTCTCCTCCAGCGCCTGGTCAGACAACCAGCGTGGCAACAGCAGTGAAGCCTGGCTACTGAGCTACGCGTCGCACCAGTTTCGCGATCACACTCCCGGCGTGCGCGTTCTGCTCGGCGATTCCCAGTCGATCGCGCTTTCCGATAGCGTCACCTGGACGCCGCAGGTGACGTTTAAGGGAGAGATGGCGTTTCACCGCGGGCAGCGCTGGCGGCACCTTTCCGACCGGCAGCGCCAGGCGCTGGAGCGATATGAGTTTCCGTCGTCGCTTTACGGCACTGAGGATAAGCCGGGCGTTGAGCTGGCAGTGGGGGGGGAATATACCGCCGATAACTTCTCTCTTTTCGGGCTGGAATATTATTTTCAGAGCGAAGGGTATTCTCGTTCCGAGTGGCAAAAGCAGAACGAACTGTTGCGCTTTCTGAATGCCCGCACCGGCTACGATCCGCTGGATAAGGCGTTCGACTCGTATAAATACCTCATGTCCTCTGAAATCAGTAACACCGGCAATAAGGGCATGCTGCAGAGGAAACATTATCTCAACGCCTGGGGAAGCCTGCAGGCAGGAGGGCAGATCGCGTTGCAGCCTTACATGGTACTGAATCTTGTTGACGCCAGTACCTTGGCTGGTCTCCACGTTAGCGCGCCGCTGAGCGCCATAAACAACAATCTGGAAGCGTTTGGCGGACTGTATGCCGCGCTGGGAGGGGCCGATTCGGAGTTCGCTCTCTTTGGTGAGGCCGTCGGTATGTATGTTGGCCTGAAATATTATTTATAAGGAGATAACGATGACGCTTAATCATTTTGAACATCCCGTGGTGCTGCTTTTTTCCGGGCAGGGAAATCCAGTGACCGGAATGGGAAGCGATCTGTGGGACATAAATGCTGTAACGAAGCGGATCTGGGATTGCGCCAGCGATATTTCCGGCAAGGATCTCCGTCGGCTATGTCTTCGGGGGCCGATGAACAGGCTGATTCAGACGCCGGTACAGCAGATGGCGGTGACAGCCATCAACGTGACGCTGTTCAGCCTGTGGAAAGAGCGTTTTCACCGGACGCCAGTTATCGGCTCCTGCGGGCATAGCGTAGGGGAATACAGCGCGCTGTATGCTGCCGGGGCGCTTTCGCTGGAAACGTTGTTCCGCACGATCCATTTTCGCGCCAGCACGATGGACGCGGTCAGCAAGGTGCATAAAGGGGCGATGCTGGCCCTGAAGGGCATTACGCATACGCAGCTCTCGGAGACGATCTCCCGCTCGGGCATCGCGCTGGATATCAGCTGCGATAATACCCCTCTCCAGCAGGTGATTGGCGGCACGCCGACCGCGCTCAATGAGTTCGCCAGCGTTCTGCTGCAAGAAGGCTATAGCCCTATTAAGCTGGGCGTGAGCGGTGCCTGGCATACGCGCTTAATGGAGGAGGGCGTTCAGCCGATGCGCGATTTCCTTGCCGGGCAGCCCATAACCGCGCCAGAACATGAGGTATTGATGAACGTGACGGCCCGGTCTGAGAATAAGCAGGAGAAAATAAAAGAAAATCTGGCGCTGCACCTGACCCATACGGTGAAGTGGCGCGATACGCTGTCGTACTTTTTGCATCACGACAGCCGCCCGCACGTTGTTGAAATGAGCAACAAACCCTACCTGGGACAGATGCTTAATGATTTTCCTGGGGGCGTTTCTTCCCCGGTTGTCCACTGCAGAAAAGCACTCGAGATGTAACGGTAGCGCTATGATCCCTGATTATTTAACGTTTATTCGCTTTCAGGATAAAAGAAACCTGCTTTTTATTTATATTGTCACGCTGATCCTGCTGGGGTTTTACGGCAAAAATAGCGGCTTCTCGTTCACCCGCGAGGATGCCTGGTGCGTGAGCGGTATATTAGCGCTGGTGCTCTACGCGTTTATTGCCGATCTCCGGGCGTACTGGGCCTATAAGTGCGTGGTCAAAAATGTTGACCTGAGCTGCTTCCTGGGCGAGGAGAGGAAAGAGAGGATGCGTTTTCTCTTTGCACCCTTCACGGTTCTTGCTGGAGCCGCGCTGCTATTTTGCGGGTTAACCTGGGGGCTTTTTTCCCTTGTGCCGCCGGACATGGCGCTTGTTGCTGTGGCGATTGTGGCGCCGCTGCTCATCTGGGGCATATTTGCCCTACTGCGCCCTGTTTATATCAGGCAGGTCATCGTCTCTGCGCGAGATACCATCAAATACAGGCGGCTTACGGGTTATCTGGCGGTGGCGGTTGTCATGTCCCTCATGATGAATTTACTGACGATCGCGCCGCTCGGTAAACGTGCAGAGTTCGATCTTTATGGGCATTACTTTACCCTCAAAGCCATTATCACCATGCTCATACTCTGTGCGGTAGTGCTGGCGATTAATCTGTTATTTTTACGTTTTACCAAACGCTATGTCTTTCTTGGGCATCTGTTCCTGAATGAGATTGACCTCTCCTTTTCGCCATCTCTGCCCTGGCGTTCGCTCTATGTAAAGCCGCTATGGCTGAGGCTAGCTATCCTGCTGGTGGTGGAGTTTGCGTGGCTGCTCCTGGTCGGACTTGTCGTGACGCTGGCGGGATGGTCGCTGTGGTTCGAGGCCTATTTTTTGCTCTGCTACGCTCCTTGTCTGGCCTATTACGCGCTGCACGCCCGGTGGAAATGGCATCACGATTTTATGATGTCATGCGATATGTGCCTTCGCTGGGATGAGATAAAAAGGCAAAACGCGTTATGGTAAGCGGGTAAGAACAACCGGTACCCCCGGCCCTATCTTCACCTCCTGCAGTTGCCGAAAGGGGGCTTATAATGTGAAAGCCCCCTTTAATTCAATAGCGACTAACCGACCGGACACCATGGAACCTCCTGCCATTTGGTTTTTTATTAACTTTCTTCATGATTTGATTAAATACAGGTTTCCCTTCTGAATAACCTGCATGGATAGCATCTACGAAGGGCTGGACGGCATCAGCGCCGCCCAACCTCAATCAACTCACCTAATCAAAACACCGGTACCCCCAGCCCCACCTTCACCTCCCTCAACGTCCTCTGCGTCACCCCCTGCGCCCGTTCCGTGCCGCGCTTCAGCATCGCCATTAGCTCCCCTTTATCCCGCATATACATCGTCCTCCGCTCCCGCATCGGCGCAATCAGCTCCTGCAAACACGCCTCCAGCTCGTTCTTGCACGCCCGGTCGCCCAGCCCGCCCGCCTGATAGTGCGCCTTCATCGCCGCCACTTTCTCCTTGTCCGAATGAAACGCGTCGAGCCAGGTAAACACCACGTTCCCCTCTATCTGCCCCGGGTCGCTCACTTTCAGGTGGTTCGGGTCGGTGTACATCGCGCTCACCGCACGGTGAATGGTCTCTTCGCTGGCCGAAAGGCGCAGCGTGTTGCCCAGCGATTTCGACATCTTGGCGCTGCCGTCGATGCCGGGCAGGCGGCCGGTGTCGCTCAGCATCGCCTTGCAGTGCCGCAATACCGGGGCGGGGAGCAGGCTGTTCATCTTGTGCACAATCTCGTTGGTCTGCTCAATCATCGGCAACTGGTCGTCGCCGACCGGCACGCACTCGGCCTTAAATGCGGTGATGTCCGCCGCCTGGCTGATGGGGTAGGCCATAAACCCGACCGGCAGCGAGCGGGCGAAGCCTTTCTGCACAATCTCGTTTTTCACCGTCGGGTTACGCTCCACGCGGGCGACGGTGACGATGTTCATATACAGCATCGTCAGCTCGGCGAGGGCGGGCAGGGCGGACTGCAGACAGATCGTGGTCAGGTTCGGGTCGATGCCGGCGGCGAGGTAGTCGGCCAGCACTTCGGGGATGTTGTCGCGAATTTTCTGCGGGTTGCTGCCGTTGTCGGTCAGCCCCTGCAGGTCGGCAATCAGCACAAACTGGTTATGCGTCTGCTGCAGCGCTACGCGCTGGCGCAGCGATCCGACGAAGTGGCCGAGGTGTAGCGGACCGGTTGGGCGATCGCCGGTGAGGATAGTTTGCGGGTTCATAAAGACTCCTTAATGTGCAATTGCCGAAAGGGGTCTTAGAAATGTGAAAGCCGCCTTTCGGCGGCTATCTGAAAATGGGGAAACCAACTCCGAGCCGCCTTTAGGAAGGCAGCCACCAGCGGTTTACGGTGAGCACGGGGTGGTTTATGTTCATGCTTTTACCGTACCACGTCCGGCACGAAAAACAAAAGGGCACGTCATGCTGCAATCACTCAATCATCTGACCCTCGCGGTCAGCGACCTGCAAAAAAGCATCACCTTCTGGCACGAGCTGCTGGGGCTTGCGCTGCACGCCCGCTGGAATACCGGGGCCTATCTTACCTGCGGCGATCTGTGGGTCTGCCTGTCATACGATGCGGCTCGCAGGATCCTGCCGCCGCAGGAGAGCGACTATACCCATTACGCGTTTACCGTCGCGGAGGAGGATTTTGACGCGCTCTCGCAAAGGCTTAAGCTGGCGGGCCTCACCGTCTGGAAGCAGAACAAAAGCGAGGGGGCGTCCTTCTATTTTCTCGACCCGGACGGGCACAAGCTGGAGCTGCACGTGGGCAGCCTCGCCGCGCGGCTGGCGGCGTGTCGCGAGAAGCCCTACGCGGGCATGGTGTTTACCTCAGACGAGGCTTGATGCGCGTACCTTCAGCCGGCCCGCCAGCGTTACGTGCGTGGCGGCATCTTCCTGATGGCACAGGTACTCCACAGCGAGCCGTCCCAGCTCGCTGTAGGGCAGCTGGATACTGGTCAGCGGCGGGGTGAGCTGCTCGGAAATCTTCTGGTCGTCGTAGCCCGCCAGCAGCATGTCCTGCGGGATGCGCACGCCGTTCACCGCCAGCGCCTGATAGCAGCCAATCGCCAGCCAGTCGCTGGCGCAGAAGATAGCGTCCGGGCGCTCGTCCAGTTCCAGCAGCGAAGTGGTGGCGGTAAAGGACTCGCTGAACTGCCAGTTAGTCTGGCGCACCAGCCCGTCGTCGCACGCTAATCCGGCCTGCTGCAGCGCGGCCTGGTAGCCTGCCAGACGCTGGCGGGAGGCTTCCATCCAGCTCTCGCCGGTGATGTGGGCGATGCGCGTGGCCCCGCAGGCGATGAGGTGTTTAGTCACCTGGAAGGCGTTGGCGTAGTCGTCCGGGATAAACGACGGCAGCAGCGGCGAGCCGGGGTCCCGCTGGTTGAGCAGCACCAGCGGGAGGCGGGTGCAGTCCTGAAACTCAGTCATGTCGACCAGCGTGGTGACTGGCGACGCGAGAATAATCCCGATGCAGTTGCGCTTCTCCAGCTGGCGAATGATGTTCAGCGCCAGCTCGATGTCGTCGCCGTAGTCGTAGACGGTGAGCAACGTTTCGTTGCGCCACGCCGCTTCCCGCGCCTGGCTGATGGCGTCGATAAACGGGTCGAAGCTCTGCATGGAGCTCACCAGCAGGGCGATCTCCTCCTGGTTGCGCGGAGCGTGAACGGCGGGGAGGCGGTCGTAGCCGAGCTCGGTGGCGACGTTAATCACCCGCTGGCGGGTGTCGTCGCTGAGCTTGATGTTACGGGACTGGTTAAGCACCAGCGATACCGTCGCCTGCGACACGCCCGCCGCCCGCGCAATATCGTTCATCGTCACTTTCGTTTTTCGCTTCATCCGTCCTCTCCCTTTCGCGACTTCGCATCATACCCTAACCGCACGCTTTAGCGCCGCCGATCACGTTTCTCATTCATCGAAGCGTGAACTTTGTGAGGAGCATCGCTTTTCTCAATGCCGTGATTTGCGCATTTATCCCGCAACTAATATTTATTAGCTAAATATTATCAGCAAGAGGACGCGTAATGAAAGAGCAGTGGAGCAGGGAGCAGGCACAGGCGTGGTATCAGCAGAAAGGCTGGCTGTGCGGGTTTAACTATCTGCCGTCGACGGCGGTGAACTGGACCGATATCTGGCAGCAGGAGACCTTCGACGCCGACACCATCGACCGCGAGCTGGGCTGGGCGGCGGACGCGGGCTATAACACCCTGCGCATCAACCTGCCGTTTATCATCTGGGAGCACGACCGTGATGGGCTGATGGCACGCATCGATCGGTTCTTAACCATTGCAGACGATCGCGGGTTCAGCACCATGCTCACCCTGATGGACGACTGCGGCTTTTCCGGCGACGAGCCGTACCTTGGCCCGCAAAAGCCGCCGGTACCGGGCAAGCACAACAGCCAGGCGGCGGCGAGTCCGGGGCGCGATAGGGTGTGCGATCCCGACTGCTGGCCGCAGATTGAGCGCTATATCCGCGACGTTGTCCGCCAGTTCCGCGAGGATAGGCGCGTTCTGCTGTGGGATCTCTACAACGAGCCGGGCAACCGCGGCATTTTCGCGACAGGCACGCAGGAGGTGCAGTACGACGCGAAGCTGGAGACCTGCGCCCATAAGCTTATGAAGCTCGCGTTCCAGTGGGTGCGTGAAGAAGATCCCACCCAGCCGCTCACCGTCTGCGCGTGGCGTCTGCCGCCGGAAGAGGAGGTCGAGACGTTCTTCCGGCATCCGCTGGACCAGACCGCGCTGGCGCTTTCGGACGTGGTGAGCTTCCACGCCTACACCCATACCGGGCGCATGACGGCGATTATTCAGCAGCTGCAAGAACTCGGTCGCCCGCTGTTCTGCACCGAATGGCTGGCGCGCCACGTCGGCAGCACTGTCGAGGAGCAGCTTCCGCTGATGTACATGGCGAAGGTCGCGCCGTACCAGTGGGGGCTGGTGCGCGGCAAAACCCAGACGTGGCTGCCGTGGCCGGTAGTGATGAAGGAGTCCACGGACTACTGCCGTCTGTGGTTCCACGACGTGTTCGAGGAGAACGGCATTCCGTTCTCGCGCCGTGAAATCACCCTGATGCAGCAGCTGCGCAAGATCGCCCCGATGGTGCAGGGCTAATAATATCGACCCGGCGGCCGACCGCCGGGCAACCAGGCAGGCATATATCAATGGCAACGACAATGAAAATACCGTCTCGCGAGCTGTGGTCTTATTTTGGTTATGGATTAGGTCAGTGTTTTAGCTTTGGTTTAGTGGGTTCATTTATTAACTATTTTTACACCGACGTGCTGGGGATCTCGGCGCTGGCGGCGAGCACCATCTTCCTGATTGCCCGCGCGTGGGATGCGGTTCACGATCCGCTTTTTGCCAGCATTATGGATACCATTAACAGCCGGTTCGGCAAGTTTCGCCACTTTTTGCTGATTGCCCCGCTGCTGATTACCGGCGTCACGCTGCTGGCGTTTTATAAAATCGAAGCGGACATGACCACCAAAATACTCTACGCCGGGGTGACGTATATCCTGTGGGGAACGCTGTACGCCATCTCCGATATCCCATTCTGGTCGATGTCGTCAGTGATGACTAACGACTCCGCCCAGCGCACTCGCGCGGTCACGGCGGCGATGCTGGGGGTGAACGCCGGGATTGCCTGCGCCAATATCTTCTTCCCAAAGCTGGCGGCGTTCTTCGCCCAGTACAGCAACGATAAAGGCTACTTTATGGCGGCGCTGGTGATGATGCTGGTGGGACTGCCGCTGATGCTCAACGGCTTTATGCAGATCAAAGAGCGCGTGCCGCCGAGCCCGGAAAAGGTGACCATCCGCGACACCTTCCACAACCTGCGCCAGAACAAGCCGCTGTTTATCGTCCTGCTGTCGTTCTTCTTTTGCGTGTTCCACAACGTGGCGGGCGGGCTCTATATCTACTTCTTTATCAATAACCTGGGCGACGGCAGCCTGCAAATGGCGATTGGCGTGATGGGGATAGTCGCGGCGGTGCTGTGCCTGGTCGCGCCGATGCTGACGCGCCGGATGCAGAAGCGGAAGCTGTTTATGCTCCTCTGCGGGCTGGACGTGGCGGTGCGCGTGGTGATGTGGTTTGTCGGGTATCAGCAGGTGACGATGCTGTTTATTCTGCTCGGCCTGAGCACGCTGTTCGTGATGATGACCAACATCCTCACCTCGTCGATGATTGCCGACACCATCGAGTACGCGGAGTACCACACCCACAAGCGCTGCGCGGCGATCACCTTCTCCGGGCAGACCTTTACCGGCAAGATGTCGGTGGCGGTGGGCGGCGGGTTAATCGGCGTGTTTCTGACGATGATTGGCTACGTGCCGCAGGCGCAAACCCAGAGCGAAGGCGTGCTGTCCGGGTTGTTCTTCGGGATTTGCCTGTTGCCGGCGATTGGGTCGCTGATCCGAATGGGCTTTATGTCACGCTTTACCTTTACCGAGGAGAAGCACGCGGAGATTTGTCGGCTGCTGGCGGAGCGTCGGCAGATCGCGGTGAATTAAACCGAAACGCCGGGCGGCGGCTGCGCCTTACCCGGCTTATAAGACTTAAAGCGACTTCACAAACGCCAGCAAATCCTCGTTGAGCTGGTCCTGGTGGGTCAGCGCGAAGCCGTGCGGCGCGTTGTCGTACACCTTCAGCGTGGCGTTTTTGATCATCTCTGCCGCCACTTTGCCGGTGGTTTCAAACGGCACGATCTGGTCATTGCTGCCGTGAATCACCAGCGTCGGCACGTCGATTTTCGCCATATCCGGGCGGAAGTCGGTTTCGCCAAACGCGGTTACGCAGTCGATGGTGCCTTTCAGCGATGCCAGCAGCGCGATGTTCAGCGTCTGGGCTAGCGCACCTGCAGAAACGGTCTGCCCGGCGTTGATACCGTAGAACGGGGTGGCGAAGTCGCTGATAAACTGGGCGCGATCTTTACGCAGCCCGTCGCGAATGCCGTCGAATACGCTCTGATCCACGCCCTGCGGGTAGCTGTCGGATTTGCCGAAGATCGGCGTTACCGCGCCCAGCAGCGCCAGACCGGCCACGCGCGCGCTGCCGTAGTTGTTGATGTAGCGCGTCACATCGCCGCCGCCCATGGAGAAGCCCACCAGCGTCACGTCCTGCAGATCCAGCGTGGTAATCAGGTCGTTTATGTCTGATGCAAACGTATCGTAGTCGTAACCGGTCCACGGCTGATCCGAGCGGCCAAACCCGCGACGGTCAAAGGCGATGGCGCGGAAGCCGCGCTCTGCCAGGTAGTTCAACTGGCTGTCCCACATGTCGCCGTCCAGCGGCCAACCGTGGCTGAAGAGAACCGGTTTGCCCGCGCCGCCGTCTTTGTAATAAATCTGCGTGCCGTCTTTTGCCTTAAACGTTGCCATAGTGCATACCTCTACAGGTGATTGTTATGTTTATACCGGCGTGACCAGGTAACGAATGGCCGGTGATGTTGTGCCCTGATGGAAAGCCAGAACGCGGCTCTGCAACAGGAGGTCATTCATGGTGTGGCGTTCCTGCTGGCGCAGATGCTCAATCCAGGAACCCATCAGGAAGGTCTCGATAAACAGGCCCGGACGTTCGATATCTTCATATACCGCCCAGCTCATCGCCCCGGCGCGACGGCGCACCCGGCGCAGCTCGTGCACGGCCTGTAAAAACGCGTTCGCGTTCTGTGGGTCGATGATGTACTCGTGCGACACCAGCACCGGACCGCGCTCGTTCGGCAGGTCAATCTCGACGCCGTCCAGCGGCTGACCGCTCAGGTCGAGGTTCAGTTCCGGATCCTTCTCCAGCTTCCAGCGGAACACGGTGGCGCTTGCCAGCACCATGCCCAGCGTGGCGATTACCAGCGAGGTTGGGGTGCCAAACTGCGAGGCGAGTTGGCCCCAGACGGCACTGCCTGCGGTCATCGAGCCAAAGAACACGGTCAGATACACCGCCAGCGCGCGGGCTTTGACCCAGCGTGCCGCGCTGCGCTGGGCGCCGAGGTTCAGGGTCGAGAGCACCGCTATCCACGCGAAGCCGGTGAAGAACTCAAACAGGTTGAGCAGCCAGAAGTGGCGTACGAACGCCAGCGCCAGCAGGGTGAGGGCAAACGTCAGGCTGGCGGCCACCATCAGCCGATCGGCGTTCAGCCGCTGGCGCAGGCGCGGCAGCAGGATCGCCCCGGCGATAGCGCCCAGGCCAATGCAGGCCAGCATTACGCCGTAGCCCGCCGGGCCTAACCCCAGCTCGCGACGAGCCACCAGCGGCAGCAAGGCCCAGCCCGCGCTGCCAAAGACGAAAAAGGCGACGGTACGGATCAGCACGTTGCGCAGCACCGGGGCGGCGTGAACGTAGCGAATGCCGGAGCGTACCGCAGAGAGGAAATGCTCCGGCGGCAGACGCTGCACCGACGGGGCCGGACGCCAGCGCCACAGCACCCACGCCACGCCCATCACCGACAGCGCGTTCAGGGCAAACACCATCCACGGCCCGGCCAGCGACAGCAGAAAACCGCCCAACGCGGGACCAATCGCCCGGCTGATGTTCACCCCGAGCGAGTTAAGCGCCACGGCGGATCCCAGCTCCGGCTTGCTCACCAGGTCAGGCACAATCGCCTGGAACGGCGGCGAGCTCATGGCGGCTCCCACGCTCAGCATAAACGTCGCCACCAGCAGTACGGCGGGCGTGACGTGTCCGGTGAAGGAGAGCACGGTCAGCCCGACGGCGGCGATAAAGACCCACAGCTGGGAGAAGAGCAGGTATTTTCGGCGGTCGACGATATCCGCCATTACCCCGGAGGGCAGGGCGAAAAGGAACATCGGCAGGCTGCTGGCCGCCTGCACCAGCGCGATATCCAGCGGATCGGCGCTGAGCATCAGCATGCTCCAGTTGATGCCGACGTCGCTCATCCATGAGCCGACGTTAGAGACTACCGTGGCGATCCACAGCATGCGGAACACCGGCTGGCTAAGGGGCTGCCAGGGGGAAACCGTCTGCGCGGATGTCGGCTCTACGTGCGCGTCGCGAACGTCGTTAACCTGCGTCATGCAAATCTCTCCGATGCGCTACGCTGCAGCCGCCACTGGCCCGGTCCGGTAAGGGCAAGCGTGGTGAAGATAATCAGCAGCAGCCAGCCAAACTGCCCTTCGGCAATCGACCAGTTCGGATGCACCGCCAGCATCGCCACCAGCAGCACGGCGATAATCGGCAGACAGGCCAGTCGGGTGTAAATGCCCACAATGATAAACACCGGGCAGATCACCTCGGCGACGATCGCCGGGATCAGGCTGGCGTACGGCCCAAAGCCAAACGGATCTTCGATGCGCGTCAGCTCTTCGCTGAAGTGAAACACCTTCGGCAGTCCGTGAACGTACAACAGTAGGAGGCTGCCGGTCAGACGCAGGAAGAACAGCCCCAGATCTATCCGGGGCGAAGCAAATGTATTTTTCATCAGAATGCAAAGCAGCTGCAGCCCAGCGCCCCCCAGAAAGCGTTATCGTCGGATACCGGCATCTCTGACGTGCGCGCAAAGTCGTGCTGGTGGCTGTGAACCCCGCACGGGCCGCTGCAGTGGTGGACGGCGGCCATGCCCACGCGTGCGGCCTGCGGCGGCGCGCTGCGGTAATGGCCTGGGACGTTCACCACCGGAGACCAGTCGGGCAGTACCGGAATGGCCGGCGGGGCGAGCGGGCCAAAGGTGCCAGCGGCATAGACGATATCGCCGTTCACCACGGTGAGGACCGACTCGATCCCTTTGATCTCTTCTTCCGGCACGCGGAAGTAATCTTTGCTCAGCACGGCCAGATCGGCGAGCTGGCCCGCTTTGATCTGCCCTTTTTGATTCTGCTCGCTGGAGAACCACGCGCTGCCCTGGGTCCAGAGCATCAGGGCGGTGTCGCGATCCAGACGGGCGCTGTGATCGTACATCTGCATGCCGCCGACGGTACGGCCAGATACCAGCCAGTAAAGCGCGGTCCACGGGTTATAGCTCGCCACGCGGGTCGCATCGGTGCCTAAACCCACCGGCACGCCGGTCTCCAGCATTTTCGCGACAGGCGGGGTATGGCGTGTGGCTTCGATGCCGTAACGCTCGGCAAAGTATTCGCCCTGGAAGGCCATACGGTGCTGCACGGCAATGCCGCCGCCCAGCGCTTTGATGCGGTCAATGTTGGCCTGCGACACGGTTTCAGCGTGGTCGAAGAACCAGTGCAGCCCGTTGAAGGGGATATCGCGGTTAACTTTTTCGAACACGTCCAGCATGCGGCTGATGGACTCGTTGTAGGTGGCGTGCAGGCGGAACGGCCAGCGATGCTCTACCAGATGGCGCACCACGCGCTCCAGCTCGTCTTCCATGCCCGGCGCGAGATCCGGACGCGGCTCAAGGAAATCTTCAAAATCGGCGGCGGAGAAAACCAGCATCTCGCCCGCACCGTTGTGGCGGAAGAAGTCGCTGCCCTGGCCCGGCGTGAGCATGTCGGTCCATTTTTCAAAATCTTCCAGCTCGTGGCCCGGACGCTGGGTAAACAGGTTATAGGCGATGCGAAGGGTCATCTGCTTTTTCTCGTGCAGCTCGGCAATCACCTCGTAATCTTCCGGGTAGTTCTGGAAACCGCCGCCCGCGTCGATGGCGCTGGTCAGGCCAAGACGGTTCAGCTCACGCATAAACTGGCGCGTAGAGTTGATCTGCTGCTCCAGCGGCAGCTTTGGCCCTTTCGCCAGCGTGGCGTAGAGGATCATGGCGTTAGGACGGGCAATCAGCATCCCGGTCGGGTTGCCGTTGGCATCGCGCTGGATCTCGCCGCCCGGTGGGTTTGGCGTGTCTTTGGTGTAGCCGACCACCTTCAGCGCCGCGCGGTTAAGCAGGGCGCGGTCGTACAGGTGCAAGATAAAGACCGGGGTGTCCGGCGCGGCGTCGTTGATCTCGTCCAGGGTCGGCATGCGGCGTTCGGCAAACTGGAACTCGGTCCAGCCGCCCACCACGCGCACCCACTGGGGCGACGGCGTGCGCAGGGCCTGCTCTTTCAGCATCCGCAGGGCGTCGGCCAGGGACGGCACGCCTTCCCAGCGCAGCTCGAGGTTGTAGTTCAGCCCGCCGCGGATCAGGTGCAGGTGCGAGTCGTTCAGGCCGGGGATGGCGGTGTGGCCTTTTAAGTCGACCACTTTGGTGCCGTCGCAGTGGTGTTGCATCACCTCGGCGACGGTACCCACTTCCAGAAATTTTCCGTCGCGCACGGCAACGGCTTCCGCGACAGGGTTCTCGCGATCGACGGTGTGAAACTGGCCGTTAACCAGAATGAGATCGGCTTTACCGAGGGTAACCATAACTGCTCCTGACTGAGAGGGGAATGGTCAGGATTATGGGAACCGGTTTCGGCAAAGATCCAGTTATACAATAGGATAGGTATACCAAAGTATAACTATACCTAAGGTTAACTATACGAAGAGATAATTACGCCTGAAGGAGGGGGAACATAGGATGGGGTCGACTTTATCGCCGCGCTGTTCGCGACGATTTTCTTTCATAACCTCACTGGAAAATCCTATGACCACTTCAAAGCTCGAAGTCTTAACCCCTGCGAACTGTCAGATTATTTTCATCGACCACCAGCCTCAGATGGCGTTTGGCGTGCAGTCTATTGACCGTCAGGTGCTGAAAAACAACACCGTAGCGCTGGCGAAGGCGGCAAAAGTGTTCAACATTCCGACCATCATCACCACCGTTGAGACCGAAAGCTTCTCCGGCAACACCTATCCGGAGCTGCTGGACGTGTTCCCGGGCCAGGACATTCTTGAGCGTACCTCCATGAACTCCTGGGATGACCAGAAGGTGCGTGACGCGCTGAAAGCCAACGGCAAAAAGAAAGTGGTGGTTGCGGGTCTCTGGACCGAAGTGTGTAACAACAGCTTTGCCCTGTGCGCGATGCTGGAAGGCGACTACGAAATCTACATGGTGGCGGACGCGTCCGGCGGTACCTCTAAAGAAGCCCACGACTTCGCGATGCAGCGCATGATCCAGGCGGGCGTGATCCCGGTGACCTGGCAGCAGGTAATGCTGGAATGGCAGCGTGACTGGGCGCATAAAGAAACCTACACCGCGGTGATGGATATCGTGCGCGAGCATTCCGGCGCCTACGGCATGGGCGTTGATTACGCCTACACCATGGTGCACAAAGCACCGTCTCGCCAGAAGAGCGAGCACCGTACCTTAGCGCCGGTTCCGGCTCGCTAAGTCCCGGCGGCGGGCTGGTCCCTCATCCGGCTCGCCACTGATTGCTTTCGGAGTTCACGATGAGTACAGGGTTGATATCCCTCGCTGCAGGCGTCTTAATTGGCCTGATGTATGCCGTGCTGAAGGTGCGCTCCCCCGCGCCGCCCGCGCTGGCGCTGATTGGCCTGCTCGGCATGCTGGCAGGTGAACAGGCGATGCGTCATCTGTTATCCCGCGACGGCGCGGCCAGCGTGCAGGTGATCGTGCCGCAGGTTCAACACCCGACAGGAGCGTCATCATGAAGGCCTGGATAATTTCGCTGGTGTGTGGCGTAGTGGCTGGGGTAATTTACGCCCTGCTCGACGTGCATTCGCCGGCTCCCCCGGTCGTCGCGCTGCTTGGCCTGTTCGGCATGCTGGTGGGCGAACAGCTGATCCCGGTTGGGCGTCGTTTACTGAGCCGCGAACCGCTTACCCTGGCCTGGTTTCGCCATGAGTGCGTGCCAAAAATCAGCGGTACTGCCCCCCCTGCGCCCGCGAAGGACAGTCGCGACGCGTAATGTTTTGTGTGAGGAAAGACAGCATGACGCTGCCGTGGCGCATTGCCATCATCGATGACGAACGTTCCGTCCGCAGCGGGTTGAGTAATCTCCTGCAGTCGGAAGGGTATGTGACCGATACCTTTGATTCGGCAGAGGTGTTTCTGAGCCACCCTCTTGCGCTGTCCAGCGCAGCGCTGGTGATAACGGACATTAAGCTTCGCGGCATGAACGGCCTGGAGCTGTTCGACAAGCTTCGTCTGCTGGCCGCACCACCTCCTCCCGTGCTGTTTATCTCCGGTCATGCTGATGAAAATATGCAGCGGTACGCTCTCAGCCTGGGCGCCGCTGCTTTTTTGCGTAAGCCTATTAACATCGATATTCTGCTGGATCACATTCAGCGGGAGCTGGCCCGCCGACAATAAGGATCGCGGATGAACAAAAACGATCGGCCTGCATTTTGGCCCGCCCAGGGGAATCTCCATGAAGGGCGGGCTTTTGTACTCAAAGAGGATGTGATTTTTACCATGCTGGCGCAGGAGGGAGGGATCTCCTGGATGAATGCGCGCCATCCTCAATCCGGCGGTTCGTTTATTATTGCCACCGCGGCCAGCGATGAAGAAGAAGAGCGGGCGACGCGCCTGCTTAAAAATGAATTTGCCTTGCGCGATCGGCTTCAGGACAGCTGGGCTATCCGCGCCGTGGCGTCCACCCAGTATCGGGGACGTTTTGCGCTGGTGTACGCGCCTTTTTCCTTTGAACTGCTGGCGCGCCGGGCGGGCAGGGCCATTTCCGGCATCCCCCGTTTTATCGAGCTGGCGATCCGTATCTGCGTGCCCCTGCGTCAGATGCATCTGCAGAACCTGATCCACGGTGATATCAAGCCCGGCAATATTTTTGTTCATCACGATGCCACCTGCCGACTGGGCAGCTTTGGCCTCTCCAGCAATACGTCCGAGGCATTTTCGCAGACCCGGCTTGCGGTTTCCGGCGGGACGCCAGCCTATATGTCCCCTGAGCATACCACCCGCACCCAGCGCCCCGTCGACGGCCGCAGCGATCTCTACAGTCTCGGTATGGTGCTGTACGAGCTGCTGACCGGACGCCTGCCGTTTGAATTGAGCGCGCACGACCAGACAAACTGGGCGCACTATCACATTGCCTCCGAGCCGCTTGCACCGGGCGTAGTGCGCCCGGACGTCCCCGATATGCTGTCGACGATCATTCTCAAGCTGCTGGAGAAGAAGCCTGAGAACCGCTACCAGACGGTCGATGGCCTGATAGCCGACCTCCGGCGCTGCCAGGCCACGCTGACCGTAGAAGGCGAAATTGTCAGCTTTACCCCGGGCCAACAGGACCGTACGCCGGCGATGCCGCTAGCGGAAGCCCTTTTTGCCGCCCATCCGCAGGCCGGTGAGGTGATCGGTGCCTTCGAGCGGGTGGGGCAAAACAGCCTGCCTGAACTGGTGGTTATCGGCGGCCCTTCCGGGATCGGTAAATCCTCCGTGATTGCCACCGCGCTCAAGGCGCTACAGCAGCGCAAGGTGCTGCTGGCCGTGGGCAAAGTCGATCAATTTTCTCCCACGTTACCCTATGGGGTATTGAGCTCGGCGTTCCGCTCCCTGACGCTGCACCTGCTTGGCCTGCCTGCTGACGAGGTAGCGAAGTGGAAAACGCGTTTAGCCCGTGCCCTGGAAGGGTACGAAGAGCTGGCGGTCAGCCTTGTGCCCGAGCTCAACCTGCTGCTGGAAAACAAGCCGCGCCTGTCAGCAGATACGTTTTCCATCGACGCCCGGGCGCGCTTCAACCACATGGTGCAGGCGTTGGTTAAAGCCTTTGCCACGCAAGGGGCGCCGCTGGTGCTGCTGCTGGACGATATCCAGTGGATAGACGCCGTCAGCCTGCAAACGCTTAGCGATCTTCTGGCCACCTGCGGCGCTATTCCGCTGCTGGTGGTCGTGGCCCATCGCGAACTCGGCTCGTTACCGGACGCTAACCTGCAAAAACAGCTGGCGAGCCTGCCGGATGCAGCACAACATGCCACCACCATTGTTCCGCAGCCGCTTTCGGTCAAGGCCGTGGCCCGCTGGCTGGGGGGGATTTTTCACGCCCGCAGCGCCAGCACCACCGATCTCGCGATCCTGATTCATGAGAAAACCGGCGGCAACCCGCTCTTCGTGCACGAGTTTTTCCGCCGCATCGTCGATGACGGGCTGGTCGTTCAGAACATCCATCAGGGCAAGTGGCATTACGATCTGCAGGCGATCCGCGCCCGGCATTACACCGAAAACGTGGTGACGCTGGTGCTTGAACAGCTGGAAGAGATGCCTGACGAAACGCGTCGCCTGCTGGGCAGCATCGCCTGCCTCGGCGGTACGGGCGAGCTGGAGATGATATGCCGCGTGGTGGGGATGTCGGTGGCGGAAATCCGCTACGCGCTCCACCCGGCGGTCAGCGCCCAGCTGATTGTGCTCACGGAAAAAGAGTACGCCTTCACCCACGATCGGGTTCAGGAGGCCGCGTTTGCGCTGTTGGATCAGAATGAGAAAAGCCGTCTGCACCTGACCACCGCCAGCCTGCTGGCCGAGGCCGCACGTCTCGCCGCGGGCAACGAACTGCTGTTCCGCGCCGTCCACCATGTGACCGCCGCGCTGGACTGCATTCAGCCAGCTCCCCAGCGCCAGATGTTCCGCGAGCTGAGCCTGCTGGCCGCCCGGCGTGCGAAGCGCACCGGTGATTACGCTTCAGCGCTGAGCTATATCCAGACGGCCAGAGCCCTGGGCAATGCCGGGACGGTGACGGACTTCATGCTGGATATCGAAGAGGCAGGCTGCGAGTTTGCGCTGGGGCATCTGGATCGCACGCGCGAACTGTGCGACGCCATTCTGGGCTCCCCGGGTGGGCTTACGGAGAAAGCGCTGGCGGCAAACCTGCTGGCAGAAGTCTATCTCCGTCAGTCAGATATTCGTCTGGCGCTGGAGGCGGCCCTCTGCTGGCTGGGCGTGTTTGGTATTCAGATCGGCCGTTATCCGGAAAACGCGGATTGCGACGAAGCCTGGGCGCAGTTTTGCAATCGAACCGGCGGCGCGGCGCAAAACCCGTTCGCACAGCTTGCGCTGATGGAGAACGCCGAGACCGAAGCGGTAATGAATTTGCTCTACAGCGCCAGCATTTTCGCCAGCTTCACCTGCCCGCGCCTGCACTTCTTGCTGCTTTGCCGGATGATGCACCTGACGCTCGACCACGGCATTACCGGGGCATCCACCACCGCAATGGCCTGGTTTGGGGTGCTGATTAGCCACCGTTACGCCGAATACCGACTGGGCTTCCAGTACGGTTCACTGGCCCGAGAGCTGGTGCATCGCCATGGCTATGATGCGTTTGAAGCCAAAACCCTGCTGCCGCTTGACCAGCTAAGCGTGTGGACGCAGCCGCTGTCGTTCACCATCGAGTGTGCGAAAGCCTGCTTCACCTCCGCCGTCACGCACGGCGACATGACGATGGCCTGCTTTGCGGCGTGTCATCAGGTGATCAACTTCCTCACCCGCGGCGATCATCTCGACGGGGTGCTTACCAGCATCGATCGCGGCCTGGCCTTCGTGCGCAAAAGCCACTTCCAGGACGTTGAAACCATCCTGATGGTTCAGCGTCACTACGTGGAGTTTCTGCGCACGCCGGTCATTGGCACCTGGAGTGCGGCTCAGGCTTTGCCTGACGATCTGCTGCCCGCGCCACCGGAACAGGCCCCTGAGCAAACCTCGACCATGCTGTTCTGGTACTGGCTCTATCGCGGCATCGCGCACTTTACCTGCGGCGAATACGTCGAGGCGCAGGCGGAACTTGAGAAGGCAGGGTGGTACGCCTGGTCGGCCCCCGGCCATATTCATCTGCTGGATTACCATCTTTACAGCGCGCTGGCGCTGTCGCGGCAGCTCACGCCGGAGACCTTTTCGGCGGATTACCGCCGCAGCATTCACTCTCACTACGACAACATTGCTCTCTGGGCGCGGATCAATCCGGGGACGTTTGCTGACAAAGAGGCGCTGATCTACGCCGAAATCGTCCGCCTTGACGGGATGAACAGCATCGCGCTGGAGCAGTATGAAAAGGCGGTGCGCCTTTCGCGAGAGGGCGGATTTAACCCGATCAACGCCCTCGCGCACGAGCTGGCGGGGCGTTTTGCGCTGGTTTGTGGCTACCCGACCGCGTCAGATGCCCATTTTCGCGGGTCGATTGCCGCCTGGGGTCGCGCCGGCGCGCAGGCCAAGGTCCGCCAGCTTGAGCAGGATTTCCCGCACCTGCAGGCGTGCGGTCAGGCCAGCGCCTACGACACGGTGGCCTTTGCCCAGAACGAGGTGATCCGCGATCTGCAGAGCGTGATCAAGGCTTCCCGCGCGCTGTCGGAAGAGATCAACCTCGAACGCCTGATTGAAAACCTGATGACGCTTCTCCTCGAACGCGCCGGCGCGCAGCGCGGCTTGCTGCTTCGCGTGAGCGAAAACCACCTCCCTGAAATTGAAGCCAGCGCGTGGACCAGCGCCGACGGCGTGCGGGTGCGGATCCTCAAAGAGGCGCCGGTGGCGACGGATATGCCGCTGTCCGTGCTGGCAGCGGTGATCCGCACCGGGCAGGAGATCCGCACCGGCAAGCCGGAGGCGTTCCATCCGTTTAGCCAAGATCCGTATCTGGTGACCTCGGGGGCGGCGGTGATGTGCGTGCCAATGTTTAAACAGGCGCGCCTGGTGGGCGTGCTGTATCTGGAAAACCGCCTGATGCCTGAAGTCTTTACCGCCGAGCACTCCCGCGTGGTGAGCCTGCTGGGCGCGCAGGCGGCGGTATCGCTGGAAACGGCGCGTCTGTACGCCGAGCTGCTGACGGAGAACATTCACCGTCGGCGCGTGGAGAAAGAGCTGCGAGCCAGTCAGACCTCGCTGATGCTGGGCGAGCAGATCAGCCATACCGGCAGCTGGCGCTGGGAGCTGGAGCAGGATCTGATGTTTATGTCGGAAGAGTACGCCCGTATTCTTGGCCTGCCTGAGCAGCAAAAGATGATCTCGATGGCGGAGTTTCTGACCTTCGTTCACGAGGACGATTATGCCCGTATCAGCGCCCTCGTGACCCAGAGCGTCAGCGACGGGCTGTCGATGCGGGCCGAGTTTCGCATCATCCGCACCGACGGCTCCACCCGCTATCTGCTGGGCATTGGCGATCCGGTGGGCGTCGGTAGCGAGGTGAACGAGTATTACGGCATCATCACCGACATCACCAGCCAGCGTGCAGCGGAAGACGCGATGCGGATGGCTCAGGCGGATCTCGCCAGGGTCTCCCGCGCCACAACCGTCGGACAGCTCACCTCATCTATCGCCCATGAGGTTAATCAGCCGCTGATGTCCATCGTCTCAAACGCCGGTGCAAGCCTGCGCTGGCTCAACCGCGAGCCCGCCAGGCTGGATAAGGTGCGGGAAGGGCTGGAAGAGATCGCCGCAGAGGGCGAGCGCGCGGGGGAGATCATCCGCAGCATTCAGTCCCTGACGCGCAAGCAAGATCCGACGTTTTCACGTATCGATCTGCATTACCTGCTCCACCACATCATCATGCTGTCCCGCAGCGAGCTGGAGCTGCGACACATTAGCGTAGATTATCTGTTGAATGCACGGGACAGTTTTATCATTGGTGACAGCGTGCAGATCCAGCAGGTGTTGCTCAACCTGGTGATGAATGCGGTGGAGGCGATGGCGGAGATTAAAGATCGTCCGTGCAGCATTACCCTTTCCACCAGCAACTGTGCCGAAGGGAAAGTGATCGTGGAGATTGCCGATACCGGCAGCGGCATTGAGCCAGAGCGGATGGAGCAGATTTTTGACTCCTTCTACTCCACCAAGGCGCAGGGCATGGGGATGGGGTTGACCATCAGCGCCAGCATCATTGAACGGCACCGGGGAAAACTGAGCGCCAGCCGCAGAATGCCACACGGAACGGTATTCACCTTCGCGCTGCCCCTTGCCGGTGAAGAGGCGTAACGGCGCGGCTATTCCGCTGCCAGGGTTTTGGTCAGGCGCTCGACGGCCCTGACCAGCTCGGCGACCGAACGCACCTGCATTTTCTCCATCACCCTGCGGCGATGCACTTTCACCGTAATTTCACTTACGCCCAGTTCGGCGGCGATCTGCTTGTTCAGCAGGCCGCTGATCGCAAGCTGCAGCACTTCATGCTCGCGTGGGGTGAGGGACATATGGCGTTGCTTCAGGGCATAGTGCTCTTTCAACTGAACGGCGTTGTTCTGCGCCAGGCGTAACGCCGATTCGATGGAATCAATCAGCGCGGTAGATTCAACGGGCTTGGTGAGAAATTCGTAAGCGCCGCCCTTGATGGCCCGGACGGACATGGGAATGGTGCCATGACCGGTGAGAAAGATAATGGGGATCTCTCGTCCGCTGGCCTTGAGGGCGTCCGCCACGTCAAAGCCGCTGATCGCAGGCATCTGCATATCCAGGATCACGCAGGAGGGGAGGTCTTCAAAAGGGTGCTGGAGAAACGATTGTGCGGATGAGAAGCCGACGGCGCGCAGGTCCGCAGATTCCAGTAGGCTGACCACGGATCGCCTGACAGTGTCATCGTCATCAACCACATATACAATGTGTTCCATTCACCGCCCCGGTGTGTGATCGGTAAAAAATCGAGAAGAAAAGCAGCCTCTTAGTGACCTAAGAGACTGTTTGCTATGCTCATTCATACTAACACATTAGATATCATTATCATTTATGAATATGATAATGATATGAATATGGAGTGTAATAAAAATGTGGCGAAATGGTTAGGAATGAAACGCTGTTTTTATGCACCCACCAGCTCAATGCGGTTTCCGTCCGGGTCTGCAATCACCGCTTCATAAAAACCATCTCCCGTCATACGCGGTGCGCTGAGCAACGTGCCGTTTGACTGCGCCAGCCCCGCCATGCGGTCAACCTCGGCCTTATCGCCGACGTTGATAGCAATATGCGCCCAGCCAACATATTCCGGGTGTGAGGGTGCGTCCGGCACGGCCGGGAGCGTCATCAGCTCGACAGTCGGGCCGCTGTCCAGGGTAATAAAGTGCGATTCAAATCCAGGACGATTTTTACTGACGTAACGCGCGTTGCTGCGCCCGCCAAAAACGGTTTCCCAGAACTGAACCTGAGCCTCCAGGCTGCGGGTCCAGAGTGCGACATGTGCAATGTTCATAATAACCCTCGATGTTTTTGTCAGAGGACGTAGACGGGTAAAACAGGCTACACTCTGATTTTGAGCGCGACAAGCTGAGGACATAACAATGCACTACACACTCAAAAGTGACGATAAAGAAAAAACGGAAGGAACAAACGGCGCGGGCGCTCTGCAGCAAAAACTGCTGGAGTCCCGCTCGATTGTGATCTCCGGCGAGATTAACCAGGAACTGGCGCAGAAAGTCATCACCCAGATGATCCTGCTGCAAAGCGTGAGCAACGACCCTATCAAGCTGTACATCAACAGCCAGGGCGGCCATGTGGAAGCGGGCGATACCATCCACGACTTCATCAAATTCATTCGCCCAGACGTGCATGTGATTGGCACCGGCTGGGTGGCGAGCGCCGGGATCACCATCTTCCTCGCGGCGAAAAAAGAGCACCGCTACTCCTTGCCGAATACCCGCTTTATGATCCACCAGCCGCTGGGCGGCGTGCGCGGTCAGGCAACGGATATTGAAATTGAGGCGCGTGAAATTATCCGCATGCTGGATCGCGTGAACAAGCTGATTGCTGACGCCACCGGCCAGCCGCTGGAAAAAGTGAAAAAAGACACCGACCGTAACTTCTGGATGTCTCCGGCAGAAGCGCTGGACTACGGCATTGTGGGCAAACTGATTACCCATTATGACGAGTTGAAGCTGGACTGATCCTCAAGGCCGGACGTCTGAGCCGGCCTTCTCTCCTCGTTTGACCCATGACAAGTTCCCTCTGAACCGCCTCATCTATAATCGCGCCTGTTTCCCTTCTCACTGGTGTTAACCATGGCGTATCAACTGAACCTGAACTGGCCTGAATTCCTCGAAAAATACTGGCAAAAAAAGCCGGTCGTGCTGAAAAATGCCTTCCCGAATTTTGTCGATCCTATTACCCCGGACGAGCTGGCCGGTCTGGCGATGGAGCCGGAGGTTGATAGCCGCCTGGTCAGTCACGCCAACGGTAAATGGCAGGCCAGCAACGGTCCGTTTGAGCACTTCGATAATCTGGGCGAAACCGGCTGGTCGCTGCTGGCGCAGGCGGTAAACCACTGGCACATGCCTGCCGCTGAGCTGGTGCGTCCGTTCCGCGTGCTGCCGGACTGGCGTCTTGACGATCTGATGATCTCCTTCTCCGTGCCTGGCGGCGGTGTGGGCCCGCATATCGATCAGTACGACGTGTTTATCATTCAGGGGATGGGCAGCCGCCGCTGGCGCGTGGGTGACAAGCTGCCGATGCGTCAGTTCTGCCCGCATCCGGCGCTGCTGCACGTCGATCCGTTTGAACCGATCATCGACGAAGATCTGGCCCCCGGCGATATCCTCTATATTCCGCCTGGATTCCCGCACGACGGCTTTACCCACGAGACCGCGCTCAACTACTCCGTCGGCTTCCGTGGGCCGAACGGCCGCGACCTGATCAGCAGCTTTGCCGATTACGCGCTGGAAAACGATCTGGGCGGCGAGCATTACAGCGATCCGGATCTAACCTGTCGTGAACACCCTGGCCGCGTGGAGCAGTACGAACTGGATCGCGTTCGCCAGATGATGATCGACATGATCGCCAACCCTGACGATTTCACCCGGTGGTTTGGCAGCTTTGTCTCTACGCCACGCCACGAGCTGGACGTCGCCGCCGCCGAGCCGCCGTACGCGCCAGAAGAGGTGCTGGACGCGCTGCAGGGCGGTGAAACGCTGTCGCGCCTGAGCGGACTTCGCGTGTTGAACATCAACGGCAGTTTCTTCATCAACAGCGAACGGCTGGAAACGGTAGACGCGAAGGCGGCGGATGCGCTGTGTCGCTACACCGAGTTTGGCCAGGCGGAGCTGGGGGATGCACTGAATAACCCGGCGTTTGTGGAAGAGCTGACCGGCTTGATTAACCAGGGCTACTGGTACTTCGACGAGTAATCGCCCAGGTAACCTCTGCGGCGACGTAGCGTTTGCGCCGCCGCAGTGTTAAGGTTTTCCCGTTAATCGCCCACGCAAACGCCACTATGACTCACTCTACGCACGTCAGCTCGTCCACCAAGCGCCTCTTCTGCGTGAAAGACTTTATTGGCTTCGGCGAGCGCTACGGTATCGATTACCGCTTCCCCCAGCTACATGATGCCGATGCCGTCGGCAGCCCGGTGCTGCACGGTGACGTGGAGGAGATGACGCTCTCCTCGGGCATTTCGCTGACCCACTCCGACGTTCGCGTATTACAGCCTTACGAAACAACCTCTCGCCACAGCAGCCCGCTCTATATGCTGGTGGTGCTGGAAGGATCCGTCACGCTGACGCTCAGCGGCAACGAATATGTGGTGCGATCCGGTATGGCGTTCAGCTCCCGCCTCAGTGAAGAGCAGGTGATGAGCGCGCGGCACGATGCGGATAGCACTCTGAAGACGCTCTCGTTTGGTGTGTACCCTAATGACGCCCGGCGTGAAAGCCTGCTGGAATCGCTGCTTCTGGAATGGCAAAGCCTGAATGCCTCTACCTTTGTCTGGCAGGTTCCTGGATTCGTGCTGTCCGGCATTCAGCATGCACAGCAGCAGGGCGTGAGCGCGTTAACCCGCAGGCTGCTGCTGGAAGGGCTGATGTATCCGCTGCTTGGACATGGCCTGCATCAGCGCCAGCAGCACCGTCCGTGTCGGCCAGAGCATGTTCGTCTGGAACGCGTGCGGAGCAGGCTGGAACAGTCGCCCGAACAGAATCATACCCTCGCCGAACTGGCCGCCCTTGCGGCGATGAGCCAAAGCAGCCTGCGCAGCAAGTTCCGCCAGCGCTATGGTTGCACGCTCTTTGATTATCTTCGCGATTGTCGTCTCGCGCTGGCGCGTCGCTATCTGCTGGAAGGCTACAGCGTGCAGCAGGCGGCGTGGATGTGCGGCTACCAACATGCCACGAATTTCTCTACCGCGTTTCGCCGCCGCTACGGTATTTCACCGGGAGAGATCCGCAACGCGCGCTAACGCACTTTCCCCGTTCCTGCTAACGCTTCCCGTGCTGTTTGTCATCGCGCATACGTAACCTGGCGGCAGGCATAGCCGTTTGCCCTCTCAAAAAGGTAATAATTCTTATTAACAATAAGAGAACTCTTTGGAGAAGGTCATGTTTGCTAAATCGCGTTTGGCACTGCTGGTGGGATGGGTTACCGGTAGCGTCGCTTTTCCTTTACTGGCGCAGGATGCCCAAAAAACGGATACCGTGGTGGTGACGTCGCAGATGCAGTCTGCGGCCACCAAGCTTGAAACCCCTGATATCGAAACCCCGCAGTCGGTCTCTATCGTCACCCGCGAGCAGTTTGAAGAGCAGGGAGCAACCAGCGTGCGTCAGGCGGTGAGTTACACGCCGGGGGTTTACAGTAACCAGATAGGTGCCTCAAACCGCTTTGACTATATCGTGTTGCGCGGCTTCTCCGACGGCAGCCTGGATAACATCTATCTCGATGGTCTGAAGATGATGGGAGACACCAACTCCCATAGCTCGCTGGTGATCGATCCCTGGTTCCTGGAAAATGTCGAAGTGGTACGCGGCCCGGCCTCCGTACTGTACGGTCGCTCATCGCCGGGTGGGATTGTGGCGCTTACGTCCCGTAAACCGTCGTTCGATCCGGGCGGGGAGATCAAGCTGTTCGCCGGTAACAATAACCAGCGCGGGGCGATGTTCGACGTCACCGGTCCGGTTGACGATAACGACCGCGTGGCGGTGCGCCTCAGCGGGATGACCCGCTACGCCGATTCCCAGTTCGACCCGCTGAAGGAAGAACGTTACGCGCTGATGCCGAGCCTGACCTGGCGCATCACTGATAATACCCGTCTGGAACTGATGGCCTATCTGCACCGCGATCCGGAAGGCGGCAGCCACTCCGGCCTGCCGTACGAAGGCACCGTCGTGCCGCACTACGGCAAGAAAATCTCCAACACTTTCTTTGAAGGCGAGGATGATTATGACAAATACGATCGTCGTGAAAACATGGTGGGCTACAACATCGAGCACATGTTCGATAGCGGCTGGTCGGTTCGTCAGAAGCTGCGCTATGCGCACACCAACGTTGAATTGAATCAGGTTTACGCCGCAGGCTGGCTGAATGAAACCGAGCTTAACCGCGGCTATTCCGGGTCCGACGAGAAGATGAATGCCATCACGCTGGATAATCAGGTCGACGGCAGCTTTGATACCTGGGCGGTGAACCACCGCGTGCTGATCGGGATGGACTACCAGGATCGCAGTAACAACACCACCGGATATTACGGTGGATTCCCGCCCATCAACGCGTTCAATCCGGTCTACGGCGCGAAGCCGGACTACATCACGCAGTACAGCCAGGAAAAGCACAAGCTGCGCCAGACGGGCTATTACCTGCAGGATCAGATGTCCTGGGACCGCTGGCGTCTGACGCTCGGCGGGCGTTACGATCGGGTGAGCGTGTCGAATATCGACAACTTCAACCATACCCGCAGCGATCTGGATAAGAACAACTTCAGCAGCCGCGCGGCGCTGCTGTATCTGTTTGATAACGGCGTAGCGCCTTACGTGAGCTACTCAACCGCCTTTACGCCGACCAGCTTTGCCGACGAGCAGGGCAATATCCTGGAGCCGATGAAGGGCAAGCAGTGGGAAGCTGGGGTGAAATATGAGCCTGAGGGGATGAACAGCCAGTTCAGCGCTTCGGTGTTCCGCATCAACCAGAAGAACATTGCCACCAAAGAGGAGCCGACCGATCCCTACCGCTCGATCGGTGAAATCGAGTCCGAAGGGGTCGAGCTGGAAGCGATTGGACAGCTGACGGACAGCCTGCGCATGCAGGCGGCGTATACCTATACCGACATTCGCTATAAGAAAAGCAGCCCGGAAGAGCAGGGCAAGCGCGCCGTTTATGCCCCGCGTAACATGGCCAGCGCCTGGCTGAGCTACGACGTTAAAACGGGCCCGCTCGACGGTCTGACCGTCGGTTCGGGCGTACGCTATGTGAACGGTGTCACCAGCGATCGTCAGAACACCCATACGCTGCCGTCGTATACGCTGGTGGATATGGTGGTGGGATATGACCTGTCTCACGTTGGGCTGACGGGCGTGAGCGCGCAGCTGAACGTCAATAACCTGACGGACAAGCGCTACGTGGCGGCGTGTAACTCGCTCTCATACTGCTATTTTGGCGCAGAACGCAGCATTGTGGGCAGCGTTTCCTGGACATTCTGATTCGTTAGCCATTGCCCGGTGGCGCTACGCTACCGGGCAAAAAAACCATTACTCTTCCATTGCAATCACGATCGCCTCGCCCATCTTCTTCAACGCATCGCGATTTTTATCCGTTGGCGGTATGGCCACGTTAATGCGCAGGCAGTTGCGGTACTTCCCGGAGGCGGAAAACAGCGATCCGGCCGCCGCCTGGATCTTCAGCCGACACAGTTGCTTGCTCACGCACACCATGTCCACCTTCTCCGGCAGCTCAACCCACAGCAAAAAACTCCCCTGCGGGCGGGTTACGCAGATCTCAGCCGGAAAATATTGCCGCACCCAGCAGGTGTAGGTTTCCATATTCTGCTGATAAATCTGACGCATACGCCGCACGTGACGATGGTAATGGCCGTCGCGGATAAACGCCGCCACCGCCATTTGCGTCCCGGGCACGTTGAACCCGCCCGCGGCGTATTTCATGTGCATCACCCGGTCGTAATAACGTCCCGGCACAATCCAGCCGACGCGCAGCCCCGGCGCGACGGTCTTGGTAAACGAACTGCAGAGCAGCACGCGGCCGTCGATATCCATGGAGTGAATCGTGCGCGGGCGCGGGTATTCCGCCGCCAGTTCGCCGTAAATATCATCCTCGACGATGACGATATCGTGCCGCTGGGCCAGCGCCAGAACCTGCTTCTTACGCGCTTCCGGCATAATAAACCCGAGCGGATTATTGCAGTTGGGCACGAGGATCACCGCCTTGATGGGCCACTGCTCCAGCGCCAGTTCGAGGGCTTCAACGCTGATCCCTGTTTCCGGATCGGTCGGAATTTCAATCGCTTTGATGTCAAACCCGCGCAGCATCTGCATGGTGCCGTGAAACGACGGTGACTCTACCGCCACGATATCACCCGGCTTGCAGATGGAGAGCAGGGCAATCGACAGCGCGCCGTGGCAGCCGTTGGTAATAACGATTTCGTTTGCCGCCACGGTTGAACCGCCGTCCAGCATCAGGCGGGCGATCTGCTCGCGCAGTTCCAGACGACCGTCGAGCACGTCATAGCTCAACATCTCGGCAGGGTTATGCTGCGCAATGCGGCTCATCTCGCGCCACAGAGGTTTCAGGCTTGGCTGATTAACGTCCGGCGAGCCGCCGCCGAAGGAGATCATCTCTTTGTCGGCGCGGGCGTCCAGCAGCATCATCACTTCATCCCACTGGGTCACGTCGACAGGGCGTTGCACCGGGCGCGTCATGGCCGGGACGGGAGGCTTTGCTTTGGGAGGTGAGACAAAATAACCGGAGCGCGGCTGAGGGGTAATCAGCTGCAGATTTTCCAGAATCTGGTAAGCCTGCTGTATGGTACTGATACTCACGCCGTGCTCCTGGCTCAGCGCACGCACCGACGGCAGACGCTCGCCGCTGCGATACAGCCCCTGTTGAATGCGTTCTGCCAGAAGGTTGGCCAGATATTGATAGCGCGTCATGCTGTATCCTTTGTTTTCACCATACAGATTATAAAACCAGTACAGATTGCCACACAAAATGGCATGCAGATACCGTTTTAGCGGATCTGTATGTTAAACAAAAGTTTTTTTTGAGTCTGTATTGCTGAGGGGGATTTCCACGATGATAAGGTCACTGGCACCGAGAGGAGAACATCATGGAATTCTACGCGCATCGTTCAAAACGTCCGTTTATCGCATTTGTCTGGATCGGAAAAACGATCTGCAACTGGTATCGCATCAACCGGACGCGTCGCATCTTGAGTCAGATGAGCGACGAGCAGCTTAAGGACGTTGGGTTATCCCGCAATGACATTTGATCCGTAGGCCGGGTCAGGCGCAGCCGCCGCCCGGCACATCCGGCGAATTATTCGACGGATTTTACCGACGTGTTTTCGGCGATACGACGCAGGTATTCGTTGTTCTTAAAGGCAACCATGATCAATTCGAACATTACGCGACACCCGATCAGGCTGAAGATCATACCGAAAAAGCCCGCGATGAGATGTTCTGTGAACATGGAGTACACGCCGCCGATAAAAATAAGCAGCATGGCGATCCAGTAGAAAAAGACCAGCACGCGTGGCGTTAATAAATAGTCGAACCCCAGAATGGATTTCATTTTCTTTTCCTTAGAAATATAAAGTCTTGCGATTATATTGATAACCCATGTTGGTGCCTTTCGTATAGCTATCTGAATTCAGAGTAGTAATTCCAGCGTTTCTTGTTTCGGCCTCTCGAGCAGCGCCAGCGCTTCCTCGTACGTGCGTACGTTGTTGTATCCCATCACCAGCCCGTAGCGCTTGCCGGACCCGCGATACCACTCTGACAGGGCATTCACCTGCAGCTGCTGCGCCTGCCAGCATTGCGCGATCTCCCGGTCGCAGCTTCCTTTCGCCAGAAAGGCCACAACATGCATTCCGCCGTCGTTTTGCTCGGTGAAAAACAGGTCGCCATACACCGCTTTCAGGGCGGCAATCATCCAGTCTCGCCGGGTCTGGTACAGCGCACGCATTTTCTTGAGATGACGGAAAAAATGCCCTTCGTTGAGAAACGCGGTGAGGATCTTTTGCGTCAGCACCGGCTGGCCGCTGGCGACGATGTCCGCACAGTCGGTAAAAGCCTCAACGGTGCTGGCGGGCATCACGACGTAGCCCATCCGCAGTGACGGCATAATGGTTTTGCTGAAGGTGCCCATAAAAATCACCCGGTCATGTCGGTCGAGGCTTTTCAGCGACGGCAAAACCTTGCGGGTATAGTGAAATTCGCCGTCGTAATCGTCCTCAATAATCCACGCGTCGTTCTGAGTCGCCCAGTCAAGAAGCTGTTGTTTACGGGGCAGGGAAAGCGTGACCGCCAGCGGACTTTGGTGCGACGGCGTGATGATGGCAAAGCGGGCATCGCGATGATGACGCAGCAGGTACTCGGTATCGATGCCTGCACGATCGACCGGCACGGTGTGCAGGCGGGGGACGATCCGCTTGAGCAACTGCTGGCCCATGAAATAGCCCGGGTCCTCAAAGACCACTTTGTCGCTGCGGCTGGCGAGCGTGTCCAGAATCAGGCGCAAGCTGCCGCTGTAGCCGCTGGTGATCAGCACCTGTTCAGCGGTGCAGGAGAGGCCGCGCGAGATATTCACATAGCGTGCAATCGCCTCACGCAGCGGATACCAGCCGAGAACCGGCGGGTTGAGCATCTCTTCCTGGCGCATGGAGCGTGTGGCCTGGCCGGCCAGCAGCAGCCATTTTTTGTACGGAAAACTGTCGAGAGACGGAATGCCCGGGCGTAAAAAACCGGCCCGCTCGCGCTGGCTGATGAGCGAGGCGGGAAGCGTCCCGGTGGGGTGTTCTGCGGGTGCACTTTTGGCGGGCAGCAACAGATCCGGGTTCACCCGCGTGCCGCGCGCGCCCTGGCTCACCAGATATCCTTCGCCCGTCAGGATCGCGTACGCGGTTTCGACGGTTTTACGCGCTACCTTCAGCTCTTCGGCCAGCACGCGAATGGCGGGCACTTTGTCGCCAGGCTTGAGTACACCGCTTGCGATGTTGTCCCGATAGCGGGCGTAAATCTCGTGATAGCCTGACTTCATGTCCTACCTCATTTCATTATTTTTGTATCTTTTTACTATGTCATATTGCCGGTACATTTACCTCATCGCATGACATATGCCGCCTACAAAAGAGGAAAGACCATGAGCACTCGCGTAAACCACCATAAAGCGACACCGGCCCTCGCCAACGCGCTGTCCGCCCTGAGCATGGAAGTGGCGAAAACCTCCATCGATCCGGCGCTGAAGCACCTGATCGACATTCGTGTGTCGCAGCTGAACGGCTGTACCTTCTGCCTGGATATGCACTCGAAAGAGGCCAAAATCGCCGGGGAACGCGAGCTGCGCCTTTACCACCTGGCAGCATGGCGCGAATCGCCGCTGTTCAGCGCCCGCGAGAAAGCCGCGCTGGCGTTTACCGAAGCGCTGACCCAAATCGGCGTTCACGGGGTGAGCGATGCGCTGTACCGCAGCGTGGCGGAGCACTTCTCGGACGTGGAGATTTCAGAGCTGAACTTCGCCATCGTGGCGATCAACGCCTGGAACCGTCTGGGCATCACATCGCGCATGGCGCCTGGCTCGCTGGACGCGGCTTATGGGCTGAATAAGGCTAACCTGGAATAATTCCGCGCTCGCGGATCATCGCCACCAGCGCGCGTAATCCTGGCGGAACGTGGCGATGGCCAGGATAATAAAGGCGCAGCCCGGCAAAGGGCTGCGACCAGTCGTGTAATACGCTCATCAGTTCCCCGCGTTTCAGCTCATCCTGTATATAGAGTTCCGGCAAAAATCCTACCCCTAATCCGGCTTTCACGGTGCGGATAGCGGCGAAAAGATCGGACGTCGCAAACCGCGGCGGCACGGTCAGGGCGTATTCCTCACCGCGACGCGCCAGCTCCCAGCGGTAGATCCCACCGTGAGCCATACGCATGCCGATCCCCTGATGCAACAGCAGATCGTCAGGCGTTTGTGGAATACCGTGACGCTGAAAATACGCTGGCGTGGCGGTGACGAGCTGGCGGATCTCACCGGTTAGCGGCACGGCGATCATGTCCTGCGGCACGGATTCTTCAAGGCGGATCCCCGCGTCATAACCTTCGGCGACGATGTCGATCGTTCGCGCTTCGCTCACCGTCTCCACGCGCATTTTTGGGTAGCGGATCATAAAGTCGATCAGCAGCCGATCCAAAAAAAGCGCGCCAATATTGTGCGGCACGTTCAGGCGGATCGTGCCGGCGGGTTCCCCGGTGTCGCTGTGAAGTTCTTCGCCAGCCAGGCGAATTTCCTGTAATGCCGGGCCGATGCGCGCCACGTATCGCTGCCCTGCGTCGGTAAGCGCTACGCTGCGGGTGGTGCGGTTAAAAAGGCGAGTCTCAAGGCGGCTTTCTAGCCCGGCGATTGCATTACTCACTGCTGTGGCGGACATGCCCAGCTCCTGCGCCGCGCCGCGAAAGCTGCCCCGGCGCACTACCGCCATCACCACTTCCAGCGCTGTCAGACCTGAACGATGCATAGATTATCCTGAAAATCGGTACACCCTTTGCAGCATACCGTGGATTATCGTAGCGGAGAAGCCGTGCCAGACTGTGCCCATCCAGCCTGAGGAGGTTTATATGCACCATATCGAACAGATCTTTATTAACGGCGAGTTTGTTATCCCGCACGGTACGGAACGTTTTGATTTGTACAACCCGGCAACGGCGCAGGTGATGGGGCAGGTCCGGCTAGCGGACGAGGTTGACGCAGAGCGTGCGATTGCTGCCGCCAAAGCGGCCTTCCCGGCATGGTCGCAGACCTCAAAACAGGCGCGCATTGCCGCGCTGAAACGCATGCATGCAGCCGTTGCTGTCCGTCACGATGACCTGCTGGCAGCGGTTATTGAAGAGTACGGTGCGCCCGCCTCGCGCTCGGCGTGGATGGCCAGCTATCCGGCGGACGTGATTGCTCAGGCCATTGAGGCGCTGGAGGCATTTGAGTTCGAGAAGACGGCGGGTGCCGCGACGGTACAAATGACGCCGCTTGGCGTGGCGGGGCTTATCACCCCATGGAACAGCGACGCGGGCTTTATCTGCGGCAAACTTGCGGCAGCCCTTGCTGCGGGGTGCACGGCGGTGATTAAACCCAGCGAGATGAGCGCGCTGCAGACCCGGGTTATCACCGAGGCGCTCCGCGATGCCGCGCTGCCCCCGGGCGTTTTTAATATCATCACGGGCCGGGGGGAGACGGTGGGTGAGATCCTCAGTCGTCATCCGGACGTAGCAAAAATTTCGTTTACCGGTTCGACCAACACCGGCAAAGCGATCCTGCGTAACGCGGCGGAGAGCTTTAAGCGCGTTACGCTTGAATTGGGCGGCAAATCGCCGACGATCCTGCTTGATGATGTCGATCTGAAGCTGGCGATCCCGCGGGTTATCCAGGCCGGGTTTATGAACAGCGGGCAGGCTTGCGTGGCCGGGACGCGCATCCTGGTACCGCTGTCGCGGAAAGTGGAAATCGAGGAGGCGCTGGCGCTGGCCGTCACGGGAGTGAAATCCGGCGATCCGCGCGATAATGCGACGGACGTCGGGCCGATGGTCAGTGAAAAACAGTGGCAGCGGGTACAGGGCTATATTCGCAAAGGAATTGAAGAAGGCGCGCGCCTGCTGGCGGGTGGAGAAGGACGGCCAGCCGGTACGCAGCACGGGTGGTTTGTTCGCCCGACGCTGTTTACCGAGGTGAGCAACCAGATGACCATTGCCCGAGAAGAGATTTTTGGCCCGGTGCTGTGCATCATTCCTTATCAGGATGAGGCCGAGGCGATCGCCATTGCTAACGATACGGAGTACGGCCTGAGCGCGCTGGTGTTGGGCAGGGACGTGGAGTGTGCGCGTCGTGTGGCGCAGCAGATCCTTTCTGGTCGGGTGCTGGTGAACACGCTTGCTCATGAACCGAAAGCGCCATTTGGCGGGTTTAAGCACTCCGGCGTGGGGCGTGAAATGGGCGAGTGGGGAATCGGTGCATTTATGGAGCCGAAGTCGATCCTTGGTTAAAACACTTCGCTCCTCACCGAAGCATCACGCTTTCCGATCCTGCACGCTCTGCTGAACATCACAACGGAGAGACCCCATGATCGCAGTCCTTTTCGAAGCCAAAGCCGAGCCTGCTCATCAGGCGCGCTATCTGCAGCTGGCCGCCGAACTTACCCCCCTGCTTGTGGGTATCGAGGGCTTTATCGATATCGAACGATTCCAGAGCCTGACGACCAAAGGCAAAATCCTCTCCCTCTCCTGGTGGCGGGACGAAGACGCTATCCGTAACTGGAAACAGAACGTGCTTCACCAGGCCGCGCAGGACGAGGGGCGAGAGTCGATCTTCGCGCACTACCGAATTCGCGTGGCGCAGGTCGTGCGGGAATACACCTCTGAAACTGGGGGGCGTGCGGATGTATGACGTTCATGTGATGTTTAACGATACGCCAGGGGAACTGGCGCGCTTTGGTCAACTGCTGGGGCGTAACGGCGTTGGGCTGGAAGGCGGCGGCGTCTTCGGCACAGAGGCGCATTTCCTGGTTGATGAGGGTGAAAAAGCCCGTATTGTCCTGCTTGAGGCGGGATTCAGGGTGCAGGCGGTGCGCAAACCGCTGATCGGCAAACTGAAGCAGGAACGGCCCGGCGAGCTGGGCGAGATAGCAGCAGCGCTGGCCACACAGGGCGTGTCTATCCTGACTCAGTACAGTGACCATGCAAACCACCTTATTCTGCTGACGGATAATGATAAGCTGGCCGCAGAGATCATCAAACCCTGGGCGCCCCATGCTAAAGACGAGCTTACCTCCTGACAGCGGCGCGGTACTGGAACACGCCATCGCGACGGTAGCTGCCGCGATGGCCGATCCGTCGCGCGTGAAAATGCTCTGCGCGTTGATGGACGGTCGGGCGTGGACGGCTACCGAGCTGAGCACGGCGGCGGATGTCGCCCCTTCTACCGCCAGCGGACACCTCGCCCGGCTGCTGGAGGGGAAGCTCATTAGCTGTCTTTCGCAAGGGCGGCATCGCTACTATCGTCTCGCGGGGCATGACGTGGCGGAGCTGGTCGAGCAGATGATGGGGCTTTCCTGGAGCCGTATCGCGCCGCCGGAAACCCGCACGCCGACATCGATGCGTGAAGCACGCACCTGTTATGACCATCTGGCGGGTACCGTCGCCGTGCAGATCTATGATTTCATGCAGGCGGAGCGCTGGCTTGAGGCAGACGGCACCGCGCTGACTCTGTATGGGCGCGAGCAGTTCCTGAAGCTCGGTATTCCATTAAGCCCCCACCCGCGACGCAAGGCCTGCTGTGGATGCCTGGACTGGAGCGAACGACGGTTCCATCTGGGCGGTGAGGCGGGCGCCGCTTTATTTACCTGTCTGGACGCTAAAGGCTGGATCCAGCGGGTTGCGGGTTATCGGGAGGTTGTGGTGACGCCTGCGGGCAGGCGCGCCGTTAAGCGTCATTTTAGCCGCTAACATGCCCGGTGGTGCTGCGCTTATCGGGCTGACCTAACCCTCTCACCGGCCGTTCCTTTCGCAATTCCTGCTCTTTCAACTCTTGTTTCTTGATACTTACCCTGATAACTATTATCTTGCCGGGGTAATACGAGAGGATTTCCTATGAGTGAAGAAGCGCTGTTTAGCCGCAGGCCGATGGGCATGCGGATGGCAATGGTCGTGCGCCAGTGGCGTGCGGTGATAGATGATGCCATTCTCGATACCGGGTTAACCCAGTCGAGCTGGACGGTAATGATGCAGCTTCAGCAGCTTGGGGAGAACGTCTCGGTCAGCGAGCTGGCGGAAGTGCAGGGAATCGAGCTGCCGCCGCTCATGCGTACGCTGACCCAGTTGGAGAAGCAGGGTTACCTGCTGCGCACCGTGTCGCCTTACGACAAGCGTATCCGGCTGCTGACGCTGACGCCTGAGGGAAAGGGCGTTCTTGAAAGGTTGACTCAGGTTATTGAGACATTTCAGGCTCGCGTATCGCAAAACATCGCGCCGGAACATATCGACATTTTCAGCGCTACATTGAATCAAATCGCCTGCAATTTGCGGACAATCCGCGAAGAAGATAACAAGACCGAAAAATAATGACTCCTGAACAAAAGTTTGCCCGCTGGGTAAGGGTAAGTATTGCCTCTTTCCTGCTGATGTTTGTCTACTTTATCGTCGCGGATATCTGGATCCCGCTGACGCCGGACTCCACCGTGATGCGCGTGGTGACGCCGGTGTCTGCGCGTGTCTCCGGCTATGTGGCGGCCGTCCACGTGCATAACAACAGCCAGGTAAAGAAAGGCGATCTGCTGTTTGAGCTGGATGATACGCCGTTTCGCAACAAGGTCGAAGCGGCACAAATCGCGCTGGAACAGGCTCGTCTTTCCAACGATCAGCTGGATGCGCAGATCGCCTCTGCCCAGGCCAGCCTGAAAACTGCTGTGCTAACCGCGCGCAACGATAAAGTGACCTTCGATCGTTACCAGAAGCTCAGCACACTGCAGAACGTCTCGCAATCCGATCTGGATAAAGTGCGCACCGCCTGGCAGAGCAGCGAGCAGTCCGTCAGCTCCCTTCAGGCGAACATCCATAATCTGCGTATCCAGCGCGGCGAGCGCGATGAACACCGCAACGTCACGCTGCAAAAATACCGCAACGCCCTTGATGAGGCGGAGTTAAACCTTGGCTGGACGAAGGTCTATGCCCAGGTGGACGGCACGGTGAGTAACCTGCAGTTAAGCCCTGGCTTTTATGCTTCTTCCGGTTCGGCGTCGCTGGCGCTGGTGAACAACCAGATTGATATCGTGGCGGATTTTCGTGAAAAGAGCCTGCGTCATACCCATCAGGGCACCGACGCGGCAGTGGTGTTTGATGCCTTTCCGGGGCGGGTGTTCCGCGCCCACGTGACCAGCAGCGATGCGGGGATCCTCGCCGGGCAGGAAGCGGTGAACGGTGAGCTGTCTCAGCCGGAAACCTCGAACCGCTGGGTACGCGATGCCCAGCGCATGCGCATCCACGTGGCGCTGGACGAAGAATTGCCGAAGCATTTGCCGACCGGCGCGCGCGCTACCGTGCAGCTCTACAACAGTGAAGGGCCGTTCGCGCGCTTCTTCTCCGGCATGCAAATCCATCTGGTGAGCCTGCTTCACTATGTCTATTAGTACTCTGGCGCGGGTGTTTACCCCGCACGGCAATATCGTCTACACGGCAAATGACTTTCGTCAGACCCTGCGCATCGTCTTTGCCGGGATGATTGCGCTCAGCGTCTCCAGCTTTTACAACACCACCTACGGCGTCTTTTTCGTGGTCTACCCGATCATGCTCCTGTCGCTGGTGCCGGTATTTAACCGCCACGTGGCGAAGCAGTTTATCTTTAGCGCCTCGCTGAACTGCGTCGAAATGGTGCTTATCATCGGCTATCTGTCGCAATGGCCGGTCATCATGACGCTGGTGGTGTTTGCCCTGTACGTGATGCGATTTCGTTTTATGAGTAAGGGGCCTCTTTTCCTGTTCGGATCGATGGGCGTGGTGTGCCAGAGCGTGATGCTCAACTTTATGAGTTATCCCACCACCAGCTGGCACACGCTGCTGTTTTCCAATATCGAAGCGAGCGTGATGGCGGTGTGCCTGAGCGCGCTGATGAACTATCTGCTGCCGGACGTTGAGCCTCGCAAGCCGCCGCCGCTGATTGAGAAAGACGACGCCCGCGTGCGCCATGAGTCGCTGCTCTCCGGCACTGTCGCGACGCTGATTTTCGTTGTTTTTCAGATGAGCGATCTGAGCGACTCGCTTTCGGCGCTAATGGCGGGGGTATTAATCCTGTTCCCGATGCACTATCGCGGGGCGGTGATGAGCTCCGTGTGGCGCGTGGTTGGCGTGGTGCTGGGGTGTCTCTATATTCTGGTGGTACAGCTGATTCTGTACGATCACAGCAGCCATATGCTGCTGATGATGCCGCTCATCGGCCTCGGGCTGGCGTTTGGCGCGCGGCTGCACGTGATGGAAAAGGTCGGTGCAGGCGTTGGCTTTGCCAGCATCACCACCATCGGCATTATGTTCGGACAGAATATGCACCCGGACAGCGACCTCGTGTTTAGCGATCTGTACCGCATCACCTCCGTCACCTTTGCGCTGGTGACGACCCTGACGATGGTGTTTCTGGTGCACCTGATCCTCAATCGCTTTGAGGCGACGCGCTACGTCATTGCGCCGCCAAAAGCGGATTAATGCGCAAGCACGGCGGGCAGTTGCGAAAGTAAAAACAGGATCAGGCCAATCGTCCCGCCCACCAGCGTGCCGTTGACGCGAATAAACTGCAGATCTTTGCCGATGTTGAGCTCAATCTGGCGGGACATGTCTTTGGCATCCCAGCTTTTGACCGTGTCGCTAATGTGGCGCGTAAGAAACGCCGCGAAATCCGGCGCCACGCGGTGTGCAGCCTGTTCCAGATGCTCGTTCAGGGACGCCCGCAGGTTGGCATCATTGGAGAGCGTTTCGCCAAACCAGAGTCCGGCATTGGCGATGCGCTGCTTCACGCGTGAATCTTCACTTTGCATATCGCTTTTCAGCCACTGGCGCAGGTCGGCCCACATCTCGCCCAGATAGCGGTTAAACGCTTCGTCGTTCTTCAGGTAGTGCTTGATGTTCTCCGCTTTCTCCGCCATTTCCGGATCGTTTTTCAGGTTGTCGATAAACTTCAGCGTAGCGCGGTCGAACGCCTGGCGGATCTGGTGCGTGCGGTCGTGGCTGATATCGTCCAGCAGGGCATTTACCGCGTTCGAAACCATCTCCGCACTCTGGTCGCCCAACCACTCGGTGGGGAGCACCATCGCCTTGCGCGGGTGCTCGGTCTTCAGCCAGTGGACAATCTGAGTGGCGATAAATTCTCGCGAGCTTTCGCGCTGAATCAACGTAATCAGGCGGTTAATAATGGCGTCCAACAACACCTGATGGCGGTTATTTTTGGTCATGCTTTCCAGCATCGCGGCGCTGGTCTCCGTGAAGTCGACTTTATCAATGGCCTTATGCACCGCCCGTTTGAGCAGGCGCTGGATGCGCCCGTCGTCGGTGAGTTCCAGAAAACCGCTCATCACCTGTATCAGATGCTGCCCGACCCGCTGGGCGTTGTAGGGCTTGCTGAACCAGCTACCAATCATTTGCGCCGGTTCGTAGCGCCGGATCAACGCCACCAGCGACTGGGTATCAAGAAACTTTTCCTGCACGAACAACCCAAGGTTGTCGCCGATTCGGTCTTTATTTCTCGGGATGATCGCCGTATGGCGGGCGATAAATGGAATCGGCACCCGGCGGAACAGCGCGACCACCGCAAACCAGTCTGCCAGCGCCCCAACCATCGCCGCCTCGGCAATGGCCTTCGCACCGCGTACCCAGAAGGTTTGTGGCAGAAAGAGAGTGGTGATAAACGCCGCGACGGCAATCAGCAGCAGCGACAGCGCCAGCAGCTTGGCGCGTTTGAGTTCGGTATGTTTTTCCATGGGTTAAGGATAGAGGTAAGTGAACCAAAAGTGCAAAGCTTGTGTTAAGTGAGGAAGATGTATTCTCTGGGTGAACAGGCCGCTATTATATTAAAAATATATGCATTGAAATTATCCATTATTAATTTTCTATATTTTTGTGCTCATTCATTATCGACCGAGAGGTTTTGTGACCGTTGAGATGATTTTAACTCTCTGGATAGTCATAAGATAAAGGACAATGAGTGAAGGCGGCGTTATTAATGACATGGGAATATAAAGTATCGACAGGGGTATTAAGTCACAATGGAGAATTTGTTACTAACTGCTATAGCGGTGCTGGCGAATCGAAAGATAAACCTGAATGCGAACGACAACGAAACAGTGGGCCCATACCAAGAGGTGTTTATTTTATTGCCGGGTGGAATAATCACAAAAGTGCAGAGGCAATTATCCTTGAACCTATAGCGGGGACCAATACTTTTGGTCGAGATCATTTTCAAATCCATGGCGATAAGAAAGGTCAACTACCAGGTGCAGCATCTGCAGGTTGTATCATTATGAACGGTCAGGACAAACGACATATGATTCGGGTAACACAATACTGGTGGTGAGATGATGAAATATCGCATTGTATTTTTCTTCTTGTTTTACCCCCTATGTTTATTTGCAAACGGTCATCTACCTGAACAGATTTTGCAAATGATAAATGACAACGGTGCCAGGTCAGTTGTAACGGAACTGGATGCAAATGATCGCGGTGAGTCGGCAGGGTGGAATCTTGTGATCCCGGAGATAAGTAAAGGTACTCATGCATGGTTAGCAGTAGCGAGTGCACTTGAACCAGGTGTGGATGCCAGTACGGCTGAAGATCTGAAAGCGGCTCTTTCTAAAGCTATCCCACATAATCCTGCAGGTGTGTTGGCAATCTTAAAAGACGATAAACCGTTGCTCACAATTGCACAGATCTGCGCTTTCGCAAATTTTCCGGAGACAGAAGCAGAGAGCAATAAGCTTTTTGTCGATTCAATCAGGGAGATGTTTAAGATTAAAAGCACAGAGGGTAAAAAATGTCTCGCCGTTATGATCGAAACCGTTGAACACTCAGTTCCCTTCGATAAGGATATTTAAATGGCTATTCCAGTATATATGTCATTAACTGACGAGATGGGTAATATCATAAAAGGCAGCGTGAGTGTCAAAGACCGTGAAAACCAGATTGAGGTTTCGGGACTCTTTCATAATGTGAGTTATCACTCTGACCTACATAATGGAAGAGCAGTGAGCAAGCGCCAGCATCGTCCTTTTCTTATTGAGAAAGAAATTGATGCTTCAAGCGTTTTGCTAAACAAAGCGTTGAGTACAGGGGGGAACGCTCAGGAAAGCGGCTATTGATCTTTACAGAATTAATAATGCCGGCCAGGAAGAAATCTATTTTACGATAACGCTGGAAGAGGTGAAGATAGTCACATTGTTTTCATTGATGCATGACGTTAAAGATACTTATCATGAAAACAAGGGCATCTTGAGCTTATTCTGCTTCGTTATGAAAAGATCACCTGGCACTATCGTGACGGTAACGTTATCCATTCTGATGATTGGGATTATCGGTTAGGCGCTTAAGAAGAACAGGTTAAAATCCGTTCATAGCAACCGCCACAACACCCCACCACCAAACGCCATCAGCACCACCCCTGCCGTGCGCTCAATCAACCAGAGCGAGCGGCTGAGTTTCTGTTGAACCGCGGGCATCCCCATCAGCGACACCAGCGCCAGATCCCATACCAGCACCACCATCACCATCCAGACGCCGCATGTCGACTGCTGAAGCAGCGTGACGTCCGGCCCCAGTAGGGCCGTCATCAGCGCCAGATAGAACAGCGCATTCTTCGGATTAAGCAGCGCCGAACCGAGCCCCAGCAGGAACTGCTTGCGCAGCGGGGGAAAGCGCTGGTGGGTTTCATTCAGCGCCAGTACTTGAGGTCGGCTGCGCACCAGATGCGAACCTATCCACAGCAGATACAGCGCGCCGCAAAGTTGGATAAGCGTAAACAGCCACGTAAACTGGCGAAGCGCACTCCAGCCGAGAATCACCAGCAGGATATACACGCCGTTGCCCGCGGCGATGCCCAGACACAGTCCGGCGCTGCCGCGCAGTCGGTAGCGTGCGGCGTAGCCCACCAGCAGGAAGAAATCCGGGCCCGGGCTTAACAGGGCAAAAAAATGCGCCAGCGCCAGGGCGAGAAAAGCGGAAGGGAATAACAGTTCCATAGCAACCTCATTGTGAAAATCTGAGGTCAGACTACGGTGATGCAAACGCTATTTATTGTCCGATATTGATCTGCCGGTGGCGTACTGGCGAGGCGTGGCGGCGGTATAGCTCACGAAGGTTTTATGGAAATGGCTCTGATCGGCAAAGCCGCTCTGATAGCCGACGTCGGCGAGGTCATCTCCGGCGCGCAGGCGTGCTTTAGCGAATTCCACGCGCGAGACGTTGAGAAAATTGCCCGGCGTCAGCCCGGTATCCTGTTTAAAGGTGCGTATTAGCGTCTCCTTACGCAGTGAAAATCGTTGTGCAAGCTCGTCGAGTGACGGCGGTGAACTCAGGTCAGAGAGATAGGCCTGCCGTAACTGCTGGCTGGTGGGACGCAGGGGAGGCAAGACATCGGCGCGATGGGGAAGTGCAGAGAGCAGCGCGTCCAGGGCCGGTGCCGAAAATGTCTCGACAATATCAAGGTAATGATTAAACAGCGTTTCGTTTCGAATCACCTCTAGCGCGAGAGGAAGCTCCGCATCGACATAAAGCATGTGGTAGCTGCGCGGCTGTCCCGCTATCGGGTTGCAGCTGTGAGGAACATAAGCCGGGATGACGATGATATCGCCAGGATTAAGCATGTACTCCCTGTCATAAACTGTGCAGCATGTTTGGCCTTCCATTATCGCCCCGATCGCGTGCTGGGGGTGACAATGACGCTTATAGGCCTGGGTGCTCTGCCACGAGCTGCGCAGTTCAAGGCCGAAGGCGCGATGGAAGGTCTGCTGAACGTGTCGGGTAGCCGTCATAGGAACTCCTGTTGGGAATAATTTTTTATACCATGTCTGCGGGCCAACGGGCAGCCGCTCGTTAAGAACGTTCCGGATATACCCAACTTTACGTCCATAGCCAGTCATGTTGACTACCCTTAATACCCTAAGCGGTAATTTAAGGAGATTCGATATGGCTTATCAGACAGTAAATCCTGCCACCAACCAGCTCATCAAAGAATATCCCTCCCACACTGATGCAGACATCGAGGCGGCGCTGAACGCCGCCGATGCGCTTTACCATTCCGACTGGGCGAAAGGCGATATTGAGCAACGTCTGCCGGTGCTGCATAAGCTCGCCGATCTCATTGACGAGCGCGTGGAGGAGCTGGCAAAAATCGCCAGTCAGGAGATGGGTAAGCTCATCGAACAAAGCCGTGGCGAAGTGAAGCTGTGCGCGCAAATCGCCCGCTATTATGCCGATAACGCGAAGCAGTTCCTGGCGCCAGTGAAGTACAAGACCGAGCTGGGTGAAGCCTGGGTGGAACATCACCCCATCGGCGTGCTGATGGCCGTTGAGCCGTGGAACTTCCCTTATTACCAGCTGATGCGCGTTCTGGCACCCAACCTGGCAGCGGGCAACCCGGTTATCGCCAAACATGCCAGCATCGTGCCGCACTGTGCGGAGACGTTTGCACACCTGGTGCGTGAAGCCGGTGCGCCGGAAGGGGCCTGGACGAACCTGTTTATCTCTTCGGATCAGGTCGCGAACATCATTGCTGACGAGCGCGTGCAGGGTGCTGCGCTGACGGGGTCCGAAAAAGCCGGTAGCGTGGTCGCGGCGCAGGCGGCGAAGCATATAAAGAAATCGACCCTCGAACTGGGCGGTAACGATGTGTTCGTGGTGCTGGACGATGCCAACCTGGATAAAGCGGTGAAGATTGGCGTTAACGCGCGGCTCAATAACGCCGGGCAGGTCTGTACCGCAGCGAAGCGTTTTATTCTTCACGAGAAAATCGCCGACGCGTTCCTGACCCAATTCACCGAGGCGTTTAAGCAGGTGAAAATTGGCGACCCGCTGGACGAGAGCACCACTCTGGGGCCGCTGTCATCTAAAGATGCGCTGGAGACATTGACCAAACAGGTCAACGAAGCGGTGAAAAACGGTGCGAAACTGCACTATGGCGGTAAGCCGGTTCAGCGTGACGGGAGTTTCTTTGAGCCAACCATACTGACGAATATCTCCCGCGACAACCCGGCGTACTTCGAAGAGTTCTTCGGCCCGGTAGCGCAGATATACGTGGTGAAAAGTGACGACGAAGCGATCGCGCTGGCGAACGACTCCCACTATGGTCTGGGCGGCGCGGTGTTCAGCGAGGATATTGAACGGGCGAAGAAAATGGCGTCGCGTATTGAGACCGGTATGGTGTACATCAACTGGCTGACTGATACGGCGGCAGAACTGCCTTTCGGCGGCGTGAAGCGTTCCGGCTACGGGCGCGAGCTGTCGGATCTGGGGATCAAAGAGTTTGTGAACCAGAAGCTGGTGGTCGTGCGTAAGTAACCTGAGTCAAAAAAAAAACCTGCCAACTGGCAGGTTTTTTTTGGTCTGTGCGCAGGCTTAGAAGCTTACGCCGCCGCCGAAGTAGGCGCCGTCGATCAGGGTGTGGTTTGGACGACCGTCTTTACCATCAACGCTCACGTGGCGATAACCCACTTTCAGCGTAACAGGTTTGATAGGGGACCAGCTTACGCCGCCGTTCGCTTCGACGTAGTTTTTCACGCTGTTGTTCAGCCCGTCTGGTGCAACGTAACCTTCACCAAACACGTTAATGCTGTCGGTCAGGGCCACGTTCACGCCGCCGCCAATCGGGAAGGCTACGCCGTTATCGCCTTTTTTCGGGCCGATATAGATGGCTTTCGCGCCTGCATTCAGCATCACCGGGCCGACTTCGACGTTGTAACCTGCGCCAACGCCACCGGTCTGGGTGCCGTCATCGGTATTTTTGAGCCAGTTACCTTCGGTATACAGGCCAGAAGAGGATTTGCCCATTTCCACATTCAGGTTGGTAAAGTTTTTACCCTGTTCGATGCTGCCGCCCATTGCCAGTGCGGAGCCCGATACGGCGGTCAGTGCGGAAAGGATAAGAACGTTGAGCTTTTTCATGAGTGTTTCCTCGTCATCAAATTAATCTGAGGACACCTTAACAAGCGATGTTTATGACTGCAAATGTGATGGAGGTCGCGGTTTTATGCTGACTTTGTTAATGAAACTGTTTTTGGATGTTGTTAGATAGTTGGTTAATCACAACGTCAATACGTAATGTTTTGGCGTTTAGAATAAGTTTAATTTTTTTTCTAAACAGAGGTTGAACGGGCAAAGGATATTGATTCAATGTGCATTAATTGAATTTCTAATAATTTCCAAATGTGTTTCAGTTGTAATGGATAAATACGTAAATTTACATTTATCTGATTAAAGTCTACTCAATGAGGCATCATATATACGTATTGAAAGCACGAATTTTTTGCCGTGAATTACATAAGGCCAGAAAGAAGGCATGTAGGACGTTTGTGATTTTTAGGTTGGTTGAAACGATCTCTTATCCATTTAAATTCTGATCGCGATCGCAAAGGGAACGTTGCATCTCCATTTACTCGATACCGGGTTGTATATACACTTTTTCCAGGATGGAATTAATGCCAGGGAGAGACCCTGTATTACAGGAACGACGTCATTCGTTATTTACAGTCAAACAATATTCTCGCATCGAAACTCGACCACGCGGTCGTGGGCGTAAGGGACGCGGTAGCTAACCAAATTGGGACAATCGAGGCGGGCGTAAAGCGGGCACTTTATTACACGTCCTGCTTTACGGATGAGTATCAGGATGTTTGTAAAAGGCAACGAACTGAAGACCTACGATTTCTCTACGGTGTAACCTATCTTTTACAACAAAGAGATGTTGTTTATGAAATACTCAAAGTATATTTTGAAGAAATATTTAAGCATCGAACCTCTGAACAGCTAGAGCGTATTAAGCATATGTTGATGGCGGCGAATGTGCATAAAGCTGCTAGCTCGCTTTCCCGTGTAGGGTTCACATTAGCTACGGCGACGTCTGTCGCTATGGGTCTGGGTCTTAGGCATGAGTTGAGTGTCTTTACAGGACGAGTAGCGGGTACAACTACTGTTGTTGCTAGTTTGTAGGGGGTTGTGCAGAAGGCAGCAGATAGCGCCTAGAGCCTCCATTTTACGCATCCCTCTTACTATGCGGCTTTATAGATGCAGGCGTTAGAAATGATGTATTTCTTAATCGAACCTGTATTTGAACGTGTAGGGGCATTAAAAGAACAATGGGCTTCAGACAGGGATATTGTAAATGTTATTACAAAGATGATTAAGTAGGGTGAATGATATACATAAAGAGAATGTTACTGTGGTTAGGTCGTCAATTATTTGCATTTTATGCACCGCAAGCATGCGTAATTGTCTTTGCGGTATCTTATATATATTTTTTTCGAGAGGGTCCTCTTTGGCCTATTGGTCTATTTTCAATATTCATAATATATATATGCCATTACGTGAAATGGTAAAAGTACGGGCACTGGTTTTGCGAAATATTAATAAGGAAATGATATGTCTACCCCCGCACACTTATGGCTCGATGATGAAAATGGTTCCCCCATTGACGGTGGCTGTTTAATGCCAACGCGTTCACAGTCCTATCACTATCGTCAAAGAATTCGACCAGACGACCCCTATCCTCTATCGTGCTGTCTGTGAAGGCCGTACCCTGAAGAAAGCAACCATCAAGATGTACCGCATTCTGGAGTCCGGCATCGAGGCTGAATATTTAAACATCATTCTTGAGAACGTAAAGCTGACAACGGTTTCGCCTTATTTGTCGCCTAATGGTCTGAGCAGCACACATCTGGAAACGCTTGAATTACGTTATGAGTCGATTACCTGGAAGTACACGCAAGGAAATATTATTTATCGCGATACATGGAACGATCGATGCACTGCCTGATGCCAACACCCTAACCCTCTCCACAAGGAGAGGGTTAGGGACCGGCGCTATTGACGTAATCCCGCAAACGCCGCCCGAATCTCTTCTTCCGGCAGCGCCAGCCCAATAAACACCATGACGCTTCGCGGCGCTTCCTCGCCCCACGGGCGATCCCAGTCGGCACTATATAAGCGCTGCACGCCCTGGAACAGCAGGCGATTCGGCTCGCCGTCAATCCACAGCATCCCTTTGTAACGCAGCAGCTTGTCGGCAAAGGAGAGCAGCAGATTTTCCATCACGCGTGAGACGTCGCTGATATCCACCGGGTAATCCAGTTCGACCACAATCGATGAGACGTCATTTTGCTTGTCGGCCATAAAGTGGAAGCGCGGTGTCGACGTGACGTTCTCTTCCAGCATAAAGCCGTTGGTATTAAACAGCTGAGACAGGTCGATGTCACCGTGGGTCACGGTGAATATCGGCGCGCGGGAATTAATACGCGTCAGACGATCGCGCAGCGTTTCGCTGTTGCCCGCCACGTCGGTTTTGGTCAGCAGGATGCGGTCGGCGTAACCCACCTGAGACTGGGCGATCGTGAACTGGTTCATCTGCTCATCAGCGTGTACTGCATCGACCAGCGCAATCACGCCGTCCAGCAGGTAGCGCTGGCAGAGGATTTCATGAGAGAAAAAGGTCTGAATAATCGGGCCGGGATCGGCCATGCCGGTGCATTCAATCACCAGACGGTCGAAGTCGATGTCACCGTGGTCGCGGCTGTCGAGCAAATCGAGAAGGGCGTCTTCTAATTCGTTAGAGCGGGTACAGCATATGCAGCCGTTGGTCAGGGTTTTGATCTGGGTAGCGCGATCGCCAATCAGCTGGTCGTCTACCGAGACTTCGCCGAACTCGTTTTCGATGACGGCGATTTTGAAGCCGTGCTGTTCGTTCAGAATGTGGCGCAGCAGGGTAGTTTTACCTGCGCCGAGAAAACCGGTCAGCAGGGTGACGGCAATCGGGGTCATGGTCTCTCCTTTAGCAGCAGCGTACGCCGCCTTCTCCACTTCCGCCGTAGCGTGCTTCCTGACGCTCGCGGAAGAATTCGGTGTAGGTCATGTACGGCTTATCCGGATGATTGGTCTTCATATGCTCAACGTAGTTGTCATAGTCCGGAATGCCAATCAGCATTTTCGCCGCCTGACCGAGATATTTTTTCGCTTCGCCTAAGTTACCAAACATAATACGTCCTGATAAGAAAAAGCCCGGTGGCGCTACGCATACCGGGCCTACAGTTACCGTGCTCGCTTAATGGTGTGAAGAGGTCTTCACGCCGCCTTCCGGCACGGGTACGTAAGGGGTTTCTTTATCCGTACGGCCCTCGGCGTTACGCACGTTCATCCAGGTTTTGATGCCGTAGAAGATGATGCTGTACACCACCACCAGGAACAGAATGCTCAGACCCGCGTTGGTGTAGTTGTTCACCACGATATGGTTCATGTTGGCAATCTGCTGCGCGGTGAGGTCTGCGCCGCCTGCGGCAATCTTCTCTTTGTACTGGTTAGCCATAAAGAAGAAGCCTTCCAGCTGCGGGTTGGCACTGAACAGCTTCAGGCCAAGCGCCCAAGTGGTGCAGAGCAGCAGCCACAGCGCAGGTACCACGGTCACCCAGATGTATTTGGTGCGCTTCATCTTCACCAGCACGACGGTGCCGAGCACCAGCGCAACCGCTGCCAGCATCTGGTTAGAGATACCGAACAGTGGCCACAGACTCTTCACGCCGCCCAGCGGGTCGACAACGCCCTGATACAGCAGATAACCCCACAGGCCTACACAGCCCGCAGTGCCCAGTACGCCCGCCACCAGAGAATCGGTTTTCTTCAGGAACGGCACGAAGTTACCCAGCAAGTCTTGCAGCATAAAGCGGCCAGCGCGGGTACCAGCGTCAAGGGCGGTCAGGATGAACAGCGCTTCGAACAGAATACCGAAGTGGTACCAGAAGCCCATGTCCGCCCACGGCAGCACCTTGTGGAACACGTGTGCGATACCTACGGCCAGCGTCGGTGCGCCACCTGCACGGTTCAGCACGGACGGTTCGCCGATGTCTTTCGCGGTTTGCATGATCTGCTCAGGGGAAATCACAAAGCCCCAGGAGCTGACGGTCGCCGCAGCGTGTGCGCTCGCGTCTTTCAGCTGGGCCATGATCAGCGCCGCGTTGTCGCCGCCCATTTCATGCAGGTTTGGCATGGTGATGCCCAGGCCTGCAGGAGGGGTGTTCATCGCGAAGTAGAGGCCCGGTTCGATAATGGACGCGGCAACCAGCGCCATGATTGCCACGAAGGATTCCATCAGCATGGCACCGTAGCCGATCAGACGCGCGTCTTTCTCATTTGCCAACAGCTTAGGCGTGGTACCAGACGCAATCAGGGCGTGGAAGCCAGAGACCGCGCCGCAGGCGATGGTGATAAACAGGAACGGGAACAGGGCGCCTTTCCACAGTGGACCTGTACCGTCGATGTACTGGGTCACTGCCGGCATTTTCAGATCCGGGTTAATCACCAGGATACCGATCGCCAGACCGACGATAACGCCGATTTTCAGGAAGGTTGCCAGGTAGTCACGCGGGGCCAGAATCAGCCAGACCGGCAGCAGCGCGGAGATAAATGCGTAGCCGATCAGCGCGAAGGTGATGGTGGTGTCTTTAAAGGTCAGCGCCGGGCCCCAGTACGGGTCGTGCGCGATCACGCCGCCGAAGTAGATGGAGGCAACCAGCAGCACGATACCAATCACCGACACTTCACCCACGCGTCCTGGTCTCAGGAAGCGCATATAGATACCCATGAACAGCGCAATTGGCACGGTAGAGCAGACGGTGAAGACGCCCCATGGACTTTCCGCCAGCGCTTTCACCACGATTAACGCCAGCACCGCAAGGATGATGATCATAATCAGGAAGCAGCCGAACAGGGCGATAGTCCCCGGCACGCGGCCCATCTCTTCCTTGACCATCTCACCCAGAGAGGCGCCGTTACGGCGAGAGGAGATAAACAGCACCATAAAGTCCTGCACCGCACCCGCGAGCACAACGCCCGCGAGCAGCCACAGGGTGCCTGGCAGGTAGCCCATTTGGGCAGCCAGAACCGGGCCGACCAGCGGACCTGCACCGGCGATCGCGGCGAAGTGGTGGCCAAACAGCACGTAGCGGTTGGTTGGCACGTAGTTCAGGCCGTCATTGTTAATGACCGCCGGCGTGGCACGCGTCGGGTCAAGCTTCATGACCTTCTGCGCGATGTACAAGCTGTAGTAGCGATAAGCCACAAGATAAACGGAAACAGACGCAACGACGATCCACAGGGCGCTTACGTGTTCGCCCCGGCGTAATGCGACAACGGCCAGACAGAAAGCGCCGAGGATCCCGAGTAATGCCCAGGGCACGTGCTTCATGAGTTTTTTAGTATCCATAATAGACCTGGTTTTTATGTGAAGAAAAAAGGGTCAAGGTTCGTTTTTGAGGAGGTATTGATTAATGCTGAGCCGATCTTGCCAGATTGTCGCGCGTGTAAAGGAAGGTAAATGGGTGAGTGGTTGAAAGTGCGAGGTGAGCGGTCAAAGACGGCGGTGAGTGGTTCAGGCTCGCCGCCAGTGGGGGGGATTATGTGATTGTGATCACGTAGTTAGCTATGCCACGGTCGTTGCCAGATAGGTTTCAAGCGTCGAAACCAGCTTCTCCTTCAGCCACTCAGGCTCAAGGATCTGAATATTTGGCAGCCAGTAGAACAGCAGCGGCAGAATTTGATTCTCATGGGCTGCCTGACAGCGGACGGTGACGCCGTCGTTTCGCTCATCCAGCAATTCTTGTTCCGGCAGCAAGTCGCGGCGTTTGAAGTAGTGTGAAATAATAGTATTAATAAATATTTTCACTTCGAAAGTATCTTCAGATACCCAGGGATCGAGGCTTTTTTCCAGCAGCTCAACCGCATGCGGATCGGGAGTAAAAGTGTCGTTAAGAATATCAAGCCAGCTAATCTGACTCAGCGAGAACGATTTTATCCTGCTATTTTCGGTGGCTTGTAAATACCAAATGTTTTTTTTGTTAATCAGTTTGTATGGATTAATCAGTCGGGTTTTGCCTTTATAAACGATCTGACAAATATGACGATGTGTAATCGATTTCTCAATTTTGGGCAGATGGCGCTGAATATCGCGTTGGACGGTGTGCTCCGCTTCATTGTTGAGAATAACAATATGATTTTCGTCAACGCGGTTTTCAAGTTTCTGCCAGAACTCCGTGTTTCTGTCAGGGAAAAAGCTATCGGCATTCAGGAAGTTAGCAAGAGTGTGGTGGAGTCCTTGCCCGCCGGGGGATTGTGCCGAATGAATCAGTCGATATAACCCGTTTCCGGTGTGTTCAACAATCGGGGAGAGCGCATTTAAATCACGGTATACGGTACGCTCGGTAATTTTAAATTTATCCATCAGCGCGCGGCGATTCACCACACCGTTTAAATGTAACTCAACCAGAATATCGACAAGACGTTCAGCCGAGCGGCTCCGCGTCGATTTAGCCATAAGGTCTTCCTGTCAATGAGGGCGTGTGCTGAATGATGCAGAAAGCGCTGACAAGAAATGTCAGTATTCAGGCACAGAAAATTTATCTTATGGTTATATAACGGCGTGATTTAGCGGAAACCTTAGGAGTTTTTGTAGAATTCCGCGCTGGCCGGGCAATGACCAGCGCGGAGGAGGGTTAAACGGCGGCTTCGAGCGCCATCATCACCGGGTGGAAGCGACGTTTGAAATAGATCAGGCCATGTCCCTCTGCGCTGAGAATGATGTTTTTAATTTCCACGAGATAAACCAGATGGGTGCCGATGGTCTGCACCTGGCTTATTTCGCCTTCCAGGCTTGCCAGCGCGCCCTTCAGCACCGGTTGCGCCAGCGGCCCTTTCTGCCAACAGGAGAGGCTAAAACGATCGTCCATCGTCATACCGGTCATCCCGGCGAAGTGGCGGGCCATGATCTCCTGCTCGTGGTTCAGCACGTTAACGCACAGCCGACCGTTCCCCTGAAACACCGGATTCATGGCGCTGTTGGCGTTAATGCAGACCATCAGCGAGGGCGGCGTGTCCGTGACGGAACAGACGGCAGTAGCGGTAATGCCGCAGCGGCCCGCGTCGCCCTCGGTGGTGACAATATTGACCGCGGCCGACAGGCTGGCCATCGCGTCGCGAAAACGCAGGCGTTGTTCATCAGTTTGCATTGAAGCCTCCCGCTGCGCTATTTCAGCAGCTTGTCCAGCATGTTGATATCGGTGTTGTTGTGCAGGTGTGGCACCGTCCAGCCGTGCTGGTCGTACTCGGACATGCAGCGGTCGACCATCGCCATCATCTTGTCCATATTGCCGGAGCTTTGCGCCTGGCGCAGACACTGCAGGCGGATTTCATCCTGGCTGCCGGAGTAGTTGATCTCGTACAGCTCGTGACGGCCGCCAAACTCGCTGCCGATGGCATCCCACATCAGCTTCAAAATCTTGATGCGTTCGACGTGATCCATCCCGTTAGAGCCGCGCACGTATTTCGCCAGATACTGGTCGATCTGCGGGTTGTTCAGATCGCGAGCGCTGGACGGCAGGTAGATCAGCCCGCTGGTGACGTTGCGTTCGATGATGTTCTTGATTTTCGCGTAGGCCATCGGGGCCATGACGCGGTAGGTCTGTAGCGCAGCGTGATCCGGCAGATACGCCCCGTTGACCCACGGGGTGGCTTCGGAGCACATGGAGTCGCTCAGCGCCCAGAACATATTGCGCCAGGCTACCACCTCGCCGAGATCGGCCTGCACGCCGCGGAACTCCAGAGTCCCGGTGCATTCCAGCGATTTCTTCAGCAGGGCGGTGATAAAGTCAAGTTTGACCGCCAGACGCACGCAGGCCTGCAGCGGATACATGCGGGCAAAGCCGCCCTCCATCGTCCAGCGACGGCAGCGGTCGAAATCGCGGTAGATCAGCACGTTTTCCCACGGGATCAGCACGTGGTCCATCACCAGAATGGCGTCGTTCTCGTCAAAGCGGCTGGAGAGCGGATAATCGTATGGGGAGCCGGTTGCGCCAGCCACCATTTCGTAAGAGGCGCGGGAGATCAGCTTCACGCCTTCGGCATCCATGGGGGCGACGAACATCAGCGCGAAGTCCGGGTTTTCGCCCATCACCTGCGCAGAGCCAAAGCCGATCATGTTGTAGTGCGTCAGCGCCGAGTTGGTCGCCACCACTTTCGCGCCGCTGACGATAATCCCGGCGTCGGTCTCTTTCTCCAGCTTGATGTAAACGTCTTTCACCTCGTCAGCCGGCTTGTGGCGGTCGATGGGCGGATTCACGATAGCGTGGTTGAAGTACAGGCCGGTTTCCTGAATGCGGGTGTACCAGCTGCGGGCGTTCTGCTCGAACGGGCCGTAGAAGGCCGGGTTAGCGCCGAGCGCACAGCCAAATGCGGCTTTGTAGTCCGGCGTGCGGCCCATCCAGCCGTAGCTCAGGCGCGACCACTCGGCGATAGCATCGCGCTGCTGGCGCAGGTCGTCGGCGCTTTTCGCCACGCGGAAGAACTTGTGCGTATAGCCACCGCTGCCGGTGTCTGTGCCCCAGCACAGCGTGTCCTGCATGTCTGGCTTGTGCAGCGCGTCGTACATCTGCGCTATGGAGGCTGCCGCGTTGCGAAAAGCCGGATGGGTCGTAACGTCTTTGACGCGCTCGCCGTAGATATAAATCTCACGACCATCCTGCAGGCTTTTTAAATACTCTTCACCGGTTAACGGGCGTTTGGCATCAGTGCGGAAATCTTCAGGCTTCATAGGGACCTCGTATCGGAATTTGATTGTTAAATTTATGTTTTGTTTTTGTTGTTTAATTGAAGCCTGAGAGGAGCGGAACGTGAAGGGACGTTTGGGACAACGGCGGGTACTTTTCGCGAGAGAACGCAGAGTGTGATTTCCCTCACCCTAACCCTCCCTTTGGGCGAGGGGAAAAGGCGACACCGGGACTTTCTGCGCCCGGTACGCGCTGGGCGAACAGCCCATTAGGCGGTTGAAAAAACGGGCAAAATAGGCCGGGTCTTTAAACCCTAGCTGCCACGCGATCTCGCTGACCGTACTGTCGGAAAAGAGCAGCAGCCGTTTGGCCTCGCGCAATTGTCTGTCAAAAATCAGCCGCTTCGGCGGGCGGTTAGCGAAGCGGCGGCAGATATCGGTCAGGCGGGATTCGGTCAGATGCAGTTCGCTTGCATATTCCGGCACCGTCCAGTGTTCATGAAAGCGGGTGTCGATAAGCTGGTTAAAGCGCTGGAACAGCTTCAGCTCACCGCGCATCCCGCTGGCCGCGTGGTCGTCGAGCTTCGCGTTGCGCAGCAGCAGGGTAAAGACCGCCTGGGCTAACAGGACCAGCGTATGCTCGCGGCCGGGCAGTTGTTCCGTGGATTCCCGGGCAATGAGCTGCCAGTAGTGCTGCAGGGCCGCCAGCTCCTCCGGCTTATCAGCCAGCGAGAGGCAAATCCCCGGCAGGCCGAACGCTTCCCGCGTGCCGGGGTAAAGCACCTCCAGCAGGGGCCAGACCAGATCCTCGCGTACCGTCAGCACGTGACCGTCGCTGTCGGATTCGGTGATAAACGCGTGCGGCACCGACGGCGGCGTCAGGACGAACAGCGGGGCCTGCACCGAGTAGCGGTGATCGTCGAGCTGAAGCTCAATCTGCCCGGTATCGAGAAAGTGCATCTGAAAATACTGGTCGTGACGATGCGCCTGCATGTCGCGGCCAAAAAAGGCCGCCATGCGGGCGAAGGACTGATAGTGCACATCGTCGGTACCCAGACTTTCATCGTAGTCTTTGCTGATGTCGATATTGGCAACGGGACTCTGGCACATAGCGGCTTCCTAGTGGATCTTCTGCGCCGCGATGTCCGGTTCGCGCTCAAGGCTTTCCCGCTGGGTCATCGGGATTCGGGTTAAGACCAGCGCGCCAACGACGAGCAGCCCGGCCACAAACCACAGCCCCGAACTGAAGCTGCCGGTGGCATCACGCAGAATACCAATCAGCAGCGGACTGACCGCAGATCCCACGTTGCCGATCGCATTGATCACCGCCAGCGCCACCGCCCGTGACTGCAGGCTAATAACCCGATCCGGTGTGGTCCAGAATATCGCCATGGCGGTAAACGATCCGGTTGAGGCCATGATGATGCCAAGCAGCTGGATCAGACTGTGATCGGTGGCTGAGGCCAGCATCCATCCCGCCGCGGCGAACAGGTACGGCAGGATGGTATGCTTTTTTCGCTCTTTCAGCCTGTCGGAGCGGCGGCTCCACCAGATCATCCCGAGGATGGTACAAAACTGCGGGATCGCCGCCAGCAGGCCGATGACGATATTGCTGCTCCCCGTGTTGAAGCTTTGCAGGATCTGCGGCGTCCAGATGTTGATCGCGCTCAGCGTGTTGGTCAGGCAGAAGTAGGCCAGCGTGTAGAGCAGCACCGCCGGGGTCAGCACTTCGCGCAGCGTGGATTTCGGCGTGACGGGCCGTGAAATAGCGACCTCCTGCTCGCGGGCGATCATGGTTCTCAGCGTCTGCTTCTCTTCATCATCCAACCACGTAGCCTGATCCGGCGTGTCGTTGAGGTAGAACCATGTCACCACGCCGAGCACCACCGACGGCAGCCCTTCCAGCAGGAACAACCACTGCCATCCCTTCAGGTTCCACAGCCCGTCCATCGCCAGAATATAGCCGGAGAGGATAGACCCGAGCATCATGGTCACCGGCATGGCAATCATAAACAGCGCGTTGGCGCGGGCGCGGTAATAGGCCGGGAACCACCAGGTGAGGTAGACCAGTATTCCCGGCAGGAATCCGGCTTCGGCAATGCCTACCAGCATGCGTAAAACATAGAGCGTGTGCGGACTGGTGGCGAACATGGTGCAGGTGGAGGCGATGCCCCACACCACCATGATCCCGGCGATCCAGCGCCGCGCGCCGATCTTCGCCAGCATGATGTTGCTCGGGATCCCGCACAGCACGTAGGTGACGTAAAACAGCGTCGCGGCCAGGCCAAACATGGTGGAGGTGAGGCCCAGATCTTTGCCCATCGTCAGCCCGGCAAAGCCGATATTGATGCGATCGAGAAACGAAAAGACAAACAGGATAAAGAGAAACACGATCAGGCGCCGGAACAGTTTGTTAATGACGCGATGTTCAACAGCTTTATTATCATGGGATTGCAGGGTAGAGGTCGTCATGGTGCGCTCCAGATCTTACGTTTAGTAGACGGATTTATTGTTATTAACTGACGTAACCGGTTTTTCGAAAAAGCGTGCCGCCAGCGCTTCCGCGCCGCGGGCGAGCAGGGTGGTGTCAACGCCGACGGCAACAAACAGCGCGCCGAGGTCGAGATAGCGTTTTGCCAGCGCCTCGTTGGCCATCAGGATGCCGGGGGCTTTACCGGCGGCGCGTATCTGCGCGATCGCCTGTTCGATGGTTGCCTGGACTTCCGGGTGTTGCGGGTTGCCGGCAAAGCCCATGTCGGCGCTCAGATCCGCCGGGCCGATAAACACGCCGTCGACGCCGTCCACGTCCAGGATCTGCGGCAGGTTTTTCAGCGCCTCGCGGGTTTCGATTTGCACCAGTACGCACATGGCGTCGTTAGCCTGCTGCAGGTAATCCGGAATACGGTTCCAGCGCGAGGCGCGCGCCAGGGCGCTGCCCACCCCGCGAATGCCCGCGGGCGGGTAGCGGGTTGCGCTCACCGCAAGACGTGCTTCGCCGGCATTTTGCACCATTGGCACCAGCAGGGTTTGTGCCCCCACGTCCAGCAGCTGCTTGATCTGCACCGGATCGTTCCACGCCGGGCGTACCACCGGCTGGCTGGCGTAAGGCGCAATGGCCTGCAGCTGGGTTAATACGGTTTGCACATTGTTTGGCGCGTGCTCCCCGTCGATCAGCAGCCAGTCGAAGCCCGCGCCTGCTAACAGTTCAGCGCTGTAGCTGCTGGTCAGCCCCAGCCACAGGCCGATTTGCGGACGGCCTGCTTTTAGCGCCGCTTTGAATGCGTTTTGCATGGCTGTCTCCTAGACGAAGCGGCAGCTGATGGAGCCCATGCTGCCGTAGTCAACATGGAAAGTGTCGCCTTTGCTGGCCGTCACCGGACGGGTAAACGATCCGCCGAGGATGATTTGGCCGGGTTCAAGCTGCACGTCATACGGCGCGAGCTTGTTCGCCAGCCACGCCACGCCGTTTGCCGGATGATTGAGCACGCCTGCGGCGACGCCGGTCTCTTCAATTACGCCGTTGCGATAGAGCAGAGCGGAGATCCAGCGCAAATCCAGCGCGTCGGGCTTGATTGGGCGGCCGCCGAGGATCACCCCCGCGTTGGCAGCGTTATCGGAGATGGTGTCGAAGACCTTGCGCGGGCGCTGGGTGTCGGGATCGATGTTGTGGCAGCGGGCGTCGATCAGCTCCAGCGCGGGGATCACGTAATCCGTGGCGTTGTAGACGTCGAAGATCGTGCAGTTAGGTCCGCGCAGCGGTTTTGCCAGCACGAAGGCCAGCTCCACTTCAATGCGGGGAACGATAAAGCGATCGACGGGAATGTCGCAGCCATCGTGGAAGAACATGTCGTCCAGCAGCGCGCCGTAGTCCGGCTCAGCGATCTGCGAGCTGGCCTGCATCGCTTTGGAGGTCAGGCCGATCTTGTGGCCTTTCAGCACGCGGCCTTCGGCGATTTTCAGGTTTACCCATTCGCGCTGTATGGCGTAGGCGTCGTCGATAGCGATCGTCGGGTAGTCGAGTGAGATCTGACGGATCTGCTCCCGGGTCTGTTCTGCCTGATGCAGCCGATGGGCGATCAGGGTATGGGTGTGTTTATCCAGCATAAATGACCTCAGCGAAAGCGCGCGTGCACGTTGTTTTGTTTGTAATTGAGCGTCGGGTGCAGCTCGTCTAGCTCAAACGACAGCGCCAGATAGCGGCTCGCCATCAGCTCGGCAAAGTGCGCGTTGATCAGCGTAAACAGCATTTCACCGACCTCTTCACGGCTTTCAAGGCTGCGCCCGGAACCTATCTTCAGCGTCATATGCACAAAGGCGTAATCCTGTTTACCGTCTGCCATCTGCCAGGTATCCAGCCAGTGGGCGCGGCTGCGGATGCCGCCCAGCGGGAAGATGCCGGTGGCGGCAAGCGCCTCGTTGATTTTGGCAAACAGCCCCGGCAGGTCGGCCTGCTCGCGGATATTGTCGGTACATTCAGCAATAAAATGCGGCACGGTGGATCCTTATGCGGGCAGAGGGAAAACGGCGTTGACCTGGCCGGTGCCGGAGCTGGCGAACAGCTCGGTGAGAAACTCCACCTTACCGCCGTAGTTGTCCCAGCCGAGCATGCCCAGCAGCATCACCGTGTCGTGCATGTTGCCCTCGCCGTAGCAGTAGTCGGCGTACTCCGGCAGCATGCTGCAGAATTCTTTGAACTGGCCTTCGCGCCACAGCTTCACTACGCGCTCGTCCATCTGGCGGTCGAACTCACGGGTGTAGCTGTTCATCCCCTCTTCCGCGCGCTGGTCGTCGATAAAGCGGTGTGACAGCGATCCGCTGGCCAGTACCGCCACGGTGCCGTCGTATTTTTCGATAGCGCTGAGGATGGCTTCACCCAGCCGGCGGCTGTCGGCGAAGTCGTGAACCGTGCAGAACGCCGAGATGGAGATCACCTTGAAGTGCTTATCGCTGTTCATGTAGCGCATCGGCACCAGGGTGCCGTATTCCAGCTTCAGGCTTGGGATGTTATGCGCTTTGGCGCGCACGCCGAGCTTGACCGCTTCGTCGGCAATAAGCTGGCCGAGCGCCGGGTTGCCGTCGTAGTCGTAGGTCATGTCGCGGATAAAATGCGGCAGTTCGTTGCTGGTGTAGACGCCCGCAAAATGGTCCGCACAGTTGATGTGATAGGCGCTGTTCACCAGCCAGTGGGTGTCGAACACGATAATGGTATCAACGCCCAGCTCTCGGCAGCGCTTGCTGATCTCTTTATGTCCGTCGATAGCCGACTGGCGGCAGCCGTGATTTTTACCCGGCAGCTCAGAAAGGTACATTGACGGCACGTGCGTGATTTTTGCGGCTAACGCTAATTTGCCCATATTCAGATCCCCCACTTAGGAATGGGATGGTTGCCCATCGAGATGCAGACGTTCTTCATCTCCGCGAACACTTCGAAGCTGTACTCGCCGCCCTCGCGCCCGGTGCCGGAAGCCTTCACGCCGCCAAACGGCTGACGCAGATCGCGCACGTTCTGGGTATTCACGAACACCATTCCGGCTTCGATATTGCGCGCCAGACGCAGCACTTTGCTGACGTCCTGGGTCCAGATGTACGACGCCAGGCCGTACTCCACATCGTTGGCCAGACGTAGGCCTTCCGCTTCGTCCTTAAACGGCAGCAGGCAGGCCACCGGCCCGAAGATCTCCTCCTGCGCCACACGCATGCGGTTGTCGACGTCCGCCAGCACGGTCGGGCGCAGGAAGTTGCCACCCTTCAGGTGCGCGGGCAGATCGGTCGGTTTGTCCGGGCCGCCCGCCAGCAGGGTTGCACCCTCTTCAATGCCGAGGCGGATATAGCCGGAGACCTTCTCCCAGTGCTGTTGGCTGATGAGCGCACCAATCTGAGTGTTCGGATCGGCCGGGTCGCCCACGCGCAGGCGGTTGGCGCGCTCGGCAAAGCGCTTCACGAATTCCGGATAGATGCTTTGCTGAATAAAAATGCGCGAACCTGCCGTGCAGCGCTCGCCGTTGATGGAGAAGATGGTGAACAGAGCGGCGTCCAGCGCGCGTTCGATGTCGGCATCTTCAAAAATCAGCACCGGTGATTTGCCGCCCAGCTCCATGGAGTATTTCTTCAGCCCGGCGTTTTTCATGATGTTCCGCCCGGTGGCGGTGCCGCCGGTAAAGGAGACGGCGCGCACGTCGTGATGGCGCACCAGCGCATCGCCCGCCGTCGCACCGTAGCCCTGCACCACGTTCAGCACGCCCGCCGGAATGCCCGCCTCCAGCGCCAGCTCGCCCAGACGGTCGGCGGTCAGCGGGGAGAGTTCAGACATCTTCAACACCGCGGTATTGCCTAAGGCCAGACAGGGGGCGACCTTCCAGGTGGCGGTCATAAACGGCACGTTCCACGGGGATACCAGCGCGCAGACGCCTACCGGCTGCACCAGGGTGTAGTTCAGCATCGTGTCGTCAACCGGGTAGGTTTTGCCGTTCATCTGCTGGCACACCTCGGCGAAGAACTCGAAGTTGTGCGAGGCGCGCGGGATCAGGACGTTTTTGGTCTGGTGGATCGGCAGGCCGGTGTCGGCGGTTTCCATGGCGGCGATCTCCGGGACGTTCCGGTCGATCAGATCCCCCAGGCGACGCATCAGGCGCGCGCGTTCCTTCATCGGCAGGTTAGCCCATTTCGGGAACGCCTCTTTTGCTACCGCCACGGCCTGATGGATTTCGGCTTCACCGCCGGAGGCCACCTCCGCCAGCACCTCGCCGGAGGCCGGGTTGGTGGTGTGGAAGTAGTCGCTTCCCGCGACGTTCTTACCGTTGATCCAGTGGTTAATTTTTTTCATTTTGCAGTCTCCTCGCTGACAATTCGGTTCACCAGGCGGCCCACGCCTTCCACTTCCACGACCACTTCATCACCCGGCACCACGTCGGACAGCCCTTTCGGCGTGCCGGTGGCAATCATGTCGCCCGGCTGCAGGGTCATAAAATCGCTCAGGTACGCAATCAGGAACGGGATGCTGAAAATCAGGTCCGCCGTGGTCCCTTCCTGGCGCAGCTCGCCATTCACGAAGGTGCGCAGGGCTAAGTTGTGCGGGTCGGGAATGGCCGCTTTCGGCACGATGTTCGGGGAAATGGGCGTCAGCCCGTCGCGGCTTTTCACCCGCAGGTTCGGGCGGTAGTAGTTTTCGAGATAGTCGCGGATGGCGTAGTCGTTGCAGACCGTATAGCCCGCAACGTAGTCCATCGCGTCGGCTTCACTGACCTTGCGCGCGGTTTTACCGATGACTACCACCAGCTCCGCCTCGTAGTGCATGTACTCAACGTTGTTCGGGCGTACCGAGGTCTGGTTGTCGCCGTTAACGGTGTTTGGCGCTTTGATGAACACCAGCGGCTCGGTCGGCGGCTTGAAGTCCAGTTCGCTGGCGTGATCGGCGTAGTTCAGTCCGAGGGCAAACAGCGTGGGGTGCGGATGCGCGCCGTGAGCGATGGCCACGTCGCGTTCATCCACCACCGGGTTTTCCAGCGGCGGAAAACCTTCCGCCAGAACGCGCACGCGATCGCCCGGCTGAAGAGGGACACGCGAATGCGGGGTACCGATCAGAATGGCATCGCCAGGATTGAGGGTCGCGAATTCGCTCAAGGCACTCAGCAGCTCGGCAGCATTACGCTGCAGGTCGGCGGTGTTCCAGTGGTCCGCTTCCCGGCCATTGATCTCGGTGATGATGGTCAGGTTATCCACGCTGTCCAGGGCGACGGGTTCCCCCAGCGGGCAAAACCCGTCCCTGCACTTGGCCTTGATCGCCGGGCGGTAAAAACTCTCTTCCGGCAGGCTAACCTCGTTAGCCAGCGCATACCCTGCGATATACGCTGCGGCATCTTCAACGCGTACTTTACTCGCCGTTTTGCCTACCACCAGCGCTACGGTTGCGCCACTTAACACCGTCTCACCTTCCGGAAAGGGGATTGGCTCACCTGCGCGGACGACGGTGTTATGCGGCTTGATAAACCACACGGCCGTTTTAGGTGGCGTATTGTAGGGGGCTTTTTCGAACGCCTCGGCCCAGGCTTCACGCTGGCTTCGATGATTCAGCGCGACGGCAAAAACAGTTCCTTTCATTCACATACTCCTCAGGCCGGCGGTCCGGCGTTGATTTCATTAATATGTTAATGATCTGGTTTTATGCTTTTACTGTTCGTTTCGCAATCAGAAGTGAAAGATTTGTGATATGAATAACAATAAATTTACATCTCAAATTTAAATTTTATATTTATCAGTTTGTTAATAAAAATGCGTTGTTTCTGTTAGACTTTTTGGCGTAAAACAGGTTGTTTATAAAAACAGCTTTTAAAATTCGTTTACTTATTAATAATTGTCGGGGAGAGGCTATGCATGACTCATTAACCATCGCACTGTTGCAGGCGCGTGAAGCGGCCATGTCGTACTTCCGGCCGATCGTGAAGCGGCATAATCTGACCGAACAGCAGTGGCGCATCGTGCGCGTGCTGGCCGAACATCCCTCGATGGATTTTCACGATCTGGCATTTCGGACCTGCATTTTGCGCCCAAGCCTGACCGGCATTCTGACGCGCATGGAGCGCGACGGTCTGGTGCTGCGATTAAAGCCGGTGAACGACCAGCGCAAGCTCTACGTGTCGCTGACCAAAGAGGGCAACGCCTTGTATGAACATGCGCAGGCGCAGGTGGAAGAGGCCTATCAACAGATAGAAGCGGAATTCACGCCGGAGAAGATGAAGCAGCTGACGGCGCTGCTGGAAGAGTTTATTGAACTTGGAAACAGGCACGTCGCAGCGCGTGAAGAAGAGTAAAAACCACAAATTCCAGGATGATTTTCGTAAAGTTTTCCCTTTCCAGGCCGAAAATTCTGTTATCTGTCTGATGGAAAGAGAAAACATGTTAAACCGTATAAAGATTGTCACCAGTTTGTTGCTGGTTTTAGCTATTTTTGGCCTTTTACAACTCACATCCGGTGGTCTTTTCTTTAATGCCCTAAAGAATGACAAAGAGAACTTCACCGTCCTGCAAACCATTCGTCAGCAACAATCCACGCTGAACGCCAGCTGGGTAGCGTTGCTGCAAACCCGTAATACCCTGAACCGCGCGGGTATCCGCTACATGATGGATCAGAGCAATATTGGCAGCGGCGCGACCGTTTCCGATCTGATGCAGATTGCCTCTACCTCGTTGAAGCAGGCGGAAAAAAATTGGGCTGATTACGAAGCCCTGCCGCGTGATTCCCGTCAAAGCGACACCGCTGCGCTGGAAATCAAACGTAACTACGATATCTACCACGGCGCGCTGGCGGAGCTGATTCAGCTTCTGGGCGCGGGCAAAATTAATGCCTTCTTCGACCAGCCAACCCAGAGCTATCAGGATGGCTTTGAGAAGCAGTACGTGAATTATCTGCAGCAGAACGACAAGCTGTACGAGACGGCAGTAAAAGACAGCAACAGCTCTTACAGCCAGGCTATTTGGGTGTTGATTAGCGTGCTGGTGGCCGTACTGGTGGTGATTGTTGCCGTCTGGCTGGGCATTAAGCAGGCGCTGATCTCTCCGCTGAACCGTCTGATCGACAGCATTCGCCATATCGCCAGCGGCGACCTCGTGAAGCGTATCGACGTGGAAGGCTCGAACGAGATGGGAGAGCTGGCGGATTCACTGCGCCATATGCAGGGTGAGCTGGTACGCACCGTGGGCGACGTGCGTAACGGTGCGAACGCCATCTACAGCGGCGCGAGCGAAATCTCGATGGGGAATAACGATCTCTCTTCCCGTACTGAGCAGCAGGCCGCTTCCCTGGAAGAGACCGCCGCCAGCATGGAGCAGCTGACCGCGACCGTGAAGCAGAACGCCGAGAACGCCCGTCAGGCGAGCAACCTGGCGCTGAGCGCGTCCGAAACCGCTCAGAAGGGCGGTAAAGTGGTGGATAACGTGGTGCAAACCATGCGCGACATCGCCGGTAGTTCGCAGAAGATTGCTGACATTATTAGCGTAATCGACGGTATTGCTTTCCAGACCAACATCCTGGCACTGAACGCGGCGGTAGAAGCGGCGCGTGCGGGTGAACAGGGGCGTGGGTTTGCCGTTGTGGCGGGTGAGGTGCGTAACCTGGCACAGCGCAGCGCTCAGGCAGCACGTGAAATTAAGAGCCTGATTGAAGACTCGGTGGGCCGCGTGGAAGTGGGTTCTACTCTGGTGGAAAGTGCTGGTGAAACCATGGGTGAGATCGTGAATGCCGTCACCCGCGTAACCGACATCATGGGTGAAATCGCCTCTGCGTCTGATGAGCAGAGCCGCGGTATCGACCAGGTGGGTCTGGCGGTCGCTGAGATGGATCGCGTCACCCAGCAGAACGCCTCGCTGGTGGAAGAGTCCGCCGCTGCCGCCGCTGCGCTGGAAGAACAGGCGAGCCGTCTGACGCAGGCCGTAGCCGTGTTCCGTATTCAGCAGGAGCAGATGAAAGCGCGCGAATTCGCCTCGGCGAAAACCGTGGCAACTCCAGCGACGGCGCGTAAAGCCGCGACTGCCGACGCGGGTGAAAACTGGGAAACCTTTTAATTAATTAAGGGGCAGGCGCATGGCGCAGCGAGATTCAAACGCTAAGCCGTGCGCTGTCTCTTCTTCCCTTTTCTGACGAAGTTCAGGCGTGAGTTCAGTGACATATTCAAACCCCAACCGGGCATAGAACGGCGCATTCCACGCGACGTCCCGGAACGTCGTCAGCGTCAGCGACGCTAGCCCTGCCTTACGGGCATGGTCAGCCGCACGGGCGATGAGCTGCCGGCCAATTCCTTTTCCCTGCCAGGCCAGTTCGACCGAGAGCTCCACGATAAACCGCGACGACGCGTGCGCTTCTGTGAGGATAAACCCCACGGGGCGATCGTTCGCCAGCGCCAGCCAGCTGTGCCCGCGTTCAACATACCCGAGGTGCTGTTCAGCGGTAATCACCTCACCCCCGGCAAGCCAGGCGAGTGCCGGGTCGTCACGAAAACGCCCGGCCGCCGCGCGTTCAATGGCGGGCAGGGCGGTGACGTCGTTAGGGGCGGTGGGGCGAATATGAACGTGCATGGCGGCAAGTATAGCCTGACCCGTCGACATTATTCCGAGCAGATCAGCACCGGCGAGTAAAAATTGCTGATCACCAGCGCGTCTTCCGGCGTGCGCGCTATCGTCAGAAGCCTTTTATTGCCCAGCGTCAGGCCCGCGACGTACTTTTCAAAGACGCCGGGGGGCATGGCATCGTGGCTAAAACGCTCCACTTTTTGAATGACAATCTCATACAGTTCACCCTCAACGTGACGCCATTTAAACATCTCCTGGCGGGAAACCTCCCAGCTGCGCGGCGCATTCACCACGCTACCGTTTAGCGTGATGTACCCCGTTTTGTCGGGATGAAAACGCATAATGATCTCGCCGTCAAAGGTGAAGTCGTGGCTGTCGCGCCTGTCGGAGAAGGTCAGGTTTCCGTCGCAGGCCAACGACAGCGGGGGCGTGTGAAAGTACCACGCCAGCGCGGCGCCCAGCAGCAGCAGGTTGAGGATCAGAATTAGCCAAACTTTTTTGTGTCTCATATCACCACTCGTAATAGTAAAGCGTACGGCAGGCGCTGGCTTTACCCTGCGTGAGGGAACATTGGGAGAGCACCAGCCGCCCTTCGTGGCCGTAGAAAAGCGTTCGCTGAATGTGCATGTAGAAGATGGAGTTTTTCAGGCACGGAAGATGGCCGTCCTGCTGAAGCGTCTGCGCCAGCCCAATCGCCTTATCATGGAAAACGTCTGCCAGCGGCGTAAAGGTGTAGACCGGACACGTGCCAATATGGGTCAGCAGGTGGATCTCCCGCTGCTGGGTTGCTGGCTTGATTGCGATGATCCAGAGACACAGCGCAACGATCGCTATCGTGAGTGCACCGCAGAACAGCACGTCCGGTCGAACGCGCCGCACGGATGTCGCCGTTTCGACTGCCGGGCACGGTGCCTCTAGCGCGGTGACCGTGACGTCAGCGCTGAGCATAAAGCCCGTTTTAGGCACGGTGACAATAAACAGCACGTCGGGAAGCAGGCTTGCCAGCAATTTACGTAAAATGCTGATGTATTGGTTTAACGAATTGTTCGACCCCTGCAGCCCGCGCCTGTCCCAGACCTCCTGAAGAAGCGTCTCTCGTTCGACCACGTTCCCATGATGCTGCACCAGCAGCTTCATGATGGTATTGGCCGTGCAGGTGAGGATCTGCGCATCCTCATCCGGCGCATTGATAAGAGAAACAGAACCGTCCTCGTCGTTGTAGACGAGGGCGTCAGCAAGCAGGTATTTCATAAGTTGTTGTAATACAGACAGAGATAACGAATAAAAGAACAGGCCTTTCGCCTGATTAAGCAGATCTGTTGGCTATTTTAGCGCCATTGTTACCGATAACATTGATCCAGGCAGGATTTTGCGCTGTTTAATAAGTCAGCGTGATTATCACGTCATCGCTGAATTCCCCCGTGCCGCTCAGGGGCTGCGCCGGGACGTCTCCGTAGACGGTGTAATTTTGCGTCCCGCCCGCGGGGTTGATGACCTGCATTGCATCGCCGCTGCTTTGGTCGCCCCAGCGTTGCGTGTTTCCCGCATCCTGCCAGAGGCCGTAGCGCAGGCACTGGCCTTCATCGTTGCACAGCTGCCGCTGGTTGCCGCTGGCATGATTGCCTTTTCCCATCGCGAGCGTGAACGCGGTGCCGGCCGGGCAGCGCGTGGTGAGGGTGGCCGTGGTACGCGTCGGGCGTAGCGTGGCGGCGCTGGTCAGGGTGCCGAAGTTAAGCGGGGTGACGTGCTCTATGTAACATCCCTCGCGAATTTCGGCCTGCGCATTGCTTCCGCCCTGCACCTGTTCGCCCTCGGCGGAGCCGTCTGAACAGTTCTGAAGGGCATCCTGACGGGAGGCGCTGTACCACGCGATGCGTAAATTCATGTTGTAGTTGTAATAGTGGTACGCCGGGAGCTGGCTTTGCCCTGCCGGGAGGGTCGCGATAAGCGGAAAGCTGCCGCTGATATTGGCATTGCTGTCGGCGGTCAGGGTCTGCTGGATAAGATCCCCGCGGCTGGCGGGGCCCAGCTCCTGAGAACGCGCGACGCCGTTAAGAACACGAAAAATCAGGGTGTATTGTTTACCCTCCTGGTCCCCCGGTGAGATCATCTGAAAAGGCGGGGCGTCGATGCTGCTCAGGCAGACATTGATGTACTCCGTCGTACCGATGTTGTCAGCCTGGCAGTTGAATTTGACCTCGGCGTGGGTCGAGGCCGCATTGCCCGCCACGATAGTGCCAAAGTTGATGACGGCGGGCGAGGTGATCCAGCAGGCGGCCGCTATCGTCTTGAGGGACAGCAAAAGCAGCAAAATTAACGACGCTCTCAATGACACAGTTGTTCTCCAATATTTTGTACGGATGACGTCTTCCGGGGCGCCGAAAGCGTAACCCGACATTCTCCCTGCCCCGTTTTCACCACCAGTTCACCCGGCAGGGGCGGGTCTTCAAGCCAGATAAACCCGTCGCGCCCCACGATGGTGGCGCCGCGTGGCGTTGACACGATGCTGCCTAGTGGGAGGGGCGTGCCGCGGCCGTCGACCAGCCTGGCCTGAACCGTCACGGCGTGATGGACGTTAAAATCGACTTTTACCGCGCTGCCGTTACCCGGTCTGGCATACATGTCGGTGACCGGGGCAATCACATCGGAAGGCAGATCCAGCGGATTGATCGTGACTTTGCTGTTGTGGTAGCGCGGCAGGTCGGTCAGCAGAAGATACCCCTCTTCATCGGTTTCGCCTGCCGGGCGGTTTTCCAGCATCACCGGCACGTGCCCGATACCGCGCGTTGAGACCAGCGCCAAACCCTGCTCGCTGTAGCGCAGGGCGTGCAGGCTATTATCCAGCAGCGTCAGGCTGCCTTCGGCTGAGGCATACTGATTGCCCACGTTAGCGCCTTGCTCCAGCCCCACATGCCACTCTCCGGCGTGGCCCAGATAGCCGACGTCAGCATACTTTTCCCGGCGTTCGCCAACGCTTTGCCCCAGCTGCCATGACCAGCCGCCGGTCTGGTCGTCTGGCTGATGGCGATAGTCCATGCGCGGCGAATCCTGGCTGGCCTGGAGTGAGAGGGTGTCCTGGCGGCCCAGCGGGACAGAGAGCATAAGCTGAACGTTACTCGACGAGTCCGTAAACGAGCGGCTATAGCTCAGCGTGGCAGAGAGATGCGCCGGTAATAAAACGGACCAGGAGGCATTGAGATAGCGTTGTTTGTTACCCTGAATATCTTGTTGTACCCAGCCCATGCCTGGCGTCCCTAAGCGGGAGAATGAATGGCTTAGCCATACGCTATCGCTGCGCCTGACGGGCACGGCACCGCTCATGCGGGCATTGTCGGCGAACGCGGCATCGGTACGAACGGTGTTGGCAGAAATGCCCGTTCCGCCGCCGTTCCACTGCCAGCCGAGGTCCCACTGCATCCCCTGACCGTAGGGGCTGTCGCTCGCCGCGACGTGCTGGCTGAGAATGCCTGCGTCGGGGGATATCAACCAGTCAACGCCTGCCCCGAGATTGCGCAGTTTGCGCTGCTGCTCCGTGTGCAGCGCCAGCGTCAGGTGGTTATTGACCCCATAGCGCCAGCCGGCGTCGAGCATCGGCGACGCGGCATAGTCGTCGGAACGCTGGGCGTAGTTTTGCCGCATCCAGCCGATATCCAGCGAGCCGCTGCTGAGACCTTCTGCCAGCATTCCCGGTGCCCCGTACACGTCGAGCTGTACGGTGCGACGCTGGCCGTTGATGTCGGTAATGACCACCTGCGCCTGCCCGCTTCCGGTGAAGGCGGGCAGTGTATCCAGCGTAAACGCCCCCGGCGTAACGCGCTGGCTGCTCTGCTTGAGCCCGTCAATGTAAAGATCGACCGTTGAAGGCAGGACCGCCGTGTCGCTGTAGCGGCTACGCGGTTCGGTGTTGAGCTGCGGATCGAGTTCAAAATTTCGCGCCCAGTGCAGGCCACCAAAGCGAACCTGGCGGCTCCAGCGCGTGCCCGTGGTGATGCTGTCTCCCAGCGCCAGGGTGGTCAGCGAATCGGTGTTGTCCCACTGCCAGCGGGTTTCAAGACGCGTATGGGTGGGCCGGGTGGCACTGTTTTCCTCTCCGGCATGGCTTGAAAAGTTGCTGCTGAGCGTCCCGGGCAGCACCCCGGACGCGTTCAACTGGGTTGGGCATTCAGCTGGCGTTTACCCCGCGCATCGCTGGCGTAGAGGGTGTAGCCGAGCGTAAACGCGCTGATGGGCTGGGCCTCAGGATAGGCGAACTGTGGGGGCGATTTTTCGAGCGTCAGATGCTGCTGTCCCTCGAGCGCCTTTGCCTCGGCCATAATCGACACCTGCTGAGCAAGCAGGTCGATATCAACCTTCATGCCCGGCAGGGCCGTTAGTTCAACCCACCCGCTGTGGTCATCCGGGGCGTGGAGCCCCAGCTTTTTTATGTCGCTGTGGCTAATCCACAGCGCATCTTCTACCACCCGGCAGGCCCACAGATCCCCTCGCGGGGCATTATTCACGGTGATAGTCAGCCATTGTACGGTGTCGGCGACCTCTTCAGTGCGGGCTGACAGCATCAGCGGTAGCCAAAGCAGGAGCGCGAGAAGCGAGCGGGCGCAGGAGTATCTGGCTGGCATGGCGGTCATCGTTGAGGTAGACGCGTAACGCGCTGAGCGTATGTCGTGACGCTTGCTTAAGTTTCACAAGAGCGGTCTGTCCCGGCAGTACATAGCCCGCTAGCCCTTTAACCGAGCCTGCAACCTGCCCTCCGGTCGTCAGGGCCTCAAGATGGCTCAGGCGAATATGGCGTTTTCCGGCGTTATAGCAGCGGATCGTCGCCGGGGAATCGGCCTGTTCACAGCTCAGGGCATCGTGGCTGACGGGCAGATTTGGGTTTCCGGCAATAAACACCGGAATGGAATAGCGCAGCAGGAAGTGCACGCCGTTGGGATTGGCCGCGTGGGAAAGGGTATCCGGCAGCTCATCGATGACCAGCCGGTAGCTTTGCTCCCGTTCGCGGATAGCCGGTTGCATGACAATAATGCGCACCAGCTGCTGCTGGCCCGGCGCCAGCGCGGTCATTGCCGGGCTGCTGACGACCTCATCGGTGGCGGCTAAGACATCGTGACCGTTTTTCTGGGTCCATTCGTACACCCGTATCTGCGCATGAATGGCCGCATTTCCACTGTTGGTAAGGGTGACCGCTGTCGCTCTTTGACCGCTTTGCAGATCGAGCGTAACAGGCGCCACCTGCAGCGTGGCGGCCAGCGCGTAGCGTGACAGCAGCGCCAGCATCATGAGCCACAGAATGAGGCAGGGAAGATAACGACGCACGATCAATACACCAGGTTTAAGGTGATGTCGTCACTGTAGGCACCCGCCTGTGCAGTCGTCAGAGCGCCTGCGTCAATCACGCCATAGAGCGTCTCTTTCTGCTCCTGACCATTTCCGGTATCGGTTAGCCCATCGGTGCTGGTGATTTGCGTCTGTTTGCCCTCGTCAGCAAAGAGTTTCCAGGCAATCTTCTGAGCCCCCGTTTCACCGTTTTCCGGCTTCAGCCAGAAGGTGCCGTTCTCGCTGCTATCGTTGCTGGTGGCAGAGAGAGTGAACGGGGTACCGTTGGTACAGACGACATCGACCTGCGTGCTGGCCTGGATTTCGCTCGATTCATCCGAGCCGTGGCGCGCGAAATTGAGGTCGTTGGCTTTGAGGGTACACGATTTCACGACCTCAAGTGATACGTGCATCGTTGCGCTCTCGGTACTGTCTGCGGCCATTACGGCGGCAGGGAGCAGGAAGGCGGAACAACATAGAGCAGTAGTGATAATTTTCATGATCTTATTTCCTGACGTGAGTAACTGTGCAATTACAAAGAGAATGACTGAGCGTCCAGCAGGCAGAGTTTTCGATGGAATTCCGCCAGGCTGTGGCAGCAAAATTTGTTCATCGCGTTACGCTTGTGGGTGTAGATCGTTTTAGGTGACTTATTGAGGATTTTTGCGATACGAATCGGGCTAAATCCTCTATGCAACAGCATGCAAACCCGCATCTCCTGATACGAGAGCGTGGCGGCGTTTTCGAAGGAAAATGTCGTGTCGCTAAAGCAGTGGCTTAGCTGCGCAAGAGACAGGTTATCCGCGACCACTCTGACCCGCGCATTACGCAACCAGGCGTTAATGTCGCTAACCCGGGTCGCATCCGTAAATACCAGCCAGTTCTGTCCAACGGGCGCGTCGAGCAGCCGTTCCTGTAGACGAGTAAGCCCTTCCGGATCAACGCTGTTGATCCAATACATTTCAGGACGGGGTGTGACGGCTGTCGAAATCATCGAATGGAGGCCAAGCCATAAAAAAGCATTGCTGCTCAGAACGATGACCTGATAACCCGCATTTGGAATGAAGGGCGTCATTTTTGGCCCCACAGATAGCCCTGGCCATAGTCGGCCACGCTGGCACGGGCCAGCGCGAAATCACCCGCAGTTTCGATGCCTTCGATCAGCACCTTGCTGGCGACGTTCTTGAACTGGCGGGTGAGATGGAGGAACTTCGCCTGCTCGGTGCGTCCGCTCCAGAAGGTATGCTTGTCAATTTTGACGCCGCAGAAGCGGATCTGGCTGGTCAGAAGATCGGAAAGAATGTCTTCACAGACATCGTCAGCCCACACTTCGATCCCCCATTGATGGAGCGTCGCGATGCATTTCCGCAGAGCCCGGCTTTGCGAGGCGTCGAGTTGTATCAGCGTATAGAGGTCGGTGACCTCGATAGCAAGCCTCTCTGGGCAGGGGGTATCTTCTTTTAGCCTGTCGAGGAAGTCCGTTTCCAGCAGCAAGTCCGATGTCGCGTTGAGATAAAACTTGTCGACTTCCTCGCAAAACATGGCATGACGAAGCTGCGCAAAGAAGTGGGCTTTACGCTGCGTCGAGGGCAGCGAGCCAAAGTAGTCTTCGAGATTGACGTGGGGCTTTGCCGTGGACAATACCTCCCAGGCAATCACATTTTCGCTGCGCAGTGCCCGGATGGATTCGAACTTATAGCCGGTTAGCATGATAAAAGTGCGGAACGCTCCGTGGTGATTTAAGGAGCTGTACATGTTATGGAATTGTCTTTTTGCGAGATATTTATAAATTAAATTGGCTTATATAAAGCGTTTTAATCTAATTTATAATGATTTTATAGGATTATTTATTTCCATAAGTGCCCGGCAGAATGCCGGGCACGCGCGCGTTAGCCTTGTGTACTCACGATTTTAACTTCGACCATGCCAATCCCGAGTTTACGCGGTGAGTGGCCGAGGATATTTCCTTCGTTAGTCGACTGCGGTTCCGGCGGCACAATCACCAGCGTATTACTGCGCGACGGGTTGTCGAAGTGCAGCGTGGTGGTGGTGACGTCATTTCCCAGCGTCAGCGTCTGCTCTTTATCCCCCACGCGCACCGGAATGGGTTGGTTCGCGTTGGGGCCGAAGGCGCGGGCGGTGATCACCAGATCGAATTTTTCCGGCAGCGGGCGGGCGTACTCAATCTTCACCTCATCGCCCAGCTGCGCGTTTGACCAGCGTCCCCAGGATTCAGGACGCGAGATGCCGCTGAACTGCTTCACCTCTTCCGGGGCACCTGCCACGTTAAAGATAAAGCTGTCTGCTTTATAGCGGATATCGTTATCAACGATTTTCAGCATATCGACATTGCGCTGGTAGCGTGCGGTATCAATCACCGTATCCTTAAAGGCCGTTTTCCCTTTCCACTGGGCTTTATCGACGTGCTGGACGGTCTGTTCTCCGCCCAGCTGCCCCTGAGAAACGCACCAGTCGGTAGAGAGCGACAGCGGCTGTGACCAGAGCTGGCCCATTTTGTAGCATCTGTCGACCCAGACAAAATTATCGCGCGGCGCGAAATCGGCGAGCTGAAAACGCAGCGGCGCGGAGTATTCGCTTTCCGGCAATGGTTCGACCCGGTTATCCGACACACGCACCAGCAGCGGCAGACGGAAGTGGCTGCCGGAGAAGGCAATCATGTTTTTATCCTGGTCGATCGTGAAATCCGTCATCTCTTTTGGGAAGTTCCACAGGCGGATGATATCGGGCTTCCACGCGAGGATTTTTTCCTTCATGTTGAGGAAGACTTCAGACAGAGATTGCCCCGACAACGTGCTGCGGCCGAGGCCGATAAAATTATCCCCGCCCAGGATATCCAGCACCGTTGCGCCGTTATCCATTGAGTTACGTTTGGTGGCAATCACCTCCTGATGAGGCTGGTCGCCGCGCAGGACAAAGAACAGATTGCTGCGGTCCAGCTTGTTGAGTTCATCCCAGGCGCTGTTTTTCATCGCCAGATGATCTGAAGAGACGACGATCACCGTATTTTTGAAATACGGCGAGGCTTTTATTTTTTCGATGAGCGCGGCGATATGCTCCTGGCTGCAGGTCACGGCGCTGAAGGATTTATTGCTCTTGCCATCAATCTCATAGCTTTTGCGCTTACAGGTTTGCGACACAAAGCCATCAGGATGGTGAGTATCCACGGTCAGGGCAAAGAGAGAGAAACGCTTGCCGGTACGGGAGAGCTCCTCGAATTTTCTCCAGGTTTCGTCCAGAACGGTATCGTCGTAAAAACCCCAGTCGTTACGGTAGTTCGGATCGGCAACCGTGGTTTTTAACTCTTCCGAGCCATACAGATGGTCAAAACCGTGCGATTTCAGGAATACGTCCTTTCCGGCAAAGCGCAGGTTGGCGCCCTGCATAAAGTAGTTTTCATAGCCGGAGTTTTTCAGGATATCGCCCAGACAGGTATTCTTCGGGAAGAAGCTCGACATGGAGGCCGAGGCGTTACCTTCAAAGGGGGCAAACAGCGGGATGCCGCATTGGGAGGCGACCATCCCGGCGATGGTGTAATCGGTACCCGGCAGCTGCATGGTGTGGCTGAAGTCGAGGCCTTCGTTTTTAATCGCGCCCAGATCCGGCGTCAGGTTCGGGAAGGCGTCGTTATCAAAATACGTCCGTTCAAGACTCTCGCCGTAGATATAAACCAGATTGAGCTTCGGATTGGCGATAGTTTTTGACGGCTCTTTATAGTAGGCCACGAAATCCGGATCGCCGTCGCGCGACTGGGATTTTACCAGCTCGGTAATCTGATGAAACGCCGGGCTGGCATCAACGGAGGCCAGCGCGAGGAACAGTGCCAGCAGGCTGTAGCCGTGATGGTGCGGATGGTGGCGACGGCGGCGCAGCACCCAGGCAAGCGCCCCAAAAATGGCAACCAGCGCAACAACGACGCCCAAGCCTGGCAGTATGTACTTACCTACACCGGCACCCGTCAGGCTGTTGGTGAGCGTATAGAGCACCGCATCGTTAATGCCGTCTCCGGTAAAGTAATCGCTGGCGTACAGGGTAATGTTTAAAACAATAAAAATGCCGAGCACCACCAGGGTGGCAATAAACCACCATGTGTTACGGCCGGCTTTCCAGGCGTAAACGCCGATGGAAGCCAGAAAAAGGGCAAGGGACATTAACTCTGACAACAGCATATCCTCATGACGCCAGGCTTAAGCTGGCTAAGTAATTATTTTTTGGGTAATACAATGTAATGTCGATGTCATTCAGCTGCAATTTTAGTGTCGCGAAAGTGTGCTGTTGTTAGGATTTGGTTTATAAAAGCGATTTTTTGAAGGTGGTCGCATCCTGACGTGCGGACGCTGAGGCGGTGGCAGGGGGTAAAAATGCCCGTTTCACGCCGCGCTGTAAGACTAACGTAATAAACGCGGCGTGTTGTGGCAGAAGATGGTGTCGATCAGGAGAGGAAATTAACGCCTTGTTTCAGCACCAGATCGCAGGCTTTGGTTTTTACCTGTTTCGCCAGAGACGAGTTGCCGAGGGTGCTCAGATTGAGCTGCTGGCCGTTTTGCGCATTAAGCAGACCCTGAATACCGTCCATATAGTTAGTGTCAGCTTTCTGCTCCTGGGTATCCAGACCTAGCTTGCCCAGCACCTGGTTTTTGATGTTTTGCGCATCGGTGACCGAAGCCAGTTTTTGCTTCGCGCAATATTCCAGAATACCCGCCGCGTTGTTCATCGTTCCCGCGCTGAGGCTCTGGGAACTGTTGCCCAGCAGGCTGGTGAGAGAAGAGGCCGACAGACCGCCCTGAGCGCTGCCGCTCTCTTTGGTAAGTTCGTTAGCGGCGCTCGTCAGAGAATCCTGCCATGACGCGGCATGTGCCACGCCGGATATCAGCAGTGCGCCAAATGCGGCGCTGAGAACTAACTGTTTTTTCATAATAGTGTACTCAAAAAGGTCCGTTTAGGGCCGAAAGTGGTCCCAGTATATACCTCCAGGCCACCGGCAATTCCTGGAAATGTCTTAATACTCTTTGCCGGTAACGCGGCTGCGATAACTTTCCCAGTCGAAGATGACATAAAGGCTGTTACCCAGCTTCATGCGATCCATCACCCGCTCGCCCAGTAGGCGGGTCATCTCATCGATATTGTGGTTGGTCAGCATGCCGGTTGGGCGTTTGGACGAAGAGCGACGATCGACGATCTGGTTGATAATCACTTTTTCGTAACGGGATTCTGTCTGGACGCCAATCTCATCAATGACCAGGAGATCGACGTTACTCAGGTCGTTCAGCAGCTGCTCTTCGCTGGTTTCGCGGTTGCTGAAGGTGTCTTTCATGGCGGACATAATATCGGCCACGGTAATGATGAGGACGGATTTACCGCGCAGGAGGAGCTCGTTGCAGATGGCGGCCGCAAGGTGGTTTTTCCCAGTGCCAGGCTTGCCGCTGAAGATAAAGCTGGCGATGTTGCCATCGAATTCATTCACGTACTGACGTGCTGCGGCGAGGGCGTTCATCTGCCCGGTGGTTTCAATTTTGTAGTTATCGAACGAGCAGTTCTGATGCAGGGGACGAATGCCAGAGCGGTTAAAGGTACGCTGCATTTTCATCGCCCGATTTTCACGAGCGAGGGCGGCCGCGCGGATTTCCCCTTGTTCTTTTTGCCACGCCAGCAGTTCTTCACCCGTCGTGAAGGCCGGCTTCACGTTGGCTGGCATCATTTTTTGCAGACGTTTCATCAGGTCGCCGACGTTTTTCATTTCGCACCTCGGAATCCATTGGGGATCTGTTTATCCGGTTCTGAAAACGCGTTGATGTCGCGTTTGGGCTGGCCATTGTTGCTGGCGCGGTTGATTTGAATGCTACGTGCCAGCTTCTGCTGCCATTGAACGTGGTGGAACACTTTGCCTTCAGCCTGCCAGTAAGCGGTAAATGCGGCCAGCTCTCCGGGGGTGACGGGCTGTGAGAGCGCAATGCCCCACAGCGCCGCCTGGCGTTGAAAATCGGCATCCGGTTGCCAGCCCGCGTACATAGGGAATTTCCCCATGGGCACCGCGACGGGCGCGTTGTCCGGTTCGTCAAAGAACTGGTTATCCAGGATTACATCGCTTGCCGGGCGCATGAGCCGCGCTTCGATATCCAAAAGCTGTGCCAGACGTTCAGGCGTGATCGCGTAGAACGCCGGAGCGTTATCGGCAAACACCGCAAGCGTACCGCCTTCGGCATTGGTCAGTACGCCGCGAGGATCGCGCATAAAAGCATCAATGCCAGCAATGCTGGTGGTCAGAATTCTGGAGGACATAACACTTTCTCTACTGATAACGACGGGCGTGATAGGGGCTTATGGTAGCACAGAGAGGGGGAGGGGATGGAGGGGGAAAGTGCATGCTGTTCCCTCTCCCACGGGAGAGGGAACAGCATCGGTTTATGCAATGATATTCAGGGTCACATCGATATTACCGCGAGTCGCGTTAGAGTATGGGCAAACAATGTGTGCCGCATCCACCAGCTTTTTGGCTTCTGCAGGATCCATACCCTCAACGTGAATGTTGAGTTTAGCTTCGATACCAAAGCCGGTTGGCAGTGGACCAATGCCGACTTCACCTTCAATAAAAGCGTCTTTTGTCAGGGTGAATTTGTCGCGTGCGGCCACAAATTTCATTGCGCCCAGGAAGCAGGCAGAGTAGCCCGCAGCAAACAGTTGTTCCGGGTTAGTCACTTCTCCACCCATGCCGCCCATCTCTTTCGGCACACCCAGCTTAACGTCCAGTACCCCATCGGAAGAGGTAGCGCGGCCGTCACGGCCTCCGGTTGCTTTGGCTTTGGCAGTGTAGACAACTTTTTCTAAAGACATGGCAGGTTCCTCATCGTACATTTATGTGTGCTATTAAATAGCGTGCGATATATATGGGTAAATAAATACGCGTTAAGTATAGCCTTACGCGCGCTGTAGCTGGTGTCGCAAAAGTTCAAGCTGCTGCTTGAGTGTCAGCAGAGCGTCAGTGTCACACTGCGCCGCACATCCTACCGCGTGGGGGATCCCCAGCGCCTGTTGCTGAAGGGCACGGCCCGACTCGCTCAGGGTAACCACAACCTGACGCTCGTCTTTACGCGAGCGGTGGCGGCCGATCAGCCCGGCGCTTTCAAGACGCTTTAACAGCGGCGTTAGCGTGGCAGAGTCAAGAAACAAACGTTCACCGATGTCCGATACCGTAACGTCATCCTGCTCCCACAGTACCAGCATCACCAGGTATTGCGGATAGGTCAGGTTCAGCGGTGCCAGCAGTTGCCGGTACAGCTTGTTAAGCGCAAGGTTTGCCGAATAGAGGGCAAAACAGAGCTGGTTATCAAGCTGTAGCGCTGCAGTGGTGTTGTGCGTTTTTGCGTTCATGAAATGAATATAGATAGTGCGAGATATAATTGCAAGCGATTTTATGGGCAGGTATAGCGAAGTGCCACTTGCACCGCCATTTTCCGGTAGTGCTGCCGCTGCGCTTGTTCATCGGCGCCTTCTTCAAACAGCAATGTAAAGGTGTAGCTGTTGGCGACGTAGTGGAAGCTGAAACTGCTGATCAGGCGATGGAGATCGCGGGCATCCACCGTCTGATTAAAAAGCTGTTTTTCCTTGCCGCGCTGCAGGATTGCCTCGAGTAGCTCAAGCGCACTGCGGTTGACCAGGCGCAGATAATTTGACTGCTGCATAAAGCGGCCGCGCTGCATGTTTTCCATGCAAATGATACGAATGTAGTCCGGGTGGTCGGCATGATAATCAAACGTGGTTTCAACCAGATGCACCAGTGCTTCGACTGGGGGCATTCCCGCAAGGCTTAGCGCTTTTTCACTGGCGCGAATCTGGGTGTAAACATATTCAAGCACCAGAAGATACAGGTTTTCTTTATTCTTAAAGTGATACACAACCATGCGTTTGGTGGTGCCTGCTTTCTCTGCGATTTGCTCCATGCGGGCACCGTTCAGCCCATATTCGGCAAACAGCGCGATGGCGCTCTGAAAGATAGTCTCTTTCAGGCTTGATCCTTCATTGTTCTCAGGGCGTTCGCTGTCAAGGGTTGCCACATCTTTTCCTTATCGTCACCAAACGGAATAGACCCGTCTTCCTGCAACTCGAATTATTTAGGGTATAGAGTGATTATCCCCACGGCAGCGAAATAACTCAAATATCAAACGCGTGGACGTTTGCGGTAGAGCCACAAACCGGGAATCGACAGCCCGATTGAGAGCGCCCCAACAATTGAAGAGGCCTTAAGGAAATTGCTCAGCAGAAGGATCATTTGTGGCTCGCTGTAGCCAAAGTGGCTGATTTTTACTGCTGAAATCATCGCCGTATAGGCTGAGATACCAGGGAACATAGGAATCACGGCGGCGACGGTGAAGACTTTCGGGTGCGCCAGATACCAGCGTGACCATTGAATACCAATGCTGCCGACCAGCATGGAGGCCATGAATGTTGACCATTCGATGTTAAAGCCTGCCGTCATCATGACCATGCGCGAGCCGTGACCTATCGCACCCAACAGAGCACACCACGGGAGCGCACGCTGCGGGACATTGAATACCATTGCAAAGCCGACGGCAGGAATGGCCGCCAGCAGCATATCCTGCGCCAGGGCGAACAGAATCTCTATCACGCCCATCCGCGTAACCCCCATAACGTCATGGCCATAACGACGCCAATGCAGGTCGCCAGCGTCAGCAGGCTAGCGATCGCCCAGCGGGCGAGGCCGGTATTAATATGGCCTTTAAACATGTCGGCAACGGCGTTAATTAACGGGAAGCCCGGCACCAGTAAGAGCACGCTGGCAGCCATTGCAATGGTGGGTGTTTCGGTGAACTGCGGCAGGCGCAGCAGCAAGCCTGAGACCGTGGTGGCGACGAACGCGGTGATACAGAAGTTGATTTGCGGGTGAAGATGGCGAAGCGTCAGCCCCTGGCGGACATACATAGCAATACTGCTGGCGAAAAAGGTGATAACTGCACCATCCCAGCCGCCTTTATTGAGCTTGCAGAAACAGGCGCAGGAAAGGCCCACCATCAACACAACCAACCAGCGCGGATAGCGTAATGGCTTGATTTGGTTAAACCGTTTCTCAATCTCTTTGAGATCGAGAAGCTTATGTTCAGCAAGAATGACAATATGCTGCACTTCTGTGACCACGTGCATATTAATGCCGCGGTCATGATTTTTACGGGTCGAGGTCAGGCACTGCCCCTCTTTGATGGTGGTCAGCACAATGGCGTTTGATGATATCGCGCTCTCAACGCTATCCATACCGAGCGCCAGCCCCAGACGTGTTGATAGCTCCTCGACCAGGGCGCTTTCCGCCCCGTGCTGGAGTAAGAAAAGCCCGCACTGAATACATAGCCGCGTTGTCGCGCGCTGCATTGTCCGATCTGCCTGCATGTGGTGCCCTGAAGAGAAGTGGAAAGCGTGCCTGTTGGCCCAGAATGCTTACTTTTAGCACGAAGTGCGGTCTCTCTTGCTCTGGGTCAGATCAAGATTTATGCAAACTGTTGTCACCCGTTTTGCAAAAGGGAGTGTGATTTGATTTATTTATACTATGAATTAATTTGTGTGAAATATTGATAATTCATATTTAGTTTTACTAATTTTATATTTTCATTCTTTTAATGGCGTTGGAATTAAATTTATTTGTCCTTTGTGAGATATTAGCCCTGTTTTGGGCTTTTCTTAAGTCAAAAAAATAAATCATCTTCTGTTTGTATTAATCAATTTTACATTCAGGAACGAACGCACGTTGAACCATGATGGGTATAAACAACTGAAAAATGGACACGGAGGGTCTATGTCGCCAATGAATGGGAAACATGTGGTGGTCATTAGCAGGGTCCCACTAATGCAAAGCGGCCTGGGAGGCGTGATTGAACGCCATTTTCCTGACACTGACATGACCTATTGCCGCTCCCAGCAGGAACTCACTTTGCTTCAGATCCGCCGTGCTGACATTGTGATTGCAGATGTTTCTGGTGATTACAAAAATCCGCGCGGCACGCTGGAAGAGTATTACGGTTTACTGAATCAATATCGAGATATTCACTGGATATTTTTAGTGTCACGTCCGCTTTATCCTATCGCTGTTGAATTACTTATGCGTCCGGAAACGTCATTACTTTCTGATATGGAACCTATTGAAGGGGTTGTTGATGCTATTTGTGCCGGACGCGAGCGGGCTGAGCGCATAAGCCAGACGTTATTGCTGCCCGAGGCACCTGTTTCTGAAGAGGAAGACGAGCACTTTATTGCGCTCACACACTCCGAACGCAAGGTATTGCGTCTATTAGGTAAGGGATGGGGCATAAACCAGATAGCTACGCTGCTCAAGAAAAGTAACAAAACCATTAGCGCGCAGAAAAACAGTGCCATGCGTCGGTTGTCACTACGTAGTAATGCCGATATGTACGCCTGGATAAGCAGTACACAGGGAATGAGAGAGCTGAATTTGATGTCAGCCTATGGAGAGTACGAGGAATGGAAAAGACCGATACAAAAAGACATATCGCCGTCATCGAAAATTGTGCAATGAGTGCCGTAGGGCTGCAGCACCTCTTTGCTATGCCCGCGCTAAGCCATTATCAATTGCACCTATTCAGTCAGTTCAACAGTTTTAAGGCTGCGCTTCCTCACATTTCCTTTTTCTCGGTGATTTATTCACTTTCCGATGCGCGTGAGGAGCGTCGTAACTGTCTGGTATACCTTAGGGATCTTGCGTTTACGCATGGTGATATCCAGCGCATTATACTGGCATCTGATGAAATGGAAGCGCGGCTCATTAGCCACCTTTCGCCAGCCCGTCTTCATGGCATCATCAGTAAATCGGTACCGCTTAGCGACTTAGAGGAGGAGCTGGTGGCGTTGTTGAGCGAAACGCTTCGAATAAATGACAACATGCTGAACCATTGGTATGTGAATCAAAATCGAATGTTAAGCCCAACGGAGCGCGCGATTTTACGTTATATGTCCTCCGGATATTCTATCCCCGAAATTGCGGCGCAGCTTGAACGCAATATTAAAACCATCCGCGCGCATAAATTTAATGCAATGGTTAAGCTGGGGGTTAACTCTGATGTCGGGCTTCTTGATGCGGCGGATATTCTAACGCATCTTCCCACACGAGACCCGCGTTGTGCGATGCTGGGCATGCCGGCATTCTTATAATCGTTGTTCATGCGCCAGATGTGCTCTGGCGCATTAATCAGATACACACATCGACCCATTTTGCGGATGTCAATTCTGCCATTCTGTCCGGTGAAATTCGCACGGCACTGTGGATTGCACCAGCGGCAGGCAGTACTTCAGGGTACTGCTTCAAAGAGATGTCGCAGTAAACGGAAAGCTGATTTTCCAGCCCGAACGGACATACCCCTCCGACCGGATGCCCGGTAATAGTCACCACCTCATCACTGCAGAGCATGCGCGCTTTGGCGCCAAAGGTGTTCTTCAGTTTTTTATTGTCCAGACGTGCATCACCTTTAGCGACCACCAAAATCACCTCATCCTTGACCTTCAGCGACAGGGTCTTGGCGATCTGGCCTGGTTCAACGCGATGGGCGGCAGCGGCCAGGGCAACGGTTGCGGTACTCTCACTCAGTTCAATGACTTCTATATCCGGCGCGTTGTCGGCAAAAAACTGCTGTACAGACTGCAAACTCATTGTTTCCTCCTGACAAATATCCTGCGTAATCTGTCATAAGAAATTATGCTCTGTAAATATCTCTTAAGTAACAAATATCCTGTAGGGCCAATTTCTGGATCGTCTTCACATTCACGGAAACCGGTTACAGTAACCGGTTGCAGAGCGTGATTCAGAGATTAATACTGAGTACGTAACGTCCCCTGTATCCAATAATAAGAGCAAATTATGAAACCATTCCGTCTGAGCAGTACCGCTGGTACACGAGCCAGCAAGGTTGTGAAGCTGATTTATGGAACAACGTGTGGCGTGATTGCGCCCGTACCGAACGTCTGACAGGAGATCTGCTATGTCTGCCAATCATGCTGCGTTTAATCTGATATTCCGTTTCGTTGAGAATTACGTCAGCCCCATTGCTGGGCGGATCTCTTCCCAGCGTCATGTTATGGCAATCCGTGACGGGTTCATCTCTGCGATGCCGTTCATGATTGTAGGCTCGTTTTTGCTCGTGTTTGCTTACCCGCCGTTTTCACCCGATACCACCTGGGGGTTCGCGCGCGCCTGGCTGGATATGGCGAAGCAGTTTGAAGGCCAAATCCTGACGCCGTTTGATATGACGATGGGCGTGATGTCCATTTATATCTGTGCAGCCATTGCCTATAACCTGGGCAAACACTATGTGAAATCGCATCAGTTAGACCCATTCATGTGCGCCATGCTGTCACTGATGGCCTTTCTGCTGGTCGCTGCACCGAAAACCAAAGGTTCGCTGCCTGTCGATAGCCTGGGTGGCACGGGGATCTTCACCGCGATTCTGGTGGCCATCTACTGTGTGGAGATGATGCGTTTTCTGAAAGCGCACAACATTGGTATCCGCCTGCCTGACCAGGTGCCGCCGATGATTAAGAACTCCTTCGATCTGCTGATCCCTGTGCTGGTGGTGGTGCTTACGCTTTATCCCCTGAGCCTGTTGATTCAGTCCCAGTTTGGCATGCTGATCCCGCAGGCCATAATGTCCGTGTTTAAGCCGCTGGTCTCTGCGGCGGATTCTCTGCCTGCCATCCTGCTGGCGGTGTTAATTGGGCACTTGCTGTGGTTTGCGGGGATTCACGGGGCCGCCATTGTCTCCGGGATGCTGCAGATGTTCTGGTTGACCAACCTTGGCGCAAACCAGACCGCGTTGGCGGCCAGCCTGCCGTTGCCGCATATCTTTATGGAGGCGTTCTGGACGTTCTTTATTGTGATAGGAGGGTCGGGGGCAACGATGGGGCTGGTTATCTGCTATCTGCGTAGCCGCTCTGCTCACCTGCGTTCTATTGGTCGTCTGAGCGTCGTACCGAGCTTCTTTAACATCAACGAACCGGTAATTTTCGGTACGCCGATTGTGATGAACCCGGTGTTCTTTATACCGTTCCTGCTGGCACCGATGGTTAACGCCGTGCTGGCCTGGTCGGCGATGAAGTTTGATCTGATTGGCCGCGTGATCTCCGTTGTACCCTGGACGGCGCCAGCCCCGATAGGTGCCGCATGGGCGCTGGGCTGGGATTTCCGCGCGGCCATTCTGGTGATTGTGCTGGCCTGCGTCTCCGCCATCATCTACTTCCCATTCTTTAAAGTGTATGAGAAGCAGTTGCTGGAGCAGGAAGCGGAAGAAGCGCAGCGTAATGCTGAAGAAGAAAACCAACAGGTGGCCTAGGTAAAAGCAAAACGGCAACAAGGTTGCCGTTTATCGTGTTTGTACCCTCTCCCTGCGGGAGAGGGACAGAATGAGGGCATCAGGCCGCACCGTATTTCTTGGCCAGGTAATCACCAGCGGGCAGAGTACAGCACTACTTCAGCGTGCAATCCCCGCACTGCTGAACGTCCGGCAGGCGATAGCGCTGGCAGCAGGTGCGGCGAACCAAAAGCCCGTCGCGTGGGACGACAGTCCGGTACAGCGGGTTATCGCGGCCATCGGAAAGCTGTTTTGCAAAGAAGCATGACTGGCGTAACGCATCAACCTTTTCGTCGCCGAGCAGCGGCTTCATCTCTGTTAGATACCAGTGGATCAGATAGCCGGTATTACTCCAGATAAGCTTCCCGTTAATTTGACCCGTTTCTTCCAGAATATCGACTACCGGAATCAATGCACGAGTAATCAACTGCTCCATGCGCTCCTGCGCGGAGAGGTGGCCCGCGTTATGGTCTGCATGAACATCAATCCAGAAACAGGCTGCACGCCCGGTCTCGTGGAACTCAACGTGGAAATGTTCCTGAGAGAGATCCAGCATGGTGTCCTGGGTTAACAGCGCCAGCATGATCGGCGGAACCATTAATCCAATGTACCATTGCGCCCAAAGAGACAGCAGTGGTTTACTTTCCCGCGCCAGGGTTGGTTGATTGCGGTAGATATGGTCGGAATAGGCTGCAAGTAATGATTGCAGTTCAGCGGGTCGCTTCCATTGGGCCAAGGTCATGGCATGGTGCGGGTGCGCTTCATCCAGCTTGATAAGATCCAGCAGATGGGCACGGGTTTCAGCTATTTTTTCCCGAATGGCGTCCGCAAGCGTCACGTTCCCCGTGGAGAGACGGGCTCGCCAGATAAGAGGTTCGACTGCATGTGCGGTACGAGTGGCCATAGTTTGGATAGAAATCTAAATGATAATGATTGCCAATCCTAACTATTGATCAAACCGATATCAAGACTTTTGTCCTGGGTGTTTGACGTTGCGCTTATGCCATATGCAGCTCTTCGCTGAGCAGGATATTATTGCGGCCCATATGCTTTGCTTCGTAGAGGGCTTTATCTGCTTTTTCCAGTGCCCCTTCGACGTCTTCCTCATCAAAAATGGCAATGCCAATGCTAATGGTGACGTTTGTGGCGACGCTCTCGTTAAACAAATGTGGGATTTTTAAATCATAAACTTTCTGGCGGATCCGCTCGGCCGTCTGGCGGGCATGTTCAAGCGAGATATTGGTCAGCAAAACCATAAATTCTTCTCCGCCGAATCGCGCAACAATATCACGCGACCGAACGGCATCACGGATCGCTGCAGAGACGCGAATGAGCGCCTGATCGCCCATCATATGGCCGTAGTGATCGTTGTAGGCTTTAAAGTGATCGATATCCAACAGCAGGACAAAGTGCTCGCCGTTTTCCACTGCCGGCAGGTTCTCCAGTCGGCTTTGCAGGCCGCGACGATTATACAGGCCGGTAAGCGGGTCCATCATGCTGAGATCAGTCAGCGTCTCACGTTCTTCCAGAAGCTGGGAGAGCAGCTCCTGAGCGAAACGGTCATTACGCCTTTGCAGAACGTTATGAATCCCAATCGCCACCAGAGGAAGCGCAAAAGAATAGATCATTCTTGACCAGCTTTCGTGATTGCTTAACCAGAGGCAGGCAATAAAGGTAGGCAAAGAGTGAAGGGTAAAGGCTTTGATATTGCTGGCGAATGCAAGAGAGCCGATAAACAACACGGTCAATAATGCGATGACCAAATAGGTTGGCCGATCGTGCGGGATAAACGAAAATTTAGAGACTATTTGCCAGGCCCATAAAAAACCGAAGATCGCTGAAACAACGGGAATATTTATTTTCCGGGTTCGCTTTTTCCAGTGCCACACGAGTAGCCCTGTGCTGATCGCGAAAATAGCGAACAGGGGCGCAGAGAACAGGCGTACAGAATAGAGCGGGTTTGTTACCGAGAACACCACCGACGTCGCGTTCAGAAATAAAAACAAACGTAAAGATAATTGATATTTACTATTGACCAAAGACCGCCAGGATTGTGATGTCATATTAGTGCGTTTTTAATAATATTCAATTAAAACAAACAAATGGGTGTTGGTGTGGAATAATGAAAGCAAAAAAAATGAATTATAATTATCAGATAAACTTTATACGTCGTTAACAGATGTGCAATTTATCACCTTACACATATCCTGTCATTATGGGAAAGGTAAAGGGAGGGTATTTCTCATCGCGCAGGCTGACAAATGATAATTACTGTCATATGATATTGGTTATCATTATCAGTATGAGAGGGCGAATGATGTTGAACAGAGCGCTGGGAAGTGGTTGGGGAGTATTACTGCCGGGGGGGATTCTTGGTGGTTTGATGTTTGCCGATCTCTCCATCGATATCTGGAAGGCCATCATTGTTTCAGGGCTATTGATGACGTCAGCAATGATCTGGCATAAGCAATTAAGGCACTTTGTGCTGTTGCCATCATGCGTCGCGCTGGTAAGTGCAATGCTGGTAATAATGATGAGTTTGAGATAGCAGGGAAAACGAGAATACTTCAGAAGGGATGTAAGATAATTGGTGCGAGGGGGGGGACTCGAACCCCCACATCCTAAGGACACTAACACCTGAAGCTAGCGCGTCTACCAATTCCGCCACCTTCGCCCAGTGCGAGCAATATCAACGTGATTTATGGTGCGAGGGGGGGGACTCGAACCCCCACATCCGTAAGGACACTAACACCTGAAGCTAGCGCGTCTACCAATTCCGCCACCTTCGCATACCATCGACACTCTAAAAGTATCGTAACCACGGAGGCGCATTCTAGATGTTTTCAGCTTTACGTCAACTGAAAATTACGCACCTTTTTGTGATTGATGCAAAAATGGGCGCTAAGAGCGGCAGAAGGGTGGCCGGATTAACGCAAGCGCCATCCGGCAAGGTATTTACGCTTTTTTGGCCTGACGCGTCATCACGGTACGGTACACCTTAAAACGACCGGTCTGGGCAATCACTTCATGGAAGCCAAAGGTTTCATCCAGCACTTTTGGATACGCCAGGAAGGCGTTCGCGACAATACGTAATTCGCCGCCGCTATTGAGGTGGCGTACTGCGCCACGGATCAGCGCTTGCGCCGCTTCCAGGCTGGTCTCCATCCCATCGTGGAACGGTGGGTTAGAGATAATCATGTCAAAGCGGCCGGTCACGTCAGAGAAGACGTTGCTGGCAACCACTTCACCTTCAAAACCATTTGCCGCAAGCGTAGCCCGGCTGGCTTCAACCGCCGGCGCACTGACGTCACACAGCGTCAAACGCACTTTTGGTGAATGGCTGGCCAGCACCGTCGCCAGAACACCTGCGCCACAGCCTACATCCAGCACTTTGCCTTTGGTGTGCGGTGTCAGAGTGGACAGCAGCAGTTTGCTCCCCACGTCCAGATAGTCGCGGCTGAAAACGCCTGGCAGGGTTTTGATGGTCAAACCGTCAAGCTGATACTCGTCCCAGTATGTCTCTGCATCAAATGTTGGCTGCTTTTCCAGACGGCCGTGATACAGGCCGCAGCGACGTGCGCTGTCAACTTTGTTCAGCGAAGCATACGCTTCGAGCATCTGCTCTGCGCTGCGCACGCCGCTGCGGTTCTCGCCGACGATGAAAATATCGCAGCCCACCGGCAGCAGGGAGAGCAGGTTCATCAGCTGGAACTGGGCTTCCGGTTTGTTCTTCGGCCAGTAGTAGATCAGCGTGTCGCAATCGGCTACGTCGCTCTGTTCCGCCACCAGGCTAAAGCGCGCGCGCTCGCCCATCTGACGGCTCAGCACCTGCCAGTGGTGGTAATATTGGGTGTGGGCACGGCTTTCAGCACACTCGAAACGTGCTGGCAGGTCATCCTGCATATCTCCGGCAAACAGAATACGGCTTTGTTCGAAATCATCACTGTGACGCAGCAAGACTTCACTTGCCGGGGTAAATGCAGACATGAATTGTTCCTCAATAAACTCAGGCGGGGATTATAGTAGGTAGATGGCGCACTTTCGACACATTTGCTATATTTGCGCGCCTGAGAGACAGGAGTTTTCGCTATGACATCCCGACGAGACTGGCAGTTGCAGCAACTGGGCATCACCCAGTGGGCCTTGCGTCGCCCGACGGCGTTGCAGGGCGAAATCGCCATCTCCATTCCGGCGCATGTCCGGCTGGTGATGGTGGCGGAAGAACTGCCTGCCCTGAATGAGCCCCTTATCGGTGATGTGCTTCACAGCCTGATGCTGACCACCGACCAGGTTTTACAGCTGACGCCAGAACGGGTTGCGATGCTTCCCCCTGAAAGTCGTTGTAACAGTTGGCGAATGGGAGAGGCCAGCGTTATCCCCTTGCAGGGAAGCCAGATCTGCTCGCCAGCACTTGATGAACTGAAAGCCAACCCAAAAGCGCGTAGCGCACTGTGGCAACAAATCTGCGAATATGAACACGATTTCTTCCCTCACGACGTCTGACCTGACAGCAGCGTTCGCGATTGAAACACGCGCCCACGCGTTTCCGTGGAGCGAAAAAACCTTCGCCAGCAACCAGGGCGAACGGTATCTGAATTATCGCCTGGACGTTGACGGCCAAATGGCCGCATTTGCGATTACGCAGGTTGTCCTCGATGAAGCGACGCTGTTTAACATCGCCGTTGATCCTGCTTTTCAGCGCCGTGGGCTGGGAAGGGAACTGCTCGAGCACCTCATTCGTGAGCTCGAAACGCGTGACGTTTTCACCCTATGGCTGGAAGTGCGCGCCTCGAATGTCGCCGCCATCGCGCTCTATGAAAGCTTAGGCTTTAATGAGGCGACAATCCGCCGTAATTACTACCCCACTGCAGAGGGACGTGAAGACGCCATCATCATGGCTCTGCCGATTGGATAACGAAAATAAGGTTGTAACGATGAAATGGGACTGGATTTTCTTTGATGCCGACGAAACGCTGTTTACCTTTGACTCGTTCGGTGGCCTACAGCGGATGTTTATGGATTATAGCGTTACCTTCACCGCTGAAGATTTTCAGGACTATCAGGCGGTGAACAAACCGCTGTGGGTGGATTACCAGAATGGTGCCATCACCGCGTTACAATTACAGCACCAGCGCTTTGACGTGTGGGCTGAACGGTTAAACGTGAGCCCGGGTTCGCTGAACGACGCTTTCCTGAATGCGATGGCCGATATCTGCGCGCCGCTGCCGGGGGCTGTATCCCTGCTGGACTCGCTGAAAGGCAAAGCCAGGCTTGGGATCATTACCAACGGATTTACCGCGCTGCAGCAGATCCGCCTTGAGCGTACCGGCCTGCGCGATTATTTTGACGCGCTGGTGATCTCTGAAGAGGTGGGCGTACCTAAGCCGGACCCACGTATTTTTGACTATGCGCTGGCGCAAGCCGGCCATCCTGACCGCGAGCGCGTGCTGATGGTGGGTGATACCGCCGAGTCCGACATTCTGGGCGGGATCAACTCGGGCTTGTCCACCGTCTGGCTGAATGCGCACGGGCGCGTGCAGCCTGAAGGCATTAAACCAACCTGGACCGTTACGTCATTGAACGAACTGGAGCAGCTCCTGTGTAAACAATGATTGCCTGCCCCCTATTGATGGGTAAAATAGCCGCAAATTCGTATTCCAAATGCGTGGCGTGCTGCCGCGCTTATTAAAGAAGATTTTACTATGACGTTGTCTCCTTATCTGCAAGAGGTGGCCAAACGCCGCACTTTTGCCATTATCTCGCACCCGGATGCCGGTAAAACCACCATCACCGAGAAGGTGTTGCTGTTCGGACAGGCGATCCAGACTGCCGGTACCGTTAAAGGCCGTGGCTCAAGCCAGCATGCGAAATCCGACTGGATGGAGATGGAAAAGCAGCGTGGTATTTCGATTACCACGTCCGTGATGCAGTTCCCGTATCACGACTGTCTGGTGAACCTGCTGGACACCCCGGGCCACGAGGACTTCTCCGAAGATACTTACCGTACGCTGACGGCAGTGGACTGCTGTTTGATGGTCATCGACGCCGCGAAAGGTGTAGAAGATCGTACCCGTAAGCTGATGGAAGTTACCCGTCTTCGCGATACGCCGATCCTGACCTTCATGAACAAACTCGACCGTGACATCCGCGATCCGATGGAAGTGATGGACGAAGTAGAAAGCGAGCTGAAGATCGCCTGTGCGCCAATTACCTGGCCGATTGGCTGCGGTAAGTTATTTAAAGGCGTTTACCATCTTTATAAAGACGAAACCTATCTGTATCAAACCGGTAAAGGGCACACCATTCAGGAAGTTCGCGTGGTGAAAGGTCTGGACAACCCAGAACTGGACGTTGCCGTCGGCGAAGAGCTGGCTGCACAGCTGCGTGACGAGCTCGAGCTGGTGAAAGGCGCATCCCACGAGTTCGACAAAGAGCTGTTCCTGGCGGGTGAAATTACGCCGGTCTTCTTCGGTACCGCGCTGGGTAACTTTGGCGTTGACCATATGCTCGATGGACTGGTTGAGTGGGCGCCGCGCCCGATGCCGCGTAAAACCGATACCCGTGAAGTGGAAGCCCAGGAAGAGAAATTTACCGGCTTTGTCTTTAAAATTCAGGCCAACATGGATCCGAAACACCGCGACCGCGTCGCCTTTATGCGCGTGGTGTCAGGTAAGTATGAAAAAGGCATGAAGCTGCGCCAGGTGCGTATCGGTAAAGACGTTGTTATCTCTGATGCACTGACCTTTATGGCGGGCGACCGTTCCCACGTTGAAGAAGCGTATCCGGGTGACATTATCGGTCTCCATAACCACGGCACTATTCAGATTGGTGATACTTTCACGCAGGGCGAAATGATGAAGTTCACCGGCATTCCGAACTTCGCGCCTGAGCTGTTCCGCCGCATCCGTCTGCGCGATCCACTGAAGCAAAAACAGCTGCTGAAAGGCCTGGTACAGCTTTCCGAAGAGGGTGCGGTACAGGTATTCCGCCCCATTGCTAACAACGATCTGATCGTTGGCGCGGTCGGTGTGCTGCAGTTCGACGTGGTTGTTGCGCGTTTGAAAAGTGAATATAACGTCGAAGCGATTTACGAATCGGTGAACGTGGCAACAGCGCGTTGGGTGGAATGTTCTGACGTGAAGAAATTCGAAGAATATAAGCGTAAGAATGAAATGCAACTGGCCCTGGATGGCGGCGACAATCTGACCTATATCGCACCCACCATGGTCAACCTGAATCTGACCCAGGAACGTTATCCTGACGTTCAGTTCCGTAAGACCCGCGAACACTAATTCTCTCTCAGAGCACGGCAGCCGCCGTGCTCTTCTTTAATTCCTGTCTTATTAATCCCTTGCGGAATGTTCTTAATTCACCGCATTTTCACGTCATTCGCTCGTTTTTTGCCCGATTCTCAAAGCAGCGCTGAGATTGTGATCTATATTTAACTCAGTGTTTAGCACCGGGCACGGATGAATTAACTGTTCAATGCATGACTTTAGGTTCTCCATTTTGCCCGTGTGTTAATCCACAAAATATAAAACTAGCAATAAGGGAAGTTTGTCGCCCAAATAACGGGCAAAACACAGGAATACATCGATGAATATGACAAGACTGAAGATTTCTAAAACTCTGCTGGCAGTAACTTTGGGTAGTGTTCTGGTGAGCGGTTCTGCACTCGCGGAAACCAGCACCATGGATAAAGCGCAGTCTACCGCCGATAGCGCAGGGCAAAAAATCGATAGCTCTATGAATAAAGTCGGTAATTTCATGGACGACAGCTCGATCACAGCAAAAGTGAAAGCCGCGCTGGTGGATGATGAATCCATCAAGAGCACCGACATTTCTGTAAAAACCGACAAAAAAGTTGTCACTCTGAGTGGTTTTGTTGAGAGCCAGGCTCAGGCTGAACAGGCGGTTAAAGTCGCTAAAGGCGTGGAAGGCGTAGCGTCAGTCAGCGACAAACTGCACGTTCGTGATAGCAAAGACACCTCTGTGAAAGGCTATGCCGGCGATACGGCAACTACCAGCGAAATCAAAGCTAAACTGTTAGCAGATGACATCGTGCCATCCCGTAAGGTGAAAGTGGAAACGACCGATGGTGTGGTTCAGCTTTCCGGTACGGTTGATTCGCAGGCGCAGGTTGAACGCGCTGAAACCATCGCTAAAGCCATTGATGGTGTTAAAAGCGTCAAAAACGATCTGAAAACGAAGTAAATACAATTCGCCCGTCTGGCTAAGGCCGCGGGCGAAATAAGAATGACACTGGAAAAACGCCGGTGAGCACCCTGAGCGCTCACGTTTAGCGGCCGACATTAACTATGGTAAAGGAGAGGCTTATGTTTCGTTGGGGCATTATATTTCTGGTTATCGCGTTAATTGCCGCCGCATTGGGCTTTGGTGGATTGGCGGGTACAGCGGCATGGGCAGCAAAAATTGTCTTCGTCGTCGGTATTATCCTGTTCCTGGTGAGCCTGTTTACGGGCCGACGCCGTCCTTAGTAAAACGCAATATTTCTTCAACAAAACAAAGCCAGTCCTCGGACTGGCTTTTTCTTGTTTGAGTCTCAGGCAGGGAGTGCGTTACTGTGTCAGAACAGAATAACGAAAACAGGAAAGCAGAGGTGGGGCAACGAATTCCCGTAACGCTCGGCAATATTGCGCCGCTGGCGTTAAAGCCATTTCGCGCAGGTCGGCTTGGGCTGGTCTGTGAAGGTGGCGGACAGCGCGGTATTTTCACGGCCGGGGTACTGGACGAATTTATGCGCGCGCAATTTAACCCTTTCGACCTCTACTTTGGCACTTCAGCCGGAGCGCAAAACTTGTCTGCCTATGTGTGTAACCAACCCGGTTATGCCCGCAAAGTCATTATGCGCTACACAACGGCAAAAGAATTTTTCAACCCGGTGCGCTTTGTGCGCGGCGGAAACCTGATCGACCTTGACTGGCTGCTGGATTCTACCTCCAGCCAAATGCCGCTGGCGATGGATACCGCCGCACGTCTGTTTGATACTGGTAAAGAGTTCTGGATGTGCGCCAGCCGCGGGGATGACTACTCGCCGGGCTACTTTTCACCGCAGAAGGAAAACTGGCTGGACATCATTCGTGCATCCAGCGCTATTCCTGGGTTCTACCGTAGCGGCGCGCTTCTCGATGGCATCAGTTATCTGGACGGGGGGATCAGCGATGCGGTGCCGGTACAGGAAGCGGCGCGACGCGGGGCGAAAACTATCGTCGTGATCCGCACCGTGCCCTCGCAGATGTATTACACCCCGCAGTGGTTTAAACGCATGGAGCGCTGGCTGGGCGACAGCAGCCTGCAACACCTGGTTAATATCGCGAAGCAGCATGAAACTACCTATGGTGCAATGCAGCGCTTTATTGAAAAACCGCCGGGTCAGCTGCGTATTTTCGAAATTTATCCGCCCAGGCCGCTGGTGAGCATGGCGCTGGGCAGCCGCCTACCGGCGCTGCGTATGGATTACAAAACCGGGCGGCTGTGCGGGCGCTACTTCCTGGCAACGGTAGGCAAAATGCTGGCTGAGCAACCGCCTCTTCATCGGCATAAGCGGATAATCACGCCACCTGCCAGTGTTGCCAACGATGCGCTGGCGATGCCGCTGGTGGATGCCCCGCAGGCCAACGATGTCCCATTGGATCACGAGGACCTGGCGTGACGTACCGTTTTATCGACACCCACTGCCATTTTGATTTTCCGCCGTTTACGGGGGATGAGGAACAGAGCCTTGCACTCGCCGCGCAGAAAGGCGTGCAGGCGATCATTGTGCCTGCGATTGAAGCCGCGTATTTCGATCGGGTGCTGGATCTTGCTCGCTACCACGACGTGCTCTATGCCGCAGTGGGCCTGCATCCGATCGTCATTGAACACCATCTGGACGAACATATCGACAGGCTGGAGGCGATTCTCCAAACGGCGGAGAAAAAGCGGGTTGCCATCGGTGAGATCGGTCTCGATCTCTACCGCGACGATCCGCAATTTGAACGTCAGCAAAGGATCCTTGATGCGCAGCTCCGGCTGGCAAAGCGCTACGATCTGCCGGTGATCCTGCATTCCCGACGTACCCATGACACGTTGGCGATGCATCTCAAGCGTATCGATCTTCCACGAAAGGGCGTTGTCCACGGCTTTTCCGGCAGCCTGCAGCAGGCGCAGCGTTTTATTGGATTAGGCTATAAAATTGGCGTCGGCGGGACGATAACCTACCCGCGCGCCAGTAAAACCCGCGACGTCATGGCGCAGCTGCCGCTGTCCGCCCTGTTACTGGAAACGGATGCCCCCGACATGCCGCTGAACGGTTTTCAGGGCCAGCCCAACCGTCCTGAACAGGCGGCGGGCGTATTTAGCGCACTGTGTGAGCTGCGTGAGGAACCAGCAGACGAGATAGCCAATGCACTGCTTGAAAATACCCATGCGGTGTTTGGCATTTCCCTATAAATAGAGCGCCGGGCGGATCACCGCGATCCGCTTTTCTTCCAGCGCCCGCGCCAGCGGTTCAATGTCATCCGGCATGGCGCTGCGCCATGACGCAGCCTCGCCGTAAACGCCGTGCGCGTGAAATGCGTTAATACGGACCGGAACATTGCCCAGCCCGCGAATAAAGGTTGTGAGCGGTTTAATCTGTTCCAGATAATCACACTGGTCAGGGATCACCAGCAGCCGCAGCTCTGCGAGCTTTTGATGCTGCGCCAGCCAGCGGATACTTTGCTTGATCGGCGGGTTTTCACGCCCTGTCAGGAAGCGATGATGCTCGTTCCCCCATGCCTTAAGATCCACCATGGCACCTTCAAACACCGGCAGCAGTTTTTGCCAGCCTGTTTCCCCCAGCAGACCGTTGCTGTCCACCAGGCAGGTCAGGTGGCGCAAGCCGGTGTCGGCTTTGATTGCGGTGAAAAGGGCAATGAGAAACGGCAGCTGCGTGGTGGCTTCGCCGCCGCTTACGGTAATGCCTTCAATAAAAGGGGCGGATTTGCGGATCTGGATGAGGATCTCCTCCACGCTCATGCGGTGCGCCATCGGTGTTGCCTGCTGCTGGCATAAGTGCAGGCAGATATCGCATTGATGGCAGTTACCCTCCTGCCACCAGACGCGTCCGGCCTGAATATTCAGCGCATCGTGCGGGCAGTGGGGCACGCAATCACCGCAGTCGTTGCAACGCCCGATTGTCCACGGGTTGTGACAGGTTTTACAGCGCAGATTACATCCCTGCAGGAACAGCGCCAGGCGGCTGCCCGGCCCGTCCACGCAGGAGAAGGGGATCATCTGACTAACTAAAGCGCATCTGCTGTTCATGGCTTATCACGCGCGGCTGACGTTCAAGAATACGGGTATTGCGCGCGGCCTCCTCGCCGAGCCATGTGGTATGAGTGCGTGAACCGTTTTCGCGGTATTTTTCCAGATCCGACAGGCGCACCATGTAGCCGGTGACGCGCACCAGATCGTTCCCCGCGACGTTGGCAGTAAATTCACGCATACCCGCGTTGAATGCGCCCAGGCAAAGCTGAACCACCGCCTGCGGATTGCGTTTTACCGTTTCATCCAGCGTCAATATGTCGCTTATCCCGGAAGAATAGTGTTTGTGGTGAGGGGCCACGGCTAGCAGGTGGCTTATCGGATCCGGCTCGTCGCCGTAGGGCAGACGCGCGCCCGGCGTCGTCCCGATATCAGAACTGATTCCCGACTGGGCGTGCAGCAGCGCGCGATGCTTCCAGCCGTGTTTTACCGGCGTGTTTTCAACAAACGCCGCGAGCTGTTCGCTGATGCGATAGCCTAGCGCGTTGGCTCGTTTGTCCTTACCGTAGCGACCATCGATACCTTCCTTTTCGCAGAGCGTATTGACCGCTTCTGCCAGACCATACATGCCAAACATGGGCACGAAACGATCGGCATCAATCAGACCCTCTTTCACCAGGAAGCTATTCTCAAAGAAGCCAGAGCGTTCATACAAAAAATCGCAGCGCGCGTTGATGATTTCCATCTGCTGCTGGCAATAGTGGGGCAACGCGCGGGTGAAGAAGTCTTCAAGGGAAATACTGTGTTCGGCAATGGCCTTCAGGTTAAGCCGAACCAGGGTGCTGCCACCGCCAGCAAGCGGCAGAGCGTTGTAACAGCTCACCACGCCATAGCGGCTTTTTGTGAAAATTTTATCATTCAGCGGTCCGTTAGAAATATGCGGTTTGCTGCATTCACAAATATTTTTTGCAACCTCAAGCAGCAAATCATCTGGCGTGATGTCCGGATCGTAAATAAAGGTCAGATTCGGTGCAACCTGCTTCAGCTCTGCATCTGCGCGCAGAATGGCACGCGTCACAGGCGTATCGTTCGGACCAATGTTGGCATGCATAAAAGCGTCTGGCAGCGTTCGGTCGAGATAACGCCAGAAACGTTTTATTCGAATATCGATCTCTTCTTGTGTTAGAATTCTAACATATGGTTGCAGCAACGCATCTAGTTGGCCGAGATACACCGGCATGGATGTGACGGATGGAACATGGTGATAGAGGATGGTTAACAGTGAGAGCGCATCATCAAGATCGTTCGCGCCTTCTAGCTCTAGCCATTCTGAGCCGTTCGCGAGAAATTTGGCGTAATCCGGCAAAACATAACGAGGTTTGTAGGGCGCATGGCCTTCAAACATGTCACAGATAAATCCCTCGTCCAGTGCGGCGCGGGCTGGCGAAGCAAGCGTCGGGTAGGGCAGATTATTTTCCGCCTCCAGCGCCAGAAAATGACGTTTTTGCTCGGGGGTCAATACCGGGCTTGTCACAATCTGCTGGCAACGTTGTTGCAGGGCGTCGGACATTTTCTCTTCCTTTACAGTTCAGCGGATGATGAACAGATTGTAGGAAGACGTCCGGTCAGGGCTTTTGATCCGACAGGGGTTATTGCTGCTTTCGTCAGCAATGAGCAGGATAAAATTTGAAGTTGATCTCATTACAGTAATGCAAATTTGTACGAAGTTTTCATTAACTGTGATGAATGTCGAAGTGTGGATGCGGGTGAATGTTAGAATACTCACAGACCCGCAAGGTAAAATTGATACGGCACTGCCGTTGGAGAATGTTATGACCGATTTAACTGCAAGCAGCCTGCGCGCGTTGAAACTGATGGACCTGACCACCCTGAACGATGACGACACCAATGAGAAAGTCATCGCGCTCTGCCATCAGGCCAAAACGCCAGTGGGTAACACTGCAGCCATCTGTATCTATCCGCGTTTCATCCCGATTGCGCGTAAGACGCTGAACGCGCAGGGCACGCCAGACGTGCGTATTGCAACCGTGACTAACTTCCCGCACGGCAACGACGATATTGACATTGCGCTGGCAGAAACCCGCGCGGCAATTGCTTACGGTGCAGACGAAGTTGACGTGGTATTCCCGTACCGCGCGCTGATCGCCGGCAATGAGCAGGTGGGTTTTGACCTGGTAAAAGCCTGTAAAGACGCCTGTGCTGCGGCAAACGTGCTGCTGAAAGTGATCATTGAAACCGGTGAGCTGAAAGAAGAAGCGCTTATTCGTAAAGCGTCTGAAATCGCTATCAAAGCTGGCGCAGATTTCATCAAAACCTCTACCGGTAAAGTGCCGGTGAACGCTACCCCGGAAAGCGCGCGCATTATGATGGAAGTGATCCGCGATATGGGCGTGTCCAAAACGGTTGGTTTCAAACCTGCGGGCGGCGTACGTACTGCTGAAGACGCGCAGCAGTTCCTGGCGATTGCCGACGAACTGTTCGGCGCTGACTGGGCGGATTCCCGTCACTACCGCTTCGGCGCATCCAGCCTGCTGGCAAGCCTGCTGAAAGCGCTGGGTCATGGTGACGGTAAGAGCGCAAGCAGCTACTAAGGTTTACATTGCCGGGTGACGCGTCGCGATCCCGGCCTATTTTCGGGAGGTTACCGTGTTTCTCGCACAAGAAATTATTCGTAAAAAACGTGATGGTCATGCATTAAGCGACGAAGAGATCCGCTTCTTTATCAATGGCATTCGTGATAATACCGTTTCAGAAGGGCAGATTGCCGCTCTGGCGATGACCATTTTCTTCCACGATATGTCGATGCCTGAGCGCGTGTCGCTGACCATGGCGATGCGAGATTCAGGAACTGTTCTGGACTGGAAGAGCCTCAACCTTAACGGCCCGATTGTGGACAAACATTCCACCGGCGGCGTGGGCGATGTTACCTCTCTGATGCTTGGCCCGATGGTGGCGGCCTGCGGCGGTTACGTTCCCATGATCTCCGGGCGCGGCCTGGGGCACACCGGCGGTACGCTCGACAAACTGGAAGCCATTCAGGGCTTCGATATCTTCCCGGATGACAACCGCTTCCGCGACATTATTAAAGACGTTGGTGTGGCGATTATCGGCCAGACCAGCTCTCTTGCGCCGGCAGACAAGCGTTTCTATGCGACGCGCGATATTACCGCGACCGTTGACTCCATCCCGCTGATCACCGCCTCGATCCTCGCCAAAAAGCTGGCCGAAGGTCTGGATGCGCTGGTCATGGACGTGAAAGTGGGCAGCGGCGCTTTTATGCCAACTTATGAACTTTCTGCTGCGCTGGCCGAAGCGATCGTTGGCGTCTCCAACGGCGCAGGCGTGCGCACCACCGCGCTGCTGACCGACATGAACCAAGTGCTGGCATCCAGCGCCGGTAACGCCGTCGAAGTGCGTGAAGCCGTACAATTCCTCACCGGTGAATACCGTAACCCGCGCCTGTTCGACGTGACCATGGCGCTGTGCGTTGAGATGCTGATCTCCGGAAACCTCGCCAAAGACGACGCCGAAGCGCGTGCGAAATTGCAGGCCGTGCTCGACAACGGCAAAGCGGCAGAGATCTTCGGCCGCATGGTTGCCGCCCAGAAAGGGCCGACCGATTTCGTCGAAAATTACGCGAAATACCTGCCGACCGCGATGCTCAGCAAGGCGGTGTATGCCGACACCGAAGGGTTTGTCTCGGCAATGGACACTCGCGCACTTGGCATGGCGGTGGTCTCGATGGGCGGCGGTCGTCGTCAGGCATCGGACACCATTGATTACAGCGTCGGCTTTACCGATATGGCCCGTCTGGGCGACAGCGTTGACGGTCAACGTCCGCTGGCGGTGATCCACGCCAAAGACGAAGCCAGCTGGCAGGATGCGGCGAAGGCAGTGAAAGCGGCCATTACGCTTGGCGATAAAGCACCAGAAAGCACGCCAACTGTCTATCGTCGTATCACTGAATAGCGGTATACTGATCTGATCGCATTTTTATGAAGCACTAAGTACGGAGAACAATTATGAAACGTGCATTTATTATGGTGCTGGACTCATTCGGCATCGGCGCAACCGAAGATGCAGAACGTTTTGGTGACGTGGGTTCCGATACCATGGGTCACATCGCTGAAGCCTGTGTTAAAGGTGAAGCGGACAACGGTCGTAAAGGCCCTCTTACTCTGCCAAATCTGACCCGTCTGGGCCTGGTGAAAGCGCACGAAGGTTCTACCGGTAAAATTGCCGCCGGCATGGACGGCGACGCTGAAGTCGTGGGCGCGTACGGTTGGGCACACGAGCTCTCTTCCGGGAAAGATACGCCGTCCGGTCACTGGGAAATCGCCGGTGTCCCGGTTCTGTTCGACTGGGGATATTTCTCCGATCACCAGAACAGCTTCCCTCAGGAGCTGCTGGATAAGCTGGTTAAGCGTGCCAATCTGCCGGGCTACCTCGGTAACTGCCACTCTTCGGGTACCGTGATCCTGGACGAGCTGGGTGAAGAGCACATGAAAACCGGCAAGCCGATTTTCTACACCTCCGCTGACTCCGTATTCCAGATTGCCTGCCACGAAGAAACCTACGGCCTCGATAAGCTTTACGAGCTGTGCGAAATCGCCCGTGAAGAGCTGACCGAAGGCGGCTACAACATTGGCCGCGTTATCGCGCGTCCGTTTATCGGTGACAAGGCGGGCAACTTCCAGCGTACCGGTAATCGTCACGACCTGGCCGTTGAGCCACCGGCACCTACCGTGCTGCAGAAACTGGTTGAAGAGAAAGACGGTCACGTGGTTTCCGTGGGTAAAATTGCGGACATCTACGCCAACTGCGGCATCACTAAAAAAGTGAAGGCCACTGGCCTGGATGCGCTGTTTGATGCCACTATCAAAGAGATGAAAGACGCGGGTGACAAGACTATCGTCTTTACCAACTTCGTGGATTTCGACTCCTCCTGGGGCCACCGTCGCGACGTCGCGGGCTATGCTGCTGGTCTGGAGCTGTTCGACCGCCGTCTGCCCGAGCTGATGGAGCTGGTGGGTGAAGATGACATTCTGATCCTGACCGCTGACCACGGCTGTGACCCAACCTGGACCGGTACCGATCACACCCGTGAGCACATCCCGGTGCTGGTCTATGGCCCGAAAGTGAAGCCGGGTTCGCTCGGTCACCGTGAAACCTTCGCGGACATCGGCCAGACCATCGCGAAATATTTTGGTACGTCTGACATGGAATATGGCAAGGCTATGTTCTGAGGTTATTGCCCGGTGGCGCTTTGCTTACCGGGCCTACGGTTTTGTAGTCCGGGTAAGGCGTAGCCGCCACCCGGCAAAAACAACAATGTAAAAGGAACTGAAGATGGCAACTCCTCACATTAATGCAGAAATGGGTGATTTCGCTGACGTCGTATTGATGCCTGGCGACCCGCTGCGTGCGAAGCACATTGCAGAAACCTTCCTCGAAGACGTGCGTGAAGTGAACAACGTTCGCGGCATGCTGGGCTTCACCGGTACCTATAAAGGCCGCAAAATCTCTGTAATGGGTCACGGTATGGGTATCCCATCCTGCTCCATCTACACCAAAGAGCTGATCACCGACTTCGGCGTGAAGAAAATCATCCGCGTTGGCTCATGTGGTGCCGTACGCATGGACGTTAAGCTGCGCGACATCGTGATTGGTATGGGTGCCTGCACCGATTCCAAAGTAAACCGTATGCGTTTCAAAGACCATGACTTCGCGGCAATTGCAGACTTCGGTATGGTGCGTGACGCGGTTGATGCGGCAAAAGCGCTGGGCGTTGAGGCGCGCGTAGGTAACATCTTCTCTGCGGACCTTTTCTATGCACCAGACGGCGGCGAGATGTTCGACGTGATGGAAAAATACGGCATTCTGGGCGTGGAAATGGAAGCGGCAGGTATCTACGGCGTCGCGGCTGAGTTTGGTGCGAAAGCGCTGACCATCTGCACCGTGTCTGACCACATCCGTACGCACGAGCAGACCACCGCTGCCGAGCGTCAGACCACCTTCAACGACATGATCAAAATCGCGCTGGAATCCGTTCTGCTGGGCGATAAAGAGTAAATATTTCTCTTCCCGCCCTCTCCCGTTGGGAGAGGGCGGGGGTGAGGGCACCAGACCACACCTAGCGCACTGCCCGCGCAATCCACGCCGACAATTCTCGCAATGCCTTTTCCTGCTCAGGGAAATCGTCGATCAGCGCATCACACGCCTGTTGCAGCCTATCCGCCCGATACAAACAACCCTGCAAGCGTGACGCCAGCGCCTCTAACGGGGCCGGATTAAGGCTGTCGGTAAAGACCTGCGTGCGGGTGATATGACCTTTTTCGACGTCAAAGTGCAGCTCCACGCCGCCCCAGGTAAAACGCTCATCAAGCAGATGGGAAAACGCAGGAGCCTGACCGAAATTCCATTCCCAACTGCTTTGACGGGCAAAGGTTTCGGCAAAATTAGGCAGATCCGGCGTTTTATCTGGCGAGATCACCTCCGCCTCAACGCGCTCGCCGTAATGGGCAAAAAATGCTTCACGGACCGCATCGCATATCTGTTCGTGGGTGATCCCCGGCAGCAGTTCAACCAGGTTCGCCACGCGGCCTCGTACCGAGGTGATCCCCTTAGCCTGCAGCTTTTTCTTATCCGGATTCAGGTAGTTTGCCAGTCGGCTAAGATCGGCATTCAGCAGGAGCGTGCCGTGGTGGAATCCACGATCGAGCGTTTCTCGGTAGGCCGATCCAGAGACTTTCCGATCGCCCTCGGTGGTTTTCACCACCAGGTCGTTTCGCCCGGAGGCTTCCGCTGCTACGCCTAGAGAATTCAGCGCGTTAAGCACAATCGACGTGGAGATGGTTTTGTCGTATTCCGGTTTGCCTGCCATAAAGGTGAAGCAGGTATTACCGAGATCGTGAAACACCGCGCCGCCGCCGCTGCTGCGGCGCGCAAGCCGGACGTTGTCCTCTTCCATTCGCCGCGTGTTGCACTCTTTCCAGGGGTTCTGCGCGCGGCCAATGACCACCGTATCGGCATTGCGCCAGAGAAACAGAACGCGCTGGGTGGCAGGCATCTGGCGGAAGATGCACTCTTCTACCGCGAGATTAAACCAGGGGTCATAAGAGTCAGAGATAAGCAGGCGTAACGTCGTCATGGCAGAGTTCCTTTTCCGAATCATTCGCCTACTTTATCACTATTCTTTCTTCTCGCTCTCTTCGTCTTCAGGCACCGATTTGCTGGCAGTGAGCAGGAACGGTGACTGCTGCCAGCGGGTTCGCTTGCCCTGAAGCAATGTGCGCGCCAGAACAACGCCGATGGCCAGTGAAAGCAACAGCATCAGGCGTAGAATATTGGTGGTGTTATCTACCTGTTTGGCTTCGGTTGGCAGGGTGTGGGTATCGAGCGTCAGGCGCAGATACCCCAGTGGACCATTCTTTCCCTGAATAGGCTCGACGATCTGCTGGTTGAAGTAGCCCCCGGCTTTTTTGCCGTCCAGCGCCAGCCTGTCGCGTACGTCGACGTGCTCGCCTGCGCGGGCAATCAGGTCACCCTGTTCGTCGTAAACGCCGGCGTCCAGAATACGGCTGTTCTCGGTTAACTGGCGCAACACCTGGCCTATGCGCTTATCGTCAGGCGTTTCGGTGCGCATGGACGGGGCGACGTTAAGCGTGACCTGGCGCGCCAGCGTGCGGGCCAGCTCTTCAAATTGTGGGTTGCGTTGCCGTTGATGATTCTGGCTGAACCACGATGCCCCCTGCATCAGCACCACTAATAATGCGAGACAGAAAAGAACAATCACTGCACGGTGAAGCCGGAATTTCAGTTTTGCGCGAGCCATATTCCACCTGCTGAAAATTTACGGCTTAATGTTGCCAGAAGTGATGGTTACAGGGTAGCCTCATGCGTTATTTTCCCTCTGGAACCTTCCGGCGCGAACGAAATTACAGGAGCTTCAATGCCGAACATTACCTGGTGCGACCTGCCAACGGATGTCTCTTTATGGCCAGGATTGCCGCTCTCTTTAAGTGGCGATGAGGTGATGCCTCTGGATTACCACGCTGGCCGTAGCGGCTGGCTGCTGTACGGACGCGGCCTGGATAAGCAACGCCTTACGCAATATCAGGCTAAACTGGGTGCGGCGATGGTCATTGTTGCCGCCTGGTGTGTGGAAGATTACCAGGTCATTCGCCTGGCCGGTTCTCTGACGCAGCGCGCGACGCGTCTGGCGCACGAGGCCGGGCTGGACGTTGCTCCGCTCGGCAAAATTCCTCACCTGAAAACCCCAGGGCTGCTGGTGATGGACATGGACTCCACCGCGATCCAGATCGAATGTATTGACGAGATCGCCAAACTGGCGGGAAGCGGCGAACTGGTGGCCGACGTCACCGAACGTGCGATGCGCGGCGAGCTGGATTTCACCGCCAGCCTGCGGCAGCGTGTGGCGACCCTGAAAGGGGCCGATGCCAATATTCTGCGTCAGGTGCGCGATGAGCTACCGCTGATGCCCGGCCTGACTCAGCTGGTATTAAAGCTGGAGACGCTGGGCTGGAAAGTGGCTATCGCCTCTGGCGGGTTCACCTTCTTCGCCGATTACCTGCGTGACAAGCTGCGTCTGACCACCGTGGTGGCGAACGAGCTGGAGATTATGGACGGCAAACTCACCGGCCAGGTGATTGGCGATATCGTGGACGCGCAGTACAAAGCCAACACGCTGACCCGTCTTGCGGAGAAGTATGACATTCCGGTCGCGCAGACCGTGGCCATCGGCGACGGTGCTAACGATCTGCCGATGATCAAAGTTGCCGGTCTTGGCATTGCCTATCATGCTAAGCCAAAAGTGAACGAAAAGACGGACGTCACAATCCGTCATGCTGACCTGATGGGGGTGTTCTGCATTCTCTCTGGCAGCGTTAATCAGAAATAACGAGGTAAACCGTGGCGAAAGCTCCAAAACGCGCATTTGTCTGTAATGAATGTGGTGCGGATTATCCGCGCTGGCAGGGGCAGTGCAGCGCCTGCCATGCCTGGAACACCATCACCGAAGTGCGTGGCGTGGCGGCTTCGCCGAGCGTGGCCCGAAATGAACGCCTAAGCGGCTACGCGGGCAACGCGGGTGTGTCGAAAGTGCAGAAACTCTCGGACATCAGCCTTGAAGAACTGCCGCGTTTTTCTACCGGATTCAAAGAGTTTGACCGCGTGCTCGGCGGCGGCGTAGTGCCGGGGAGCGCCATTCTTATTGGCGGTAACCCGGGGGCAGGTAAATCGACCCTGCTGCTGCAAACGCTCTGCAAGCTCGCTGAACAGATGAAAACCCTGTACGTCACGGGTGAAGAGTCTCTGCAACAGGTGGCGATGCGTGCGCACCGCCTGGGTCTGCCAACCGGCAACCTGAATATGTTGTCGGAAACCAGCATTGAGCAGATCTGCATGATTGCCGAAGAAGAGCAGCCGAAGCTGATGGTGATCGACTCCATTCAGGTGATGCATATGGCAGACATTCAGTCCTCGCCGGGGAGCGTGGCCCAGGTGCGTGAAACGGCGGCCTATCTGACACGCTTTGCTAAAACGCGCGGCGTGGCGATTGTAATGGTGGGTCACGTCACCAAAGACGGCTCGCTGGCCGGGCCGAAAGTGCTCGAACACTGTATCGACTGTTCGGTGATGCTCGACGGCGATGCAGACTCCCGCTTCCGTACCTTACGCAGCCATAAAAACCGCTTTGGCGCGGTGAACGAGCTCGGCGTGTTTGCTATGACCGAGCAAGGGCTGCGTGAAGTCAACAACCCGTCGGCCATCTTCCTCAGTCGGGGTGATGAAGTCACTTCCGGCAGCTCGGTGATGGTGCTGTGGGAAGGTACGCGCCCGCTGCTTGTCGAAATTCAGGCGCTGGTGGATCACTCGATGATGGGTAACCCTCGGCGCGTGGCGGTGGGGCTGGAACAGAACCGTCTGGCGATTTTGCTGGCGGTATTGCACCGTCATGGTGGCCTGCAGATGGCGGATCAAGACGTCTTCGTCAACGTGGTTGGCGGCGTGAAGGTCTCGGAAACCAGTGCCGATCTGGCGCTGCTGCTGGCGATGGTGTCCAGCCTGCGCGACAGGCCGTTACCGCAGGATCTGGTGGTGTTTGGCGAAGTCGGCCTCGCCGGGGAGATTCGACCGGTCCCCAGCGGGCAAGAGCGTATCTCCGAAGCGGCTAAACACGGCTTTCGTAGGGCGATAGTGCCGGCGGCGAACGTGCCGAAAAAAATTCCGGAAGGGATGCAGATTTTTGGCGTTAAGAAACTCGCAGATGCGTTAAATGTCTTTGACGACTTATAATTACACGTATTCGATTTTTGCAGGAGGCACCGTAATTTATGTCATCATTTGACTACATCAAGACCGCAATCCGTCAGAAAGGCTGCACGTTACAGCAGGTGGCGGATGCCAGCGGCATGACCAAAGGCTACCTGAGCCAGCTGCTGAATGCCAAAATCAAAAGCCCCAGCGCGCAAAAACTGGAAGCGCTACATCGCTTTCTGGGGCTTGAATTCCCGCGTATGCAAAAGAACATCGGCGTGGTGTTTGGTAAGTTCTACCCGCTGCACACCGGGCATATCTATCTGATCCAGCGCGCCTGTAGTCAGGTCGATGAGCTACACATCATCATGGGTTATGATGAAACCCGTGACCGTCAGCTTTTTGAAGACAGCGCCATGTCGCAGCAGCCGACGGTGTCGGACCGCTTGCGCTGGCTGCTTCAAACCTTCAAATATCAGAAAAATATCCGTATTCATGCCTTTAACGAAGAGGGCATGGAGCCGTATCCGCACGGCTGGGACGTGTGGAGCAACGGTATTAAAACGTTTATGGAAGAGAAGGGGATTGCCCCGAACTGGATCTACACCTCTGAAGAGTCCGATGCGCCGCAGTTCCGCGAGCATCTGGGTATCGAGACGGTGCTTATCGATCCTAAACGTACCTTTATGAACATCAGCGGGGCGCAAATCCGCGAAAACCCGTCTCGCTATTGGGATTACATCCCGACCGAAGTGAAGCCGTTCTTTGTTCGTACGGTGGCCATTCTGGGCGGGGAATCAAGCGGTAAATCAACGCTGGTCAACAAGCTGGCGAATATCTTTAACACCACCAGTGCGTGGGAATATGGGCGCGACTATGTGTTCTCTCATCTTGGCGGTGACGAGATGGCGCTGCAGTATTCCGACTACGACAAAATTGCCCTCGGCCATGCCCAGTACATTGATTTTGCTGTCAAATATGCCAATAAAGTGGCATTTATCGATACGGACTTCGTGACCACTCAGGCGTTCTGTAAAAAGTATGAAGGGCGCGAGCACCCGTTTGTTCAGGCGCTGATTGATGAATACCGCTTTGACCTGGTGATCCTGCTGGAGAACAACACCCCGTGGGTAGCAGACGGCATGCGCAGCCTTGGCAGCTCGGTAGACAGAAAAGAGTTCCAGTCCATGCTGGTGGAGATGCTGAACGAGAACAACGTTGAGTTTGTGCATGTCGAAGAGTCGGACTACGACTCCCGTTTCCTGCGCTGCGTCGAGCTGGTGAAGGAGATGATGGGGGAGCAGAGGTAAGCTTTAACCTCCCTCTCCCTTTGGGAGAGGGTTAGGGTGAGGGAATCAGACCACTCAATACTCAACCACCACTTTCCCGCGCATATGCCCCTCCAGCACTTTACGGTGCGCCTCAGTAATGCTTTCCACGCTCAGCCCGTGAAGTGTTTCACTCAGCGAACTTTCCACCACGCCATTATCTACCAGCTTCGCCACCTCATTGAGGATCTCGCCCTGACGCGCCATATCGGCGGTCTGGTACATGCTGCGGGTGTACATAAATTCCCAGTGCAGTGCGGCAGATTTTGATTTCAGCTTATCCTGATTCAATGGACGTTCGTTTTCAACGATAGAGCAAATATGCCCCTGCGGCGCAATCAGTTCGCTGACCGCATCCCAATGGCCGTCGGTATCGTTGAGGATGAAAATATAGTCCACAAAAGTGATGCCCTGTTTCGCCAGTTCACTTTTCAGATCGCGGTAGTTCACGACACGATCCGCACCGCGATCGCGACACCACTGGGCGGAGTCTTCCCGGGAGGCAGTCGCGATCACCGTCACCTTACTCTTGTGCCTGGCAAACGGGATCGCCAGCGATCCTACACCGCCCGCACCGCCGACGATCAGCAGCGTTTTATCCGATCCGGCATCCTGGATGTTCAGCCGTTCAAACAGACCTTCCCACGCGGTGAGTGCGGTCAACGGCAGCGCAGCGGCAGCCGCCCAGCCGAGGCTGGTAGGTTTGCGCCCGACAATGCGTGCATCAATCAGCTGGTGGGTCGTATTGCTCCCCGGGCGTGTGATGTCGCCCGCGTACCATACTTCATCGCCGGGTTTGAATCCGGTTACGCGTGCCCCAACGGCGTTGACGATACCGCTGGCATCCCAGCCGAGAATGCGAGGCTCTTTCAGCCCGTTTTTAGCAATACCCGCGTGCACTTTGGTATCAACCGGGTTGATGGAGATAGCCTTCACTTCGACCAGCACATCGTATTCGCCAGGCTGCGGCATCGGTGGGGTGATTTCAATAAAAGCAGAAGGGTTCGCAGGGTTAACGGCAATCGCTTTAACTGACATGGTGAGCTCCTCAATAGAATGCGTTTTGTTAAGGCTAGTCTATTAAGTCGTCAGTGGCATGATAAGATGGACAATCAAGAACTCAGCGTTCGTACAGGATGAACAATCATGTTTAAACAGCTGCAGGATATGGCGCTGTTTGCGCTGGTGGCAGAGATGGGCAGCTTTACCGCGGCGGCACAGAAAGCGGAACTGCCGAAATCCAGCGTCAGCCAGCGTATCAGCCAGCTTGAACAGCAGGTGGGGATCCGCTTGCTGAACCGCACCACGCGCAGGCTGAATCTGACGTTCGCGGGCGAGCACTACCTTGTGCACTGTCGGGAGATGCTGGCGGCCAGCGAGAGGGCGGAGTATGCCATTCAGCGACTGCGTGAAAACCCCAGCGGACGGCTGCGTATTACCTGCCCGGCAGGCATCGGCGCAACGCTGTTGGCGCATCTGAATGCACAATTTCAGCTCCGCTATCCTGAGGTGTCTCTTGATGTCTCTATTTCTGACGACGTACTCGATCTCGTCGAGTCTGGCTTTGACGTGGCGCTGCGTACCGGTCAGCCGCAGGACTCGTCTCTGATCGGCCGCATGATTGGCCATTGCCCACGCTACATGCTGGCCTCGCCGAATTATTTGGCGCGCAAGGAGCCGCTGAATCATCCCCGCCAGCTGGTGGAGCACCGGTGTATTACCCACAAGGCCTGGTCAGAATGGTTACTGCAAAGCGAGAGCGAAGATTATCGCTATTTGCCGGATAACGCGCATTTGACGGATAACCTGGTCTATGCCCGCGAATGCGCGATTGCGGGCGCGGGGATCACCTTGCTGCCTGCTTTTCTGCTGGAAGATAACATAGAAAAGGGAGCGCTGGTTCAGGTGCTGCCGGCGTGGAACGTCGAAGGTAACGATTTGTGGCTGGCTTACCCGAGCCGCAAGCTGAATTCACCTGCGCTGATGAGCTATATCGAATTTGCGATGCAGTTTGATGAGGTGAAGCGGTTTTACGTGAGGCAGTGAGCTAAACATAAAAAACGGCAACCGAAGTTGCCGTTGTGCTTTTATTTCGAAATACGCTTGTACTTAATACGCTTCGGCTCCAGCGCGTCAGCGCCCAGCGTGCGTTTCTTGTACTCTTCGTATTCGGTGAAGTTACCTTCGAAGAACTCCACCTTGCCTTCATCCTGGTAATCCAGAATGTGGGTCGCAATACGGTCAAGGAACCAACGGTCGTGCGAGATAACCATGGCACAGCCCGGGAACTCCAGCAGGGCGTTTTCCAGCGCGCGCAGGGTTTCGATGTCCAGGTCGTTTGTGGGTTCATCGAGCAGCAGAACGTTACCGCCAACCTGCAGCAGTTTCGCCAGATGCAGACGACCACGCTCACCGCCGGACAGTTCGCCGACGCGTTTGCCCTGGTCGGTGCCTTTGAAGTTAAAGCGGCCAACATAAGCGCGGCTTGGCATTTCGGTGTTGCCGATACGCATGATATCCAGCCCGCCGGACACTTCTTCCCACACGGTTTTGCTGTTATCCATCGCGTCACGGAACTGGTCAACGGAGGCCAGCTTGACGGTATCACCCAGGGTGATCGAGCCGCTGTCAGGCTGTTCCTGACCGGACATCATGCGGAACAGCGTGGATTTACCCGCACCGTTAGGACCGATGATCCCGACGATAGCGCCTTTCGGTACGGAGAAGCTCAGATCGTCAATCAGCAGGCGATCGCCGTAAGACTTACGCAGGTTGCTGACTTCAACCACTTTATCCCCCAGACGTGCTCCTGGTGGAATAAACAGTTCGTTGGTTTCGTTACGTTTCTGGTATTCAGTGTTGTTCAGCTCTTCGAAGCGTGCCAGACGGGCTTTACCCTTAGACTGACGGCCTTTAGCGCCCTGACGAACCCACTCCAGCTCTTTCTCGATGGATTTACGGCGCGCCGCTTCCTGAGACGCTTCCTGTGCCAGGCGCTGATCTTTTTGCTCCAGCCAGGAGGAGTAGTTACCTTCCCACGGAATACCTTCACCGCGGTCCAGCTCCAGGATCCAGCCCGCAACGTTATCGAGGAAGTAACGGTCGTGGGTGATTGCCACAACGGTACCTTCGAAATCATGCAGGAAGCGCTCCAGCCAGGCCACAGATTCTGCGTCCAGGTGGTTAGTCGGTTCATCAAGCAGCAGCATGTCTGGTTTTTCCAGCAGCAGGCGGCACAGCGCCACGCGGCGGCGTTCACCACCGGAGAGCTTCTCAATTTTTGCATCCCAGTCTGGTAGACGCAGGGCATCCGCCGCGCGCTCCAGCTGCACGTTCAGGTTATGACCGTCATGTGCCTGAATAATCTCTTCAAACTTACCCTGCTGTGCAGCCAGTTTGTCGAAGTCCGCATCCGGCTCGGCGTATTTGGCATACACTTCATCCAGACCTTTCAGCGCGTTAACCACTTCGGAAACCGCTTCTTCAACGGATTCGCGCACGGTGTGTTCAGGGTTCAGCTGAGGTTCCTGCGGCAGGTAGCCGATCTTGGTGCCAGGCTGCGGACGGGCTTCACCTTCGATGTCTGTATCGATGCCGGCCATGATGCGCAGCAGGGTGGACTTACCGGCACCGTTGAGACCCAGAACACCGATTTTTGCGCCCGGGAAGAAGCTCAGCGAGATATTTTTAAGAATATGACGTTTCGGCGGAACCACTTTGCCGACACGATGCATGGTATAAACGAATTGAGCCACGTTGGACTTCGCCTCTTTTATCGTGATGAGTTTGGAATTCAGCCTCGAAGTGTAGCCTTTTTCACGCCCTAATCCCAGCCAGGAACGTCGGGAGTGTTAAAACGCGCAAGAAAGGTAAAAAAGTGTCCATGACGTGGCGCGTTGCAGGATGCCTGGTTAGCATAAGTTGATGAGACTTTTATGTGGCAAGACGCTGCAATTGATGAAAAAACAATGAGGAAGAGCTTGTGGAAAAAGCCAAACGGGTGGTCTGGCGTCTGCTGGCTGCCAGCGTATGCGTAATGGCGGTAAGCCAGGCGGTGCATGCCGATTCACTGGACGAACAACGTAACCGCTACGCCCAAATTAAACAGGCGTGGGACAACAAGCAGATGGATACCGTCCAGTCGCTGATGCCGACGCTGAAAGACTATCCGCTGTATCCGTATCTCGAGTATCGCCAGATTACTGACGATCTCATGAATCAACCAACGGTCACTGTTAACAACTTTATTCAGGCGAACCCGACCCTGCCGCCCGCCCGTAATCTGCAGTCTCGCTTTGTGAACGAGCTGGCGCGTCGCGAGGACTGGCGTGGGCTGTTGGCCTTCAGCCCCGAAAAACCGGGCACCACCGAGGCGCAATGTAACTACTACTATGCCAAATGGGCTACCGGCCAGCAGGATGAGGCCTGGGCAGGTGCGAAAGATCTGTGGCTTACCGGCAAAAGCCAGCCAAATGCCTGCGATTCACTCTTTGGCGCATGGCGCGCTTCTGGCAAGCAGGATCCGCTGGCCTATCTGGAGCGTATTCGTTTGGCAATGAAGGCCGGGAACACGCGTCTGGTCACCACGTTGGCAGGACAGATGCCGTCGGATTATCAAACCATCTCCACAGCCGTGATTGGGTTGGCAAACGATCCTAATTCGGTGCTGACTTTTGCTCGTAGTACCGGCGCAACCGATTTTACCCGTCAGATGGCGGCGGTGGCGTTTACCAGCGTGGCGCGTGATGACGTGGAAAACGCGCGGCTGATGATCCCACAGCTGGTGCAAGCGCAGCAGCTCAATGAAGACCAAACCCAGGAACTGCGCGATACCGTGGCGTGGCGACTGATGGGAACGGATGTGACCGACGAACAGGCCCGCTGGCGTGATGACGCGATTATGCGCTCAAACTCCACGTCCCTTGTGGAGCGTCGCGTGCGCATGGCGCTGGGCACCGGCGATCGCCGTGGACTCAATACCTGGCTTGCGCGTCTGCCCATGGATGCCAAAGAGAAAGATGAATGGCGTTACTGGCAGGCCGACTTGCTGCTGGAGCGCGGTCGTGAGGACGAAGCCAAAGCGATCCTTCACGCACTGATGCAGCAGCGCGGGTTTTACCCCATGGCCGCCGCGCAGCGTCTGGGCGAAGAATATACCCTTAAGATCGACAAAGCGCCTGCGAACGCCAACCCAACGCTGATCCAGGGGCCAGAGATGGCGCGCGTTCGCGAGCTGATGTACTGGAATATGGACAATACCGCCCGCAGCGAATGGGCCAACCTGGTGACCAGCCGCACAACCGACGAGAAAGCCCAGCTTGCCCGCTATGCGTTTGATAACCACTGGTGGGATCTGAGCGTGCAGGCAACGATCGCCGGTAAGCTTTGGGATCATCTTGAAGAGCGATTCCCGCTGGCTTACAACGATCTGTTCGAGCGCTATACCAGCGGCAAAGATATCCCGCAAAGCTACGCCATGGCGATTGCTCGCCAGGAGAGCGCATGGAACCCGAAAGTGCGTTCCCCGGTCGGCGCCAGCGGCCTGATGCAGATTATGCCGGGAACCGCGACGCACACGGTGAAGATGTTTACTATTCCTGGCTACAGCAGCCCGTCGCAGCTCCTGGATCCCGATACCAACATCAACATCGGTACCAGCTACCTGCAGTATGTCTATCAGCAGTTCGGCAATAACCGTATTTTTGCGTCGGCGGCCTACAATGCGGGACCTGGGCGCGTGCGCACCTGGCTCGGGAACAGCGCCGGACGCATCGACGCCGTGGCGTTTGTGGAGAGCATTCCATTCTCCGAAACGCGTGGATACGTGAAGAACGTGCTGGCGTATGATGCGTACTATCGCTACTTCATGGGGGAGAAAGATACCCTGATGAGCGATGCCGAGTGGCAGAGACGTTACTGATCGGCGTGGGTTGTGTTATGCTGTACTCGCTAATGAGTACAAGAGGCAGCATAACATGACCCAGCATTCCCCGTATTCCTCGGCAATGGCCGAACAACGCAATCAGGAGTGGCTTCGTTTTGTGGAGTTGCTCCGCCAGTCTTACGATCAGGATTTGCATCTACCCTTGCTGCAGCTGATGCTCACGCCCGACGAGCGCGAAGCGCTGGGCACGCGCGTGCGCATTATTGAAGAACTGCTGCGCGGCGAGATGAGCCAGCGCGAGCTGAAAAACGAGCTGGGCGCGGGCATCGCAACGATTACCCGCGGCTCAAACAGCCTGAAATCCGCACCCGTCGAGCTGCGCCAGTGGCTGGAGTCTGTGTTATTGGGCGTTCAACGGTAAATGGCGTTATGGAACGGGCTTAACGCGAGGATCACCGCCTGGTGGTAAACGCTTGAGCGCGTCAGTGCGCCGGCGGTAAAGACGCCAATAGCCCCGTCTTTACGGCCAATCTCATCAATGCCGGTGTACTGCGACATCACCGGCCCCAGCGCTTCACCCGCGCTGACTTTCTCCAAAATAACATCCGGCAGCGGCAGAGTGGCTGAGCGGGCTTCGCCTCGTTGTTCACGACTTTCGATCACCACCCAGCTAAAGGTGGCCCCTTCGTCGATGCCCGCTTCAATCGCGACCCAGAAGTCAGCGTCCGGCGCGGCAGCCTTCGCATTCTCTACGCGATTTCGTGCGCCAGCGCGCGTTTCATCGCTTCCAAACGGCTGTTCAGGAACGCCGCTCTCGACGCCGACGGCATCAATATGGCAGGATCCTTCGCCGAAGATCTCTTCAAATGCCCTTAGAATTGCCTGAATTTTGGCAGGATTGGTGGTAGCAGAGACAACATGGTGCATAATTAAGCTCGATTCAAAAAATTCATCGCAGTATAACGGAAAAAAAGCATGTTACAGGTATACCTTGTTCGCCACGGTGAGACGCAGTGGAACGCCGAGCGACGTATTCAAGGCCAGTCAGACAGTCCTCTCACCGAGAAGGGTGTGCAGCAAGCGTGGCAGGTGGCAGAACGCGCCAGAACGTTGGGCATTACGCACGTTATCACCAGCGATCTCGGTCGCACACAGCAGACGGCGCGCATTATTGCTGATGCCTGCGGCTGTGATGTCATGCTTGAGCCACGCCTGCGTGAGCTGGATATGGGCGTGCTGGAAAAGCGCCATATCGACACGTTAACGGAAACAGAAGAAGGCTGGCGTCGCACGCTGGTTAACGGCACGGAAGATGGCCGTATTCCGGAAGGTGAATCCATGCAGGAGCTGAGCGTTCGCATGCACGCTGCGCTGGCGGAATGCCTTAAGCTGCCAGCAGGGAGTCGTCCACTGCTCGTCAGCCACGGTATTGCGCTGGGATGTCTGGTGAGCACTATTTTGGGGCTGCCAGCGTATGCTGAACGCCGCCTGCGCCTGCGCAACTGTTCGATTTCCCGTATCGATTACCAGGAAAGCGCGTGGCTGGCGTCGGGCTGGGTTGTGGAGATGGCAGGGGACATTTCGCATCTTGATGCCCCTGCGCTGGACGAACTGCAGCGTTAACGACGTACCGGAATCAAGAATTCCATACGCAGATCGATTGGGCGTTCTTCCGGCTTCACATCGCTTGCCGGATAGTAACGCTCAATGTCTTTACCCTTACGACGATTCAGATTCAGCATTGGCATGCAGGTTCCGTAAACGGTCAGGATAAACTCCTGAACGCCCGTTCCTAGCCCTTCGTACGTGAACATGACATATTCGCCACCTTCCAGCACCACCGGCTTTGAGCCCTGAATATAGCCATTTGCCATGTCTGGCGTGAGCGCGGTGGTGTAGAACACCTCCTGCTCGTCGTCTTTTTCCTGGCTAGGGTGCGTTTCGTTCAGACCATAAAGCAGCGGTGGAATGGACGGCGCGTGGCTCAGGAAATCGCGCCAGAACTGCACGCGCATTTGATGACGGAATTCGGAAATCTGCTCCAGAGAACACGAGTAGCTTTGCGTTGTACCGATCAAATGGGTTTCAGGTAGGGTGACCATTTCATATTTCGGCATGGCAAACTCGCCCAGACGCAGCGGCGGGCGCATACCAAACGAGCTCCAGTCAGGCGAACGGCGATAGAGCGCCGGCGTCAGCGAGAACTGTTTTTTAAAGGCGCGGGTAAAGGTTTGCTGCGAATCGAAACGATACTGCAGAGCAATATCCAGAATCGGGCGCGCGGTCAGACGCAACGCCACTGCAGACTTTGAAAGACGACGCGCGCGAATATAGGCACCGATAGCATGACCGGTAACATCTTTGAACATCCTTTGCAGATGCCACTTGGAATAGCCTGCTTTTGCCGCCACATTATCCAGTGACAAAGGCTGGTCGAGATGACCTTCCAGCCAGGTTAGCAGGTCGCGAATAATTCCAGCCTGATCCATATACTATCCTCATCCTTAAAACAGCAGGTGCCTGATAACAGGTTAGCGGATAATAGCATTTTTTGATGTTTTAGCATTCAGTGTTTTTTTTGCTCATAAATGCTTTTTGTGGTGTGTTTTGGGCGAATATATTCTAATCCTGTGATCTTGCTACATTTTTGTCTAAAGTGTTGAATAATCGCCCAGTGTAATTTTAAAGAATGGTAACAATATGAAATACAAGACATTACTCTTTACTGCGTTGCTGTTGATGGTCGGACGTGTTGCGCAGGCGGAGCAGATCGGCTCCGTCGATACCGTGTTCAAAATGTTCGGCCCTGATCATAAAATCGTTGTTGAAGCGTTCGACGACCCGGATGTGAAAAACGTTACCTGCTATGTTAGCCGGGCGAAAACCGGGGGAATTAAAGGTGGACTTGGGTTAGCGGAAGATACCTCGGATGCCGCCATTTCGTGTCAACAGGTTGGCCCGGTTGAACTGAGTGACAAAATCAAAAACGGCAAAGCACAAGGGGACGTGGTATTCCAGAAACGGACCTCGCTGGTCTTTAAAAAGCTGCAGGTGGTGCGTTTCTATGATGCAAAACGCAATACCCTGGCCTATCTCGCCTATTCCGATAAAGTGGTTGAAGGCTCGCCTAAAAACGCGATCAGCGCGGTGCCTATTATGCCGTGGCATTAATACAGGAACGCATCATGCAACAACCTGTGGTTTGGCTGGTTGAAGATGAAATCAGTATCGCGGATACGCTTATCTACATGCTCCAGCAAGAGGGATTCGCGGTGATGGCCTTTGAGCGCGGTTTACCTGTGCTTGAGGCCGCGCGGCTGCAGGTTCCCGCGCTGGCGATTCTGGATGTTGGCCTGCCGGATATTAGCGGCTTTGAGCTGTGTCGGCGGCTTTTGGCCCAGCATCCGCTACTGCCTGTGCTGTTTCTGACGGCGCGCAGCGATGAAGTGGACAAGCTGCTCGGTCTGGAAATGGGGGCCGATGATTACGTCGCCAAACCCTTCTCACCGCGCGAAGTCTGCGCCAGGGTGAGGACGATATTACGACGGATGCAAAAATCCGCCGCGCCTTCTGACATTCTCCGTATCGGGGAATTTGAGCTAAACGAGCCTGCCGCGCGCATCTGCTGGTGCGGCGAGCCTTTACCGCTGACTCGCTACGAGTTCCTGCTGCTCAAAACGCTGCTGCAGGCGCCGGGCCGTGTTTTCTCCCGTCAGCAGCTCATGGACAACGTGTGGGGCGAAGACGGTGACAGCTTCGACCGTACGGTCGACACCCATATCAAAACGCTTCGCGCCAAGCTGCGGGCAGTGAATGATACATTGTCGCCCATCAACACGCATCGCGGGATGGGTTATAGCCTGGGGCTCGGTTAATGCGCATTGGCATGCGGCTGTTGCTGGGTTACTTCCTGATCGTTGCCATCGCCGCGTGGTTTGTGCTGTCAATCTTTGTGCAAGAAATCAAACCCGGCGTGCGCAGGGCAACGGAAGGCACGTTGATTGATACGGCAACCTTGCTGGCTGAAGTCGGGCGCGACGATCTCCTTTCGGGAGATGCCCAGAAGGGCAGGCTGGCGCAGGCCTTCTCCCGGCTCCATCAGCGGCCCTTTCGCGCCAATATCGGCGGTATCCATAAAGTTCGCAACGAGTATCACGTCTATATGACCGACGCGCAGGGAAGGGTGGTGTTTGATTCCGCCGGGCTTGCCGTAGGTAAAGATTACTCGCGCTGGAACGACGTCTGGTTAACGCTCCGTGGCGAATATGGCGCGCGCAGTACCCAAGCCAATCCTGACGATCCGCAGAGTACGGTGATGTATGTTGCCGCACCGGTTGTGGATCAGGGCAAGATTATCGGCGTCGTTTCAGTCGGGAAACCTAACAGCGCAATGGCACCGGTGATTCACCGCAGCGAGCGTCGGATCCTGTGGGCGGGCGGGGCGCTGCTCGGCATTGCTTTGCTGATTGGTCTGGCCGTGGCGTGGTGGATTAACCGTTCCATCAGCACCTTATCGCGCTACGCTGACTCGGTGACGACGGATGCGCCTCTCCCGTTGCCTAATCCTGGCAGCAGTGAACTGCGCAAGCTGGCGCAGGCGCTGGAAAACATGCGTATTCGTCTGGAAGGGAAAAATTACATTGAACATTACGTCTATGCGCTGACCCACGAGCTGAAAAGCCCGCTGGCTGCGATTCGCGGTGCAGCAGAGATCCTCTCAGAGCAGCCGGCGCCGTCCGTGGCGAGCAGGTTTATCGACAATATTCTGGTGCAAAACGCGCGTATGCAGTCGCTGGTAGAAAAATTGCTTGCGCAGGCGCGTCTGGAAAATCGGGTAGAGATTATTCCCGAGAGCGTCAGCATCGACGTTCTGTTTACGCGGCTGGCTGAGGCGCGCTCGACGCTGCTGGCGGCGAAAAATATTACCCTTAGCCTTCGGGAAACCTCGCTCCAGGCGATCGGCGATTCTGACCTGCTTGAACAGGCGCTGGGTAATTTACTGGATAACGCCATCGATTTTACGCCACTGGGCGGTTCCATTGAACTGGCGGCGCATGAGGTGCAAAAGCAGGTACAGCTCACGGTCATCGACAGCGGAAGCGGGATCCCGGATTACGCTCTGGCGCGTATTTTTGAACGCTTTTACTCTCTCCCGCGAGATAACGGTCTCAAAAGCAGCGGCCTGGGATTGGCATTTGTCCAGGAGGTGGCGCGTCTGCATCAGGGTGAGATAGTTCTGCAAAACCGAAGTGAGGGGGGCGTTAAGGCCACGCTGACACTTCACCGTCCCTTCACATAACTTCAAACTGGCCCCACATAGCCGGGTTACGCTCTTCCCATCACAAAGGAGACGTAATGATGAAATCCCCCCTGTTCTGGAAAGTAAGCACCCTGTTGGGGTGCATCCTGCTGCTGTTAGTCCCGCTGTTTATGGTCAGTAACCTGATTTCAGAGCGTGAAAGTTACCGCAATGATGTCGAAGATACGCTTCGTCAAAGCACCAGCGGCCCGCAGAAACTGATCGGCCCGCTGATTGCCATTCCGATCACGGAAATCTTTTATAAGATGGAAGACGAGAAAAAGGTCGAATACAAGCAAAGCTATATCCATTTTATCTTGCCGGAGTCGCTGCTTGTCGAAGGTAATCAACATGTTGAATCCAGGAGTATTGGCATTTATGACGGACAAATCTGGAATACGGACCTGAAAATCAAAGCGCAATTTAACACAGAGAAGCTGGCGCAGCTGAAGGGCGAAACGATGACGCTGGGGCAGCCGTTTATCACGGTAGGCGTGGGTGATGCCCGCGGCATTGGCACGGTTAAGGTCTCTGACATCAACGGTGAAGCCGTGAGCGTGGAGCCCGGGTCGGGCGTTTATGGGTCACTGTCCGGCATTCACATTCCGTTGACCGACAAGGCGCTGGAGGCCAAAACGTTTGCGCTGGAGATGTCCCTGAATCTGGCGGGTACCGGCAGCTTTGCGGTGGTGCCGGTGGGACGCAACAGCGAAATGACGCTCAACAGTAACTGGCCGCATCCGGGCTTTATGGGGAATTACCTGCCGGTGAAACATCAAATCGGCGAGTCTGGATTTCAGGCTAACTGGCAGAGCAGTTGGTTTGCCAACAATATGGAAGGCTGGTTTGACCGGCAAGAGTCCCCGCAATGGGAAACGATCCCGGCCTTTAGCGTTACGGTTGCTACCCCTGCGGATCAGTATCAGCTGACAGACCGTGCGGTTAAGTACGCGATTTTATTGATTGCGCTGACGTTTATGTCCTTCTTTGTGTTCGAAACCTTAACAGGACTGCGACTGCACCCCATGCAATACCTGCTGGTCGGGCTGTCATTGGTGCTTTTTTATCTGGTGCTGTTGGCCTTGTCTGAACACGTTGGCTTTACGCCGGCCTGGATCATCGCCAGCCTTGTAGGGGCCGCAATGAACGGGATGTATCTGCACGCCGTGTTGAGAAGCCTGAAGCGAAGCGGGATGTTTGTTCTGGCGCTGCTGGGGCTGGACGTGGTGATGTGGTTCCTGCTGCGATCGGAGGATAGCGCATTGCTGCTCGGCTCTGCGGTTCTTGCCCTGGCGCTGTTCGCCGTGATGTATCTGACGCGTCACTTTGACTGGTACTCGCTTTCTCAGCCGAAGCGCCCGCAGCCCCCGGTTGAACCTGATAACGATCCCCTGCGTATTTGGAAATAAAAAAAACGGCGCGAATGCGCCGTTTTTTTATGCCTGACGTGCGGGATTACTCCTGCAGGTCACCGCAGAAACGATACCCTTCGCCGTGAATAGTGGCGATGATTTCCGGCGTATCAGGCGTAGATTCGAAGTGCTTACGAATACGACGGATGGTCACGTCTACGGTACGGTCATGAGGCTTAAGCTCGCGGCCGGTCATTTTCTTCAGCAGTTCTGCACGGGACTGAATTTTGCCCGGGTTTTCGCAGAAATGCAGCATCGCGCGGAACTCACTGCGCGGCAGTTTATACTGCTCGCCGTTCGGGCTAATCAGTGAACGGCTGTTGATATCAAGTTCCCAGCCGTTGAACTTGTAGCTGTCTACGCTACGGCGCTCTTCGCTGACCGTACCCAGGTTCATGGTGCGGGACAGCAGGTTGCGTGCACGAATGGTTAACTCGCGTGGATTGAACGGTTTGGTGATGTAGTCATCCGCACCGATTTCCAGGCCAAGAATTTTATCAACTTCATTGTCACGGCCCGTCAGGAACATTAACGCGACGTTCGCCTGTTCACGCAGCTCGCGTGCCAGAAGAAGACCGTTTTTGCCCGGCAGGTTGATATCCATAATGACAAGGTTGATATCATTTTCAGAAAGGATCTGATGCATCTCTGCGCCATCGGTCGCTTCAAAGACATCGTAGCCTTCTGCTTCGAAAATGCTCTTTAACGTGTTGCGTGTAACCAACTCGTCTTCAACGATAAGAATGTGCGGGGTCTGCATGTTTGCTACCTAAATTGCCAACTAAATCGAAACAGGAAGTACAAAAGTCCCTGACCTGCCTGATACATGTCGCAAATTAACATGACCGGCCTAACGTGACTAAAGTACGTAATTGCGTTCTTGATGCACTTTCCATCAACGTCAACAACATCATTAGCTTGGTCGTGGGTACTTTCCCTTTGGACCCGACAGTGTCAAAAACGGCTGTCATCCTAACCATTTTAACAGCAACATAACAGGCTAAGTGACACCGGACACCCAATAAAACTACGCTTCGTTGACATATATCAAGTTCAATTGTAGCACGTTAACAGTTTGATGAAATCATCGTATCGGAATGCTAGCCTTTGTCACAATTTTTCAATAAACCAACTAGTTGCGGAGAATGATTGATAAACGATACGAATCCAATCATAAAAGGGTATTCACACGACCATTATCATTACAAAACATAAGGATAAGCCGGTTCTGTTAACATTCTAACTGATTGTTCAGCCACAAAATAGTTTAGCGTTTTTAATTTGTTATGAAACGCTATTTCGGTGATTTGTGTTGCAATTTTGTAAATTCGTGCTGCGTAATATGTTGAAGTGCATCACGTTTCCCCCCGCTAACTGATTAAAAAGAGAGCATAAATGCATCTGTCGATAGTACTGGTCGCGCCCGCCAGAGCCGAAAATATAGGCGCTGCGGCGCGTGCAATGAAGACCATGGGTTTTACCGATTTACGTATCGTAGACAGCGTCGCACACCTGGAACCTGCGGCTCGCTGGGTGGCGCACGGTTCGGGCGATATCCTCGATAATATAACGACTTACGCGACGCTCGCCGAGGCGTTGCACGACGTCTCCTTTACCGTTGCCACCACAGCCCGCAGCCGGGCAAAGTTTCACTATTACGCCACGCCTGCGGAACTGGTGCCCATGCTGGAAGAGAAAAGCCAGTGGCTGACGCACGCTGCGCTGGTGTTTGGCCGTGAAGATTCCGGATTAACAAACGAAGAGCTGGCGCTGGCGGACGTCCTGACGGGGGCACCGATGGCCGCGGATTACCCCTCGTTGAATCTAGGCCAGGCGGTGATGGTGTATTGCTATCAATTAGCATCCTTAATGCAAATTGCGTCGCCCCCAGTCACCGGCACAGATGAAAACCAGCTGGCCGCGCTGCGCGCACGCGTGGAGAATCTCTTATCGCAGCTAGGCGTGGCTGACGATCAGAAAATGGCGGACTGGCTACACCAGCGTTTGGGGCGTCTTGAGCAACGTGACACGGCAATGCTGCACCGTTTGTTGCATGATATTGAAAAAAAATTGGCCGAGTAAAATGCTGTCATATGTTTTTAGTATGGATTAAGCTTCTGATCGTAGGGGTTGCATCTGGGGGAATCGGATGAAAATAATTCTGCAAACAGCGGGACGTGAGAGCGTGCCGAAATGTGATCAAATTAAAAATTCATTGACTTAAGGTGCCCAATCCTTTAACCCTAAAAGAATACAGCACAGACAGATAATAATGACAGAGTACACAACATCCATGAAACGCATCAGCATCACCACCATTACAACAACCATCATCATTACCACAGGTAACGATGCGGGCTGACGCGTACAGGAAAAACAAAAAAAAGCCCGCACCCAAACAGTGCGGGCTTTTTTTTCGGCTAAAGGAAACGAGGTAGAACCATGCGAGTGTTGAAGTTCGGCGGTACATCAGTGGCAAATGCAGAACGTTTTCTGCGTGTTGCCGATATCCTGGAAAGCAACGCCAGGCAGGGGCAGGTTGCAACCGTGCTTTCTGCCCCGGCAAAAATCACCAACCATCTGGTGGCGATGATTGAAAAAACCATCGGTGGTCAGGATGCCCTCCCGAACATTAGCGACGCTGAACGCATTTTTGCTGAACTGCTGCAGGGGCTGGCGGATGCGCAGCCAGGTTTCCCGCTGGTACAGCTGAAAGCCGTTGTTGAGCATGAATTCGCCCAGCTCAAACATGTGCTACACGGCATCAGCCTGCTGGGTCAGTGCCCGGACAGCATCAACGCGGCGCTCATCTGCCGTGGGGAAAAACTGTCTATCGCCATCATGGCGGGCCTGCTGGAAGCGCGCGGTCATAACGTTACCGTTATTGACCCGGTTGAAAAACTGCTGGCGGTGGGTCATTACCTCGAATCTACCGTTGATATTGCCGAATCAACCCGCCGCATTGCCGCAAGTAAAATCCCGTCTGACCACATGATCCTGATGGCGGGCTTCACCGCGGGCAACGAGAAAGGTGAGCTGGTGGTGCTGGGCCGTAACGGCTCTGACTACTCTGCCGCCGTGCTGGCCGCCTGTTTACGCGCAGACTGTTGTGAGATATGGACTGACGTCGACGGCGTATATACCTGCGACCCGCGGCAGGTACCCGACGCCCGACTGCTGAAGTCGATGTCGTATCAGGAAGCGATGGAGCTTTCCTACTTCGGCGCAAAAGTGCTTCACCCGCGTACCATCTCTCCGATCGCTCAGTTCCAGATCCCTTGCCTGATTAAAAACACCGGTAATCCGCAAGCGCCAGGTACGCTGATAGGCGCCAGCACCGATGAAGATGGGCTGCCGGTAAAAGGTATTTCCAACCTGAACAACATGGCGATGTTCAGCGTCTCTGGTCCGGGCATGAAAGGGATGGTTGGCATGGCGGCGCGCGTCTTTGCTGCCATGTCCCGTAACGGTATTTCGGTGGTATTAATCACTCAGTCCTCTTCTGAATACAGCATCAGTTTCTGCGTGCCGCAGGGTGACTGTCTGCGCGCTCGCCGTGCGCTGGAAGAAGAATTCTATCTGGAGCTGAAAGAAGAGCTGCTGGAGCCGCTATTTATTCAGGAACGTCTGGCAATAATCTCTGTGGTCGGTGACGGCATGCGCACGCTGCGCGGCATCTCTGCCAAATTCTTTGCCGCGCTGGCGCGGGCCAATATCAACATTGTGGCGATTGCACAGGGCTCGTCTGAGCGTTCAATCTCCGTGGTTGTCGATAACGACGATGCCACCACGGGCGTTCGCGTGGTTCATCAGATGTTGTTCAATACTGACCAGGTCATTGAGCTTTTCCTGATTGGCGTGGGCGGCGTCGGGGGCGCGCTGCTGGAGCAGGTGAAGCGCCAGCAGGAGTGGTTGAAGAAGAAACATATTGATTTGCGCGTGTGTGGGATCGCGAATTCAAAAGCGCTGCTGACCAACGTACACGGCCTGAATCTGGAAAACTGGCAGGCGGAAATGAGCGAGGCGAAGGAGCCGTTCAACCTGGGCCGCTTGATCCGTCTGGTGAAAGAATATCATCTGCTTAACCCGGTGATTGTTGACTGCACGTCGAATCAGGCCGTTGCCGATCAGTACGCAGACTTCCTGCGTGAAGGGTTCCATGTGGTAACGCCAAACAAAAAGGCGAACACCTCGTCGATGGATTACTATCACCAGCTGCGCCTGGCGGCGAGTAAGTCGCGCCGTAAGTTTCTGTACGACACCAACGTAGGCGCAGGTTTGCCGGTTATCGAGAACCTGCAAAATCTGCTGAATGCGGGTGATGAGCTGCAGCGCTTCTCCGGCATTCTTTCCGGCTCTCTGTCGTTTATCTTCGGCAAGCTGGATGAGGGAATGAGCCTCTCAGAAGCGACCCGCGCCGCCCGCGAGCTAGGTTACACCGAGCCGGATCCGCGTGACGATCTCTCCGGCATGGACGTGGCGCGCAAGCTGCTGATCCTTGTCCGTGAAACCGGACGCGAGCTGGAGCTTTCGGATATCGTGATTGAACCCGTATTGCCGGCAGAGTTTGATGACGGTGGGGATGTCACTGCCTTTATGGCGAATCTGTCACAGCTTGATGATGCCTTTGCCGCGCGTGTTGCGAAAGCCCGTGATGAGGGTAAGGTATTGCGCTATGTTGGCAACATTGAAGAAGATGGCGTTTGCCGCGTGAAGATTGCAGAAGTGGACGGGAACGATCCGCTGTTCAAAGTGAAAAACGGCGAAAATGCCCTGGCGTTTTACAGCCACTATTATCAGCCATTACCGCTGGTCCTTCGCGGCTATGGCGCAGGGAACGACGTGACGGCGGCGGGCGTGTTTGCCGATCTGCTGCGTACCCTGTCATGGAAGTTAGGAGTTTAACATGGTCAAAGTTTATGCCCCGGCTTCCAGCGCCAATATGAGCGTCGGATTCGACGTGCTGGGCGCGGCGGTCACGCCGGTGGATGGCTCGCTGCTGGGCGATACGGTGACGGTTGAAGCGGCGGAAAGCTTCAGTTTGAATAATGTTGGCCGCTTCGCCAGCAAACTGCCGTCCGACCCGCGCGAGAATATCGTTTTTCAGTGCTGGGAGCGTTTCTGTCAGGAGATCGGTAAAAACGTGCCGGTCGCCATGACGCTGGAAAAAAGCATGCCGATTGGCTCTGGTCTGGGATCCAGCGCCTGTTCCGTCGTCGCCGGGCTGGTGGCGATGAACGAGCATTGCGGTAAGCCGCTGAACAATAACCGTCTGCTGGGCTTAATGGGCGAACTGGAAGGCCGCATCTCTGGCAGCATCCATTATGATAACGTCGCGCCATGCTTCCTTGGCGGAATGCAGCTGATGATTGAGGAAAATGGCATCATCAGCCAGCAGGTGCCAGGGTTTGATGAATGGCTGTGGGTGCTGGCCTATCCGGGGATTAAAGTCTCCACGGCTGAAGCGCGTGCGATCCTGCCAGCGCAGTACCGCCGCCAGGACTGCATTGCCCACGGGCGTCATCTGGCCGGCTTTATTCATGCCTGCTACACCCGTCAGCCGCAGCTAGCCGCAAAACTAATGAAAGACGTCATTGCCGAGCCCTACCGCACTAAGCTGCTGCCCGGCTTTAACGAGGCGCGACAGGCATCAATGGATATCGGCGCACAGGCTTGCGGCATCTCCGGCTCCGGCCCGACGCTGTTCGCCCTGTGCGACAAGCCAGACACGGCGCAGCGCGTGGCCGACTGGCTCTCTAAACACTACCTGCAAAATCAGGAAGGCTTTGTTCATATTTGCCGTCTGGACACGGCTGGCGCACGAGTACTGGGATAAATAATGAAACTCTACAATCTTAAAGATCATAACGAGCAGGTCAGCTTCGCGCAGGCGGTGACTCAGGGGCTGGGCAAAAATCAGGGGCTGTTCTTCCCCCATGACCTGCCAGAATTTCCGCTTACCGATGTTGATGCGCTGCTGAAGCAGGATTTTGTTACCCGCAGCGCCAAAATTCTGTCTGCGTTTATCGGCGACGAAATCCCGCAGGAGCTGCTGGAAGAGCGCGTGCGCGCGGCGTTCGCTTTCCCGGCGCCAGTAAAGCAGGTCGAGCCGGATATTGGCTGTCTGGAGCTGTTCCACGGACCAACGCTTGCGTTTAAAGACTTCGGCGGGCGCTTTATGGCGCAGATGCTGACCCACATCAGCGGCGACAAGCCGGTGACAATTCTGACCGCGACCTCCGGTGATACCGGTGCGGCAGTGGCTCATGCCTTTTATGGGCTGAAGAATGTGCGCGTGGTGATTCTCTATCCGAAAGGCAAGATCAGTCCGCTGCAGGAAAAACTCTTCTGTACCCTTGGCGGCAACATTGAAACCGTGGCGATCGACGGTGATTTCGATGCCTGTCAGGCGCTGGTTAAACAGGCGTTCGATGACGAAGAACTGAAAGTGGCGCTGGGCCTGAACTCGGCCAACTCCATTAACATTAGCCGCCTGCTGGCGCAGATCTGCTACTACTTCGAAGCGGTGGCGCAGCTGCCGCAGGAAGCACGCAATCAGCTGGTGGTCTCCGTTCCAAGCGGAAACTTTGGTGACCTGACGGCAGGCCTGCTGGCAAAATCTCTTGGGCTGCCGGTGAAGCGCTTTATCGCTGCAACCAATGCTAATGACACCGTACCGCGCTTCCTGAAAGACGGTAAATGGGCGCCAAATGCGACTCAGGCTACGCTGTCTAATGCCATGGACGTGAGCCAGCCAAACAACTGGCCGCGCGTGGAGGAGCTGTTCCGCCGTAAGGTGTGGCGTCTGGGCGATCTGGGCTACGCGGCGGTAACCGATGAAACCACCAAAGCCACCCTGCGAGAGCTGAAAGCAGTAGGTTACACCTCTGAGCCGCACGCGGCGATTGCTTACCGTGCGCTGCGCGATCAGCTTAATCCGGGTGAATATGGTCTGTTCCTGGGCACCGCGCATCCTGCGAAGTTCAAAGAGAGCGTGGAAGCGATTCTGGGTGAAACGCTGCCGCTGCCAAAAGAGCTGGCTGACCGCGCCGACCTTCCGCTTTTGTCCCATGAGCTGCCAGCGGACTTTGCCGCGCTGCGTAAGCTGATGATGACTCGAGCGTAATGTCCCTGGCCGGGATGGCGCTGCGGTGCCACCCGGCTTTTTTATGGAGAAATTAAGGAGAAAAATAGCAGTAAAAAAGCAAAAATTCTCAATAAATGCGGTCACTTAGCGTTTAGGATTGCAGAGAATTACATCCCCTATTCCTCTCGCGTAATCTCCTTACATCGGCCCACGTTGGGCAAGAATAATAAGGAGTCACCTATGTCAAAACTGAAACCCGCGCTCATCGCACTTTCACTGATGCTGGTCGCTCCTATGGCGGTTCAGGCTGCGGAGATCACTCTTGTGCCCGCTGTAAAACTGCAGATTGGCGACCAGGATAATAACGGACACTACTGGGACGGCGGCCGCTGGCGCGACCATGACTGGTGGAAATCTCATTATGACTGGCGTGATAACCACTGGCGTCCACATGATGAGCATCGTAAACATGACGATCGCCATGAAGACCACCACGATCGTCACGACGATCGCCACTCAGGCCCGGACTGGAAGCATCACTAATGCAAACCCCGCCAACTGGCGGGGTTTTGTTTTACAGCTCGTGGCGTTTAAACACCAGTTCGCCTTTCCCTGACGCTTCTGCGTCAAAGAAATAGCCCTCACTCTTGAACCCGGTCAGCTGCTCGGGTTTTGTCAGGCGGTTTTGAATGATGTAGCGGCTCATCAGTCCACGCGCTTTTTTGGCATAGAAGCTGATGACCTTAAACTTACCGTTTTTCTCATCGAGGAAGACGGGCTTGATGATGTCCGCATTCAGCTTCTTCGGCTTCACGGACTTGTAGTATTCATCAGAAGCCAGGTTAATCACGATATTATCGCCCTGAGCATGCAGCGCAGCGTTAAGTTTGTCGGTGATGATGTCACCCCAGAAATGGTACAGGTCTTTGCCTTTGGCATTTTCCAGACGAATACCCATTTCCAGACGATAGGGTTGCATTAGGTCCAGCGGGCGCAGTACGCCATACAGACCTGACAGCATGCGCAGATGCTGTTGGGCAAAATCGAAGTCGGCTTCGCTGAACGATTCCGCCTGCAGGCCGGTATAGACATCGCCTTTAAAGGCCAAAAGCGCCTGACGTGCGTTCGCTGGCGTGAAATCCGGGTGCCATTCATGGAAACGGGTCGCGTTCAGATCCGCAAGTTTATCGCTGATGCTCATCAGCGAGGCGATTTGCGGCGCAGAGAGCTTGCGCGCTTCGCGGATGAGCTGTTGCGAATAGTCCAGCAGTTCAGGCTGGGTATAACGCTCGGTAGCGAGCGGGCTCTGGTAGTCGAGCGTTTTGGCAGGTGAAATCAGAATCAGCATATCCAGTCCTTGCAGGAAATTTAGAGCGACTTTAACAAAAAATCGCCCTGAATTGATCGATAGCTGTTATTGCCGCGGTAAATCATTCCACGCGCCGGGGGCGATTTGCGCTTCAATGTCGGGGTAACGCGAGGCATCAAATACCGGCGGGATCCCAAGCTTGCGCTGGCGTAGGTAGTCCCGGGCAATGAGCGTGACCACCGGAGAGAGCAGCAATATTGCCGTCAGGTTGGTGATTGCCATCAGCGCCATAATGACGTCCGCCAGTTCCCAGACCAGCGGCATGCTGAGCAGGGCACCGGACATTATCATGGCTACTACCCCCACGCGCAGCAGGTTACGCGAATGCCTCGAGTCTACCTTCAGGAAGATGAGGTTGTTCTCCGCATAGATGTAATTCACCGTGATCGAACTAAAGGCAAAAAGTCCCACGATCAATGAGACGAAGCCTGCCCCCCAGACGCCGACAAGATTAACCAACGCCTGCTGGACAAGCTGGATCCCAACGGTCTCTGATGGATGAGGGAGAGGGCCGGCCAGCAGCACGATCATCGCGCTGGCGGAGCAGATGATGATGGTATCCGTAAAAACGCCAATCATCTGTACGATGCCTTGTGCGGCCGGGTGAGGGGGCCACGATGCGGCGGTGGCGGCGGCATTCGGCGTTGAGCCCATGCCGGCCTCATTGGAAAACATGCCCCGCTGAAAGCCTGCCGTTAGCGCCTGGCTAAGGGTATAGCCCAGCGCCCCTGACGCCGCTTCTCGCCAGCCAAAGGCACTCTTAAATATGGTGGCTATCACGCCCGGAAGCTGTTCGATGTTGAGCACAGTCACGAGCAGACTGGCGGCAACCCAGAGCAACGCCATGATGGGAACAAACCACTGCATCAGACGGGCAACGCCCTTAAGGCCGGTAGAGATGGCGATCAGGGTGAGAAGTGCTAAAACGGCGCCGCTGACCCACTCAGGCCACGCGAAGGCGTAGCGCAAAGCATGGGCAACGGAATTGGCCTGCACGGTATTGAAGATGAGGCCGTAAGCGATAAGCAAGAAGACGGAGAACAGCACGCCCATCCAGCGCATTCCCAGCCCGCGTGCCATGTACCAGGCCGGGCCGCCGCGAAACTGGCCGTTATTGTCTTTTTCTTTGTAGAGCTGTGCCAGAGAGCATTCGGCAAATGCGGTGGCCATGCCGATCATTGCCGTGACCCACATCCAGAAGATGGCACCCGGCCCCCCGGCGCTAATGGCCAGCGCCACCCCCGCCAGATTGCCACTGCCGACGCGCGCGGCGAGGCTGGTGCAGAGGGCCTGAAACGACGTTAATCCGCCCGGCTGTGGGGTGACGCTGTTTTTCAGACTTCTGCCAAATTTGCGAATATAGCGAAACTGGATAAAACCGCTGCGTAACGTAAACCAAATACCTGCTCCCAAAAGCAGGTATATCATTATCGAACCCCATAGGATTTCATTGATAAAGAAAAGGAAATCAGGCATTAACGTCCCTCATGTTGATGCCAAAGTGAATATGTAAGCGCTACCACTGATTGAGCATGCTGTTGCTTAGCAGCCTGTTAATAATCGCAGTTTATCATACTCTGTCTAAGCGCACTGTCTGCGGTTGCGCTGCCTCTCCGTCGTGTTATCATCAGGGCAGACCGGTTACATCCCCCTAACAAGTAAACCTGTCATTTTTCCGCTGCAGGCATGCTGTCGGTAGCGTGAATTATCCAGGGCACGTTAAAAGAGAAACACTATCATGACGGATAAATTGACCTCCCTTCGTCAGTTCACCACTGTCGTAGCTGACACCGGAGATATCGCGGCAATGAAGCTGTACCAGCCGCAGGATGCCACAACCAACCCTTCTCTGATCCTTAACGCCGCGCAGATCCCTGAGTATCGCAAACTGATCGACGACGCTGTGACCTGGGCGAAAGCACAGAGCAACGACCGCGCGCAGCAGGTTGTTGATGCTACTGACAAACTGGCAGTGAACATTGGTCTCGAGATCCTGAAACTGGTTCCGGGCCGTATCTCTACCGAAGTAGATGCACGCCTTTCCTACGACACCGAAGCATCTATCGCGAAAGCAAAACGTCTGATCAAAATGTATAACGATGCTGGCATCAGCAACGACCGCATCCTGATCAAGCTGGCTTCTACCTGGCAGGGCATCCGCGCTGCAGAGCAGCTGGAAAAAGACGGCATCAACTGTAACCTGACCCTGCTGTTCTCCTTCGCGCAGGCACGTGCATGTGCTGAAGCGGGCGTATACCTGATTTCTCCGTTCGTGGGCCGTATTCTGGACTGGTACAAAGCCAACACCGACAAGAAAGAGTACGCACCTTCTGAAGATCCGGGCGTGGTTTCCGTTACTGAAATCTACGAATACTACAAGCAGCACGGCTATGAGACTGTTGTTATGGGCGCAAGCTTCCGTAACGTCGGTGAAATCATTGAGCTGGCTGGCTGTGACCGTCTGACCATCGCCCCTGCACTGCTGAAAGAGCTGGCAGAGAGCGAAGGCGCACTCGAGCGTAAACTGTCCTACACCGGTGAAGTGAAAGCACGCCCAGAGCGCATCACTGAATCCGAGTTCCTGTGGCAGCACAACCAGGATCCAATGGCGGTAGACAAACTGGCGGACGGTATCCGTAAGTTTGCTGTTGACCAGGGCAAACTGGAAAAAATGATCGGCGACCTGCTGTAATCATTCCGCGTGACCGGGCTTCCGGTCACGCTACTTCTTTCGTACTCTGTCTGAATTTCCCCTCTGCGTGTATCATTCCCTTTAATCAGTATTTTTTGAATGGAATGGCTATGAATACCTTACGCATCGGCCTCGTGTCGATTTCTGACCGCGCCTCCAGCGGTGTTTACCAGGATAAAGGCATCCCTGCTCTGGAAGCGTGGCTGGGCGCTGCACTGACAACCCCTTTTGAAATTCAAACCCGCCTGATCCCCGATGAACAGCCGATCATCGAGCAGACCCTGTGTGAACTGGTGGATGAAATGAGTTGCCACCTTGTGCTGACCACGGGGGGAACCGGGCCCGCTCGCCGCGACGTGACGCCGGATGCCACTCTGGCCATTGCCGATCGTGAAATGCCGGGCTTTGGCGAGCAAATGCGACAGATCAGCCTACACTTTGTGCCTACGGCGATCCTCTCCCGCCAGGTGGGCGTGATCCGCAAACAGGCGTTAATCCTGAACCTGCCGGGCCAGCCGAAGTCGATCAAAGAAACGCTGGAAGGGCTGAAAGCGGAAGACGGCAGCGTCATTGTGCAGGGTATCTTCGCCAGTGTACCGTATTGTATACAGCTGCTGGACGGTCCGTATGTGGAAACTAACAATAACGTCGTAGCAGCATTTCGTCCTAAAAGCGCGCGTCGCGAAACAATCTCCTGAAATTAACCAATATGTGACATTAGCTGAAGCGACGGTAGCGTGGTAAAGGTTTTACGGTATAGTAATTTTTTCTTTACGTTTACTGTAAAAATAAATCCACAATACAAGACAAATGGTTCGCTATGTCACATAACACCCGACCTCTGAATCGACAGGACTACAAAACGCTCACCCTCGCCGCGTTGGGCGGGGCGCTGGAGTTTTACGATTTCATCATCTTTGTCTTCTTCGCCGCCGTGGTGGGAGAGCTTTTCTTCCCGGCGGATATCCCGGAGTGGCTGCGTCAGGTGCAAACCTTCGGCATTTTTGCCGCCGGATATCTCGCCCGTCCGTTGGGCGGCATTGTAATGGCACACTTTGGCGATCTGGTGGGTCGTAAGAAGATGTTTACCCTCAGCATTCTTCTGATGGCCGTGCCAACGCTTGCCATTGGTCTGCTGCCGACCTACGCCTCCATGGGCATTGTTGCTCCGTTACTGCTGTTGCTGATGCGCCTCCTGCAGGGGGCAGCGATTGGCGGAGAAGTGCCCGGGGCATGGGTGTTTGTGGCCGAGCATGTGCCGGCGCGCCGTATTGGCATCGCCTGTGGCACGCTCACTGCGGGGCTGACCGTCGGGATATTGTTGGGATCGGTGGTGGCTACCCTCGTCAACACCAGTATGACCCAGCAGGCCGTGCATGAGTGGGGCTGGCGTCTTCCTTTCCTGTTGGGGGGCGCATTTGGTCTGGTGGCGATGTACCTGCGCCGCTGGCTGCAGGAGACGCCGATTTTCCTCGAAATGCAGCAGCGCAAGGCCCTGGCTCAAGAACTGCCGGTTAAGGCCGTGGTGGTACGCCACAGAAGTGCGGTCGTGGTGTCGATGCTGCTTACCTGGCTGCTGTCGGCGGGGATCGTGGTGGTGATTTTGATGTCACCTGTCTGGTTGCAAAAGCAGTACGGTTTCGCCCCAGCGGTGACGCTGCAGGCCAACAGTATCGCGACCATTATGCTCTGTTTTGGCTGTCTGGCTGCTGGCCTGGCCGTTGACCGTTTTGGCCCAAGCTTGACTTTTATCGTCGGCAGCCTGCTGCTGGCGGCGTCGAGCTGGGCGTTCTACCATCTTGCGGGCGGCCATCCTGAGCAACTGTTCTTATTGTACGGAGTGGTGGGGCTGTGCGTCGGTGTGGTCGGCGCCGTGCCGTACGTGATGGTGCGCGCGTTCCCGCCTGAGGTTCGCTTCACCGGCATCTCGTTTTCCTACAACGTCTCTTATGCCATCTTCGGTGGATTGACACCGATTGCCGTGACCGTGCTGATGAGCGTGTCGCCGATGGCTCCGGCCTGGTATGTACTGGCGCTTTCGTTGATGGGGCTAGTGCTAGGCGTTTGGCTGCATCAGAAACCGATTGGAGAGCCGATACTCGGCAGATAATGCCTTACAGGAAGGCGATACGTGCCCGCAGAGCGGGCACGTAGAGGATCAGTGTTTTTCACCAATCGGCAGAATGGTGCGGCCGAACTGTTCGTTCAGCACTTCACCCATTGCCAGGTATATAGCGCTTGCGCCACACACCAGACCAATCCAGCCTGCAACGTGAACGATGCCTTCGTTGTCCACCAGATGACCCATCGCCAGCAGGGCGAACAGCACGGTCAGGCTCAGGAAGACGAACTGCAGTGCGCGGTTAGCCTTGAGGGTGCCGAAGAACATGAACAGCGTGAAGACGCCCCACAGGCCCAGGTATACCCCAAGGAAGTGTGCGTTTGCCGCGTCTGCCAGCCCCATTTTAGGCATCAGAAGAATCGCCACCAGAGTCAGCCAGAAGGAGCCGTAAGAGGTAAATGCGGTTAAGCCGAAGGTATTGCCTTTCTTATATTCCAGCAGGCCCGCGAAGATTTGTGCGATACCGCCATAGAAAATGCCCATCGCCAGGATAATGCCGTCCATCGGGAACATCCCAATATTGTGCAGGTTCAGCAGGATAGTGGTCATGCCAAAACCCATCAGGCCCAGCGGAGCCGGATTAGCCAACTTAGTGTTGCCCATAAGTCCTCAAAAAATCATCATTAATATGGTGAAATGGTTAAACCCTCGTCAATTCTCCCTGACGGGGCGCGGCATCATAATGGGCGCCATCGATGCCGTCTATGATCTGATCAGGGTGAAATTAAAAATTTTTTTATCATTGCCCCCTTGATGGATGCCGTTGCGACCCCATCTTGTAAGCAACCGCAGTGTGTGGACCTGAAAAAAACAAATCTGGGCAGTTGAAAAAGCACGTTCTGCCCTTATTACAGGTACACAACCACATGTTGACTGAATTTTTAGTGGAGACGTTTAGATGGGTAAAATTATTGGTATCGACCTGGGTACTACCAACTCTTGTGTAGCGATTATGGATGGCACTACTGCACGTGTGCTGGAGAACGCCGAGGGCGATCGCACCACGCCTTCTATCATTGCATATACCCAGGATGGTGAAACTCTGGTTGGTCAGCCGGCTAAACGTCAGGCAGTGACAAACCCGCAAAACACCTTGTTTGCGATTAAACGCCTGATTGGTCGCCGCTTCCAGGACGAAGAAGTGCAGCGTGATGAAGCGATCATGCCGTACAAAATCATCGGTGCTGACAACGGTGATGCATGGATTGATGTAAAAGGTCAGAAAATGGCACCGCCGCAGATCTCTGCTGAAGTGCTGAAAAAAATGAAGAAAACGGCTGAAGATTACCTGGGCGAACCAGTAACTGAAGCGGTTATCACCGTTCCTGCATACTTCAATGATGCTCAGCGTCAGGCAACAAAAGATGCTGGCCGTATCGCAGGTCTGGAAGTCAAACGTATCATCAACGAACCAACCGCAGCGGCTCTGGCCTACGGTCTGGATAAAGAAGTTGGCAACCGTACTATCGCGGTTTACGACTTGGGTGGTGGTACCTTCGATATCTCTATTATCGAAATCGACGAAGTTGACGGCGAAAAAACCTTTGAAGTTCTGGCAACCAATGGTGATACCCACCTGGGTGGCGAAGACTTCGATAGCCGTATGATCAACTACCTCGTTGATGAGTTTAAGAAAGATCAGGGCATCGACCTGCGCAATGACCCGCTGGCAATGCAGCGCCTGAAAGAAGCCGCTGAGAAAGCGAAGATTGAACTCTCTTCTGCTCAGCAGACCGACGTTAACCTGCCGTACATTACTGCAGATGCGTCTGGTCCAAAACACATGAACATCAAAGTGACGCGTGCGAAACTGGAAAGCCTGGTAGAAGACCTGGTAAACCGTTCAATCGAGCCGCTGAAAGTTGCACTGCAGGATGCGGGCCTGTCCGTTTCTGACATCCAGGACGTAATCCTGGTGGGTGGTCAGACACGTATGCCAATGGTTCAGAAGAAAGTGGCTGAATTCTTTGGTAAAGAGCCACGCAAAGACGTTAACCCGGACGAAGCCGTTGCTATCGGTGCTGCTGTTCAGGGTGGCGTACTGACAGGTGAAGTGAAAGACGTACTGCTGCTGGACGTTACCCCGCTGTCTCTGGGTATCGAAACCATGGGCGGTGTGATGACTGCACTCATCAACAAAAACACCACCATCCCGACGAAGCACAGCCAGGTGTTCTCTACCGCTGAAGACAATCAGTCTGCGGTAACCATCCATGTGATTCAGGGTGAACGTAAACGTGCGTCTGATAACAAGTCTCTGGGTCAGTTCAACCTGGACGGTATCAGCCCAGCACCTCGCGGCATGCCGCAGATCGAAGTCACCTTCGACATCGATGCCGACGGCATCCTGCACGTGTCAGCGAAAGACAAAAACAGCGGTAAAGAGCAGAAGATCACCATCAAGGCATCTTCTGGCCTGAACGAAGCTGAAATCGAAAAAATGGTTCGTGATGCAGAAGCTAACGCTGAATCCGACCGTAAGTTCGAAGAGCTGGTTCAGACCCGTAACCAGGGTGACCATCTGCTGCACAGCACCCGTAAGCAGGTTGAAGAAGCAGGCGATAAACTGCCAGCGGAAGACAAAACGGCTATCGAAGCTGCACTGAGCGCGCTCGAATCCTCACTGAAAGGTGAAGATAAAGCAGACATCGAAGCGAAGATGCAGGCGCTGGCACAGGTTTCCCAGAAGCTGATGGAAATCGCACAGCAGCAGCACGCACAACAGCAGGCGGGCGCTGATGCTTCCCAGAACAACGCGAAGGACGACGACGTTGTCGACGCTGAGTTCGAAGAAGTGAAAGACAAAAAATAATCGCCCTTTGAACGGGTAATTACTGGCACGGGCGAAGAGGTTTCCTCTCCGCCCGTGCACGCATGTTAGGGGCAGATAAAAAAGATGGCGAAGCTAGACTATTACGAGATTTTAGGCGTTTCCAAAACAGCGGAAGAGCGTGAAATCAAAAAGGCGTATAAGCGCCTGGCCATGAAATATCACCCGGATCGCAATCAGGGTGATAAAGAGGCTGAAGCCAAATTTAAAGAGATTAAAGAAGCCTACGAAATCCTGACCGATGCACAAAAACGTGCGGCCTATGACCAGTACGGTCATGCAGCCTTTGAACAGGGCGGCATGGGCGGCGGTGGATTCGGCGGCGGCGGCTTTGGCGGCGGCGCAGATTTCGGCGATATCTTCGGCGATGTGTTCGGCGACATTTTCGGCGGTGGCCGCGGTCGTCAGCGTGCCGCGCGCGGGGCAGATCTGCGTTACAACATGGATCTGACGCTGGAAGAAGCGGTTCGCGGCGTTACTAAAGAGATCCGTATCCCGACGCTGGAAGAGTGTGACATTTGCCACGGCAGTGGCGCGAAAGCGGGAACCCAGCCGCAAACCTGTCCAACCTGTCACGGTTCTGGTCAGGTGCAGATGCGTCAGGGCTTCTTTGCGGTTCAGCAGGCCTGTCCACACTGTCATGGTCGCGGAACGCTGATTAAAGATCCGTGCACCAAATGTCACGGCCACGGTCGCGTCGAGAAAACCAAAACCCTGTCCGTTAAAATCCCGGCAGGCGTTGATACGGGCGACCGTATCCGTCTGACAGGCGAAGGTGAAGCAGGCGAACACGGTGCGCCAGCTGGAGATCTGTACGTTCAGGTACAGGTTAAGCAGCACGCTATTTTCGAACGTGAAGGCAACAACCTGTATTGCGAAGTCCCTATTAACTTCGCGATGGCGGCACTGGGCGGCGAAATCGAAGTACCGACACTGGATGGTCGTGTCAACCTGAAAGTGCCTGGCGAAACCCAGACCGGTAAGCTGTTCCGTATGCGCGGCAAAGGTGTGAAATCTGTACGCGGTGGTGCGCAGGGGGACCTGCTGTGTCGCGTGGTGGTAGAAACGCCGGTTGGCCTGAACGACAAGCAGAAACAGTTGCTGAAAGAGCTGCAGGAAAGTTTTGGCGGCCCGACGGGCGAGAAGAACAGCCCACGTTCCAAAAGCTTCTTTGATGGCGTCAAAAAATTCTTCGATGATTTGACCCGCTAATCCGCTAGTCGATTTTCATCCTCAAAAAGCCCGGAAGTGATTCCGGGCTTTTTCTTTTGTAGCAATATAGTTCGGCAAAACTGAATATATACTCAATATTAACCTGCTTTTGCCGATCTATTTAGCTTGGTATTATGGTTTTAACGAGGTATTGTTGTAAAAGAGAGAATTAAAGTGAAATTACTCCACCGTTTCTTTAGCAGTGAAGCATCCAGCGGCGTCATTTTGATCATCGCTGCTGCGGCCGCAATGGTGTTAGCCAACTCAGGCATCACCCGCGATCTCTATCATGCGTTTCTGGAAACGCCCGTCGAACTAAAAGTGGGTGTACTGGAAATCAACAAGAACATGCTGCTGTGGATCAACGATGCGTTGATGGCGGTGTTCTTCCTGCTGGTAGGACTTGAGGTGAAGCGTGAGCTGGTGCTGGGCTCGCTTGCCAGCCGTCAGCGTGCTGCGTTTCCGATGATTGCCGCGCTCGGCGGAATGATCGTTCCGGCGCTGCTCTTCCTGGCGTTCACCTGGCAGGATCCCATCGCCCGACATGGTTGGGCGATCCCGGCGGCAACGGATATCGCGTTTGCGCTCGGGGTGCTGGCATTATTGGGAAGCCGCGTACCGGTCGCGTTGAAAATCTTCCTGATGGCGCTGGCGATCATTGATGACTTGGGCGCAATTGTGATTATCGCGCTGTTTTATACCAGCGAGCTTTCACTCCTGTCTCTGAGCGTTGCCGCCGGAGCTATTGCGGTACTGGCATTGCTGAATATTTTTAATGTCCGTCGTATCGGTATCTATGTGCTGGTCGGGATGGTGCTGTGGACGGCAGTGTTGAAATCGGGCGTTCATGCCACGCTGGCTGGAGTGATTGTCGGGTTCTTCGTTCCGCTTAAGCCGCAGGATGGCAAATCACCCGCGAAGCAGCTGGAGCACGTACTTCACCCGTGGGTAGCCTTTATGATCCTGCCGCTGTTTGCGTTTGCCAACGCGGGGGTGTCGCTTGAAGGGGTGACCCTGGAAGGGCTGACCTCAATGTTACCGCTGGGCATTATTGCCGGGTTATTCATCGGTAAGCCGCTCGGCATTAGCCTGTTCTGCTGGCTGGCGCTGAAATTGAAGCTGGCGTCGCTGCCGCATGGTACCTCCTTCAATCACATTATGGCGGTGGGCGTGCTGTGCGGAATTGGCTTTACGATGTCGATTTTTATCTCGACGCTGGCGTTCGGTGCGCACGCGCCTGAACTTATCGTCTGGGCAAAACTCGGCATTCTCATCGGCTCATTACTGGCTGCAGTTGTTGGTTATACCTTGCTAAAGGTGAAATTGTCCGGACAGGTCGTCCAGGCATAACAGGAAACCGGGAGAAGGGTGACCTTCTCCCGATACACGATCAGGGAGCGAAGACGCGATGTCTCATTTAAATTACAACCATCTTTACTACTTCTGGCACGTCTATAAGCAGGGCTCGGTCGTAGGCGCAGCAGAAGCACTCTACCTAACGCCGCAAACCATCACCGGGCAAATCAAGGCGCTGGAAGAACGTTTGCAGGGCAAGCTGTTCAAGCGTAAGGGCCGCGGGATTGAACCAAGCGAACTGGGCGAACTGGTTTTCCGCTATGCGGACAAGATGTTCACCCTGAGTCAGGAGATGCTGGATATCGTCAACTACCGCAAAGAGTCTAACCTGCTCTTTGATGTGGGGGTGGCAGATGCGCTGTCGAAAAGGCTGGTAAGCGGCGTGCTGGATGCTGCCGTGGTTGAAGATGAGCAAATTCACCTGCGCTGCTTTGAATCCACCCACGAGATGCTGCTGGAGCAGCTTAGCCAGCATAAGCTGGATATGATTATCTCAGACTGCCCCATCGACTCGACGCAGCAGGAAGGGCTGTTCTCGGTAAAAATTGGCGAATGCGGTGTAAGCTTCTGGTGCATTAACCCGCCACCGGAAAAACCATTCCCGGCCTGCCTGGAAGAACGCCGTTTGCTGGTGCCTGGAAGACGTTCAATGCTGGGACGCAAGTTACTGAACTGGTTTAACTCGCAGGGACTGAAGGTGGAGATCCTGGGAGAATTCGACGATGCGGCGCTGATGAAAGCCTTTGGCGAAGCGCATAACGCAATCTTTGTGGCACCAACGCTTTACGCGCACGATCTCTATATGGACAACAGGATTACGGAGATTGGCAGGGTGGATAATGTGATGGAGGAGTATCACGCGATATTTGCTGAAAGAATGATTCAGCATCCGGCAGTACAGCGTATCTGCAATCGTGACTACTCAGCGTTGTTTACGCCACCTGCAAAATGAAGGTATAAAAAAACCCGCGTTAAGCGGGTTCTTTAAACAAGCAACAACAAGTAGCGATTAAGCCAGTTTGTTGATCTGCGCGGTCAGGTTTGCTTTATGACGCGCTGCTTTGTTTTTGTGGATCAGACCTTTAGCAGCCTGACGGTCCACGATTGGTTGCATTTCGTTAAATGCGTTCTGCGCTGCAGCTTTGTCGCCAGCTTCGATTGCTGCGTATACTTTCTTGATGAAAGTACGCATCATAGAGCGACGGCTTGCGTTGTGCTTACGAGCCTTTTCAGACTGTACGGCACGTTTCTTAGCTGATTTGATATTAGCCAAGTCCAACTCCCAAATATGATCTATGTGGACAATTCAAAGGCCGAGGAATATGCCCTCTCTGCCTTCTTTTGTCAATGGATTTGTGCAAATAAGCGCCGTTAATTAGCGACGCTTGGTTACGTAGTGATGGCGCAGGATTCTACCAGCTTGTCTTCCGTGAATACAGCTTTTCGGCATAAAAATCGCAGTTCGCGGGCAGATTTTTTTACTGAGAAAGGTCAGCATGATGAAATCATTACGGCTTTCTGTTTTGTGTGAACAATCGTCGGTTAACCTTAACCGCTGTACAAGGTATACTTTGGCGATTTTCACTGTTTTGAGCCAGACATGAAGCTGATACGCGGCATACATAATCTCAGCAAAGCCCCGCACGGGTGCGTGCTGACCATTGGTAATTTCGACGGCGTGCATCGTGGGCATCAGGCGCTGTTGCAGGGATTGCGTAAAGAAGGGGAGGCGCGTGGCCTGCCCGTTGTAGTGATGATTTTCGAGCCTCAGCCGCTGGAACTGTTTGCCGGCGATAAATCGCCTGCCCGCCTCACTCGCCTGCGTGAGAAGCTGCGCTATCTGGCTGAGTCCGGTGTGGACTACGTCTTGTGCCTGCGTTTTGATCGTCGCTTTGCCGCGCTGACAGCACAAAATTTTGTCAGTGACCTGCTGGTCAATCGTCTTGGCGTACAGTTTCTGGCAGTGGGGGATGATTTCCGCTTTGGCGCTGGTCGTCAGGGCGATTTCTTGCTATTACAGAAGGCTGGCCTGGAGTACGGTTTTGACGTCACTAGTGCGATGACCTTCTGTGAAGGCGGCGTTCGCGTCAGCAGCACGGCGGTTCGGCAGGCGCTCGCCAATGATGAACTGGACACGGCAGAAAACCTGCTGGGGCATCCGTTCACTATTTCAGGTCGCGTGGTCCACGGTGATGCGCTGGGCCGTACCATTGGTTTCCCGACGGCGAATATCCCGCTGCGTCGTCAGGTCTCCCCGGTTAAAGGGGTCTATGCGGTGGAAGTCGCAGGCCTCGGCGATAACCCGTTCTACGGTGTCGCCAACATTGGCACACGCCCAACGGTCGCGGGAGTGCGACAGCAGCTAGAAGTCCATCTGCTGGACGTTGTAATGGACCTTTATGGTCGCCATATAGATGTAATACTGCGTAAAAAAATACGCAATGAGCAGCGATTTGCTTCGCTGGACGAACTTAAGGCGCAAATCGCGCGAGATGAATTAACGGCCCGTGAGTTTTTTGGGCTATCAAACCCGGCTTAAATGCCTACGTGATAAATACGGAACCGAGAATCTGATGAGTGACTATAAATCAACCCTGAATTTGCCGGAAACAGGGTTCCCGATGCGCGGCGACCTCGCCAAGCGTGAACCGGGAATGCTGGCGCGTTGGACCGATGATGACCTGTACGGCATCATTCGTGCAGCCAAAAAAGGCAAAAAAACCTTCATTCTGCATGATGGCCCTCCATATGCGAATGGCAGCATTCATATTGGTCACTCTGTTAACAAGATTCTGAAAGACATTATCGTGAAGTCCAAAGGCCTCACGGGATTTGACTCGCCTTACGTTCCGGGCTGGGACTGCCACGGTTTGCCAATCGAACTCAAAGTTGAGCAAGAGTTTGGCAAGCCGGGTGAGAAGTTCACCGCCGCAGAATTCCGCGCGAAATGCCGCGAATATGCCGCGACGCAGGTTGATGGTCAGCGCGCTGACTTCATCCGTCTGGGCGTCTTGGGCGACTGGTCGCATCCGTACCTGACCATGGACTTCAAAACCGAAGCCAACATCATCCGTGCGCTGGGGAAAATCATCGGCAACGGCCACCTGCACAAAGGCGCGAAGCCGGTGCACTGGTGCGTAGACTGCCGCTCTGCGCTTGCCGAAGCGGAAGTGGAGTATTACGACAAAACCTCTCCGTCTATCGATGTGGCGTTCCACGCGGTCGATCAGGATGCAGTGAAAGCTAAATTTGGCGTCTCCTCCGTTAACGGCCCGATCTCTCTGGTTATCTGGACCACTACTCCGTGGACGCTGCCAGCCAACCGTGCGATCTCGCTGTCCGGCGAGTTTGAATATGCACTGGTGCAGGTTGACGGTCAGGCGGTAATCCTGGCGAAAGATCTGGTTGAAAGCGTGCTGAAACGCGCGCACATCGCGGATTACACCGTGCTGGGCACCGTAAAAGGCGATGCGCTGGAGCTGATGCGCTTTAAACACCCATTCCTGGATTTTGATGTTCCGGCGATCCTGGGCGATCACGTGACGCTGGAAGCGGGTACCGGTGCGGTTCATACCGCCGGTGGCCACGGTCCTGACGACTACAACATCAGCCTGAAGTACGGTCTGGAAATCGCAAACCCGGTTGGCCCAGACGGCTCTTACCTGCCTGGCACCTACCCGGCGCTGGACGGTATCAACGTCTTTAAAGCGAACGATATTATCGTCGATATGCTGCGCACCAGCGGCGCGCTGCTGCACGTTGAAAAAATGCAGCACAGCTATCCGTGCTGCTGGCGTCACAAGTCACCGATCATCTTCCGTGCGACCCCGCAGTGGTTCGTCAGCATGGACCAGAAAGGCCTGCGCGAGCAGTCGCTGAAAGAGATCAAAGGCGTGCAGTGGATCCCTGACTGGGGTCAGGCGCGTATTGAATCCATGGTCGCTAACCGTCCTGACTGGTGTATCTCCCGTCAGCGTACCTGGGGCGTACCGATGTCTCTGTTTGTACACAAAGAGACGCAGGAGCTGCACCCGAACACGCTCGAACTGATGGAAGAAGTCGCTAAGCGTGTCGAAGTGGACGGTATTCAGGCGTGGTGGGATCTCGACTCCCGCGATATCCTGGGCGCTGATGCTGATAGCTACGAAAAAGTACCCGATACCCTGGACGTGTGGTTCGACTCCGGTTCAACCCACTCTTCGGTAGTGGATGTGCGTCCTGAGTTTGCGGGTCATGCTGCCGATATGTATCTGGAAGGTTCTGACCAACACCGTGGCTGGTTCATGTCATCGCTGATGATCTCCACCGCCATGAAAGGCAAAGCACCTTATCGTCAGGTTCTGACCCACGGTTTCACTGTTGATGGCCAGGGCCGTAAGATGTCCAAGTCTATCGGTAACACCGTCTCTCCTCAGGATGTGATGAACAAACTGGGTGCGGATATCCTGCGTCTGTGGGTGGCATCTACCGATTACACCGGTGAAATGGCGGTGTCTGACGAAATCCTGAAACGTGCTGCCGACAGCTATCGTCGTATCCGTAACACCGCACGCTTCCTGCTGGCGAACCTGAACGGTTTCGATCCGGTAAAAGACATGGTGAAACCGGAAGAGATGGTGGTGCTGGATCGCTGGGCAGTCGGCTGCGCGAAAGCGGCGCAGGACGATATCCTGAAAGCCTATGAGTCTTACGATTTCCACGAAGTGGTTCAGCGCCTGATGCGTTTCTGCTCCATCGAGATGGGGTCGTTCTACCTCGACATCATCAAAGACCGCCAGTACACCGCGAAAGCGGACAGCGTGGCGCGTCGTAGCTGCCAGACCGCGCTCTTCCACATCGCAGAAGCGCTGGTGCGCTGGATGGCGCCGATCATGTCCTTCACCGCAGATGAAATCTGGGGCTACCTGCCAGGCGACCGTGAGAAGTATGTCTTCACCGGCGAGTGGTACGAAGGTCTGTTCGATCTCTCCAGCACCGAAGCGATGAACGATGCCTTCTGGGATGCGCTGCTGAAAGTACGTGGCGAAGTGAACAAGGTTATCGAGCAAGCGCGTGCCGACAAGAAAGTGGGTGGCTCTCTGGAAGCGGCAGTGACCCTGTACGCAGAGCCAGAGCTGGCGGCGAAATTGACGGCGTTGGGCGATGAATTGCGATTTGTCCTGTTGACCTCAGGGGCGAAAGTTGCGGATTATGCCGCGGCGCCTGCTGATGCTCAGCAGAGCGAACTGCTCAAAGGGCTGAAAATCGCGCTGAGTAAAGCCGAAGGTGATAAATGTCCGCGTTGCTGGCATTACACCACTGATGTCGGTCAGGTGGCGGAACACGCAGAGATCTGCGGACGCTGTGTAAGCAACGTCGCCGGTGACGGCGAGAAACGTAAGTTTGCCTGATGAGTAAAACTCTCTGTTCAACGGGACTGCGCTGGCTGTGGCTGGTTGTGGCGGTGCTGATAATTGATTTGGGTAGCAAGTACCTTATCCTCCAGAACTTTGCTCTGGGGGATACGGTTCCGCTGTTCCCGTCGCTTAACCTGCACTATGCACGTAACTACGGCGCGGCGTTTAGTTTCCTTGCTGATAGCGGTGGCTGGCAGCGCTGGTTCTTTGCAGGTATTGCTATCGGTATCTGCGTGATCCTGGCGGTGCTGATGTACCGTTCGAAAGCGACGCAAAAGCTGAATAACATTGCCTACGCGCTGATCATTGGCGGTGCGTTAGGTAATCTGTTTGACCGCCTGTGGCACGGCTTTGTGGTCGATATGATCGACTTCTACGTCGGCGACTGGCATTTCGCGACCTTTAACCTGGCCGATACTGCAATTTGCATCGGTGCAGCGTTAATCGTACTGGAAGGTTTCTTGCCTAAACCGGCGGCGAAAGAGCAGGCGTAACACACTCGCCCGGTGGCGTTATGCTACCGGGTAAAACAAGCGAGTCATTTGCATGTCTAAATCCGTACAGAGCAACAGCGCGATCCTCGTTCACTTCACGCTGAAACTGGATGATGGTTCCACGGCAGAATCCACCCGCAACAACGGCAAACCTGCCCTGTTTCGCCTTGGCGACACCTCTCTTTCTGAAGGCCTTGAGCAACAGCTTCTTGGCTTGAAAGAGGGTGAGAAAAAGGCGTTTTCGCTAGAGCCTGACGCGGCATTTGGTGTGCCAAGCCCGGACCTGATCCAGTATTTCTCGCGTCGTGAGTTTATGAACGCGGGCGAGCCGGAAATGGGGGCAATTATGCTCTTTACCGCTATGGACGGCAGCGAAATGCCTGGTGTGATCCGCGAAATCAACGGTGATTCCATCACGGTTGACTTCAACCATCCGCTTGCCGGGCGTACCGTTCATTTTGATGTTGAAGTGCTGGAGATTGACCCAGCACTGGAGGCCTGAAATGCAGATCCTGTTGGCTAACCCGCGCGGCTTCTGCGCCGGTGTAGACCGCGCTATCAGCATTGTTGAAAACGCGCTGGAGATTTACGGCGCGCCGATTTATGTGCGTCACGAAGTGGTGCATAACCGTTATGTGGTTGATAGCCTTCGTGAGCGCGGCGCTATCTTCATCGAGCAGATAAGCGAAGTGCCGGATGGCGCGATTCTGATTTTCTCCGCGCACGGCGTTTCTCAGGCAGTACGTAATGAAGCGAAAAGTCGCGATTTGACCGTGTTCGACGCCACCTGCCCGCTGGTAACCAAGGTACATATGGAAGTGGCGCGCGCCAGCCGCCGTGGTGAAGAGTCGATTCTGATTGGCCATGCGGGCCATCCGGAAGTGGAAGGCACCATGGGGCAGTACAGCAATCCGGAAGGGGGGATGTATCTGGTCGAGTCGCCGGAAGATGTCCTCACGCTGAACGTGAAAAACGAAGGGCGACTGTCGTTTATGACGCAGACAACGCTTTCCGTAGATGATACGTCCGACGTGATTGACGCATTGCGCCAGCGCTTTCCGAAAATCGTCGGGCCGCGTAAGGATGATATTTGCTACGCCACGACAAACCGCCAGGAAGCGGTGCGTGCGCTGGCTGAACAGGCTGATGTGGTGCTGGTTGTCGGCTCCAAAAACTCCTCTAACTCCAACCGACTGGCAGAACTGGCCCAGCGAATGGGGAAAGCTGCATTCCTGATTGATGACGCGACGGATATTCAGGAAGCGTGGGTCAAAAACGCGAACTGCATCGGCGTGACGGCAGGCGCTTCCGCACCGGATATTCTGGTGCAGAACGTCATTACTCGTCTGCAGGAGCTGGGCGGTGGCGAAGCCGTACCGCTGGAAGGTCGTGAAGAGAACATTGTTTTCGAAGTGCCGAAAGAGCTGCGTATCGACGCCCGTGAAGTGGAATAATCCCTTTTCTGATAAAAGGCCAGCACCTCCTGTGCTGGCCTTTTTTTTATCCCTTACTTTATCGTGACCACAAAATCATGTCTTTTACTGATATTTAAGGCGGTTTCACGTTAAATTCTAATTATAGGTGTTTTCAGTTGGCAGCCTCAGCGAAGGGTGGTTACTCTGAAAACGGTTTACATCATTTTAACGTAAGAGAATAACTATGCATGATGCACAGATCCGTGTCGCCATTGCGGGCGCGGGTGGACGTATGGGCCGTCAGCTGATTCAGGCGGCACTACAGATGGATGGCGTGGCGCTTGGCGCGGCGCTGGAGCGTGAAGGTTCATCGCTTCTGGGCACGGATGCGGGCGAGCTGGCTGGCGCTGGAAAGACGGGGGTCTGCGTGCAGAGCAGCCTGGATGCGGTCAAAGATGATTTTGATGTGTTCATCGATTTTACGCGCCCGGAAGGAACGTTGAACCATCTGGCATTTTGCCGTCAGCACGGTAAAGGAATGGTCATCGGTACCACTGGTTTTGATGATGCCGGTAAGCTTGCCATACAGGATGCTTCAAACGAGATCGCGATTGTCTTTGCTGCCAACTTTAGCGTTGGCGTCAACGTGATGCTGAAGCTGCTGGAGAAAGCAGCCAAAGTGATGGGCGACTATACCGACATTGAGATTGTCGAGGCGCATCACCGCTATAAAGTCGACGCGCCATCAGGCACGGCGCTTGCGATGGGTGAGGCAATTGCCCATGCAATGGATAAAGATTTGAAAGACGTCGCGGTCTATTCCCGTGAAGGGTATACGGGCGAACGCGTTCCGGGAACGATTGGTTTTGCCACCGTACGTGCGGGCGATATCGTCGGCGAACATACAGCGATGTTCGCCGATATTGGCGAACGTGTCGAGATTACGCATAAAGCCTCAAGCCGTATGACATTTGCGAACGGTGCCGTACGATCCGCTTTATGGTTAAAAGGCAAAGAAAATGGCCTTTTTGACATGCGAGACGTGCTAGATCTCAATAATTTGTAAGTATTATTACCCATCGTGATGTGGTTATTGCAGTCGTAATTACTTGATTGCATAGGGCAATATTTTATTGCCCTTTTATTTTCTCTTCTTTGTCTGTTTTTTTTCTCTAAATGCGCAAAAGATAACGACTTGATTGTATTTTGTGTTGCTTGAATGTAAATTTTGACCACTTGGTCCACTTTTTATTGTTCATACGGCTCTGTTTCTATTAAAGTCTCTGCGCAAGCGTTTCCCACAGTGATTTACCTGATCTTTTTATCGCTTAATCTGCATTTCAGCCACCAGGCGTGCAAAAGAATAAACAAAATATCCGTTTTCAGTTGACTTTCACCCACCAAATCCCCAGAATGCCGCCGTTTGCCGAAAATCCGCCGGCAGCAAATTTGCGTTGCTCATAACGTTGTTGTGAATTAATATGCAAATAAAGTGAGTGAATATTCTCTGGAGGGTGTTTTGATTAAGTCAGCGCTATTGGTTCTGGAAGACGGAACCCAGTTTATCGGTCGGGCCATAGGGGCAACAGGTTCGGCGGTTGGGGAAGTCGTTTTCAATACTTCAATGACCGGTTATCAAGAAATCCTCACTGATCCTTCCTATTCTCGCCAAATCGTTACTCTTACTTATCCTCATATCGGCAATGTCGGCACCAATGCTGCTGACGAAGAATCCTCTCAGGTGCATGCGCAAGGTTTGGTCATTCGCGACCTGCCGCTGATTGCCAGCAACTACCGCAACACTGAAGACCTCTCTTCTTATCTGAAGCGCCATAACATTGTGGCGATTGCCGATATCGATACCCGTAAGCTGACGCGCCTGCTACGGGAGAAAGGTGCGCAGAACGGCTGCATTATTGCGGGTGATAACCTGGACGCAGCCCTGGCGCTTGAAAAGGCGAAAGCCTTCCCGGGTCTGAACGGTATGGACCTGGCGAAAGAAGTGACCACCGCAGAAGCCTACAGCTGGACACAGGGGAGCTGGACGCTGGAAGGCGAATTGCCGGAAGCAAAACCCGAGAGCGAGCTGCCGTTCCACGTGGTGGCCTACGATTTTGGTGCCAAGCGCAACATCCTGCGCATGCTGGTTGACCGCGGCTGCCGCCTGACGATTGTTCCGGCGCAAACCTCGGCTGAAGAGGTGCTGAAGATGAGCCCGGATGGCATCTTCCTCTCCAACGGCCCCGGCGACCCGGCACCGTGCGATTACGCCATCGCCGCTATTAAGTCCTTCCTGGAAACCGACATTCCGGTATTCGGTATCTGCCTCGGCCATCAGCTGCTGGCGCTGGCGAGCGGTGCGAATACCATCAAGATGAAATTCGGTCACCACGGTGGTAACCATCCGGTGAAAGACATTGATAACAACACGGTGATGATTACCGCACAGAACCACGGTTTCGCGGTGGACGAAGCGTCCATGCCGGCGAACCTGCGCGTCACGCATAAATCACTGTTTGATGGCACCCTGCAGGGCATCCATCGCACCGATAAGCCTGCGTTCAGCTTCCAGGGACACCCGGAAGCCAGCCCGGGCCCGCACGATGCCGCGCCGCTGTTCGATCACTTCATCGAACTTATCGAGCAATACCGTAAGACCGCTAAATAATCAGGAGCTGAGAAGACAATGCCAAAACGTACAGACATAAAAAGCATCCTGATCCTCGGCGCTGGCCCGATTGTTATCGGCCAGGCCTGTGAATTCGACTACTCCGGCGCGCAGGCGTGTAAAGCCCTGCGTGAAGAGGGTTACCGCGTAATCCTGGTCAACTCTAACCCGGCCACGATCATGACCGACCCGGAAATGGCTGATGCAACCTACATTGAGCCGATTCACTGGGAAGTGGTGCGCAAAATCATTGAGAAAGAACGTCCGGACGCGGTGCTGCCAACCATGGGCGGCCAGACGGCGCTGAACTGCGCGCTGGAGCTGGAGCGTCAGGGTGTATTGGCAGAGTTCGGCGTCACCATGATTGGTGCGACCGCCGATGCGATTGATAAAGCAGAAGACCGTCGCCGTTTCGACGTGGCAATGAAGAAAATCGGTCTCGACACCGCGCGTTCTGGCATTGCGCACAACATGGAAGAAGCGCTGGCCGTTGCCGCTGACGTTGGCTATCCATGCATCATCCGTCCTTCCTTCACCATGGGCGGTACCGGCGGCGGTATCGCCTACAACCGCGAAGAGTTCGAAGAGATTTGCGAACGCGGTCTGGATCTTTCCCCAACCAAAGAGCTGCTGATTGATGAATCACTGATTGGCTGGAAAGAGTACGAGATGGAAGTGGTGCGTGATAGAAACGACAACTGCATCATTGTCTGCTCCATCGAAAACTTCGATGCGATGGGTATCCACACGGGCGACTCCATTACCGTTGCGCCAGCGCAAACGCTGACCGACAAAGAGTACCAAATCATGCGTAACGCCTCGATGGCGGTACTGCGTGAAATCGGCGTCGAAACCGGCGGCTCAAACGTGCAGTTCTCGGTGAACCCGAAAACTGGTCGCCTGATTGTTATCGAAATGAACCCGCGCGTGTCTCGTTCTTCAGCGCTGGCCTCTAAAGCAACCGGCTTCCCGATTGCGAAAGTGGCGGCGAAGCTGGCGGTGGGTTACACCCTCGACGAGCTGATGAACGACATCACCGGTGGCCGCACGCCTGCGTCCTTCGAGCCGTCCATCGACTACGTTGTCACCAAAATTCCACGCTTTAACTTCGAGAAGTTCGCGGGCGCGAACGACCGTCTGACCACCCAGATGAAATCAGTCGGCGAAGTGATGGCGATTGGCCGCACGCAGCAGGAATCCCTGCAGAAAGCGCTGCGCGGTCTGGAAGTGGGCGCGACCGGCTTTGACCCGAAAGTGAGCCTGGACGACCCGGAAGCGCTGACAAAAATCCGCCGCGAGCTGAAAGACGCGGGCGCAGAGCGTATCTGGTACATCGCCGATGCCTTCCGTGCGGGCCTGTCCGTCGACGGCGTGTTCAACCTGACCAACATCGACCGCTGGTTCCTGGTGCAGATTGAAGAGCTGGTGCGTCTGGAAGAGCAGGTAACAGAGCTGGGCATTACGGGTCTGGATGCTGACTTCCTGCGCGTGCTGAAGCGTAAAGGCTTCGCCGATGCGCGTCTGGCAAAACTGGCGGGCGTACGTGAAACCGAAATCCGCAAGCTGCGCGACCAGTATGACCTGCACCCGGTCTACAAGCGCGTGGACACCTGCGCGGCGGAATTCTCTACCGATACCGCGTACATGTACTCCACCTATGAAGACGAGTGCGAATCCAATCCGTCCGTAGACCGTGACAAAATTATGGTGCTGGGCGGTGGCCCAAACCGTATCGGCCAGGGCATCGAGTTTGATTACTGCTGCGTGCATGCCTCTCTTGCGCTGCGCGAAGACGGTTACGAGACCATCATGGTCAACTGTAACCCGGAAACCGTGTCTACCGACTACGATACCTCTGATCGTCTCTACTTCGAGCCGGTAACACTGGAAGACGTGCTGGAAATCGTACGTATCGAGAAGCCAAAAGGCGTTATCGTGCAGTACGGCGGACAGACCCCGCTGAAGCTGGCGCGCGCGCTGGAAGCGGCAGGTGTACCGGTTATCGGTACAAGCCCGGATGCGATTGACCGTGCAGAAGACCGCGAGCGTTTCCAGCAGGCGGTTGACCGCCTGAAGCTGAAACAGCCAGCAAACGCCACCGTCACCGCCATTGAGATGGCTGTAGAGAAAGCGAAGGATATCGGCTACCCGCTGGTTGTGCGTCCATCATACGTACTCGGCGGCCGCGCGATGGAAATCGTCTACGACGAAGCTGACCTGCGCCGTTACTTCCAGACGGCTGTCAGCGTCTCTAACGATGCGCCAGTGCTGCTCGACCGCTTCCTTGACGATGCGGTAGAGGTGGACGTTGACGCCATCTGCGACGGCGAAATGGTGCTGATTGGCGGTATCATGGAGCACATCGAACAGGCGGGCGTACACTCGGGTGACTCGGCATGTTCTCTGCCCGCCTACACGCTGAGCCAGGAAATTCAGGACGTTATGCGCCAGCAGGTGCAGAAGCTGGCCTTCGAACTGCAGGTCCGCGGCCTGATGAACGTCCAGTTCGCCGTGAAAGACAACGAAGTCTACCTGATTGAAGTGAACCCGCGTGCAGCGCGTACTGTCCCGTTCGTCTCCAAGGCCACCGGTGTTCCGCTGGCGAAAGTGGCGGCGCGCGTGATGGCAGGTCAGACGCTGGCTCAGCAGGGCGTGACCAAAGAGATCATCCCACCGTACTACTCGGTGAAAGAAGTGGTGCTGCCGTTCAACAAATTCCCGGGCGTTGACCCGCTGTTAGGGCCAGAAATGCGCTCTACCGGGGAAGTGATGGGCGTTGGGCGAACCTTTGCTGAAGCTTTCGCGAAGGCACAGCTGGGCAGTAGCTCTACCATGAGAAAATCGGGCCGTGCGCTGCTCTCCGTTCGCGAAGGCGATAAAGAGCGCGTGGTTGACCTGGCTGCTAAGCTGCTCAAACAGGGCTTCGAGCTGGATGCAACCCACGGTACGGCGATTGTGCTGGGTGAAGCTGGCATCAACCCGCGTCTGGTGAACAAGGTGCATGAAGGTCGTCCGCACATTCAGGACCGTATCAAGAATGGCGAATACACCTACATCATCAACACCACTGCTGGCCGTCAGGCGATTGAAGACTCCAAGCTGATTCGCCGCAGCGCACTGCAGTACAAAGTGCACTACGATACGACCCTGAACGGCGGTTTCGCTACAGCCATGGCGCTGAACGCAGACGCGACCGAGAAGGTGATTTCGGTGCAGGAAATGCACGCACAGATTAATAAGTAAGCCTGAATGCCCGGCAATCAACGATTGCCGGGCATTATCCCCACCTTCAGAACCTTCTGGTTTTCCATCCGCATTCAGTCAGTTAGCCTAAAATGGTTAGGTCGATAACGAAATTCAACTGAGAGCAGGGGAAAACACCATGCAAAATAAATTACTGATCGCTTCTATTCTGGCTGCCACTGCAATGTTTACCGTTGCGGGCTGTTCGTCTAATCAGGCAGTTAAAACCACAGACGGCCGCACCATCGTCACCGATGGCAAACCGCAGGTGGATGACGATACCGGACTGGTGTCCTACAAAAATGCCGAGACCGGTCAAACTGAGCAGATTAACCGCGACCAGGTGAAATCCATGGGCGAACTGGACAATTAAAAAAAGCAGTGGCCTTAGCCACTGCTTTTATGCTCCATTCTGATCTACTACCAGCGGTGGTTTAGCAGAATATGACCGCCGTAAGCGGCATAGCTGTTTTCACCCCACTCGCCGCTGGCACGAAGAGAGAGCGTCGTGGTCTCGTTTAGATTGCCGGTAATACCCAGCTCTAATTGACCACGATCTTCCGGAGTATCATTACTTACGGTTTCGTCGTTAAACGCCAGATCGTTTTGACCTGAGCCCTTCAGCCAGTTAACCGCAACGTATGGCTGCCAGGCCGTGACGTCCTTCTGCTGGAAATAGCTGGATTTTACGCCGAGACGACCAAAGACGCTGTTGTTGTCCCGTGTGGTAACACGTACACCATCGAGATCGGTATGATTGTCCTGATCAAGATAGCTGTAAATGACCTGCGCCTGCGGCTCGATTTTCAAGGTGCGTTCGTTTTCAGAATCAACAACCCATGCGTGACCCATTTCCAGCGAGGCGGCAAAGCCTTCGCTGTCGTAGTCTTCATCGTTGCGGCTACTGGTTACCTTGTTGTTATACCAACTGTAGGCCGCCCAAGTATCAATGTAGCTGCCAAGCCGCGACTTTTGATCTTCCTGCCAGGTTGCGTACAGACCGACATTGAAGCCGTCTACTTTGCCCTGCGCATCACGCGCATTGTGTTTTGCATCCGCGTGGGTTTTCGCCTGACCCGCACCAAACATACCGCCAGCACGCAAGATACCGTTATCCAGAGGCTTGCTCATAAAGTCGCTGCCTACCTGAAGTACGGTCGTTGTCGTGTCATAGTTAACTCTGTCACCACCTGCGTCATTTTCGTGATAACGGCCTTTAACGTACATCCAGGTATTGAGATTTTCTTCGTTTCGGAAGGTGAGCTGATCGCGATCGTCGCGCTTGTGGAGGAACATGCTTTGTGCGGCAAGATAGTTACCTAAATAAGCCCCAACTTCGGGAGCCATCACTTCAGGGCCATTATTGTCACCGTTGTTACTATTGCCGCCGTTGCTGCTGTTACTTCCGTTGTCTCCGTTGTCGCCGTTGTCGCCGTTGTCTCCGTTGTCGCCGTTGTCGCCGTTGTCGCCGTTGCCACCGTTGTCGCCGTTGTCCCCGTTATCGGTGCCGTCAGCAGGTGTGTCGGATGGCGTTGCCTTAGATTCAAGATACCAGTTGCCGTCGTTATGTTGATAAAGATTGTATTCCCACGCGCCGGCGACGACAGGCTTGGCGAGCGTCAGCTGGGCCCCGGAGCTTCCTCCAACACTGACGATTTCCATACCATTGACCGTCTGGGCACCTAATCCACCGATATTAGAGATGGCAACATCGGACTGCCCGAAGCTACTGCCGGTGATGGTTAAATGATCGGTAGGCGCATTATCATTACCCAAGGTGCTGTTCATAACGATTTGGCTGCCTGCAGAGCCGGTATAATCACCTTTGATGGTGAAATTATTACCTACAGAATCATCAGTTGCACTGAGTAAAAGGGTGCCACTGTTGGTGATATTCCCATTAATGGTATCGGCCCCTGTTGCACTCGACGTTGAATTACCCTGAATAGCGCTCCATGCGGCCAGCGTGCCGCCGCTCAGGATGTTGACGTTATTGTAAACCGTTCCGGCTGTGGCGAAGTTTGCACCACTCTGTACGATCACCGTGGCATGACTGTTTTCAACCCCCAGCGTCGCGCCTTCTGCAACCAGCGTAGTACCACTGTGCAATGTGGTATCACCGGTATAGGTGTTGTTGCCAGTGAAGGTTAGTGTGTTGGAGTCAACTTTCTCTACGTTCCCGCTCCCGGTCATGTTGGTTGCAAATGAGAAGTTGCTGCCCTGATTGAAAAGAACCGTGCCGTTATTGGTTAGGCCACCACTAAGGCTCGCCGTCTTCTGACCGTTGCCCAACTGCAAAGTGGCATCGTTAGCAACCACTGTATTACCACTGTTGGAGACTGTACCCGCCAGCGTCAAATTACCGCTGTTAATCTGTAATGAATCACCGTTGCCGATAATGTCTATATCCCCAGTCAGAGCCCAGTCTTCACCGTTCATTTTGACAGAAGCAAAACCGTCGTCATCGTTTAGCCCGATAAAATTGCTGTCCTCGACGCCTGAACCGACCAGAGTTAATGTATTTCCTTTCGAGACTGTCGATATAACGTCACCCATGAGGGATGAGCCAGTATTAAGGACCAGGGTGTTATTTTTATCGCTGGCAAAAAAGACGGCTGCATGCTCGCCTCCGAGCGAACCGCTATTCGTGATGTCGACTTTAGCGTTGCCGGAGGCATGAATACCGTTTTGGGTGCCTTCTATAGTGCCGCTGTTGGATATTTTTGAGTTGCCATTTTTAAGTGCAACACCATCGCCGTTCAGGCCATTAATTGCGCCTTCATTATTAATTGCAGCGGCAACGTCAGTACTCAGTCCAGTATTGCCTTCGATGATCCCTGTCGTTGTATTTGAAATATTTACCGTTGAGGAATTTTCACTAATGAAAATTCCTGTTTGAACCCCTTTTATACTCCCTTCGTTAATTAAACTCCCTTGTGCTGAGTCGATGTTCACCGCGTTTGCTTCGGTGGACGAGATGGTCGCTCCAGCTTCGTTTGTCACGACGACACGTTGTGCTCCAGTATTAACATAAAGTCCGTTTGCCGTTCCGGAAATATTGCCTTTATTTGTTACTGACGTGACATTAATACCCGACACGGACACGGCTGCATCATTATTTGAGGAGGATATTGTCACATCGTTATTGATAACGTATTCGGTATCAGCTGAAAAGTCTTGCGGGGCGGAAGTAGATTGGTCAATAGTGCCTGCGGTAGTTATTGCTGGGGTGAATGCTAATAAGGCGGGGAAAAATCTCCCAAGCATCCGGGTTGTCCTGTTTAATTCAATGCGTTTAATACTCATGCACACATCCATTTGAATGAAAGGTCGTGAAATGTTCAGGTTAATGATTACGTAATTTTTTAAAAATGATCGTCACAAAACAATGTAAAATTATTATTTTTTCAATGTGTTATGTATACTTCATTTTATTAAAGATGGGTTTTAATAATTCTTAATATATCAGCATTGTATGTATTAATGGGGTTGGATATATCTGTGTTTTATGAGTTCCAGTTAATTCAAGAATGCGTAAATATGGGCAAAGCAGTGACCAGAGAGGCGGTAGCAATACTTGCGATTTGCTTTCAGGCGGCGATGGGACACTTTCAGTGAGCGAGTTAAATGTCTACACTCATTGCTACCAGAGAGAACGGAACGGTAAAGACAGGCTAACTGATGATTTTGATAATTTATGCACATCCTTATCCGCAGCATTCGCATGCGAATAAGCGCATGCTTGAGCAGGTAAGGACGCTCGAAAACGTAGAAATACGTTCCCTCTATCAACTCTATCCCGATTTTAATATCGATATCGCCGCCGAACAGGAGGCACTTTCTCGTGCCGATCTGATTATCTGGCAGCACCCCATGCAGTGGTACAGCACGCCACCGCTTCTGAAACTGTGGATCGATAAAGTCTTCTCCCACGGATGGGCATATGGCCATAATGGTAAAGCCCTACAGGGCAAAAGCCTGATGTGGGCCGTAACCACCGGCGGCGGCGAAAGTCACTTTAATATTGGCTCTTTTCCGGGCTTTGACGTGCTGGCACAACCGCTACAGGCGACCGCACTTTACTGTGGGCTAACCTGGCTTCCCCCTTTTGCAATGCACTGTACGTTCGTTTGCGACGACGAAACCTTGCAGGCACAGGCTCGCCACTATAAACAACGCTTACTCGAGTGGCAGGAGACGCACAATGGATAGCCATACGCTGATACAGGCGCTGATTTACCTCGGCGCAGCGGCGCTGATTGTGCCCGTGGCAGTTCGTCTGGGCCTGGGTTCCGTGCTGGGCTATCTGATTGCCGGGTGTGTCATTGGGCCCTGGGGCTTACGTCTGGTGACGGACGCAGAGGCCATTCTTCATTTCGCCGAAATTGGCGTTGTGCTGATGCTGTTTGTGATTGGCCTGGAGCTGGATCCGCAGCGCTTGTGGAAACTGCGCGCCTCGGTATTTGGCGGTGGCGCGTTGCAGATGGTGGCGTGCGGCCTGCTGCTGGGCGGCTTCTGTATCCTGCTGGGCATGGACTGGAAAGTCGCCGAGCTGATTGGCATGACCCTGGCGCTTTCCTCTACGGCTATTGCCATGCAGGCTATGAACGAACGTAATCTGACGGTTTCCCAAATGGGCCGCAGTGCGTTTTCGGTCCTGCTTTTCCAGGATATCGCCGCTATCCCGCTGGTGGCGATGATCCCGCTGCTGGCCGCGAGCGGGGCATCAACCACCCTCGGCACATTTGCGCTGTCTGCGCTGAAGGTGGCTGGGGCGCTCGCGCTGGTTATCCTGCTTGGCCGCTACGTGACGCGTCCTCTGCTGCGCTTTGTCGCCCGCTCGGGTCTGCGTGAAGTGTTCAGTGCCGTCGCCTTGTTCCTGGTGTTTGGCTTTGGTCTGCTGCTGGAAGAGGCCGGTCTGTCGATGGCGATGGGCGCATTCCTTGCTGGCGTTCTGTTGGCAAGTTCTGAATACCGTCATGCGCTGGAAAGCGATATCGAGCCGTTCAAAGGGTTACTGCTGGGGCTATTTTTCATCGGCGTGGGGATGTCTATCGACTTTGGTACGCTGGTCACGCATCCACTGCGCATCGTCATCCTGCTGGTTGGTTTCCTGGCGATCAAAATGGCGATGCTGTGGCTGATCGCCCGACCGCTTAATGTTCCCAATAAACAGCGCCGCTGGTTCGCCGTGCTGCTTGGGCAGGGAAGTGAATTTGCGTTTGTGGTCTTTGGCGCGGCGCAGATGGCGAACGTCCTCGATCCGGAATGGGCAAAAGCGCTGACGCTTGCCGTCGCACTGTCGATGGCGGCGACGCCAGTCCTGCTGGTGCTCTTAACGCGCCTGGAGAAATCGGACAGCGGACAGGAACGTGAAGCCGATGAGATCGACGAGGAGCAGCCGCGGGTGATCATTGCCGGATTTGGCCGCTTTGGGCAGATTGCTGGCCGTTTACTGCTGTCGAGCGGGGTGAAAATGGTCATCCTCGATCACGATCCGGATCACGTGGATACCCTGCGTAAATTCGACATGAAAGTGTTCTACGGTGATGCTACTCGCGTTGACCTGCTTGAGTCGGCTGGTGCGGCGAAAGCTGAGGTGCTCATCAATGCGATCGACGATCCCCAAACGAGCATGCAGATGGTGGAGTTGGTGAAGGCGCATTTCCCGAATCTGACCATTATTTCCCGCGCGCGCGATGTTGATCACTACATCCAGCTGCGGCAGGCCGGTGTGGACGCGCCGGAGCGTGAAACCTTCGAGGGGGCGCTGAAATCTGGCCGAATGGTGCTGGAAAGTCTGGGGCTAGGCGCCTATGAAGCCCGCGAGCGGGCTGACATGTTCCGCCGCTTTAACACCGATATGGTCGAGGAGATGGTGGCAATGGCGAGCAGTACGGCCTCGGAACGCGCCGCGGTATTTAAACGCACCAGTGCGATGCTGACGGAGATCATTAACGAGGATCGCAACCATATGTCACTGGTTCAGCGTCATGGCTGGCAAGGCACCGAAGAGGGCAAGCATACCGGTGATCCGGCGGACGAGCCGGAGAGTAAACCTTCCGCGTGAAGTGGAGTTGCCAGCAATATTAAAAAATTTCTCTTTCTTTACCCTGCCGCCAGTCGACGAAAGATTAAGCTTTCCGTATAGTGACGGCAATTTTTTGCATCCGGGAAATTTTCAATGATCAGTCTGATTGCAGCGCTGGCGGTAGACCGCGTTATCGGTATGGAAAACGCCATGCCGTGGAACCTTCCTGCCGATCTTGCATGGTTTAAACGTACGACGTTAAACAAGCCGGTAGTGATGGGCCGCCTGACCTGGGAGTCGATTGGTCGTCCATTGCCAGGGCGTAAGAATATCGTTATCAGTAGCCAGCCAGGCACTGACGATCGCGTCGAATGGGTTAAATCCGTCGACGAGGCTATTGCTGCTTGTGGCAATGCCGAAGAGATCATGGTGATTGGTGGAGGACGTGTGTATGAGCAGTTCCTGCCGAAAGCGCAGAAGCTGTATCTGACCCATATTGATGCGGAAGTGGAAGGGGATACGCATTTCCCTGACTACGATCCGGATGAGTGGGAATCGGTATTCAGCGAATTCCACGATGCGGATACGCAGAACTCGCACAGCTACTGTTTCGAGATTCTGGAACGTCGCTAAGTCTTTTCCCTCTCCCCGTCTGGGGGAGAGGGAAATATTCAGGAGGCCACGGCCTCGCTTTCCCCTAAGTCTCGCTGTCGGTTAGACGGCTGCACGAAATACGTTTTATCTTCCCAGCGTAAGCAGGTTAAATCCCCACCCCAGCAGCAGCCGGTATCAAGACCGTAAATCCCTTCAGGTGTGCCTTTCCCTTCCAGCGCTGCCCAATGACCAAATACCACGCTGTACTCGCTGGTGACCGGCCCAGGAATAGCAAACCACGGTTTGAGCGGAGCAGGTGCACTTTCGGGCGTCTCTTTGGAGTACATATCCAGCTGCCCGTTCGGGAAGCAGAAACGCATGCGCGTGAAGGCGTTAGTAATAAAACGCAAACGTGCCAGGCCGGTAAGATCTTCGCTCCAGTGATTCGGCATATCGCCATACATGGCATCGAGGAAGAAAGGATAGGAGTCGCTTGCCAGCACCGCCTCTACGTCACGCGCGCAGGTTTTTGCCGTCTCAATATCCCATTGAGGCGTGATCCCGGCATGGGCCATGACCAGCTTTTTCTCTTCATCGACCTGCAGCAGCGGCTGACGGCGCAGCCAGTTGAGCAAGTCATCGGCGTCGGGTGCATCAAGCAGCGGAGAGAGCCTGTCTTTGGGCTTGTTACGGCTGATCCCGGCGAATACCGCCAGCAGATGCAGATCGTGATTGCCGAGCACCATGCGCACGCTGTCGCCCAAGGATTTTACGAAGCGTAAAACATCAAGGGAGCCTGGGCCACGCGCCACTAAATCACCCGTCAGCCAGAGCATATCCTGCCCCGGGGTGAAATTGACCTGCTTTAATAATGCGATCAGTTCATCGTAGCAACCGTGAACGTCGCCAATCAGATATGTAGACATGAGATTAGTGAATGAATGTTGTTACGGCGAGACGGAACACAGGAATGGCAACGCGGAACGTATTGCCATCGACGTCGACCATTTCATAATGGCCCTGCATGGTACCCATTGGCGTTTCAATGACCGCGCCGCTGGTGTATTGGAACTCTTCTCCAGGATCGATGTGGGGTTGCTCACCGACCACACCTTCACCCTGTACTTCGATTTCACGGCCATTGCCGTTAGTAATAAGCCAGTATCGCCCTAGCAGCTGCACAGGCATCCGCCCCAGATTGCGAATGGTCACGGTGTAAGCGAAGACAAACCGTTCTTCGTCCGGGGAGGACTGCGATTCAACATAGACGCTTTGGACATGGACACAGACGCGGGGCGAATCAATCATGGCTTAACTCTCCTTCGGCGGGGCATTTTCGCTGATGTAATTAGCCAGCTTGCAATATTGCTCCACGGAAATGTTCTCCGCACGCATTGCCGGGTCGATCCCCAGCTCAGCTAATACCTCAACGGTAAACGAATTGCTAAGGCTGTTACGGATCGTTTTACGGCGCTGGTTAAAGGCTTCGGTGGTAACGCGGCTCAGTACGCGCAGCTCTTTAACCGGGTACGGTTTCACTTTATGCGGCACAAGGCGCACAACCGCAGAATCCACTTTTGGCGGCGGCGTAAAGGCAGATGGCGGCACTTCGAGCACCGGGATCACGTTGCAGAAATATTGTGCCATCACGCTTAAACGACCATACGCTTTACTGTTCGGGCCTGCAACCAGACGGTTAACCACCTCTTTTTGTAACATGAAGTGCATGTCAGCAATGGCATCAGTATAGCTAAACAGATGGAACATTAGCGGGGTGGAAATGTTGTACGGCAGGTTACCAAACACGCGCAGCGGCTGACCCATTTTCTCTGACAGCTCGCCAAAGTTCATGGTCATGGCATCCTGCTGATAGATCGTCAGCTTCGGCCCCAGGAACGGGTGCGTTTGCAGTCGAGCAGCGAGATCGCGGTCGAGTTCGATAACGGTCAGTTCGTCCAGGCGTTCACCTACAGGTTCAGTCAGCGCGGCAAGACCCGGGCCGATTTCGACCATTGCCTGGCCTTTCTGCGGATTAATAGCAGACACGATGCTTTCGATCACGAACTGATCGTTGAGGAAGTTTTGCCCGAAGCGTTTACGGGCTAGGTGGCCCTGATGGACTCGATTAGTCATTGAGTATTAACAATCATTTTGATGGCGAGATTAAGCGCCGTAATAAAACTGCCGACATCCGCTTTCCCCTGGCCTGCCAGATCCAGCGCAGTACCGTGGTCAACGGACGTTCGAATAAAAGGTAAACCGAGGGTAATATTCACCCCGCGGCCAAAGCCCTGGTATTTTAGCACGGGCAGGCCCTGATCGTGGTACATCGCGAGCACGGCATCGGCATTATCCAGGTATTTAGGCTGGAAAAGGGTATCCGCAGGCAGTGGCCCGCTTAAGTTCATCCCTTTTGCCCGCATTTCCTCAAGCACTGGGATGATGGTATCGATCTCTTCAGTGCCCATATGTCCGCCTTCACCGGCGTGCGGATTCAGGCCGCAAACCAAAACGTGCGGCTGTTCAATGCCGAATTTGGTCTGCAGGTCGTGATGCAATATCCCAATAATCTCACGCAGGAGTTCTGGGGTGATGGCGTCGGGGATGGCCTTGATGGGCAGATGGGTGGTCACCAGCGCAACGCGCATCTCCTCGGTTGCCAGCATCATCACCACTTTCGGGCTGTGCGAACGCTCTTCGAAGAACTCCGTGTGCCCGGTAAACGGAATACCGGCGTCGTTAATCACCCCTTTGTGTACGGGTCCGGTGATCAATGCGGCGAACTCACCGTTCAGGCAACCGTCACAGGCGCGCACCAGCGTATCAACGACGTAATGACCGTTATCCATGCTGAGCTGACCCGGAACGACAGGCGTACGAAGGGGTATCGAAAGAAGAGTGAGGCTGCCAGCCTGCTGCGGGGCGGGCTGTTGGCCTTCAACGTAAGGAATGAGCGTTAAAGGCAGACCGAGCAATGTTGCTCGGTCTTGTAACAGTGTTGCATCTGCGCAGACAACCAGCTCTACCGGCCAGCTGCGCTGGGCAAGTTGGACGACGAGGTCAGGCCCAATCCCGGCGGGTTCGCCGGGTGTGATCACAACACGATGCGGTTTCATCAGTTGCTAAGAACTTTCACGTAAGCGCTGGCGCGTTGTTCCTGCATCCACGTGGCCGCTTCTTCAGAGAACTTACGGTTAAACAGCATACGGTAGGCTCTGTCTTTTTGCGCCGCATCGGTTTTATCAACGTGACGGGTATCCATCAGTTCGATCAGGTGCCAGCCGAACGAGGAGTGCACCGGCGCACTTATCTGGCCTTTGTTCAGCTTCATCAGCGCATCGCGGAAGGCTGGATCGTAGATGTCGGCTGCTGCCCATCCCAGATCGCCACCCTGATTAGCAGAGCCCGGATCCTGAGAGAACTCTTTCGCTGCATTGGCAAAAGAGGTTTTACCGCTCTTGATATCCGCAGCAATTTGTTCCAGTTTCGCACGTGCCTGATCGTCAGACATGATTGGCGATACTTTCAGCAGAATGTGACGAGCATGCACCTCCGTAACGGAAATATTTTGGCTTTGGCCGCGCAGATCGTTCACTTTCAGAATGTGGAAGCCAACACCTGAACGGATTGGACCCACAATGTCGCCTTTTTTCGCCGTGCTCAGCGCCTGGGCAAAGAGAGAGGGCAGTTCCTGAATACGTCCCCAGCCCATCTGGCCGCCTTTCAGCGCCTGCTGGTCAGCAGAATAGGTGATGGCCAGCTTGCCGAAGTCGCCACCGTTACGCGCCTGCTCAACGATAGAACGCGCCTGACTTTCCGCTTCAGCTGCCTGAGCGGAGGTTGGGTTTTCTGGCAGCGGGATCAGGATGTGGCTTAGATTCAGTTCTGTGCTGGCATCATTCTGGCTACCCACCTGTTTTGCCAGCGCGTCCACTTCCTGAGGCAGAATGGTCACGCGGCGACGCACTTCGTTGTTACGCACTTCTGAAATCAGCATCTCTTTGCGGATCTGATTACGATAGGTTGCATAGCTGATGCCATCGTAAGCCAGACGACTGCGCATCTGATCCATGCTCATGTTGTTCTGCTTCGCAATGTTAGCGATCGCCTGATCGAGCTGTTCGTCAGAGATCTTCACACCCATTTTCTGACCCATTTGCAGGACGATCTGATCCATGATCAGACGTTCCAGGATCTGGTGGCGCAACGTTGCATCATCCGGAAGCTGCTGACCTGCTTCGCCCGAGTTGAGCTTCACAGATTTCATCAAACCGTCAACGTCACTTTCAAGCACTACGCCGTTGTTAACCACAGCCGCGACTTTATCGACAACCTGGGGGGCCGCGAAGCTGGTATTCGCAACCATAGCGACACCGAGCAGCAGCGTTTTCCAGTTCTTCATACTTTTTCCATTTCAATTAACCGCAAAGCGGATTACGTTGCACATCAAGCACATTACAAGGAACTGCGGTACGGCAGTATGTTCGAGCGCAGCATCTGCTGCGTGCCCAGGCCGTAGTTAGAACTCAGACCGCGCAACTCAACATTAAAGCCAATCACGTTATCGTATTTGCTCTGATTGTTTTGAGTATCCCAACCGTTAAGTTTGCGTTCGTAGCCGACGCGCAGCGCGTAACAGCAGGAGTTATACTGCAGGCCGACCATCTGGTCTGCAGCTTTGTTGGCATTGGTATCGAAGTAGTATGCCCCGACGATAGACCAGCGATCGGCGATCGGCCAGCTTGCTGCACCGCCCACCTGCGAGATCCCGTCTTTATACTGGTCTGCATTGGCATAGTTCGGCAGCGTTGCCTGAATGTATTCCGGGCTGGCATAGCGATAGGTAAACTGCACCAGACGATCTTCATCACGGCGGTACTCAATTGCAGCACTGCTTGTTGCAATATTGTCGAGACGCGTATCGTACTGCAGACCTCCGCGTAAACCCCAACGATCGGTCATACGCCAGTAGGTATCACCCGCCCACACCAGGGAACCCGTTTTGTTGTCTTTCTCCCAGTTGATGTTGTCATCACCGGTACGAGACTCGGTGAAATAGTAGATTTGACCAACAGAAACGTTAAAACGTTCAACGGCAGATTCATCATAAACGCGCGTTGTGACGCCCGTCGTCAACTGATTAGCGGAAGCAATACGGTCGAGACCGCCATAGGTGCGGTCGCGGAACAGGCCGCTAAAGTCAGACTGCAGGAAAGAGGAGTCGTAGTTCTGGATTTTACTCTGATCGCGATACGGCACGTACAGATACTGCATGCGTGGCTCAAGCGTTTGGGTATAACCATCGGCCAACATTGCCATATCACGTTCGAAGATCAGCTTGCCGTCCATTTTGAACTGCGGCAGAACGCGGTTAACTGACTCTTCAAGGTCGGTGCCATAGCGGTTGTTGTACCAGTCCAGATTTTTCTGCTGGTAGTGGGTGGCCATCAGTTTGGCTTCGGTATTCAGGCTCGACCAGTTGTTGGACAGCGGTAAATTGATCGTAGGCTCAAGGTGAACACGCGTCGCTTCTGGCATATCAGAGTTGGTGTTGACGAAATGCACCGCCTGGCCATAAACACGGGTATCGAATGGACCGACATCGTTTTGATACCAGTTCACGTCCAGCTGCGGCTCAGCACCGTAGGTACTTGTTGTCTGGGTGTTAAAGACCTGGAACTGTTTGGTCGATATCGTGGCGTTGAAGTTTTGAATGGCGTAACCAACGCTGAATTTCTGCGTGGCGTACCCATCGGTACTGGAACCGTATTTGGAGTCGAAGTCGTTAAAATAGTACGGATCGCTGACTTTGGTATAGTCGACGTTAAAACGCCAGACCTGATCCATCACCCCAGCATGCTTCCAATAATACAGCCAGCGATGTTTATCGCCTTCGGTTGGGTGTTCATCCTGGAAGACTTTATCCGATGGCAGATAATCCAGCTCCATCAGACCTGTACCCGCCTGGGTCAGATAGCGGAACTCATTCTCCCACATGACGTTGCCGCGCTTATGGATATAGTGCGGCGTGATCGTCGCGTCCATGTTGGGCGCGATGTTCCAGTAATACGGCAGGTAGAACTCAAAATAGTTCGAGGTGCTGTATTTGGCATTGGGAATCAGGAAACCTGAACGACGCTTGTCGCCGACAGGCAACTGCAGGTAAGGGCTATAGAAAACAGGTACAGGACCGAGTTTAAAACGGGCGTTCCAGATTTCTGCCACCTGTTCTTCACGGTCGTGAATCACTTCGCTCCCAACCACACTCCAGGTATTCGAACCCGGCAGGCATGAGGTAAAGGTCCCGTTTTCAAGAATAGTATAGCGGTTTTCACCGCGCTGTTTCATCAGGTCGGCATCACCACGCCCCTGACGACCCACCATCTGGTAATCACCTTCCCAGACGTTAGTATCTTTGGTATTCAGGTTTGACCAGGCTTTCGGACCTTTCAGGATGACCTGATTGTCGTCATAGTGCACATTACCCAGCGCATCCACCGTACGCACTGGTGCAGCTGCGCCTTCTGGCTGCTTCTGGTGCAATTGCACCTCATCGGCCCGCAGACGGCTGTTGCCCTGGTTAATATCCACATTGCCCGTAAAGGTGGCATTGTCAGGATAGTTACCCTTTGCACTGTCGGCAGTGATGGTTACCGGCAAGTTATTTGTATCGCCCTTCACCAGCGGGCGATTGAAACTCGGGACGCCAAGCATACACTGCGAGGCGAGATCGGCCGCCAGCCCCTGTTGAGTGTACAGGGCGGTGCCAATCATTGTGGCCAGGAGGGTGGGGATACGTTTTTTCATACGTTGTATTTTATTGTTCCGTCATCAGTGGCTACGGCTTACAAACGCTCAGAGACTATCTTACTCATCAGCGCAGTACCAGCGTTAATCCTGCCCGTTTGCGCGCCAGAGTGTTAGGCTCGCTATCGAATGACGAGTATGATAATGCAAATTATAGGCGATGTCCCTCAATTGACCGTGGCGAAACCACTGTAATGATGGCGTTGCGTCGAATCAGGACCATGACTATTCGGGGAGTATATGCAGTATTGGGGTAAAATCATCGGCGTTGCGTTTGCGTTAATCATGGGGACGGGGTTCTGGGGCGTCGTACTTGGCCTCATTATTGGCCATATGTTTGATAAAGCACGCAGCCGCAAAATGGCCTGGTTTGCTAACCAGCGCGAGCGTCAGTCACTGTTTTTCTCAACCACCTTTGAGGTGATGGGGCATTTAACCAAATCAAAGGGGCGCGTCACCGAAGCCGATATTCAGGTAGCCAGCGTCTTTATGGATCGTATGAACCTGCACGGTGAGTCACGCGTTGCAGCACAAAACGCGTTCCGCATTGGCAAGTCCGATAACTATCCACTGCGTGAGAAAATGCGTCAGTTCCGCAGCATCTGCTTCGGGCGTTTTGATTTAATTCGGATGTTTCTGGAAATACAGATTCAGGCGGCGTTTGCCGACGGTTCTCTGCATCCTAACGAGCGCGATGTTTTATATGTCATTGCCGAAGAGTTGGGCATTTCTCGCATGCAGTTCGATCAGTTCCTGCGCATGATGCAGGGGGGCGCACAGTTCGGCGGCGGTTATCAGCAACAGCAATCGTCCGGCGGTGGTTGGCAACAGGCACAACGTGGCCCGACGCTGGAAGACGCCTGTAACGTACTCGGCGTGAAGCCCTCTGATGATGTGACCACCATCAAGCGCGCTTACCGCAAGCTGATGAGTGAACATCACCCGGATAAACTGGTCGCGAAGGGCTTACCGCCAGAAATGATGGAGATGGCGAAGCAGAAAGCGCAGGAAATTCAGAAAGCGTACGAGCTAATAAAAGAGCAAAAAGGTTTTAAATAAAAAAGGGCCCGACATCGTCGGGCCCTTTTTTTTAGAAGTCTACCGGGGCATTAAAGGTCATGGCGTTGCCAAAAACAGGATGGGTAATGGTAAGCGACTGCGCATGGAGCTGCAGTCGTGGCGCACGCGCCAGTGCTTCTGGCGGGGCGTAGAACCGGTCTCCCAGAATCGGATGACCCATGGCGAGCATGTGCACGCGCAGCTGGTGCGAACGCCCGGTAATCGGCTTAAGCAGAACGCGCGCGGTGTTATCCGGTGCGTACTCCAGAATTTCATACTCGGTTTGCGCGGCTTTGCCGGTTTCATAACAGACCTTTTGCTTCGGTCGGTTCGGCCAGTCGCATATTAGCGGTAAATCCACCAGACCTTCTGCCTGAGCCGGATGGCCCCAAACGCGCGCCACATACTGCTTTTTCGGCTCTCGCTCGCGGAACTGACGCTTCAGCTCGCGCTCAGCCTCTTTGTTCAGCGCCACCACAATCACGCCGCTGGTTGCCATGTCCAGACGATGAACAGACTCTGCCTGAGGGTAATCACGCTGAATGCGCGTCATGACGCTGTCTTTGTGCTCCTCAAGGCGTCCCGGTACGGACAACAGGCCGCTTGGCTTGTTGACCACCATGATGTGCTCATCCTGATAAAGCACCACGAGCCAGGGCTCCATCGGTGGATTGTAAGGCTCCATTACCATTTTCTGCTCCGCTTACTGATGCGTCACAACGATAAGACGCAGGGCATCCAGACGCCAGCCAGCCTGATTCAGGCTTTCCAGAACCTGCTGGCGGTTGCTTTCAATCGCGGCCAGTTCGTCGTCACGGATGTTCGGGTTCACCGCTTTTAACGCTTCAAGGCGAGAAAGCTCCGCAGAAAGTTTCTCGTCGGCTTCGGAACGCGCGGCATCAATCAGCGCTCGGGCAGCCTGTTCTGCCTGCGTTTCACCCAGTTGCAGAATCGCGTGTACATCCTGCTGGACTGCGTTGACCAGCTTGCTGCCCGTATGACGGTTCACGGCGCTTAGCTGACGGTTAAAGCTCTCGAACTCAACCTGTGAGGCCAGATTCGTTCCGTTTTTGTCCAACAGCAAACGCACCGGCGTCGGCGGCAGGAAACGGGTCAGCTGCAGCTGTTTTGGTGCCTGGGCTTCAACAACGTAGATCAGCTCGACCAGCAGGGTTCCCACCGGCAGCGCTTTGTTTTTCAACAGCGAAATGGTGCTGCTGCCGGTATCACCCGAGAGGATGAGATCCAGACCGTTGCGGATCAGCGGATGCTCCCAGGTAATGAACTGGGCATCTTCGCGGGACAGGGCAACATCGCGCTCAAAGGTGATGGTGCAGCCATCTTCCGGCAGACCCGGGAAATCCGGCACCAGCATATGATCGGACGGGGTCAACACAATCATATTCTCGCCACGATCGTCCTGGTTAATGCCGACAATATCGAACAGGTTCATGGAGAAGCTGATCAGGCTGGTGTCATCATCCTGTTCTTCAATGCTCTCAGCCAGCGCCTGCGCTTTTTCACCGCCATTGGAGTGGATCTCCAGCAGACGGTCACGGCCCTGTTCCAGCTGGGCTTTCAGCGCTTCGTGCTTCTCGCGGCAGGATGCAATCAGCGTATCAAATCCTTCCGTCGTTTCGGGGGCGGCCAGATAGCCGATCAAGTCGTTATGGACGTGATCGTAAATAGTACGGCCAGTTGGGCAGGTATGTTCGAACGCGTCCAGACCTTCGTGGAACCAGCGCACCAGAACGGACTGGGCGGTTTTTTCCAGATAAGGAACGTGGATCTGAATATCGTGCGCCTGACCGATACGATCCAGACGGCCAATACGCTGCTCCAACAGATCCGGGTTAAACGGCAGATCGAACATCACCAGGTGGCTTGCGAACTGGAAGTTACGGCCCTCTGAACCAATTTCGGAGCACAGCAGAACCTGCGCGCCGCTGTCTTCTTCACCGAACCATGCCGCGGCACGGTCACGTTCAACAATGGACATGCCTTCATGGAACACGGCGGCGCGGATACCTTCGCGCTCGCGCAGTACCTGTTCCAGCTGCAGTGCGGTCGCGGCCTTAGCGCAAATCACCAGCACTTTCTGGGAACGGTGAGCGGTCAGATAGCCCATTAGCCATTCTACGCGCGGATCAAAGTTCCACCAGGTTCCGGTATCACCTTCAAATTCCTGATAAATCTGCTCCGGATAGAGCATGTCACGCGCGCGCTCTTCCGCAGTTTTACGCGCGCCCATAATGCCCGAGACTTTAATGGCGGTCTGGTACTGGGTTGGCAGCGGCAGCTTGATGGTGTGCAGTTCGCGTTTCGGGAAGCCTTTCACGCCGTTACGGGTGTTACGGAACAGGACGCGGCTAGTGCCGTGGCGGTCCATTAACATATCGACCAGTTCTTTACGCGCGGGCTCAGCGTTATCGCTCTCGCTATTGGCAGCCTGCAGCAGAGGCTCAATGTCCTGTTCACCGATCAGATCGCTCAGGGTATTGAGTTCGTCATTCGACAGGCGCTTGCCGGCCAGCAGCAGAGCCACGGCATCCGCGACCGGACGGTAGTTATTCTGTTCTTCTACAAACTGCTCGAAATCGTGGAAACGGTTTGGGTCGAGCAGACGCAGACGGGCGAAGTGGCTCTCCAGACCCAGCTGCTCCGGCGTTGCGGTCAGCAGCAGGACGCCCGGTACACGTTCGGCAAGCTGTTCGATAGCCATGTATTCACGGCTAGGGGCATCTTCGCTCCACACCAGGTGATGAGCTTCGTCGACGACCATCAGGTCCCATTCGGCATCACACAGATGTTCCAGTCGCTGCTTGCTGCGGCGGACGAAGTCCAGGGAGCAGATCACCAGCTGTTCGGTTTCGAACGGGTTATCGGCGTCATGCTGGGCTTCAGCATAACGTTCGTCGTCAAACAGAGAGAAACGCAGGTTAAAGCGGCGTAGCATCTCGACCAGCCACTGGTGTTGCAGGGTTTCCGGTACCACAATCAGCACTCGCTCGGCGGCGCCGGAGAGCAGCTGTTGATGCAAGATCATGCCCGCTTCAATGGTTTTACCCAGCCCCACTTCGTCTGCCAGCAGTACGCGAGGAGCATGGCGACGGCCCACGTCATGGGCGATATTCAGCTGGTGTGGGATCAGGCTGGTGCGCTGGCCGCGCAGGCCGCTCCACGGCATGCGGTACTGTTCGCTCTGGAACTTACGCGCGCGATAGCGCAGGGAGAAGCGATCCATACGATCGATTTGCCCGGCAAACAGGCGATCCTGCGGCTTACTGAAGACCAGTTTGCTGTCGAGCAACACTTCACGCAGGATGACATTGGTTTCGTCGGTATCCAGACGCGTGCCAATGTAGGCGAGCAGTCCATTCTCTTCTTTTACGTCTTCAACTTTCAGCTGCCAGCCGTCATGGCTGGTCACGGTGTCACCCGGATTGAACATCACGCGGGTCACAGGGGAATCATTGCGAGCGTACAGGCGGTTTTCACCAGTGGCGGGGAAAAGGAGGGTAACCATGCGCGGATCTATTGCAACCACGGTTCCTAATCCAAGTTCGCTTTCTGTATCGCTGATCCAGCGTTGACCAAGTGTAAAAGGCATAGTTGTTCGGCTCTAATCTTAAATTGCAGGCAATAGTTCAACCACCGTCAAAAAAGACGGTCGTCGAAAAATGGGTCCGGGAATGGAAAGGGCGCTATGGTACTGGATGGCAGCGATTTCGTCACGCGTCAAAATAGGCCAAGTTGCCCTGTCACTAGTGTAGCAAAATCATCGTCCATGAAGGGCAAAATTCCATCCGCGACCGGCTGAAGCTGGCGCGTCAGGTAGTGATCGTAGTCCAGCGGCGATTGCTGATAATCTACCGGCTCTGGCCCGTTCGTTGTCCACACGTATTTTATCGTTCCCCGGTTTTGATACTGCGGAGCACGGCCCCGACGCAGGTTTTCTTCATCCGCCAGACGCGCGGCGCGCACGTGTGGTGGGACGTTTCTCTGGTACTCCGCCAGCGGGCGGCGCAGCCGCTTGCGGTACACCAACTGGTTATCCAGCTCACCGCCCATCAGGCGGGCAATCGTCTCGCGCACGTAATCCTGATAGGGCTCATTGCGAAACACCCGCAGGTAGAGCGTTTGCTGGAACTGTTGGGCCAGCGGCGTCCAGTCGGTACGCACCGTCTCCAGCCCTTTGAATACCATTCGCTGCGTTTCACCGTCCTGAATCAGCCCGGCATAACGCTTTTTACTCCCCTGATCGGTACCCCGAATGGTGGGCATCAAAAAGCGGCTGAAATGGGTTTCAAATTCGAGTTCTAATGCGCTGGTTAACCGCTCTTTTTGCAACGTTTCGCGCCACCAGTCGTTCACGAAAGTGACCAGCGCTTTACCAATTCGCGAGGCATCGTCTTCTGAATGTGCCCCTTTTAGCCACACGAAGGTGGAATCGGTATCGCCATAGATGACGTCGTAGCCCCTGGATTCAATCAGCGCTTTGGTCTGGCGCATAATCTCATGCCCGCGCATGGTAATTGACGACGCCAGGCGCGGGTCAAAGAAGCGGCAGGCGCTGGTGCCCAGCACGCCGTAAAAGGCGTTCATGATGATTTTCAGCGCCTGAGAAAGGGGCTTATTCCCCTGACGCTTGGCCTCGTCGCGCCCGTGCCAGATATTACCCACAATCTCAGGCAGGCAGTTTATCTCGCGCGAGAAGCGTGCCCCGAGGAAGCCTTCCGTGCTGTGCTCATCGTCCGGGTGTGCCATGCCTTCTACCAGCCCAACCGGATCAATCAGGAAGGTGCGGATAATCGACGGGTACAGACTTTTGTAATCCAGCACCAGAACCGAGTCGTATAACCCCGGACGCGAATCCATTACATATCCGCCGGGGCTTGCCTGCGGCGGGACGTCACCGAGGTTGGGTGCGACGTATCCCACCCGGTGCATACGGGGAATATAGAGATGGCCGAATGCGGCAACCGAGCCCCCGTGCCGATCGACCGCCAGGCCGTTCACCGTCGCGCGCTCCAGCAGAAAAGGCATGATCTCGGTTTTGTGGAAAATCTGTGTGACCAGCTCGCAATCCTTCAGGTTATAGGTGGCGAGCGCCGGCTTATCTTCATTGAAGCGCCGGTCGATCTCATCCATTCGGTCCCACGGATTGTCGATGGATTTCCCCTCTCCCAGCAGTTCCTGCGCGACGGCTTCAAGGGAGAAAGAGGAGAAATTCCAGAAGGCCGATTTCAGCGCCTCGATACCGTCAATAATCAGGCGGCCGTTGGCCTGCGCGAAGAAAACGCCGTTCTTAAAACCGTGCTCGCGCCACTCCAGCTCGCTGTTAGCGCGCCCCAGCATCAGCGGAATGCGATAGCGCTCGGCGTGTTTTTGCAGCACGCGCAGGTCGAATTGCACCACGTTCCAGCCGATCAGCACGTCGGGGTCGTAATCGGCAAACCACTGATTCAGCTTCTCCAGAAGCTGTGGACGGCTGTTGACGTACACAAGTTCAAAGTCGAGTGCCGATGCATCGCCGTTTGGCGGCCCAAGCATATAGACAACCCGTTGCCCGCACCCTTCGAGACCGATGCAGTACAGCTCACCGTGGCGGGTCGTCTCGATATCTAATGACACCCACTTGAGCGGCGGACGATAGTGCGGGTTGGGTTTCAGACGTGCCTCTGTCAGCCTGCCATTGTGGGCAGTACCGTCGACCCAGACGGGCGCGGTGATGAACCGCTCCATCAGAAAACGTTCCGGAGGCCGAATATCGGCTTCGTACAGCGTGACGCCCGCTTCACGAAGCAGTTTGTCATAACGCATTAGCTGGCGATGGGCGCGACAGTAGAGGCCGTAAACCGGATTGCGGTGGAAGTCTTTCAGTTCAAGGGGAGTGATGCGCCAGCCATTTTCACCGTGCAGCAGCTGTTTTACCTTCTCGACGTGGGATGCAGGGATAAACGCCACGGATTCCTGCGGCGGTAGCGTGACGTTCAGCGGGCCGTTATCCGTAGCCAGCCAGAATTCAACCTCGGTTCCCTGAGGCGTATCCCGCCAGTGTCGGGTCAGTAAAAAGCCTTCTTGCGCCTGCGCCACGCCGTTATCCCATCAAACAAAACCAGGCCTGAGTATAGCCTGGTTAATGATGTAATGCTGGGTTTATATACAGTTTATTGTCCGTAATAGGCTTTCGCGCCGTGCTTACGCAGGTAATGTTTATCCAACAGCGTCTGCTGCATATCCGGGAGCTGCGGTGCCAGCTGGCGACAGAAGATCCCCATGTAGGCGACTTCTTCCAGCACGATGGCGTTATGCACCGCATCTTCCGCGCTTTTTCCCCATGCAAACGGACCGTGTGAATGCACCAGCACACCCGGCATCTGAGCCGCGTCGATCCCCTGTTTTTCGAAGGTTTCGACAATGACATTGCCCGTTTCCCACTCATACGCTCCGTTAATCTCCGCATCGGTCATCAGACGGGTACAGGGAATGGTGCCGTAAAAGTAGTCCGCGTGGGTAGTGCCGGTTGCCGGAATGGACTGACCCGCCTGCGCCCAGATGGTGGCATGGCGCGAATGGGTATGCACAATGCCGCCGATGGTCGGGAATGACTGGTACAGCAGGCGATGGGTTGGCGTATCGGAGGAGGGTTTTTTCATACCTTCCACGACTTCGCCGGTCTCGATGCTGACAACCACCATATCTTCCGCCGTCATGACCGTGTAATCCACGCCGGAAGGCTTGATCACGAACACGCCCATTTCGCGGTCAACGGCGCTCACGTTGCCCCAGGTCAGCGTCACCAGGTTATGCTTTGGAAGCGCCAGATTGGCTTCAAGTACCTGACGTTTGAGATCTTCTAACATTGTTGTCTCCCTGCCCAGCGGCGCAGCACCGCCGGGCATTCCGTGCTTTAGCGTTTTGAACCGTAATAGACTTCATTCCAGCGCAGCGAATCTTTGAAGGCTGGCAGGCGGGTATCGTTATCAATCACGGTCAGTTCGATGTCGTGCAGCTCGGCGAACTGACGCATATCGTTCAGATCCAGCGCATGGCTAAACACGGTGTGGTGCGCACCGCCTGCGACGATCCAGGCTTCTGACGCGGTCGGCAGATCAGGTTGTGCTTTCCACAGAGCGTTGGCGACCGGCAGTTTTGGCAGAGAGTGTGGCGTTTCAACCGCATCGACGCAGTTCACCAGCAGGCGGAAACGATCGCCCAGATCGATCAGGCTGGCGTTGATAGCCGGGCCGGTGCGGGTGTTGAAGATCAGACGAGCCGGATCGGCTTTGCCGCCAATGCCGAGGTACTGAACGTCAAGGATCGGTTTCTCTTCGACAGCAATAGACGGGCACACTTCCAGCATGTGTGAGCCGAGCACCAGGTCGTTGCCGTTTTCGAAGTGGTAGGTGTAGTCCTCCATAAAGGAGGTGCCGCCCTGCAGACCGGTTGACATCACCTTCATGATGCGAAGCAGAGCGGCAGTTTTCCAATCGCCTTCGCCCGCAAAGCCGTAGCCCTGCTGCATCAGACGTTGTACCGCCAGGCCTGGAAGCTGTTTTAGGCCGTGGAGGTCTTCAAAGGTCGTGGTAAAGGCGTGAAAGCCGCCCTGTTCCAGGAAGCGCTTCATCCCCAGTTCGATACGCGCCGCATCCAGTACGTTCTGACGTTTATCACCGTGAATTTGTGCCGCTGCGGTCAGGCGGTAGCTGCTTTCGTACTCATCGACCAGCGCGCTCACGTCACCCTCGCTGATTTCATTCACGACCTGTACCAGATCGCCAACTGCCCAGGTGTTTACGGAGAAACCGAATTTGATCTGTGCAGCGACTTTATCACCGTCAGTGACCGCCACTTCGCGCATGTTGTCGCCAAAGCGGACCACTTTCAGATGACGGGTATCCTGTTTGGAGACTGCCTGGCGCATCCATGAACCCATGCGCTGCTGTGCGTGCCGATCCTGCCAGTGGCCGGTAATGACACCATGCTGTTGACGCATACGCGCGCCAATAAAGCCGAACTCGCGGCCGCCGTGTGCGGTCTGGTTCAGGTTCATAAAGTCCATATCAATGCTGTCCCACGGCAGGGAGGCATTGAACTGGGTGTGGAACTGCAGCAGCGGTTTATTCAGAATCGTCAGGCCGTTGATCCACATTTTGGCTGGGGAGAAGGTGTGCAGCCACACCACCATCCCGGCGCATTTATCATCGTAGTTCGCGTCACGGCAGATGTGGGTGATTTCGTCCGGCGTTGTACCCAGCGGTTTCAGTACCAGCTTGCACGGCAGGTTGGCTTCCGCATTCAGGGCATTAACAACGTGTTCGGCATGTTTCGTCACCTGCTGCAGTGCTTCCGGACCGTACAGATGCTGGCTGCCAATGACAAACCACACTTCATAATTATTAAAAATGGTCATTATTGTGTCCTTAATGTGTCAGGGTTGCCGGGGTGTCCGCGGTCTGTTTCGACGGGGCAGCGACAGGGAGATAGTGGAGCTCGGCGCTTTTTGCCCATTGCTGGTAGCGTTGATAAAGCTGTTCGAAGCGTTGTGCCTGCTGAGCGCGAGGCTGAAGCGTGTTTTCGACGGCACTCGCCATATGCTGTTGTGCGGCAGGGATATCGGCGTGAACGCCTGCGGCCACAGCGGCGAAAATCGCTGCGCCCAGGGCACAGCATTGATCGGAGGCCACAATTTGCAGCGGGCGGTTCAGAACATCGCAGCAGGCCTGCATGATCACCGGGTTTTTACGCGCAATGCCGCCGAGTGCCATCACATTGTTGACCTCGATGCCCTGCTCGGTGAAGCATTCCATAATGGCGCGGGCACCGAAGGCAGTCGCCGCAACCAGGCCGCCAAAGAGTGCCGGTGCGTCGGTCGCCAGATTGAGATCGGTAATAACTCCCTTCAGACGCTGGTTAGCGCCGGGCGTACGACGGCCGTTAAACCAGTCAAGTACCACCGGGAGATGATCAAGAGAGGGATTTTTTGCCCAGGCATCGGTGAGCTGAGGCAGAAGCTGTTTTTTACTCTCTGCAATCTGGGTTTTCAGTTCTGGATGCGCTGCCGCCAGCCGATCCAGCGGCCAGCCCAGCACCCGGCCAAACCAGGCGTAAATATCACCAAACGCGGACTGACCTGCTTCGAGGCCGATAAAATCTGGCACCACGCTACCGTCAACCTGCCCACAGATGCCTTTTACCGCACGGTCGCCCACGCTGGCTTTATCCGCCGTCAGAATGTCGCAGGTGGACGTGCCGATGACTTTCACCAGCGTATTGGGCTGTGCACCCGCGCCGACGGCACCCATGTGGCAGTCAAACGCACCGCCGGAGATCGCCACGTTTTGCGGCAACCCTAAACGTTTCGCCCATTCTTCACAGAGCATGCTTACCGGGACGTCAGCGGTGAAGGTGTCGGTAAATAGCGGATACTTCAGGTTCTTGTTAATAATCGGGTCGAGTTCATCGAAGAACGCGGCAGGAGGCAGACCGCCCCAGCTTTCGTGCCAGAGTGATTTATGACCGGCGCTGCAGCGGCCGCGGCGGATATCCTGTGGGCGGGTGGTGCCTGAAAGCAGGGCCGGAACCCAGTCGCACAGTTCAATCCAGGACGCGGCAGCCTGCGCCACCGAGGCATCTTCACGGGTGACGTGCAAAATTTTGGCCCAGAACCATTCGCTTGAGTAGATGCCGCCGATATAGCGCGAGTAGTCTGTTTTTCCGGGCTGGTGGCACAGGCGGGTGATGGCTTCGGCCTCTTCGACGGCGGTATGGTCTTTCCACAGCACGAACATGGCGTTCGGGTTGTCGGCAAACTCGGGGCGCAGCGCCAGCACGCGGCCTTCGGCATCGACAGGCGCTGGGGTAGAGCCGGTGCTGTCGACGCCAATCCCGACGATCTCGGCTCGCTGTGCGTCTGAAAGGTCAGCCAGTACGGTTTTGACTGCCGCTTCCATCGACTCAATGTAGTCACGCGGGTGGTGACGGAACTGGTTATTTGGCGCATCGCAGTAGCGCCCCTCTTGCCAGCGTGGGTACCACTCGACGCGGGTCGCTATTTCCTGACCGGTCGTACAGTCCACTGCCAGCGCGCGAACCGAGTCGCTGCCAAAATCGAGGCCAATCGCAATTGCCATGGTGTTGCTCCATCAAAAAACAGGTATGAGAGAACATTAGAGACTGGGCGCGAAAATCGTCAGGCAGGATCCGCTAATCTTATGGATTAAATTGCTGTTGCAATGGAAAGTGTGACGCCGTGCAAATAATCAATGTGGACATTTCTGCCGTACTTATAGACACTTTTGTTACTGCTTATCTGGCCACTCTGGCGGAAAAATCAGGGGAAAAGGCTGAAACATGGCGGACGTAAAAGAGGCGTGATGCTTTTTGGAACTTTTCGCGGCCCATTTTTAACCTGCTTTTAATGATATGGACAAATGGTTTCCTTCAGGACCCTTGGGAGAACTGAATCTATGGCCGAAACGCAAAACGATCCCTTACTGCCGGGCTACTCGTTTAACGCCCATCTGGTGGCAGGGCTTACCCCGATTGAGGCCGAAGGCTACCTCGATTTCTACGTCGATCGACCGCTCGGGATGAAAGGTTTTATTTTGAACCTTACCGTGCGTGGGGAAGGGGTCATCAAAAACGGTGACCAGCAGTTTGTCTGTCGCCCTGGCGATATGCTGTTGTTTCCGCCGGGGGAGATCCACCACTATGGCCGTCATCCGGATGCGAAAGAGTGGTATCACCAGTGGGTTTACTTCCGCCCGCGCGCCTACTGGCAGGAGTGGCTCTCGTGGCCCGCTATTTTTGCGCACACCGGATTCTATCGTCCTGACGAGGCTCATCTGGCGCAGTTTCGCGAGCTATTTGCCCAGATTATCGAGGCCGGGCAGGCAGGCGGGCGCTACGCCGAGCTGCTGGCCATTAATCTGCTGGAACAGGTCTTACTGCGCAGAATGGAAGCGATTAACGAATCGCTTAACCCGCCGCTGGATAACCGCGTGCGCGACGCCTGCCAGTACATCAGCGATCACCTTGCCGACAGTCAGTTTGATATCGCCAGCGTGGCCCAGCACGTCTGCCTTTCACCGTCACGTTTGTCACATCTCTTCCGCCAGCAGCTTGGCGTGAGCGTGCTGAGCTGGCGTGAGGACCAGCGTATCAGTCAGGCCAAGCTACTGCTCAGCACCACTCGAATGCCTATCGCTACCGTTGGCCGCAACGTGGGCTTTGAAGATCAGCTCTATTTTTCCCGCGTATTTAAAAAATGCACGGGCGCCAGCCCCAGTGAATTCCGCGCAGGGTGTGAATAAAGGGTAAAAAAAGAGAAACAAACAGGTGAACTCTGGCAGCTACTTGTAAACTATTCAGACAATTGTTGTCTTGACGCGGCGCTGGGCGCTAATCAGAATCGCTGATTCGTTTTCTGACCGGAATAGTTATGCAGGCATTGCTGGAACATTTTATCACCCAGTCCGTTACGTATTCGCTCATCGCCGTTGCGCTGGTGGCGTTTCTGGAATCGCTGGCGCTCGTCGGGCTAATCCTGCCCGGTACGGTCATGATGGCAGGGCTTGGGGCGCTGATTGGCAGCGGTGAAGTCAATTTCTGGCAGGCGTGGATGGCCGGTATCGTCGGCTGCTTGCTCGGCGACTGGATCTCCTTCTGGCTGGGCTGGCGCTTCAAAAAGCCACTGCACCGTTGGTCGTTTATGAAAAAGAACAAAGCGCTGCTGGATAAAACCGAGCACGCGCTGCACCAGCACAGCATGTTCACGATCCTCGTGGGCCGCTTTGTCGGGCCAACGCGTCCGCTTGTGCCCATGGTTGCCGGGATGCTGGATCTGCCTGTCGCAAAATTCATCGTGCCAAACATCATCGGCTGTGTGTTCTGGCCGCCGTTCTACTTCCTGCCGGGGATCCTCGCCGGTGCGGCCATCGATATCCCTGACGGCATGAATAGCGGTGAGTTTAAGTGGCTGCTGTTGGGCACGGCGGTGCTGTTGTGGCTGGCGGCATGGTTGTGCTGGCGGCTGTGGCGCAGCGCAAAAGCGAGTGTCGATCGCCTGACGCGTTATCTTCCACGCAATCGCCTGCTCTGGCTGGCACCCTTGACGCTGGGCGTTGCGGTTGTGGCGCTGGTTGCGCTTATCCGCCACCCGCTGATGCCGGTATACGGTGAGATCCTGTTGAAGGTCGTGAGCCGCTAATGTATTCCCAGCAGGTGCGACGCGCTTGCTTTTCCGCCCATCAACGCTTCAGTTTCACCATCCCATAAAATACGTCCCTCCGCGATCACCACCGATCGCGGCGCAATGCGCACAGCATCTTCAATGCTATGTGACACCATCAGCATGGTCAGCTGCTGGCGCTGGCAGACGTCCTGCACCAGGGCAAGCATCTCCTGTCTCAGCGCGGGATCGAGTGCGGAGAAAGGTTCATCCAGCAGCAGCACCGGCTGCTCGCGTACCAGACAGCGGGCCAGCGCCACCCGCTGCCGCTGGCCGCCGGAAAGCTCGCCGGGCAAGCGGTCAAGAAAGGCGGTAATGCCCATCTGCTCGGCAATCCTTTCCAGCTTTTGACGCTGCGCGTCGTTGAGCTTTAGCCCCGGATCCATACCTAGCCCGATGTTTTGCCGTACCGTCAGATGGGTGAACAGGTTATTTTCCTGAAACAGCATCGACACCGGACGTTTTGCCGGTGGAGTATGGGTATGATCGCGGTTTTCAATCTCTATCGATCCGCTTGCCGGCTGCAGAAAACCGGCGATCAGATTAAGCAAGGTACTCTTTCCTGCTCCGCTCGGGCCAAGCACCGCAATCATCTCGCCCTGACGTACCGAGAGGGTGAAGCGCATGGGCAGGTGCTGGTAGAGCCAGGTTACATCAATCAGTTTTAACATCACGCCCCGGAATTTTTTCGATAACGGTAAATAACGCAAAGCACAGCAGCAGCAGCAGCAGCGCGGTGACGGCGCCGTCCTGACTTCGGTAAGAGCCAATTTGCTGATACAGCCAGAACGGCAGCGTGCGGAACTCTTCATTGCCGAAGAGCGCTACCACGCCAAAATCACCAATTGAAAGCACGCAGGCGAAGGCCAACGCCTGAGCCAGCGGGCGTTTCAGGGCACGCAGTTCGACAATTTTCAATCGCCGCCATCCCTGCATGCCGAGCGACTGGCACAGCAAACTGTAGCGGCTGTTGATATCGCGCATCGGGTTTTCCAGCACCTTCAGGGCGTAAGGGATCGCCATCAGGGCGTTGGTGAAAATCACGATGCCGTCAGCGCGTTCCGGCAATCCAATGGTGCTGTTAAACAGTAAAAAGAATCCCGTCGCCAGCACGATCCCCGGCATTGCCAGAATCAGCATGCCTGTCAGTTCCAGCGCGTGTCCGGCTTTTTGGGCCTGACGTGCATAGAGTTCGCGGCTGCTCCACAGCAGCATCATGGTCAGGATGACGCACAACAGCCCGGCGGCCAGCGCAATGCGCAGGGATGTCCAGGTTGCTTGCCAGAGGACGGGCTGTTGCAACACGGACAAAAGGCTAACGTTCAGGCCATCAACGATGACGGCCATCAGGGGCGGCAGCAGAAGCAGTAGCGACAGTGCGATAAGACACGCATCGCTGATGCGGCTGTGCAGGCTATCCTGCGGATCGCGCCAGCCTGTAATCTGATTACTACCTGGCGGAATGGCTTTGCTTAAGCGCTGGCTCAGCAGGACCAGCGCAAGGCAGCACATCATCTGCACCATTGCCAGCAGCGCGGCCCGGCCCGGATCGTAGTCGTAACTGAGCGCCTGATAAATGGCCAGCTCAATGGTTGTTGCCTGCGGTCCACCGCCGAGCGAAAGTACGGTGGCAAAACTGGCGAAGCAGAGCATAAAGATAAGGGCTGCAACGGGCGGGATTTGCCGGCGCAGCCATGGCCATTCAACAAAGCGGAAGAATGATCCGCCGCGCATTCCCAGCTGCGCGGCAATCTGCCGCTGTTCGCCGGGGATATTCTCCAGCGCCTGGAGGAAGAGTCGCGTTGCCATCGGCATATTGAAAAAGATATGCGCCAGCAGAATACCCTTCAGCCCGTAAGGGGAGAAGGTCCACTCCAGTCCGAGAGCCGCAAAGAGCGACGCCAGCCAGCCCTGGCGACCATACACGCTCAGAATGCCGAATACCGCCACCAGAACGGGCAGGATCAGCGTCATGGCACACAGTCGTAAAAGCGCCTGCCTGCCGGGGAAGCGCCTGCGGTAGAGCGCCCGTGCCAGGAAAATAGCCGGAATGACGGACAGCAATGCAGAGAGAAATGCCTGCCAGAAAGAGAAACGGATGACGTGCCAGAGATAGCTGTCGTGCCAGATCGCGCGCAGGTCGCTTTCTGGCGCGTTAAGCCACAGCGCCAGAAATGCGCCCAGGCTGACCGCCACCATAAGAATAGCGGCGAGCAGACCCGGGACCAGCCAGCCGGGAATTAGCGGCTGACGGCGCGTTGCCATTCACTTACCCATGCTGCACGCTGCGCGGCGACTTGCTGCGGCGTAAACTCCAGCGAGACCTGTGGTTTGGTCAGTTGCTCAAAGCCCGTCGGCAGCGCCACGTTGGTCACCGGATACATCCAGTTGCCGGTCGGAATGGCATTCTGGAATGCAGTTGAGACCATAAATTTCAGGAACTTCTCGGCCAGTTCCGGCTGTTTACTGGCGGCGGTTCGTGCAGCCACTTCCACCTGCAGGTAATGGCCTTCAGCGAAATTGGCGGCGGCGTAGTTGTCTTTCTTCTCGGCAATAATGTGGTAGGCCGGGGACGTGGTATAGCTCAGCACCAGGTCACTTTCCCCTTTCAGGAACAGTCCGTAGGCTTCGCTCCAGCCCTTAGTCACGGTGACGGTTTTAGCCGCCAGTTTTTGCCATGCTTCTGGCGCTTTATCGCCGTAAACTTTCTGCATCCACAGCAGCAGACCCAGCCCCGGCGTGCTGGTGCGCGGGTCTTCGTAAATGACACGCCATTTCTGCGTGCTCTCAACCAGCTCTTTCAGGCTTTTAGGCGGGTTTTTCAGCCTGTTTTTGTCATAGACGAATGCAAAGTAGCCGTAGTCGAATGGGACAAATGTGTCGTTTTTCCAGCCGCCCGGAACGTTGACGGCATCTGCGGCTACGCCGCTTTTGGCAAACAGTTTGGTTTGCGACGCGGCATCCAGCAGGTTGTTGTCCAGACCAAGGACCACGTCGGCTTTACTGTTTTTGCCTTCCATACGCAGACGGTTAAGCAGCGAGACGCCATCTTCCAGCGCCACGAACTTCAGCTCGCACTGACAATCGGCTTCGAAGGCTTTTTTGACCACCGGGCCAGGGCCCCAGTCGGCAGAGAACGAGTCGTAGGTGTAGACCGTCAGGACGGGCTTAGCAACGGCTGGTAGCGCAAACAGCACCAGCAGTGGAAGAACTTTTTTTAACACTTTGCACCTCAATGTTGAGTGGCAAAGGATTTTGAGCGACAGCCTCAAATCCCTTCGCCGGCGTTATCCGGATCAGGTTCGACGGGTATTATCTCAGCGCACATCAGTGATGCAGCACCCCGTTGAGAACGGCGGTATTGTAATGATTTGGTGAATATTACGAAAGCGTTATGGATCCGGCGGTGCAAACCAGGCAGATTTAAAATCAAACCAGCCGAGCGTGTTCATTCTCAATCCTCGCATACTGCGCTGGCCCTGGATCATCAACCAGTGGTGGATCAAGGGGACGATCGCCTGTTCTGCCAGTAGCTGCTGACACCATGCGGCCAGATTCATCTCTCCTGCGCGCCACAGGGCGGCATCCTGCTGCCAGTCCCGTTCGATACAGTGCTGGATCAGCGGGACCTCATACAGGTGTGAGAAGAGCGAAAAATCAAGCGGTAGGGTGAAGTTGGCGCTGTTCAGCCAGATGTCGCTCACGATATCGCCGCGATGCCATTCATCATAGTCGACTTCCTGAATCTCCAGCCTGACCCCAACGTCTGCCAGCAGTTTGGTCATGATCCTGGCGATAAACCGATGCTCAACGTGTTCACGGTAGTAGCTCAGGGTAATGGACTCCAGTCCGGCGGGTTTCTCACTGTACACCGGGCGGGCGTGGTGCCAGCGGGGAAGCAGGCCGTAAGCGGGGAACCAGTAGGTCTGATAATGCTCTTCCGCATGATAAATCAGGTTGGCAGGGGCCAGAATGTGGCTTACCCACTGGCGCACCTCACGATTGGCCCCGCGATGGGTACGGCTGTCAAAAAGCATATAATAGCAGCCTTCCTCAAGACGACTCTCGACGGCCTTTTCACCCGTCGTCGGCCCTTCCAGCGTTAGCCCCGCGCTCAGCTCCTCGTTAAGATCCGGCAAAACCCAGACGTTCACCTCATCAATCAACGCCCGGTAGCCAAAATAATCATCAAACGCACGGATCTTTAGCTGGTTGTTGTTATTGCGGGCAACAGAGTAGGGGCCGGTGCCGATGGGCTGGCCGGAAAAGTTGTTCATCGATTCCCACTCGGCTGGCAAAATCATCGACGGAACATACCCCAGCAGCCACGGGAGCCATTTGTCCGGCTGCGACAGTTCAATATCCAGCGTCCATGCCGTTGGAGAATGAATGCGTGAAATATGCGAGTAGAGCGGCAGCTTGCGGGCGCGTTCTAAGGAGGCGATAACATCATGCATTTCCAGCTCACGTCCGTGGTGGAAATGGACGCCGGGACGTAAAAAGAAGCGCCAGTGGAGTGGGGAAAGTTGCTGCCAATGGTGTGCGATATCCGCTTCCAGTTCCCCATTTTCCTCATTTATCCGGGCCAGTCCGCTGAATATTTGTCGCGCCATATGGGTTTCTGAACGCCGTAACGCCGTGCCCGGTAAGAGGTTTTTCATCGGGCGGTAGTAGAGCACCCGCAGAATGTGGCGGCCCTGACGAAAACTGCGCCCGAGATGGGAGACCAGCATTTGGCGCACTGCCGCTTTGTCCCCCACCAGTTGCACCAGCTGATCGATCCTGTCCTGTTCCAGCAAATCTTCAGCACGCTGCTGCTGCAGCGCCAGTCCGGTATAGAGAAAAGTCAGCCGCGAGCGCTTCCCGCGCCCGGCCTCTGCCTCCCAGTTTAACCAGCCCTGCTGCTGCATGGTGTTGAGCAGGGTGCGCATATGGCGGCGCGAACAGTTGAGCAGGTCAGCCAGCTCGTTCAGCGTGGTCTCCTGGGGTTGCCCCTCACAGCACTGCCAAAGGCGGATGAATTGTTGTTGCAGACGACCGGACGCCATAAAAGGGGAACTCCTGACAAAAAATCAGCAATTTATTTATCCCTATATTAGGCCAATAATTCTTCCCGATGAAGCGAGGAGGTAAATTATGAAGAGGTCTACCGCACGTCAGTTTTATCAGCAGTACTTTTCGGCGACACAGGGAATGTCCTGGCTGGCCCGCCAGTGTGCAGAGCAACGGCTGAAAATGTTAGAGGAACTGATGCAGTGGGACGTTACGAGACCGGCCTCTTCTCGCTAACTCGCCTCGATCATGTGTGACTGAGTATTGGTGCTAATCACCCGCCAGCAAAATGTTTTTGCTGGCTTTTTTCGTTTACTATTTCACCCAATTCGATTTGCTTTCACAAGGACTTGCGCATGCTCTGGTTGATGACGATGGGGCGACGCCTGAATGGCGTGTATGCCGCTTTTATGCTGGTCGCCTTTATGATGGGCGTGGCGGGGGCGCTTCAGGCACCGACGCTGAGTCTGTTCCTGAGCCGGGAAGTGGGGGCTCAGCCGTTTTGGGTAGGACTCTTTTATACCGTCAATGCCATTGCAGGTATCCTCGTGAGCCTCGCGCTGGCGAAACGATCGGACAGCCAGGGCGATCGCCGTAAGCTGATCCTCTTTTGCTGCGCCATGGCGGTGGGCAACGCGCTGCTCTTTGCTTTCAATCGTGATTACCTGACGCTCATTACCTGTGGCGTCCTGTTGGCGTCGCTGGCGAACACCGCCATGCCGCAGCTTTTCGCCCTGGCCCGTGAATATGCGGATAACTCGGCGCGGGAAGTGGTGATGTTCAGCTCGGTGATGCGTGCACAGCTCTCGCTAGCATGGGTCATCGGTCCGCCGCTGGCCTTCATGCTGGCGCTAAACTATGGCTTTACCGCCATGTTTTCCATTGCGGCAGGGATTTTTGTCATTAGCCTGGCGCTGATTGCTTTTGCGCTGCCGTCCGTGGCTCGGGTCGAACAAACGACTGATAAACCCCTTACTCAGGTGAGCGGCTGGCAGGACAAAAACGTCCGCATGCTGTTTATTGCCTCTACGCTAATGTGGACCTGTAACACGATGTACATCATCGACATGCCGCTGTGGATCAGCAGCGATCTGGGCTTGCCGGACAAGCTCGCCGGGATCTTAATGGGCACCGCGGCCGGGTTGGAAATTCCGGCAATGATTCTGGCGGGTTACTACGTTAAGCGTTTCGGAAAGCGTCGGATGATGATCGTCGCGGTGGCGGCTGGGGTGCTCTTTTACGCGGGGCTGATCCTTTTCCATTCGCGCGAAGCGTTACTGGCGCTGCAGCTGTTCAACGCCGTGTTTATTGGCATTGTTGCCGGAATCGGCATGCTCTGGTTCCAGGATCTAATGCCCGGGCGTGCAGGCTCTGCAACCACGCTCTTTACCAATAGCATCTCGACGGGCGTCATTCTGGCAGGGGTCATTCAGGGCGCATTGTCGCAAAGCTACGGCCATGCGTCGGTCTACTGGATGATTGCGGCAATCTCGGTGGTCACGCTGGCGCTGACCTGCCGGGTAAAAGATGTGTGATCCGGGAAGGCGAATTCACGAAACTTAGCAATGGCCCGCACGCTGCGGGCCATTGCTTTTAGCCCATAAATGCAGGCTGTTTTTTCTCGTAGGCGGAGATCGCTTCTTCATGCTGCAGCGTCAAACCAATGCTGTCCAGACCGTTCAACATGCAGTGACGACGGAAAGCGTCAATGCTGAAGCTGTAGGTTTTTTCCCCGGCTTTCACCACGCCTGCTTCCAGATCCACCTCAAATGAAATGCCCGGATTCGCCTGAACCAGTGCGAACAGTTCATCGACCTGCGCATCGCTCAGCGTCACGGGCAGCAGCTGGTTGTTGAAGCTGTTACCGTAGAAGATATCCGCAAAGCTTGGAGCGATAACCACCTTAAACCCGTAGTCGGTCAGCGCCCACGGCGCGTGCTCGCGCGATGAGCCGCAGCCGAAGTTTTCTCGCGCAAGAAGGATGGATGCCCCTTTAAACGCCGGGAAGTTCAGCACGAACTCCGGGTTAGGCACTTCGCCTTTTTCGTCAAGGAAACGCCAGTCGTTAAACAGGTGCGCACCAAACCCCGTGCGGGTCACTTTCTGCAAAAATTGCTTAGGAATGATTGCATCGGTATCGACGTTAGCGGCGTCCAGTGGGACAACCAGGCCCGTATGTTGGGTAAATTTCTCTGCCATGATTGTCTCCTTATTTCAGGCTGCGAATGTCGGCGAAATGGCCGGTGACTGCCGCAGCAGCGGCCATTGCCGGGCTGACCAGGTGTGTGCGGCCACCACGGCCCTGACGACCTTCAAAATTACGGTTGCTGGTGGAAGCACAACGCTCACCCGGATTCAGACGGTCATTGTTCATGGCCAGACACATGGAGCAGCCCGGCAAGCGCCATTCGAAGCCCGCGTCGATAAAGATTTTGTCCAGACCTTCAGCTTCCGCCTGAGCTTTAACAGGACCCGAGCCAGGAACAACCAGCGCCTGCACGCCTGGCGCAACTTTACGGCCTTTAGCAATCTCGGCAGCCGCACGTAAATCCTCAATACGGGAGTTAGTGCACGAGCCGATGAAGACTTTATCAATGGCGACGTCCGTCAACGGGATGCCCGGCTTCAGCCCCATATAGGCCAGCGCTTTTTCGGCACTGGCACGCTCGACCGGATCGGCGAACGAGGCCGGGTCAGGGATGCTGTCGTTGACGGAGATGACCTGTCCCGGGTTGGTGCCCCAGGTGACCTGCGGGGCAATTTCTTCCGCCTGCAGGGTGACCACGGTATCAAAGCTGGCGCCGTCGTCGGTTTTCAGGGTTTTCCAGTACGCCACGGCATCAGCATAATTTTGATCTTTAGGCGCGTGCAAGCGTCCCTTCACGTAGTTGAAGGTGATGTCGTCTGGCGCAACCAGACCCGCTTTTGCCCCCATCTCAATGGCCATGTTGCACAGGGTCATTCGACCTTCCATGCTCAGCGCCTGGATGGCTTCGCCGCAGAATTCAACGACGTGTCCGGTACCGCCCGCGCTGCCGGTTTTACCGATGATGGCCAGCACGATGTCTTTTGCGGTGATACCCGGCGCAGCTTTGCCCTTCACTTCAATCTTCATGGTTTTCGCACGGCCCTGTTTCAGGGTCTGCGTAGCCAGAACATGCTCAACCTCTGAGGTGCCGATCCCGAACGCCAGTGCGCCAAAGGCGCCGTGCGTCGCGGTATGAGAATCGCCACAAACAATGGTCATACCCGGCAGGGTTATGCCTTGCTCTGGGCCCATTACGTGGACGATACCCTGATACGGGTGGTTAAGATCGTACAGCTCGACGCCAAACTCGTTGCAGTTTTTAATCAGCTCCTGCATCTGGATACGCGCCATTTCACCCGACGCATTGATATCTTTAGTCTGGGTGGAGACGTTGTGATCCATGGTCGCGAAGGTTTTACCCGGCTGACGCACCGGGCGTTTGTGCGCGCGCAACCCGTCGAACGCCTGAGGGGAGGTCACTTCGTGCACCAGATGCCTGTCGATATACAGCAGTGGGGTTTCGTTTGGCGCCTCGTAAACGACGTGGGCATCAAACAATTTTTCATATAACGTCTTTGCCATGATTACACCCCTTCAGCGACATAGCGGGCAATGATATCGCCCATTTCATCGGTACTGACTGCCGCCGTGCCGCGTGCTAAATCACCGGTACGGACGCCTTCTTCTAACGCCCGGTTAATGGCGTTTTCAATTGCGGTTGCTGCATCGCCGGCATCAAGGCTGTAGCGCAGCAGCAGGGCCAGGGAGAGGATCTGCGCAATCGGGTTGGCAATGTTTTTACCCGCGATATCCGGCGCAGAGCCGCCCGCAGGTTCATACAGGCCAAAGCCTTCTTCATTCAGGCTGGCTGAAGGCAGCATGCCCATGGAGCCGGTGATCATTGCACACTCGTCCGACAGAATATCGCCGAACAGATTGGAGCACAGCAGCACGTCAAACTGTGACGGATCTTTAATCAGCTGCATGGTTGCGTTGTCGATATACATATGCGACAGCTCAACGTCAGGATACTGTTTCGCGATTTCACCGACGATTTCACGCCACAAAATGGACGACTGCAGCACGTTCGCTTTATCGATAGAGGTCACTTTATGGCGACGTTTGCGCGCAGACTCAAAAGCGATATGGGCGATACGCTCAATTTCGAAACGATGGTAGACCTCGGTATCAAAGGCTTTCTCGTGTTGGCCGCTGCCTTCACGACCTTTTGGTTGGCCGAAATAGATGCCGCCGGTCAACTCGCGCACGCACAGAATATCGAAACCGTTCGCGGCGATGTCCGCGCGCAGCGGGCAGAACTCTTCCAGACCCTGATACAGCTTCGCCGGACGCAGGTTGCTGAACAGTTTGAAATGCTTACGCAGCGGCAGCAGGGCACCGCGTTCCGGCTGCTCTGCGGGTGGCAAATGCTCCCATTTCGGGCCGCCTACGGAGCCAAACAGCACGGCATCAGCATTCTCGCAGCCTTCAACGGTGGCTTTTGGCAGTGGCGTACCGTGATTATCGATAGCAATACCGCCCACATCGTAGTGGCTGGTGGTAATTTTCATCGCAAAACGCGAACGAACGGCTTCCAGTACTTTCAGCGCTTGTGCCATCACTTCCGGGCCAATACCGTCACCCGGCAACACAGCAATATGGTAACTCTTCGACATTACACGGTTTCCTTTTTGTTCTCTTTATTCTGAGCTTTGCGTTGCAATTCTTTTTCAACTTCGGCGGCGCGCCAGATATTGTTCAGGACATGCACCATCGCTTTTGCGGAGGATTCAACAATATCCGTCGCCAGACCCACACCGTGGAAACGGCGGCCATTGTAGTTGACGACAATATCCACCTGACCGAGGGCATCTTTACCGTGGCCTTTGGCCGTCAGGTCATATTTAACCAGCTCAATGTCGTACTCGGTGATGCGGTTAATCGCCTGGTAGATAGCATCGACCGGACCGTTGCCGTTTGCAGCTTCAGCTTTTATTGCCTCACCGCAAGCCAGTTTGACCGAGGCGGTGGCAATGTCGCTGGAGCCTGACTGCACGTTGAAGTAATCCAGGCGGAAGTGCTCCGGCTCTTCCTGCTGCTTGTTGATGAAGGCCAACGCTTCCAGGTCATAGTCGAATACCTGACCTTTTTTGTCGGCCAGCTTCACGAATGCGTCGTACAGCTGATCCATGTTGTATTCGCTGTCTTTGTAACCCATCTCTTCCATACGGTGCTTCACGGCCGCACGGCCGGAGCGAGAGGTCAGATTCAGCTGAACCTGGTTCAGGCCAATGGATTCCGGGGTCATGATTTCGTAGTTTTCGCGGTTCTTCAGCACGCCATCCTGGTGAATACCCGAGGAGTGAGCGAACGCACCGGTGCCGACAATGGCTTTGTTGGCAGGAATAGGCATGTTGCAAATCTGGCTGACGGTCTGGCTGGTACGCCAGATTTCGTTGTGATTAATGCGCGTATTGACGTTCATGATGTCTTTACGCACTTTAATCGCCATGATCACTTCTTCCAGCGAGCAGTTACCCGCGCGCTCACCGATACCGTTCATCGCGCCTTCAACCTGACGCGCACCGGCGTGGACGGCGGCAATGGCATTGCCTACGGCCAGACCTAAATCATCATGGGTATGAACGGAGATAATCGCTTTATCGATATTGGGTACGCGGTCATACAGGCCGGTGATGATATTGGAGAATTCAAACGGCATCGTGTAGCCGACGGTATCCGGGATGTTGATGGTTTTCGCGCCCGCATTGATGGCCGCTTCAACCACGCGCGCCAAATCTTCAATTGGCGTGCGGCCTGCGTCTTCGCACGAAAATTCAACGTCATCCGTATAGTTACGCGCACGTTTAACCATGTACACCGCACGTTCAATCACCTCATCCAGCGTGCTGCGCAGCTTGGTGGCGATATGCATGGGGGACGTCGCAATAAAGGTGTGAATACGGAAGGCTTCGGCGACTTTCAGCGACTCGGCCGCAACGTCGATATCTTTCTCAACACAGCGGGCCAGGCCACATACGCGGCTGTTTTTAATCGTGCGCGCAATGGTTTGTACCGATTCAAAATCACCCGGAGAAGAGACAGGGAAACCCACCTCCATCACGTCGACACCCATACGTTCGAGAGCCAGGGCAATCTGCAGTTTTTCTTTCACACTCAGGCTTGCCTGTAATGCTTGTTCACCGTCACGCAAAGTAGTATCGAAAATAATAACTTGCTGGCTCATGGGTTAGGTCCTTGTCAGTCTGAGGGCGCCATGCTACGAGCATAAAAAAACCCGCGCAGTGGCGCGGGTTTCTAGTCTTACTGGTGACGATTCAACGCTGAATTTCGCCCGCCAGTCTACCGCGCACAGAGGATGCGTTTAGTAGTAGTAGACCGGTGAAACGAATGGTGCGAATCATGAATCGTGCTCCGTGAAATGTAATATGCTTTTAGTGGTACTGGATACGGCGACGCATGTCAATACCTGAGACCAGAATTGAACCTTATCACCCGATTTGACGGGGTGGTCACTTTAGCTAATTGTGCTGGTTCGTCGCTGGTAGTCCCCTTTAATTGTCTATTTTTGGACTGAGAATTCATTTCTGGAATGATTTAAATATAATTAGTAGCAATTCAACATACGTCGCGTAAGCCAATAGCGTGTCTTGAAATGTCTTTTATTTCATAAATTTATAGATGTGGTGAATGTTTCTCGGGCTTACGATGCGGATATTGTGATACGTGATTGTTAATTATTGAGGGTGGTTTTCCATTAATAGTTTAATAAAACTTAAGTCATCATTAACCTGTGGACGATTGTTTATTTGTCTGAATTATGGTTTCATGCCGGTCATAATCTAATTGTTATCCCTTAGACTAAATTTTATATTTTCATCAATGAGATGTGAATTACCCATTTTTTAAGGGTGTTTTCTTTATATTATCCGAATTTTAAACAATTCTCTTTCGCTGGTTTTATCTGCATGGTAAATCATATTTTTCGAACTTATTACTTTACCTTGGCAAAGGGAGTTTAGCGTGACAGTGGAGTCAGAAATGCCAGAAAATAATATTACTCAACCTCAAGTTTATAATGGGGTAAAACCTCAGTTACGCACAGTGGATCTCAATCTGTTAACCGTATTTGATGCGGTGATGCAGGAACAGAATATCACTCGAGCAGCCCAGTCTCTGGGCATGTCTCAGCCCGCCGTAAGTAATGCCGTCGCCAGGCTTAAGGTGATGTTTAATGACGAATTGTTTGTTCGCTACGGGAGAGGGATTCAGCCCACAGCGCGTGCATTTCAGCTATTTGGTTCTATCCGCCAGGCGCTGCAGCTGGTTCAGAATGAACTGCCGGGTTCGGGCTTTGAACCCTTAAGCAGTGAGCGAGTTTTCCATCTTTGCGTATGCAGCCCCCTGGATAATTATTTAACATCAGTTATCTACAATAAAGTTGAGGAAATTGCGCCAAATATTCATCTGGTGTTTAAATCATCGTTGAATCAGAACACAGAACACCAGCTTCGTTATCAGGAAACCGAATTTGTTCTGGGATATGAAGAGTTTCGTCGCCCGGAATTCTCCTGTGTCCCCCTGTTTAAAGATGAAATGGTTTTAGTCGCCAGTAAAAAGCATCCGCGTATGAATTCCCCTTTGCGTGAAAGCGATGTTTATAGCGAGCAACATGCCGTGGTTGCGCTCGACAGATATGCCTCATTTAGCCTACCGTGGTATGACACACCGGATAAACAGGCGTGCGTTGCCTATCAGGGCATGGCAATGGTTAGCGTATTAAATGTGGTTTCCCAGACTCACCTGGTGGCAATTGCGCCGCGTTGGCTCGTGGAAGAGTTCTCCGAGCAATTAAACCTGCAGATTCTGCCATTACCGCTCAAATTAAATAGCCGTACCTGTTATCTTTCCTGGCATGAAGCCGCGGGCCGGGATAAAGGGCATCAGTGGATGGAGGAGCTGCTTATTAGCGTCTGCCGGCGATAAACTCCTCAGGATAAATCGCATGACTGATGTGGTTTATCCTGGTTTTTTCAGAATTGGTGCTATTTTATCCTGTGGTGGTTTTTTTCTGGCTGTTGCCAACCTCTCAAAAATAGATGATTTCCTGAATCCTCCCGCTTTTAAGCGATGATTAATCATCGCGCTCGCTAATCCCAGATGAATTCACCATATCCTCATTTAATGGCTGTGTTTTCTGCTTTGAACGCTGCTTGTCTCGTTCGGTTTGCTAATTGCCTGCCTCATAACGAGCGGTTAAGGTAACGATCACTCTGCAAAATATAAGATTGGGTCAATCCAATCGTAAGACGGCGTGGAAATGAATTCTGCAGCCGTCTATAACAAAAAGCCTGGAGGCGAAGCATGGAGATGTTGTCTGGCGCGGAAATGGTCGTCCGATCGCTTATTGATCAGGGCGTGAAGCAAGTGTTTGGCTATCCTGGGGGCGCAGTTCTCGATATCTATGATGCGCTTCATACGGTAGGCGGCATTGACCATGTTCTGGTTCGTCATGAACAGGCGGCGGTTCACATGGCTGACGGGCTGGCCCGTGCTACAGGTGAAGTGGGCGTGGTGTTAGTCACCTCTGGCCCTGGTGCCACAAATGCCATTACCGGTATCGCGACGGCGTATATGGATTCTATCCCGCTGGTTATTCTTTCCGGGCAGGTGGCAACGTCGCTGATTGGCTACGATGCCTTCCAGGAGTGCGACATGGTGGGGATTTCACGCCCCGTGGTTAAGCACAGCTTCCTGGTGAAGCAAACGGAAGATATTCCCGGCGTGCTGAAAAAAGCTTTCTGGCTAGCAGCAAGCGGGCGTCCAGGACCGGTGGTGGTCGATCTGCCGAAAGATATCCTGAACCCGGCGAATAAACTCCCTTACGTCTGGCCGGAGTCGGTCAGTATGCGGTCCTATAATCCGACAACGCAGGGGCACAAAGGCCAGATTAAGCGTGCGCTGCAAACACTTCTGGCAGCGAAAAAGCCGGTTGTCTATGTTGGTGGTGGTGCGGTTAACTCGGCATGCGAAGCTCAGCTTCGTGAGCTTATTGAAAAACTGAATCTTCCTGTTGCCTCATCACTGATGGGCCTGGGCGCGTTCCCGGCGACACATCGTCAGTCTCTGGGTATGTTAGGTATGCATGGCACCTATGAAGCCAACATGACGATGCACCATTCCGATGTCATCTTTGCGGTGGGTGTGCGCTTTGACGATCGCACCACCAATAATCTGGCGAAATACTGTCCCGATGCCACGGTACTGCATATTGATATCGATCCTACCTCCATCTCAAAAACGGTTCCGGCAGATGTACCGATCGTCGGAGATGCGCGTCAGGTTCTTGAGCAGATGTTGGATTTACTGGCTCAGGAAACCGCTTCACAACCGCTGGATGAGATCCGTGACTGGTGGCAGCAGATTGAACAGTGGCGAGCACGCCAGTGCCTGAAGTACGACACGCAAAGCGAGAACATTAAACCGCAGGCCGTTATTGAAGCTATCTGGCGTTTGACGAACGGCGAGGCGTATGTGACGTCTGACGTGGGTCAGCATCAGATGTTTGCTGCGCTGTATTACCCGTTTGATAAACCGCGTCACTGGATCAACTCGGGTGGCTTGGGCACGATGGGTTTTGGTCTGCCAGCCGCGTTGGGCGTGAAGCTGGCTCTGCCGAATGAAACCGTCGTCTGTGTAACGGGTGACGGCAGTATCCAGATGAATATCCAGGAGCTCTCTACGGCACTACAGTATGAACTGCCGGTTCTGGTACTGAACCTGAATAACGGTTACCTCGGCATGGTGAAGCAGTGGCAGGATATGATTTATTCTGGCCGTCACTCTCAGTCTTATATGAAGTCATTGCCCGATTTTGTTCGTCTTGCGGAATCCTACGGGCATATCGGCATGCGAGTAACCGATCCGGCAGAGCTGGAAGCAAAACTCGGTGAAGCGCTTGAGCACGTTAAGAACAACCGCCTCGTTTTCATGGATGTCATCGTTGATGGTACTGAACACGTTTATCCGATGCATATTCGCGGTGGCGGTATGGACGAAATGTGGTTAAGCAAAACGGAGAGAACTTGATATGCGCCGGATATTATCTGTATTACTGGAAAACGAGTCGGGCGCACTGTCACGCGTCATTGGGCTCTTTGCACAGCGCGGCTACAATATTGAAAGCCTGACGGTTGCGCCCACTGATGACCCGACGTTGTCACGCATGACGATTCAGACCGTCGGTGATGCCAAAGTACTTGAGCAGATCGAGAAACAGCTGCACAAGCTGGTCGATGTACTGCGGGTGAGCGAGCTGGGGCAGGGGGCCTACGTTGAGCGTGAAGTGATGCTGGTTAAAATCCAGGCCAGCGGCTACGGGCGCGAAGAGGTCAAGCGCAACACCGATATCTTCCGCGGGCAGATCATTGACGTTACGCCTTCTATATATACTGTTCAACTGGCTGGAACGAGCGATAAGCTGGACGCCTTCCTGGCCTCCGTGCGGGATGTGGCAAAAATAGTTGAAGTTGCGCGCTCGGGCATTGTTGGCCTGTCGCGCGGCGATAAAATCATGCGTTAGTCATCAAAAAGGTTCGCCTCTTTCTGCCCGGTCGCCAAAGCCGGGCTTTTTTTTGCACAAACCGCCGCGAATGCAGATAAAAGCGATTGCCGCGGTGACTATTCTGCGTTTAGATGTTAAAAGATTTAACCATAACCTTGACAGGGCCATGGACTCTTTTCTTTTTTTAAGGGGTAATTGTGAAACTGGATGAAATCGCCCGGCTAGCCGGCGTGTCACGAACGACGGCCAGCTATGTGATTAACGGTAAAGCAAAGCAGTACCGTGTCAGCGATAAGACCGTTGAAAAAGTTATGGCGGTGGTTCGTGAACATAACTACCATCCGAATGCAGTCGCTGCTGGCTTACGTGCCGGTCGCACCCGCTCTATTGGTCTGGTGATCCCGGATCTGGAAAACACCAGCTATACCCGAATCGCCAACTATCTGGAACGTCAGGCTCGCCAGCGCGGCTATCAACTGCTGATTGCCTGCTCGGAAGACCAGCCTGATAACGAAATGCGCTGTATTGAGCATCTGCTCCAGCGCCAGGTCGATGCGATCATCGTTTCAACATCGTTACCGCCAGAACATCCTTTCTATCAACGCTGGGCCAACAACACGTTCCCTATTGTTGCCCTGGATCGTGCGCTGGACAGAGAGCATTTCACAAGCGTTGTCGGTGCCGATCAGGATGATTCAGAAATGCTGGCTGCTGAACTGAGAACCTTCCCGGCTGAAACCGTGCTTTATCTGGGCGCGTTGCCGGAGCTTTCGGTGAGCTTCCTGCGCGAACAAGGATTCAGAACTGCCTGGAAAGACGATCCGCGTGAGGTTCATTATCTGTATGCCAACAGCTATGAACGCGAGGCCGCCGCGCAGCTGTTTGAGAAATGGCTGGAAACGCACCCGATGCCTCAGGCGCTGTTCACCACCTCCTTTGCCCTGCTGCAGGGCGTAATGGACGTGACGCTGCGTCGAGACGGTAAATTGCCATCCGACCTGGCGATTGCGACATTTGGTGATAATGAGCTGCTCGATTTCCTGCAATGCCCTGTCCTGGCCGTGGCTCAGCGCCACCGTGACGTGGCTGAGCGCGTGTTGGAGATCGTGCTTGCAAGCCTGGATGAACCGCGCAAACCTAAGCCGGGGCTGACCCGAATCAAACGTAATCTCTACCGTCGCGGAATTTTAAGCCGCCATTAAAGTAATTGAGGGGTAGTTAAAACTGCCCCATTTCGCTCGAATAATTCGCAAGGTTAATTCCCGAATGAGAATTAGGATAAATCCTTAGGAATCATAGCCTGCTATTTTTCTTAATTCTTTCTGGCTTTTAAATTGTCTTTGAAAGAACAATTAGCGGCTTTTTAAACATCTCATTTGTATTATTTTGTTACAAACACCCTTCAGTCGATGAATATTCAGACGTTTTTCTCCCGTCGCTCCTGATGAACATGCCTGCCCGCGCATTTACGCGATGTTGTAATGAATCTGGCGCTGTTAACCCCAAGCGATATGTCTTAAAATGCTGCCCGCGTCGCAAACTGACACTTTATATTTATCTGCGATGATATTGAGTGAGCCTTAACGCTAGTGTGCATATTCGGTTTTTTTCTTACAAATATTCATGACGTTAATTTTGCCTCGCCAGTTGTGCAGTTATTAACCAGGTCTGTTTATCTCTGTAAATAGAGGGCTTTCGAGTCTTTATAGAGAGAGTCCTGGCTTGACAAGCTTTTCCCTCGCTCCGTAAACTCCTTTAGGTGGGAATTTGTGGGTTAATGTGGTGAGGAGGGGTGAGGCTGGCATGTTCCGTGGAGCTACGTTAGTCAATCTCGACAGCAAAGGGCGTTTATCGGTCCCAACCCGATACCGCGACCAGCTGATCGAGAACGCTTCAGGTCAAATGGTTTGCACCATTGACATCAACTCCCCCTGCCTGCTGCTTTACCCCTTGCCTGAATGGGAAATTATCGAGCAAAAGCTGTCGCGACTGTCGAGCATGAACCCGCAGGAACGCCGCGTACAGCGGTTGTTATTGGGACATGCCAGTGAGTGTCAGATGGATAGCGCTGGGCGATTACTGATTGCACCTGTGTTACGGCAGCATGCCGGTCTGACTAAAGAAGTGATGCTGGTCGGGCAGTTCAACAAGTTTGAACTGTGGGATGAAACGACCTGGTATCAACAGGTCAAGGAAGATATCGACGCTGAGCAGTCTGATTCCGCAACCTTATCGGAACGGCTGCAGGACTTGTCTCTATAAATATGATGGAAAATTATAAACATACAACGGTGTTGCTGGATGAGGCTGTTAACGGCCTGAATATTCGTCCGGACGGCATCTACATTGATGGCACTTTTGGTCGCGGTGGTCACTCGCGTTTAATCCTCTCTCAGCTTGGAGCGGAAGGACGCCTGTTGGCAATCGATCGCGATCCGCAGGCGATCGCCGTTGCGCAAACCATCGATGATCCGCGCTTTTCCATCGTGCATGGACCTTTCTCTTCGCTCGCAGATTATGTTGCTGAGCGGGGCCTGACGGGCAAGATCGACGGGATTCTTCTCGATCTTGGCGTCTCTTCACCGCAGCTTGATGATGCAGAGCGCGGTTTCTCCTTTATGCGTGATGGTCCGCTGGACATGCGCATGGACCCAACGCGCGGGCAGTCTGCCGCTGAGTGGTTACAAACTGCGGATGAAGCCGATATCGCTTGGGTGATCAAAACCTTTGGTGAAGAACGTTTTGGCAAACGCATTGCGCGCGCCATTGTTGAGCGCAACCGCATTGAACCGATGACGCGCACCAAAGAGCTAGCCGAGGTAATTGCAGCTGCAACTCCGGTGAAGGATAAACACAAACATCCCGCGACCCGTACCTTCCAGGCGGTTCGCATCTGGGTAAACAGTGAACTGGAGGAAATAGAGCTGGCGCTAAAAAGCTCGCTTAACGTGCTGGCCCCGGGTGGGCGGTTATCCATCATCAGTTTCCATTCGCTGGAAGATCGCATTGTGAAACGCTTTATGCGTGAACAAAGCCGCGGTCCACAAGTTCCTGCGGGGCTGCCGATGACGGAAGAACAACTCAGCAAGCTGGGTGGCCGTTATTTGCGAGCATTAGGCAAGTTGATGCCGGGTGAAGAAGAAGTGGCAGAGAATCCACGTGCCCGTAGTTCAGTGCTGCGAATTGCAGAGAGGACGAACGCATGATCAGCAGAGTGACAGAGACCCTAAGCAAAGTTAAGGATTCGTTAGGAAGCAACGAGCGCCATGCCTTGCCTGGCGTGATCGGCGACGATCTTTTGCGGTTTGGGAAGCTGCCACTCTGCTTGTTCATTTGCATCATTGTGACGGCAGTGACGGTGGTGACAACAGCCCACCATACGCGTTTATTAACTGCGCAACGCGAGCAGATGGTACTGGAACGCGATGCGCTGGATATCGAATGGCGAAATTTAATTCTTGAAGAAAATGCGCTCGGCGATCACAGCCGGGTAGAACGGATCGCAACGGAAAAGCTGCAATTGCAGCATGTTGATCCTTCGCAGGAAAATATTGTAGTACAAAAATAAGGGAAAACGCGACGCATGAAAGCAGCGGCAAAAACGCTAAAACCAAAACGTCAGGAAGAACAGGCCAACTTTGTCAGTTGGCGTTTTGCGTTGCTATGCGGCTGCATTTTACTGGCGCTGGGTTTCCTGCTGGGACGCGTGGCGTGGTTGCAGATTATCGCGCCTGACATGCTGGTCCGCCAGGGAGACATGCGCTCTCTGCGCGTACAGGAAGTCGCAACATCCCGTGGAATGATCACCGACCGTTCTGGCCGTCCGCTGGCCGTGAGTGTGCCGGTAAAGGCGATTTGGGCCGATCCAAAAGAGCTGCATGATGCTGGTGGGATCACCCTCGATAATCGCTGGAAAGCCCTGTCGGATGCCCTGAAGATGCCGCTCGATCAGCTTGCATCACGCGTTAACGCCAACCCGAAAGGGCGTTTTATCTATCTGGCACGTCAGGTGAACCCTGATATGGCGGACTACATTAGAAAACTGAAGCTTCCGGGGATCCATCTGCGTGAAGAATCACGTCGTTACTATCCTTCTGGCGAAGTAACTGCGCACCTCATTGGTTTTACGAACGTCGATAGCCAGGGGATCGAGGGGGTCGAAAAGAGCTTTGATAAGTGGCTCACCGGCCAACCGGGCGAGCGTATTGTGCGTAAGGACCGTTACGGCCGCGTCATTGAAGATATCTCTTCAACCGACAGTCAGGCGGCGCACAACCTGGCGTTGAGCATTGATGAACGCTTACAGGCGCTGGTTTATCGCGAGTTGAATAACGCCGTTGCCTTTAACAAAGCTGAATCCGGCAGCGCTGTGCTGGTCGACGTTTCTACGGGCGAAGTGCTGGCGATGGCCAGTAGCCCGTCTTACAACCCAAATAACTTCGCTGGCACTGCTAAAGATGCGATGCGTAACCGGTCAATCACTGACGTGTTCGAGCCGGGCTCCACCGTAAAACCTATGGTTGTAATGACTGCGCTTCAGCGCGGCATTGTGAATGAAAGTACCGTTCTAAATACAATTCCTTACCGCATTAACGGGCACGAAATCAAAGACGTGGCGCGTTACAGCGAACTGACCCTGACCGGGGTCTTACAGAAGTCGAGTAACGTCGGTGTTTCAAAGCTGGCGTTAGCGATGCCGTCCTCAGCGTTAGTAGACACTTACTCACGTTTTGGGCTGGGAAAAGCGACCAATTTGGGGTTGGTCGGAGAACGCAGTGGCTTATATCCTCAAAAACAACGGTGGTCTGACATAGAGAGGGCCACCTTCTCTTTCGGCTACGGGCTAATGGTAACCCCGTTACAGTTAGCGCGAGTCTACGCAACGATTGGCAGCTATGGCGTTTATCGCCCGCTGTCGATTACCAAAGTTGATCCACCGGTTCCGGGCGAGCGTATCTTCCCGGAATCTATCGTTCGTACCGTTGTGCATATGATGGAAAGCGTCGCGCTGCCCGGCGGCGGCGGCGTGAAGGCGGCGATCAAAGGCTATCGCATCGCCATTAAAACCGGTACGGCGAAAAAAGTGGGGCCAGACGGCCGTTACATCAACAAATACATTGCCTATACCGCAGGCGTTGCGCCTGCAAGCAATCCGCGTTTTGCGCTGGTGGTCGTCATTAACGATCCACAGGCGGGTAAATACTACGGCGGCGCCGTCTCCGCGCCTGTTTTCGGGGCAATCATGGGTGGCGTACTGCGCACCATGAACATTGAACCGGATGCGCTGGCGACGGGCGAAAAAAGTGAATTTGTAACTAATCAAGGCGAGGGTACAGGTGGCAGATCGTAATTTGCGCGACCTTCTTGCTCCGTGGGTGCCACATGCACCGGAGCGAGCACTGCGAGAGATGACACTGGACAGCCGGGTGGCTGCTTCTGGCGATCTTTTTGTGGCGGTGGTGGGTCATCAGGCGGACGGGCGTCGTTATATCCCGCAGGCGATTGCGCAAGGTGTTGCTGCCATTATTGCTGAGGCCAAAGATGAGGCAACAGATGGTGAAATCCGTGAAATGCACGGTGTGCCGGTTATCTATCTTAGCCAGTTAAATGAGCGTCTTTCCGCGCTGGCAGGGCGTTTCTATCATGAACCTTCCGACCAGTTACGTCTGGTTGGCGTAACGGGCACGAACGGAAAAACCACTACCACGCAGCTGATGGCGCAATGGGCTCAGCTACTGGGTGAAACCGGCGCAGTAATGGGCACGGTGGGTAACGGCCTGCTGGGTAAAGTCAGCCCGACTGAAAATACCACCGGTTCAGCGGTCGACGTACAGCATGTGCTTGCGGGGCTGGCTGGGCAGGGGGCAACTTTTGCTGCCATGGAAGTCTCCTCTCATGGTCTGGTACAGCATCGCGTGGCCGCGCTGAAATTTGCTGCTTCTGTATTCACGAACCTGAGTCGCGATCATCTTGATTATCATGGTGATATGGAACATTACGAAGCCGCAAAATGGCTGCTTTACTCCACGCATCACTGTGGTCAGGCGATCATCAACGCTGATGACGAAGTGGGTCGCCGCTGGCTGGCAAAACTGCCGGATGCCGTGGCGGTGTCGATGGAAGACCATATCAACCCGAATTGCCGAGGCCGCTGGCTGAAGGCCGTTGAGGTTAACTATCACGACAGCGGCGCGACTATCCGTTTCGCCTCCTCATGGGGTGATGGCGAGCTTGAAAGCCGTCTTATGGGGGCGTTTAACGTCAGCAATCTTCTTCTGGCGCTGGCGACGCTGCTGGCGCTGGGTTATCCGATGGCAGAACTGGTGAACACCGCTGAGCGCCTTCAGCCCGTTTGTGGCCGTATGGAAGTATTCAGCGCGCCGGGTAAACCTACCGTGGTGGTGGATTATGCCCACACGCCGGATGCGCTTGAAAAAGCGCTGGAAGCGGCTCGTCTGCACTGCGCGGGTAAACTCTGGTGTGTCTTTGGCTGTGGCGGTGACCGCGATAAAGGCAAACGTCCGTTAATGGGAGCGATTGCTGAACAGTTTGCGGATATTCCGGTTGTCACCGATGACAACCCGCGCACCGAAGAGCCGCGCGCCATTATTAACGATATTCTTGCGGGTATGCTGGACGCAGGGCGCGCCCGCGTGGTGGAAGGCCGTGCGGAAGCGGTAACCAATGCCATTATGCAGGCGCGTGAGAACGATGTTGTTCTGCTGGCCGGTAAAGGCCACGAAGATTATCAGATTGTCGGGAATCGTCGTCTGGACTACTCCGACCGCGTAACGGCAGCACGTTTGCTGGGGGTAGTGGCATGATTAGCATTACGCTGAGCCAGGCCGCTGCGGTATTGCAGGGCGAGCTGCTGGGCCAGGATAAAGTTATCGACGCAGTGACCACGGACACCCGTAAAGTGACCGCGGGCTGCCTGTTTGTGGCGCTAAAAGGCGAGCGTTTTGACGCGCACGATTTTGTGGAACAGGCCAAAGAGAAGGGGGCGGGCGCGCTGTTGGTCAGCCGCAGGCTCGATATCGATTTACCGCAGATTGTCGTAAAAGATACGCGTCTGGCGTTCGGTCAGCTGGCGGCATGGGTTCGTCAGCAGGTTCCTACCCGCGTTGTGGCGCTGACGGGCTCATCGGGTAAAACGTCGGTAAAAGAGATGACGGCGGCGATCCTCAGCCAGTGCGGAAACACACTTTATACCGCGGGCAATCTAAATAATGACATCGGCGTGCCGATGACATTACTCCGCCTGACTAAAGAACATGAATTTGCGGTGATCGAATTAGGTGCAAACCACCAGGGCGAAATCGCCTGGACCGTGAGCCTGACTCGCCCGGAAGCGGCGCTGGTGAACAATCTGGCTGCCGCGCACCTGGAGGGTTTCGGGTCGCTGGAAGGGGTGGCGAAAGCTAAAGGTGAGATTTACACCGGACTGCCGGTTGACGGTATTGCCATTATGAATGCCGATAATAACGACTGGCTGAACTGGCAAAGCATCATTGGTGGGCGTAAGACCTGGCGCTTCTCGCCGAATGCGGCCAACAGTGATTTTACCGCAACCAATATCCATGTGACCTCGCATGGTACGGAATTCACGCTTAATACCCCTACGGGGGGCATTGACGTGCTGTTACCGCTCCCGGGGCGCCATAACATCGCTAATGCGCTCGCGGCAGCAGCATTGTCGATGGCGGTAGGTGTACCGCATGACGCGATTAAAGCCGGTCTCGCAAATTTAAAAGCCGTGCCGGGGCGTCTGTTTCCGATCCCGCTGGCGGAAAACAAACTGCTTCTGGATGACTCCTACAACGCTAACGTTGGTTCCATGACGGCGGCGGTTCAGGTGTTGTCAGAAATGCCAGGCTATCGCGTGATGGTCGTTGGCGATATGGCCGAGCTGGGCGACGAAAGCGAAGCCTGTCATACCCAGGTGGGCGAGGCGGCGAAAGCTGCAGGGCTGGATTGCGTGCTGAGTGTAGGAAAATTGAGCCAGGCCATTAGCGATGCTAGCGGCGTGGGCGAGCATTTTGCCGATAAAGCAGCATTGATTGAACGTCTTAACTCATTGATTAACGAAAAACAAATTGTGACTGTGCTAGTTAAAGGTTCACGTAGTGCCGCCATGGAAGAGGTTGTGCACGCATTACAGGAGAACGGGACATGTTAGTTTGGCTGGCCGAACATTTGGTCAAATATTATTCAGGCTTTAACGTCTTTTCCTATCTGACGTTTCGCGCCATTGTCAGCCTGCTGACTGCGCTGTTCATCTCTTTGTGGATGGGCCCGCGCATGATTGCCCGTCTGCAAAAACTCTCTTTCGGCCAGGTTGTCCGTAACGACGGCCCGGAATCGCACTTCAGCAAGCGCGGTACCCCGACCATGGGCGGGATCATGATCCTGACCGCCATCGTCGTTTCCGTGCTGCTGTGGGCCTATCCGTCTAACCCGTACGTCTGGTGTGTGCTGACCGTGTTGGTGGGTTACGGCATTATTGGCTTCGTCGATGACTATCGCAAAGTGGTACGCAAAGACACCAAAGGTCTGATTGCCCGCTGGAAGTATTTCTGGATGTCGGTCATTGCGCTGGGCGTGGCCTTTGCGCTGTATCTTGCAGGGAAAGACACGCCAGCCACCGAGCTGGTGGTGCCGTTCTTTAAAGATGTTATGCCGCAGCTGGGTCTGTTCTACATCTTACTGGCGTACTTCGTGATTGTAGGTACCGGTAACGCCGTGAACCTCACCGATGGTCTGGATGGCCTGGCGATTATGCCGACCGTTTTTGTCGCCGGTGGGTTCGCGCTGGTGGCGTGGGCGACCGGTAACATGAATTTTGCGAACTATCTGCACATTCCGTACCTGCGTCACGCTGGTGAACTGGTGATCGTCTGTACGGCAATTGTCGGTGCGGGGCTGGGCTTCCTGTGGTTCAACACCTATCCGGCTCAGGTCTTTATGGGCGACGTCGGTTCGCTGGCACTGGGCGGTGCGCTGGGTATTATCGCCGTGCTGCTGCGCCAGGAGTTCCTGCTGGTGATCATGGGCGGCGTGTTTGTGGTTGAAACCCTGTCGGTCATTTTGCAGGTCGGTTCCTTCAAGCTGCGCGGTCAGCGCATCTTCCGCATGGCACCGATTCACCACCACTATGAACTGAAAGGCTGGCCGGAGCCGCGCGTAATTGTGCGCTTCTGGATTATTTCGCTGATGCTGGTGCTGATTGGCCTGGCAACGCTGAAGGTACGTTAATCATGGCAGATTACCAGGGCAAAAAAGTCGTTATCATCGGGTTGGGCCTGACCGGGCTCTCCTGCGTGGACTTTTTCCTCGCGCGCGGTGTGACGCCGCGCGTGATGGATACGCGTGTTTCTCCGCCGGGTCTGGATAAACTGCCGGAACAGGTTGAACGCCACCTTGGTGGTCTTAATGATGACTGGCTGCTGGCTGCCGATCTGATTGTGGCGAGCCCGGGCATGGCGCTGGCGCATCCTTCACTTAGCGCAGCTTCCGATGCAGGCGTTGAGATTGTCGGTGACATCGAACTGTTCTGTCGCGAAGCACAGGCTCCTGTTATTGCCATTACCGGTTCTAACGGCAAAAGCACGGTTACCACGCTGGTCGGAGAGATGGCTAAGGCTGCGGGTAAGAATGTTGGCGTGGGCGGTAACATCGGTCTGCCTGCGCTGATGCTGTTAGATAAGGGCTGCGAGCTGTACGTACTGGAACTTTCAAGCTTTCAGCTGGAAACGACCTCAAGCCTTCACGCAGCCGCAGCGACGATCCTGAACGTGACTGAAGATCATATGGACAGGTATCCATTTGGCCTGCAGCAGTATCGTGCGGCCAAGCTGCGCGTCTATGAAAATGCCAAAGTGTGTGTGGTCAACGCCGATGATGCGCTGACTATGCCGGTGCGTGGTGCAGATGAGCGCTGCATTAGCTTTGGTATCACGATGGGTGATTATCACTTGAACCGTCAGTTGGGTGAAACCTGGCTGCGCGTGAAGGGTGAGAAGGTACTGAACGTGAAAGAGATGCCACTTTCTGGCCTGCATAACTACACCAATGCTCTGGCTGCACTGGCGCTGGCGGATGCTGTTGGCCTGCCGCGCTCGTCCAGCCTGAAAGCGCTGACCACCTTTACCGGTCTGGCTCACCGCTTCCAGCGGGTACTCGAACACAACGGCGTGCGTTGGATCAATGATTCAAAAGCGACCAACGTGGGAAGCACCGAAGCTGCACTGAACGGTCTGGACGTTGAAGGCACGCTGCATCTGCTGCTTGGCGGCGACGGTAAATCAGCCGATTTCTCCTCGCTGAAGCCCTATCTCGCCGGAGACAATGTCCGTCTGTACTGTTTTGGCCGAGACGGTGGCGAGCTGGCGGCACTACGCCCTGAGGTTGCCGAGCAAACCGAGACGATGGAACAGGCGATGCGTCTGATTGCTCCGCGCGTGAAGCCGGGCGATATGGTGCTGCTTTCCCCGGCCTGTGCCAGTCTGGATCAGTTCAAGAATTTCGAACAGCGCGGTGATGTCTTTGCCCGCCTGGCGAAGGAGTTAGGCTAATGCGTTTATCTCTCCCTCGCCTGAAAATACCGCGCCTGCCAGGATTTGGCATCCTGGCGTGGGTGTTTGCAGCGCTTAAAGGCTGGGTGATGGCTTCGCGGGATAAAGATTCCGACAGCCTTATCATGTACGACCGCACGCTATTCTGGCTTACGCTAGGGCTGGCGGCGATCGGCTTTATCATGGTGACGTCGGCATCGATGCCCGTTGGTCAGCGACTGGCTAACGATCCTTTCCTGTTTGCCAAGCGTGACGGTTTGTACATCATTCTCGCATTCTGTTTGGCGATGGTGACCTTACGTTTGCCCATGGAATTCTGGCAGCGGCACAGTACGGCCATGCTGATCGCCTCAATCATTATGCTGCTGATCGTACTGGTGGTGGGGAGCTCCGTAAACGGTGCATCGCGCTGGATTGCTTTCGGCCCACTGCGTATTCAGCCTGCGGAATTTACCAAGCTGTCCCTGTTCTGCTATCTGGCTAACTACCTGGTGCGTAAAGTTGATGAAGTGCGTAATAACCTGCGCGGCTTCTTAAAACCGATGGGGGTTATCCTGGTGCTGGCGGTGTTACTGCTTGCGCAGCCTGACCTCGGTACGGTGGTGGTGCTGTTTGTAACCACGCTGGCTATGCTGTTCCTGGCCGGCGCGAAGCTCTGGCAGTTCATCGCCATTATCGGCATGGGGATTTCGGCCGTCGTGCTGCTGATTCTTGCTGAACCTTACCGTATCCGCCGCGTAACCTCGTTCTGGAACCCGTGGGAAGATCCGTTTGGCAGCGGTTATCAGTTGACGCAGTCGCTGATGGCGTTTGGCCGCGGTGAAGTCTGGGGTCAAGGTCTGGGTAACTCAGTGCAGAAACTGGAGTATTTACCCGAAGCACATACGGACTTCATCTTCTCCATTATTGGGGAAGAACTGGGTTATATCGGTGTGGTATTGGCACTATTAATGGTATTCTTCGTCGCTTTCCGCGCCATGTCGATTGGCCGGAAAGCGCTGGAGATCGATCACCGCTTCTCAGGTTTCTTGGCCTGTTCAATAGGTATCTGGTTTAGCTTCCAGGCATTGGTCAACGTCGGGGCCGCAGCGGGTATGCTGCCGACCAAAGGTCTGACGTTGCCGTTGATCAGTTATGGTGGGTCCAGTCTGTTGATTATGTCGACGGCCATCATGTTCTTGTTACGCATAGATTATGAAACGCGTTTGCAGAAAGCTCAGGCGTTTACTCGAGGTTCACGATGAATCAACCGAAGCGGTTAATGGTGATGGCAGGCGGTACCGGTGGGCATGTGTTCCCGGGCCTGGCGGTTGCGCACCATTTAATGGATCAGGGCTGGCAGGTACGCTGGCTGGGAACCGCAGACCGCATGGAAGCCGATCTGGTACCGAAACACGGTATTGAGATCGACTTTATTCGTATTTCAGGCCTCCGTGGCAAAGGCATTAAAGCTCAGCTTCTGGCACCCGTGCGCATTTTTAATGCCTGGCGCCAGGCGCGTAACATCATGAAGCGCTTTAAGCCGGATGTGGTGTTAGGGATGGGCGGCTATGTTTCTGGCCCCGGTGGGTTGGCCGCATGGTCGCTGGGTATTCCTGTTGTGTTGCATGAGCAGAACGGCATTGCTGGGTTGACCAACAAGTGGCTGGCGAAAATTGCCACCAAAGTGATGCAGGCCTTCCCTGGCGCGTTCCCGAAAGCGGACGTCGTTGGGAACCCGGTGCGTGTGGACGTGCTGGCATTGCCGCTCCCCGACGTCCGACTGAATGGTCGTGAAGGACCGGTACGCGTACTGGTCGTCGGCGGCTCTCAGGGTGCACGCATTTTAAACCAGACGATGCCGCAGGTTGCCGCAAAGCTGGGTAGCGCAGTCACGATCTGGCATCAAAGCGGTAAAGGCGCGCAGCAGACCGTTGAGCAGGCTTACGCAGCAGAAGGTCAGCCTCAGCATAAAGTGACGGAATTTATCGACGACATGGCGGCAGCTTATGCCTGGGCCGATGTCGTGGTGTGCCGTTCGGGTGCGTTGACGGTGAGTGAAATCGCCGCCGCAGGTTTACCCGCCCTGTTTGTGCCGTTCCAGCACAAAGACCGACAGCAGTACTGGAATGCGCTGCCGCTTGAGAAAGCCGGCGCCGCGAAGATTTTTGAGCAGCCACAATTTACCGTTGATGCGGTCGCCACCACCCTGGCGGGCTGGAACAGAGACGCATTGCTGGAGATGGCACAACGCGCTCGCGCGACCGCCATCCCGGATGCGACGGAACGGGTGGCAAAAGAAGTGAGCCTGGCAGCCCAGGTTTAACCCTCGCAGCGCGTATTGCGTTGCACGAATTTTTAAGTAGTCGATGGCGTTTAGAGAATGAATACACAACAACTGGCAAAACTGCGTTCAATCGTGCCCGAGATGCGTCGCGTCCGGCACATTCACTTTGTCGGCATCGGTGGTGCTGGCATGGGCGGTATTGCCGAAGTGTTAGCTAACGAAGGTTACCAGATCAGTGGTTCCGATCTGGCGCCAAACCCTGTTACGCAGCAGCTGGCGTCGCTTGGGGCGACTATCTATTTCAACCATCGTCCGGAAAACGTGCGCGATGCGAGCGTGGTTGTAGTATCCAGCGCCATCTCTTCTGAAAACCCAGAGATCGTAGCCGCGCACGAAGCGCGCATCCCGGTTATCCGCCGTGCTGAAATGCTGGCAGAACTGATGCGGTTCCGTCACGGCATTGCGGTTGCTGGCACGCACGGTAAAACCACGACGACGGCGATGGTGTCCAGCATTTACGCTGAAGCGGGCCTGGATCCTACGTTTGTGAACGGTGGTCTGGTGAAAGCAGCAGGCGTGCACGCGCGCCTGGGGCACAGCCGTTACCTGATTGCGGAAGCGGACGAGAGCGATGCGTCGTTCCTGCACCTGCAGCCGATGGTGGCGATTGTCACCAATATCGAAGCCGATCACATGGATACCTATCAGGGCGACTTCGAGAATTTGAAGCAGACCTTTATCAACTTCCTGCACAACTTGCCGTTTTATGGTCGTGCGGTGATGTGTGTTGACGATCCGGTGATCCGCGAGCTGCTGCCGCGCGTTGGCCGTCAAATTACCACCTACGGTTTCAGCGAAGACGCTGACGTACGCGTGGAAGATTACAAACAGAGCGGGGCGCAGGGGCATTTCACCCTGGCGCGTCAGGACAAAGAATTGCTGCACGTGACGCTGAACGCACCTGGACGTCACAACGCACTGAACGCCGCCGCGGCGGTTGCCGTGGCAACCGAAGAAGGCATTGACGACGACGCTATCCTGCGCGCACTCGAAAGCTTCCAGGGCACCGGGCGTCGTTTCGACTTCCTCGGCGAATTCCCGCTGGAGGCTGTGAACGGTAAACCGGGTACCGCCATGCTGGTGGACGACTACGGTCACCACCCGACCGAAGTGGACGCGACCATCAAGGCCGCGCGCGCGGGCTGGCCAGATAAAAATCTGGTCATGATCTTCCAGCCGCACCGCTTCACGCGTACTCGAGACCTGTATGACGATTTCGCCAACGTGCTGTCCCAGGTGGATACGCTGCTGATGCTGGATGTCTATTCTGCGGGCGAAGCGCCGATTCCGGGCGCTGATAGCCGTTCTTTATGTCGAACTATTCGCGGACGCGGTAAAGTGGACCCTATTTTGGTTTCTGATCCGGCCCAGGTGGCAGAGATACTGGCGCCGGTTCTGACGGGTAACGACTTGATTTTGATTCAGGGTGCGGGAAATATCGGCAAAATCGCCCGTACCTTAGCCGAAATCAAACTGAAGCCGCAAACTCAGGAGGTCGAACGTCATGGCTGATAAGATTGCGGTCCTGTTTGGCGGCACCTCCGCCGAGCGCGAGGTTTCCCTGAATTCCGGCACAGCCGTACTGGCGGGTCTGCGTGAAGGTGGCGTGGATGCACATCCGGTCGATCCAAAAGAGGTCGACGTTACGCAACTGAAAGCGATGGGCTTTGATAAAGTCTTCATTGCGCTGCATGGCCGCGGTGGCGAAGACGGGACCCTGCAAGGACTGCTGGATGTCATCGGTATGCCCTATACCGGCAGCGGCGTAATGGCATCGGCTATTTCTATGGACAAGCTACGCAGCAAACTGCTGTGGCAGGGCGCGGGTTTACCCGTTGCGCCATGGGTCGCATTAACGCGTCGCGAGTTTGAATTGGGCCTGTTGGACAGCGTTAATACACGCATTGCCGCTTTGGGCTTACCGGTTATTGTAAAGCCGAGCCGCGAAGGGTCGAGCGTGGGCATGTCGAAAGTGGATAAAGCTGATGATTTAGCCGCTGCTTTGTCTCTGGCATTTCAACATGATGAAGAAGTTCTGATTGAAAAATGGCTTAGCGGGCCGGAATTTACCGTCGCGATGCTTGGCGAAGAAATTTTACCGTCGATTCGCATCCAACCCGCTGGAGTCTTCTATGATTATGAGGCGAAGTATCTCTCTGATGAGACGCAATATTTCTGTCCAAGTGGTCTTGAAGAAGAACGTGAAGCAGATTTACAGTCCCTGGTGCTTAAAGCCTGGCATGTTCTGGGCTGTCAGGGTTGGGGTCGCATTGACGTGATGCTCGACGGTGACGGGCAATTTTATCTGCTGGAAGCAAACACCTCCCCTGGCATGACCAGCCACAGCCTGGTGCCAATGGCCGCTCGTCAGGCGGGAATGAGCTTCTCACAGTTAATCGTACGTATTCTGGACCAGGCGGGCTGATATGTCTCAGGCTGCATTGAACACGCGCAACCGCGATGAAGAGGAAGAATATTCGTCTTCACGCCGGAGTAATGGAACGCGTCTTGCAGGGATTATTTTCCTGCTGGGGGTGCTGTGCACCGTGTTTATCAGCGGCTGGATGGTACTGGGGTGGATGGAAGACGCACAACGGTTGCCGCTTTCGAAGCTGGTGGTAACCGGTGAACGTCACTACACGCGTAACGATGATATTCGCCAGTCAATTCTGGCACTGGGTTCGCCTGGCACCTTTATGACCCAGGATGTCAATATTATCCAGAGTCAGATTGAACGACTGCCCTGGATAAAACAGGCAAGCGTAAGAAAGCAATGGCCTGATGAATTGAAGATTCATCTGGTTGAATATGTGCCCATTGCGCGTTGGAATGATCAGCACATGGTTGACGTAGACGGAAATTCCTTCAGCGTCCCAAGCGATCGTGTCAACAAGCAAAATTTACCGATGTTGTATGGCCCGGAAGGCAGCGAGAATGAAGTATTACAAGGTTTTCGCGAAATGGGTCAGGTGCTGGCGAAGGACAGGTTTACGTTAAAAGACGCAGCGATGACGGCGCGCCGTTCATGGCAGCTGACGTTAACAAACGGCATTAAGCTTAACCTGGGTCGCGGCGACACAATGAAGCGTCTGGCGCGTTTTGTAGAACTTTACCCGGTTTTACAGCAGCAGGCGCAGACGGACGGCAAACGGATAAGCTACGTTGATTTGCGCTATGACTCAGGCGCAGCAGTCGGTTGGGAGCCGGCTCCGGTCGAGGAACCTAATCAGCAACAGAATCAGGCACAGGTACAGGCAGAACAACAATGATCAAGGCGACGGACAGAAAACTGGTAGTTGGACTGGAGATTGGCACCGCGAAGGTTGCCGCTTTAGTAGGGGAAGTTCTGCCCGACGGTATGGTCAATATCATTGGCGTGGGCAGTTGCCCTTCCCGTGGTATGGATAAAGGTGGGGTAAACGACCTTGAGTCGGTAGTGAAATGCGTACAGCGCGCTATCGATCAGGCTGAATTGATGGCAGATTGCCAGATTTCCTCTGTCTATCTGGCCCTCTCTGGTAAGCACATTAGCTGCCAGAACGAAATCGGTATGGTACCGATTTCAGAAGAAGAAGTGACGCAGGAGGACGTTGAGAACGTCGTGCATACGGCAAAATCGGTGCGCGTGCGCGATGAGCATCGTGTGCTGCACGTGATTCCGCAGGAATATGCGATTGATTACCAGGAAGGGATTAAGAACCCGGTTGGTTTGTCCGGCGTGCGTATGCAGGCAAAAGTGCACCTGATCACATGTCACAACGATATGGCGAAGAACATCGTCAAAGCTGTTGAACGTTGTGGCCTGAAAGTTGACCAACTTATTTTTGCAGGACTGGCCGCAAGCTATTCCGTGCTGACCGAAGACGAACGTGAACTGGGCGTCTGTGTGGTGGATATTGGTGGTGGTACAATGGACATGGCCGTATATACCGGCGGTGCGCTGCGCCACACAAAAGTGATCCCTTATGCTGGGAACGTTGTGACCAGCGATATTGCTTACGCCTTTGGTACGCCACCGAGCGATGCAGAGGCGATTAAAGTGCGTCACGGCTGTGCACTGGGTTCTATCGTTGGCAAAGATGAGAGCGTTGAAGTGCCGAGCGTAGGTGGTCGTCCACCGCGTAGCCTGCAGCGCCAGACGTTGGCAGAGGTCATTGAGCCGCGCTACACCGAGCTGCTCAATCTGGTCAACGAAGAGATTTTGCAGTTACAGGAACAGCTTCGTCAGCAGGGGGTTAAACATCATCTTGCGGCGGGGATTGTATTAACCGGCGGGGCAGCGCAAATTGAAGGTCTTGCGGCCTGCGCTCAGCGCGTGTTCCATACGCAAGTGCGTATCGGTGCGCCGCTGAATATTACCGGTTTAACGGATTATGCTCAGGAGCCGTACTATTCAACGGCCGTGGGCCTGCTCCACTACGGGAAAGAATCCCATCTGAGTGGTGAAGCAGAAGTGGAAAAACGCGTCTCGGTGGGGTCGTGGGTCAAACGACTCAACACCTGGTTGCGAAAAGAGTTTTAATTTTTTTAAGAGACCGGAGAGAATTAGCGGTCTCGGGCGACAGGCACAACGGAGAGAGAAATTATGTTTGAACCTATGGAACTGACCAACGACGCGGTGATTAAAGTCATCGGCGTCGGTGGCGGCGGCGGTAACGCCGTAGAGCATATGGTGCGCGAGCGCATTGAAGGTGTTGAATTCTTTGCGGTCAACACCGATGCACAGGCGCTGCGTAAGACGGCGGTTGGCCAGACGATTCAGATCGGCGGTGGTATCACCAAAGGTCTGGGGGCTGGGGCTAACCCGGAAGTTGGCCGCAACGCGGCTGAAGAAGATCGTGAAGCACTGCGCGCTGCACTGGAAGGTGCGGACATGGTCTTCATTGCTGCAGGCATGGGCGGCGGTACCGGTACCGGTGCAGCACCTGTTGTTGCTGAAGTGGCAAAAGATTTGGGTATCCTGACCGTTGCTGTCGTGACGAAGCCTTTCAATTTTGAAGGCAAGAAACGTATGGCATTTGCGGAGCAGGGTATCACCGAGCTGTCCAAGCATGTGGACTCCCTGATTACCATCCCGAACGACAAGCTGTTGAAAGTTCTGGGTCGCGGTATCTCCCTGCTGGATGCCTTTGGCGCAGCAAACGACGTGCTGAAAGGCGCGGTTCAGGGTATCGCTGAACTGATTACTCGTCCTGGCCTGATGAACGTTGACTTTGCAGACGTTCGCACCGTGATGTCCGAAATGGGCTACGCGATGATGGGTTCTGGCGTGGCAAGCGGTGAAGACCGTGCAGAAGAAGCGGCTGAAATGGCTATCTCTTCTCCTCTGCTGGAAGATATCGACCTGTCTGGCGCGCGCGGCGTGCTGGTCAACATTACCGCTGGCTTTGACCTGCGTCTGGATGAGTTCGAAACCGTGGGTAATACCATCCGTGCGTTCGCTTCTGATAACGCGACCGTGGTAATCGGTACCTCCCTTGACCCGGAAATGAACGACGAGCTGCGCGTGACTGTTGTTGCGACAGGTATCGGTATGGACAAGCGTCCAGAGATCACTCTGGTAACGAACAAACAGACTCAGCAACCGGTGATGGATCGTTACCAGCAGCACGGTATGGCTCCGCTGACTCAAGAGCAGAAACCGGCCGCGAAAGTGGTTAACGACACAACGCCACAAACGGCGAAAGAACCAGATTATCTGGATATCCCAGCGTTCCTGCGTAAGCAAGCTGACTAAGAATTGGCTGGAATTTGGGGATTTTCGCTCTTTGTGCTAAACTGGCCCACCGTTAGTGATATACACTCTCGGTTGGATAGTTAATTTGGCGAGATTATACGATGATCAAACAAAGGACACTTAAACGTATCGTTCAGGCGACTGGTGTCGGTTTACATACCGGCAAGAAAGTCACACTGACGCTGCGCCCTGCGCCGGCCAATACCGGGGTCATCTATCGTCGCACCGACTTGAATCCACCGGTAGATTTTCCGGCCGATGCCAAATCAGTGCGTGATACTATGCTCTGTACTTGCCTGGTGAACGAGCATGACGTGCGGATTTCTACCGTAGAGCACTTGAACGCCGCCTTGGCGGGGCTGGGTATCGACAACATCGTTGTTGAAGTCGATGCGCCAGAAATCCCGATTATGGATGGTAGTGCTGCTCCGTTCGTTTATCTGTTGCTGGATGCTGGCATCGAAGAACTGAACTGCGCGAAGAAATTTGTTCGCATCAAAGAGACCGTTCGTGTCGAAGATGGCGACAAGTGGGCTGAATTCAAACCGTACAATGGTTTCTCGTTGGACTTTACCATCGACTTTAACCATCCGGCGATTGACTCAAGCACCCAACGCTATGCGATGAACTTCTCTGCTGATGCTTTTATGCGCCAGATCAGCCGTGCACGTACGTTTGGCTTCATGCGTGATATCGAATATCTGCAGTCCCGCGGCTTGTGCCTGGGCGGCAGCTTCGATTGTGCCATCGTTGTTGACGATTATCGCGTACTGAACGAAGACGGCCTGCGTTTTGAAGATGAATTCGTTCGTCACAAAATGCTGGATGCGATCGGCGACCTCTTCATGTGTGGTCACAATATCATTGGTGCATTTACCGCGTTTAAATCCGGTCATGCGCTGAACAACAAGCTGTTGCAGGCTGTCCTGGCAAAACAGGAAGCTTGGGAATATGTGACCTTCGAAGACGAAGCTGAACTGCCGCTGGCCTTCAAAGCACCAAACATGGTTCTGGCGTAACGGTTCATACCGTTTCGTAAAAAATCGACTGGTTAACCTGGTACTCTCTCCGGCCAGGGAGACCAGTCGTTTTTATTTTTACCCCTCTTCGTTTTTACCCAGTCCCGTCTCCTGCTCGTTGTTGGGGAGAGAATCTGTGCGTTAGCTGCATTCTTGACCGTTTTTCCCCGCTGCTATACGTCATTCCTGCTGCTGCGCATGAGCTTTAGTGGTAATATCTGGGCGCTAAAAACAATATCTGAACTCAGTCTGTATAAGGCTGGCTTATGTGGTGGAGCAGGTGAGCGGAATACTGACGCGCTGGCGACAATTTGGCAGACGTTACTTCTGGCCGCATCTCTTATTAGGGATGGTCGCGGCAAGCCTCGGCTTGCCTGTACTCAGCAACACCGCTGAAGCGGCGACGCCCGCGAAAACCTCCACAACCAAACACGATCTCAGCACGCGGGTTAACTTTACTAACCTCGCCCTGCTTGAAGCCAATCGCCGTCCGAACTTCTCGGTTGATTACTGGCATCAACACGCCATCCGCACGGTTATACGCCATCTGTCTTTTGCGATGACGCCTCAGGCTCTGCCTGCTGCTGAAGAGATATTGCCGGTTAAAGCTCAGCATCTTGCTCTTCTGGACACGCTGAATGCGCTGCTCACTCAGGACAGCCAACCGCCCGTTATTGTCCGTCAAACGGGGCAGTTCGCGTTCGTTGCACCACTCACTTTCTCTGTCTCGGCATGGATAAGCCAGGTTCACGGCATCCGCGCCGGGCCTCAGCGCCTCAGTTAAATTAACCTTTTTCAATACCTTAATTTATCTGCCCATTATGGGGCGTTTGAGAATTTATTATGCTAATCAAATTATTAACCAAAGTTTTTGGTAGTCGTAACGATCGTACCCTGCGCCGTATGCGTAAAGCCGTCACCGTCATCAATGGTATGGAACCGGCGATGGAAAAGCTGTCTGATGACGAGCTGAAGGCCAAGACGGGCGAATTCCGTGCTCGCCTGGAGAAAGGTGAAACCTTAGAAAGCCTGATCCCTGAAGCATTTGCCGTGGTGCGTGAAGCGAGTAAGCGCGTGTTCGGTATGCGTCACTTCGACGTGCAGCTGCTGGGCGGTATGGTGCTTAACGAGCGTTGCATCGCTGAAATGCGTACGGGTGAAGGTAAAACGCTGACCGCAACGCTGCCGGCGTACCTGAACGCACTGACCGGTAAGGGCGTTCACGTGGTTACCGTCAACGACTATCTGGCTCAGCGTGATGCCGAAAACAACCGCCCACTGTTCGAGTTCCTGGGCATGAGCGTCGGTATCAACATGTCGGGTCTACCTGCTCCGGCTAAACGTGATGCGTATAACGCGGACATTACTTACGGCACTAACAACGAATACGGCTTCGACTACCTGCGCGACAATATGGCGTTCAGCCCAGACGAGCGCGTACAGCGTAAACTGCACTATGCGCTGGTGGATGAAGTGGACTCCATCCTGATCGATGAAGCGCGTACTCCGCTTATCATCTCCGGCCCGGCTGAAGACAGCTCCGAGATGTATCGCAAAGTCGATAAAATCATTCCTCATCTGCTGCGCCAGGAGAAAGAAGACTCTGACACCTTCCAGGGTGAAGGCCACTTCTCTGTCGATGAAAAAGCACGTCAGGTGAACCTGACTGAACGCGGTCTGGTGAAAATTGAAGAACTGCTGGTTGCAGAAGGCATCATGGAAGAGGGCGAGTCGCTGTACTCCCCAACAAATATCATGCTGATGCACCACGTGACCGCCGCATTGCGTGCCCACGCGCTGTTCACCCGTGATGTTGACTACATCGTGAAAGACGGTGAAGTGATCATCGTTGATGAACACACCGGTCGTACTATGCAGGGACGTCGCTGGTCCGATGGCTTGCACCAGGCAGTTGAAGCTAAAGAAGGCGTTGATATTCAAAACGAAAACCAGACGCTGGCGTCCATTACCTTCCAGAACTACTTCCGTTTGTACGAGAAACTGGCGGGGATGACCGGTACCGCAGATACCGAAGCGTTTGAATTCAGCTCTATCTACAAGCTGGATACCGTGGTCGTCCCAACCAACCGTCCAATGATCCGTAAAGATATGCCGGATCTGGTGTACATGACCGAAGCGGAAAAAATTCAGGCCATCATCGAAGATATTCGCGATCGTACTGCCGCTGGCCAGCCTGTGCTGGTGGGTACCATCTCCATTGAGAAATCCGAAGTGGTTTCCAATGAGCTGACCAAAGCGGGCATCAAGCACAACGTGCTGAATGCTAAATTCCACGCCAAAGAAGCGGATATTGTTGCGCAGGCCGGTTATCCGGGAGCCGTGACTATCGCGACGAACATGGCGGGGCGTGGTACGGATATTATGCTGGGCGGGAGCTGGCAGGCCGAATTGGCTGAGCTGGAAAACCCAACGTCAGAGCAAATTGCCCAAATTAAAGCTGACTGGCAGGTTCGTCATGATGCGGTTCTGGCATCCGGTGGTCTGCATATCATTGGTACCGAGCGTCACGAATCGCGTCGTATCGATAACCAGCTGCGTGGCCGTGCGGGTCGTCAGGGGGATGCTGGTTCTTCCCGCTTCTACCTGTCTATGGAAGATGCGCTGATGCGTATTTTCGCCTCCGACCGCGTTTCAGGCATGATGCGTAAACTGGGCATGAAACCAGGCGAAGCTATTGAGCACCCGTGGGTCACAAAAGCGATTGCTAATGCGCAGCGTAAAGTGGAAAGCCGCAACTTCGATATTCGTAAGCAACTGCTGGAATATGATGACGTGGCGAATGACCAGCGTCGTGCGATCTACACCCAGCGTAATGAACTGCTGGACGTGTCTGACGTCAGTGAAACCATCAACAGCATCCGTGAAGACGTATTCAAAGCCACCATTGATGGCCACATTCCGCCGCAGTCACTGGAAGAAATGTGGGATATTGAAGGTCTGCAGGAACGTCTGAAAAATGACTTCGACCTTGAGCTGCCAATCAAAGAGTGGCTAGATAAAGAGCCAGAGCTGCATGAGGAAACTCTGCGCGAGCGTATCTTTGAAAACGCTCTTGAAGTTTATAAGCGTAAGGAAGAGGTTGTTGGTGCAGAGATGATGCGCCATTTCGAAAAAGGTGTAATGCTGCAGACGCTGGATTCCTTGTGGAAAGAGCACCTTGCGGCGATGGACTATCTGCGCCAGGGTATCCACCTGCGTGGCTATGCGCAGAAAGATCCAAAGCAGGAGTACAAGCGCGAATCCTTCTCTATGTTTGCTTCAATGCTGGAGTCACTGAAGTATGAAGTGATCAGCACCCTGAGCAAAGTTCAGGTGCGTATGCCGGAAGAAGTGGAAGCGATGGAGCAACAGCGTCGTGAAGAAGCAGAGCGTCTGGCACAGATGCAACAGCTGAGTCACCAGACTGACGAGGGTGAAGCAGCTGCTGCGATCGCGGCGCAGACCGGTGATCGTAAAGTCGGTCGCAACGATCCGTGCCCATGTGGCTCCGGTAAAAAGTACAAGGCGTGCCACGGTCGCCTGAGCTAACAATATAACAAGTTGAAAAGGCGCAGAAATCTGCGCCTTTTTTATGGACGTGACACGATGAAAAAACTGCAAATTGCCGTCGGGATTATTCGCAACCCGCAAAACCAAATCTTTATTACCCAGCGCGCTGCCGACGCTCACATGGCGAACAAGTGGGAATTCCCGGGCGGGAAAATTGAGGCAGGTGAAACACCTGAACAGGCGCTGGTCCGTGAGCTTCAGGAAGAGGTGGGGATCATCCCCCTGAGCGCAACGTTGTTTGACAAGCTTGAATACCAGTTCCCGGATCGTCACATCACGCTCTGGTTCTGGCTGGTGGAAAGCTGGGAAGGAGAACCTTGGGGGAAAGAGGGGCAACCGGGTAGCTGGGTTGAGCTTCAGGTCAGCGATGCCGAAAAATTCCCTCCGGCAAATGAGCCTGTGATCCGCCGGCTAGCGGAAAACGCGTAAGCCTGCAAACGAAGCGCCTGCAGGCATTGAACGCTAGTGCTGCTCTTCGCTCCAGTCATCGCTGTCCGAGAGATCGCCTTCGCTCGGAATACGTTTCTCTTCCGCCGCCCATTCGCCCAGGTCAATTAACTGACAACGCTTGCAGCAGAACGGGCGGAATGGACTGATTTCGCCCCAAACAACAGTTTTGCCACAGGTGGGGCAGTTTACGGTGGTTACATCAGACATTGGCACTCCTTAACAACAGGCCAGTTCAAAATCGAGGCGTTCCGGCACGGTGCCATTTTCGCTGTCCAGCGGCATAAAGCGAATGGCAAAACGGCTCTTATGCCCTGAAATTTGTGGATAAAGCTGCTCGCCAAGGGACAGGTTCAGTCGCAGAAGATCGGCATCATCACCGTTGTCCTGGTAGAAACCGTTCAGGCTGGTTTGCTTGCGGAACGGTGCTGAATTACGGATCAGATCGAGGATCAGTGATAACGTCTGACTCATCGGTTCAAGGCTTGCCAGCCAGCTATTCACCTGAGCATCACGCTGAGATTGCGGCATATGCAGCCACATATGGAGCGTTGGTAGATCAAAGCTGCAGCAGCCACCGGGAATACTCAAGCGCTGGCGCACCAGGGCGATTAAGCGGTCTTCACGTAAAAACTGCCCAACGCGTGGCGCAGCCATCAGAATGCCGCTGCTGTTTTTCAATTGCTGGCGCAGGGAGTCGATACGGCTTTGATCGACGCCAGGCACCTCGGTCCAGGCCTGTAATTTACGCTGTTGGCGCTCCAGTTCTTTCAGGAGCTCGGTGCGAACATCGCCACGTTCAATCACATCCAGCAAATCACCTACGTTGCGGAAGAAGTGCAATGCAGCCGCATGATCGTTCACGGGCAGATGGTGCGAAAGCTGTTGAATGAGAAATTCTATGCGCAGCCAGGTACGCATTTTTTCATTGAGTGGATGCTCAAAAAGGATGTGAGTCGACATTATGGTTTTTCCTGTGCAACGGCCTGCGCGGCAAACGTGAGATACTGCGCGTGCAGACGGGCAACATCCGATGCAATGGCACCTGGTGCGCCGTTATTATCAATAACATCATCCGCAACGGCAAGGCGCTGAGCACGCGTGGCCTGTGCGGCAAGAATTTTTTCAGCATGCTCGCGTGAGACATGGTCGCGCGCCACGGTTCGCTGGATCTGCGTTTCGGGCGAAACATCAATAACCAGCACCCGGTCGGCTTTACTCTGCAGCTGATTTTCTACCAACAGCGGAACGACCCACAGAACATAGGGCGAACGGGCAGCGTTAATCTGGCGCTGAGTTTCCTGGTGAATAATGGGATGGAGCAGGGCATTAAGCCATACCTTTTCTGAAGAATCAGAAAAAATGCATTCGCGAAGCTGGCGGCGATCGAGCCTACCGTCCGGATTGATAATGGCCTGGCCAAAATGTGCTTTTATGGCCTTTAATGCGGGTGTATTGGGCTCTACCACCTGACGGGCAATGATATCGGCATCGATAATCGTGATGCCCAGACGAGCAAATGCCTCTGCAACGGTGCTTTTTCCACTACCGATGCCGCCGGTTAATGCGACGATATACCCCATTAACTTAAATCCTGGGAATTATTCATTATTGAAATCAGTTGCTTAAAATTCAAACATGCTACCGCAAATGTTTAGCTCTCTTTACCGGCTTTTTACCAGGTAAATTTATAGGATTGTAGCGTAAAAAAAGAGAATTTCGCAGTCTTGCGGAGCAGGTATTAGTGCGTATGATAGCGTCACTGGAGTTGTGCTTTTAACATATTTGCCTCTAACCCCAGGAATCCCCACATGCGTATCGAAGAAGATCTGAAGTTAGGTTTCAAAGACGTTCTTATCCGCCCTAAACGCTCTACACTGAAAAGTCGCTCAGACGTTGAACTCGAACGTCAATTTACCTTTAAGCATTCCGGTCAGACCTGGTCTGGCGTGCCGATCATCGCCGCTAACATGGATACCGTGGGTACCTTCGAGATGGCTACGGCGCTGGCGAAGTTTGATGTGCTCACTGCAGTACATAAACACTACAGCCCTGAACAGTGGAACGCATTTGTCGCATCTGCATCCGATGACGTAGTGAAGCATATAATGGTTTCTACCGGCACATCCGATGCAGATTTTGAGAAAACCAAACAGATCCTGAACGCTAACCCTGCGCTTAACTTCGTTTGCATCGATGTAGCGAATGGTTATTCCGAGCATTTCGTGCAGTTCGTTAGCAAGGCGCGCGAAGCCTGGCCGACTAAAACGATCGTCGCGGGCAACGTGGTGACCGGTGAAATGTGTGAAGAGCTGATCCTCTCTGGCGCGGATATCGTGAAAGTAGGCATTGGCCCGGGCTCTGTCTGCACCACGCGCGTCAAAACCGGCGTCGGTTATCCGCAGCTGTCTGCAGTCATTGAGTGTGCGGATGCCGCGCACGGTCTGGGCGGCCAGATCATCAGCGACGGCGGCTGCACCATGCCGGGCGATGTCGCTAAAGCTTTCGGCGGTGGCGCCGATTTCGTGATGCTCGGCGGTATGCTGGCGGGGCATGAAGAGAGCGGCGGCACCGTGGTTGAAGAGAACGGCGAGAAATTTATGCTGTTCTACGGTATGAGCTCAGAATCTGCGATGACGCGTCACGTCGGCGGTGTGGCGAAATATCGTGCAGCAGAAGGCAAAACCGTGAAGCTGCCCCTGCGCGGGCCTGTCGAAAATACGGCGCGCGATGTTCTGGGTGGCCTGCGTTCAGCCTGTACCTACGTTGGGGCTTCACGCCTGAAAGAGCTGACTAAACGCACCACCTTTATTCGCGTTCAGGAGCAGGAAAACCGCGTGTTCAATAGCCTGTAATGGCTCTTGCTGGCGCATACCCTTGCGCCAGCATTATCCCGCGCTCATTGCATCCCCCAGATGGAAGATTGGCAGATACATCGCTACCACCAGCGTGCCGATAATGACTCCCGTCACAATCAATAGTAAAGGCTCCAGAAGCGCAGCCAGGCTATCTGCCAGCTGAAACGTTTGCTCCGTGTGGTGGCGAGCAAGATTTGCCAGCATGACGTCGAGCGATCCTGATATTTCTCCGGTTCTGACAAGCTGGATGCATAAAGGGGTGAAGACCGCTGCTTTCTGAAGAGATGACCATACGGGTAACCCCATTTCAATATCCTCGCGTACACCCCGAATTTTACTCTGCCAGTACCGACTCTCTACGGTTTCCTCCACGCTTTCCAGCCCCTGTAAAAAGGCGATACCTGCCCGCTGCGTAAGAGACAACACGGTAAAAATCTGCCCCAGCTTTTGCCCTCGAGCAAGCGGCCCCATGACGGGCACGTATAGCAAAATTTCCTGCCAGCGTGGATGGTTCCGCAGAGCGTATGCGGCGGTAATGGACAGTAAAAGCAACCCAATTAGCACTATGGCGTATGAGTGTATAAACGTCGCTAGCCCGATGACCTTCTGCGTCAACCAGGGAAGCGGTGTGTTAAACGTTTTGTAGATAGCGGCAAATTCCGGCAAAACCAGCGTGACCATGGCCAGCACGACCAGGACCGCGAGCGTCAGGATGATTGTTGGATACCGCAGCGCTTTTTTCACTTTTGCACTGAGCTGCTGTTGGGATTTTTGTTGCTGCGCAAGCTGATGACAGCACTCTTCCAGCTTTCCCGTTAGCTCACCCGTTTTCACCATTGATACGTAAAGGGGACTGAATACGTTGGGCCATTTTTGTAGCGCACCCGAAAACGCGCTGCCTTCGCTGAGATCGTCGGCAATGTTTTGAAGCAGTGCCTGCCACTGTTTTGACGGGTGCTGCTCTGCCAGCATTTGCAGGCTGTGCGATAGCGTCAGGCCGGCCTGTAACAACGTGGCAAGCTGATGAAATAACGCGTAGCAGTGATGCGGTCGCCAGCGATGTCTCTGCGAGCAGCGGGTGATCGTCAAAGGATGCAGATCTTTATGCATCAATCTGGCGAACGCGGCAGCTCGGTCTGGAGCCCACAGCGCTCCGCTCCGGGGTTCACCATCTGCGGACAGCGCCCGCCAGCGCCAGAGATAATTAGCTGACATCGGGCATACCCAGCACGCGCAGCAACTCTTCGAGCGTTGTGAGCCCTTCCTCTACGGCCATACAGCCGTGCTCAAATAAGGATGTCATGCCTGCCTGACGAGCGCTGGCTTCTATCACCTCAATGCTCGCACCACTGGCAATGGCCTGCCGGAGTGCATTATCGATGACGAGCACCTCAAAAATGGCCACACGGCCATAAAAACCGTGATAACAACGATCGCAGCCTCCGGGTTGCCAGCGGGGGAGGGTTCGAGGCCAAATTGAACGGGGTAATTCCGTACGGTTTTTGGCGTCCTGTCGACAGTGTGGACACAGGCGACGCACCAGTCGCTGGGCAATTACCAGTGAAAGCGCGGAAGAGATCATCCAGCGTGCGACCCCCATTTGCTGTAGGCGAACCAGCGTTTCTGCCGTCGAGTTGGTATGCAGCGTCGACAGCACCAGATGCCCGGTCTGCGCCGCGTTGATGGCGATTTCAGCCGTTTCGCCGTCGCGGATTTCACCCACCATGATGATGTCGGGATCCTGACGAAGCAGCGCCCGCAGGACGCTCTGGAATGTTAAGCCCGCACGCGGGTTAATTTGCGTCTGGTTCAGCCCTGCCAGTGGGATCTCGACAGGATCCTCTACGCTGCAGATGTTTACATCCGGGCAGTTACGCGCCTGCAATGCGCTGTAAAGCGTCACGGTTTTACCGCTGCCGGTGGGACCGGTGACCAGAATCAGCCCCTGTGGCTGATGGAGCACCTCGTTAAAGGAGTCCAGCTGCTGAGCACTCATCCCTAGCTTCCCGGGTTCCAGCGTCTGTTGAACCTGATGAAGCAAGCGCAGCACAATTTTCTCACCGCCGTTACAGGGCAATGTGGCAATACGAAAAGAGACCGGCTCGTTTGCCAGTTCAACCGTAAACTGACCGTCCTGCGGTAAACGCCGCTCCGCAATATCCAGATTACCCAATACCTTTAGGCGTGCGCAGAGCATGGTCGCCAGCGCGGCAGAGAGGGGCGGCTGCGGGCAAAGCACGCCGTCAATGCGTAATCGAATTTGGCATGCATGCTCCATCGGTTCGATATGGATATCGGACGCGCGCTGATTTAATGCTTGTTGCAGCGTGTGGTTGAGGATATCCACCGCCGAGTGCGGCGTTGAAACGCTGGGCAGATGCGATTGCGAGTTCATCTGCCGGTGCTTCTCCATGCGTTCAGCGCTCCAGCACTCAATATCAACGCGCTTTTGCGTCGCGAAGCGCAGGGCTTCCATCAGTTCAGGCGCCGGTTTTTGCACCACGGCGATACGTATTATGTCGGTATCGCTGTTTAGCAGCAGGGCATGATGGCGCTGGCACAGCGCGACGAGTTGATCTGAATTCATCATCCGCTCCTGTCAGTGAGTGTCGAAGCGGAAAACATCTTCACAGGCCTGTTTGAGCGCGCCGTCGTTGCTGATGTTGCAGCTGCGCGTCCAGCCCGTCATTCCGTTGCCAGTATTCCATTGTGGCGTCATGACCACCTCAAGGCCGTTAAGGCTCTCCTGGCCTGTTAACGTCACGGTACCTTGCGTCACGCTCATTCCAGAAACATAACGGGTGGTCGTCGGAGACGGGATACCGTTTGTCCCTGCATCACAGCTGGTCACTCCACCATGATCCAGCGCACAGAGCTCGATGGCCGTGCGATAAGGGACGAAGGTTTGTAGCATGTCGGTCAACGCCGCTTTTCGCAGGTAGTTCTGGTAGGCGGGTACCCCAATGGCGCTCAGGATAGCAATAATGCCTATCACCACCATTAGCTCAATGAGCGTGAATCCGTGTTGTCTGTTCATGTCTGCTCCTCAGGTTAGGTGGCGCTACTCTGGCAGCGCAAAGGAACAGAAACGAGGGGTAAAAAAACAAATGGGAACGGGCTTTCAGGGAATTAGTACGGGGTTGCAGAGAAGTACAAGGGAATTGCGTGCCGTGCCGAATATCCCCTCTGCGGGCACAGAGGGGAGCCCACGTTATTTAAAGCGCATCGAGAGATCGAGAGCGCGCACGTGTTTGGTGAGTGCACCTACAGAAATGTAATCAACGCCGGTTTCGGCAAATTCGCGAATGGTATCGAACGTCACGTTGCCGGACACCTCAAGCTGCGCCTGGCCGTTGGTGATTTTCACTGCCTCGCGCATCTGTGAGGTGTCGAAGTTGTCGAGCATAATGATATCGGCGCCTGCCTTAATGGCCTGCTCCAGCTCTTCCAGGCTTTCCACTTCCACTTCGACAGGAACATCTGGGTGGAGCCAGAAGGCTTTTTCGACCGCCTGACGCACAGAGCCGGAAGCAATAATGTGGTTCTCTTTAATCAGGAAAGCGTCGGACAACCCCAGGCGATGGTTCGCACCGCCGCCGCACAGCACCGCGTACTTCAGCGCCGTACGCAGACCCGGCAGCGTTTTGCGGGTGTCCAGTAGCTGTGTACGGGTGCCTGCGAGCAGGTCAACATAGCGACGCACTTCGCTTGCTACGCCGGATAACGTCTGCACGAAGTTAAGTGCAGTACGCTCGCCGGTGAGCAGCACGCGGGATGGGCCATCAAGCTCAAACAGAGGCTGGTTGGCCGCAATCGCATCACCATCGTCGACATGCCACGTGATTTGCACATCATCGGCGGCCAGTTGAGTAAAGACTTCCTCAACCCAGCGCTTACCACAAAACACGCCCTCTTCACGGGTGATAATCACCGCATGCGAGCGTGTCTCTTTTGGCAACAATTGTGCGGTAATATCGTTGTCGGCATTGACGTCACCGCCCAGATCTTCTTTCAGGGCATGGGCAACGCTTGCCGGAATATCCATATTAATACGTTCCAGAAGCGCGTCACGTCGGTGGTCGGGGTTATAGCGGCGAGGCGGCATGATAAAACTCCAAAATGGTAACGAATCATAATATTGAAACATGCTACTCTGAACCGAGTAACAGCACCATACATAAGGAGTTCCAGCATGTTGTTAGAAAACGGATGGCTGGTGGATGCGCGGCGTGTACCCTCGCCGCACCACGATTGCCGCCCGGAGAATGAAAAACCCACACTGCTGGTCGTTCATAATATTAGCCTCCCACCGGGCGAGTTTGGCGGTCCGTGGATCGATGCCTTATTCACAGGAACGATAGATCCCAATGCCCATCCTTTCTTCGCTGAAATTGCCCATCTGCGCGTGTCGGCCCATTGTCTGATCCGCCGTGACGGTGAAGTGGTCCAGTACGTTCCTTTTGATAAGCGTGCCTGGCATGCGGGTGTATCAATGTATCAGGGACGCGAGCGTTGTAATGATTTCTCGATTGGAATCGAACTGGAAGGTACTGACACCACGCCCTACACCGATGCACAATATCAACAGCTGGTTGAGGTGGCCCAAACGCTCATCGGGCTGTATCCCATGATTGCTGAGAACATCACCGGGCACAGTGATATTGCCCCTGTGAGAAAAACTGATCCCGGCCCGGCATTCGACTGGCTCCGGTTTCGCGCCATGCTTACCGCGTCGTCAGATAAGGAGATAACATGACGTTGTTTACCATGCTGCTGGTTATGATCGCTGAACGCCTGTTCAAGCTAGGCGAGCACTGGCAATTGGATCACCGGCTGGAGGTGCTTTTCCGCCGGATTAAACACTTTTCCCTGCTGCGAACGTTGCTGATGGCCGCCGGCGTCATGGTCATTACCTTCCTGTTGTTGCGCTCGCTGTATGGCCTCTTTTTCAACGTGCCGCTGCTGGTGGTGTGGATCCTGCTTGGCGTGCTGTGTATTGGCGCGGGCAAGGTGCGTTTGCATTATCACGCCTACCTAAAAGCAGCATCTCGTCATGACGCCCATGCCCGTGGCGCAATGGCGAGCGAGCTCACGTTGATTCACGGCGTGCCGCCGGATTGCGATGAACGCGAGTTTCTGCGCGAACTGCAAAATGCGCTGTTGTGGATTAACTTCCGTTACTACCTGGCACCGCTGTTCTGGTTCGTGGTAGGCGGCCCATGGGGGCCGGTACTGTTGATGGGGTACGCGTTTCTGCGCGCGTGGCAAAGTTGGCTTGCCCGTTATCTGACGCCCCATGAACGTCTGCTGTCCGGTATAGATGGCATTCTGCATGTGCTCGACTGGCTGCCGGTGCGTCTGGTGGGGGTGGTCTATGCGCTGATTGGTCACGGAGAAAAAGCGTTGCCAGCGTGGTTCGCGTCTCTTGCAGACCGTCATACCTCGCAGTACCAGGTATTAACCCGTCTCGCCCAGTTCTCACTGGCGCGTGAACCCCATACCGACAAAATCGAGACGCCAAAAGCGGCTGTCTCCATGGCGAAGAAAACCTCGTTCGTGGTCGTGGTGATTGTGGCGCTGCTGACCATTTACGGCACGCTGGTGTAACCCAGCGCGTCATCGCGATTAAGGCGTATCTGCAGGCGGGATGCCGAAATCAGGCATCCCATTTTGATCCCAGCGGACGAGCTTAAGGCGGGTATGGCGGTTCGGATCGTAAAGCGGGTCGCCTTCAATTTCAGTGTAATTTCTTGCGTGATACACCAGCACATCTTCCCCATCCGGCGTCTGCGTAAAGCTGTTGTGGCCTGGCCCATACTGTCGATTTTCATTGCTGGTCACGAATACCGGGCGCGGCGCTTTGTGCCAGTTCGCCGGATTTCGCGGATCGGCCTGCTTATCGATCCACAGTAATCCCATACAGTAGTTTTCATCAGTGGCGCTGGCGGAGTAGCTGATAAACAGCGTGTCGCCGTGGAATAGCACTGCCGGGCCTTCGTTGACCCAGAACCCGCGGCACTCCCAGTCATACTCCGGTTTACTGAGCATTACCGGCTCGCCTTTTAGCGTCCATGGGTTCTCCATTTCACATAAATAGAGGTTGGAGTTCCCTGAGATATCCGGGGCTTTTTGCGCCCACAGATACCAGCGTTTGCCCTGATGCACAAAGGTCGTGGCGTCCAAAGCAAAGGTGTCGAACGGCGTTTTTATGTGCCCTTTTTCGACCCACGTTCCAGTAAGCGGATCGCGATCGCGGCATTCCAGGGCGAACATTCGATGCTGGAACATGCCGAGCTTATCGAGTTCCTGCGTATGCGTGGCCGCAAAGTAGATATACCACTTGCCGTCGATATGATGCAGTTCCGGCGCCCAGATAAGCTGACTCATCGGGCCAGTTTCGGGCTTACGCCAGACGGTTATTTCATCAGCGCAGCGCAGTCCTTCAAGGGAATCAGCGCGGCGGATCGCCAGCCTGTCGTACTCCGGCACGGAAGCAATAAAATAGTATTGTCCCTCGTGAAGCAGAATATACGGATCGGCGCGTTGTTCAATAAACGGGTTTGGCCAGGTGTGCATTCGGCTTTCCTTATTTCGTCTCAGCGGTTTTGAGTTCCTGATAGTCCTGCAGTTCGCGATAGTTGTTGCGACGCTTTTCTAAATCGGACTGGATCTGTTTCATGGTTTCACGGTCAACCTTGAGCAGACGCACCACGCCCGCGGTAAGCAAATATCCTACCCCTGGAATAACAGTAAAGAGCAGCACAATGCCGTTGATGGCATCTGCGCTTTGTGCTTTCGCACCGGCATCATAACCGTACCAGGAGAGCAGGAAGCCGACCATCGCACCGGCAATCGCCAGCCCAAGCTTGAGGAAGAAGATATTGCCGGAGAAGCTGATACCCGTGATGCGCTTACCGGTTTTCCACTCGCCGTAGTCGTCCACATCCGCCATCAGGGACCAGTGCAGTGGAGACGGGATCTGGTGCAGGATGTTCAGCAGGAAGTAGAGCACCACGATGGTCACCGTGGCTTTAGGGTCAAAGAAATAGAACGCGCAGGAGAACATCGCCAGCGCGATGTTGGTCCAGAAGAACACTTTCAGTTTGCACCAGCGGTCTGTCAGCACTTTTGCCAGCACGCTGCCGAGCATCATGCCCACGACACCCAGGCTGATAAACAGGGTCGCGAAGTGCGTTGTCTGGCCCATTACCCAGGTGACGTAATACATGGTGGCGGCCATACGGATAAAGCCCGGACAGACGTTACACAGCGTCAACAGCAGAATGCGTACCCACTGATCGTTCTTCCACACGTCTTTCAGATCGTTTTTCAGCTCGTCATTGGTTTGAACTGCCGGACGCACGCGCTCGCGCACGGTCGAGAAGCTAAACAGGAACATGCAGGTGCCAATCAGCGCGAGTACGGTCATCGCCATCTGGTAGCCTTTGGCTTTATTGTCCCCACCGAACCAGTCGGCCATTGGCAGCAGCGTGAGTGACAGCAGCAGCGTGGCGATACCCACCATCACAAAGCGATAGGACTGGCAGGCAACGCGCTCTTTAGGGTCGTTGGTAATCACGCCGCCCAGCGAGCAGTAGGGAATGTTGATTGCCGTATAGGTTAAAGAGAGCAGGAAGTAGGTCACAAAGGCATAGATAACTTTGCTGTTATAGCTCCAGTCTGGCGTGGTGAACATCAGGATGCTAAACAGCGCATAGGGGAAGGCGATCCACAACAGCCATGGACGAAACCGGCCATATTTACTGCGGGTGCGGTCAGCGATAGCCCCCATGATCGGGTCGGTTACGGCATCAATCACGCGGACTGACAGCAGAAGGACACCGACCAGCGCAGGGGCAAGACCAAAAATATCTGTATAAAAATAATTAACAAACAACATGATGGCGCCGAAGATGATGTTGCATCCCGCGTCGCCCATTCCATAGCCGATCTTTTCTTTTACTGACAGTTTGTTGTTATCCATCGACAGCTCTCCGGTTTACGGTATGGAGAGAATTATTCGCTGGCTTATGAATATATGCGTTGCAGGATAAGGTCGGTGATATGGATTAAATTGCTGTAGGAATGAATTTGTGAGGAAGGTAACAACACCCTGTACCCGCAAAACGGGTACAGGGTAGAGACGATTAGTGGGCTTTCGCCGTTTTGGCATTTTTCTGTTTAACCAGATAGCCCACGCCGAGGATCGCAATCCAGACCGGGATCAGGTACACAGAAATGGCCATGCCCGGGGTGATCAGCATGATGACCAGCACGGCCGCCATGAATACCAGGCAAACCCAGTTACCGAGCGGATAGAGCAGGGCCGGGAAGCGAGTGGCTACCCCTTGTTGCTGTTTGGCGCGACGGAACTTGATGTGCGCCAGGCTGATCATCGCCCAGTTGATGACCAGGGCAGAGACCACCAGCGCCATCAGCAGACCAAACGCGGATTCTGGTGCCAGGTAGTTAATCAGCACGCACAGCGCCGTAACAACGGCCGACACGATAATGGTGTTCACCGGAACGCCACGCTTATCCACGTTGAGCAGCGCTTTCGGGGCGTTACCCTGTTGAGCCAGACCGAACAGCATGCGGCTGTTGCAATAAACGCAGCTGTTATACACGGAGAGTGCTGCGGTCAGCACCACGATGTTCAGCGCGTTCGCCACGAAAGTATCGCCCAGCTCGTGGAAGATCAGAACAAACGGGCTGGTATCGGCGGTTACGCGCGTCCACGGCAGCAGAGAAAGCAACACGGCCAGCGAGCCCACATAGAAGATCAGAATACGGTAGATAACCTGGTTTGTGGCTTTCGGGATGCTCTGTTCTGGGTTATCTGCTTCTGCGGCAGTAATACCGACCAGCTCAAGACCGCCGAAGGAGAACATGATAATCGCCATCATCATGACGAGCCCGGTCATACCGTGAGGCAGAAACCCGCCTTGCTCCCAGAGGTTGCGCACCGTCGCCTGTGGGCCACCGTTGCCGCTGAACAGCAGCCAGCCGCCAAAGATGATCATCGCCACAACGGCGACCACTTTAATAATGGCGAACCAGAACTCCATCTCACCGAACACTTTAACGTTGGTCAGGTTGATGGCATTAATCAGGACGAAGAAGACGGCAGCTGATGCCCAGGTTGGGATCTCCGGATACCAGAACTGCACATATTTCCCGACGGCAGTGAGTTCGGCCATGGCAACCAGAACGTACAGCACCCAGTAGTTCCAGCCAGAGGCGAAGCCAGCAAAGCTGCCCCAGTACTTATAGGCGAAGTGGCTAAACGAACCGGCTACCGGCTCTTCAACGACCATTTCACCTAGCTGACGCATAATCAGAAAGGCAATAAAGCCCGCGATCGCGTAACCCAAAATAATGCCCGGCCCGGCTGACTGGATAACGGACGCGCTTCCCAGAAACAGACCAGTACCGATAGCACCACCCAATGCGATGAGCTGTATGTGGCGGTTCTTAAGCCCGCGCTTTAGCTGATCGCCGTGCTGTTGAGCTTCCATTTGAAACCTCGTGTGTGGTTGTTATGTTCACGCTGTGCGTGTGTAATTATGAACATCCGTTTTCTGTATTTATTTCTTTACGGTTAATGAGACCGAAAAAAGCGGAGATGACTTCCGTAAGCGCAAGAATAGTGATAAGTGCCTGCGAATGCACCTGCTTTATGAAGGGGTGATGACGACTTGAATAAAAAGAAAGCATTTGTAAATTGGCCGGCTAACCCTTCTTACCCAACCTATAGAATAGAAATGCTCCATAAGGGGGCGAATTTTCATTATTTGCCTTGTTGAATCGCTTCAGATTGCAAAAACCCTCGTTTCAATATGGTTAAAACCCCCTCCAAGGGAGTAACCAACTCATTTGTGCAAAGTTACATTCCTGAAACGTTATTTCTGTAAGGTTGTTAAAATGTGCAGGGTTTACTGATTTCAATCAAAACCAATATGGACAGAAGGTGAATACTTTGTTACTTTAGCGATACGAACTTGAAATTGGTAAGACCAATTGACTCCGGGCAAAAAGGCGTAAGACAGGGAATATGGCCTACAGCAAAATTCGCCAACCAAAACTATCTGATGTGATTGAGCAGCAGCTGGAGTTTTTAATCCTTGAAGGGACGTTGCGCCCGGGTGAAAAGCTTCCGCCAGAACGCGAACTGGCAAAACAGTTCGATGTTTCCCGTCCCTCTCTGCGTGAGGCGATTCAACGTCTCGAAGCAAAGGGCTTGCTGCTTCGTCGCCAGGGCGGCGGAACCTTTGTGCAAAACAGCCTGTGGCAGAGCTTCAGCGACCCGCTGGTAGAACTTCTCTCTGACCACCCAGAATCCCAGTTTGATCTGCTTGAGACCCGTCACGCGCTTGAAGGTATCGCGGCCTATTATGCCGCCCTTCGCAGCAATGATGAAGATCGCGTGCGTATCCGCGAGCTGCATCAGGCCATTGAACGGGCACAGCAGTCCGGCGACTTAGACGCCGAATCCAGCGCCGTCGTCCAGTATCAAATTGCCGTTACCGAAGCTGCACACAATGTGGTGCTCCTCCATCTGCTACGCTGCATGGAGCCTATGCTTGCCCAGAACGTTCGTCAGAATTTTGAATTGTTGTATGCCCGTCGGGACATGCTCCCATTGGTAAGCAACCATCGCACCCGAGTATTCGAGGCGATAATGGCCGGGGAACCGGAGCAGGCGCGCGAAGCGTCGCACCGCCATCTGGCTTTCATTGAGGAAATCTTGCTGGACCGCAGCCGTGAACAATCGCGTCGCGAACGTTCATTACGTCGCATACAGCAACGAAAGGATTAAGCGCCAGGTATTTTTAGAGCGCGGCAACTAAACGCAGAACCTGTCTTATTGTGCTTTCCTTCGAAAACACAATGGGACAGGTTCCAGACAAATCAACGTATTAGATAGATAAGGAAAACCCCCATGTCAGAACGTCTCCAAAATGACGTGGATCCGATCGAAACTCGCGACTGGCTACAGGCGATCGAATCGGTCATCCGTGAAGAAGGTGTTGAGCGCGCTCAGTATCTGATTGATCAGCTGCTTTCAGAAGCTCGCAAAGGCGGGGTGAAGGTTGCTGCAGGTGCAGGGGCTAACAACTACGTAAACACGATTGCCGTCGAAGACGAACCGGAATACCCGGGCAATCTGGATCTGGAACGTCGTATCCGTTCTGCAATTCGCTGGAACGCCATCATGACCGTTCTGCGCGCGTCCAAGAAAGACCTGGAGCTGGGTGGCCACATGGCGTCCTTCCAGTCTTCTGCAACCGTTTACGAAGTGTGCTTCAACCACTTCTTCCGTGCTGCTAACGAGAAAGACGGCGGCGATCTGGTGTACTTCCAGGGCCACATCTCTCCGGGCATCTATGCACGTGCATTCCTGGAAGGTCGTCTGACTGAAGAGCAGATGAACAACTTCCGTCAGGAAGTTCACGGTAAAGGTCTGTCTTCTTATCCGCACCCGAAACTGATGCCTGAATTCTGGCAGTTCCCGACCGTATCTATGGGTCTGGGTCCAATCGGCGCGATTTATCAGGCTAAGTTCCTGAAATATCTGGAACACCGTGGTCTGAAAGACACCTCTGAGCAAACCGTTTACGCCTTCCTGGGCGACGGCGAAATGGATGAGCCAGAATCTAAAGGCGCGATCACCATCGCGACCCGTGAGAAGCTGGACAACCTGTGCTTCATCATCAACTGTAACCTGCAGCGTCTGGATGGTCCGGTAACCGGCAACGGCAAGATCATCAACGAACTGGAAGGCATCTTCGCAGGTGCAGGCTGGAACGTGATTAAAGTCATGTGGGGCGGTCGTTGGGATGAGCTGCTGCGTAAAGATACCAGCGGTAAACTGATCCAGCTGATGAACGAAACCGTTGACGGTGACTATCAGACCTTCAAATCCAAAGACGGTGCCTACGTTCGCGAGCACTTCTTCGGCAAATATCCTGAAACCGCAGCACTGGTTGCAGACTGGACTGATGAGCAGATCTGGGCCCTGAACCGTGGTGGTCACGATCCGAAGAAAGTCTACGCTGCACTGAAAAAAGCGCAGGAAACCAAAGGTAAAGCGACTGTAATCCTGGCCCACACCATCAAAGGTTACGGCATGGGTGATACCGCAGAAGGTAAAAACATCGCTCACCAGGTTAAGAAAATGAACATGGACGGCGTGCGTTATATCCGCGACCGTTTCAACGTTCCAGTGACCGATGAGCAGGTAGAAAACCTGTCTTACATCACCTTCCCGGAAGGTTCTGATGAGCACAAGTACCTGCACGAACGTCGTCAGGCGCTGAAAGGCTACCTGCCAGCTCGTCAGCCTAACTTTACCGAGAAACTGGAACTGCCAGCGCTGGAAGACTTCTCTCAGCTGCTGGAAGAACAGAACAAAGAGATCTCTACCACTATCGCTTTCGTTCGTGCCCTGAACGTGATGCTGAAGAACAAGTCGATCAAAGATCGTCTGGTTCCAATCATCGCCGATGAAGCGCGCACTTTCGGTATGGAAGGTCTGTTCCGTCAGATCGGTATCTACAGCCCGAACGGCCAGCAGTACACCCCGCAGGACCGTGAGCAGGTTGCATACTACAAAGAAGACGAGAAAGGTCAGATCCTGCAGGAAGGTATCAACGAGCTGGGCGCAGGCGCATCCTGGCTGGCTGCTGCGACCTCTTACAGCACCAACAACCTGCCGATGATCCCGTTCTACATTTACTACTCGATGTTCGGTTTCCAGCGTATCGGTGACCTGTGCTGGCAGGCAGGCGACCAACAGGCTCGCGGCTTCCTGGTCGGCGGTACTTCTGGTCGTACGACGCTGAACGGTGAAGGTCTGCAGCACGAAGATGGCCACAGCCACATTCAGTCTCTGACTATCCCTAACTGTATCTCTTACGACCCGTCTTACGCGTACGAAGTAGCAGTCATCATGCATGACGGTTTGCAGCGCATGTACGGTGAAGCGCAAGAGAACATTTACTACTACATCACCACCCTGAACGAAAACTACCACATGCCGGCAATGCCAGCAGGTGCCGAGGAAGGTATCCGTAAAGGTATCTACAAACTCGAAACCCTCGAAGGTGGCAAAGGTAAAGTTCAGCTGCTGGGCTCCGGTTCTATCCTGCGTCACGTTCGTGAAGCAGCACAGATCCTGGCGAACGACTACGGCGTAGGTTCTGACGTGTACAGCGTAACCTCCTTCACTGAACTGGCGCGTGATGGCCAGGATTGTGAGCGCTGGAACATGCTGCACCCAATGGAAACTCCGCGCGTTCCGTACATTGCTCAGGTAATGAACGATGCACCAGCGGTAGCGTCTACTGACTATATGAAACTGTTCGCTGAGCAGGTTCGTACTTACGTACCTGCTGATGATTATCGCGTACTGGGTACTGACGGCTTCGGTCGTTCTGACAGCCGCGAAAACCTGCGTCACCACTTCGAAGTTGATGCTTCTTACGTAGTGGTAGCAGCACTGGGCGAACTGGCTAAACGTGGCGAAATCGATAAGAAAGTGGTTGCAGACGCAATTACCAAATTCAATATCGATGCAGATAAAGTTAACCCGCGTTTGGCGTAAGAGGTAAAAGAATAATGGCTATCGAAATCAATGTACCGGACATCGGGGCTGATGAAGTTGAAATCACCGAGATCCTGGTCAAAGTAGGCGACAAAGTTGAAGCTGAACAGTCGCTGATCACCGTAGAAGGCGATAAAGCCTCTATGGAAGTCCCGTCTCCTCAGGCTGGCATCGTTAAAGAGATCAAAGTCTCTGTTGGCGATAAAACCGAGACCGGCAAACTGATCATGATTTTCGATTCCGCCGACGGTGCAGCAGCTGCTGCACCTGCGCAGGAAGAGAAGAAAGAAGCCGCTCCGGCCGCCGCTGCTCCAGCAGCTGCCGCAGCAGCGAAAGAAGTGAACGTGCCTGACATCGGTGGTGATGAAGTTGAAGTCACTGAAATCCTGGTGAAAGTGGGCGATACCGTTGCGGCTGAGCAGTCTCTGATCACCGTAGAAGGCGACAAAGCCTCTATGGAAGTTCCAGCTCCGTTCGCCGGTACTGTTAAAGAGATCAAGATCAACACCGGTGACAAAGTGTCCACTGGCTCCCTGATCATGGTCTTCGACGTGGCGGGTGCAGCACCTGCCGCCGCGCCTGCACAGGCAGCTGCTCCGGCTCAGGCCGCAGCACCAGCCGCTGCCGGTGGCGCGAAAGACGTGAACGTACCGGACATCGGCGGTGACGAAGTTGAAGTGACCGAAGTGATGGTAAAAGTGGGCGACAAAGTTGCTGCTGAACAGTCACTGATCACCGTTGAAGGCGACAAAGCTTCTATGGAAGTGCCGGCACCGTTCGCGGGTACCGTTAAAGAGATCAAAATCAGCACCGGCGACAAAGTGTCTACCGGCTCTCTGATCATGGTCTTCGAAGTGGAAGGCGCTGCGCCTGCCGCGGCTCCGGCTGCTGCTGCTCCAGCCCCTGCTGCTGCACCGGCTCAGGCGGCTAAACCTGCTGCGGCACCTGCTGCTAAAGCGGAAGGCAAATCTGAGTTCGCTGAAAACGACGCTTACGTTCATGCAACGCCGCTGATTCGTCGCCTGGCGCGCGAATTCGGTGTGAACCTGGCAAAAGTGAAAGGGACGGGCCGTAAAGGTCGTATCCTGCGCGAAGACGTTCAGACCTACGTGAAAGACGCGGTGAAACGCGCCGAAGCTGCACCTGCTGCAGCCGCTGGCGGCGGTATCCCGGGCATGCTGCCATGGCCGAAAGTGGACTTCAGCAAGTTCGGCGAAATCGAAGAAGTGGAACTGGGCCGTATCCAGAAAATCTCTGGTGCGAACCTGAGCCGTAACTGGGTGATGATCCCGCACGTTACGCACTTCGACAAAACCGATATCACCGATCTGGAAGCGTTCCGTAAACAGCAGAATGCTGAAGCTGAGAAGCGTAAACTGGACGTGAAATTCACCCCAGTTGTCTTCATCATGAAAGCGGTTGCTGCGGCTCTGGAACAGATGCCACGCTTCAACAGCTCTCTGTCCGAAGATGGCCAGAAGCTGACGCTGAAGAAATACATCAACATCGGTGTTGCGGTTGATACGCCAAATGGTCTGGTTGTTCCAGTCTTCAAAGACGTGAACAAGAAGAGCATTACTGAGCTGTCCCGTGAACTGACCGTGATCTCCAAGAAAGCGCGTGATGGTAAGCTGACTGCTGGCGAAATGCAGGGCGGTTGCTTCACTATCTCCAGCATCGGCGGCCTGGGTACCACCCACTTCGCGCCGATTGTGAACGCGCCGGAAGTGGCTATCCTCGGTGTGTCCAAGTCCGCGATGGAACCGGTATGGAATGGCAAAGAGTTTGTGCCGCGTCTGATGATGCCAATCTCTCTGTCCTTCGACCACCGCGTGATCGACGGTGCTGATGGTGCGCGTTTCATCACCATCATCAACAACACCCTGAGCGACATTCGCCGCCTGGTGATGTAATGGAAAAGCCGGCCAATCGGCCGGCTTTTTTCTGTTAATCTCATGTTGTTTGTGAGGTTAATGGCGAAAGCGACAATTCGTGAGCCGTTTGTTGTTTCAAAATTGTTAACAATTTTGTAAACTGCGGGCGGATAGAACGTCCCGGTGGATGAAGGGCGAGAAGTACCTGGACCGCCGGAAATCAATAAGAGGTCATGATGAGTACTGAAATCAAAACTCAGGTCGTGGTACTTGGGGCAGGTCCCGCAGGTTACTCTGCAGCCTTCCGTTGCGCTGATTTAGGTCTGGAAACCGTAATCGTAGAACGTTACAGCACCCTCGGCGGTGTTTGTCTGAACGTTGGCTGTATCCCTTCTAAAGCTCTCCTGCACGTAGCGAAAGTTATCGAAGAAGCCAAAGCGCTGGCTGAACACGGTATCGTCTTCGGCGAGCCGAAAACCGATATCGATAAGATTCGTACCTGGAAAGAGAAAGTTATCACTCAACTGACCGGCGGTCTGGCGGGTATGGCTAAAGGCCGTAAGGTCAAAGTGGTAAACGGTCTGGGTAAATTTACCGGCGCGAACACCCTTGAAGTGGAAGGCGAAAACGGTAAAACCGTGATTAACTTCGACAACGCGATCATCGCTGCGGGCTCTCGTCCAATCGAACTGCCGTTCATTCCACATGAAGATCCACGCGTGTGGGATTCTACCGATGCGCTGGAGCTGAAAACCGTTCCTAAGCGCCTGCTGGTCATGGGTGGCGGTATCATCGGTCTGGAAATGGGTACCGTGTACCATGCGCTGGGTTCAGAGATTGACGTGGTTGAAATGTTCGACCAGGTTATCCCGGCTGCCGATAAAGACATCGTTAAAGTCTTCACCAAACGCATCAGCAAGAAATTCAACCTGATGCTGGAAACCAAAGTCACTGCCGTTGAAGCGAAAGAAGACGGTATCTACGTTTCCATGGAAGGCAAAAAAGCGCCTGCAGAAGCACAGCGTTACGACGCCGTTCTGGTGGCTATCGGCCGTGTGCCGAACGGTAAAAACCTCGACGCGGGCAAAGCTGGCGTGGAAGTTGATGACCGTGGTTTCATCCGCGTTGACAAGCAGCTGCGCACTAACGTGCCTCACATCTTTGCAATCGGCGATATCGTCGGTCAGCCTATGCTGGCGCACAAAGGTGTTCACGAAGGCCACGTTGCCGCTGAAGTTATCGCCGGCATGAAGCACTACTTCGATCCGAAAGTGATCCCATCTATCGCCTACACCGAGCCAGAAGTTGCCTGGGTGGGTCTGACGGAGAAAGAAGCGAAAGAGAAAGGCATCAGCTACGAAACCGCCACCTTCCCGTGGGCTGCTTCTGGCCGTGCTATCGCTTCCGACTGCGCAGATGGCGTAACCAAACTGATCTTCGACAAAGAAACTCACCGCGTCATCGGTGGTGCGATTGTCGGCACCAACGGCGGCGAGCTGCTGGGTGAAATCGGTCTGGCTATCGAAATGGGCTGTGACGCCGAAGACATCGCGCTGACCATCCACGCTCACCCAACTCTGCACGAGTCTGTGGGCCTGGCTGCTGAAGTGTTTGAAGGTAGCATCACCGACCTGCCAAACGCCAAAGCGAAGAAGAAATAAGTTTCTTCCTGCTTGCTAAACGCCTCCTTCGGAGGCGTTTTTTTTGTCTGCTCAAACGCAGCGCAATCGTCAGTCAGGGGGCGACAGGCTGCCATGATTTATCAAGATGGTACGCCGTTAATGCCTGCGCTTTCTGCTCTGAATCGCTGCCGAAATTGGTCTGATAGACCTTGTCGTCCTGATTAATCATGAAGCTCATCACGCCCGTCTGACCGTAGCTGACCGGCCAGGCAACCATCGCAAAGCCGTTACTGTCTGGCAGAATACGAAATCGATAGCCGTGATAGCCTGTACCGGGCTCTTTCGGACTGAATGCCGGGCCAAGCGGGCTTGGCGCTTCGCCGGGTTCAGCAGGCCAGTACAGACCGTCCTTTTTCCCTGCTGAACTCACAATCTTCTGGGCGTACTTCTGGTTCATCGCATAATAGCTTTGCTGGGCATCAACATAGGCATGAAGCGCTTCGATGGCGGCAAGTTCATTGCGTCCGATCTCGCGAGTCTGAATTTCCTCGGCGGCTTGCTGAATATCGAACTGCCAGCCGGACGCCGTTTTGATCGCCGGAATGGGGAGCTGCCAGCTGCTGTCTCCAACGACAAGATGGGCCGTCTCGCCGTCAACAACCGTATCATGACGAACTTTCCAGTCGCGCAGGAAGCGATCGACGGCATCGGGGTCGACCCCTTCAGGCGGCAGAAAATCGCGCCAGTTTTCCCCTAACAGGTTGCTCATCGCCGTTTCATTTTGCGTGCCGATTGCGCTGACCAGCGCATCGGTTGCCTGGCCCGGCGTGCTGAAGGATTGTTGCGCCATTGCCGTGACCGACATCATGAACAACACGATTCCACTGAGTAATTTATTTTTCATGTCGGCTCCCTTAGCGATGACGAAATTCACGATGTTCACCACGTCCGGCTTGTGTCTGTCGTGGCTGCTGATTGCGCGATGACGCCTGTCGGCTCTGAGCACCTCGCTGCTGTTGTGCCTGCCAGTTGGCGGAGCGGCTGTCGTTGCCGCTTAGTGCGTTGGCGCGCGGCTGGCCGATTCGCTGCTGAATATGCTTCTGCTGTGGGCTGCGCTGTTGTGCCGTCTGTGAAACCCGTTTCTCTTGTTTCTGAGCGGTGGCCTGACGATTCTCTCGTTGCTGTGTCGTGACCCGTTTCGCGGCTTGCGGTTTGGTGTCGTAACCCCGGTAGTTGCTGCGCTGCGAAATTTGCTTCAGCTGTTGGCTGGAGGCCTGACGCTGAGCCTCTTTGGTTCCCGGACGCGCAGTTTGAGGGAAAGTTTTGCCCGTCGATTTTTCCATTTGGTTCATTGCGGCCTGGCGTTGGCTATCGCGGTTGAGGGGTTTTTGCTGCGTTGAACTGAGCCCTGTTGCCGCGTTCGTAGTGTGGAAGCGGTTATTGAGCTGGCTTGTGGGGTAGGGCACCCCTTCACGATAAGCCGGGTTATGCTGCCAGGTTCGGTTAGCATCTGTGAGCCGGTCTCCGCTGATCTTATTGAAGTTTTCGACGTTGATGTTGATGTTGTTATCACCGTTGCGGTTGTAACCGCCGTGATGATCCCAGTCATCATCATGATGGTGATCCCAGTCGTCGTCCCAGTCGATGCTGCTGAATATCGCATAGGTTGTCGCCACCCCCAGGCTGAAGCCTAAACCGTTAACAAAGCTGCTGCCAAACTGCTCGCCGGGCGTGGGCGGAAGGTAGGTTGGCGGATAGGCGGTGTTTGGCCATGTCCCGTAAACCGTATTCGGATTATAGGTGGGGACATAAACGACCTGCGGGTCGGCGGATTCAATCTTGATAACCGTTGGGTTTGTGGTGGCAGTGGGAGCGCTGGTAAGGGGCGTTGACGCGCTCGTGGCGGTTTTCGCGGGGGCCGGTTTTGTCTCGGTGGTGACCTTCTGCTGGGGCGTCGATTGTAGTGCGCCGGTTTGCTGTGCCAGCAGGCGCAGTCGCTGCACGGAATCCATCACATCTTTCGGCTGCGCGAGAAACGCATCGCCCAGATTTTGTACCCACGGCGGATTTTCCCCTAACAGCGACATGAGCTGAGGGAAGGCAACCAGCGATTTTACGCTCGGATCCCAGGGCTGGCTGGCTACAGCCTGGATAGCCGCATCACCTTGCATTTTAGGATTATCTTTTGACCACTGGGCAGCCTGGATAACGTTGGACGGGTAGGTTGACGCCATCAAAATTTGCGACAGTAGAGCATCCGGATAGAGCGCAACAGGTGCCACCCACTGATCGATTTGTGCAGCACTGTACGTCGGCGGCGCAGCCGGTGCGGGCTGTACGGCGGGTGTCGGCGTAGCTGAAGGGGGTTGCGTGGCGGGCGCGGGGGCTGCAGGCTCCGTTGCACGGCTTTTGACAAACATCACGCCAGAGGCGGCAAACAGCCCGGCACTGCAGAGAAGGACAAGCAGGTATGGCTTAAAGGGCAACTTCATAAATTGACTCCAACGAGACAAGCGCTGTGCCGTGAGGCGTTCTTGTTGCCGCGAGTATTATTCACCCGTGTATGACTGTTTTGACTTTTCTAGGGAAACCCCCGGCGTGTCCGGATAAAGAGTGTGAGCATTTATTACACAATTATATCGGATAGCTGAAAAGCCGCTGGGATAATGAGATTGTCATGATGGTTTGCGAGCCATTAAATCGTTCTTTCTTCCCGCTACACTATCCTTAACGATTCAGCAAATTTTTTAATGTTGCTTTTTTGTAAACGGATTAACACTGTGCAGAAATCCTGCTATGCTGCCCGACGCGGTATCGGGCATTTACCCTACAAACTGCTGTCTCACAGGAGCGTGAAGAAAACGCCCGCCGCATATGACAATGAGAGCGAGGAGAACCGTCGTGCTAGAAGAATACCGTAAGCACGTAGCAGAACGTGCCGCCGAGGGAATTGTACCCAAACCTTTAGATGCAACCCAAATGGCCGCGCTCGTCGAGCTGCTGAAGAATCCGCCCAAGGGCGAAGAAGAATTCCTGTTAGATCTGTTGATCAACCGCGTACCGCCTGGCGTAGATGAAGCTGCCTACGTAAAAGCCGGATTCCTTGCCGCCATCGCCAAAGGCGATGCAACCTCCCCACTGGTTACTCCTGAAAAAGCGATTGAACTGCTCGGCACCATGCAGGGCGGTTATAACATTCATCCGCTGATTGATGCGCTGGATAACGATAAGCTGGCTCCGATCGCCGCCAAAGCGCTCTCTTCCACGCTGCTGATGTTCGATAACTTCTACGATGTAGAAGAAAAAGCCAAAGCAGGCAACGCTTACGCGAAGCAGGTTATGCAATCCTGGGCTGATGCAGAATGGTTCCTGAACCGTCCAGCGCTGGCTGAAAAAATGACCGTGACCGTGTTTAAAGTGACCGGTGAAACCAACACGGATGACCTCTCTCCGGCGCCGGATGCCTGGTCTCGTCCGGATATCCCTCTGCACGCCCTGGCGATGCTGAAAAACGCGCGTGAAGGCATTGAGCCGGATCAGCCGGGCAGCGTGGGGCCGATCAAACAGATCGAAGCCCTGCAGAAGAAAGGTTTCCCACTGGCTTATGTTGGTGACGTAGTTGGTACGGGCTCTTCTCGTAAATCCGCAACCAACTCCGTGCTGTGGTTTATGGGTGATGACATTCCTCATGTGCCGAACAAGCGCGGCGGTGGCCTGTGCCTCGGTGGCAAAATTGCCCCTATCTTCTTCAACACCATGGAAGATGCTGGCGCATTGCCAATCGAAGTGGACGTAAGTAACCTGAACATGGGCGACGTGATTGACGTTTATCCGTTCAAAGGTGAAGTGCGTAACCACGAGACAAACGCGCTGCTGGCAAGCTTCGAGCTGAAAACCGACGTGTTAGTTGACGAAGTGCGTGCCGGTGGTCGTATTCCGCTGATCATCGGTCGTGGCCTGACCACCAAAGCGCGTGAAGCGCTGGGCCTGCCGCACAGCGACGTGTTCCGTCAGGCGAAGGACGTGGCTGAGAGCGATCGCGGTTACTCCCTGGCGCAGAAAATGGTTGGCCGCGCGTGCGGCGTAGCCGGTGTCCGTCCAGGCGCGTACTGTGAACCGAAGATGACGTCCGTGGGGTCTCAGGATACCACTGGCCCAATGACCCGTGATGAACTGAAAGACCTGGCATGTCTGGGCTTCTCTTCTGACCTGGTGATGCAGTCTTTCTGCCACACTGCGGCCTATCCAAAGCCGGTTGACGTGACCACGCACCACACGCTGCCTGACTTCATCATGAACCGTGGCGGTGTTTCCCTGCGTCCGGGTGATGGTGTTATCCACTCCTGGCTGAACCGCATGCTGCTGCCAGATACCGTGGGTACCGGCGGCGACTCCCACACCCGTTTCCCGATTGGTATCTCTTTCCCGGCGGGTTCAGGTCTGGTGGCGTTTGCTGCTGCGACCGGCGTGATGCCGCTGGATATGCCAGAGTCCGTGCTGGTCCGCTTTAAAGGCAAAATGCAGCCAGGGATCACGCTGCGCGACCTGGTTCACGCTATCCCGCTGTATGCCATCAAACAGGGTCTGCTGACCGTTGAGAAGAAAGGTAAGAAAAACATCTTCTCTGGGCGTATCCTGGAAATTGAGGGTCTGCCGGATCTGAAGGTTGAGCAGGCATTCGAGCTGACCGATGCGTCCGCCGAGCGTTCTGCAGCAGGTTGTACCATCAAGCTGAATCAGGCTCCGATTGAAGAGTATCTGACTTCCAACATTGTGCTGCTGAAGTGGATGATTGCAGAAGGCTATGGCGACCGTCGTACGCTGGAACGTCGTATTCAGGGCATGGAAAAATGGCTTGCCGATCCGCAGCTGCTGGAAGCAGATGCTGACGCAGAATACGCGGCAGTGATCGACATCGATCTGGCTGATATCAAAGAGCCGATCCTGTGTGCGCCGAACGATCCGGATGACGCACGTCCACTGTCTGCCGTGCAGGGAGAAAAGATCGACGAAGTGTTCATCGGTTCCTGCATGACCAACATCGGTCACTTCCGTGCTGCCGGCAAGCTGCTGGATACCCATAAAGGCCAGCTGCCAACCCGTCTGTGGGTGGCACCGCCTACCCGTATGGATGCGGCTCAGCTGACCGAAGAGGGTTACTACAGCGTGTTTGGCAAGAGCGGTGCGCGTATCGAAATCCCTGGCTGTTCCCTGTGTATGGGCAACCAGGCGCGTGTTGCTGACGGTGCGACGGTAGTGTCTACGTCTACCCGTAACTTCCCGAACCGTTTAGGTACGGGCGCAAACGTCTTCCTGGCATCTGCGGAGCTGGCGGCGGTTGCCGCGCTGATTGGCAAACTGCCAACGCCTGAAGAGTATCAGACCTTTGTTGCTCAGGTTGATAAGACGGCGGTGGATACCTATCGCTATCTGAACTTCGACCAGCTCTCTCAGTACACCGAGAAAGCTGACGGAGTTATCTTCCAGACGGCGGTATAACAGCAAAACCGTCTCGTAGAGACGGTTTTTAGTGTTTGTACCCTCTTCTGTGGGAGAGGGACGGGGTGAGGGCATCAGGCCGCAGGGTCTTGCTCTCACCTTTTTATTTTCATTCCTCCCACCTCCCACGCTTTTTTTCTTTCTCTCTGCTGCGATAATTACCCTAATGGCTTTGCAGAGGAAAATATGATGGATTACGAATTTCTGCGCGACATCACTGGAGTGGTGAAAGTGCGTATGTCGATGGGCCACGAAGCCGTTGGACACTGGTTTAACGAAGAGGTGAAAGACAATCTTGCGCTTCTTGACGAAGTTGAACAGGCGGCGAATACGGTAAAGGGCAGCGAGCGCTCCTGGCAACGCGCCGGGCATGAATACACGCTGTGGATGGATGGCGAAGAGGTGATGGTGCGTGCCAACCAGCTCGAATTTTCAGGTGATGAGATGGAAGAGGGCATGAACTATTACGACGAAGAGAGCTTGTCGATGTGCGGCGTGGAGGATTTCCTTCAGGTTGTGAACGCCTACCGCGAGTTTATGAAACAGAAATAACACACCGGAGCGTCCCTGCTCCTCGTGCTGTCTACACGGCCGGAATATTGCGGCCGTAGTAGATTTCGCGCATCTCTTTCCAGAGCAGGTCGGTAATCATCTTCCGCTCTTCTTCGCTTAACTCTTCCGGTCGGGTATGGAACATGTAGTGCTTAAGGTCGAACTCCTTAAGCATCATCTTGGTATGGAAGATATTCTCCTGGTACACATTCACGTCCACCATGTCGTAAAGCGCCTTCATGTCGTCGGACATAAAGTTTTGAATGGAGTTGATCTCGTGATCGATAAAATGCTTCATGCCGTTGATATCACGCGTGAAACCGCGCACGCGATAATCAATAGTGACAATATCGGATTCCAGCTGGTGGATTAAATAGTTCAGCGCATTCAGCGGTGAAATCACGCCGCAGGTGGACACTTCGATATCGGCACGGAAGGTACATAGCCCGCCTTCCGGGTGGCTTTCCGGGTAGGTATGAACGCAGATATGGCTTTTGTCCAGATGCGCCACCACCACTTCAGGGAGCGGGCCCGGGTGTTCAGTTTTGTCGATAACATCCGGATCGATCGGCTCTTCGCTGACCAGTATGGTCACGCTCGCGCCCTGAGGTTCATAATCCTGACGGGCGATATTGAGGATATTCGCGCCAATAATCGAGCAGGTTTCTGACAGGATCTCGGTCAGTCGGTTGGCGTTGTAGAGTTCATCGATATAGGCGATATAACCATCGCGCTCTTCCGCTGTTTTGGCATAGCAGATATCGTAAATACAAAAACTCAGGCTTTTGGTCAGGTTGTTAAAGCCATGCAGTTTCAGCTTTTTCAATTAGCTCACCCCCTTAGAGGATAACGCGTCTTGCAGATACTGCGGCAAGGCAAACGCGGCGGTATGAATGGCCGGGTTGTAATAGCGGCATCGCAGACCCGCCTGATGGAAGCGGGCCTGGATAATTTCGGTCGAGAGATGACGCAGCACCTCGTTATCGCTTGCCCAGGCGAAGGTCATGATCCCGCCGTAGTAGGTGGGAATCGCGGCTTGATAGAAGCTGACATCGCCAAAGTACGTGCTCAGCTTGCGGTGGCTATCAAGCGCTTCATCCTGCTGCAGGAAGCAGACACCGTTTTGCGCCACGAAGATACCGCCTGGCTTCAGGCAGCGCTTACATCCTTCATAGAACGATGAGGTAAACAGCGATGCGCCGGGGCCAATAGGGTCGGTGCAGTCGGAGATAATCACGTCGAAGGTTTGTGCAGTTTGGTTAACAAAATTGACGCCGTCGTCGATAACCAGATTGAAGCGCGGGTCGTCATAGCTCCCGGCATTGTGGTTCGGCAGATACTGGCGACAGAAAGAGACCACGCCCGCATCAATTTCAACCATGGTGATGGTTTCAACGGTTTTATGGCGAGAGACTTCACGCAGCATGGCACCGTCGCCGCCGCCGATGATCAGCACGTGTTTCGCGTGGCCGTGCGCCAGCAGCGGAACGTGGGTCATCATCTCGTGGTAAATAAACTCATCACGCTCGGTGGTTTGCACCACGCCGTCAAGCGCCATCACGCGGCCAAAGGCCGCGTTCTCGAAGATAATCAGATCCTGATGGTCGGTTTTTTCGTGATAAAGCACGTTATCAACGGCAAAGTATTGACCAAACTGGTCGTGCAGCGTTTCTTGCCATACCGTTTTCTCGGTCATGGGCTGTCCTCTCCTTCGTTAACATCCATTACTTCCAGCAGGATGGGCGCAACACATAACCGCCGTTAAGCGGTTAGCGGTCAACAAGGGGGCGTCGGGAAGGTTACTTCACGTAGGCGAGCAGGCTGAGTGAATCGCGAGCCAGCGCTTTGCATTTTTTTGCAGTGGGGATGCCAATACCGCTTAAGTCACGGTAGCTGTCTTCACCGAGCGCCTTCATGTCGAAGCTGTCGTAGTTGCTGAGATCCCATTGGTTCTGCTGGGCAAAAAAGACCAGTGCGCGACGAATTTGCCCGTTGGGTAAATTCTGGTAACCACAATCGTTTTTCAGAAACACAAAAACTGCCGTCAAATCGGCCATATCTTCTGCTTCGTTTTCACTCAGCGCGTAACTGTTCGCACACATCGCCATCAGGCTACTGAACAAAATTGTTCTGAAAAACGTCTTCATTGCTTCTACCACTGCATCACGGAAAATTAACGTTAGCATACTTGATGCCAGGCCGACGATCTTTATTATTGCCGCCATGCTTGACCTTCCGGTAAGGGAAGGGTTTATGCTCAAAATATCGTCTGCAGGAAATAAGGAAATGAATATGCAACGCCGTGATTTTTTAAAATATTCCGCTGCGCTGGGGGTTGCCAGCGCATTACCGCTGTGGAGTCGCGCGGTATTTGCAGCCGACAGGCCAGCCTTACCCATTCCCGATCTCCTGACTGCGGATGCCCGTAGCCGCATTCAGCTTATTGTTCAGTCCGGCAAAACGACCTTCGGCGCACATAACGCGACGACTTGGGGCTATAACGGCAACGTGCTGGGACCGGCACTTCAGCTGCGCAAAGGCAAAGCCGTCACGGTCGATATTCACAACACGCTGGCGGAGGAGACAACGCTGCACTGGCACGGGCTTGAAGTGCCGGGCGAGGTAGACGGCGGCCCGCAGGGTGTGATTAAGCCCGGCGGTAAGCGCAGCGTCACCTTTACCCCCGATCAGCGCGCGGCCACCTGCTGGTTCCATCCGCATCAGCACGGCAAAACCGGCCACCAGGTCGCCATGGGGCTGGCGGGGCTGGTGCTGATTGAGGATGACGAAAGCCGTCTGCTGCGGCTGCCAAAACAATGGGGCATCGACGATGTGCCGGTCATTGTGCAGGACAAAAAATTCACGGCAGAAGGCCAGATTGACTACCAGCTGGATGTGATGAGCGCGGCGGTAGGCTGGTTTGGCGATACGCTGTTGACCAACGGCGCTGTTTATCCTCAGCACGCAGCCCCTAAGGGCTGGCTGCGCTTACGCCTGCTTAACGGCTGCAACGCACGTTCGCTGAATTTTGCGACCAGCGATAATCGCCCGCTGTATGTGGTCGCAAGCGACGGCGGTTTTTTGCCGGAGCCAGTGAAGGTGAATGAACTGCCAATGCTGATGGGCGAGCGTTTTGAGGTGCTGGTAGATATCAGCGACGGTAAATCCTTTGACCTGGTGACGCTTCCCGTCAGCCAGATGGGAATGGCCGTTGCGCCATTCGATCGGGCTCACTCGGTGCTGCGCGTTCAGCCGCTGCAAATCGCCGCCTCCGGTACGCTGCCGGATGCCCTAACCACGCTGCCTGCACTCCCAACGCTTGAGGGATTAACCCAGCGTAAGCTGCAGCTCTCTATGGATCCGATGCTCGACATGATGGGCATGCAGGCGCTAATGAAGAAATATGGCGACCAGGCGATGGCGGGTATGCACCACGGGCAGATGATGGGGCATATGAACATGGATCACGGCAAGATGGGCGGGATGAACCACGGCGGCCACGGATTTGATTTCCACAATGCCAACCGCATTAACGGCAAAGCGTTCGACATGAACACGCCAATGTTTGCCGCCAGCAAAGGGCAGTTTGAACGTTGGGTAATTTCAGGCGAGGGCGACATGATGCTGCATCCGTTCCACATCCACGGCACGCAGTTCCGTATTCTCTCTGAAAATGGGAAAGCACCTGACGTGCATCGTGCAGGCTGGAAGGATACGGTACGGGTAGAAGGCGGGGTAAGCGAAGTGCTGGTGAAGTTCGACCATGATGCGCCGAAGGAGTTTGCCTATATGGCGCACTGCCATCTGCTGGAGCATGAAGATACGGGAATGATGCTGGGTTTTACCGTATAGGATGATGCGGCCTGATTCCCTCACCCACAGGTGAGGGAACAGACACGAAAAACGGCAACTTTCGTTGCCGTTTTGCTTTTATTTTGCGTCATCCGGCAGAGCATACGCGACAATGTAGTCGCCCATCTTCGTGCCAAACGAACCGTGACCACCTGCCGAGATAACAACGTACTGCTTGCCATCCACTTCATAGGTCATCGGTGTTGCCTGTCCACCTGCCGGCAGACGGCCTTGCCACAGTTTCTCACCGTTGGTCATATTGTACGCGCGCAGGTAGTTATCTGCGGTTGCCGCGATGAACAGCACGTTACCGGCGGTGGAGATTGGGCCACCCAGCATTGGCATACCCATATTGAACGGCACGGGAACCGGCATCGGGAACGGCATGCTGTCCTGCGGCGTACCAATACGTTTTTTCCATACGATCTGGTTAGTTTTCAGATCCAGACCGGAGATGTAACCCCAGGCCGGCTGTTTACACGGCAGGCCGAACGGAGACAGGAACGGGTTCAGGGTCACGCCAAACGGTACGCCGTACTGAGGCTGAATACCGGCTTCGGTACCGCTGCCTTTGGCGTCTTTTGGCTGTTCCATTGGGTTACCCGGACCGCGTGGGATCAGTCGTGAAACAAACGGCAGCGCCATTGGGTTAGCAATGGCAACCTGACGGTTTGGATCAACGGAGATACCACCCCATTCGAACATCCCCAGGTTACCCGGGAAGACCAGCGTGCCTTGCTCAGATGGCGGTGTGAAGATGCCTTCATAGCGCAGCTGATGGAACATCACGCGGCACACCAGCTGGTCAAACATTGTGGCACCCCACATGTCTGCCCCGGTCAGGTCTTTCTTCGGACGGAAGCTCAGGTCAGAGAATGGCTGCGTTTTACTGACATAGTCGCCTTTGGCTGCACCCTGCGGAACCGGTTTTTCCGGCGCAGGCACAACCAGCTTACCGTTGCTGCGATCCAACACGAAGATGTTGCCGGTTTTTGCCGGAGCGTAAATCACCGGAACGGTTTTGCCATTAACGGTAATGTCCGCCAGCGTCGGCTGGGACGGCATATCCATGTCCCACAGATCGTGATGAACGGTCTGATAGCTCCATGCCAGCTTACCGGTGGTCGCGTTCAGCGCCACGATCGCGCTCGCGTAACGTTCCTGCTCAGGCGTGCGGTTACCGCCCCAGATATCTGGCGTGGTCACACCCATAGGCAGGTACACCAGGTCGAGCTTAGCGTCATATGCCGCAGGTGCCCAGGAGTTAGGCGAGTTAAAGGTAAAGGTGTGTTCGTCCGACGGGATCGCGTTTGGATCTTTCGCGCCCGGATCGAAGGCCCACAGCAGTTTACCGGTGTTCACGTCAAAACCACGGATAACACCGGAGGTTTCGCGGGTGGAGAAGTTATCCGTTACCGAACCGGCAATCACGATCGTTTTGTCGGTGATAATCGGCGGTGAGGTCGGCTCGTACAGACCCGGCGTGGTGTCCGGCATGTTGGTCTGCAGATTCAAAACACCTTTGTTGGCAAAGGTTTCGCACAGCTTGCCCGTTTCGGCGTTAATCGCGAACAGACGGCCGTCGTTCACCGGCAGCATAATGCGGCGAGGACAGTCGGCAATCACTTCCGGACTTGCGTTGTCCGCACGCGCTTCGTGGTAAGAGACGCCACGGCAGGTCACATGCTGGAAGGACGGGTTGGAGTTCAGCTGCGGATCGAAGTGCCATTTCTCTTTACCGGTGGCCGCGTCGAGCGCGAACAGACGCTGGTGCGCCGTACACAGGTAAAGCATGTTGCCCACTTTAATGGGGGTCACTTCGTTAGTCAGTTCACCCGGATCGTTCGGCATCTTCAGGTCGCCGGTACGGAATACCCAGGCTTCTTTCAGATTTTTAACGTTATCCGCGTTGATCTGCTTCAGCGGGGAGTAGCGTTGACCTTCCTGATTACGACCATAGGCAGGCCAGTCGCCATCGGCCACCTGCGAGATTGCCGCAGCAGGGGTGGATTCTGTATTCAGCGTCCCGTTGATTTCCTGCGGGTCGTTAAACCCGGCCCAGGTCAGGATACCGCCGGTGATGACCAGAGACACCAGCAGACCGGCGACGGCACCGCTGGAAGGGTAGATCAGACGACGCCAGACGAACGGCAGGATCAGCCAGATACCAAAGAAGACCAGAATGTCACTGCGCGGCGTCAGTGCCCAGAAGTCGAATCCGACTTCCCAAACGCCCCAGATCATGGTGGCAAGGAGTAATGCGGCATAAAGCCACAGTGCAGATTGTTTTCTACGCAACAGCAGGATGGTTACGCCAACCATAACCAGACCCGCAATCGGGTAGTACCAGGAGCCGCCAAGTGCGACCAGCCATACGCCACCGATTAACAAATACAGCGCACAGAAAGCTGCGAACGCTGCCGTTAATGTCACCAGTAGACGCGGCTGTGTAGATTTTGATTCAGCCATAGAAAAGTACTCGTCAGTTTTGTTAATTATTTGCTAGCAATTAATTATAGGTATTAACAAGTGTGATCGGAATCACAAAATTTGCTTTTATAACTCATGCGCCAGGGATCGTCATTTGCTGTTATAATGGCTGGCTTGCGTTTCGATGCCGAAATAACCTTCATTCGCATTGAAAGATTTTATTTAAAATCATATGGTTAGTAATATGAAACATACTGTTGAAGTGATGATCCCGGAAGCCGAGATCAAAGCGCGTATCGCCGATCTGGGTCGTCAAATCACCGAACATTACAAGGACAGCGGCAGCGAAATGGTGCTGGTGGGTCTGTTGCGTGGCTCGTTCATGTTCATGGCAGACCTGTGCCGTGAAGTGCAGGTGTCACATGAGGTCGATTTTATGACCGCCTCCAGCTACGGCAGCGGCATGTCCACAACCCGTGATGTGAAAATCCTGAAAGACCTGGATGAAGATATTCGTGGCAAAGACGTGCTGATCGTTGAGGACATCATCGACTCCGGTAACACGCTCTCTAAAGTGCGCGAAATCCTCAGCCTGCGTGAGCCAAAATCGCTGGCGATTTGTACCCTTCTGGACAAACCAACCCGTCGTGAAGTGCAGGTGCCCGTAGAGTTTGTCGGTTTCTCGATCCCAGACGAATTTGTCGTGGGCTACGGCATTGACTACGCGCAGCGTTATCGCCATCTGCCGTATGTCGGGAAAGTGGTGTTGCTGGACGAGTAATGTTGATCGGGTGCGGGCTGATGCCCTCACCCCAGCCCTCTCCCATGGGGAGAGGGGAGAAAACCTCAGACTTTATTTATGGTTTACATGCTTGAGCTTGAGGTTAGCAATGCCGGAACGGTAACGCTGTTCCAGCGTTTCTCGGTTGGTGGCCGTCACTTCAAGGTTGCGCAGCAGACCGTCATGAATACCGTACGCCCAGCCGTGGATGGAGACCTTCTGCCCGCGTTTCCACGCAGACTGCATAATGGTTGAGTGGCCCAGGTTATAAACCTGCTCCATCACGTTCAGCTCGCACAGCGTATCCAGGCGACGCTCCTGCGGCATTTCGCCCAGCAGTGAGCTATGTTTGAACCAGATATCGCGGATATGCAGCAGCCAGTTATCGATTAATCCCAGCTCCGTATTTTCGACCGCTGCCTGTACGCCGCCGCAGCCGTAGTGGCCGCAGATAATGATGTGCTCGACTTCCAGAACGTCAACGGCATACTGGACAACAGAAAGGCAGTTGAGGTCGGTATGAATCACCAGGTTGGCGACGTTGCGGTGAACAAAGAGCTCACCCGGTTCGAGACCGGTCAGGCGCTCTGCCGGAACGCGGCTGTCGGAACATCCAATCCATAGAAAGCGCGGGTTCTGCGCTTGCGATAACTTTCCAAAAAAACCGGGATCTTCTTCCACCAGCATTTTTGACCATAGTGCATTGTTGCTGATGAGTGTATCTATGTCATTCATGGAAGTTAACGACCTGTAACCGAGTGATTGCGATGCGCTAATATAGGGTAACTCGGCTTTTAATGAAACCACACAACGTGTGTCAGAACTATAGGTAAGTCTAATTCATGGCAATTGCACTCGAGCTTGAGCAGCTCAAAAAAACCTATCCGGGCGGCGTTCAGGCGCTGCGTGGGATAGATCTCAAAGTAGAGGCGGGAGATTTTTACGCGCTTCTGGGGCCGAATGGGGCGGGAAAATCCACCACCATCGGCATTATCAGCTCGTTGGTTAATAAAACCTCTGGCCGGGTGAGCGTGTTTGGTTACGACCTGCAGAAAGACGTCGTGAACGCCAAACGTCAGCTGGGGCTGGTGCCGCAGGAGTTTAACTTCAACCCGTTCGAGACCGTGCAACAGATCGTCGTCAACCAGGCTGGCTACTATGGTGTGGAGCGTAAAGAGGCGGTTGAACGTAGCGAAAAGTACCTCAAACAGCTGGACCTGTGGGAAAAACGTAACGAGCGGGCGCGCATGCTGTCCGGCGGCATGAAGCGTCGCCTGATGATTGCCCGCGCGCTGATGCACGAGCCAAAACTGCTGATTCTGGATGAACCTACCGCGGGCGTGGATATCGAACTGCGTCGCTCAATGTGGGGCTTCCTGAAGGATCTTAATGACAAAGGCACCACCATTATTCTGACCACGCACTACCTTGAAGAAGCAGAGATGCTGTGCCGCAATATCGGCATCATTCAGCACGGTGAGCTGGTGGAAAATACCTCGATGAAGGATTTGCTCTCCAAGCTGAAGTCAGAAACGTTCATACTCGATCTTGCGCCAAAGAGCCCGCTGCCAAAGTTGGAGGGATACCAGTATCGTCTGGTGGATACCTCAACGCTGGAAGTGGAAGTCTTGCGCGAGCAGGGTATCAACAGCGTTTTCTCCCAGCTAAGCGCTCAGGGCATTCAGGTATTGAGTATGCGTAACAAAGCGAACCGACTGGAAGAGCTGTTTGTCTCTCTGGTGCATCAAAAACAAGGAGACAACGCATGACGCATCTTTTTTGGGTCGCGCTGAAGAGTATCTGGGCGAAAGAGATAAACCGCTTTATGCGCATCTGGGTGCAAACCCTGGTGCCGCCGGTCATCACCATGACGCTCTACTTCATCATTTTCGGTAACCTGATTGGTTCCCGCATTGGTGAGATGCACGGCTTTACCTATATGCAGTTCATTGTTCCTGGCCTGATCATGATGGCGGTGATCACTAACGCCTATGCGAACGTGGCGTCGTCGTTCTTTAGCGCTAAGTTCCAGCGCAATATTGAAGAGTTGCTGGTGGCTCCGGTACCGACGCACGTGATTATTGCCGGTTACGTTGGCGGCGGCGTGGCGCGCGGTCTTTGCGTGGGGATCCTGGTGACGGCAATTTCACTGTTCTTTGTGCCGTTCCAGGTGCATTCATGGCTGTTTGTGGCGTTGACGCTATTGCTGACGGCGATTCTGTTCTCACTGGCGGGCCTTCTGAACGCGGTGTTTGCAAAAACCTTTGATGACATCAGCCTGATCCCAACCTTCGTGTTAACGCCGTTGACCTATTTGGGCGGGGTGTTCTACTCCCTGACGCTGCTGCCGCCGTTCTGGCAGGCGCTGTCACACCTGAACCCGATTGTGTATATGATCAGCGGTTTCCGCTTTGGCTTCCTGGGCATAACTGATGTGCCGCTGGTTACCACGGTGGCAGTGCTGGGGGTGTTTATCATCGCTTTCTATCTGCTTTGCTGGTATCTGATCCAGCGCGGACGTGGTCTTCGCAGCTAATCTTCGGCCCGGCGACAGTCTGTTTGCCGGGCACTTTCTTTGACAGTTATCACCAAAAGCTAACCTTCACTCCGCTAAACTACTCGCCTGCTAAGGAGAGAGTTATGCTGGGATGGGTGATCACCTGCCACGATGAACAGGCGCAGGACATGTTGTTAAAGCTTGAAGCCAGGTTTGGTCCGCTGGCGCAATGTCGTGCGGTTAATTACTGGCGCGGATTGAGTACGAATATGCTCAGCCGGATGATGTGCGATGCGCTGCATGAAACCGACACCGGCGATGGTGTTATCTTTCTTACCGATAAATCCGGCGCTGCCCCCTACCGCACGGCGGCATTGATGAGCCATAAGCACGACAATTGCGAAGTGATCTCCGGCGTCAACTATCCCCTTCTGGAAGTGATGTATCCATTGCGTGAATCGTTAAGCAGCACGGATTTTCGCAATATCATCGTCGGGCAAGGGATCGCCGGGGTCAGCAGTTTGTGGCATCAGCAGCAGAAAAATCCCCCATTTGTTCTCCTCCACGACCTGTATAAGAATTAAACATTGGTATTGATGGTGCTTTTGTTACAATGGCATCAGTTTATTCGTATCGATATCACATACATGTTCACGCGTATTATTTTCCTGTTCCTGCTGGCGATCTCCGGTGGGGCATCAGCCAGTTTAGTCAGTCAACAAGGTCTTCCAGCCCAGTACATGCAAACCACCGAAGATGCGGCGATTTGGGCGCAGGTCGGTAATGACGTGGTTAACGTTGGCAATGTTCGTGCCGGGCAGATCCTGGCCGTCGTGCCCACCGCAGCGGATTACTACGAGTTTCGCTTTGGCTTCGGAACGGGGTTTATCGATAAAGGCCACCTGGAAAAGGTGCAAGGGAAACAGCGCGTTGAAGACAGCCTCGGCGACCTGAATAAACCTCTCAGCAATCAAAACCTGATGACCTGGAAAGATACGCCTGTGTATAACGCGCCCGCCAGCGGCAGTGCGCCGTTTGGAACGCTAAGCGCGAATCTTCGCTATCCAATCCTGAACAAGCTTAAAGATCGACTTAACCAGACCTGGTATCAAATTCGTATCGGCAATCGTCTCGCGTGGATCAGCAGTCTTGACGCGCAGGAAGACAATGGCCTACCGGTCATCACCTACCATCATATTTTGCGTGATGAAGAGAACACCCGCTTTCGTCACACCTCTACGACCACCAGCGTGCGCGCGTTCAATAACCAGATGGCCTGGCTGCGCGATCAGGGTTATACCACCCTGACGATGTATCAGCTTGAAGGGTACGTGCGTAACAAGATGAACCTGCCAGCGAAAGCGGTGGTGATTACCTTTGACGACGGGTTGAAATCCGTGAGCCGCTACGCTTACCCGATTTTGAAAGAGTATGGCTTTAACGCTACGGCATTCATTATCTCATCGCGTATTAAGGGACACCCGCAGAAGTGGGATCCCAAATCGCTTCAGTTTATGAGCGTCCGGGAGATTAAGGATATCCAGGATGTGTTTGATATTCAGTCTCATACCCACTTCCTGCACCGCGTCGATGCAAACAAACATCCGATTTTGCTCAGCCGCAGCTATCACGTGATCCTGTTTGATTTTGAACGCTCACGCCGCGCGCTGGCGCAATTTAACCCGCGCGTGCTGTACCTGTCGTACCCGTTTGGTGGCTACGATAACAAGGCAATTAAAGCGGCGAATGATGCCGGTTTTCACCTGGCGGTGACCACGGTGAAAGGGAAGGTAAAGCCGGGGGATAATCCGTTCTTGCTGAAGCGTCTGTACATCTTAAGAACGGATTCGCTAGAGACGATGTCGCGGCTGATCAGTAATCAGCCGCAGGGGTAAATCAGGCAACCTGGACTGGAATCGCCTTCGCAGTGCGTTTCATCTCGTTGTCGCCTTCGAAATAGGCCACTTTCGGCTGCCAGCGACGCGCTTCTTCGTCAGACATCATGACAAAGCTCGCGATGATCACAATGTCGCCCACGTCCGCGCAGTGCGCTGCCGCGCCGTTGACGGAGATGATTTTAGACCCGCGCTCGGCGGCAATCGCATAGGTGGAGAAGCGTTTGCCGTTGTTCACGTTCCAGATATCAATCGCTTCGTTTTCAAGAATCCCCGCCGCGTCGAGAAAATCCTGATCGATCGCGCAGGAGCCTTCATAGTGCAGGTCGGCCTGCGTGACTGTCACACGGTGAAGCTTACCTTGCAGCATTTTGCGAATCATTACGTGTACCTTTAATCATCATGCGTTAACCCCTCCGTTAAGAGGGGAGGGTAATCACTACGCCAGCTCAACGACCTTGTTGTCGATAAGACGCGCCTGACCGAGCCATGCGGCAACCAGCAGAACGGCGCGTTTGCTGGAATCCGTCAGCTCCAGCAGCGTGTCCGCGTCGCGAATTTGCACGTCGTCGGCGCGAAGCCCTTTATCGTTCAGGGCTTGCTCTGCGAGGGCAATAATCTCTTCGGCGGTTAACTCTTTGGCCAGCAGTTGCTCAGCCATGGTATTCATGACTTTGCTCAGGCCCGGCGCAATTTTACGCTGTTCAGCCGTCAGATAGCCATTGCGTGAGCTGAGCGCCAGACCGTCTTTAGCACGCACAATCGGTACGCCAACGATCTCGATGTCATAGCCCATGTCGGCCACCATCTTACGGATCAACGCCAGCTGCTGGAAATCTTTCTCACCAAAGCAGGCGATGTCCGGCTGCACCAGGTTGAACAACTTGCTGACGATGGTAGACACGCCGCGGAAATGGCCCGGGCGGCTTGCGCCTTCCAGCATGGTGGAAATGCCGGGGACGTCAACGTAGGTGGCTTCCTCGGTCCCCTGCGGATAGATATCCCCCGGTGCGGGCGAGAAGACGATGTCCACGTGGCGCTTTTTCAGCTTCTCGCAATCTTCCTGCAAAGTGCGCGGGTAGCGCGCCAGGTCGTCAGCGCGGTCAAACTGCATTGGGTTAACGAAGATACTGACCACCACGATATCTGCACGCGCTCTCGCGTCGTCGACCAGCTTCATATGGCCGTCATGCAGGTTACCCATGGTAGGGACCAGTGCGATACGTTTACCTTCCTGTCGTGCGCGACGAATATGCTGGCGAAGCAGCGGCAGGGTTTCAATGATTAGCACAACGAGACTCCTTAATGGAAACTGTGTTCTTCAGCCGGGTAAACACCGGATTCAACGTCGGCAATATACTGCCTGACCGCGGCGCGCATGTCGCCCGCTTCCGTGAGGAAATTTTTGGCAAATTTAGGGATGTGACCACCGGTAATGCCGAAGGCGTCATGCATCACCAGAATTTGGCCATCGGTCACGTTTCCTGCACCAATCCCGATAACCGGAATCGACAGTGTTTCAGTGATGCGTTTTGCCAGTTCAACGGGTACACACTCCAGCACCAGCAGCTGTGCACCTGCGGATTCCAGGGCGACGGCATCATCAAACAGCGTTTGTGCAGCATCGCCACGGCCCTGTACCTTATAGCCGCCAAAGATGTTCACCGACTGCGGCGTCAGGCCTAAGTGCCCGCATACCGGTACGGCACGTTCGGTGAGCATTTTTACCGTTTCAACGAGCCAGGCACCGCCCTCGATTTTAACCATATTGGCACCGGCACGCATGACTGTGGCAGCATTTTCAAAGGCTTGTTCTGGGGTGGCGTAGGCCATAAACGGCAGATCGGAAAGGAGCAGGCAAGTCGGCGCGCCACGGCGCACCGCGCGGGTATGGTAGGCGATGTCTTCAACCGTAACCGGCAGGGTGGAATCATGTCCTTGTACCGTCATCCCTAACGAGTCCCCAACCAGCATAACGTTGATACCCTCTTCGGCAAAAAGTTTGGCGAAGCTGTAGTCATACGCGGTGATGGTGGCGAAGCGTTTCTTTTCCTGTTTGCATTTCTGCAGCAAGGAGATGGTGGTTGGTTTCAAGATAATCCCCTAAAAAATAGATAGAGTGAATAGAATTTTCACATTGTAGGGGATACGAAAGAGGAGCGTTAGCGCTTTTATGGCGAAAGGCGGCAGGTTAACCCTGCCGACACGTGTTAAGGGTAAGTTATTGAAAAAACACCGGTTGCCTTAAAGGAGCCCGGCTGAATGGTTGTACCATCCGCTTTCAGGGTGGCGGTGAAATTCACTATCTCCGAGGTTGACTGGTGTGCGGTACCCGCAGTGAAGTACATCGGGAACTCCGTGATCGTTTCGGTTTCATAATCTTTGTAGACCGAGGTCGTTGTATTCGGCTGCAGTGCCATCTCGCTGGAAACGCCGTTTGCCATTCCCTTGATCAATACGCCTGCCCCTGATGCACTGTCGGTCATACCCTCATTCTGGTTGCCTAACAGCAAGGTGTTGTTACTGTTCACCTTGCTGGTAGTTAACCTTACCTCAATATTTTTAACGCCTACGCAGGAAGCGAGATTGATGGTGAAAGGAACCTCTTTCGTATTGCTCGCCAAATCTGAGGCGGTATAGCTGCCTAAATTGAGAACATTGCCGCTGGTACTGCTCAGGGTGCTGAAACAGGTGGGAAAAGAAATATGGATACCGTTCACGTTAGCGGCAATATCCACAGCGCCACCTTCTTCATCATTTTGAATTGTGAAGAGGTATGCGCCTGAAGAGGGCGTTAAGACAATAACAGGTGCATTACCCATTGCATCGGTACCGGTTTCAGGAATGGTTAACGTGTTATCCGTATAAAATTCGACCTCCAGGCTCATGGTAAACCCCCCCATATAATCTTCACTTAAATTACATGAGTAAGTGTTGTTGGCAACAACATTTTTGATGCTTGAGTTAAGATAAAAGGTCGGATTGCTAAAGGTTGTATATGCTGCTTTAAAGTTTTTGATATAAAGGGTGTAATAAAGCCCTTTTATCGAGGTTTTATACAGCATTGCATTTGTTTTATCAGGAGCGGCTATATAAGGTTCCATGCCTTTAGTTGGTCGAATATAAAACGTACTTTTATTGGTACCACCTGTATCTTTATCGCACCAGATACCGGAACCTGAACGGTTGGTGTCAATATTATCAAAAGTATAGATAACCCCGGTGCTTTTTAGGACGGAGGTTCTGTTTACAACCAGTGCTGATATTCCTGGGGCTGCAGGTGTTGAGGATGTCGAAAATACAGCATAACCATGGCCAGAGGAATTGGATGAGGTGCCTGCATAGTATTGTAGCGACGCAAAAGCAGGTGGGGACAGAAATAACGCTCCCAATAATATAGCAAATAAACGCTGCATAACTTTATTCATAATAAACATCCACTATTATATTTGACGTAACCCGTCCTGGGGTTACGGCGTCGAGCCCAACTTTTTGATAGCGGGTGTAAAAGGTATAAATGCTATCTTCCAGTTCTGCTGACGTGAGGGTATAGGTTGCCTGGGTTTGTCCGCGAGCGCTCCAGACGTTTAGCGTACTGCCACCGGCATCGACCTTATCGATAACGATGCCCACGTTTTGTGCACCATCATCCATGGCCGCAATTTCATTCGGGAAAACCTGGGTGGTGCCAGACGCGAATTGACCGCTGCGGGGCGTGAAGGTCATGTTCAGACGAATTGCGCTGCTATCCGCCCCTGCGCCGCAATCATGAAGGGTGACGGTAAAGGTTTTACCGCCTCCCTGATACGTATCAGGCGTTGTCTCATCTCTGAAATAATCCTTACCCACCGTGCCGAGACCCACACTTCCGCCGTTACTGATTTGCGTCAGGCAGGTGCCGTTCAGAATGTTGGCGGACATCTCGACGTTGAGACCTCCCGCATAGCTCTGCCCGGCAGCAGGGAGTAATATGACAAACGCAGTGTTAATCCACCCGCGAATGATTGGGTAAAGTTTATTCATAGATTTCATTTATTTATATGACACGACAAAAATGGCCGAAGAAGAGAACTCACCTGCGGTGACGTCGCTCAGGCTGCGCGTCGGCGCGATGACCATACGGGCGGTGAGTGGAACGACAACCTTTCCACTGCCAGCGGCATTGGTTACGTCCTGGCTGACCACGTTTTTCTGCGCGCAGTTGAACTGCGTGCCTCCGGCATCCGGCGTGCCCGTCCAGACTTCCACTGCCGTGGCGGATGCACCCCCTGAGATCGCGTTGGCAAAACTGGCACCTGGCGTTGGGCCAGCACAATTTATGCCGCTTGGCTCCAGGGTGATATCAGCCACGTGATCCATCAACCCGGTACACTTACTGATAGCCAATTGGAAGTTTTGCACCTTAGATTTGCTTTGCAGTTCTGGCTTATACACATCCCCAAAGGCGACGGTGGTCAGATTCTGGCCGGCGGTGGTTTGCAGCTGGGTCTGACAGGTGCCCGCTTTGACCGTGGTCTGAATATCCAGAATGAGTGCATTCTTATCATCTGCGGCAGATACAGTAGAGATCGCGCCAATGGACAGACTGGCGATAATGAGTGCGGCTAATTTTCTCTTCATTATTGTTCTCCTGCCTTATTCGTAACTGAAGCTAAAGGTTGCCGTAGCGTTAAAATCACCGGTGGTGCCTTTACCTGCCGTGGTTTCTGCTAACGCCGTCGTAAGCTCCAGACCGTTGGCTATTTCATCCTTGGTCCAGATAATTTGTCCATCAGCGTTTAGCGTGAACTGTTGGCTGGTATTATTCTTCCGTGAGAATGCAGCGCCGATATTGCTGGTTGTGGATGTTCCCGTTTGCGAAATCAATAATTTGGCATTACTGCCTGACGCCGTTCCTGTTATTTTGGTGCTGATTTTACTCGTTCCGGTTGAGCAATTTGTGGCGGTTATTTTAAAATCGGCCGTGGCGGTGCCATTGATAATTTGATCCAGGCCCACCGCCCCATTAGAGCCAATGGTTAAAATCTGATGCGAATCCGTGCCGGCGCCGCCTGAAATTTTCATTGAACAGGTAGACTCTTTAATAGTGGCCGTAAAATCAATGCTAATATCTGCTGCCATAGCGGGCGTGCTACAGAACAGTAATAAAGCAAAGGGCTTTATTTGGGTTATCTTCATTTTTTATTTTCCGTATCAAAATGCGCGGGCGCAGAGTTACACATCAAGTTATCGAGATAGATTGTTTTGTTGAGCATGGTCGGGTTTTCTGGGACGATATAATTCACCGTGCAAGACCGATCGGGTTTGGCGCCCCAGGATATTTTCAGCGTGCCGTTATCGGCCAGTCCGCGGACGTAGGCCTGGCCCCCCTGACCCATATTACCCACGCTATTCCCTTCAGCGTCATACACATCTGCCCCGAGTGGAATAACGCTGCTGTCGTGACGTTTGATATTCAAGATCGCAGAGCGACCTTCGTTTGTTTCAAAGTTGACAAGCGTCACGGCACCATAGCGCGGCACGCTCGTCCCGCTGGTGCTCAAAAGCTCGACGTCATTTTCCATGGTGTTGATATCAAGGGAGACGTTGTTTTCCCTGTAAGGAGTCAAGCTATTTGAAATACCGTAGCCCCAGCGGTCGATGGAACTTGCGCCAGCGTTCAGCCTTGCGCCTTTCGCGCCCGGGGCTTTAACCAGCACAACGGTATCGGTGTCGTTGATGGAGTCATTGGTAAAGGTCAGCCCACCAGAATGCAGGACGAAGCTGCCATCGGTATTTAAGGAATACTGACGGCTGTTATCTGACGCGGCCGATGCGCTTGCTGACCAGGTACCATACTGGCTTTCATAACTCCCATACGCGCCTACGCTTTGCGTTTCAGGGCCACGCCCCGACGTGTATGCGGTGTTAATGCTGTAGTTAGTGCGGAAATCTTCGCTGTTGCCGTTGCTGCTGGCGTTGAAGGCATTTCCGCCTTTCATATCCGTATTGTAGGAGGCGTTGAATGAGCTAAAGCCAGAGTGGCGTCTCTCACCACCAGACAGGATATTCAGCGGTATGCTGACGCTGACGTAGATGCTGTCATCCGCATCGTTATCTTCGTTATAGCTTCGCTGCAAATTGAGGCTGTAGCTGCCCCACCATGCAGAGTTACTGTACCCCAGGGAATAATCACGCTGCGTGTAGACTGTCTGCCAGTAATCTCGCCAGTTAAGGTTGGCATACAGAGAACCATAGTCCTTTTCACCAAACTTCAGAGGCTGGTTGACGCTCAGCATGATCTGGTTACGTGCCCGGTAGAAGTTACCCATGCTGTAACGTTCACCGTCATCGTTCAGATCATGGCTGTTGATATTGTTGATTAACGTCATGGCATCATTCAGACCCAGGTATTCCTGAGTTGAATAACGGTAGGCCGCAATGTTGAGTGATGTGTTGGTCTCGCTCAGCATTTTGCTGTACGACAAGCGGTAACTCTGCCCAGAGTAGGTGGCGTCATCCGGGATTTTGGTTTGCGAATGAGTGAGGTCGAACGAAAATGCCCCAACCGAGGTGTTCATACCCAGCCCCATCAGCCCGGCAACGTAGTCGTTATCCGTGATCTGTACACCGGTATAGCCGGTGAACAGGTTGCTCAGGCCGTAGTAATATGTTCCCTGTAAGAGGCGAGGCTTATCCCGTAATGTATCCTGGTTTATTTCACCAGCGTTGATATCCCAGCGTGCTGTACCCGGGCGCAACAGCTGAACGACGGACGAGAAGGGCACGCTAAAAGTGCGTCTACTGCCATCCGCCTCTTCGACAGTGACCTGCAGGTCGCTGCCGTATCCCGACGGGCTAAGATCGTCAATTGCGAACGGGCCGGGGGCAACCGTCGTTTCATAGATCTTGTAGCCGTCCTGCGCAATCGTGACTTTTGCGTTGGTGTTTGCCACACCGCGAACGACGGGGGCATAGCCGGTTAACATTGGCGGGAGCATGCGCTCGTCGCTGTAGAAGCGCACGCCACGTAAGCTGACGGAATCGAAGGTCTCGCCTGTGGTGTTACTTTCACCCAGACGCAGCTGAGAACGTAGAGCAGGAATATCGTGTTGAGCGTAACGATCCTGATACTGGATGTCCGTTGAGCCTCTGTCGCTATCCCAGGTGAAGTTACCGCGCGCGCGGAAATGCCAGCCAAACAGGTTAAGCCCTGCATTCAGACCCGTATAGAGCGAATCTCCAGAACCATTATCCCCTTCGTTGTGGTAGGCGTTGGCATTGTAAGAGAGCATGGCGGCGTTGATCCCATCTTCCCACAGGGAAGGATCGACGTAGTTATCATACTGTTTTATCAACCAGATCTGCGGCACGCTCATATCCAGCCGCTGATCGCCACTGTTATAGGCGAGCGAGGACTGGGGATAGAGTTTGTCCGTGTTTAAACACGCATCTGAAGGGGCGCTGTTGGCTGAACGGGATAACAGCTTGTTTTCTTCTTTTTCAACATCTTCAGGGATTTTTAAGTGAAGCTGATGAAGCTGCTTTAACGTCAGGCAAGGGGCTGCGGATTTTTCGCCAATATCAACGAAATCCATCATCAGATTGCTGCTTAACTGATCGTTGATATAGACCGTGGTTTTGAACAGCCCCACAGGGGCGGGGTTCCCGTCTTTATAGCGGGATAAATCAATCGAGTGCGCATTCTCGCCAACCAGAAAGGCGTTATCAAATTCTACCGCTTCGGCTGCATAGGACGTTCGGGCCACCAGGCAATTTGCCATTAGACCCGCCAGGCAGCAGAGGTAAAGATAATTATAGGGCATGCAGCTTCCCTTCAGGAAATAGACAATAATTAAAGCTGGGTGGTCGTTTGCGAACTTCCGCCAAAATCATTAATGGAAATATATTCAAGCGTTCCCTTTTGAGGCGAAGCGAGGCCATCAACGATAAAAGATGCCTTGCTCATTGGCGAAAGCATGTTTGTTTTGACTTTGTATTTCTTACCAGAGACAACATATTGAACATCAGAAAAAGAAATGAAATATGGCGAGTTATTCTGTGCCTGAATAATCACACCCTGGCTTTCTTTACTGATACTCCATTTAATGTTTTTCGCAGCATCAGCTGCATTACCCGCCAGTCCTTCAGGACGATAGAAAAGTTTAATGCGTGTTTTAAAGGCGAGTTGCAGCAGATTTGTGTTGCCCGCTTTATCGTCAGGGAGCTTTGGGGGGACTTCCAGCACGTTTAGCCAGAACACGCTTTCACGGTCTGCTGGCAACGGTGAACCGTTGTACATAATTCTCAGCGTCTGTCCGCGCTTGGGTTCCATGCGGAAAACGGGTGGGGTGATGGTAAAGGGAACGGACAGCGAGCCGGGATCGGCATCTTCCTGGCCTCTGTCTACCCAGGTTTGTACCAGAAGCGGCTTGTTGCCTTTGTTATCCAGACGCAGGGTTTCGTCTTTATCTTTGGCATTATAGATAACGCGCGTGCCGGAGAGCACAATATCGGCTTTCGCATAAGAGCAACAGAGTGCGGCTGCCGCAATGAGCAAAGGCGCTGCTATCTTTTTTAACGAAATGGGATCCATCATTATTATCCTTAACTATGACGTCTAAAAAACACCCTCTGGTAATGAGAGGGTGTGATAGCGCGAGATATTACTGATAGGTAACATCAAAGGTAGCGGACGTACTGACCAGACCGCCTTCAACCACAGTAGAATCACCAGCGGTGACGTAGGACGCGACAAACTTGAAGATGCCCATTTTGCTGGTGGTATCGATTTTGGTTTCTTGTGGCACGTCATCCGGACGGCCAATCAGAACCTGGCTCACGGTAGCGGTATTGTTGTGCAGAGCGACGTTAACGCCTTTCGCCGCGTTGGTGAGCATGTTGTTGTTTTTCAGCGTACCGCTAGAAAGGTCAACGTAGTTAGGGGAAGAGAAGCTAATGGCTGCAGAGGCTTTATCGCAATCAGACAGCAGCAGTTCAAAGGTGGTGGCACCGGCACCAGCTGCGGCTTTGTCAAGCGCTTTGACATCGGCTTTGGTGACGGTTGGCATCTGCAGCGTCACGTTGGTTGCCAGCTGGCCATCTTTGGTAGTGATTTTACAGGTTTGATCGGATACCGCACCGTTAATGGTAACCAGACCCGCGTCAGAAGCCATTGCTGAAGAAACACCCGTAGCCAACAACAGACCTGCCAGAATTACGTTCTTATTCATTTTAAATATCCATATAAATTATTAATTGATGTGCGTGACATATTTATCCTGCACATAACGATTTAAAAGCGTATTTAAATCGATGCGGGATTATAATTAACATCATTAAATTGAATTAATAATTAATACTTAAAATGTTATTTAGTATAAATTGAAAGCTTGAAAGGGTATTATGCGTTCATGTTATCGCTAAGAAAATAATATTTCAATCAGAGATTGCTGTTTTCATTAATTGTGTGAATAGTGGGTTTTACATATTAATAAATAATGGGTCGGCTTTGATATGTTTATTAAGCTGGAAGATAAATTAGCGTGAACCCCAGCGCTCAGGGCATGGGCAATCCAGTTTTTTTAACAGCGAGGAGAGGGATGTTCCATCAGGGAAAGATAATTCCGGGGCAACCTCAAACAGGGGCCAGAGCATAAACCCGCGGTTTTTCATATCGTAATGCGGCACCGTCAGGCGCTCAGTGCTAATCACGGTGTCGCCAAACAGCATGATATCCAGGTCGAGCGTACGTGGCCCCCAGCGCTCTGCTTTGCGTACGCGTCCCTGCTGCAGTTCGATACGCTGGGTGTTATCCAGCAGCGTTTCGGCGTCAAGAGCGGTTTCAAGTACGACGGTCGCGTTCAGGTAGTCAGGCTGATCCTGCGGCCCCAGCGGGGGGGTACGATAAAACGAAGAGACAGAGACAATCCGGGTTTGCGGGATCTCGCCCAGCGCCTGAACGGCAGCATTAACCTGCTCCAGAGGAGAGGCTAAATTGCTGCCGATAGCGATGTACGCGAGGGTCATGCCGTACCCTGACGCGGTGCGCGCTTGCGCGGCCGACGGTGACGGCGACGTGGCTCTGGCTCATCATCCAGGTTGGTCAGCATTCCTTTTTGCTCAGGCGGCGCAGAGACCTGGAATTCGCTCCACCACTGCGCCAGACGCTGCAGTTCCTGATTCTTTTCGATCTCAGCACGCAGTGCCAGCAGATCGAACGCGGCGCGGAACTTAGGATGCTCCATTAGCTTCCAGGCGCGCTTACCCTGACGACGGGACATCCGCAGCTGAAGCTGCCAGATATCGCGCACCAGCGTGGTGATGCGTTTTGGAATAGCCAGCGTCCGACAGCCTTCGTCCAGCACGTCATTGGCCGCTAATGCAAAAGCATCGTAATAGGCCAGACCGCTCTCCTGGGCAATGCGCTGTGCGGCTTCCAGCAGGGGATACCAGAACATGGCGGCAAACAGGAACGCCGGGTTCACGCGCATATCATTGTGGATGCGGGTATCGGTATTCTTCAGCACCTGCGCAATCATGCGCTCCATCGGGCTGTCGCCGTTTTCGGTGAAGCAGCGCGTAATGGTCGGGAACAGTGGCTGGAACAAATTGTATTCGCGCAGCAGGTTGTAGGTTTCAAACCCGTAACCGGCCTGCAGCAGCTTCAGCGTTTCTTCAAACAGACGAGCGGGCGGCACGTCGTTAATGAGCGTCGCCAGGCGAGGAATCGGCTCTGCCGTTTCCGGGCTAATACGCATATTCAGCTTGGCTGCGAAACGTACGGCGCGCAGCATGCGCACCGGATCTTCACGATAGCGCGTTTCCGGCGTGCCGATCAGGCGAATCAGACCTTCTTTCAGATCCTGCATGCCGCCGACGTAATCACGCACGGTGAAGTCTGCCACGCTGTAGTAGAGGCTGTTGATCGTGAAATCGCGACGCTGGGCATCTTCTTCGATTGAACCGAAGATATTATCGCGCAGCAGCATGCCGTTTTGGCCGCGCTGGGACGTTGTGCGATCGCTGACGTCCGCTTCGTGATGCCCACGGAAGGTCGCCACTTCAATAATTTCTGGCCCAAACATCACGTGAGCCAGACGGAAACGGCGGCCAACGAGACGGCAGTTGCGGAATAACTTGCGCACCTGATCGGGCGTCGCGCTGGTCGTCACGTCGAAATCTTTTGGTTTTTTGCCCAGCAGTAAATCTCGTACCCCACCGCCGACGAGATAGGCCTCGTAGCCCGCTTTATTCAGACGATAGAGCACCTTGAGGGCATTTTCACTGATATCTTTGCGGGAAATATTATGCTGCTCACGCGGAACGACAGACATGTGGTTTTGAGCAATAGCGTCATTCGCCATGCTCTCTTCGCGGCTTAGCACTTTACGGCAAAAATTAGCGACTCGGGTAAAAATGGTACACCTCGTAGTGTGTTTTGTTATGAAAAAAGCGGCTAATCATAGCTCAGCGCAACGCATTTGAGAATGCTGGATTTTTGGCACGGCGTTAAGCGTCCATTTGGCAACGGCCAAATCCAGCAGTTCGTCAATTCGCAGATCGTGCCATTCGTTGGTTACATTCTGGTTGAGAAATCGCAGCGCGTCGATCAAAACAGGGCGCGGATCGCCATCTGGCAGAGCGGGGGCATGATTCTGTTTTGACAGCTTATGTCCCTGGTCATTGACCGCCAGCGGCAGATGAATGTAATCCGGTTCCGTCCAGCCAAACTGATGATAGAGCGAAATTTGTCGCACCGTGGGCTCAACCAGGTCGGCCCCGCGCACAATTTCCGTGACGCCCTGGAAATGGTCGTCAACCACAACGGCCAGGTTATAGGCAAACAGACCGTCGCGGCGGTGGATAATAAAATCTTCACGCGCCAGGCGAGCATCAGCACAGATCTCACCGGAAAGCCGATCGTTAAAATGGGTCACGGGTGAGCGCTGGCGTATGCGTACCGCAGCATTTTCGGGGCCGTTGTTCAGCATACGACAATGACCGTCATACACGCCCCCGATGCTCTGAATGCGCGAGCGGGTGCAGGTGCAGTTGTAGGAAAGTCCTTGTTCAGCGAGCCAGGCCAGGCGTTCCCGGTAGGCGTCGTGACGTTTTGACTGCCAGAGAACGTCCCCGTCCCAGTGAAGACCGTAATGTTCCAGCTGACGCAGAATGGTCTCTGCAGCACCGGGAACTTCACGCGGAGGATCAATATCTTCGATGCGCACGAGCCATTTTCCCCGGTGGGCGCGAGCCTGCAGGTAGCTGCCGAGCGCGGCAATTAACGAGCCGAAGTGTAATTCACCGGAAGGAGATGGCGCGAAGCGCCCAATATAGTGAGATTCAGACATATCAACAGTAACAAGGCGGGAGAGACTCCCGCCTTTGCAGAGTATTTAGAAGACCGGCATTAACCGGCCATCTGTTTTTCGCGAATTTCTGCCAGCGTTTTACAGTCGATGCACAGATCGGCTGTTGGACGCGCTTCCAGACGACGAATACCGATTTCAACACCGCAGGATTCGCAGTAGCCAAAATCTTCGTCCTCGACCTTTTTCAGCGTTTTCTCGATCTTTTTGATCAGTTTGCGCTCGCGGTCACGGTTACGCAGTTCGAGGCTGAACTCTTCTTCCTGAGCGGCACGGTCTACCGGATCCGGGAAGTTAGCAGCTTCATCCTGCATATGAGTAACGGTGCGATCGACTTCATCCCTGAGTTGATTACGCCATGCTTCAAGAATACGCCTGAAGTGCGACAGCTGGGCTTCGTTCATATACTCTTCGCCCGGCTTCTCTTGATACGGCTCCACCCCAGCGATGGCGAGAATACTCAGGGACGATGTTTTACGGTTTTGCCCTTCTTGCATGTTGCTTCTCCTTAACACGCACTATCGATCCCCGTGTAGGGGGAAAAATCAGGTCGCTATAAATAGCAGATGCTTTTCCGTAAGGCAATTATCTAAACGTAACACTTGACAAGCCTGTGAGGAAAAGCGTATTTGCGCACGCGGCCAGAACACTTAATAGTCAATCGTCTAATCCCTTATAAGACAATGGGAAGAGAGGATCTCAGAGTCATATTATCGGCAGAAAGTTCCGCTTTATAAGCGAAAAGCTCTACCCCCTGCTTTTGTGCCTCATTCAACAATTGCGCGTATTTAGGATCAATATGGCGGGCGGGAGAAAAACGTTCAATCGCTGAATGCAAAACTGCAAACAGCAATACGGCGCGTTTGCCCGCTGTCGCAACGCTCATCAGCTCCCGCAGATGCTTCTGGCCACGTAGCGTTACCGCATCCGGGAAGTAGCCATTTTCCTGTTCCGCTAACGTCACTGATTTCACTTCAATATAGCACTCAGGTCGGTCTTCCGCCTGGAGCATAAAGTCAATTCTGCTGCCTTCATCGCCATATTTCACTTCGCTTTTTTGCGTGCCGTAACCGACCAGTTCCGGGAGCGTGCCGTTCGTCAGCGCCTCCTTCACTAATTGGTTTGCCCGCAGGGTGTTAACGCAAATAAATGCCCCTTGTTGGGTCTCGGTCATTTCCCAGGTATGGGGATATTTGCGTTTAGTATTTTCTGATGTGGAGTACCAGACCCTGTCACCCGGCGTCGCGCAACCGGTCATCGCACCGGTATTGGGGCAGTGCAGCGTCAACTGTTCACCCTCAGGAGTGACAACGTCGGCGAGAAAACGTTTGTAGCGTTGAATAAGCGTGGCGTGCTGTAGAGCAGGACTAAACTTCATCAGAATTCCTTTGAGTGTTGCCCAGCGTCCAGCGCTGTAGCGGCGTATAGCGGGTGCGTCCACGGGCAAAGACAGATTCGTAAAGCGCAAATTCCTTCACCGGAAAAGCCCATTGAAAGCCTGGCGGAGGGATGGCGACGGCCTGACCCGCATCGCGCAGAAGCGTTACATGCGGATGAAACGGTTGGGGGCTTTGGTGGCAGCCGCTGCGCGCCGCTTGTGCCCGCAGCATATTCGCGAGCTGCAGTAATCCACGCGGCGGCTGGCGCGTGCCAAGCCAGACGACGCGCGAGCGCAGCCATTGTCCGGCATCATCAAGCTGAAGCGTAAATTCCGGCTGGGTAATCCGTCCTGCCTGGGCGGCCAGCGCGCGTTGTTTTTCGACGCTCACGTCGCCGAGAAAAGCCAGCGTCAGGTGCAGGTTGGCCGCCGCCACAGGGCGACCCGCTTCAGACGGGAAGTGCTCGGCGCGCCAGCGAACGATTTTCCGTTGTACGGGGGCGGGCAATTCAATGGCGAAAAACAGGCGTTTCGACTCAGGCATACGGGGGACTCGGTAATGATATGCGCCGATGCTACAATGTACGCCGACTAATGTTAACCCTCTGGAGCTGTTAGTGTCCTCATTGCCGGTCGCCGTCGTCCTTCCTGAGCTACTCGCTGCCTTACAACGTGCCCCGCAGGTGCTGCTCAACGCCCCTACAGGCGCGGGAAAATCCACCTGGCTGCCGCTGCAGATCCTCAGAGAAGGGGCTATCCCCGGAAAAATTATCCTGCTTGAGCCGCGCAGGCTTGCCGCACGTAATGTGGCACAGCGTCTGGCGGAGCTGCTGAACGAGAAACCGGGCGAGACGGTGGGGTATCGCATGCGTGCCGACACCTGCGTGGGCCCGGCCACGCGGCTTGAAGTGGTGACCGAGGGCATTCTCACTCGCATGCTGCAAAACGATCCTGAGCTGGCCGGCGTCGGGCTGGTGATTCTGGATGAATTCCACGAGCGTAGCCTGCAGGCGGATCTGGCCCTGGCGCTGCTGCTGGATGTCCAGCAGGGGCTACGTGATGATCTTCGGCTGCTGATTATGTCCGCGACGCTGGATAACGAGCGGCTGCAGCAGACGTTACCGGACGCGCCGGTCATTTCTTCTGAAGGGCGTACTTTCCCGGTTGAGCGCCGCTACCAGCCCCTTCCCGCGCATCAGCGATTTGATGAAGCGATCGCCGTCGCGACCGCAGAACTGCTTCGTCAGCAGTCCGGTTCGCTGCTGCTTTTTTTGCCCGGCGTGGGCGAGATCCAGCGCGTGCAGGAGCAGCTTGCCTCACGCGTGAGTAGCGACGTGGTGCTTTGCCCGCTGTATGGTGCGCTGTCGTTGGGCGACCAGCGCAAAGCGATACTTCCCGCGCCAGCCGGGCAGCGTAAGGTAGTACTGGCAACCAATATTGCCGAAACCAGTTTGACCATCGAAGGCATTCGCCTGGTGGTGGATTGCGCGCAGGAGAGGGTGGCGAGCTTTGATCCGCGTACCGGGCTGACCAGACTGCTTACGCAGCGCATCAGTCAGGCCTCGATGGTTCAGCGAGCAGGCCGTGCAGGCCGTCTTGAACCGGGTATCTGTCTGCATTTAACCAGTGCAGAACAGGCTGATCGCGCTGCCCAGCACGCTACGCCGGAAATTGTACAATGCGATCTCGCAGGCCTGGTGATGGACCTGTTGCAGTGGGGATGTCCGGACCCCGGACAACTGACCTGGCTCAACCCGCCGCCCGCCGTGAACCTGGCAGCAGCACGTACGTTGCTGATCCAGCTCGGCGCTCTGGAAGGCGAACGTTTGTCATCACGCGGGCAAAAAATGGCCGCGCTGGGTAACGACCCTCGTCTGGCAGCGATGTTGGTGGCTGCCGAGGGAGATGATGAAATTGCTACGGCTGCGAAACTGGCGGCTATCCTTGAGGAACCGCCTCGCGGAGGAAACAGCGACCTGGGTTTGGCCTTCGCGCGTAATCAGGGAAACTGGCAACAGCGGGCTCAGCAGCTCTGTAAACGGCTTAATAGCCGCGGTGGCGTGCCTGACAGCGAGATGATTGCTCGCCTGTTGGCGCAGGCCTTTCCTGACCGAATTGCACGTCGTCGCGGGCTGGACGGGCGTTATCAATTAGCCAACGGTATGGGCGCTATGCTGGACAGCGATGACGCCCTGACGCGCCGTGAGTGGCTCATTGCGCCACTCTTACTGCAGGGAAGTCACTCTCCTGATGCGCGTATTTTGCAGGCGCAGGCCGTCGATATTGATGCCCTGACGCGTGCCTGTCCGCAGCTGCTGCAGCACTCTGATATCGTCGAGTGGGATGACGCTCAGGGCACCCTGAAGGCATTTCGTCGCAGCCAGATCGGTAAAATAACCCTGGGCGCACGGCCGCTGGCAAAACCGTCGGAGGAAGAACTGCATCAGGCGATGCTGAACGGTATTCGGGAAAAAGGGCTGAGCGTGTTGAACTGGACGCCGGAGGCAGAGCAGTACCGTGTTCGTCTACACTGCGCCGCGCGCTGGCTCCCGGAGTATGACTGGCCGGCGGTAGATGACGAGACGCTGCTGGCTACGCTCGAACGCTGGCTGCTGCCGCAAATGAACGGCGTTCACTCGCTGCGGGCGTTAAAAGCGCTTGATGTTAAGGTCGCGTTACAGAATTTACTGGACTGGTCATTACGTCAACGTCTGGATAGTGAACTGCCTGGGCATTACACTGTGCCGACCGGAAGCCGGATTGCCATTCGTTATCACGAAGATAATCCTCCTGCACTGGCGGTACGTATGCAGGAGATGTTTGGCGAAGCGACAACGCCCTCTATTGCTGAAGGGCGCATACCGGTAGTGCTTGAACTGTTATCGCCCGCGCATCGCCCGCTGCAGATCACCCGCGACCTTGGCGCGTTCTGGTCGGGGAGCTACCGCGAAGTGCAAAAAGAGATGAAGGGGCGTTACCCAAAACATGTCTGGCCGGACGATCCGGCGAATACGGCGCCGACGAGGCGGACGAAGAAATATTCGTGAAAGGGGAGTGCGGCCAGATGCCCTCACCCCACTCCTCTCCCACGGGGAGAGGGAGAAAACCCATTTTGAGAGATTTCTTCTTTCACGATGATGTGGAAGAAAAGAAAATCTGGCCTTTGCGCCTGAATGTTGCGGAGAAAAAGCATGGCGGGGAATGACCGCGAGCCAATAGGACGTAAGGGAAAGCCAACGCGTCCGGCGAAAGAGAAAGTGAGCCGACGTCGCCTCAGAGATGAGGATTATGACGATGACTACGAAGACGATTATGAGGATGATGAGCCGATGCCGCGTAAAGGAAAAGGCAAAGGGCGTAAGCCTCGGGGCAAACGTGGCTGGTTCTGGCTGCTGCTTAAGCTGTTTATTGTTTTTGTTGTGCTGATCGCCATCTACGGCGTTTATCTGGATCAGAAGATCCGTAGCCGTATTGACGGGAAAGTCTGGCAGTTACCTGCGGCAGTGTATGGCCGTATGGTGAACCTTGAGCCGGACATGTCCATCAGCAAGAACGAGATGGTGAAACTGCTGCAGGCCACACAGTATCGTCAGGTCACGAAAATGACGCGTCCGGGCGAATTCACGGTGCAGGCGAAAAGCATTGAGATGATCCGTCGTCCGTTCGACTTCCCGGACAGCAAAGAAGGGCAGGTGCGTGCGCGGCTGACCTTTGACGGCGATCGTCTGGAAACCATTGAGAACATGGATAACGACCGCCAGTTCGGTTTCTTCCGTCTCGATCCGCGTCTGATCACCATGCTCTCGTCGGCGAACGGCGAACAGCGTCTGTTCGTGGCGCGTAACGGTTTCCCAGACCTGCTGGTCGACACCCTGCTGGCAACCGAAGACCGCCACTTCTACGAGCATGACGGTATAAGCCTTTATTCCATAGGCCGTGCGGTGCTGGCGAACCTGACGGCCGGACGTACGGTGCAGGGGGCGAGTACGCTGACTCAGCAGTTGGTGAAAAACTTGTTCCTCTCCAGCGAGCGCTCTTACTGGCGTAAAGCCAACGAAGCCTATATGGCCGTGCTGATGGATGCCCGCTACAGCAAGGATCGTATCCTTGAGCTGTACATGAACGAGGTGTACCTCGGTCAAAGCGGCGATAACGAAATCCGCGGTTTCCCGCTGGCGAGCCTGTATTACTTTGGCCGTCCGGTGGAAGAGCTGAGCCTTGACCAGCAGGCGCTGCTGGTGGGCATGGTGAAAGGGGCGTCCATTTATAACCCGTGGCGTAACCCGAAACTGGCGCTGGAGCGTCGTAACCTGGTGCTGCGTTTGCTGCAGCAACAGCAGGTGATTGACCAGGAGCTGTACGACATGCTGAGCGCGCGTCCGCTGGGCGTGCAGCCGCGCGGTGGCGTGATCTCTCCACAGCCTGCGTTTATGCAGATGGTGCGTCAGGAGCTGCAGTCTAAGCTCGGCGACAAGGTGAAAGACCTCTCCGGCGTGAAGATCTTTACCACCTTTGACTCCGTGGCCCAGGATGCGGCTGAAAAAGCGGCCGTTGAGGGCATTCCGGTTCTGAAGAAACAGCGCAAACTGAGCGATCTGGAAACCGCAATGGTGGTGGTTGATCGTAACACCGGCGAAGTGCGTGCCATGGTGGGCGGCGCTGAACCGCAGTTTGCGGGTTACAACCGTGCGATGCAGGCGCGTCGTTCGATTGGTTCTCTGGCAAAACCGGCGACCTATCTCACCGCGCTGAGCCAGCCGAATCAGTATCGTCTGAATACCTGGATCGCCGATGCGCCGATCTCCCTGCGTCAGCCTAACGGCCAGGTTTGGTCTCCGCAGAACGACGATAAACAGTTCAGCGGCCAGGTGATGCTGGTAGACGCGCTGACCCGTTCCATGAACGTGCCAACGGTAAACCTGGGTATGGCGCTGGGTCTGCCAGCGATCACCGATACCTGGCAGAAGCTGGGCGTGCCGAAGGATCAGCTGCATCCGGTTCCGGCAATGATTCTGGGCGCGCTAAACCTGACGCCGATCGAAGTGGCGCAGGCGTTCCAGACTATCGCCAGCGGCGGTAACCGCGCACCGCTTTCTGCGCTGCGCTCGGTGATTGCCGAAGACGGTTCCGTGCTGTATCAGAGCTTCCCGCAGGCGGAGCGCGCGGTTCCGGCTCAGGCGGCCTATATGACGCTGTGGACCATGCAGCAGGTTGTGCAGCGTGGTACGGGGCGTCAGCTGGGGGCGAAGTATCCGGGTCTGCATCTGGCGGGTAAAACCGGGACCACCAACAACAACGTTGATACCTGGTTCGCCGGTATCGATGGCCGTGAGGTGGTGATTACCTGGGTTGGTCGCGATAACAACCAGCCAACCAAACTGTATGGTGCGAGCGGGGCGATGTCGATTTACCAGCGTTATCTGGCGAATCAGTCTCCGGTACCGCTGAATCTGGTGGCGCCGGAAGATGTGGTCGATATGGGCGTGGATGATGCCGGTAACTTTGTCTGTGGCGGCGGTATGCGTACCCTGCCAGTCTGGACGACAAACCCGGACTCTCTGTGCCAGCAAAGCCAGCCAGAACAGCCGACGGGTAACCCGTTTGAGCAGTCTTCTCAACCTCAGCAGCCGCAGCAACAGCCGCAGCAGCAAAATGAGAAAAAAGACAGCGACGGTGTCGCAGGCTGGATTAAAGATATGTTCGGCGGTAACTAACCCCTCCAGATACCCCCTTCTACGGAAGGGGGTATTTTTTTACCTCTACACCCCACTTTTTTAACCCAAACGTTAACCCTGATTAACGTCGTATTCTCTGTTGTTTATTTCTTAAACCCTTAATTCTTGTAGGGCCGCATACTGCTTGCTATACCGCCAGCGATTCGCATATTATTCTGCGGTCATAATAATAATTCTCGTTTACGTTATCATTCACTTTTCCATCAGAGATTCAACATGGCGCTTTCCAATACTGCTCAGCCAATTAACACGTCGCTGCGTAAAATCGCAGTCGTCGTAGCCACAGCGGTTGCCGGCATGTCTGCATACGCTCATGCGGCTGAAACCCCAAAAAAAGAAGAAACCATTACCGTCACGGCCGCTCCGGCTGCACAGGAGAGCCCGTGGGGGCCTGCGCCGACGATTGCGGCAAAACGCACGGCAACGGCGACGAAAACCGATACGCCTATTGAGAAAACCCCGCAGTCTATTTCCGTGGTCACGCGTGAAGAAATGGACATGAAACAGCCGGGTACGGTTAAGCAGGCTTTGGCCTATACGCCAAGCGTCTTTGCCACTCGCGGTGCATCCACGACGTACGACGTAGTGTCTATTCGTGGCTTCACAACTTCCAGCACTGTGAATACCAACCAGTATCTGGATGGGATGAAGCTGCAGGGTGATAACTACTCTGAAGCGTCCATGGACCCGTATTTCCTTGAACGCGTTGAACTGCTGCGCGGCCCAACGTCCGTCCTGTACGGAAAAAGCCACCCGGGCGGCGTCGTCAGCATGGTCAGCAAGCGCCCGACCACCGAGCCGCTGAAAGAAATTCAGTTCAAGATGGGCACCGATAACCTGTGGCAAACCGGGTTTGATTTCAGCGATGCGATTGACGATGACGGCGTGTGGTCATACCGCCTGACCGGTCTGGGCCGAAGTGAAAATGCGCAGCAGGAGATGGTCAAATCCACCCGCTATGCCATTGCGCCTTCCTTCAGCTGGCGTCCTGACGATAAAACCGATTTCACTTTCCTGAGCAACTTCCAGAGCGATCCGGATGCGGGCTATTACGGCTGGCTGCCGCGGGAAGGTACCGTTGTGCCTTACTATGACGCCAACGGAAAAGCGCACAAGCTGCCGACCGATTTTAACGAAGGCGAGGAAGACAATAAGATCTCCCGTCGCCAGAAGATGGTGGGCTACAGCTTCGCGCATGAATTTGACGACACCTTTACCGTGCGTCAAAACCTGCGTTACGCCAAAATTAACACCCTTTACCGCTCGGTCTACGGTAATGGCTATATCGCCCCGGCACAAATCAGCCGTGCCTACGTGCGTTCTGATGAAGATCTGAACTCATTCACAGTGGATACCCAGCTGCAGTCTAAATTTGCGACCGGTGCCGTCGATCATACCCTGTTAACGGGGGTTGATTATCTGCGTATGCGCAATGACATTAATGCAGACTATGGCACAGCCGATCCGATCAGTATGACCAAGCCTGCGTATGGTAATCCGAATGTTGACGTTTACTACCTGTACAAGGTGCTTAATCGTCAGGAGCAAACTGGCCTGTATGCGCAAGACCAGGCAGAATGGGATAAGTGGGTGCTCACAATGGGGGGGCGCTATGATTTCGCCAAAACCTCCGCACTGACCCGTACCTCCGGCACAACCGCAGAAATTAACGATCGGGCATTCACCTGGCGCGGCGGTATTAACTACCTGTTCGATAACGGCATCACGCCGTACTTTAACTACAGCGAGTCCTTCGAACCGATCTCGGGTACCACCCAAGGCGGTAAACCGTTCGATCCGGCGCGCGGCAAGCAGTACGAAGCGGGCGTGAAATATGTACCGAAAGATCTGCCTGTTGTTGTCACGGCGGCGGTCTACCAGCTGACCAAAAACAACAACCTGACTGCCGATCCGGCGAACCCGACCAGCGGCTTTAGCGTGCAGGGCGGTGAAATTCGCTCGCGTGGCTTTGAACTGGAAGCCAAAGCAGCGGTGAATGCCAATGTCAACGTGACGGCATCCTATAGCTACACTGATGCAGAATATACGCACGATACCTGGTATGAAGGCCGTCGTCCGGCGGAAGTGCCACGTAACATGGCCTCATTGTGGGCGGATTACACCTTCCACGAAACGGCGCTGAGCGGTCTGACCGTGGGTGCAGGGACCCGTTACATTGGTAACACGGTTTCTTACTATTCAGCCGCCTCTCCAAAAGCGTACCAGTCATTTAACGTGGCGGGTTATGCGCTGGCGGATGCGACCGTGAAATACGATCTGGCGCGCTTTGGACTGCCTGGTTCTTCGGTCGGCGTTAACGTGAACAACATCTTTGACCGTGAGTATGTCTCCAGCTGCTACAGCGAATACGCATGCTACTGGGGTGCAGGACGTCAGGTTGTCGCCACTGCGACCTTCCGCTTCTAATCTCTTTTTGGGCACGGTTCGCCGTGCCCTTTTTATTTAAGTTGGCTGACATGCAGGATAATAAAACGCAATCCGACACCACCTTTACGCTCAATCATCTCTCCTTTTGCGTACCCGGGCGCACCTTACTGCATCCGCTCTCTTTGACGTTCCCCGCAGGTAAAGTCACCGGACTGATTGGTCACAACGGTTCCGGAAAATCGACCTTGCTCAAGATGCTGGGCCGCCATCAGCCACCGTCAGACGGTGGCATTCTGCTGGATGGCCAACCGCTGGAGAGCTGGAACAGTAAAGCCTTTGCCCGCAAAGTGGCGTATCTGCCGCAGCAGTTACCGCAGGCCGAAGGGATGACGGTGCGTGAGCTGGTGGCGATTGGGCGTTATCCGTGGCACGGAGCGCTTGGGCGCTTCGGCGTCGCCGACAGAGAGAAAGTGGAAGAGGCGATCGCATTGGTGGGGTTAAAACCGCTGGCGAACCGTCTGGTCGACAGCCTGTCCGGAGGCGAGCGTCAGCGCGCGTGGATTGCGATGCTGGTGGCGCAGGACAGCCGCTGTTTGCTGCTTGATGAACCCACCTCCGCGCTCGATATTGCGCATCAGGTCGACGTGCTGGCGCTGATACATCGTTTAAGCCAGCAGCGCGGGCTGACGGTGATAGCTGTCCTGCATGATATCAACATGGCGGCGCGTTACTGCGATTATCTGGTGGCGCTGCGCGGTGGTGAAATGATTGCGCAGGGCACGCCGTCAGAACTGATGCGCAGCGAAACGCTCGAACACATCTACGGTATTCCAATGGGTATTTTGCCTCACCCTGCCGGGGCTGCACCGGTGAGCTTTGTCTACTGATGCTGGATTCCACGTTGATTAGCCGCCGTCGCTTGCTGACGGCCATGGCACTCTCCCCGCTGCTGCTCAAAATGAACGGGGCGCGGGCCGCCACAGTCGATCCGCACCGCATTGTCGCGCTGGAATGGCTGCCGGTTGAGTTGATGATGGCGCTCGGCATCACGCCGTACGGGGTGGCTGACATTCCTAACTATAACCTGTGGGTGAATGAGCCGACGCTGCCGGACTCCGTGATTGATATTGGCTTGCGCACGGAGCCTAACCTCGAACTTTTGACCCAAATGAAGCCGTCGTTTTTGTTCTGGTCTGCAGGCTATGGTCCGTCTGAAGAGACGATGGCGCGCATTGCGCCCGGACGAGGTTTTACCTTCAGCGACGGCAAAAAACCGCTGACGATGGCGAAAAACTCCATCAACGAGATGGCGCAATTCCTCGACCGCGAGGCGGAGGCGAAGCAGCATCTTGCTGAGTTCGACGCGCTTATTGATTCCCTCAAGCCGCGCTTTGCCCACCGCGGTGACCGTCCGCTGCTGATGGTGACGCTGCTGGATGCCCGCCATATGCTGGTTTTTGGTAAAAATTGCCTGTTCCAGGAAGTGCTCGACAGCTTTGGTATACGCAATGCCTGGGAGGGGGAGATGACCTTCTGGGGCAGCACCGCCGTGGGCATTGACCGTCTGGCCGCGTTTCGCGATGTCGATGTGCTGTGCTTCGACCACGGCAACGCGCGCGACATGCAGGCCCTGATGGCGACCCCGCTCTGGCAGGCGATGCCCTTCGTTCGCGAACAACGCTTCCAGCGCGCACCTGCTGTATGGTTCTACGGCGCGACGCTCTCGGCCATGCACTTTGCCCGCGTGCTGGACAATGCGCTGGGAGGCAAAGCATGAGTACGCGTGTTGCCCGTTTCCCGGCGCTGTTGTTGTTATTGATTTTCCTGGTCGCCCTGGCGCTGACCGGGGTCAACCTGTCGACCGCGCTCCCGCGCGAAGCGTGGGGCGCCGCTTTTGCCTCGCCGGACATCGACAATATTCAACAGATGCTGTTCCACTACAGCCTGCTGCCGCGCCTGGCGATTTCATTGCTCGTGGGTGCCGGGTTGGGGCTGGTGGGCGTCTTATTCCAGCAGGTGTTGCGTAACCCGCTGGCGGAACCGACTACGCTGGGCGTGGCGACGGGCGCACAGCTCGGGATCACTATCACTACGCTGTGGGCGCTGCCGGGGGCGTTAACCTCGCAGTTTGCGGCGCTCGCGGGCGCGTGCGTGGTCGGTGCGCTGGTCTTCGGCGTGGCCTGGGGCAAACGTCTCTCACCGGTGACGCTGATCCTCGCCGGGCTGGTGGTGAGCCTCTACTGCGGTGCGATCAACCAGCTGCTGGTGCTGTTCCATCACGATCAGCTTCAAAGCATGTTCCTGTGGAGCACCGGCACGCTCACCCAGACCGACTGGAGCATCGTACAGCGCCTGTGGCCGCAATTATTAGGCGGGGTGGTGCTGACGCTGCTGCTGTTACGTCCGCTGACCTTAATGGGGCTCGACGACGGCGTGGCGCGTAATCTGGGGCTGGCGCTGTCGCTGGCTCGTCTGGCGGCGCTGACGCTGGCGATTGTGCTCAGTGCGCTGCTGGTTAACGCAGTGGGGATTATTGGCTTTATTGGGCTCTTTGCGCCACTGCTGGCGAAAATGCTCGGGGCGCGTCGTCTGCTGTCGCGCCTTATGCTGGCTCCGCTGATTGGCGCTCTTATACTCTGGCTTTCCGACCAAATTATTCTCTGGCTGGCGCGCGTCTGGATGGAGGTCTCTACCGGCTCGATGACGGCGCTGATCGGCGCGCCGCTGCTGCTGTGGCTGCTGCCGCGCCTGCGCAGCATCAACGCACCGGCGATGGATGCGGGCGATAACGTGCACGCTGAGCGTCAGTCGGTGCTGTGGTTTAGCCTTGCCGGGCTGGCTGTGCTGATTATCGCCTGCGTTGCCGCGCTCTCTTTTGGGCGCGATGCGACGGGCTGGCACTGGGCGACGGGGGATTTACTTCACGAGCTGTTGCAGTGGCGCTGGCCGCGTATCTTCGCAGCGCTGATTGCGGGCGTGATGCTTGCGGTAGCGGGCTGTATTATTCAGCGTCTGACCGGCAACCCGATGGCCAGCCCGGAAGTGCTCGGTATCAGTTCCGGCGCGGCGTTTGGCGTGGTGCTGATGCTGTTCTTCGTGCCGGGGAATGCCTTTGGCTGGCTGATGCCTGCCGGAAGTATCGGGGCGGCAGTCACGCTGATGATTATTCTGATTGCTTCCGGCCGCGGCGGTTTCTCTCCGCACCGCATGCTGCTTGCCGGGATGGCGCTCAGCACCGCGTTTACCATGCTGCTGATGATGCTGCAGGCGAGCGGCGATCCGCGTATGGCGAAGATCCTCACCTGGATTTCCGGCTCCACGTACAGCGCCACCGGCAGTCAGGTCGTCCATACCGGGATCGTGATGATTGTATTGCTGGCGATAGTACCGCTGTGCCGTCGCTGGATGACCATTTTGCCGTTGGGCGGTGAAACCGCACGGGCGGTGGGGATGGCGCTGACGCCAACGCGCGTGGCCCTGCTGCTGCTGGCGGCGTGTCTGACGGCTACGGCAACCATGACTATTGGCCCGCTCAGTTTTGTGGGGCTAATGGCGCCGCATATCGCCAGAATGATGGGCTTCCGTCGGACGATGCCGCATATCGTGATGTCGGCTCTGACGGGCGGGGTGATACTGGTCTTTGCGGACTGGTGCGGCAGGATGGTGCTATTCCCGTATCAGATCCCGGCGGGTCTGCTGTCGACCTTTATCGGGGCACCGTACTTTATTTATCTGTTGAGAAAGCAGAGCCGGTAATAAAAGTAAACGGCAATCCTTTGATTGCCGTTTTAGTGTTTGCTCCCTCTCCCCGTGGGAGAGGGTTGGGGTGAGGGCATCAAGCCGCACATCTTACAGCTTCGCAAACACCTTACGCGCCGCGTCGATGGTGTTATTGATATCTTCTTCGCTGTGCGCCACGGACATAAAGCCCGCTTCAAACGCTGACGGTGCCAGGTAGACGCCTTCTTCCAGCATCAGGTGGAAGAAGCGTTTGAAGCGTTCAACGTCGCACTTCACCACGTCCTGATAGCAGGTCACGGTTTTCGCATCGGTGAAGAAAATCCCGAACATCCCACCCACGTGATTAACGACCAGCGGAATACCCGCGTCCCTGGCCGCGTCAAGCAGACCGTTTGCCAGCTGCGTGGTCAGGCTGGTCAGGGTTTCATGAATACCCGGCTGCGCCACTTCGGTCAGACAGGCATAACCCGCTGCCATGGCAATCGGGTTGCCGGAAAGCGTACCCGCCTGGTAAACCGGGCCGGTGGGGGCCAGCGCTTCCATCACATCCTTACGGCCACCAAAGGCACCGACCGGCATACCACCGCCGATGATTTTACCCAGACAGGTCAGATCCGGCTCAACGTCGTAGTAAGACTGCGCGCCTGCCAGCGCCACGCGGAAGCCGGTCATCACTTCGTCGATAATCAGCAGGGCGCCGAATTCATCGCACAGCGCGCGCAGGCCCGGCAGGAATTCTGGCTGTGGTGGAATGCAGTTCATGTTGCCCGCAACCGGCTCAACGATGATGCACGCAATCTCCTGCGGATACTGCTCGAAGGCCGCGCGGACGGTATCGAGATCGTTATAGGTGCAGGTCAGGGTGTGTTTGGCGAAGTCGGCAGGGACGCCCGGGGAGTTCGGCTGGCCGAGGGTCAGCGCGCCGGAACCCGCTTTTACCAGCAGGCAGTCGGCATGGCCGTGGTAGCAGCCTTCAAACTTGATGATTTTGTCGCGACCGGTAAACCCGCGCGCCAGACGGATAGCGCTCATGGTGGCTTCCGTACCGGAGTTCACCATACGCACCATGTCCATGGTAGGAACCAGTTCGGTGACCAGCGCCGCCATGTTGACTTCCATTTCGGTTGGCGCGCCGAAGCTCAGACCGCGCTGTGCCGCTTCAATTACCGCATTACGGATAGCCGGGTGGTTATGACCCAGCACCATTGGACCCCAGGAGCCGACATAATCGATATAGGCTTTGCCGTCGACATCAAACAGGTACGCGCCGTCAGCGCGTTCAATGAACAGCGGCGTTCCACCTACGCCGGTAAAGGCGCGAACGGGCGAGTTAACGCCGCCTGGAATAAGTTCGCGGGCTGCACTGTAGAGGTTTTCAGACTTGCTCATGGCGTCGTTCCTGATTCGTAGAAATAAGTTAAGGGGGCTATTCTAAGTGATCTACAGAAGGTGTGTCTGGTAAAATCCCGCTAGCGATTTGTATGACGAAAAAGAACAGGTAATGAAAGCAAACTCTCCGTCTTTTGAAGAACAACAATTTACCCGCGCGCAGCACCGTATCAGCATCCGACGACTGCTCAACCGCGATAAAACGCCGCTGGCTATCTTGCTGGCTGCCGCCGTGGTGGGGAGCGTGGCCGGGCTGGTGGGTATCGCATTCGAAAAAGCAGTCAACGCCGTGCTGAACTGGCGTATTGGCACTATTGCGGGCTTCGCCGATCGTGGATGGCTGGTCTGGGTGTCGGCGTTTGGCTTATCGGCGCTGTTAGCGATGGTGGGCTATTTTCTGGTGCGTAAGTTCGCACCAGAAGCCGGCGGATCAGGTATTCCAGAAATTGAAGGGGCGCTTGAAGAGTTACGCCCCGTGCGCTGGTGGCGGGTCATCCCGGTTAAATTTATCGGCGGCATGGGAACGCTCGGTGCCGGAATGGTGCTCGGGCGAGAAGGACCAACCGTTCAGTTGGGCGGCAACATCGGGCGCATGGTCGGCGATCTGTTTCGAATGCGAAGCGCCGAAGCTCGGCATACCTTGCTGGCCACCGGTGCCGCAGCGGGCCTCTCCGCCGCGTTTAATGCGCCGCTGGCGGGGATCCTGTTTATCATTGAGGAAATGCGCGCGCAGTTTCGCTATAACCTGATCTCCATAAAAGCGGTATTTACCGGCGTTATTATGTCGAGCATTGTCTTTCGCATTTTCAACGGCGAGGGGGCGGTGATTGAGGTGGGAAAACTCACTAACGCACCGGTGAATACGCTGTGGCTGTATCTGATCCTCGGCATGATTTTTGGTGTGGTCGGCCCGCTCTTTAATACTCTGATCCTACGCGCTCAGGATATGTTCCAGCGCATCCACGGCGGAAACACCACCAGATGGGTGCTGGTGGGGGGCTTACTGGGCGGGATGTGCGGCATTATTGGCCTGATTGAACCTAATGCGGCGGGCGGCGGCTTTGGGTTGATCCCTATCGCGGCGGCGGGCAATTTCAGCGTTGGCCTGCTGCTGTTTCTGTTTGTTTCGCGAGTGATCACCACGGTGCTCTGTTTTTCTTCCGGCGCGCCGGGGGGCATTTTCGCTCCGATGCTGGCGCTGGGTACGCTGCTGGGTACCGCCTTTGGTATGGCAGCGGAATCGGGATTCCCCGCATATCACCTTGAGGCAGGGACCTTTGCCATTGCCGGAATGGGGGCGTTGCTTGCCGCATCCCTGCGTGCGCCGTTGACCGGGATCGTGCTGGTTCTGGAGATGACCGATAATTACCAGCTCATTTTGCCAATGATCATTACCTGTCTCGGCGCGACACTATTAGCCCAATTCCTGGGTGGAAAACCGCTATACTCCACCATTCTTGCCCGTACCCTGGCGAAACAAGAGGCTGAGCAGGCCTCGACGCAGAATACTTGAATGAATTACCAGGGTATTAGATAATGAAAATAAGAATTGGGTGATTTTTACCCAATAGCAGTAAGCAGTATTCATGGGAGCATAAGATGAGTGATGACGTAGCGTTGCCGCTGGAATTTACCGAAGCAGCAGCCAACAAAGTGAAAACCCTGATTGCCGACGAAGACAATCCGGATCTGAAACTGCGCGTATATATTACCGGTGGCGGCTGCAGCGGCTTCCAGTATGGTTTTACCTTTGACGACCAGGTTAACGATGGTGACATGACTATCGAGAAGCAGGGCGTCGCGCTGGTGGTTGACCCGATGAGCCTGCAATATCTGGTGGGCGGTGCGGTTGACTACAGCGAAGGTCTGGAAGGTTCACGCTTTGTGGTGACCAACCCGAACGCGACAAGCACCTGCGGGTGTGGTTCTTCGTTCAGCATCTGACAGAGTGCGGGCTGATGCCCTCACCGCGCGCTCTCCCACAGGGAGAGGGCGAAAACACGCAAAACGGTAGCCTGGTGGCTACCGTTTTGCGTTTATCTGCCATTCTCATCTAGCGCAAACGTCGGCAGCTTAAGATGCCAGCGTATTGCCGCTAAGCGGATCCCCAGCGTCACCACCATTCCCAGCATCGCTGCATTTTCTAACGGGATAGCAAAGGTGTAGTACGCCGTGGCGTGAACAATTCCGCCAACGATACAGGCCGTTGCGTAGATTTCGGTTCGCAGGATCATTGGTATTTCGCGCGCCAGAATATCGCGAATAATCCCGCCGCCCACGCCGGTTAGAACGCCCATGCAGATTGCTACCATGGGGCCCGTACCCGCATTAAAGGCTTTATTCACCCCAATACCGACAAACACGGCCAGACCGACCGCATCCAGCACCGGAAGTATCCATTTTGGTAATCTGCGTGGCTGGCGAACCAGCGCGATGGTTAACAGGCAGGTGACCATCGCCACCACCAGATCGGTCGGATCTTTTACCCAAAATACCGGGCCATTTGCCAGCGCCATATCGCGGATCGTACCACCGCCAACCGCGGTCACAACGCCAAGCACCAGTACGCCAAAAGGATCCATGCGTAGTTTTCCCGCGAGCAATACGCCGGAGATAGCAAAAACGGCTGTGCCAAGAATATCCAGCCAATAGACGAGCATCGTTAAATCCTCGAAAAGTATGTATCTATGTTAGTGACTCTCTGCCAGCGCGGCACAGAGTTGTTTTGCGGCGAGGATAATACGCGGGCTGGCGCGTTCAAACCAGTCGCCGTTAAGCGCTATCACCGGAATTTTGAGCTGACGTTGCCAGAATTGTTCAATTTTAGGAATCTCGCTCGCATTTCCGACCACTACAATGGCCTGGGGCTGGCGGGCCAAAACCTGTTCTCGACTCACCTGCGGCCACGGCACACGGCTGGCGGCAAAGATGTTCTCGCCGCCACAGACTTCAAGCACCTGATTCTGAATCGAGCCCTTACCGGTGGTGAACAGCGGCTGGCTGCCAAACTGCAGGAAGATGCGTTTTTTTGTGGAAGTGTCGTATTTGGCTTTTAACGCTGCATAGTCGCTGAGCAGCTGATTTGCCGCGGCCTCGGCTTTTTTCGGCGTAGGGCTGTAAGGTGCCAGAGCACGAAGCGCCTGCGCAACTTGCTCGATGCTCACAGCATCGACCCACATCACTTTGATCCCAAGTGAGGTCAGCTGGTTGACCTGTCGTTCGGCATTACCGCCGCGCCAGGCCAGCACGAGATCGGGCTTGAGCGCCACGATCCGCTCAATGTTCATTCCTTGCCAGGTCGCTACCTGCTCAATACCCGAAGCCTGCGGGGGATAATCTGAAAAGCTGCTCACGCCAATCGGGGTGATCCCGGCGGCGAACGCCAGTTCGGTGTTGGCAGGGGAGAGGGTGATTACCCTCGACGCAGCAAGAAGCCATGCCGGGGCGAGCAGAAACAGGGCGGCCAGCGCCCTGAAGGTATGGTTAGCCACGAGCCAGATTCTGCACCAGGCGTTCCACCATCACGGTGGACTGTTTTGCCGCAACGGTCAGGAACTCGTCAAAACTCAGGTGCGACTGTTGGTCGGCCACGTCAGAAATGGCGCGAACCACCACGAACGGGACGTTGAAATTGTGGCAAACATGCGCAATCGCGGTGGCTTCCATCTCAACGGCAACCGCCTGCGGGAAGTTATGTCGAATTTTTGCCAGGCCGACAGAGCCATTGATGAAGGCATCGCCGCTCACTATCAGGCCGCGCACCGCGTTGAGGTTCAGCTCTGCGATACAGGTTTCTGCTGCCGCAATCAGCTTATCGTCGGCTTTAAACCCGGCCGGGCAACCCGGAAGCTGGCCGTATTCGTAGCCAAATGCGGTAACGTCGGCATCGTGATAACGCGCTTCGTCAGAGACCACGATATCACCCACTTTCAGCGTCGGCGCAAGACCACCCGCAGAGCCGGTATTGATAACCACGTCCGGCTTGCAGCGCTCAAGTAACAGTGTTGCGCCCAGCGCTGCGGCAACTTTACCGATGCCAGATTTCAGCAGAGCAACCTCAACGCCGTTCAGTTGGCCGGTATAGATTTCACAACCACCAAGAGAGAGGGTCTGACGGTTCTCAATTTTGTCACGCAGCAGCGTAACTTCTTCTTCCATTGCACCAATAATGCCGATTTTCATAGATTTACTCGCGATGTGCCTTGTTAAGATGCATAGTCTATCATGGGCTTTAGTGGAAGCGCATTTCTCACGCGGGGGAGCACATGGCGCAGATCGATTTTCGCATCAAAATTAACTGGCATCGACGTTTCCGGTCGCCGCAGGGTGACAAAAGCGAACATGAGATCCTGCGTATTTTCGAAAGCGATCGTGGGCGTATTATTAACTCGCCGGCTATCCGTCGCTTACAGCAGAAGACCCAGGTCTTCCCGCTTGAACGTAACGCCGCGGTGCGCACACGCTTAACCCACTCGATGGAAGTGCAGCAGGTGGGGCGCTATATTGCCAAAGAGATTTTGAGCCGACTTAAAGAACAACGGCTGCTGGAAACCTATGGCCTTGATGAACTGACCGGGCCTTTTGAGAGCATCGTTGAGATGGCTTGCCTGATGCACGACATCGGTAACCCGCCTTTTGGCCATTTTGGCGAGGCAGCGATCAACGACTGGTTCAAACAGCGGCTTTTTCCGTCGGATGCGATAAGCCAGCCGCTTAGCGATGACCGCTGCGTGGTGCGGGATTTACGTCTGCGCGAGGGCGAAGAAGGGGTGAACGATGTGCGGCGTAAAGTGCGCCAGGATCTCTGTCATTTCGAGGGAAATGCACAGGGAATCAGGTTGGTTCATTCCCTGATGCGGATGAACCTGACCTGGGCACAGGTGGGCTGCATCCTCAAATATACGCGACCAGCCTGGTGGATGGGTGAAGTGCCCGCCTCACACAGTTATTTGATGAAAAAGCCCGGGTATTATCTCTCCGAAGAGGTCTATATTGAGCGTTTACGTAAAGAACTTTCATTGACGCCAAACGGCCGCTTCCCGCTCACGTGGATTATGGAAGCCGCTGACGATATTTCCTATTGTGTAGCCGACCTGGAAGACGCCGTTGAGAAAAGAATATTCAGCGTCGAGGAGCTGTATCAGCATCTTTATGAGGCTTGGGGTAAGCATGAAAAAGGATCGCTATTTTCTCAAGTCGTCGAAAATGCCTGGGAAAAATCACGTTCAAATACATTAAGCCGCAGTACGGAAGATCAGTTCTTTATGTATTTACGGGTCAATACATTAAATAAACTGGTGCCCTATGCGGCATCGCGCTTTATTGATAATTTGCCGACGATCTTTAGCGGGGAATTCAATCATGCACTGCTGGAAGATGAAAGCAGCTTCAGCCAGCTCCTTGAACTTTATAAACATGTTGCGATGCGCCATGTGTTTAGCCATCCGGATGTTGAACAGTTGGAGCTTCAGGGATACCGGGTTATCAGTGGCTTACTGGAAATTTATCGTCCGCTGCTGCAATTATCGCTCGATGAGTTCAGCGAGCTGGTAGAAAAAGAACGCGTGCGACGGTTACCCATCGAATCACGGCTCTACCAGAAACTCTCCACCCGCCACCGCCTTGCTTATGTCGAAGCCATCAGCAAGCTGGATCGGAAATCGGCTCAATGGCCGGTGATGGAATATTATTATCGCTGCCGTCTTATCCAGGACTATATCAGCGGCATGACAGATTTGTATGCCTGGGATGAATACCGCAAACTTATGGCCGTTGAATAAATCCGGAGTTTTGTAAAGACGGCCAATAAATTTTTACTTTTTCCATAAACTTAATCCCGGAACTAAGCGGTATAAAATGAATCTGAGTTACACAGCAATTTTGCGTTATTGGGTAAATCGAGATTGAGAAACATGAAAAAAACCACATTAGCAATGAGTGCACTGGCTCTGAGTTTAGGTTTAGCGCTGTCTCCTCTGACGGCTACTGCAGCTGAGACCGCGTCGTCGGCAGCAACCGCGCAGCAGATGCCAAGCCTGGCACCGATGCTCGAAAAGGTGATGCCATCGGTGGTAAGTATCAACGTTGAGGGCAGCACGACCGTCAACACGCCGCGTATGCCGCGTAACTTCCAGCAGTTCTTCGGTGACAACTCGCCATTCTGCCAGGACGGTTCGCCATTCCAGAGTTCTCCGTTCTGTCAGGGCGGTGGCGCAGGGGATGACAGCCAGGGCGGCAACGGCGGCGGCCAGCAGCAGAAATTTATGGCGCTGGGTTCTGGCGTAATCATTGATGCGGCCAAAGGCTACGTGGTGACGAACAACCACGTTGTGGATAACGCCAGTACCATTAAAGTTCAGCTGAGCGATGGGCGTAAATTTGACGCCAAAGTGGTGGGTAAAGATCCGCGCTCTGATATCGCGCTGATCCAAATTCAGGATCCTAAAAACCTGACGGCGATTAAGATTGCCGATTCTGACGCGCTGCGCGTCGGTGACTACACCGTGGCCATCGGCAACCCGTTCGGTCTGGGTGAAACCGTGACCTCGGGTATCGTCTCCGCGCTGGGTCGTAGCGGCCTGAACGCAGAGAACTATGAAAACTTTATCCAGACGGATGCAGCCATTAACCGTGGTAACTCCGGCGGTGCGCTGGTGAACCTGAACGGTGAACTGATTGGTATCAACACCGCGATCCTGGCCCCAGACGGTGGCAACATCGGTATCGGTTTTGCTATCCCAAGTAATATGGTGAAAAACCTGACCGCACAGATGGTGCAGTATGGCCAGGTAAAACGCGGCGAGCTGGGGATCCTGGGTACCGAACTGAACTCTGAACTGGCGAAAGCGATGAAAGTTGACGCCCAGCGCGGCGCGTTCGTCAGCCAGGTTATGCCGAACTCCTCTGCGGCGAAAGCGGGCATTAAAGCAGGTGATGTGATTACCTCCCTGAACGGTAAGCCTATCAGCAGCTTTGCCGCCCTGCGTGCCGAAGTGGGTTCCATGCCAATTGGCAGCAAAGTTACCCTCGGCCTGCTGCGTGATGGTAAGGCCGTTAATGTGACTCTGGAACTGCAGCAGAGCAGCCAGAATCAGGTTGATTCCAGCACTATCTTTAGCGGTATTGAAGGCGCTGAGATGAGCAACAAGGGCGCTGATAAAGGCGTGGTGGTCAACAATGTGAAGGCGAACAGCCCGGCTGCCCGTATCGGCCTGAAGAAAGGTGATGTCATCATGGGTGCGAACCAGCAGCCGGTGAAAAACATCGCTGAACTGCGCAAAATTCTCGACAGCAAACCTTCTGTGCTGGCGCTGAATATTCAGCGTGGTGACTCTTCCATTTACCTGCTGATGCAGTAATCCCCAAGCCCCTGCGTGTTCTACGCAGGGGCTTTTCTCGTTTCTGTGACCTTTCCCACAAGTCCATACTTCTCCCCCCTGACTTTGTGCATCCGCACAATGCGGTCGTAAAGGAACTCCCCTATGCTTGAGCTCTGCTCACGGGAGGGTTACATGGCTGGCTGGCATCTTGATACCAAAATGGCGCAGGATATCGTGGCGCGCACCATGCGCATCATCGATACCAATATCAACGTAATGGATGCCCGTGGGCGCATTATTGGTAGCGGCGATCGTGAGCGCATTGGGGAATTGCACGAAGGGGCGTTACTGGTGCTTTCTCAGGGCCGCGTGGTAGATATCGATGATGCGGTAGCAAAGCATCTTCATGGCGTTCGTCAGGGCATCAATTTACCGCTGCGTCTGGAAGGGGAGATTGTCGGGGTTATCGGTCTGACCGGCGAGCCTGAATCTCTGCGTAAGTACGGTGAACTGGTTTGTATGACGGCAGAGATGATGCTGGAACAATCGCGTCTGATGCACCTGTTGGCGCAGGACAGCCGTTTGCGTGAAGAACTGGTGATGAACCTGATTCAGGCCGAGGAACACACGCCCGCGCTGAGCGAATGGGCACAGCGTCTGGGCATCGATCTGAATCAGCCGCGCGTGGTGGCGGTGATTGAGGTGGACAGCGGGCAACTGGGCGTGGATAGCGCAATGGCCGAGCTGCAGCAATTGCAAAATGCGCTGGCGACGCCGGAGCGTAACAATCTGGTGGCGATTGTCTCTCTGACGGAAATGGTGGTGCTCAAACCCGCGCTCAACCCGTTTGGTCGCTGGGACGCCGAAGATCATCGTCGTCGTGTGGATCAGCTGATCGCGCGAATGAAAGAGAACGGCCAGCTTCGTTTTCGCGTCGCCCTCGGCAATTACTTTACCGGGCCAGGCAGTATCGCCCGTTCCTGGCGTACGGCGCGCACCACGATGATGGTGGGCAAGCAGCGCATGCCGGAAAGCCGCAGTTACTTCTATCAGGATCTCATGCTTCCGGTGCTCCTCGATAGCCTGCGTGGTGGCTGGCAGGCAAACGAGCTGGCGCGTCCGCTAGTGCGCCTGAAGGCTATGGACAACAACGGCCTGTTGCGTCGCACGTTACAGGCGTGGTTTCGCCACAACGTGCAGCCGCTGGCAACCTCAAAAGCGCTGTTCATACACCGTAACACGTTGGAGTATCGGCTTAATCGGATCTCAGAACTGACGGGGTTGGATTTGGGAAATTTCGACGACAGGCTACTGCTGTATGTGGCGCTGCAGCTGGACGAGCAGAGGTGAGGGTTCCACACGCTTTCTGAGGGAGAGGGCGCAAACGCTAAAAACGGCAATCAAAGATTGCCGTTTTGCTTTTATTTTCGCGTTAACTTCTCAAGATCCGCTTCTATCTCGCTGATCTTGTGGGTGACAACGCTTTCCAGATGACGCAGGTCATCAAGGATCTTACGTTTGAGATCGACTTCGGTGCGATCGCGCTGACAGATCTGATCGAGTTCATCGATCACATAGCGCAGGTTAGGGCTGATTTCCTGTACTTCTTTGTATCCCTGTCCTACACCGTCAGCAACGACGGTCTTACGCTGGCGTGGGTATTTAAACTTCACGCTCTTGGCGAAAAACTCTCCTTTGTCCTTGTGAAAATAGATTTTTAAAATGTCGTTATTAGCTTCCTGGCGAAGGCTGTAACGATCGATTTCATCAGGATTGGTAATGCCCAGACTTTTCAGATTATCGTACATAGCGGTACCCTTGATCTCAACATAACCTTTGAATAATTAACGAAAAAATCTATTTTCGCCACCCTCAGATACAAAAAAAGCGGGGTTGCCCCCGCTTTTTGTTATACCTGATTAATCGATGGTGCGCAGCAGTTCGTTGATACCGACTTTACCGCGGGTTTTCGCATCCACTTTCTTCACGATAACCGCACAGTAGAGGCTGTATTTGCCATCTTTAGACGGCAGGTTGCCAGAAACAACAACGGAACCGGCTGGCACGCGACCGTAATGGACTTCACCGGTTTCGCGATCGTAAATACGGGTGCTCTGGCCGATATAAACGCCCATAGAGATGACGGAGCCTTCTTCTACGATCACCCCTTCTACCACTTCAGAACGTGCGCCGATGAAGCAGTTGTCTTCGATGATGGTTGGGTTAGCCTGCAGCGGCTCCAGTACGCCGCCGATGCCGACGCCGCCTGAGAGGTGAACGTTTTTACCGATCTGCGCGCAAGAACCGACGGTTGCCCAGGTATCCACCATGGTGCCTTCGTCAACGTAAGCACCGATGTTCACGTAGGAAGGCATCAGAACGGTATTTCGCGCGATAAATGCGCCCTGGCGAACCGCTGCTGGTGGTACCACACGGAAGCCTTCTTTCTGGAAACGTGCTTCGTCGTAATCAGCGAATTTCATTGGCACTTTATCGAAGTAGCGGCTTTCTGCTCCGTCGATAACCTGGTTATCGTTAATACGGAAAGAGAGCAGCACGGCTTTCTTCAGCCATTGATGAGTGACCCACTGACCGTCGATTTTTTCTGCCACGCGCAGCGCGCCGGAATCCAGCAGGGAAATAACCTGGTTTACCGCTTCACGCGTCACGGTATCCACATTTGCCGGGGTGATCTCGGCGCGACGCTCAAAAGCGGACTCAATAACGTTCTGTAACTGCTGCATTGTTTACTCTTTCCATTTCACTAAAAAACACGTCACCCTTTATCGTTTGGATTGAGGGCTGCTGTCAACCGTTGTTGTACCTCAAGTTGCAGGTCATTATTAAGAGCACGCCGGTCGGCAGTCGCGATTATAAATAAATCTTCTACTCGTTCACCAATGGTTGTAATTCTGGCGCCATGAAGCGAAATTCCCAGATCGGCAAACACCTGGCCGACGCGGGCGAGCAGTCCGGGTTGGTCGAGCGCGATCAGCTCGAGGAACGATTTACGATCGGTATGGGTCGGCAGGAAATTGACCTCGGTATCGACGATAAAGTGGCGTAATTTCGACGGCTGACGGCGCGGCTGCGGTGGCTGCCAGCTGTGCTGAGTAATGGCCTGCTCCAGACCAAAACGTATCCCTTCATGCCTGTCCGACGACAGCGGGCTGCCGTCCGGCTCCAGCACGATAAAGGTGTCCATCGCCATACCGTCACGGGTGGTAAAAATCTGCGCGTCGTGGACGCTCAGGTTTCGACGGTCCAGCTCGGCGCAGACCGCGGCAAAGAGATACGGCCGGTCCGGGCTCCAGATGAAGATCTCCGTACCGCCGCGCGTCGCCTGCGGGCTGAGCAGGATCATCGGCTGAGACAAATCATGCTTGAGCAGATGACGTGCATGCCAGGCAAGCTGATTTGGGCTATGGCGTACGAAGTAGTTCGCGCGACAGCGTGCCCAAATCTGATGCAGCGCTTCTTCATCAATGTTATCCATCCGCAGTAGCGCCAGCGCCTGAAGCTGGTGATGGCGCACGCGTTCGCGCATGTCCGGCGTGTTTTGCATCCCGCGACGTAGCTGTTTTTCGGTGGCAAAATACAGCTCGCGCAGCAGGCTTTGCTTCCAGCTGTTCCAGAGCGTCTCGTTGGTGGCACAAATATCCGCCACTGTCAGACAGACCAGATAGCGCAGGCGGTTCTCCGTCTGGACCTCTTCGGCGAACTGCTTGATGACTTCGGGATCCTGTATATCACGGCGCTGCGCGGTGACCGACATCAGCAGGTGATGACGAACCAGCCAGGCCACGAGCTGCGTTTCCCGTGAGTTAAGACCGTGCAGCTCGGCAAATTTAAGCACGTCCTGCGCGCCCAGCACCGAGTGGTCACCGCCGCGACCTTTGGCGATGTCATGGAACAGGGCGGCAATCAGGATTAGCTCAGGATGGGCCAGGCGCGGCCAAAGTTCCACGCAGAGCGGATGGCGAGAGCGGGTCTCTTCTTTGGCGAAGCTTTCCAGCTTCAGCATCACGCGGATCGTGTGTTCATCCACGGTGTACGCGTGGAAAAGATCGAACTGCATCTGCCCAACGATATGCGACCATTGTGGCATATAGGCCCAGAGCACGCTGTGGCGGTGCATTGGCAGCAACCCGCGGCTAACGGCGCCCGGGTGGCGGAGCATGCTGAGAAACAGCGAGCGTGCTTCCGGGATATAGCACAGCGGTTGCCTCAAATGGCGACGCGCGTGGCGCAGATGACGCAGGGTGGTGGAGTAGATTCCGGTGATCGTGCTGTTGCGCACCATGGTGTAAAACATCCGCAGGATCGCTTCCGGCTCGCGGATAAACAGCGTGTCGTCACGCAGATCGATAAGCGTACCGCGCAGTTGGAATTCGTCATCAATCGGGCGCGGTTTTTCGTCGGCCGGCAGTGCCAGAATCGCCTCGTCGAACAGCTGCAGCAACATCTGGTTCAGTTCGGTGACGCGGCGGGTGACGCGGAAGAAATCCTTCATCATGTGCTCGACCGGCTCATTGCCTTCGCCGCGGTAGTTTAAGCGCTGGGCAACGCTGAGCTGGCGGTCGAACAGTAAGCGGTTATCGTAGCGCGTCACCTCCAGATGCAGGGCAAAGCGGATACGCCACAGCAGGTGCAGACATTCGTTTAGCTCGTTACGCTCGGCCTCGGTCAGGAAACCAAAGCCAACCATCTCATCCATTGAGGTGGCGCCAAAGTGGCGACGAGCTACCCACTGCAGCGTGTGGATATCGCGCAGGCCGCCAGGACTGCTTTTGATATCAGGTTCGAGATTGTAGCTGGTGCCGTGATAGCGCTGATGACGCTGGTTCTGCTCCTCGACCTTGGCGGCAAAGAACTTCTCGGAAGGCCAGAAGCCGTCGCTGAAAATGTGTTTTTGCAGCTCCAGGAACAGCGCGACGTCGCCAATCAGCAGACGGGTTTCAATCAGGTTGGTGGCGACGGTCAGGTCAGATAACCCTTCCAGCAGGCACTCTTCAAGCGTGCGCACGCTGTGGCCCACTTCCAGCTTCACATCCCAGAGTAACGTCAGCAGTTCGCCAATCTTCTGGGCCTGGTCGTCAGGCAGCTTCTTGCGGCTTAAGATCAGCAGGTCGATATCGGAAAGCGGATGAAGCTCACCGCGGCCGTAGCCTCCGACGGCGACCAGCGCAACGTCGCTAATTTGCCCAAATCCGTAGTCAATCCACAGGCGCTGCAGCAGCTGGTCGATAAATTCGGTACGCGCTTCAATGAGCTGCTCGGCTGAAATCCCCGCGTCAAACGCGCTGCCCAGCCAGCGTTGAAAAACGTCCATATGCGCCTTAATGTCGGCACACTTTAGCTCGTGCGGTGGCCAGACGCCCGGGTTGTCGGGCTGATCGGGGAGGGTGGGGAGGGCTGTGTTAGCATACTGTTCGGGTAAAAGATTACTCATCGCGTGCCACCCATAAGAAAAAGCTATCGCCATTAAAAAAGCCGGCATTTGCCGGCTTTTTATCACTCAATGTTCGTCAGTATCGCCGGGATGGTGTCATCCTTGCGCAACGTCATAATTTCGCAGCCGTTGTCTGTTACCACAATAGTATGCTCGTACTGCGCAGACAAGCTTCTGTCTTTGGTTTTCACCGTCCAGCCATCTTTCATGGTACGGATGCGGTAATCGCCAGAGTTAACCATAGGTTCGATTGTGAAGGTCATGCCTTTTTGCAGTACTACGCCGCCGTCATCCGCATCGTAATGAAGCACTTGAGGTTCTTCATGGAACACACGACCAATGCCGTGGCCGCAGTATTCGCGAACCACAGAGAAACCTTCCGCTTCGACGAATTTCTGAATTGCGGCACCGATAGTGCGCAGACGGATACCTGGTTTCACCATCTTCAGCGCCAGGTAAAGGCTCTCTTGCGTGACTTTGCACAGACGCTCGCCGAGGATCGTTGGCTTGCCCACGATGAACATCTTAGAGGTGTCACCGTGATATTCGTCTTTAATGACGGTGACGTCGATATTGACGATGTCGCCGTCTTTCAGCAGTTTCTCGTCATCCGGAATGCCGTGGCAAACCACTTCATTAATAGAGATGCAGACGGATTTCGGGAAGCCGTGGTAGCCGAGGCAGGCGGAAACCGCGTGCTGCTCATTAACAATATAGTCGTTACAGATGCGATCCAGTTCGCCAGTGCTGACGCCTGGTTTAACAAAGGGCTCGATCATTTCCAGCACTTCCGCGGCCAGACGACCGGCGACGCGCATCTTTTCAATTTCTTCAGGTGTCTTAATAGAGATAGCCATGTAATCTGTCCATCGGTGTCGATTTTTCGACAATACTTATTTACGTGTCATCAATGGTATCAGTCAGGCGCACCCCGTGCCAAATTGAGAATCATTAACGGCACACTCCGCCAACAACAGTTGGTTTCTGGTCGTGTTTTGTGGTATAAAGCGCGCCGGACTTCCGATCCATTTCATATGCACAGAATGGACGGAGGCGACAAATCTCACTTTGTGTAACAACACACACGTATCGGCACATATTCCGGGGTGCCCTTTGGGGTCGGTAATATGGGATACGTGGAGGCATAACCCCAACTTTTAATATAGAGGTTTTAAACATGGCAACTGTTTCCATGCGCGACATGCTCAAGGCTGGTGTTCACTTTGGTCACCAGACCCGTTACTGGAACCCGAAAATGAAGCCTTTCATCTTCGGCGCGCGTAACAAAGTTCACATCATCAACCTTGAGAAAACTGTACCAATGTTCAACGAAGCCCTGGCTGAGCTGAGCAAGATCTCTTCCCGTAAAGGTAAGATTCTGATGGTTGGTACTAAACGCGCTGCAAGCGAAGCTGTGAAAGAAGCTGCTAACAGCTGCGATCAGTTCTTCGTGAACCATCGCTGGTTGGGCGGCATGCTGACCAACTGGAAAACCGTTCGTCAGTCAATCAAACGCCTGAAAGATCTGGAAACTCAGTCTCAGGACGGTACTTTCGACAAGCTGACTAAGAAAGAAGCGCTGATGCGTACTCGTGAACTGGACAAGCTGGAAAACAGCCTGGGCGGTATCAAAGATATGGGCGGCCTGCCAGACGCGCTGTTCGTAATCGATGCAGACCACGAGCACATCGCAATCAAAGAAGCTAACAACCTGGGTATCCCGGTATTTGCTATCGTTGATACCAACTCCGATCCGGACGGTGTTGACTTCGTTATCCCGGGTAACGACGATGCAATCCGTGCTATCAGCCTGTACCTGGGTGCTGTAGCTGCTACCGTTCGTGAAGGCCGTTCCCAGGATCTGGCTTCTCAAGCGGAAGAAAGCTTCGTAGAAGCTGAATAATAAGGTTTTACCCCTTATTAGTACCGTGTATGAATAGGGGCCCATTACCGGCCCCTTTTTTCAATTTATACTGTTTGGCTCCCGGCCGGGCAGTTCACATCTCCCGAGGATTTAAGAATGGCTGAAATTACCGCATCCCTGGTAAAAGAGCTGCGCGAGCGTACTGGCGCAGGCATGATGGATTGCAAAAAAGCGCTGACTGAAGCGAACGGCGACATCGAGCTGGCAATCGAAAACATGCGTAAATCCGGTGCGATCAAAGCAGCTAAGAAAGCAGGCAACGTTGCTGCTGACGGCGTGATCATCACCAAAATCGACGGCAACTACGGCATCATTCTGGAAGTTAACTGCCAGACTGACTTCGTTGCTAAAGATGGCGGCTTCCAGGCATTTGCTAACAAAGTTCTGGACGCAGCTGTTGCGGGCAAAATCACTGACGTTGACGTTCTGAAAGCTCAGTTCGAAGAAGAACGTGTTGCACTGGTTGCTAAAATCGGTGAGAACATCAACATCCGTCGCGTTGCTTCCCTGGAAGGCGACGTTCTGGGTTCTTACCAGCACGGCGCACGTATCGGTGTTCTGGTTGCTGCTAAAGGCGCTGACGAAGAGCTGGTTAAACAGCTGGCAATGCACATCGCTGCAAGCAAGCCAGAATTCGTTAAGCCAGAAGACGTGTCTGCTGAAGTGGTAGAGAAAGAGTACCAGGTTCAGCTGGACATCGCGATGCAGTCTGGAAAGCCAAAAGAAATCGCAGAGAAAATGGTTGAAGGCCGCATGAAGAAATTCACCGGCGAAGTTTCTCTGACTGGCCAGCCTTTCGTCATGGATCCAAGCAAGTCTGTTGCTCAGCTGCTGAAAGAGCACAATGCTGACGTAACTGGCTTCATCCGCTTCGAAGTGGGCGAAGGCATCGAGAAAGTTGAGACTGACTTCGCAGCAGAAGTTGCTGCAATGTCCAAGCAGTCTTAATGATTGAAAAGGAGCCGCCTGAGGGCGGCTTCTTTTTATCACCCGTCATACAAAATCAGACAGGTTACTGTATCCCTGCGCTGGTTTGCGGCATAACATGTCGCCAGAATTAACCCCATCTTAATCGTTGACAGTCTCAGGAAAGAAACATGGCTACCAATGCAAAACCCGTGTACAAACGCATTCTGCTTAAGCTGAGTGGCGAAGCGCTGCAGGGAACGGAAGGCTTCGGTATTGACGCAAGCATCCTTGACCGTATGGCACAGGAAATCAAAGAACTTGTCGAACTGGGCATTCAGGTTGGCGTGGTCATTGGCGGTGGCAACCTTTTCCGTGGTGCTGGTCTGGCGAAAGCGGGGATGAACCGCGTTGTGGGCGACCACATGGGGATGCTGGCAACCGTAATGAATGGCCTGGCGATGCGTGATGCGCTTCATCGCGCCTATGTGAACGCCCGCCTGATGTCCGCTATTCCACTGAATGGCGTTTGCGATAACTACAGCTGGGCAGAAGCCATCAGCCTGCTGCGCAACAACCGCGTGGTGATCCTCTCCGCCGGTACGGGTAACCCGTTCTTTACTACCGATTCCGCAGCCTGCCTGCGCGGTATCGAAATCGAAGCCGATGTGGTTCTGAAAGCGACCAAAGTGGATGGCGTGTTTACTGCTGACCCGGCAAAAGATCCTGCTGCGACCATGTACGATCAGCTGTCCTATAATGAAGTGCTGGATAAAGAGCTGAAAGTGATGGATCTTGCCGCCTTCACGCTGGCTCGCGACCACAAACTGCCGATTCGTGTCTTCAACATGAACAAACCTGGCGCACTGCGTCGCGTTGTCATGGGCGAAAAAGAAGGCACTTTGATCACGGAATAATTTCCGTCGGCGATAAATAGAGGTAAGATTCCGCTTTATTTTGTAGTGGTATCTTACCCGGACGCGCCTTTGGCGTTGTCATGAATTAAACGCGACTATACTTAGCACATCTGTAGCGCTGTGCTGGCGGATAGTCTGCCTGAGACAAGTTTTCAAGGATCCGTAACGTGATTAACGACATCAGAAAAGATGCTGAAGTACGCATGGATAAATGCGTTGAAGCGTTCAAAAACCAAATCAGCAAAATCCGTACTGGCCGTGCCTCACCAAGCCTGCTGGATGGCATTATCGTAGAATACTACGGCACGCCAACTCCACTGCGTCAGCTTGCGAGCGTTACCGTAGAAGATACCCGTACGCTGAAAATCAACGTATTCGATCGTTCAATGAGCCCGGCAATTGAGAAAGCGATCATGGCATCTGACCTCGGTCTGAACCCAAGCTCTGCGGGTGCTGATATCCGTGTTCCACTGCCTGCACTGACTGAAGAGCGTCGTAAAGACCTGATCAAAGTAGTACGCGGTGAAGCTGAGCAGGGTCGTGTTTCCGTACGTAACGTACGCCGTGACGCGAACGATAAAGTAAAAGCTCTGCTGAAAGAAAAAGAGATCAGTGAAGATGATGACCGTCGTTCCCAGGATGATGTGCAGAAAATGACTGACGCAGCTATCAAGAAAATTGATGCGGCGCTGGCAGATAAAGAAGCGGAACTGATGCAGTTCTGATTTCTGTCGTACACTGATAAACGCCGCTCAGAGGGACTTAATGTCTTGCTGGCGGCGTTTTGCTTTTCTCTGGTCTAACTTTTCGGGCATCTCATGAAGCATTTAACTCTCCTTGGCTCAACCGGCTCTATCGGTTGCAGTACTCTCGACGTTGTACGCCATAATCCTGAACTCTATACCGTGACGGCGCTGGTGGCCGGTAAGAACGTGCAGCGAATGGTCGAGCAATGCCTGGAGTTTACGCCCCGCTATGCGGTGATGGATGACGAAGAGAGCGCCCGTCAGGTAAAAGCGTTGCTGCAGGAGAAGGGCAGTCACACTGAGGTGCTAAGCGGGCAACAGGCTGCCTGTGATATGGCCGCACTGGATGAGGTCAATCAGGTCATGGCTGCCATCGTCGGGGCGGCGGGACTTCTGCCGACGCTTGCGGCGATCGATGCGGGTAAAGATGTCCTGCTGGCGAACAAAGAGTCGCTCGTGACCTGTGGAAGGCTGTTCATGGAGGCGGTAAAGCAGCGTGGCGCACGCCTTTTGCCGGTCGATAGCGAACACAACGCGATTTTTCAGAGTTTACCGCAACCTTTTCAGCAGAACCTGGGGTACGCTGACCTGGAGCAGAATGGCATAGTGTCGATTCTGCTCACCGGGTCAGGTGGCCCGTTCCGTGAAACGCCACTGTCTGAACTGAGTGTAATGACGCCAGCTCAGGCGTGCCGGCATCCGAACTGGTCGATGGGACGTAAGATCTCCGTCGATTCAGCCACCATGATGAACAAAGGTCTGGAATACATTGAAGCTCGCTGGCTCTTTAATGCGTCGGCGAAACAGATGGAAGTGCTGATCCACCCGCAGTCTGTGATTCATTCAATGGTGCGCTATCAGGATGGCAGCGTGCTGGCACAGCTGGGTGAACCGGATATGCGTACGCCAATTGCGCACGCAATGGCGTGGCCAAATCGCGCGAAATCCGGGGTGAAACCGCTCGATTTTTGTAAGTTGAATTCACTGACGTTTAGCGAGCCAGATTATGACCGCTACCCGTGTTTGAAACTTGCAATGAATGCCTTTGACCAGGGGCAGGCGGCGACGACGGCACTCAATGCAGCCAATGAAGTTACCGTTGAGGCATTTCTGAATCAGCAAATCCGCTTTACCGATATTGCACCACTGAATTTATCGGTACTGGAGATGATGGATTTGCGTGAACCACAAAGCGTGGAAGAAGTGCTGGCGGTGGACGCGCAGGCTCGAATTGTCGCGCGTAAACAGGTGACACGTCTCGCAAGCTGGTGATAAAGCAAGCACTAGTGGTCGTGCTATTTGTTAGCGTTGGGCTTCAGTGATATAGTCTGCGCCACCTGATCGCAGGTATTTGACTTTATGTGGTCAGGTAAGCCGTGGTTCACACGGCTTTTTTACGTATAGGCTTCAGTATTCCTGAGTACCGTTAAATCCTTTTCAGGGACCAAAAACGCGTTATGTTGTCTGCGAATCAACCAATGAGCGAAAACTTGCCAGCGCATGGCTGTCGTCATGTAGCAATCATCATGGATGGCAACGGCCGCTGGGCGAAAAGACAAGGGAAGATACGAGCCTTTGGGCATAAAGCTGGGGCGAAATCTGTTCGCCGCGCCGTTTCTTTTGCCGCCAACAACGGCATTGATGCGTTAACGCTCTATGCTTTTAGCAGTGAAAACTGGAATCGACCTCCGCAGGAAGTGACTGCGTTGATGGAATTGTTTGTGTGGGCGCTCGACAGCGAAGTAAAAAGCCTGCACCGCCACAATGTCCGCTTGCGTATTATTGGCGAAACCAGTCGTTTTAACTCACGTTTGCAGGAACGGATTCGCAAAGCAGAAGCGCTGACTGAAAATAATACTGGTCTGACGCTGAACATCGCGGCGAATTACGGCGGGCGATGGGACATTATCCAGGGCGTTCGGCATCTGGCTGAACAGGTTCAGGAAGGGCTGTTGAGACCCGACCAGATTGATGAAGAGGCGCTGGGTCAGCAAATCTGCATGAATGAACTGGCACCTGTGGATTTGGTAATTAGGACAGGGGGAGAACATCGAATTAGTAACTTTTTGCTCTGGCAAATTGCCTATGCCGAACTTTACTTTACGGATGTTCTTTGGCCCGATTTTGATGAACAAGACTTTGAAGGTGCGCTGCATGCCTTTGCCAATCGAGAGCGTCGTTTCGGCGGCACCGAGCCTGGTGGCGACAAAGCCTGATGGGGGTAGCTTTTGCTGAAGTATCGCCTGATTTCCGCTTTTGTATTAATACCCATTGTCATTGCGGCGCTGTTTTTACTGCCCCCGGTGGGATTCGCTATTGTCACGCTGGTGGTCTGTATGCTGGCCGCGTGGGAGTGGGGACAATTTAGCGGTTTTACCTCACGAACACAGCGGGTATGGCTGGCGGTGCTCTGTGGCCTATTGTTGGCTCTGATGCTGTTTACCTTACCGGAATATCACCATGATATTCATCAACCGCTGGTTGCCGGCTCCCTGTGGGTTTCGCTGGTCTGGTGGGTTGCCGCCCTTGTGCTGGTTCTGTTTTATCCAGGATCCGCAGCCCTATGGCGCAATTCAAAAGTGTTGCGCCTTATTTTTGGCCTGCTCACAATTGTTCCTTTTTTCTGGGGTATGCTCGCGCTGCGCGCCTGGCACTATGATGAAAACCACTATAGCGGTGCGCTCTGGCTGCTTTATGTGATGATTCTCGTCTGGGGGGCTGACTCTGGGGCCTATATGTTTGGTAAACTGTTCGGCAAACATAAACTGGCACCGAAAGTTTCTCCGGGCAAAACCTGGCAAGGTTTCATCGGCGGCCTGTTTACTGCGGCGATCATCTCTTGGGGCTATGGCGTCTGGGCAGATCTCAATGTCGCACCGTCGATACTGCTGGTGTGCTCGATTTTTGCTGCACTGGCTTCGGTATTGGGTGATTTAACCGAAAGTATGTTCAAGCGTGAAGCAGGGATAAAGGACAGTGGTCATTTGATTCCAGGCCACGGCGGGATACTGGACCGTATTGACAGCCTGACGGCTGCAGTCCCAGTATTTGCATGTCTGCTTTTACTGGTATTCGGGACGATTTAACGGAAGGTTTTATGCTGAGCATTCTCTGGAATCTGGCGGCGTTCATTGTTGCACTGGGTGTACTGATTACCGTGCATGAATTTGGCCATTTCTGGGTTGCTCGCCGCTGCGGTGTACGCGTAGAGCGATTCTCCATCGGTTTTGGTAAATCGCTCTGGAAGCGAACTGACCGGCGCGGTACCGAATTCGTTATTGCCCTTATCCCGCTAGGGGGCTACGTTAAAATGCTCGACGAACGTGTCGAGCCTGTGGCCCCTGAGCTTCGACACAGCGCGTTCAACAACAAAACCGTTGGACAACGTGCTGCCATCATTGCTGCCGGACCGGTAGCCAATTTCATCTTTGCTATTTTCGCCTACTGGCTGGTGTTTATCATCGGCGTACCTGGCGTGCGTCCGGTCGTGGGTGAGATTGCCCCTGACTCTATCGCGGCGAGTGCGCAAATTACGTCAGGGATGGAACTTAAAGCGATTGATGGCATCGAAACCCCTGATTGGGATGCCGTGCGACTGCAGTTGGTCTCCAAAATCGGTGATAAGCAGACCACCATCAGCGTTTCACCGTTTGGTACTGACCAGCGGCAGGACAAAGTGCTGGATTTACGCCACTGGCGTTTCGAGCCTGACAAAGAAGATCCTGTATCCGCATTGGGTATTCGCCCGCGCAGCGCGCAGATAGAGCCGGTTTTAGCCGAAGTACAGGCAAACTCGGCAGCGAGCAAAGCAGGTTTGCAAGCGGGCGACAGGATCGTTAAAGTCGATGGTCAACCATTAACACAGTGGATGACCTTTGTTACTCTTGTGCGCGATAATCCGGGTACGTCGCTCGCGCTAGAAGTTGAAAGGCAGGGGAGTCCGCTTTCTCTGACGCTTACCCCGGATACCAAATCGGGCGGCAAAAAGGCAGAAGGGTTCGCTGGTGTAGTGCCGAAAGTGATCCCGCTGCCAGATGAGTACAAGACAATACGCCAGTATGGGCCGTTTAGCGCCATCCTTGAAGCCACGGATAAGACATGGCAATTGATGAAGCTAACGGTCAACATGTTGGGGAAATTGATAACCGGTGATGTGAAACTGAACAACCTCAGTGGGCCAATTTCGATAGCTCAGGGGGCTGGGATGTCAGCGGAATTCGGGGTGATTTACTATCTTATGTTTCTCGCGCTCATTAGCGTGAACCTTGGGATAATCAACCTGTTCCCGCTTCCCGTGCTAGACGGGGGTCATCTGCTGTTTTTGGCGATTGAAAAGCTAAAAGGCGGACCGGTATCCGAGCGAGTTCAAGACTTTAGTTATCGCATTGGCTCGATTTTGCTGGTGCTGTTAATGGGGCTTGCACTTTTCAATGATTTCTCTCGGTTGTAAGAGAGTTAGTTAGGAAGAACGCATAATAACGATGGCGATGAAAAAGTTGCTCATAGCGTCGCTGCTGTTTAGCAGCGCCACCGTATACGGTGCTGACGGGTTCGTAGTGAAAGATATTCATTTCGAAGGCCTTCAGCGTGTCGCCGTTGGTGCGGCCCTCCTCAGTATGCCAGTTCGCCCAGGCGATACGGTTAATGATGATGACATCAGTAACACCATCCGCGCCCTGTTTGCCACTGGCAACTTTGAGGACGTTCGCGTCCTGCGCGATGGTGATACGCTGCTGGTTCAGGTAAAAGAACGTCCAACGATCGCCAGTATCACTTTCTCCGGCAACAAATCGGTGAAAGATGACATGCTCAAGCAAAATCTTGAAGCATCCGGTGTTCGTGTGGGGGAATCTCTGGACCGCACAACCCTTTCAGACATTGAAAAAGGTCTGGAAGATTTCTATTACAGCGTCGGTAAGTACAGCGCCAGCGTGAAAGCGGTTGTTACTCCGCTGCCACGTAACCGTGTAGACCTGAAACTGGTCTTCCAGGAGGGTGTCTCTGCGAAGATCCAACAGATCAACATCGTAGGGAACCACGCGTTCAGCACTGACGAACTGATCTCAACCTTCCAGTTGCGCGACGAAGTGCCGTGGTGGAACGTGGTCGGCGATCGTAAATACCAGAAACAGAAGCTGGCAGGCGATCTTGAAACCCTGCGCAGTTACTATCTGGATCGCGGCTATGCTCGTTTCAACATCGATTCGACGCAGGTGAGTCTGACTCCTGACAAAAAAGGGATCTACATTACGGTAAACATCACTGAAGGCGATCAGTACAAGCTTTCTGGTGTTGAAGTGAGCGGGAATCTGGCAGGGCATTCTGCTGAAATCGAATCGCTGACCAAAATTCAGCCGGGCGATTTGTATAGCGGTTCTAAAGTAACCAAAATGGAAGACAGCATTAAGAAGCTGCTCGGCCGCTATGGTTATGCGTATCCGCGCGTACAAACTCAGCCAGAAATTAACGACGCTGATAAAACCGTTAAGCTTCACGTCAACGTTGATGCGGGTAACCGTTTCTACGTACGTAAGATCCGCTTCGAAGGTAACGACACCTCCAAAGACTCCGTCCTGCGTCGCGAAATGCGTCAAATGGAAGGGGCATGGTTAGGTAGCGATCTCGTTGACCAAGGTAAAGAGCGTCTGAACCGTCTCGGTTACTTTGAAACGGTTGATACCGACACCCAGCGTGTACCCGGCAGCCCGGATCAGGTTGATGTCGTTTATAAGGTCAAAGAGCGTAACACCGGTAGCTTCAACTTCGGTGTCGGTTACGGTACCGAAAGCGGCGTGAGCTTCCAGGTGGGCGTTCAGCAGGATAACTGGCTGGGTACGGGCTACTCCGTTGGTATCAACGGTACCAAAAACGACTACCAGACTTACTCTGAGTTTTCTGTCACCAACCCATACTTCACCGTTGACGGTGTGAGCCTGGGCGGTCGTATCTTCTATAACGACTTCAAAGCAGACGACGCAGACCTGTCTTCCTACACCAACAAGAGCTACGGTGTAGACGGTACGCTTGGCTTCCCGATTAACGAATACAACACCCTGCGTGCTGGTTTAGGTTATGTGCATAACGACCTGTCCAATATGCAACCGCAGGTGGCGATGTGGCGCTATCTGGACTCTATCGGCCAGTCAGCAAGCACCTCCAGCGATAACAACGGTTTCGCTGCGGATGACTTCACCTTTAACTACGGCTGGACGTATAACCGCCTCGACCGTGGTTACTTCCCAACGGAAGGTTCTCGCGTCAACCTGAACGGTAAAGTGACTGTTCCAGGCTCTGATAACGAGTTCTACAAGGTTACGCTGGATACAGCCTCTTACTTCCCGGTCGATGACGATCATAAATGGGTTGTTCTGGGTCGTACCCGTTGGGGCTATGGTGACGGCATCGGCAGTAAAGAATTACCGTTCTATGAGAACTTCTACGCGGGTGGCTCAAGTACCGTTCGTGGCTTCCAGTCCAATAACATTGGTCCGAAAGCGGTTTACTACGGTGGGAACGATAAGGACAACTGCGACAAGTCTTCATCTTCCGAAGTGTGTAGCTCTAACGATGCAGTAGGTGGTAACGCGATGGCGGTAGCCAGCCTTGAGTTCATCACGCCAACGCCGTTTATCAGTGATAAATATGCGAACTCAGTCCGTACGTCCTTCTTCTGGGATGCCGGTACTGTGTGGGATACCAACTGGCAGAATACTGCTCAGATGCGCGCGGCAGGCGTTCCTGACTACAGCGATCCGAGCAATATTCGCATGTCTGCCGGTATCGCATTACAATGGATGTCACCGCTGGGGCCGTTGGTCTTCTCTTACGCCCAGCCGTTTAAGAAATATGATGGAGATAAGTCGGAGCAATTCCAGTTTAACATTGGTAAAACATGGTAATAATCCGCAGCAATGGAATGCGTTAGCTGTGTAGCGCTGACAATTGGCGATCGGTAACACGATCGCCTTGCCACGCAAAGAACGGTACCTTCGGGTGCTAATGGGATGGTAAGGAGTTAATTGTGAAAAAGTGGTTATTAGCTGCAGGTCTCGGTTTAGCGATGGCAACTTCTGCTCAGGCAGCAGACAAAATTGCAATCGTCAACATGGGTAATTTGTTCCAGCAGGTTGCACAGAAAACAGGTGTTTCTGCGACTCTGGAAAACGAATTTAAAGGCCGTGCAAGCGAACTGCAGGGTATGGAAAACGATCTTCAGTCCAAAATGCAGCGTCTGCAGCGTGATGGTTCTACTATGAAAGCGAGCGACCGTAGCAAACTGGAAAAAGACGTAATGGCTCAGCGCCAGACGTTCTCCCAGAAAGCGCAGGCTTTCGAGCAGGATCGTCAGCGTCGTTCTAACGAAGAACGTGGCAAGCTGGTTACTCGCATTCAGTCTGCTGTTAAAGCAGTTGCTGCCGATCAGAGCATCGATCTGGTTGTTGATGCGAACGCCGTTGCTTACAACAGTAGCGATGTTAAAGACATCACCGCTGACGTTCTGAAACAGGTTAAATAAGTAATGCCTTCAATTCGACTGGCTGATTTAGCTCAGCAGTTGGATGCAGAATTACACGGTGATGGCGATATCGTCATCACCGCTGTTGCGTCCATGCAATCGGCTAAAGCTGGCACTATCACCTTCATGGTAAGCCCTAAGTACCGTGAACATCTGGCTCAATGCCAGGCGTCAGCCGTGGTTCTGACGCAGGACGATCTTCCGTTTGCCGCAGGTGCTGCACTGGTAGTGAAAAATCCCTACCTGACGTATGCGCGAATGGCCCAAATTCTTGATACTACGCCGCAGCCGGCGCAGAACATTGCTGCCAGTGCAGCAATCGATCCAACGGCGACGCTGGGCAACAACGTGGCAGTGGGTGCGAATGCCGTTATCGAGGCTGGCGTTGTTCTGGGCGATAACGTAGTCATTGGCCCGGGTTGCTTCGTAGGAAAACAGACAAAAATCGGTGCCGGGACCCGTTTATGGGCCAATGTCTCCGTGTACCATGAAGTTGAAATCGGTGAAAATTGCCTCATTCAATCCAGCACAGTGATTGGATCTGACGGCTTCGGCTACGCAAACGATCGTGGTAATTGGGTTAAGATCCCGCAGCTTGGTCGCGTAATTATCGGCGATCGTGTTGAGATCGGCGCCTGTACTACCATTGACCGCGGTGCGCTCGACGACACCATTATTGGTAATGGTGTTATCATCGATAACCAGTGTCAGATTGCACATAACGTTGTGATTGGCGACAATACCGCAGTTGCGGGCGGCGTTATCATGGCGGGCAGCCTGAAAATTGGCCGTTATTGCATGATTGGCGGCGCAAGCGTGATCAATGGTCATATGGAAATATGCGACAAGGTGACGGTGACAGGCATGGGCATGGTTATGCGTCCTATCACTGAGCCGGGCGTTTATTCCTCTGGCATTCCGCTGCAACCGAACAAGGTATGGCGTAAAACAGCTGCTCTGGTGATGAATATTGATGATATGAGCAAGCGACTCAAAGCGATTGAGCGCAAAATCGATCAACAAGACTAAGCGTTCATCCGTTTAACGCTAAATTTCTCGGCCTGTCGGCTTTTTTATAAACCGGCAGGCCGTGTTATTATTGCTACTTAGTACATTTGACAGGAAGAGTATTTTGACTACTGACACTCATACTCTGCATATTGAAGAGATTTTAGAACTTCTGCCGCACCGCTACCCGTTTTTACTGGTAGATCGTGTGCTGGATTTTGAAGAAGGTCGTTTTCTGCGCGCAGTGAAAAATGTTTCCGTTAACGAACCGTTCTTCCAGGGACATTTCCCTGGTAAGCCAATCTTCCCGGGTGTGTTGATCCTGGAAGCAATGGCACAGGCTACCGGTATTCTTGCGTTTAAAAGCGTAGGTAAACTGGAGCCGGGTGAACTCTATTACTTCGCGGGTATCGATGAAGCGCGCTTCAAGCGTCCGGTCGTGCCTGGTGATCAAATGATCATGGAAGTCACTTTTGAAAAAACGCGTCGCGGCCTGACTCGCTTCAAAGGCGTAGCTACGGTTGACGGCAAAGTTGTTTGCGAAGCGACTATGATGTGCGCGAGAAGCCGGGAGTCCTGATACGTGATTGATAAATCTGCCTTTATTCATCCTAGTGCTATTGTGGAAGTGGGTGCCATCATTGGTGCTAACGTTCACATTGGCCCATTTTGTATTGTTGGACCCCATGTCGAAATTGGTGAGGGTACAGTACTGAAGTCTCACGTTGTCGTGAATGGTCATACGACCATTGGCTGCAACAACGAGATCTATCAGTTCGCCTCCATCGGCGAAGTAAACCAGGATCTTAAGTATGCTGGTGAGTCGACCCGTTTGGAAATCGGCGATCGTAACCGTATTCGCGAAAGCGTCACCATTCATCGTGGAACAGTACAGGGTGGTGGGTTGACGAAGGTAGGCAGCGATAACCTGTTTATGGTTAATGCGCACATTGCGCACGACTGTACCGTGGGTGACCGCTGTATTCTTGCCAACAATGCAACGCTGGCAGGACACGTATCGGTTGATGATTTCGCAATCATTGGCGGCATGACCGCAGTCCATCAGTTCTGCATCATAGGTGCGCATGTGATGGTCGGCGGGTGCTCTGGTGTGGCGCAGGACGTCCCACCTTATGTGATTGCGCAGGGTAACCATGCCACGCCATTTGGCGTGAATATCGAAGGCCTTAAGCGTCGTGGCTTTAGCCGCGAAGCGATTACAGCCATCCGTAACGCGTACAAATTGTTGTACCGTAGCGGTAAAACGCTGGAAGAGGCGAAGCCGGAAATTGCCGAGCTGGCGAATAAGTACCCTGAAGTGAATGCGTTCATGGAGTTCTTTGAACGTTCCACGCGTGGTCTGATTCGTTAATGATCCACAGTCGTCCGCTTACGATTGCCCTGGTCGCCGGAGAAACCTCCGGCGATATTCTTGGTGCTGGTCTTATCCGCGCGCTTAAGGCTCGCGTACCTAATGCACGCTTTGTTGGCGTTGCAGGCCCGCTGATGCAGGCAGAAGGCTGTGAAGCTTGGTATGAAATGGAAGAGTTGGCCGTGATGGGCATCGTTGAGGTGCTGGGTCGCCTACGCCGCTTGCTGCATATTCGTGCCGATCTCACCCGCCGTTTTACCGACCTCAAACCCGATGTATTTGTCGGTATCGATGCGCCCGATTTCAACATTACCCTTGAAGGGAATCTGAAAAAGCAGGGCATTAAAACCATTCACTACGTCAGTCCGTCTGTGTGGGCGTGGCGACAGAAACGTGTTTTCAAAATCGGGCGGTCTACCAATCTGGTACTGGCTTTCCTGCCTTTCGAAAAAGCGTTTTACGACAAGTTTAATGTTCCGTGCCGTTTTATCGGTCATACCATGGCAGATGCGATGCCGCTGGATCCCGATAAAAATGCGGCCCGTGACGAACTGGGTATCCCACATGATGCTCACTGCCTGGCACTGCTGCCAGGAAGCCGTGGTGCAGAAGTTGAGATGCTGAGTGCTGATTTCCTGAAAACGGCGCAAATTCTCCGCCAGACTTATCCTGACCTTGAAGTGGTCGTGCCGCTGGTGAATGCCAAACGTCGCGAGCAGTTTGAACGTATCAAAGCTGAAATCGCGCCGGATCTTCATGTGCACCTGCTGGATGGGAAAGGCCGTGAAGCGATGATTGCGAGCGACGCCGCGCTGCTTGCCTCCGGCACGGCGGCGTTAGAATGTATGCTGGCGAAATGCCCAATGGTTGTAGGCTATCGTATGAAGCCTTTCACCTTCTGGCTCGCACAACGTTTGGTGAAAACAGCGTATGTTTCACTGCCCAACCTGCTTGCTGGCCGCGAGCTGGTGAAAGAGCTGTTGCAGGATGAGTGTCAACCGCAAGCATTGGCGGATGCACTGCTGCCGCTGTTGGCAAACGGTAAGACCAGCCATCAGATGCACGATACGTTCCGCGAACTGCATTTGCAGATCCGCTGTAACGCCGATGAGCAAGCGGCAGAAGCGGTGCTGGAGTTAGCGAAATAATGGAATTTATTTATCCCCACACCCACCTTGTGGCGGGTGTAGATGAAGTCGGGCGTGGTCCGTTAGTGGGGGCCGTGGTAACTGCAGCGGTGATCCTCGATCCCGCGCGTCCGATTGTCGGGTTGAATGACTCGAAGAAACTCTCCGAAAAGCGCCGACTGGCCTTGTTTGATGAGATCAAGGAAAAGGCGTTGGCCTGGAGCCTGGGCCGCGCAGAACCGCATGAAATCGACGACCTGAATATTTTGCATGCCACCATGCTGGCGATGCAGCGTGCGGTGGCGGGTCTGAAGATTGTCCCAGAGTATGTTCTGATTGATGGTAACCGCTGTCCGGCACTGCCAGTGCCATCGATGGCCGTTGTGAAAGGCGATAGCCGGGTACCTGAAATCAGTGCGGCTTCTATTATTGCCAAAGTGACTCGCGACGCCGAAATGGCCGCGCTGGACCTCACTTATCCCCTGTATGGTTTCGCCCAGCATAAGGGGTATCCAACCGCTTTCCATCTGGAAAAGCTGGCTGAACATGGCGCAACCGAACATCATCGGCGCAGTTTTGGCCCGGTGAAACGTGCGCTGGGACTGGTGTCCTGAATCAAGACGCAAGCAATTAAGTTACGCGGAATCTGAAGATGGCTGAACCACGTTTCGTACACCTGCGGGTGCATAGCGACTACTCCATGATCGATGGGCTGGCGAAGACCGGGCCGCTGGTAAAAAAGGCGGCTGCACTTGGCATGCCTGCACTGGCGATCACCGATTTTACCAACCTGTGTGGCCTGGTGAAGTTCTACGGAACGGCGCATGGCGCAGGGCTGAAACCCATCGTCGGTGCAGATTTTCATGTGCAGAGCGACTTACTTGGCGATGAATTAACGCAGATTTCCGTGTTAGCGATGAATAACACGGGTTATCAAAACCTCACTCTTCTTATCTCGAAGGCTTACCAGCGTGGTTATGGTGCGCTCGGCCCGTGGATCGACAGGGACTGGCTGGCGGAGCTGAATGAAGGGCTGCTGCTTGTTTCCGGAGGCCGTTTGGGCGATGTGGGCAAAAGCCTGCTGCGCGGCAACAGCGCACTGGTGGAGCAATGTGTTTCCTTCTACGAAGAGCATTTCCCGGATCGCTACTATCTGGAGCTGATCCGCACCGGCCGGGCAGATGAAGAAAACTATCTGCATGCGGCGGTAGCGTTGGCTGATGAGCGTGGGCTGCCCGTTGTCGCGACCAACGATGTGCGTTTTCTTGAGTCCGGTGACTTTGACGCCCACGAAATCCGTGTCGCTATCCATGACGGCTTCACCCTCGACGATCCGAAACGTCCACGTAACTACTCCTCGCAGCAGTACATGCGCAGCGAAGAAGAGATGTGCGAGCTCTTTTCCGATATCCCGGAAGCGCTGGAAAACAGCGTCGAGATTGCTAAGCGCTGCAACGTCACGGTACGTCTGGGTGAATATTTCCTGCCGCAATTTCCGACGGGTGACATGACCACCGAAGATTTTCTGGTGGTGAAATCAAAGGAAGGTCTGGAAGAGCGTCTGGAATTCCTGTTCCCGGATGAAGCGGTACGCAAAGAGAAACGTCCGCCTTACGATGAGCGTCTGGATATTGAACTCCAGGTGATCAACCAGATGGGCTTCCCTGGCTACTTCCTGATCGTGATGGAATTTATCCAGTGGTCGAAAGACAACGGCGTGCCGGTAGGCCCGGGGCGTGGTTCCGGAGCGGGCTCCCTGGTGGCTTACGCGCTCAAAATTACCGATCTCGACCCGCTGGAATTTGACCTGCTGTTCGAACGCTTCCTTAACCCGGAACGTGTCTCTATGCCCGACTTTGACGTCGACTTCTGCATGGAAAAACGCGACCAGGTTATTGAGCACGTGGCAGACATGTACGGTCGTGACGCGGTATCGCAGATTATTACCTTCGGTACGATGGCGGCGAAAGCGGTTATCCGCGATGTGGGTCGTGTGCTGGGGCATCCGTACGGTTTTGTCGATCGCATCTCTAAGCTGGTGCCGCCTGATCCAGGCATGACGCTGGCAAAAGCGTTTGAAGCCGAGCCGCAGCTGCCTGAAATCTACGAAGCCGACGAAGAAGTCAAAGCGCTGATCGACATGGCGCGCAAGCTGGAAGGCGTCACGCGTAACGCCGGTAAACATGCGGGTGGCGTGGTTATCGCTCCAACCAAAATTACCGACTTTGCCCCGCTGTACTGTGATGAAGCTGGCCAGCACCCGGTTACCCAGTTTGATAAAAACGACGTGGAATACGCCGGGCTGGTGAAGTTCGACTTCCTTGGCCTGCGTACATTGACGATCATCGACTGGGCGCTAAAGATGATCAACCCGCGCCGCGAAAAGCAAGGTCTTGAGCCAATAGACATTGCCGCTATCCCGCTGGATGACAAGAAAAGTTTCGACATGCTGCAGCGCTCGGAGACCACCGCCGTCTTCCAGCTTGAATCCCGCGGCATGAAAGACCTGATTAAACGTCTGCAGCCAGACTGCTTCGAAGATATGATCGCGCTGGTGGCCCTGTTCCGTCCGGGACCGCTGCAGTCGGGGATGGTTGATAACTTTATCGACCGTAAGCACGGTCGCGAAGAGATTTCCTACCCGGACGTTCAATGGCAACACGAATGCCTGAAACCTGTACTGGAGCCAACCTACGGCATTATCCTGTACCAGGAGCAGGTTATGCAGATTGCTCAGGTGCTCTCTGGCTATACCCTTGGCGGTGCGGACATGCTGCGCCGTGCGATGGGTAAGAAAAAGCCGGAAGAGATGGCTAAGCAGCGTGGCACCTTTGAAGAAGGCGCGAGAAAAAACGGTATTGATGGCGAACTGGCGATCAAAATCTTTGACCTCGTAGAGAAATTTGCGGGTTACGGATTTAACAAATCTCACTCCGCCGCCTATGCTTTGGTCTCATATCAGACGCTGTGGCTGAAGGCACACTACCCGGCCGAATTTATGGCAGCGGTAATGACTGCTGATATGGATAACACCGAAAAGGTGGTTGGCCTGGTGGATGAGTGCTGGCGTATGGGGCTGAAGATCCTGCCACCAGACATTAATTCAGGTCTGTATCATTTCCATGTGAATGAACATGGGGAAATTGTTTACGGGATCGGCGCGATCAAAGGCGTGGGTGAGGGGCCGATTGAGGCGATCCTCGAAGCGCGAAACAACGGCGGTTACTTCCGCGAGCTGTTCGATCTTTGTGCCCGTACCGATACCAAAAAACTGAACCGCCGCGTGCTTGAAAAGCTGATCATGTCTGGCGCGTTCGACAGGTTGGGGCCGCATCGTGCCGCGCTGATGAATTCTCTCGGCGACGCGTTAAAAGCGGCAGACCAGCACGCGAAAGCGGAAGCCATTGGTCAGGCTGATATGTTTGGCGTACTGGCGGAAGAGCCTGAGCAGATCGAGCAGTCATACGCCAACTGTCAACCGTGGCCAGAGCAGGTGGTGCTGGATGGAGAGCGTGAGACGTTAGGTTTGTACCTGACGGGGCACCCGATCAACCAGTATATTAAAGAAATTGAGCGCTATGTCGGAGGCAACAGGCTAAAAGACATGCATCCGACAGATCGTGGTAAAATCACCACGGCTGCGGGGCTCGTGATTGCTGCAAGGGTAATGGTCACCAAGCGCGGCAATCGTATCGGCATCTGTACGCTGGATGACCGTTCCGGGCGTCTGGAGGTGATGTTGTTCACCGACGCGCTGGATAAATACCAGCATTTGCTGGAAAAAGACCGCATACTTATCGTCAGCGGACAGGTCAGCTTTGATGACTTCAGCGGGGGGCTTAAAATGACCGCCCGCGAAGTGATGGACATTGACGAAGCCCGGGAAAAATATGCTCGCGGGCTTGCTATCTCGCTGACGGACAGGCAAATTGATGACCAGCTTTTAAACCGACTCCGTCAGTCTCTGGAACCCCACCGCTCGGGGACCATTCCAGTACATCTCTACTATCAGAGGGCGGATGCACGTGCGCGGTTGCGCTTTGGTGCAACGTGGCGTGTCTCTCCGAGCGATCGTTTACTAAACGATCTCCGTGGCCTTATTGGTTCGGAGCAGGTGGAACTGGAGTTTGACTAATACAGGAATACTATGAGTCTGAATTTCCTTGATTTCGAACAGCCGATTGCAGAGCTGGAAGCGAAAATCGATTCTCTGACAGCGGTAAGCCGTCAGGATGAAAAACTGGATATTAACATCGACGAAGAAGTGCATCGTCTGCGCGAAAAAAGCGTAGAACTGACGCGCAAAATCTTTGCCGATCTCGGCGCATGGCAGATTGCCCAGCTGGCCCGTCATCCACAGCGCCCATATACCCTGGATTATGTCCGCCTGGCGTTTGATGAGTTTGACGAACTGGCAGGCGATCGCGCTTACGCTGACGACAAAGCTATTGTTGGCGGGATCGCACGTCTGGACGGGCGCCCGGTGATGATCATTGGTCATCAGAAAGGCCGCGAAACCAAAGAGAAGATCCGTCGTAACTTTGGTATGCCAGCACCAGAAGGCTATCGTAAAGCTCTGCGTCTGATGGAGATGGCTGAGCGTTTCAATATGCCAATCATCACCTTTATTGACACCCCGGGCGCTTATCCTGGCGTGGGCGCAGAAGAACGCGGTCAGTCTGAAGCCATTGCACGTAACCTGCGTGAGATGTCTCGTCTGAAGGTACCGGTCATCTGTACCGTTATCGGTGAAGGGGGTTCCGGCGGTGCATTGGCGATTGGCGTGGGCGATAAAGTGAATATGCTGCAGTACAGCACCTATTCCGTTATCTCCCCGGAAGGCTGTGCATCCATTCTGTGGAAGAGCGCAGACAAAGCGCCGCTGGCTGCCGAAGCGATGGGCATCATTGCCCCACGTCTGAAAGAGCTGAAGCTGATCGACAGCGTGATCCCTGAACCTCTGGGTGGCGCGCATCGTAAGCCGGAAGTGATGGCCGCTTCCTTGAAAGCACAGCTGCTGGCGGATCTGGCGGATCTGGACGTGCTGAGCAAAGAAGACCTGCTCAATCGCCGTTACCAGCGCCTGATGACTTACGGGTACGCATAAGCTTCACAATTATCTGAAAAGCCGCACAGTGTTGCGGCTTTTTTTATACCTGCGGTTTACCCTGGCTATGCTTAGCTAATGTTTTTAAAGGAGGAAGCCCGTGAATATCATTGCCATTATGGGGCCACACGGCGTCTTTTATAAAGACGAGCCGATCAAGGAGCTGGAGCAGGTCCTGCAATCTCGCGGATATCAGCTGATCTGGCCGCACAACAGTGCCGACCTGTTGAAGTTTATCGAACACAATCCGCGTATCTGCGGGGTCATCTTCGATTGGGATGAATACGATTTGGAGTTGTGCAGCGAGATCAACAAGCTGAACGAATACCTCCCGCTGTACGCGTTTATTAATACCCACTCGACGATGGACGTTAGCGCCCACGATATGCGTATGGCGCTGTGGTTCTTTGAATACTCTCTAGGCGTTGCACAAGATATTGCGACCCGCATCCAGCAGTATACCAACGAATATCTCGATAACATCACCCCGCCCTTTACCCGCGCGCTGTTTACCTATGTGAAGGAAGGAAAATATACCTTCTGCACGCCAGGCCACATGGCGGGAACGGCCTATCAAAAAAGCCCGGTGGGTTGCCTGTTCTATGACTTTTTTGGTGGGAATACCCTTAAGGCAGACGTGTCGATTTCGGTTACGGAGCTAGGCTCTTTGCTCGATCACACCGGTCCACATCTGGAAGCCGAAGAGTACATCGCCCGTACGTTTGGTGCTGAGCAGAGCTATATGGTGACCAACGGCACCTCGACATCGAATAAAATCGTCGGGATGTACGCCGCACCCGCCGGAAGCACGCTTCTCATCGACCGCAACTGCCATAAGTCGTTGGCGCACCTACTGATGATGAGCGACATAGTGCCGCTGTGGCTGTCGCCCACCCGTAATGCGCTGGGTATCCTGGGCGGTATTCCTCGACGCGAATTTACCCATGCGGCAATTGAGAAAAAAGTGGACGTAGTCCCAGACGCCAGCTGGCCGATCCACGCGGTGATCACCAACTCAACGTACGATGGTCTGCTGTACAACACCAACTGGATAAAACAGACGCTGGACGTGCCATCGATTCACTTTGATTCCGCGTGGGTGCCCTACACCAATTTCCACCCGATTTACGCGGGAAAAAGCGGCATGAGCGGCGAGCGCGTGCCGGGTAAAGTATTTTTTGAAACGCAGTCGACGCACAAAATGCTGGCTGCGTTTTCTCAGGCCTCGTTAATTCATATCAAAGGTGACTATGACGAAGATACCTTTAACGAAGCCTTTATGATGCATACCACCACCTCACCAAGCTATCCGCTTGTGGCATCCATCGAGACGGCGGCAGCGATGCTGCGCGGCAATCCGGGCAAGCGTTTGATAAATCGTTCGGTGGAACGGGCGCTGCATTTCCGCAAAGAAGTTCAGCGCCTGAAAGACGAAGCTGACGGTTGGTTCTTCGATATCTGGCAGCCAGAAGAGATTGATGAGGCGGAGTGCTGGCCCGTCGCGCCGGATGAAGGCTGGCATGGTTTCCGGGATGCGGATGCGGACCACATGTTCCTCGACCCGGTTAAAGTCACGATCCTGACGCCCGGTATGGATGAACAGGGCAATATGAGCGACGAGGGGATCCCCGCCGCGTTGGTGGCGAAATTCCTTGATGAACGCGGCGTCGTGGTCGAGAAGACTGGCCCTTATAATCTGCTGTTCCTGTTCAGCATTGGTATCGATAAAACCCGTGCGATGGGGCTGCTACGCGGTCTGATGGAGTTTAAGCGCGCTTACGATCTTAATCTGCGGGTGAAAAACATGCTGCCGGATCTCTACGCAGAGGATCCTGACTTCTACCGCAACATGCGCATTCAGGATCTGGCGCAGGGGATCCACAAATTGATCCGCCAGCACGATCTGCCGCGCCTGATGCTGCAGGCGTTTGACGTGCTGCCGGAGATGAAGATGACGCCGCACAAGGCCTGGCAGCGGCAGGTGAAAGGCGAGGTCGAAACCATCGAGCTGGAAAATCTGGTTGGACGCGTGTCGGCCAATATGATCCTGCCTTATCCACCGGGCGTACCTTTGCTGATGCCCGGCGAGACGATCACCGAAGCGAGCCGGGCAGTGCTCGATTTTCTGCTGATGCTGTGTTCGATCGGGCGTCATTATCCGGGCTTTGAAACGGATATTCACGGTGCAAAGCGGGACGAGCACGGTAGTTATTGGGTGCGAGTCCTAAAATAATGGTGACCCCTTGCAAGGCGCGGGTTTTCGGTTGTAACGTGCAGGGCATCATAAAAAGGAGAAGCTATGCTGGGTTTAAAACAGGTTCACCATATTGCGATCATTGCCACCGATTACGCGCTAAGTAAGGCGTTCTACTGCGATATACTTGGCTTCACGTTATTAAGCGAGGCATACCGCGAAGAACGCGATTCCTGGAAAGGAGACCTGGCGCTAAACGGGCAATATGTGATTGAGCTGTTTTCTTTTCCTTTTCCGCCTGCGCGTCCGTCTCGTCCGGAAGCCTGCGGCCTGCGTCACCTGGCCTTCAGCGTGGATGACCTTGATGGCGCGGTGAAACATCTGGAAGAGCATGGCGTGCAGTGTGAAGCAATTCGCGTCGATCCCTTCACCGACAAGCGCTTTACCTTTTTCACTGACCCGGACGGTCTGCCGCTGGAGCTTTACCAGCAGTAATCCCCATCATGTGTGATAATGCCCGCTCAGTTCGGGCATCTTTATGTGTAATCTCCTATGACCTTACCCGCTATCGCGCAAGCCGTTTCTCCGTACCGCCAGCTGTTGGTGGGGTTTAGCGGTGGCCTGGATTCCACCGTTTTACTTCATCGTCTTATGCTTTGGCGCGATCTTGAACCCGACGTTCAGCTCCGGGCAATGCATATCCATCACGGATTAAGCCCCTACGCTGACGACTGGCTAGCGCACTGCAAAGCGCTGTGCGCGGCGTGGGAGATTCCGTTAATCGTTGAACGGGTGGCGCTTAAAGAAGAGGGACTGGGCACGGAGGCGCATGCGCGAAAAGCCCGTTATGCCGCCTTTACCCGTGCGCTACGGCCTGGAGAAGCGCTGGTGACGGCACAACATCTGGATGACCAGTGTGAAACCTTTTTGCTGGCGCTCAAACGCGGAAGCGGCCCCGCCGGGTTATCCGCGATGCCTGAGCGTGCTGATTTTGCCGGTACGCAATTAATTCGTCCGCTGCTGGGCGAGGCGCGCGCTTCTCTGGAAACCTGGGCACGAGAACATCAGCTGAGCTGGATTGAAGATGAGAGCAATCAGGACGACAGCTATGACCGCAACTTTTTGCGTTTACGTGTCCTGCCGCTGCTGACCGAACGCTGGAGACATTTTCCCGACGCAACGGCAAGAAGCGCCATGCTTTGTGCTGAACAGGAGAGTCTGCTGGATGAGTTACTGAGCGAAGAGCTTGCTGAACTGATTTCTGCCGAAGGAGCGCTGGCGATTGCGCCACTGCAGGCGATGAGTCCGGTGCGACGAGCGGCACTGATACGACGCTGGCTGGCATTCCATCGTGCCGCTATGCCGTCACGGGCGATGCTGACTCGGATTTGGGATGAGGTGGCTGTGGCGCGGGAAGATGCTGCCCCGAGCATACATCTGAACGGTTTTGATGTGAGGCGTTATAAGCGGCAGCTCTGGTGGATTAAATCCACTCCGTCGCTTTCTGATGTCGTTCTCGATTGGCCGTCCCTGGAGGAGCCGCTGGCGCTGCCCCATGAGATAGGGCGCGTTTCGCTGGTAAATAGAGGGCATGTGCGTCTGCCGGAAAGCGATGAACGTGTCACCGTGCGCTTTAAGGCGGGCGGTATGCTGCATATCGTCGGGCGTAGCGGGGGGCGGAAGCTGAAGAAAATCTGGCAGGAGTGTAATGTGCCACCATGGCTGCGCGATACCACGCCACTGCTGTATTACGGGGAGACGCTGATTGCGGCTGCAGGCGTATTTATCACGGAAGACGGGTGGGCAGACGCGGGGATGGCATTTGAGTGGGAAGCGTAACGGGCAGCCTGGCTGCCCGTGATTGTCATCAGGATTCGCTTACCACGACGGTACCGATTTGCGGGTGGCTGAAGCTGGCAATTTTGTCCAGGCGCAGCTCACGCGTTGCACCGGCATCTTCCACGATCAGGTATTCCACATTCTTACGTGAAACCAGATCGCTGGCTTTTGCCTTCAGTGCTTCGCCATCTTTTAGCTCCAGCGCCAGTATTAAATGTTGCTGGCAGGCGAGTTCGAGGGTGTCATAGTCATCACAATTGATGGGTTGATAAGTTTCATTCATCGACATAATCGCTCACCAATAAATTCGCCGCAGCATACGCTGCTTTTTCCCTGACCGATTCCGAAAGGCTCTCATCAGAGGCCACTTCATTAAGCACTTTTAATACACAGCCCAACGCATCCGGGATATACCCCAGATCTCCGCTGGCGATTTCCGCATACCGTTTGCGAATTAGCTCACAATAATTATTCACATCCCCTCCCGCCAGCGCACTGACTTACTGTGAGATATCATTAAGCCTACGAAGATAAACTCGGTTTAGCAAGGTGACTATACCATACTCATTTAAGCAATATCAGAGCCTTGATAGGAGGCTAATCATCACCTCGTAACAGCCTTTTGCCTCGGTTTTCGCTACAATGTGCGCCTTAATCGAAAGGAGTTCTCTCATGGCGCTGAAAGCGACAATTTATAAAGCTGTGGTCAATGTGGCGGATCTTGACCGTAACCAGTTTCTGGATGCGTCATTAACGCTGGCACGTCATCCTTCTGAGACCCAGGAACGCATGATGTTGCGCCTGCTGGCGTGGATTAAATATGCCCATGAGCGCCTGCAGTTTTCCCGTGGATTAAGTGCAGAAGACGAGCCTGAAGCCTGGCTGCATAACGATCATATGGGTATCGATTTATGGATTGAACTGGGTCTTCCCGATGAGCGCCGGATTAAAAAGGCGTGCACCCAGTCTGCTGAAGTGGCGTTATTCACATATAATCAACGCGCTGCAGAGATTTGGTGGCAGCAGAACAAGAGTAAATGCGGGCAGTTTAAAAACCTCACCGTCTGGTATTTGGATGATGAGCAACTGGCGCAGCTGAGCGCATTTGCTGGCCGGACGATGGCGCTACAGGCAACCATTCAGGACGGCGCGATTTGGCTTTCGGATTCTCAGAATAATCTGGAAATTCATTTTGCGGCGTGGCAGCCCGCGTCATGATTGTTTTGTCCCGAAACGTGAGCATTCCTGACAATGAGCTGGAGATTACGGCTATACGCGCTCAGGGAGCGGGGGGGCAGCACGTTAACAAGGCTTCAACGGCGATCCATTTGCGCTTTGACATTCGGGCCTCCAGCCTGCCAGAGTATTATAAAGAGAGCTTACTTGCCGCCAGTCATCACCTGATCACCAGTGATGGGGTGATTGTGATTAAAGCCCAAGAGTACCGCAGCCAGGAATTAAACCGGGAAGCGGCGCTGTCCAGGCTTGTGGCGGTTATCAAAGAGTTAACCGCAGTGCAAAAAAGCCGGCGGGAAACGCGGCCGACCCGTGCATCGAAAGAGCGCCGGCTGTCGTCGAAGGCGCAAAAATCCACAGTGAAAGCATTACGCGGTAAAGTTCGTCGCCCTACGGAGTGACGAAAGGGAAAACACTTTTCATAAGGAATTCATTGTGAAAAAAGCATTATGGTCCGCGCTGGCAGTCAGTACGCTGTTTGCGCTTTTCGGCTGTAACAACCGTTCGGAAACGCAGGTTGTCCAGCCAACGCAAAATGAAGAATTAAAACCGATGCAGCAGAGCTGGCGCGGCGTCCTGCCATGCGCTGACTGCGAAGGTATTGAAACGTCTCTGTTTCTGCAGAAAGATGGTACCTGGGTAATGAATCAGCGCTATCAGGGTGCAAAAGAGCCTTCCTCTTTTGCCTCTTACGGTACCTGGGCGCGCACGGCGGAGAAGCTGGTGCTGACGGATACCACTGGGGGTAAAACCTGGTTCCGCCCTAAAGGTGACAGCATGGAGATGCTCGATCGCGAGGGTAATCCGATTGAGTCACAGTTCAACTACACGCTGGCACCCGTGAAGGCGGCGCTCCCTGCTACGCCAATGGCGATGCGCGGAATGTATTTCTACATGGCGGATGCAGCGATCTTTACCGACTGTGCCACCGGCAAGAAAGTTAGCGTAGCGAACAATGCGCAGCTGGAGCGTGATTATGCCGTCGCGCGTGGCAATGACAGCAAACCCGTTTTATTGACGGTTGACGGCCACTTTACGCTGGAAGCAAATCCGGATAGCGGAGAGATGGTGAAAACGCTGGTGGCGGATAAAGACGCGAAGTTTGTTGCCGGTAAAGACTGCGGCAGTCAATAAGCTGGCGTTGAGCCATTAAAAAACCCCGCTGATGCGGGGTTTTTGTTTTCTTAACCTTTGATGGCTTTCACCAGATAATCAAGAACGTCACCGGTCTTGATCATCTGCTTCTCGCCGCTGCGACGGTATTTATATTCGATTTCGTCGCTGTCGAGGTTACGGTCGCCGATAACCACGGTGTGCGGAATACCGATCAGCTCCATATCTGCAAACATCACGCCTGGACGCTCTTTACGGTCATCCATCAGCACTTCAATACCCTGCGCACGCAGCGCTGAGTACAGCTTCTCGGCCAGCTCCTGCACGCGGTAAGACTTGTGCATGTTCATTGGCAGAATCGCAACCTGGAACGGTGCGATGTTGTCAGGCCACACGATGCCACGTTCGTCGTAGTTCTGCTCAATCGCCGCCGCGACTACGCGCGTCACCCCGATACCGTAGCAACCCATAGTCAGAACCTGGTTACGACCGTCTTCCCCCTGAACGGAAGCGTTCAGCGCGCGGGAGTATTTGTCACCCAACTGGAAGATGTGGCCCACTTCGATACCGCGTTTGATCATCAGGGTACCCTGACCATCCGGGCTTGGATCGCCAGCGACCACGTTACGGATGTCGGCCACTTCTGGCGTTGCGACATCGCGATCCCAGTTGATGCCAAAGTAATGTTTACCGTCGATGTTCGCGCCAGCGGAGAAGTCGCTCATTGCCGCAACGGTACGGTCGATAACAACCGGAACGGGCACGTTCACTGGACCCAGAGAGCCAGGACCGGCATTCACGACGGCGCGGATTTCAGCTTCCGTCGCGAAGGTCAGTGGGCTGGCAACCTGCGGCAGCTTCTCAGCTTTGACTTCGTTCAGTTCATGATCGCCGCGTACCAGCAGGGCGACCAGCGGGTATTCACTGCCTTCGGTGGATTTCACCAGCAGCGTTTTCACCGTTTTCTCAATAGGCAGATTGAACTGCTCAACCAGCTCGGCGATGGTTTTCGCGTTTGGCGTATCAACCAGCTTCATCTCTTCGGTTGCAGCGGCGCGCGGCTCTTTTGGTGCCAGGGCTTCTGCAAACTCGATGTTAGCGGCGTAATCAGACGAGTCAGAGAAGATCACATCATCTTCACCGCTCTGCGCCAGCACCTGGAACTCATGGGACGCGCTTCCACCGATAGACCCGGTATCTGCCTGTACAGCACGGAAATCCAGACCCATACGGGAGAAGATTTTGCTGTAGGCCGCGTACATTTTGTCGTAGGTCTCTTGCAGCGATTCCTGAGAAGTATGGAAAGAGTAGGCGTCTTTCATCAGGAATTCGCGAGAGCGCATGACGCCAAAGCGTGGACGCACTTCGTCACGGAACTTGGTCTGGATTTGGAAGAAGTTCAGCGGCAGCTGTTTGTAAGAGCTCAGCTCGTTACGGATAAGGTCGGTGATGACTTCTTCATGGGTTGGACCGAGAACGAACGGACGCTCGCCACGGTCAACGAAGCGCAGCAGTTCCGGGCCATACTGCTCCCAGCGACCGCTCTCCTGCCACAGGTCAGCGGGCTGAACCACAGGCATGGACACCTCGATAGCACCGGCGTTGTTCATCTCTTCACGCACGATGTTTTCGACTTTTTTCAGGACGCGCACGCCGGTCGGCAGCCAGGTGTACAACCCGGAGGCCAGCTTGCGGATCATCCCGGCGCGCAGCATCAGCTGGTGGCTGATCACCTCGGCGTCGGCAGGTGTCTCCTTCAGAGTGGAGAGCAGATATTGGCTAGTACGCATGTTGTTACGGTTCCGTTTCGACGAGTGGGACAGGCTGAAAGGCCAACCTGACACAAAAAAAGTGGTTTAGTTTACCAGTGTGGCAAAGATGCCAAAAGAGAGGAAAATAAAATTACCTGGGTTCCAGGGCAAAGACTTCAAAACCTGCCTCTGTAACACGCCAGCGAACGTTAAAATCCAGTAGCCAGACGGCGTAGGTTTTCCCTGCTTCCTCTTCTTTGCGGTAGGCCGGTCGCGGGTCCTGAGCCAGAACCTCAACGATAAAGTCCCGCAAACGGGGATAGCGTTTTTCAAGCAGACTCATCTCTGCTGCGAGCCCTGGCGTGAAGTAAACAGGCATATCCGCCGGCGGTGCTTCCTGAGCATAACTTGCCCGTGCATCTGGCAGCGCTTCAGCGAACGGCAAATAGGGCTTAATATCGATAACCGGCGTGCCGTCGACCAAATCAAGACTGCCTAATTCCAGAATCACCTGCTCCTTCTTACAGCGTATGCCTTTCAGTTCGACCAGCGACATCCCGATTGGGTTGGGGCGAAAGGTAGAACGGGTCGCGAAGACGCCCATTCTGGCATTGCCACCCAGACGGGGAGGGCGCACGGTTGGACGCCAGCCACCTTCCATTGTCTGGTGAAACACAAAGACAACCCAGAGGTGACTGAACGCTTCAAGCCCGCGTACCGCATCGGCCTGATTATAAGGTGCCATCAAGTGAAGCTCGCCACCGCCGTAGGTAACCAGCCCAGGCTGGCGCGGCACGGCGAACTTCTCTTTATAAGGCGAGCGGATAATGCCTATCTGCTCGAACTGAAATGAACTCATTTCGCCGTGACGTTCAGCGCAGAACCGATGCAAACCGCCTGACGATAGCAGCCTGGAGTGCCGCTGGTGACTTCGCAACTGTGCAACAGAACCGCGTTGGCCTTCATTTTCGCCGCGTTAATCTGCATACGTTTGCGGGCTGTCGGGATATTCGGAGGGGAATCCTGATTGCTTGCCTGGCAGGACTCACCGCTCACTTCCCCCAGTTCACGGAAAGGCTTGCCCACGAGATCGTCGGCTTTGGTAATAATACGTACCGGCGCAGGGCGAGGCGCTTTCGGTTTTGCTGGCTCCGCTTTTGGCGGGGTTGCAGTGCTTTGAACAGGTTCAACAGGAGATCTGCTTAGCATAGAACAGCCGCTCAGCATGAGTGCTAAAAGACAGATCGGTAAAGCACGCATAATAATTCCTCAGTGGATAATCAAAACGTCAGATATTGAATCAGTTGCCCGTACAAATGACAAGACGGGCATAAGCCCGTCCTGATGATATTACACTGAGGTGAGATTACCAGCCTTTAACAGCGCCGCCGTTAAACACCTTGTTGGCTTCCTGGTAAACTTCGTCTGACTGATAAGCCTCAACGAATTTCTTCACGTTTTCTGCGTCTTTGTTGTCTTCACGCGTTACGATCAGGTTGACGTACGGGGAGTCTTTGTCTTCTACAAAGATACCGTCCTTCGCAGGCGTCAGGCCAATCTGGCTGGCATAAGTGGTATTGATCACGGCCAGAGCGATCTGCGCATCGTCCAGGGAGCGTGGCAGCTGTGGTGCTTCCAGCTCAACCAGTTTCAGATTTTTCGGGTTCTCGGTGACGTCCAGGACGGTCGGCAGCAGACCAACGCCGTCTTTCAGCTTAATCAGACCCACTTTCTGCAGCAGCAGCAGGGAGCGGCCAAGGTTAGTTGGATCGTTAGGAATGGCTACCTGAGAGCCCGGCTGGAGTTCATCCAGAGATTTAATTTTCTTGGAGTAACCGGCAATTGGGTAGACAAAAGTATTCCCCGCCGCAACCAGCTTATAACCACGATCTTTGATCTGCTGATCCAGATACGGTTTGTGCTGGAAGGCGTTGGCGTCGATGTCACCTTTGCTCAGTGCTTCGTTCGGCAGAACGTAATCGTTAAAGGTGACCAGCTCAACGTCCAGACCATATTTCTCTTTAGCCACTTTCTGCGCGACTTCAGCAACCTGCTGTTCTGCACCCACGATAACGCCCACTTTGATGTGGTTTGGATCTTTCTCGTCCTGACCACAACCCACCAGGGCCAGAGAGCCGATCAGCGCGCCTACCGCTGCAATGGTCTTTAATTTAAACGCCATGTTTTATCCTTAACTCGTCGAGTTTGTGTTGTGTGTAACGTTATTTATGAGTAACAGCCCGGACGATGCGATCGCCAGAGAATTGGATTAAATAAACCAGAACAACCAGCAATACCAGAACGGTATTCATTACGGTAGCGTTATAACCAATATAGCCGTACTGATAACCAATTTGGCCTAAACCGCCCGCGCCCACGGCGCCACCCATTGCCGAATAGCCGACCAGCGTAATCAGCGTAATGGTTGCCGCATTCACCAGGCCTGGCAGCGCTTCTGGCAACAGAACTTTGCGCACGATCTGCATCGGCGTGGCACCCATTGCACGAGAGGCTTCAATCAGACCGGTTGGGATTTCCAGCAGAGCATTTTCTACCATGCGCGCGATAAAGGGCGCTGCGCCCACGGTCAGCGGAACGATAGCCGCCTGCAGGCCGATAGACGTCCCGACAATTATGCGGGTAAAGGGAATCATCCACACCAGCAGAATGATGAACGGGATAGAACGGAAAATGTTCACCAGCGCAGAGAGCGTGCGGTAAACCTTTGCGTTCTCAATGACTTGCCCTGGGCGCGTGACGTAAAGCAGTACGCCGACCGGCAGGCCAATGACGAAACCAAAGAAACCCGATACGAAGGTCATAGCCAGCGTTTCCCAAACGCCGCGAACCAGTAACCAAATCATTGGCTCAGACATAACCCAGTACCTCTACTTTTACGTGATGTTCTTGCAGCCAGGCAATTGCCGCCTGGGTTTCTTCTTGCGTGCCGTGCATTTCCGTCAGCATGATGCCGAACTTCACGCCACCGGCGTAATCCATCTGCGCGCTGATGATATTGTTGTTCACGTTGAAGCGACGCGCGGTTTCAGAAAGAAGTGGCGCGTCAACTGACTGGCCGGTGAACTCCATGCGCAGCATTGGGACGCTGTCTGCCGTCTGTTCTGTTTTTAAACGTGCCAGATAATCTTCCGGAATATCCAGATGCAGCGTGGACTGAATGAACTGCTGTGCCAGCGGCGTCTTCGGATGTGAAAACACTTCACTCACCGTATCTTGCTCAATCAGTTCGCCATTGCTGATCACCGCGACGCAGTCGCAGATGCGCTTAACCACATCCATCTCATGCGTAATAAGGAGAATAGTGAGGCCAAGGCGACGGTTAATGTCTTTCAACAATTCAAGAATAGAACGCGTCGTTGCCGGGTCCAGTGCGCTGGTGGCTTCATCGCACAACAGCACGTTAGGATTGCTTGCCAGCGCACGGGCAATAGCCACACGCTGTTTTTGCCCACCGGACAGATTCGCCGGGTAGCTATCATGCTTATCACCGAGGCCAACGAGGTCCAGCAGTTCGGTTACGCGCCGCTTAATTTCGTCTTTTGGCGTGTTGTCCAGCTCCAGCGGCAGTGCAACGTTGCCAAAAACGGTGCGGGATGCCAGCAAGTTAAAGTGCTGGAAAATCATGCCAATCTGGCGACGTGCTTTGGTCAGTTCTTTCTCTGACAGGGCGGTAAGATCCTGGCCGCCAACTTCTACGCTACCTTGGGTTGGACGCTCAAGCAGGTTAACACAACGGATCAGCGTACTTTTACCTGCACCCGATGCGCCAATGACGCCATAAATTTGACCAGCAGGAACATGCAGGCTGACGTTGTTCAGCGCCTGAATGGTTCGGTTCCCCTGCTGGAATACTTTGGTGATATTGGAAAGTTTAATCATTAGATTATTTTTATCGTATGTAAGTTAGCCGTGGCATTTTCTTCTGCCAGATACGGGTAATGACCGTAAACAAAATGGATGTTAAGGCATCCAGACGTCTAAATCAATCCAGCAGTGTGCGATGAGCACTTTATTGCTCTGCAATTCATGAGATACTAGTTGAACATGCCTTTTTCAGGAGCAAACCGGTGGCAAAATCAGTACCCGCAATTTTTCTCGATCGTGATGGCACTATTAATGTGGACCACGGTTACGTCCATGAGATTGATGAGTTCGAATTTATCGAGGGCGCAATAGAGGCAATGCGCCAGTTGAAAGAGATGGGCTATGCGCTGGTGGTGGTGACCAATCAGTCTGGTATTGCGCGTGGAAAATTCACCGAAGCGCAATTTGAAACGCTGACCGAGTGGATGGACTGGTCGCTTGCCGATCGCGGTGTTGATCTTGATGGTATCTATTATTGTCCGCATCACCCGCAGGGAACAGTAGAAGAGTACCGTCAGACATGTGATTGCCGTAAGCCGCATCCGGGCATGCTGATTTCAGCTCAGGAATTCCTGCACATCGATATGGCTGCTTCTTATATGGTGGGCGATAAACTGGAAGATATGCAGGCAGCCGCAGCGGCTGGCGTGGGAACCAAAATACTCGTGCGCACCGGGAAACCCGTAACCCCCGAAGCTGAGAACGCAGCTGATTGGGTGATTAATAGTCTGGCAGAGCTGCCTAAAGAGATTAAAAAGCACCAAAAGTAACCTTTTTGGTGAAAAGGTGAGCGGTTGAAATAAAAATGCATTTTTCCGCTTGTCATTCCTCGGCGGCTGCCTATAATGCGCCTCCATCGACACGGCAGATGTGAATCACTTCACAAACAACCCGGTCGGTTGAAGAGAAAAAATCCTGAAATAACGGGTTGACTCTGAAAGAGGAAAGCGTAATATACGCCACCTCGCAACGGTGAGCGAAAGCCGCGTTGCACTGCTCTTTAACAATTTATCAGACAATCTGTGTGGGCACTCAAAGTGACATGGATTCTTAATGTCTTCGGACAA
>NZ_JBAKHK010000050.1:0-407 GCF_036903355.1 Enterobacter sp. UNJFSC 003
CTGCGTAAACCTGGCAAGAGATAATGCCTAATGTTAATACAAGAAATTTAAACACTGCGGTATTCCTTAAATTCAACCGTTATCGTTTCCCTGGGGCCGAATATTACGCTTCTGACTTCTTACCCAACAGTGAGAAAACGATGGCATGTCCATTTTCAGAATACATTTAGATGGCAATAAAAAAGCCTGATCAGGTAACCCTGATCAGGCTTCACTCTCACGAAAAATCGATTACATACGCTCTACAGTCTCAATACCCAGCGTATCCAGACCCAGCTTCAGCGTCTTCGCCGTCAGTTGTGCCAGTTTCAGACGGCTGTTACGCACTTCTTCGTTTTCTGCGCTGAGGATCGGGCAGTGCTCGTAGAAGCCAGAGAACAGACCGGCCAGATCGTACAGGTAAGCAC
>NZ_JBAKHK010000051.1:0-393 GCF_036903355.1 Enterobacter sp. UNJFSC 003
GTTGCATATCAAACGGCATAAAGTTGCCGTCGATATCCACACCCGTAACCTGAAGCTGACCAAACAACTGCGGGCTTTGCACATCACCACCCAGACGCAAGTTGGCACTCACCATCCCCGCTGCTTTTTCCCCACGGGTAAAGATGGGGTTTATCATCGCAAGGTTGAAGTTACGGATATTGACGTTGCCACCAAGATTACGGCGGCCTTGCGGATCGGTCACCTGCACCTGTCCATCAAACTGGCCGTTATTGGTCAGGCGGATGGTCCAGCCCAATTCGGCACGGTTGTTACGCAATTCCGCCGTCAGATTCAGTGTCTGAAACGCCACGGGCAGCGCCGCATCGTTGACGGTTTGCGTTACCTGCACGTTACGCCCCGAAAGGGTGATAC
>NZ_JBAKHK010000052.1:0-392 GCF_036903355.1 Enterobacter sp. UNJFSC 003
GGGCAATATTTCGCGATTCTGATTGCCGCTTTCGGCTTATTTTTGGTGTTGCAGCCGTGGCAACTCGATTTCTCTTCGATGAAAAGTGCCATGCTGGCAATCCTCTCCGGCGTCAGTTGGGGGGCGAGCGCGATTGTTGCTAAACGTCTGTATGCCCGTCATCCGCGCGTGGATTTATTGTCGTTAACATCCTGGCAGATGCTGTATGCGGCGCTGGTGATGAGTGTGGTCGCTTTACTGGTGCCGCAACGTGAAATTGACTGGCAGCCCACCGTGTTCTGGGCGCTGGCCTACAGTGCGATTCTGGCGACGGCACTGGCGTGGAGCTTATGGTTGTTTGTATTGAAAAACTTGCCTGCCAGTATTGCCAGCTTAAGCACACTGGCCGTTCC
>NZ_JBAKHK010000053.1:0-391 GCF_036903355.1 Enterobacter sp. UNJFSC 003
TGCCGTATTACGGGGGCGGAAGATGCCTGTATCGTCAATAACAATGCGGCGGCGGTGTTATTGATGTTGGCGGCCACTGCCAGCGGAAAAGAGGTGGTGGTATCTCGCGGCGAACTGGTGGAGATTGGCGGCGCGTTTCGTATTCCCGATGTTATGCGTCAGGCAGGCTGCACCCTACACGAAGTAGGGACCACCAACCGCACGCACGCGAATGATTATCGTCAGGCGGTGAATGAAAATACCGCACTGTTGATGAAAGTACATACCAGTAACTACAGCATTCAGGGGTTCACCAAAGCGATAGATGAAGCGGAACTGGTGGCGCTCGGCAAAGAGCTGGATGTTCCCGTAGTGACTGATTTAGGCAGTGGCTCGCTGGTCGATCTTAGCC
>NZ_JBAKHK010000054.1:0-381 GCF_036903355.1 Enterobacter sp. UNJFSC 003
GCACAGCACAACCAGACATAATAAAAATACTAATTAATGATATAGCAGCTATCTTTTTCATCTCACCTTCCCCCATTAAATACCAACGACACTCTCTAGTGTTTAAATATAATAATGGCATGATTATTATAATTGAATAGGATTATAATAAATGTTCTGTACAACATTTCCTACATAAGTAGGAATTACGGACATGGAGGCCCTTCCGGGTAACTCCATGAGGGCTTTAATATATTATATTGAAGATGCCACCGTTTAGTTGAATATTAGGTATATTCTCTTTTTTGAAATTTATCGGTGGCTGCCGTTAGTATTCGCTGTCCCCATTGCAAGCTCCTGGTGGTAACCACTGAATACTCCATACTTGAACTGACTTTTATC
>NZ_JBAKHK010000055.1:0-380 GCF_036903355.1 Enterobacter sp. UNJFSC 003
GCTCACGGCGGCTCTCTTCACGACTTCTGTCGAGCAAAATTTCTTCGATAAAGGCCAGATGGCGATGCGATGCTTCGCGCGCTTCTTCCGGCTTACCGGCCATAATCGCTTCAAATATGCGGGTGCGGTGACTACTCACCAGCGGCAGCATCTCGCGACGCGAATAGAGCAATTCGAAGTTCTGGCGGACATTCTGGGCCAACATCGGCTCCATACACCTTAGCAGATGAAGCAGAACCACATTGTGGGCCGCTTCGGTGACGGCAATCTGATACTGGAGTACGGCGTTTGATTCCGCGTCCAGATCGCCAGACTGCTGCGCCAGCTCTATGGCGTGGTGGAGTTCACGGATGCGTTCCTTGTCTTCATCGGTACTACGC
>NZ_JBAKHK010000056.1:0-377 GCF_036903355.1 Enterobacter sp. UNJFSC 003
CAGCGTTGGGTCGTGGCCACGGGTGCGCATGATCGTGCTCCTGTCGTTGAGGACCCGGCTAGGCTGGCGGGGTTGCCTTACTGGTTAGCAGAATGAATCACCGATACGCGAGCGAACGTGAAGCGACTGCTGCTGCAAAACGTCTGCGACCTGAGCAACAACATGAATGGTCTTCGGTTTCCGTGTTTCGTAAAGTCTGGAAACGCGGAAGTCCCCTACGTGCTGCTGAAGTTGCCCGCAACAGAGAGTGGAACCAACCGGTGATACCACGATACTATGACTGAGAGTCAACGCCATGAGCGGCCTCATTTCTTATTCTGAGTTACAACAGTCCGCACCGCTGCCGGTAGCTCCTTCCGGTGGGCGCGGGGCATGAC
>NZ_JBAKHK010000057.1:0-373 GCF_036903355.1 Enterobacter sp. UNJFSC 003
GGATAAAAATCTTCAGAGTTACGGTATAGCTGCAACTGGCGAGTTCGCGTATTGGTCTGTATGATCATACATGAGAGCCATTCTGATTCAGAATAAGGGTCACTTAAATCCTGAACGTCCTCATTTGAAAGGATTAATTCACATTCTTTGTCCCTAAAATCCAGCCAGGCTCGCTGTGATTTTTTAAGCAAGTTAAGTTGTTCGGTATCAGGTTTTTTTACACCTGTGCGTGGCACTTGTTCTATATAACGATAAGCTTCACCATAGGCTTTATTTAATTGCGCATCGACGAGATTGTATTCTTGTCGCAGGCATGATTTGATCACGTTAACGTCAGTATCATCATCTGAATTTTTTTGCCAACAATCTTTGA
>NZ_JBAKHK010000058.1:0-373 GCF_036903355.1 Enterobacter sp. UNJFSC 003
GCTTTAACCATGTCCTGAACAAAGCGCTCGGAGTGCATATAAACCACTTTGGCATTCGGCTTGCGCGCCATAATGCCGTTACCCACCGCATGCAGCAGGTGAGTTTTACCCAGACCCGTGCCGCCATAAAGGAACAACGGGTTATAGGCACCGCCAGGGTTATCCGCCACCTGGCGAGCCGCCGCGCGCGCCAGTTGGTTAGATTTACCTTCAACGAAGTTATCAAACGTGTGTTTGACGTTTACGTTAGAACGATAGGTCGGTTCTGCCGGGGCCGGGACGTTATCCCAACCTGAGCGCGTAGAAGGCGCAGCACGTTGCGGCTGCGTTTGCGCCACCTGTGCAGGGGCCGCGACGTTGCTCGTCACTGCCG
>NZ_JBAKHK010000059.1:0-372 GCF_036903355.1 Enterobacter sp. UNJFSC 003
GAAGCGCATCACCTGGTGTGGAGCGAAGATGCGCCAAGCCGTGAATATCAGGCCATTGAACAACTGGCAGAGCACGTGCCGGGCGTTCTGCTGCTGACCGCGACCCCGGAACAGCTGGGGATGGAAAGCCACTTCGCCCGTCTGCGTCTGCTGGACCCGAACCGTTTCCACGATTTTGCGCAGTTCGTTGAAGAGCAGAAAAATTATCGTCCGGTTGCGGACGCCGTTGCCATGCTGCTGGCAGGTAACAAACTGAGCAATGACGAACTGAACATGCTCGGCGAGATGATCGGCGAGCAGGATATCGAGCCGCTGTTGCAGGCAGCAAACAGCGACAGCGAAGATGCCCAGAGCGCCCGTCAGGAGCTGGTT
>NZ_JBAKHK010000005.1:0-262975 GCF_036903355.1 Enterobacter sp. UNJFSC 003
GCGTTATCGATCTGGTCGAATGCACGAGCAGAACCACCGTAGGTTTTAGCCAGTACGGTAGTGATTGCAGCGGTCAGCGTTGTTTTACCATGGTCAACGTGGCCGATAGTACCGACGTTAACGTGCGGTTTTGTACGTTCAAACTTTTCTTTAGACATCGATTGTCCCTCTAAGACACGGATAAATCGGTGATATCACCACATCAACCAGGCGAAATGCCTGAACTGTTGAATACATTTAAATTGAAACAGAGAGAAACGGGAGGGAGAAGTGAAGTGGTGCTGATACCCAGAGTCGAACTGGGGACCTCACCCTTACCAAGGGTGCGCTCTACCAACTGAGCCATATCAGCACGTATTGGAGCGGGCAGCGGGAATCGAACCCGCATCATCAGCTTGGAAGGCTGAGGTAATAGCCATTATACGATGCCCGCATCCTGAAACTCGGCTACCCAGTTCTTTCTGTAACAAAAAAAGAGATTTCTCTCTTTTTAAGTTCGAGCTGGCTAATTTTTTCAACCAGCTCCGGCGGCGTTAACGCTGCCAGAAAGTGGTGGTGGGGGAAGGATTCGAACCTTCGAAGTCTGTGACGGCAGATTTACAGTCTGCTCCCTTTGGCCGCTCGGGAACCCCACCGGACTTGATGGTGCCGACTACCGGAATCGAACTGGTGACCTACTGATTACAAGTCAGTTGCTCTACCTACTGAGCTAAGTCGGCATCAAGTAGCGCGCATTCTATGGAGACCTGCGCAGTCATGCAACTAAAAAATTGCATAAAACGTTCTTTCGCTCACATTTTATGCGAAAGGAGCGCTGAGTGCTGTAAAAACAGTCGTTCGTGGTTAAATATTCATCATGAAAGCGTGATTTACACCGTATATAGCGTAGCGTGATGGCTCCCGCGTAAAGCATCGCTTCCCCATATTTTTTCTTATTATTCCTGTCATCTGGTGTTAACCTCCTGCCCATTGTCCAAAATTAACTATGTAATGGGCCATGGCGGGCGGTTTTGTCGATGGTTCACTGAAGCATGCTTATGAGCAAAAAAGAGCAAACGTTAATGACACCTTATCTTCAGTTTAACCGCAGCCAGTGGGCTGCCCTGCGTGATTCCGTCCCTATGACGCTGACGGAAGGTGAAATCGCACGGTTAAAAGGGATAAACGAAGATCTCTCGCTGGAAGAAGTGGCGGAAATTTATCTCCCCCTCTCCCGCTTGCTTAACTTCTATATAAGCTCTAACTTGCGCCGTCAGGCCGTACTGGAGCAGTTCCTTGGGACGAACGGTCAACGCATTCCTTATATCATTAGTATCGCGGGCAGCGTCGCGGTAGGGAAAAGTACCACTGCACGTGTGCTGCAGGCGTTGCTGAGCCGCTGGCCAGAACACCGCAGCGTGGAGCTCATCACCACCGATGGTTTTCTGCATCCGAACGAAGTTTTAAAAGAACGCGGTCTGATGAAGAAGAAGGGCTTCCCGCTCTCTTATGATATGCACCGTCTGGTGAAATTCGTTTCCGATCTGAAATCTGGCGCGCCGAATGTGACTGCACCTGTCTATTCGCACCTTATATACGATCGCATCCCAGAGGGAGACAAGACGGTTGTACAACCGGACATCCTGATTCTGGAAGGGTTAAACGTTCTGCAAAGCGGAATGGATTACCCGCACGATCCGCATCACGTGTTTGTGTCTGATTTCGTCGACTTCTCTATTTATGTCGATGCGCCGGAAGATTTGCTGAAAAACTGGTATATCAACCGCTTCCTCAAGTTCCGCGAAGGCGCGTTCACCGATCCTGATTCTTACTTCCACAACTACGCGCAGCTCTCTGAAGAAGAGGCTATTAACGTCGCGACCGGGCTATGGAATGAGATCAACTACGTGAACCTGAAAGAGAACATCCTGCCTACACGCGAGCGCGCCAGCCTGATCCTCACCAAAAGTGAGAAACACGCAGTCGACCAGATTCGGTTGCGGAAGTAATAACGCAGACATAAAAAAACCGGCTTATCGCCGGTTTTTTTATTTACGCATGCGGCTTTTCGCCGTTTTCATCCTGATCGACGGCAAAGCAGGCGACCAGTTGTCCACCGTAATCCTTCAGCTGCGGCTGCAACTGCGTGCAAGGACCAAAGCGGCGACGGCAGCGAGCGTTGAACGCGCATCCCGGAGGCGGATTCAGTGGGCTTGGCAGCTCACCGGTCAGCTTAATACGCTCACGGCGGTCGTCCGGGTTGAGACGCGGCGTCGCAGACAGCAGAGCCTGTGTATACGGATGGCGAGGGTTATTAAAGATCTGGTCTTTTGTCCCCTTCTCGACGCAACGCCCTAAATACATCACCATGACTTCATCAGCAATGTGTTCTACCACAGACAGGTCGTGTGAGATGAAGACGTAGGACAGACCCAAATCATGCTGCAGATCCATCATCAGGTTCAGCACCTGTGCGCGCACGGAGACGTCGAGCGCAGAGACAGGTTCATCGGCAATCACCACGTCCGGGTCGAGCATCAGACCACGGGCGATAGCAATACGCTGGCGCTGCCCACCCGAGAACATATGCGGATAGCGATCGTAATGCTCGGTTTTAAGGCCGACTTTCGCCATCATCGCCAGCGCTTTTTCACGACGCTGCTCTTTGCTCAGATTGCTGTTAATCAACAGCGGCTCTTCCAGGATCTGCCCTACTTTCTTACGTGGGTTCAGGGAGCCGTAAGGGTTCTGGAACACAATCTGGATTTTCTGGCGACGCAGCTTTTGCGCCTGCGGATCGTGCTTGAGGAGATCTTGCCCCTGATAATAGAGCTCACCGCCGGTTGGCGTTTCGATCATCGTAAGCAGGCGGCCCAGCGTGGATTTCCCGCAGCCTGACTCCCCTACCACTGCCAGTGTTTTGCCGCGTTCAAGGGTAAACGAGACCCCATCCAGCGCTTTCACCAGGCGCTCGGGAGCAAACAGACCCTTCTTCACCGGGTAGTGTTTTTTCAGGTCGGTAGCCTGCAACAACGGTTGTTGCGTACTCATAGTGTTGGCCTCCCGGCATCATCGAGTGGGTAGTGGCATTTCGACTGACGACCGTCAGCAAGCGGGTTAAGCTCCGGCTCTTCTGCACGGCATTTATCTGTCGCATACGGACAGCGCGGATTGAGCAGACAGCCCAGCGGGCGGTCATATTTGCCCGGTACCACACCCGGCAGTGATGCCAGACGCGCTTTATCCTGAGCAAACTCCGGCAACGCGCGCAAAAGCGCTTGCGTATACGGATGCCGTGGCGCGCGGAAGATATCGTGTGAACTTCCTGTCTCAACCACCTGTCCTGCATACATCACGATGATTTTATGCGCTGCTTCCGCCACTAATGCCAGGTCATGCGTAATCAGCACCAGCGCCATATTCTCTTTCTGCTGCAGCTCCAACAGGAGCTCGATGATTTGCGCCTGAATAGTGACGTCCAGCGCGGTGGTCGGTTCATCTGCAATCAGCAGTTTTGGCCGACAGGCAATTGCCATGGCGATCATCACGCGCTGGCTCATCCCACCCGACAGCTGATGCGGGTAAACGTCGAGGCGCGATGACGGGTCAGGGATCCCCACCTGCGTCAGCAAATCGATGGCGCGCTGACGACGGGTTTTCTTGTTGCCGCCCTGATGCACCTTAATGGCTTCCATAATCTGGAAGCCAACGGTATAACACGGGTTGAGGCTGGTCATTGGGTCCTGGAAGATCATCGCCACTTCCGCGCCCACCAGTTGGCGGCGCTGTTTTTCGGAAATGCGCTGCAGATCCTGTCCGTTAAACGCCAGGCTTTCCGCCATGACGCGACCCGGATAATCAATCAGACCCATAATCGCCAGTGAGCTCACTGACTTACCGGAACCCGACTCACCGACAATACCTACCACTTCGCCCTGATTTACGCTGTAGCTGATGCGGTCCACGGCGCGAAACGGTGTGCCTTCATCGCCGAAGTGCACCGATAATTTATCTACATTTAATAACGCCATTTCGAGCCTCTACTGCTTCAGTTTGGGATCAAGTGCATCACGCAGACCATCACCCATCAGGTTAAATGCCAGCACCGTTAGCAGAATCGCCAGACCCGGGAAGGTGACGACCCACCAGGCGCTTTGCGCGAACTGCAACACATCAGAGAGCATCGTGCCCCACTCCGGTGTTGGCGGCTGCGCACCCATGCCAAGGAAGCCAAGAGCGGCCATATCGAGAATGGCGTTAGAGAAACCGAGCGACGCCTGAACAATCAGCGGCGCAAGGCAGTTCGGGAGAATATTGACGAACATCTGGCGCATGGCGCCCGCACCTGCAACGCGAGAGGCGGTAACGTAGTCGCGATTAACCTCCACCAACACTGCCGCTCGGGTTAATCGCACGTAGTGGGGAAGTGCCACAAAGGTTAACGCCAGGGCAGCATTACTAATCGACGGCCCAAAGACCGCCACCAGCACCAGTGCGAGCAGCAGGCTCGGCAGCGCCAGCATAATGTCGACGATACGCATGATGATATTATCGACGATGCCGCCGAAGTAACCGGCAACCAGTCCGAGAATAACCCCCATGATCAGCGACAACACCACCACCAGACAGCCGACCAGCAGCGACAGACGTGCGCCGTACATCAGACGCGACAGCACATCGCGGCCAACGTCATCGGTACCCAGCAGATGCGTCAGGCTACCGCCGTCCTGCCAGGCCGGTGGCGCGAGCAGCGCATCACGGAACTGATCCGCTGGGTTGTATGGGGAAAGGAAGTTCGCAAAGACCGCGATAAGAATCATGATGGTGACATACACCAGCCCGACTACCGCGCCTTTGTTGCGCTTAAAGTAATGCCAGAATTCCTGCAGCGGCGTCATTGGAACCGGTGCAGCAACCACTTTATTTTGAGAAACATGTGACATGATGGCCCCTTACTTCTTATGACGAATACGCGGGTTCACCACGCCGTACAGCAAATCGACCAGCAGGTTGACGAGGATAATCATCGTCGCGACCAGCAATACACCGCCCTGCACAACCGGATAGTCACGGCGCTGCAGCGCGTCAATCAGCCAGCGTCCAAGGCCAGGCCAAGAGAAGATAGTTTCCGTCAGGATCGCCCCCGCCAGCAATGTCCCCACCTGCAGTCCAATAACGGTGACCACCGGCAGCATGGCGTTACGCAATGCGTGGACGATGATGACGCGCATGCGGGTCAGGCCTTTTGCACGGGCTGTACGGATGTAATCCTCGCCCAACACTTCCAGCATGGAGGAACGGGTCATACGTACGATCACCGCCAGCGGAATAGTGCCCAGCACCATCGCAGGCAGGATCATATGCGCCACGGCATCGATGAAGTTACCCTCTTCACCCCAGATGGCCGTGTCGATCAGCATAAAACCGGTCAACGGATTAGTATCGTCAAGGAAGACCATATCGCTGACGCGTCCGGAGACCGGCGTCAGGTTCCATTGCACGGAGACCAGCATGATCAGCATCATGCCCCACCAGAAGATAGGCATGGAGTAGCCGGTCAGCGCCAGGCCAACGGCAGTATGGTCGAAAATAGAACCACGCTTGACGGCAGCCAGTACTCCAACCGGAATACCCACCGCAGTTGCAAAAATCATGGCGCAGATGCCCAGTTCCAGCGTTGCTTTAAAACGCGGTACGAACTCGTCCCACACCGGAAGGCGGCTTTTCAGCGAAATACCCAAATCACCGTGCAACACACCCCAGATATAGTTGAGGTATTGCTGCCATAACGGCTTGTTCAGACCAAGCTCAGCCAGCAACTGTGCATGACGTTCAGGGGAGATACCACGCTCGCCCGCCATAATCATTACCGGGTCGCCGGGGATCATATGAACGAAGGCAAATGTGAGAAGGGTGATACCGATAAACGTGGGGATAACAAGTCCCAGACGTCGGAGGATGAACTGCAACATAACCCGGATTCTCTCTGATGACGCACGACCAGCGGCGTGACGTCTGTATTGCTCAAAAATGTAAATTCCCTCTCCCACTGGGAGAGGGACAAAACCCTACTTATTATTCAACAGAGACGTTTTCGAAGTGGTGTTTGCCAAGTGGATCAACCACATAGCCCTTCACTTCTTTACGCACTGGTTCATACACGGTGGAGTGAGCAACAATCAGCGCCGGAGCCTGATCGTGCATAACAACCTGAGCCTGCTTATACAGTTCAATACGTTTGTTGTGATCGTCGGTCGCACGTGCCGGTTGGATCAAATCTTCAAACGGCTTGTAGCACCAGCGAGAGTAGTTAGAACCGTCTTTGGCCGCCGCACAGCTGAACAGGGTAGCGAAGAAGTTGTCCGGATCCCCATTGTCGCCGGTCCAGCCCATCATCACGGCCTGATGCTCACCCGCTTTGGCGCGTTTCAGATACTCGCCCCACTCGTAGGTCACGATCTTCGCCTGAACGCCTACCTTAGCCCAGTCAGCCTGAACCATTTCCGCCATACGGCGTGCGTTCGGGTTGTAAGGACGTTGAACAGGCATCGCCCACAGTTCAACGGTAAAGCCCTTCTCCTGGCCTGCTTCTTTCAGCAGCGCTTTCGCTTTCTCAGGATCGTAGGTGTAATCTTTAATATCGTCGTTGTAGCCCCACATGGTTGGTGGGATCAGGTTCTTAGCGGCAACGCCTGCACCCTGATAAACCGCTTTGATGATCGCTTCTTTGTTCACCGCGTAAGTCAGCGCCTGACGGACTTTCACGTCATCAAACGGTTTCTTCTCGGTGTTGAAGGAGAGATAGCCCACGTTCAGGCCAGCCTGCTCCAGCAGGTTGATGTTTTTGTCCTGCTTCATGCGCGCGATATCGGCCGGGTTCGGATATGGCATGACCTGGCATTCGTTTTTCTGCAGTTTTGCGTAACGCACAGACGCATCCGGCGTGATGGAGAAGACCAGACGGTCAATCTTCGGCTTAGTGCCCCAGTAACCTTCGAAGGCTTTATACAGAATACGGGAGTCTTTCTGGTACTGCAGCAGCTGGAATGGACCGGTGCCGATTGGGTTCAGGTCCACTTTTTCCGGCGTGCCGGCTTTCAGCATGTTATCCGCATACTCTTTTGACAGAATAGAGGCGAAGTCCATAGCCAAGTCAGCCAGGAATGGTGCTTCCGGACGAGACAGCACGAACTGAACGGTATTGTCGTCCACTTTTTTCACTTCAGTGATCAGGTCTGGCAGGCCCATCCCTTCGAAGTATTCATAGCTGCCGCCAGAGACTTTGTGGTACGGGTTCTGAGCGTTTTTCTGACGGTCGAAGGAGAACACAACGTCGTCGGCGTTAAAATCGCGCGTTGGTTTGAATTCTTTGCTGTCCTGCCACTTCACGCCCTGGCGCAGATGGAAGGTATAGGTTTTACCGTCTTCGCTGACGTCCCACTTCTCCGCCAGACCCGGAATCACTTCCGTAGTACCGGTTTTGAATTCAACCAGACGGTTATAGATCGGTACAGAGCTTGCGTCGTAAGTCGTACCAGAGGTAAAGAGCTGTGGGTTAAAGCCTTCCGGCGAGCCTTCAGAACAGTAAACCAGGGTTTTTGCCTGTACGCTTGCTGCCACGGTCATAGCCACCAGGCTCAGACCAAGCTTCAGCATCCCTGACTTCTTCAAGGAAATACTCATTATTCTGCTCCAATGTGATGTTTTGCTTTGTTGTGTTACGCCGCCTGACCTTTATTTATTTTTTACCCGGTCCGGTCGGTGATGCCCGAAGGCGTTATAAGGGATGGAGAATCCTTTCAGAAGAGCGTTTGAGTTGCAGCGCAGATCGTCCCTGAAATGCCCCTCGTGCCCTACAATCTGTCAACAGAATGTGAAAACGTCAATACAGGTGACGGGGATTTACGCGGAGTGTGAGAAACCGCAAACAAAGATTAAAAAAACCTTCAGTGCCAGTTTTCAGCAGGGAAATTTATGCTACTCGGCATGTTGCAGCACAAGTATCTTCATATTTAGCAACAATCAGTGATTAACTTTTATTCAGAATGGGTAAATTTTCTTGCAAAATGGTGATTATCTGAGCACTAAATTCCGCGAACGTTAAAACGCACAGCGAAAAATGCTGAGGTTATCCATAAGCAACGCGAAAAAAGATCAATCTATATATAAAAAAATACAATGGATTATGTCACGAAATCGTTAACAGGCAGGGAGAAGCAGGGATAAGGGTCATTTTGGTTAATTGGGATGAGTAAATCGCTAATGCAAAAAGGGCTAACCTTGCGGTTAGCCCTTTTTTAAATGTGGTCGGCGAGAGAGGATTCGAACCTCCGACCCACTGGTCCCAAACCAGTTGCGCTACCAAGCTGCGCTACTCGCCGAATGCGGAGCGCATCTTACTGCTGAGGTGCGCCCCCGTCAATCCCTTAATTTCAAAAAGCCACTCAACTGGCGATTATCTCGCCAGAGAAGCTATTGCGTGGCTTTCTTGCTGCTTTCAGGGATGTTGCACCAGTTGTTATTTTCATTGATGCCGCCGTTCGGGGAGGTGTAGCCGAGACAACCCATAATGGTGTCGTACAGCTCAACGTGACGGCGAGGGACCTTAATTTCCGCCTGCTGTTTCAGATGGGCAAACATTTTAGCTTTGTCAGGGTTTTCAAGGTACTTATCCGACATCCACATGATCATCGGCACACGGAACTGCTCTGGCGGCGCCAGCTTGCGCGGTGTACCGTGCAAATGTTCTTGTTCGTTGATGGATTCGCCGTGGTCAGCCGCGTAGATCACAATCGCTTTCTTATCGCGTAGCTGGTCTATTACCCGGCTCAGGAAAGTATCGACATACAGCACCGTGTTATCGAAAGCATTTACCAGCTCTTCCTTACTACAGCTGGCATTAATACTGACACACTCCGGCTGCCACTTCGCATAATCGCGCGTATAACGCTGGTAATAGCTGTAATGTGAACCTTTGGTATGCAGAATGATGAGATGTTTACCCTTAGGATGGCTTTTCAGAGACTGTGACATTTCCTCAAGTAATAACATATCATCGACGCTCTTTCCACGGTTACGCGGCTCAGCACCAATCTGCTCACGATAGGCGATGTTATCCGCCAGGGTGTTGGTGTAGAACCACATCTCACTTTGCATGGCGAAAAGGTCAGAGCTAAAGCCAAGCTGCTTCAGCACAGCAAACACGTTTTGCTCTTTAAGGGTACGCTGAGGGTTATCACTCGCGCCGCCCTCACGCACAAACATACAGCGCAACGAGAGCTTTGTGGCGGTATCGCAGGAGTACCCACGGTAAGCCACAAGGTTCTTTTCCTGGGCCAGTTTTGGCGTGGTATCGCGATCGTAGCCCAGAATTCCCATATGATCCCAGCGCGTCGTTTCGCCTATGACAAAAACGACGTAAGTATCATCGAGACCGTCTGCCGGAGCCTCGTAACTGAATTTCTTCAGCGGGTTAATCAGCGATTTCACATCACTGGACTCATCCGCCTGCGCCCAGGCATAAAGGCCTAACGCCGACAGCCAGTTGGACGGCAGATACGAGTTGGCGACCACGCCGCCATAGCTTGGCATATCTACGCCCGTCGCCTTTTCGACATTTCTTTGCTGTTTTTCCATCAGGCGAATTGGCGCCCATACCAGCAGACCCGCCAGCAGAACGACGACGACGTTGCGGATACGCTGACCCCGTGTACGCAACTGGCGTAACAGGGTATAGCGGCAGGTATTACTCCAGATAAAGAAGAGCGGCACCAGGCAGGTTAAAATGGTCCACAAAATGAACCCTTTTCCCACCACCTCTTTAGAGAGGTCAATGTCCGTGGTCATCACTGAGGCGACAATACCGTAGCCAATAACCACGTTCATGAACGTCATGTAATAGCTTGCAGCGGCGGAGATGATCACCACAAGCGAGGCCAGAATTTGCCAGGTACGGCGACCAAAAAGCGAGAGCAGGCGTAACAGGAAGAATGTCGCGAGGACGGAGCCAAACACTTCAATCGTGGCGAAAATCCCATTTCTTACGGTGAGGTCTTCAAAATAACCTTCCACTCGTCTGAACAGCACCGCGCCATTCAGAAATAATCCGATATAGACAGCCAGCATCAAACACAATCTTTGCTGGGTAAGAGACCTAATATATTTCATGCAAACAACCCTGGGGGAAGGGGTATATAGACCCGCCGAATCTCAATGAGAAAGTTGACAGAGTAAGTAGTTGCGAGAGAAACCGTTATCAGAAACGTCTACAAGCGCGATAAGTAGACCACAGCGGGGAAGAAAAGTGGCAGCAGAGAATGTGATCGTTAAAGATTTTTACAAAATAACAAGTCTGAAAGTGATGCTGGGATAAAAAAGAGGCCCTGCGGCCTCTTATGAAAATCATGCATGCGCTTCGTTAAACACCTCGCGCTGCGGCTGGCGAATCGTTGTGGAAAGCGCCAGTGAAATAATCAACAAGGCGAATATCACGCAGAAGGTCACATAGAACCCACCAAACAGCGAAGCGATAAGCGAACCGCAAATGCTGCCGATACCGAACCCCAGGTAAATGACACCGTAGTTTTTCGCCAGGTTGTTGAGGCCGAAGAACTCGCTCACCAGCGACGGGAAAACGGTAATAGTGCCGCCGAAGTTAAAGGCCACACAGGCAATCGCGGCAAAGAAGGTTGCTTCATTCAGCGGCGCGAACAGCAGTGCTGCCATACCCACCAGCGACACCACCTGCCCAATCGTGATGACGCGGATGCGGGCAATTTTGTCAGACAGAATACCCAGCACCAGACGGCCTGAAAGGTTGGCAATGGAGATAACGGTCACCGCGTTTGCCGCCGTCATCGCATCCAGTTTCACCATGCCCTGAGCGATATCTTTCGCCACTCCGATAACATACAGTCCGCTCATGCACGCCGTCAGGAACATCACCGCCAACATCCAGTACTGTGGCTTACGCATGGATTGCGCCAGCGTAAAGTCATTCTCCACCACGCCGTTAACGCTTTTCACTTCCTGCTGCGGAGCGTCTTTCATCAGCGTTGCGCCAAACAGGATCATCACGAGGACAATAACGCCCCAGATCATGAAGGTTTTCTCGAGGCCAACGGAAGCCAGCAGGTGGGAATCAATAAATTTGAACCCGAGGCTACCCAAACCATAAGAGCCGATGGCAAATGCAGAGATTAAGCCTTTACGCTCCGGGAACCATTTCACGCAGTTCGACAGGGTCAGCAGATAACCTGCACCGTCCGCCAGGCCGACCAGCACCCCGGCGCTCAACCACAGCATCATCAGGTTGTTTGAATGCGCTGTCAGGAAAAAGCCCACCCCCAGCAGGATGCCGGACGCCATGGTGACGCGCTTCACGCCAAAGCGCTCCTGCAATTTACCCGCAACGGAAGAAGAAAGTGCTAACCCCAGACTCAGAAGACCAAATGAGAAAGCGACCTGGCTAACCGGCGCACCGAGCTTATCGGAAAGCGCGCTGTTAAACAGGCTCCAGGTATAGACTGAACCCAGCGCAAACTGCGTGACGATAGTGCCAAAGAGCGTCAGCCAACGTGTACGGTTATATGTTGAGGTATTCATGGCAGTTGTCCTGCAAGAGAAATTAAGGGAATTCGCTGAGGACAACAATAAACAAAACCCTAATACACCTGGGGTAAAACGGCATGAAATGCAGGCGAGGCGGAATGAAATGCCTGGAATCGGGAATGAATGACCTTGCCGGGGGAGTAAAGCGAGCTTTAGTTAGTAATCGCTATCACCACAAGCCCCGTGGTTATTGTATTCAAAATGTTATCGCAACGTTTAAAATGCGTTCAATGTTAAAAATTCGCGCTCACGCCAAGGGTGTACATAAACTGCTCCCCTGTCGTGCTGTTTTCGCCCTGAGCCAAAGACGCATAGGCCGCCAAATGGGTATTAAACGGGATATCTGTACCCACGGTCACATCCATCCAGCTGCCATTTTGGGCTAGCGCGGGCGTTTGTGGCATACCAAACTGGGATTTCCATTGGCTTTCGCCTAACTGCTGGTTATAGCTAATTTGGGCCCAGGGACGAAGGTCGCCATACCGGGTATCGACGCGCCAGCCAAGGGAACTGACGCTGGCGTGCCAAAGCGGATCGGTAAGCGATTGCGTGCTCACCGTATCGCCAAACTCGTTCACCATCGCAGGGGCTGTACCATCATAGCGCCATGCCATTACCGGACCTGTTGAAATATTCGCGGATACGGGAAAGTTCCAGCCCACGCTCATGGCATCTGACGCATCTGCACCCGAAGGCAGATTCAGAGCGAAACCGGCGGCGTTCTGTGAGGTGTAAATACGTTCAGCAAGAATATCCTCATAACGTGGTTGGTGATCCGCATCCCATGTATAGCGTTCCGCCGTATTACTTTGTGCGTCTGAAACGATATATTCCTGTTGCCAGGCAATCGCTGTATTACAGAAAAACAAACAGGCTGAAATCCCCACCAGGCCAAAAACAGCATGGCGACCACTGATTTTTTTTATCATCATCAAAGCGACTCCAGAAAGAGCCGAACGCGGCGATTTTTATCATTGTTGAGAAAGAGGTATAAGGGCATATGGCCCTGTATTAACTATTGTCTTTATAGTAGACACGTCAAGCCAGACAGATTGAAAATTTTGCGATGACCGAATGAATAAGGGATATAACCTATGCAACGTTGCGGTTGGGTAAGCCAGGATCAGCTCTATATCGACTATCACGATCGGGAATGGGGCGTTCCGGAAAGGGATGGGAAAAAACTTTTTGAGATGATCTGTCTTGAGGGTCAGCAGGCGGGTTTGTCATGGATCACGGTACTAAAAAAACGGGAAAACTATCGGAATGTTTTCCACCAGTTCGATCCTGTCGCGGTCGCCGCCATGACCGACGAGGACGTGGAACGGCTGGTGCTGGATGCCAGTATTATCCGCCATCGCGGTAAGATTCAGGCCATTATCGGCAACGCACGCGCCTTTTTGGCGATGGAACAAAACGGTGAATCGTTCTCAGAGTTTGTCTGGACATTCGTCGATAACACGCCGCAAGTCACCCAGGCCGCGACGCTCGCGGGGATCCCTGCATCCACCCCTGCGTCAGATGCACTCTCTAAGGCTCTGAAAAAACGCGGCTTTAAATTTGTTGGTTCCACCATCTGTTATGCCTTTATGCAGGCCTGTGGACTGGTTAATGACCACGTTACTGACTGTTTCTGTCACCCAGGAGGTCACGATGATCCGCAAATGGCAGAGTGATAATACCGATCCGCTTCTGAGTTTGTGGCTTGAAAGCACCACCGAAGCGCATCCGTTTATCGACGCGAGCTACTGGGAAGAGAACGAGAGCATGGTAAGGGATGTCTACCTACCCGCCGCCGAAACCTGGGTCTGGGAAGAGGAAGGAATACCGCGCGGGTTTATTAGCGTAATGCAATCCCAATTTATAGGCGCGCTGTTTGTTTCACCGTCGTTTATTGGAAAAGGTATCGGGTGGGCGCTGCTGAGCCATGTTCAACAGCGCTTCCCTTATTTAAGCCTGGAGGTGTACCAGAAAAACGCGCGGGCGGTGAATTTCTACCATGCTCAGGGTTTTCGTATTGAAGACAGCGCCTGGCAGGATGATACTCAACACCCGACCTGGATCATGAGCTGGCAGGCGGATCAAACGCCGTTAACGTGAGTTCTGGTCCCTGATATTTCTCGACCCAGGCCAGTGCCGTATTGCCCGCACAGCCGTTCCCCAGCTTCGAGCTGGGGAGATCTTTGGTCAGTACGTTAACCGCCCCGTTTTTACAAAGACTGCCTTCACTCTGCTCCAGGTCCGGCCATGCGCCTTGGTGGATGCAGATAACGCCGGGTTTAATCCCCTCGGTGACCACCGCCCCTGCCAATACCTGCCCTCGCTGGTTCCACACGCGGACCACATCGCCGTCCTTAATCCCGCGGGCTTTGGCATCATCGGTATGTAAGGTGATCGGCTCACGGCCGGCAACCGCGTACTGTTCTCGCAGCGACGTATAGTTCAGCTGGCTGTGCAGGCGGTGCGCGGGATGCGCGGATAACACCTGCAATTGCTCCGGCTGGGCATTGCCGTGCCACTCGTCCGGTTCCAGCCACGCGGGATGCGGCGGGCAGTCGGCATACTCAAAGCTGGCAATGCGCTCGCTGTAGATCACAATCTTACCGCTTTCGGTTTTAAGAGGGTGATTATCAGGATCCCGACGGAAGTCGGCAAAGCGGACAAACTGCGCGTTCTGCTCGCTCTCCGGCATCTCAAAAATCGCGTTCGCTTCCCAGAATTCAGCAAATGGCGGCAATGTCACACCCTGGGCGGCTCCCCGTTGAGCGGCGATCTGGTAGAACGTCTCCAGCCATTCCAGGTCTGTTTTGCCTTCGGTGAAACGCTCGCGACCGCCTGCTTCCCACAGCTCGCTCAGTTCAGCAAAGACATCAAGATCGTCACGCGCTTCATCACGCGGGGGCACAACGCGCTTCATCGGCACCATATGCTGATTACTGTAGTCGCCGGTCATGGTGAGATCGTTACGCTCAAATGAAGTGGTGGCGGGTAGAACGATGTCAGCATGCTTGGCCGAGGCGGTCCAGAAGCACTCTGATATCACCACCAGCTCAGGTTTCTGCCAGGCGCGGATCAGGCGATTAGTATCCTGATGATGCGTAAAGTTTGCCCCACCCGCCCACCAGACAAAGCGGATATCCGGGAAGTGACGATCCAGACCATTGTGCTGATAAAACCCGCCCGGTTTTTCCAGTGCCTCAACGATGCGTGCTACCGGAATTTTATCAACGGCATCTATGCCGTCCTGTACCGAGCCCTGCAGTGAGGCCAGCACGGCGGCTTTGCGGGTCGGGTTACCGCCATTGGCGAAGTGATAAGAGAGGCCGAAACCGCCGCCCGGCGTACCAATCTGCCCAAGCATCGCGGCGAGCGTCACCAGCATCCAATGTTTCTGCTCGCCAAACTGCTGGCGCTGCATACCCCAGCCGGACATCAGCATGGTGGTGTTTTGATGGAACAACGCCGCCAGTCCACGGATTTTAGGGGCATTAATGCCACAAATATCGGCCGCCCATTCAGCGGTTTTGGCTGTGCCATCCGCTTTCCCCGTCAGGTAGTCGGCGAATTTGTCGAAGCCCGAAGTGCAACGCGCGAGGAAATCGCTATCGTGCCAGCCGTGCTCCACCAGGGTATGCGCAATGCCCAACATCATCGCCACGTCGGTGCCCATATGTGGAGCAAGCCACTCGGCGCTGTCACCAAAGAAATCCATGGTTTCGGAGCGCATCGGGTCGATACAAATGATACGCTTGCCGCTTTTACGCAGCGCGTCGAAGTAAGGAATGCCCTGTTCGTCGCTGGCATTCCACGCAATTTTCAGCGTGTTAAGCGGATTAGCGCTCCACAGCACCACCACATCGGTATGCTCCAGCACCAGCGGCCAGCTGGTTTGCTGCTGATAAACCTCATTACCCCCCACGACATACGGCATGATCGCCTGAGCCGCACCGGTCGAGTAATCCCCCAGGTGGCCGGTATATCCTCCAGCAAGACTCATGTAGCGCTGCAGCAGCGTCGAGGCTTTATGCAACACGCCGTTAGAACGCCAGCCATAAGAACCCGCAAAAATGGATGAGGGGCCATAGCTGTCGCGAATGCGCTTATGCTGCGCGTGGATCAACGCCAGTGCGTCATCCCAACTCACGCGAACAAACTCATCCTGGCCGCGGATACCCTGTGGCTTGTCCGGCGATGCCAGAAATCCTTTACGCACCATCGGCCAGCGCACGCGAGTTTTGCTGTGGACCTGATCGCGAACCACAGTCTGTAACGAGTTGGGATGTAGCGTGGGCAAGGCGCCACGAGATGACAGAACATTCTCGCCGTCGGTTTCGACCAGTATCGGCCCCCAGTGGGCGGCGGTCAGAATGGTTTTTGTTGAGGTGCTCAAGCGTGCGCTCCTGGTTGCGTGCAGGTTGACGGCCTTCTTAATGAGGCTGTTTATGGTTAGTCACAAATTTCAGAGTTATACACTGAATTTTCTCCGTATCCGGACGTCATAATCAACTGCCACGCGCGCTGTGGCAAAGAATAAAAAGGATTAAGGAAATAAGATGAAAAAACGCGTACTCGTGATTGCCGCTCTGGTGAGCGGTGCACTGGCTGTTTCAGGCTGCACAACAAACCCGTATACCGGTGAACGGGAAGCGGGCAAATCCGGCATCGGCGCGGGCATTGGCTCGCTGGTAGGGGCAGGCGTAGGTGCTCTCTCGTCCTCCAAAAAAGATCGCGGCAAAGGCGCACTGATTGGCGCAGCCGCTGGCGCGGCTCTGGGCGGCGGCGCAGGCTACTACATGGATGTTCAGGAAGCGAAGCTGCGCGACAAAATGAAAGGTACCGGCGTGAGCGTGACGCGTAGTGGCGACAACATCATTCTTAATATGCCCAACAACGTGACCTTCGACAGCAGCAGCGCGACGCTGAAACCCGCAGGCGCAAACACCCTGACCGGCGTTGCAATGGTACTGAAAGAGTACAACAAGACGGCCGTGAACGTGATGGGGTACACCGACAGCACCGGCAGCCAGGATCTGAACATGCGTCTGTCTCAGCAGCGTGCCGACGCCGTAGCCAGCTCGCTGATTACTCAGGGTGTTGAGGCAAACCGTATCCGCACTCAGGGCATGGGGCCTGCAAACCCAATCGCCAGCAACAGCACGGCGGAAGGCAAAGCGCAAAACCGCCGCGTAGAGATCACCTTAAGCCCAGTTCAATAAGGGTATTTTCCCCTCTCCCACCGGGAGAGGGGAAACTGGCCGCACGCGCCAACATGAACCACTTGCCATCGTTGATTTTCCCGTTAAGGTGTTCTCACTCACTTCAGGGAAATCAGCGATGAGCAAATCAACACGGGCCACCATCAGCGACGTAGCGAAAGCCGCTAAAACCGGTAAAACCAGCATTTCGCGCTATCTTAACGGCGAGAAGCACCTGCTGTCCGATGCGCTACTGGCACGTATTGAACAGGCGATTGCCGAGCTCAACTACCGTCCCAGCATCATGGCGCGCGGCCTCAAACGCGGCAGAACCCGTCTTATTGGGCTGATCATTGCCGATATCACTAACCCCTACTCTGTGAATGTCCTTAGCGGCATTGAAGCCGCCTGCCGCGAAAAGGGCTTTACGCCGCTGGTCTGTAACACCAATAACGAGGTTGACCAGGAGCAACATTACCTCGATCTGCTGCGCAGCTATCAGGTGGAAGGTATCGTGGTGAATGCGGTAGGGATGCGCGAAGAGGGGCTGAACAGGCTGCAGCAATCCTCCCTCCCGATGGTGCTTATCGATCGTAAAATCCCGGAGTTCGCCTGCGATGTTGTCGGGCTTGATAACACCCAAGCGGCGACAACCGCCACCGAGCATCTTATCGAGCAGGGTTTCGAGGCTATTCTGTTTCTGAGCGAGCCGCTGGGGATGGTCAACACCCGCCGCGAACGGCTAAGCGCATTTCGCGCCACGCTGGACCGCTATTCCGGGGTGATCGCCGAAAACGCCGAAACGCCGCTGCACGAAGGCGAACAGCTCGACAATATCCTGCGTCAGTTCCACATCCGCCATCGTGGAATGCGTAAAGCGGTGATCTCCGCCAACGGGGCGCTGACGCTACAGGTCGCCCGCTCTCTTAAACGCATCGGCCTGCACTGGGGCAGCGATATCGGTTTGCTGGGGTTCGATGAACTCGAGTGGGCAGAGCTGGCCGGTGTGGGTATTACCACGCTCAAACAACCCACCTGGCAGATCGGCTATGCCGCTGTAGAACAAGTGGTTCGTCGTATTGAAGGTATCAGCAATACCGTGCGCGAACAGGTTTTCTCCGGCGAACTGATTGTTCGAGGCTCAACCGCCCGTTAATTTTCCCTTCGTGATGACGATCATAAATTCAACATCTCGAACTTTTCTTTGGAACCGGTTCCATCTAGCGTAATACACATCGATGTCTTTGCTGGAGTGTGGAAATGGGCAGAAAAATAATGGTGGTCACCGCCGCGTATGGCGCCGATCGGGTGCGTGAGGCAGGCGGTCAACGGGCGATGCTCCCTGTCATTGCCGGTGCAGGTGCCGACGGCGTCGAGATCCGCCGGGAACTGTTTAACGGCGAGGAGCTGCTGGGCTTATCTGCTCTGGGTGAATCCATCGAGCTACTGGGGCTACTGGCCTGCTACTCCGTACCCGCCGCCCTGTTTATGCCAGACGGCACGCTCAACCCGCACCTCCCCCGTTATCTGCAAGAAGCCAACACCCTAAACGCATTGTGGCTGAAGGTTTCGCTGGGTCATTTCAGCGACAAGCACCCTCTCGAAGCCTTGCGCGCCCTGCTCAATGAAAGCGGCATGGCGCTGGTGGTTGAAAACGATCAGACCGACTGCGGCCAGCTCGCGCCGATGCAGCGCTTCAAAGCCGCCTGCCGGGTGATGACCCTGCCCGTCACGCTAACATTCGACATGGGCAACTGGCTGTGGGTCGGCGATTCTCCCGAAGAAGCAGCACGTCATCTGGCACCAGCCGTGAGCTATATCCACGTTAAAGCCGCCGTACCGCATAAAGCGCAGTTTCGCGCCGTTGCGCCGGACCACGCCGACGCGCGCTGGCTCGATTTGCTCGGCCAACTGCCGGCCGATGCCCCGCGCGGTATTGAATTCCCGCTGGAAGGAGCAGATTTAACGGCCGTTACTCGTCATTACGTAAACCTGCTGCGCGAGGCGTAAACCATGCAAAAGATGATTGATGCGATCACTATCGGCGAAGCCATGGCGATGTTTGTCGCCACTGAAACGGGTGAACTGAGCGCGATTGAACACTTTATGAAGCGCGTGGCGGGTGCAGAACTCAACGTGGCAACGGGCCTGGCGCGTCTCGGTCTGAACGTGGGCTGGGTCAGTCGCGTTGGCGATGACAGCTTTGGTCATTTCGTTCTCGATTCGCTGAAAAAAGAGGGGATTGATGCCGCAGGCGTGACGCTCGACGGACGCTTCGCAACCGGCTTTCAGCTTAAATCTAAAGTCGAAAATGGAACCGATCCCATCGTGGAATATTTCCGCAAAGGGTCAGCGGCGAGCCATCTCTCTTTGGACGATTATCATGCTCAGTACTTCTCCTCCGCGCGCCATCTTCACCTGAGCGGCGTGGCGGCAGCACTTTCGGCCAGCTCGTATGAATTGCTGGATCATGCCGCAGCAACCATGAAAGCCCAGGGAAAAACGATCTCTTTCGATCCTAACCTACGCCCTGTGCTGTGGAAGAGTGAAGCGGAGATGGTTGAGAAACTGAACCGTCTGGCATTCCGGGCTGACTGGGTTCTTCCGGGCGTGAAGGAAGGGATGATCCTCACCGGTGAAAACACGCCTGAAAGGATTGCCGATTTTTACCTGAACAAAGGGGTAAAAGCCGTGGTGTTAAAAACCGGCGCCGATGGCGCATGGTTTAAAACGGCCGATGGTGAGCAAGGCGCAGTCGCTGCCGTGAAGGTTAATAACGTCGTCGACACCGTGGGTGCAGGCGATGGCTTTGCCGTCGGCGTCATTAGCGCCTTACTGGAAGGCAAAACGCTGCCGCAGGCCGTTGCGCGAGGGAACAAAATTGGTTCGCTGGCGATCCAGGTGCAGGGCGACAGCGAAGGGTTACCCACACGAGCACAACTTGGGGAGTAATTTCCCCCTCTCGACAAAATAAACCACCGTGTACCCTACAGACAACGGCGGTACAAACCTCAACAACAGAGGCAAGCCTATGAACAGTTCGACCAATGCAGTAAAACGCTGGTGGTACATCATGCCAATCGTGTTTATCACGTACAGCCTGGCGTACCTTGATCGTGCCAACTTCAGTTTCGCATCTGCCGCGGGGATCACCGAAGACCTCGGGATCACCAAAGGTGTCTCCTCTCTATTGGGTGCCCTTTTCTTCCTCGGCTACTTCTTCTTCCAGATCCCTGGCGCTATCTACGCGGAACGTCGCAGCGTGCGCAAACTGATCTTCATCTGTTTGATTCTGTGGGGCGGCTGCGCGTCACTCACCGGCGTGGTGAACAACATTCCTGCTCTGGCCGCTATTCGCTTTATCCTCGGGGTCGTTGAGGCGGCCGTCATGCCAGCAATGCTGATTTATATCAGCAACTGGTTTACTAAATCCGAACGTTCCCGGGCGAATACGTTCCTTATCCTCGGTAACCCGGTCACCGTGCTGTGGATGTCTGTGGTTTCGGGCTATCTGATCCAGTCTTTTGGCTGGCGCGAAATGTTTATTATCGAAGGGGTGCCGGCGGTGATCTGGGCATTCTGCTGGTGGGTGCTGGTCAAGGATAAGCCTGCACAGGCTAAATGGCTTTCAGAAGACGAAAAAGCCGCGCTGCAGGCGCAGCTGGATAAAGAACAGCAGGGGCTGAAAGCGGTACGTAATTACGGTGAAGCCTTCCGTTCCCGCAACGTGATTCTGCTCTGCGCCCAGTATTTTACCTGGAGCATTGGCGTGTACGGTTTCGTGCTGTGGCTGCCATCGATTATCCGCAGCGGTGGTGAGAACCTCGGCATGGTAGAAGTGGGCTGGCTGTCGTCCGTGCCTTATCTTGCCGCAACCATTGCCATGATTATCTGCTCATGGGCATCGGACAAAATGCAGAACCGTAAGCTCTTTGTCTGGCCATTGTTGCTCATTGCTGCCTTTGCATTTATTGGCTCATGGGCCGTCGGTACTAACCACTTCTGGGCCTCTTACACCTTGCTGGTCATTGCCGGTGCAGCCATGTACGCCCCTTACGGCCCATTCTTTGCCATTATCCCGGAAATGCTGCCGCGTAACGTGGCGGGCGGAGCCATGGCGCTGATCAACAGTATGGGTGCACTGGGCTCATTCTGCGGGTCCTGGTTCGTGGGTTACCTGAACGGTGCAACGGGTAGCCCGTCGGCCTCGTACATATTTATGGGGGTAGCACTTTTCGCCTCAGTATGGCTTACTCTGATTGTTAAGCCTGCTAATAATCAACACGTTCCCATCGGCGCACGCCACGCCTGACCGACCCTTTTAATCAACGGAGATTAGCATGAAGCCGTCCGTCATTTTGTATAAAGCACTCCCTGAAGATCTGCAGAAACGCCTGGAAGAACACTTCACCGTCACTCAGGTGAAGAACCTCAGCCCGGATACCGTGGCGCAGCACGCCGAGGCATTTGCCAGCGCCGAAGGCCTGCTGGGGTCAAGCGAGAAAGTGGATGTCGCTTTGCTGGACAAAATGCCGAAGCTTCGTGCTACGTCTACCGTTTCCGTGGGTTATGACAACTTCGACGTTGATGCCCTCAACACACGCAAAATTCTGCTGATGCATACACCGCATGCGCTGACCGAGACGGTGGCCGATACGCTGATGGCGTTGGTGTTGACCACTGCCCGCCGTGTAGTGGAAGTGGCCGAGCGCGTTAAAGCTGGCGAATGGACAAAGAGCATTGGCCCAGACTGGTTCGGCGTTGACGTACACGGTAAAACGCTAGGGATTGTTGGCATGGGCCGTATCGGCCTTGCGCTGGCACAGCGCGCACATTTTGGCTTTAACATGCCGATTCTGTACAACGCACGCCGTCATCACAGTGAGGCGGAAGAGCGCTTCAATGCGCGATACTGCGAGTTAGACACGCTGTTACAGGAGGCGGATTATGTCTGCCTGATACTGCCGCTGACGGACGAAACCCATCATCTGATTGGCAAAACGGCATTTGAGAAAATGAAGAAGTCGGCCATTTTCATCAACGCAGGTCGCGGCCCGGTAGTAGATGAAAAAGCATTAATTGAAGCACTGCAAGGAGGTGAGATTCACGCCGCAGGCCTGGACGTCTTTGAACAGGAGCCGCTGCCGGACGATTCCCCTTTGCTAACGCTGCCCAACGTTGTCGCCCTGCCCCATATTGGATCGGCAACCCATGAAACGCGCTACAACATGGCGGCTACCGCAGTGGATAACCTGATTGCGGCGCTGGGCGGAAAAGTTGAGAAGAACTGTGTTAACCCGCAGGTTCAGAAGTAGAAACGAAAAAACCCGCCAAAAGGCGGGTTTTTAGAATTTTTGCTACTGGGTTGGAAGCTTACAGGCTTACAACGTTACCAGCTGCTGGGCCTTTAGCGCCGCTTTCGATGGTGAAGGAAACTTTCTGACCTTCGTCCAGAGATTTGTAGCCTTCGTTCTGGATAGCAGAGAAGTGTACGAACACGTCTTTTGAACCATCGTCAGGAGTGATGAAGCCGAAACCTTTATCAGCGTTGAACCATTTTACCAGACCAGTCATTTTACCAGACATAGAAATTACCTTATTAAAATATATTGTGCCTTCCGGCTTGATGGGTTGCGTTACAGATTTCTAAGCGATGAAGGAAGGGTCACTACGAAGGGTATCTATGGATAACAATCTGGACTGCTTTACTAAACTGCTTTAGGTCTGTGTAACAAACCGACGCAGATAGTTATACCGATGTGGTAGATGAATGACAAGCTTTATTTTCACTATATATAAAAAACCCCGCAGTGAGCGGGGTTTCATTTCTTATTCGGTCGCGGCGACCGCCGCGCTCCAGGCCTGACTGAAGGCCTGATGCTGGGACGCCAACGGCCCAATCAGCGTGTTGTACTGACTCGCCTGTTGAGACGTCGGGAACTGAATCCCGTTAGAGACGAAGCTCACCTGAGTGCCCTGCGCGGAGATGAAATCCCCTACCTGTACCAGCTGCTGAGTAAATATCTGTGCGGCTGGAATCAGCGGTTGCATCGCGTCAGAAGGTTTGGTCACCACTTTCTCATAAACCTTGTCAAAGACCGGCTTGAGATCGTCGCCCTGCTTCAGCGCAGAACGCGAAGCATCGGCCTGCATTTTCGCATTCTGCAACTGCTGGCTCAGCACGCCAAGCGCTCCGTTAGACTGACGCAGAGGTTCACGCTGGGTCATGTAGTCCTGAGGCACACGGATAGCGTTCACGCTATCCAGCACCGGACGCAGACCAGAGTCCATCGCCTGACTCACCTGCTGTGAGTATCCATACAGAATGGCGTAATCAGACACGAATGGACCAAACTGTTTTTTCTGATCCGCAGTTAGCGTTGGTAAACGCTCGCCGCTGCGCATCACTGTATTCTGCAGAAAATCGATAAACGCTTTGCGCTGATCGCCTTCTTTATCGAAACACCCACTCAGGCTAACAACCATCAATAACGCCGCAATAGGCGCAAACCAGCGAGAGCAGGACTTTCCTGTCGCCATTTTATTACTCCTTTCACCCAAAAAAGCGCACACCGGCACACGCGTGCCCAACGCTGACAAGGATAGTCCAGGTCCGGCCTGCAAGATACTCTTTTCATGCAAAACGGCTATTGCCGTTTTCTTGCTTACCATTTACAAAAAAATACCTACCGACGCCGATATATGGTTAATCAGCTAATTAGCATAACTATCCAGAGTGCTGAAACGCATAAAGCGATCGTTACCGCACGATTAATCACATGCGTGACGATCCCGCCTGCGTATTAGAGGCTATTCTTAACTGGCTCTCTGATGTTCTTGATCCCCGTGTGTGATTTAAGAGGAGTTCTCAATGGAATATAAAGATCCTGAGTTTGAGCTGCTGAGCAGCCTGGAACAGATTATTTTTAAAGATGTACCGCAGACGATTACTCTGCAAAATAAGCCCAATCCCTTTACAGAATTTGAGCAATTGCGCAAAGGGTCAGGCCTCAAAAATGATGAATTCGCCAGAGCAATGGGTGTCAGTGTGGCCATGGTGCTTGAGTGGGAGTCAAAACGCGAAAAACCCACACCAGCCGAGCTAAAACTGATGCGCCTGATTCAGGCCAACCCTGTACTCAGCAAGCATATCGCCTAGTATCCGTTTGAATGCCCCCGCACCTGCGGGGGTTTATGTTTAAAGGCTTGTACAACGCCACCCCGATATTTCCCACCTAAGCTCATGCGTCAAATTTAATTTACTCAAAAACGCGTCATCGTGAGATACCACTACCAACGCCCCAGGAAAACCGGCCAGCGCCGCTTCAATGGCCTGAACCGATGCCAGATCCAGATGGTTAGTTGGTTCATCCAGCAGCAGAAGCTGCGTGGCCTTTTCCCGCCATAGTACGCAGGCCAGCGCCGCTTTCAGGCGTTCACCGCCGCTGAGCGCGGCGAGCGGCAACATGACCTTATCTGCACCAAGCTGAAGCTGTGCTAAACGGGTCCGCAGTGGGCCCTCTTCCAGCGGCGTATTGCTCAGGTTGAGATGCGTCATAACGGATTGCGAAAGATCCAGCTGAGAAAGATGCTGATCGAGATATGCGCAGGTTACCGACACCCTGCAATGACCCGACCGCAGCGGGGTTTCGCCGAGGATCGCTTTTAACAGCGTCGATTTCCCACAGCCGTTCGGCCCTTTTAGCGCAACACGCATCGGCCCGTTCATGCGCCAGTTAAGAGGTGGAACATCCGCGTAGGGCAGGACCACTTCCTCCAGCACCAGTATCTGTTTCCCCTCCGCAATCTGGCTTCCCGGTAGGGTAAACAATACCGGGTTAGCCTCTTCAACCCGTTCACGCGCTTTATTCACCGCAGCATTCAGCGCCTCATTCCGATCGCTATGCTGTTTCTTCCAGGAACCAATACGTTCTTTTGCGGACATTTTGTATTTTACCCGCTCAAACGACGCGATATTAAGGGTATCTACCGTGCGTAATGTTTTTGCCGAACGCCTCTGGCTGTCGTCATGTTCTTTATGCATTCGCGCGCGCGTACGTTTACGCTCGGTTGCCGCATGCTCCAGCGCCGCGCGAGCAGCATGCTGTTCGGCATCGCGCTGGGTTTGATAGTCAGCGTAATTTCCCCCGTAGCTCCGCAGGCCTGCGGCACTCAGTTCCAGAATACGCAGAACTTGCGCCAGTAGCTCACGGTCATGGGAGGCCACCAGCACCCCGCCCTGGTAGCGGGAAAGCTGGTCGTAGAACCACTCCCGGCCTTGTCTGTCGAGATGATTGGTGGGTTCGTCCAGCAGCAGATAATCCGCACCGGCCGTAAATGCACCGCAGAGCAGAGCGCGAATGCGCTCTCCGCCGCTGAGTTCTGTGGCAGGTTTATCAGGATCAAACGCCGGGAGTTTGGCATGGCAAAATGCGTCACTCAGGCGTTCAGGTAAATCCCAATATCCGTCGAGCGTTTCCAGATCGTCAGGCAGATAATTACCGCTGTCGATGCGCTTACGTGCCGCAAAAATCTGCTGATATCCAAGCAGGTCAGCAAGCGTGGTCTGAGGGGAAATATCGTGCTGCTGCGCGACATAGACGTGCGTACCAGCGCGCTCAATATGACCGCTGGCAGGCTCTTCAATGCCCGCAAGTAAGCGTAACAGCCGTGTTTTTCCGCTGCCGTTACGACCAACCAGCGCGCACAGCGTCGCCTCCAGGGATAAATTCAGCGGACCAAAAAGGGTATCGCCCGTCGCAAACTGACAGGTGACCTGATGCAAAATAAAAGAAGGGGACTGCGCAAAATGAGCCATAAGCACTCCTGAATGAAATCAAAACATCCCCTGCCGACGCGGTAGCGTTTAGCAAGGAGCGAAATTCATCAGTCGTGTTTGTTCATTTTTGGGGGGCGCTCCAGAGCGAGAAAGATAACGGGAATAAGGATAGCGGTAATTTGCTGACCATTTCAAGGTTAAATTTTCAGCAGCACGGTATAAAAAAACCCGCCGAAGCGGGTTTTTTTATACCTGTAGGCCCGTGCAAGCGACAGGCAAAGGCACTTACTGCAGCAGCGAAATATCCGCTACGCGCAGGAACAGCTCGCGCAGTTTCTCGAGCATAGAGAGACGGTTAATACGCAGATCTTTATCTTCGACGTTCACCATTACTTTCTCGAAGAAGGCGTCGATGACTTCACGCAGTTCAGCCAGTTCCACCAGCGCTTCCTGGTAGCGGCCCTCCGCGAAATACGGTTCCAGCTTGTCACGCAGTACAACAACCTGCATCGCCAGCGCGATCTCTTCCGGCTCTTTCAGCGTTGCGGCGTTAACACGCTCGTTCAGCGTTTCGTCGGATTTCGCCAGGATATTGGATACACGCTTGTTGGCCGCAGCCAGGGCTGATGCCGCTTCCAGCGTACGGAAGTGGGAAACCGCCTTCATACGCGCATCGAAATCGGCCGGACGCGTTGGACGACGTGCCAGCACCGCCTGAATGGTATCGACGGTGTAGCCTTCGTCCTGATACCAGGCGCGGAAGCGACCGAGCATAAAGTCGATCACGTCATCCACGACTTTCGCGTTGGTCAGCTTGTCACCGTACAGACGCACCGCTTCTTCGGTCAGCGTCTGCAAATCCAGGTTCAGGTTCTTCTCGACGATGATACGCAGCACGCCGAGCGCAGCACGACGCAGCGCGAACGGGTCTTTATCACCTTTTGGATGCTGACCAATACCGAAGATACCCGCCAGGGTGTCCATTTTATCGGCGATCGCGACGGCACAGGCAACCGGGTTAGATGGCAAATCATCACCCGCAAAGCGCGGCTGATACTGCTCGTTCAGAGCAACAGCCACATCTTCCGCTTCGCCATCGTGACGCGCGTAGTGCATCCCCATCACGCCCTGGGTGTCCGTAAATTCGAACACCATGTTGGTCATCAGGTCACACTTGGACAGCAGTCCTGCACGAGTCGCATGATTCACGTCCGCACCGATTTCACGGGCGATCCAGCCGGAAAGCTCCGCGATACGATCGGTTTTGTCGCGAAGCGTACCCAGTTGCTGCTGGAACAGTACGGTCTGCAGGCGCGGCAGGTTGTCTTCAAGACGCTTTTTACGGTCGGTATTGAAGAAGAATTCTGCATCCGCCAGACGCGGACGCACCACTTTCTCGTTACCGGAGATAATCTGGATCGGATCTTTAGATTCGATGTTTGCCACGAAGATGAAGTTCGGCAGCAGCTTGCCGTCGTTGGCATAAACCGGGAAGTACTTCTGGTCACCCTTCATGGTGTACACCAGCGCTTCTGCCGGAACCGCGAGGAATTTCTCCTCAAACTTCGCGGTCAGCACAACTGGCCATTCGACCAGAGAGGTTACTTCTTCCAGCAGGCTTTCGCTCAAATCAGCGTTACCACCAATCTGACGCGCCGCTTCTTCCGCGTCTGCCTTGATTTTGGCCTTACGCAGTTCGTAGTCGGCAATGACTTTACCGCGTTCCAGCAGGATCTGCGGGTACTGATCGGCATTGTCGATGGTGAATTCCGGTTCACCCATAAAGCGGTGGCCGCGGATCACACGATCGGACGCCACACCCAGAATGGTGGCAGGGATGACGGTATCACCCAGCAGTAGAGTCACGGTATGGACCGGACGCACGAAGTGAACGTCCGACGCGCCCCAGCGCATCAGTTTTGGAATAGGCAGCTTGGCCAGTGAGGTTGCCACCATGTTTGGCAGCAGCGCTTCTGCGCTCTCACCCCTCACGTGGGCACGATACAGCAACCATTCGCCTTTATCGGTGGTCAGACGCTCGGCCTGGTCTACGGTGATACCGCAACCACGTGCCCAGCCTTCTGCCGCTTTGCTCGGTTTGCCATCCGCGTCGAACGCCTGAGCAATCGCCGGACCACGTTTTTCCACTTCACGATCTGGCTGCGATGCAGCCAGGTTTGCCACTTTCAGCGCCAGACGACGCGGTGCAGCAAACCATTCAATTTTGCCGTGCGCCAGGCCAGCGTTATCCAGCTCGGCAGTCACGTTCGCAGCGAAAGATTCAGCCAGGCTGCGCAGGGCTTTTGGTGGTAGCTCTTCAGTGCCGATTTCCACCAGGAAAGTTTTCTCAGACATGGCCGCCTCTTATTTGTTTCGGTTGCACATCGGGAAGCCAAGGGCTTCACGGGACGCATAGTAAGCTTCTGCAACGGCTTTGGTCAGGGTACGAATACGCAGAATGTAGCGCTGACGTTCAGTCACGGAGATGGCTTTGCGGGCGTCCAGCAGGTTGAAGCTGTGGGCGGCCTTCAGAATACGCTCGTAAGCAGGCAGCGGCAGTGGAGTTTCCAGCGCCAGCAGCTGCTGCGCTTCTTTCTCGTACTGCTCAAAGCAGGTGAACAGGAAGTCCACGTCTGCGTATTCGAAGTTATAGGTGGATTGCTCCACTTCGTTCTGATGGAACACGTCACCGTAGGTGGTTTTACCCAGTGGGCCGTCGCTCCAGACCAGGTCGTAAACGCTGTCTACGCCCTGAATATACATGGCCAGACGTTCCAGACCGTAGGTGATTTCACCGGTAATCGGTTTACATTCCAGACCGCCAACCTGCTGGAAGTAAGTGAACTGAGTCACTTCCATACCGTTCAGCCACACTTCCCAACCCAGACCCCAGGCACCCAGCGTTGGGTTTTCCCAGTTGTCTTCCACGAAGCGAATGTCGTGAATAGTGGGATCCATACCCAGCTCTTTCAGTGACCCGAGGTACAGTTCCTGAATATTATCCGGCGATGGCTTAATCACCACCTGGAACTGATAGTAGTGCTGCAGACGGTTCGGGTTTTCGCCATAGCGGCCATCGGTCGGACGACGGGATGGCTGCACATAAGCGGTCGCCATAGGCTCCGGCCCCAACGCGCGCAGGCTGGTCATCGGGTGTGAGGTGCCTGCGCCAACTTCCATGTCCAAAGGTTGAACAATGGTGCAGCCCTGACGAGCCCAGTAATCCTGTAAGGTCAGGATCAGGCCCTGGAAGGTCTTGGTATCAAACTTTTGCATAGTATTTCGTGCTGGATACGTGTGGTTTTAAATGGAAGGGATCAGTATACCCGCTGGCTGCAAGATATACAGTACGAAACGGGGTTGTTTAGGGAAAATTGGGAAATAAGCCTTTGCGCCAGAACGCAGAAAGCGTCTGGCTGCTGATTATACGAGCACGTTAGCGCATAGAGAGATGTAAAAACTGGCCGTCCGCATCAAACGAACAGACAAAGCCCTCTTTACGAGAGGTATGGCCCCGCAGCTCATAGCTTCCCTGAAAGCGCTCAAAGCCGGTGACGTCAATATCCTGCGCCTCAGCGTTATAGCGGCGAGCCGCCCGATCTTTGCAAAGCTGCTCCATAGTCAGGGAGCGTTCCGGGCTCACTTTACCCTGCTGCGCTTTTTGCACAGGAGGTTGTTGCGACGCGCTACAGCCTGCCAGCATGACCAGCAGAAAGAGTGACATCACACGCTTCATCATCATTTTTATTACCGCCTTGTTCAGTGGCTGTTATTTTTAGTATCAAAGCTTTTATAGATTATGGTCAGGCATTCTGCGAATCTCGCGGCCTTCGTACAAGCTCACTGAATGAAACTCAGATTTTTCTAAGGGAAGACTTTCAGACAATGACAGTCTCACTCTTTTTATCAGATGTAAGAGGAACTGATGCAGTCAAAAATTAACTGGATTGATAACCTGCGAGGAATAGCCTGTCTGATGGTGGTGATGATCCACACAACGACCTGGTATGTCACAAACGCGCACAGTATCAGCCCCGTTAACTGGGATATTGCCAATATTCTCAACTCCGCCTCGCGGGTGAGCGTGCCGCTGTTCTTTATGATTTCCGGCTTTCTGTTTTTTGGCGAGCGTAGCGCACAGCCAAGGCATTTCGTACGCATTGCCTCCTGTCTGGGATTCTATAGCGTCGTCGCACTACTGTATATCACGCTGTTTACCTCGATTAACGCCGGGCTCTCGCTGAAATATCTGCTGCAAAAACCGGTGTTTTATCACCTGTGGTTTTTCTTCGCCATTATCGTTATCTATATGGTGTCACCGCTGATTCAGGTAAAAACCGTCAGTGGAAAGATGCTGCTGGCATTGATGGTGGTGATTGGCGTGATAGCAAACCCAAATACCGTCTCACAGAAAATTGACGGCTTCGAATGGCTGCCGGTTAATCTCTACATAAACGGCGACACCTTTTACTACGTGCTATACGGTATGCTGGGGCGCGCTATCGGCATGATGAATACCCAAAAACGCGGCATAAACTGGCTTTGCGGCGTGCTGTTTATCCTTGGCGTGGTTGTAATTTCACGCGGGACGCTGCACGAACTTCAATGGCGTGGAAATTTTGCCGATACCTGGTATCTCTACTGCGGCCCGATGGTCTTTATTTGCGCAGTGTCTCTGCTAACACTGGTTAAAAATACCCTGAACGATCGCCCGCTTCCTCTCCTGGGCTTCATCTCGCACCACTCTCTGGGGATTTATGGCTTCCACGCGCTGGTAATCCATGCCCTACGCACCCGAGGCATTGAACTCAAAAGCTGGCCGATGCTGGATATCGTCTGGATCTTTGCCGCTACGTTGCTCGTGAGCTTAATGCTGTCGATACTGCTGCAAAAAATAGATACCCGTCGCTTTGTTAGCTAACGCTGCGCAGCCGGGCACGATGAAACTGGCGCGGGGAGGAAAACCCCGCCGCCAGCGACGCCTGTTCAACGCCACGCCCCTGCACAAGCCACTGTTCAGCCACCGCCAGCCGCAGCTGCTCCAGATAATCCCGAACGCTGATTCCTAAATGCGCCTGAAAAAGCCGGGTCAAATGGCGCGGGCTGACGTGCGCCTGCGCCGCGATATCCAGCACACGCCATGCTTTTTGCGGTTCGGCGGTGAGTACATCCTGTGCACGATGAATGGCAGGGTGAATATGGTTTCGGTAGCGTAACCAGGGCGAAAGTTGCGGATCGTCACCAGACCGGCGGAACCAGACCACCATCTCCCGCGCCACGGCCAGGGCTTTTTCCGGCCCACGCAGACGGTTAATCATATGCAGCGCCAGATCGATGCCAGACGTTATCCCGGCGCTGGTCCAGATATTCTCATCCTGCACGAATATCCGGTTTTCTTTGATCGTCGCCGTTGGGGCGGCCGAGCGCAAACGGCCAATGACATCGTGATGAGTAGTACACTGCCGGCCATTCAGTAAGCCCGATTTCGCCGCCAGAAGCGCCCCGGAGCAGACGCACATGAGCGAAATCTCCTGACGCTGAATCTGTGGCTGAAGGCGCATCAGCCAGTGCTGAATGCGCTGTGCCTGCGGTGTGGAGAACTGGTGTCGGGAGTCACTCACGCCAGGCAATACCAGCAAGCTCCCTTTTGGCAGATTTTCCGGCAACGGCTGGATGCCGCTCATTGTCAGGCCAATCGACGTCGGGACGTCCGGTTGCGGGCCGATGTAGTGCAGGCGAAATGCATCGCCTGCCAGTACAAAGGTTTCTGCCGGGCCGGTCATGTCTAATGACAATATCCCGGGCAACATAACGAACCAGACGTCGATACGCATTACAGTGACTCCAGCGTCCCCGCTACCGTTTTAATATCGGCAAAACGCCCCGCCAACACCGTCTCAGTGCGATGGCGAAGTTCGTCAGCGCTTAGGGTAATCCCGTTGTGCGTCATCGGAAACGTCAGCGTTGCCTCACTCACAAAGGTCACAGCATAGCCCAGATCGGAGGCAACCCGCGCGGTTGTTTCGCAGCACTGCTCGGTGCGAATACCACACACGATAAGCTGGTTAATATCACGTTCGCGCAGCCAGCGATCGAGCCCCGTATCCGTAAACGCGTTGTGAACGTGCTTTTGGAAGATAACAGCAGTCTGATGACGTAAAAAGGACATGGGTTTGACATAGCCACTTTGCAGTGAGAAAGGGCCCTCTTCGTCGACATGAAAGATATCAATAATGGGGATACCACGCGACTCGCAGCCGTCAATCAGCCCCAGCATCGCCTGCTGAAAGGCGGGAATGTCCTGCTCCTGCCAGTACTCCCGGTGATGGAAAGACTGTTGGGTATCGATGTTGAGTAATGCAATGCGTGACATGATGGTTCTCCTCGCCAGTGGGTATAACCCTATCCTGGCGAGGAAATGAGAGCACGAACAGACCAAAAAAGGACATCCTCGTGCTTGTTCCAGACAATCGCAATTTATGACATCAGCGGCAGCAACTGCTGGTAAATTTTGCGGAACACGTCGCGCCTTTCCGCATAACGCGCATGCCGTGTGGCATCAGGTATGTGCGCCTGCTCAAGCTCAAGCTGCGGCAACAGCTCTGTAAGCGGCATGTTCGGGTTCACGGCTATCTGTGCGAGGCGTGCCGCACCGAGCGCAGGCCCTACATCACCCCCGGTACGATAGTCCAGCTTCAATCCGCTGATATCAGATAGCATTTGTCGCCAATAGCGGCTTCGTGCTCCGCCGCCAATGAGCGTAATGCTGGATGGCTTCAGGCCGCAGTCATGCACAACGTCCATCCCATCCGCCAGGGCATACCCCACTCCCTCCAGTACCGCGCGCGCCAGTTCAGCCGGGCCGTGCTGATGGGTAAGTCCAAAGAATACCCCTTTCGCTTCCGGGTTGTTATGCGGCGTGCGCTCGCCGGAAAGATAAGGCAAAAACCAGACGGTACCTGCGTTTTCGTCCGCCTGTTGCGCTGCAGCAATCAGAGCCGGAACATCAGCCATTCCGGTGAGCTTCGCTGCCCAGTCAAGGCAGGAGGCAGCGCTCAGCATTACCGACATCAGATGCCATTTTCCAGGCAGCGCATGACAAAAACTGTGAACCGCGCTTTCAGGGTTACTACGATATCCGTCGCTGACGGCAAAATAGACGCCCGAGGTTCCCAGCGAGAGCATCGCCTGCCCGGCGTCGACCATGCCCACACCGACGGCCCCCGCCGCGTTATCGCCGCCTCCGGCGACCACCGGAACGGCAGGCATATGCCAGCGTTCAGCAATAGACGGAGCGAGCGTACCCGTTATTTCACTGCCTTCAAAAAGCGCAGGCATATGATCGCGAGTCAGATGGCAGGCAGTGAGCATCACCTCGCTCCAGTCGCGTTTTGCCACGTCGAGCCACATCGTGCCCGCCGCGTCGGACATATCACTGGCGAAATCACCCGTCATGCGAAAGCGCAGATAATCTTTAGGCAGTAATACTTTCTCCACCTGTCGGAAAACCTCCGGCTCATGGCGTTGTACCCACAGTAATTTTGGTGCGGTAAAACCCGGCATCATCAGGTTGCCAGTGATCTCACGAGAATTAGGGACGCGCGCCTCAAGGATTGCACACTCTTCTGCACAGCGACCATCGTTCCAGAGGATCGCGGGGCGCAACACGTGATGCCGACTGTCCAACAGCGTTGCACCATGCATTTGCCCGGCAATACCCAGCGCTTTAACGCCGCGCAGGCTGTGCTGTTCACCTAAGGCTTTGATTGCGCGATCCGTCGCCTGCCACCATTGTTCCGGGTCCTGCTCCGACCATAACGGATGCGGACGTGAAACCTGCAGTTTTTCTGTCTGCGTTGCTAACACGTCGCCCTGTTCACTCAACAGGATGGCTTTCACACCCGATGTGCCAAGATCAATCCCGATATACATTGCGGTGACTCCTTTAACAGAAATGCCCGGTGGCGTTTCGCTAACCGGGCCTACGTTCTTTTATCCTCAACTATCTGTTATTTATCGAACAGATAATGATTGACCAAATTTTCCAGCAACTCCTGATGTCCGCTCTGATGCTGCGGTGCCAGCTGATGTTGTTCAGCGTACTTCGCGATCTCAGCGAGCGATAACTGCCCTTTCAAAATTTGCTGACCCAGCTCACTGTTCCAGCCGCTATAACGCTTCGCCACGCGCTTATCCAGCTCGCCGTCTTCGATCATGCGGGCCGCCACTTTCAGCGCCAGCGCCATGGTATCCATTGCCCCGATATGGCCATAGAACAGATCGTATTTGTCGGTACTTTGACGACGTACTTTGGCATCGAAGTTCAGCCCGCCGGTGGTGAAGCCACCCGCTTTGATAATTTCATACATCACCAGCGCATTCTCTTCCACGCTGATCGGGAACTGATCGGTATCCCAGCCCAGCTGCGGATCGCCGCGGTTAGCATCCACAGATCCGAAGATACCCAGGGCAATCGCAGAAGCAATTTCATGGTGGAAAGAGTGACCTGCAAGCGTCGCGTGGTTTGCCTCAATGTTTACTTTGATCTCTTTTTCCAGACCAAACTGCTTCAGGAAGCCGTACACGGTTGCAACGTCATAATCATACTGGTGCTTGGTGGGTTCCTGCGGCTTCGGTTCAATCAGCAGCGTGCCGCGGAAGCCAATTTTGTGCTTATGGTCGACAACCATTTGCATAAAGCGGCCAATCTGCTCACGCTCCTGACGCAGGTCGGTGTTCAGCAGGGTTTCATAACCTTCACGGCCGCCCCACAGTACGTAGTTTTCGCCGCCCAACTGATGCGTCGCGTTCATGGCGGTGACCACCTGCGTTGCCGCCCAGCTAAACACTTCTGGATCCGGGTTGGTTGCCGCCCCTGCGCCGTAGCGTGGATTGGTGAAGCAGTTTGCCGTGCCCCACAGCAGCTTCACGCCGCTTTGCTGCTGTTTTTCAGCCAGCACATCCACCATCTGCGCGAAATTGTTCATATATTCTTTCAGTGACGCGCCTTCTGGTGAGACATCCACATCGTGGAAGCAGTAGTACGGCACGTTCAGCTTGTGGAAGAACTCAAAGGCGACATCCGCTTTACGCTTCGCCAGCTCAATGGCCTCGCCCGGCTGCTGCCACGGACGGTCAAAGGAACCCACACCGAACATATCGGCTCCATTCCAGCAGAAGGTATGCCAGTAGCAGGCGGCAAAGCGCAGATGATCTTCCATGCGCTTACCCAGAACCAGCTCATCCGGGTTGTAGTGACGAAATGCTAAAGGATTGGTTGATTTCGGGCCTTCGTAACGAACGCGATCGAGTTGGTCGAAATAAGCTTGCATATTGAGCTCCATAATCAGGGTATGCGGCGAGTCATTGATACTGGAGTAATAGTGAATACACATTCCGGGTTGCTCAATTACGTTATTTCACACTGCTATTGAGAGAATGCACAACTGTGCGCTAGCTCGCAAAATAAAGCGCAGGCAAACTATTTTTCGGCGTTTATTCCAGAATCAAATGTAATTAATAGGTTACGCATTTTAAAACCCGATCGCGGTCATAAATTCAGAAATAAACCAAATATCATAATGGGAAGATAAAAATCTGTAATTGCCAGCGGGCCTTTCCACGTTAAAAATTTGCTGCGTCTCAGCAGTGAATGTTTCTTTTATCTCAGCGACACATACCCCTACAAAAAGGCCTAATAATTATGAAGATAAAGAACCTGTCCCTTACACTCTGCACTTCTCTCCTGCTTGCGAGCTTTGCCGGGCACGCCAAAGAGGTCAAAATCGGTATGGCGATTGACGACCTGCGCCTGGAGCGCTGGCAAAAAGATCGCGATATTTTTGTGAAAAAAGCGGAATCACTTGGCGCAAACGTCTTTGTTCAGTCGGCAAACGGCAACGAAGAAACGCAAATGTCGCAAATCGAAAATATGATCAACCGAGGCGTCGATGTGCTGGTGATTATCCCGTACAACGGCCAGGTATTAAGTAATGTGGTGAAAGAAGCCAAACAAGAGGGCATAAAAGTTCTGGCCTACGACCGTATGATTAATAATGCGGACATTGATTATTATATTTCTTTCGACAATGAAAAAGTCGGCGAATTACAAGCCAAAAGCCTGGTCGATAAAGTGCCTCAGGGGAATTATTTCCTGATGGGTGGCTCGCCGGTAGACAACAACGCCAAACTGTTCCGCCAGGGGCAAATGAAAGTCCTGAAACCGTATATCGATGACGGCAAGATTAAAGTGGTCGGCGATCAGTGGGCTGACGGATGGCTGCCGGAAAACGCGCTGAAAATTATGGAAAATGCGTTAACCGCCAACAACAACAAAATTGACGCCGTTGTCGCCTCTAACGATGCCACCGCAGGCGGCGCCATTCAGGCACTTAGCGCCCAAGGTCTGGCGGGGAAAGTCGCCATTTCCGGTCAGGATGCCGATCTCGCCGGGGTAAAACGCATCATTGCGGGTACGCAGACCATGACGGTTTACAAACCCATCACCGAACTTGCTAACACCGCAGCCGAAATTGCCGTTGAGCTGGGGAATGGTCAGCAACCTAAAGCAGACGCCTCTCTGAACAACGGGCTGAAGGATGTTCCCTCACGTCTGCTCACACCAATTGAAGTCAATAAAGAGAACATTGACGCCACCGTGATTAAAGACGGATTCCACAAAAAGAGTGAACTGTAATCCAGCGCTGCCCCTGCCCTGCGGGGGCGCACCGGCTTGTCCTGTACTTTCCTCGGGCCACGTGGAGCAGTTATGCCTTATTTACTTGAAATGAAAAGTATCACCAAAGCGTTTGGCGCGGTGAAAGCGGTCGATAACGTGAGCCTGCGGCTTAATCCTGGCGAAGTGGTTTCGCTGTGCGGTGAAAACGGTTCGGGCAAGTCGACGTTGATGAAAGTGCTGTGCGGCATCTATCCGTACGGCAGCTACGAGGGTGAAATCGTCTTTGCTGGCGAGGTTATTCAGGCCACCCATATTCGCGATACAGAACGTAAAGGCATCGCCATCATCCACCAGGAGCTGGCATTGGTGAAGCATCTCACCGTGCTGGAAAACATTTTTCTCGGGGCCGAGATTTCGCGCCACGGCGTGTTGGATTACGACACCATGACGCTGCGCTGTGAAAAACTGCTGGCTCAGGTGAGTCTGGCTATTTCTCCCGATACGCGCGTGGGGGACCTGGGGCTGGGCCAACAGCAACTTGTTGAAATCGCCAAAGCGCTCAACAAACAGGTTCGCCTGCTGATCCTGGATGAGCCCACCGCCTCCCTCACCGAACAGGAAACGGCCGTCCTGCTCAATATCATCCGCGATCTGCAAAACCACGGCATCGCCTGTATTTATATTTCGCACAAGCTCAATGAGGTAAAAGCCATTTCGGACACCATCTGCGTGATCCGCGACGGCCAACATATCGGCACGCGTGAAGCCGAAGGCATGAGTGAAGATGACATCATCACCATGATGGTCGGCCGCGAGCTGACGGCACTTTACCCAAATGAACCCCACGCTTTGGGTGTTGAAGTGTTACGCGTGGAACACCTCACTGCCTGGCATCCCGTAAACCGCCATATCAAGCGCGTAAACGACGTCTCCTTTACGCTCAACCGCGGGGAGATTTTGGGCATTGCGGGACTGGTCGGTGCCGGGCGTACCGAAGCCGTACAGTGCCTGTTTGGCGTCTGGCCCGGGCGCTGGGAAGGCAGTATTTTTATCGACGGCAAGCCTGTCAAAATCCACAACTGCCAGCAGGCGATTGCCTACGGCATCGCCATGGTGCCGGAAGACCGCAAAAAAGATGGCATCGTGCCGGTTATGGCGGTCGGTAAAAACATCACGCTGGCGGCACTCAATCAGTTCTCTGGTGTACTGACGAGCCTGGATGATGCGGCAGAGCAGCAGTGCATTCTTCAGTCGCTGGCCAGACTCAAGGTGAAAACATCCTCCCCTGAACTGGCCATTGGACGCTTAAGCGGCGGTAACCAACAAAAAGCAATTCTGGCGCGCTGCCTGCTCCTCAACCCACGCATTTTGATCCTGGACGAGCCGACCCGCGGGATTGATATCGGCGCAAAATATGAAATCTACAAACTGATCAATCAGCTTGTGCAACAAGGGATTGCCGTCATTGTTATCTCGTCTGAATTACCCGAAGTGCTGGGCCTAAGCGATCGCGTGCTGGTCATGCATGAAGGGAAACTGAAAGCCAACCTGATTAACCAGAACCTGACGCAGGAGCAGGTAATGGAAGCCGCTTTAAGGAGCGAACGTCATGTCGAAAAGCAATCCGTCTGATATCAAAGTCGCGGGGCCAACTCCCGGCGCATTCGCGGGGCTAAAAGCGCTGAACCTGCAGGTTTTCGTGATGATCGCGGCAATTATCGCCATCATGCTGTTCTTTACGTGGATGACAGATGGCTCTTACCTAAGCGCGCGAAACGTCTCTAACCTGCTGCGTCAGACCGCCATTACCGGCATTCTGGCCGTGGGGATGGTGTTCGTGATTATCTCTGCGGAAATCGACCTGTCGGTGGGATCTATGATGGGTTTGCTCGGCGGCGTAGCGGCGATTTTTGACGTCTGGCTCGGCTGGCCGCTGCCGCTGACCATTGCCGTTACGCTGGTGCTGGGTTTGGTGCTTGGGGCCTGGAACGGGTGGTGGGTGGCCTACCGTAAGGTGCCGTCATTTATCGTCACCCTGGCGGGGATGCTGGCCTTCCGAGGGATATTGATTGGTATTACTAACGGCACCACCGTTTCGCCCACCAGCGCGGCCATGTCGCAGATTGGTCAAAGCTACCTCTCTGATGGTGTAGGCTTCACGATCGGCGTCGTGGGTCTGATGGCCTTTGTTGGCTGGCAGTGGCGTGGACGCATGCGCCGTCAGGCGCTGGGTCTGGCTTCTCCTGCTTCGACATCCACCGTCGGTCGTCAGGCACTCACCGCCGTGATTGTGTTGGGTGCCATCTGGCTACTGAACGACTATCGCGGCGTTCCTACCCCCGTCCTGCTGCTGGCGCTCTTGCTGTTGGCGGGGATGTTTATGGCCACGCGTACCGCGTTTGGTCGCCGTATTTATGCCATCGGCGGAAACCTTGAGGCTGCTCGTCTGTCAGGTATTAACGTGGAGCGTACCAAGCTCGCTGTCTTTGCCATCAACGGCCTGATGGTCGCCATTGCGGGGTTGATCCTCAGCTCGCGCCTGGGCGCTGGCTCACCGTCCGCAGGGAATATCGCCGAGCTGGATGCTATTGCTGCGTGCGTCATTGGTGGCACCAGCCTCGCGGGGGGTGTAGGCAGCGTAGCCGGTGCGGTGATGGGCGCATTTATTATGGCTTCGCTGGATAACGGGATGAGTATGATGGACGTCCCGACGTTTTGGCAGTATATCGTCAAGGGAGCCATTCTTTTGCTGGCGGTCTGGATGGACTCTGCCACCAAGCGACGTGCCTGAGAACAGTATCGTTACTTAATTGGGAAGTAAGCCATGTTTGAAAAGCGTCACCGCATTACGTTGTTATTCAATGCCAACAAAGCCTACGACCGCCAGGTGGTTGAAGGCGTGGGTGAATATTTGCAGGCGTCGCAATCCGAGTGGGATATTTTTATTGAAGAAGATTTCCGCACCCGTCTGGAAAACATCAAAGAATGGCTGGGCGATGGCGTCATTGCAGACTATGACGACCCCGTCATTGAGCAACTGTTGACTGACGTCGACGTCCCAATTGTGGGCGTCGGCGGTTCCTACCATGCGCCGGAACATTATCCGCCGGTCCACTATATCGCTACCGATAACCACGCCCTTGTCGAAAGCGCTTTCCTGCATTTAAAGGAAAAAGGCGTACATCGCTTCGCTTTTTATGGGTTACCGACAACCAGCGGCAAGCGCTGGGCTGTCGAGCGCGAACATGCTTTCTGCCAGCTGGTTGCACAGGAAAAGTATCGGGGCGTGGTATATCAGGGGTTGGAAACTGCGCCTGAAAACTGGCAGCACGCGCAGAATCGCCTGGCGGACTGGCTGCAAACCCTGCCACCGCAGACCGGCATTATCGCCGTAACGGACGCTCGCGCCCGCCACGTGCTGCAGGTGTGCGAACATTTGCATATCCCGGTGCCTGAAAAGCTGTGCGTGATTGGTATCGATAACGAAGAACTGACCCGTTATCTTTCTCGCGTGGCCCTCTCATCGGTGGCGCAAGGGACGCGCCAGATGGGTTACCAGGCCGCGAAGCTACTCCATCGCCTGCTGGATAACGAATCCCTGCCGCTCCAGCGCTTACTGGTTCCCCCTGTTCGCGTGGTCGAACGACGCTCAACCGATTATCGCTCGTTAAGCGATCCGGCTGTCATTCAGGCTATGCACTACATTCGCAACCACGCGTGCAAAGGTATCAAGGTTGATCAGGTGCTGGACTCGGTCGGCATTTCCCGTTCGAATCTGGAGAAGCGCTTTAAAGAGGAGGTCGGCGAAACCATTCATGCCGTCATACATGCGGAAAAGCTGGAAAAAGCGCGCAGCTTGCTGATCTCCACCTCACTTTCGATCAATGAAATCTCGCAAATGTGCGGCTACCCGTCACTGCAATACTTTTACTCGGTATTCAGAAAAGAATACGACACCACGCCAAAAGAGTACCGTGAACGCTACAGTGAAGTGCTGATTTAGAAAAGAAAACGCCTTCCGATGGAAGGCGTTTTTTAAGATTACATATGTGCTGCGATGAGACGTTGATTATCCTGGTACATAGCAAACAGGTAATTATTGTAGCGCTGTCCCTGAGTGGAATAGCCTTTCAGCTTATGGATCATCGTGCTGGCTGTGACTTCCTGATCCGCTTTACGCAGCTGAGCGCGCGACTTGCGGAACGAAGAGTAGGCAGGGTGCGTGTTGAGGTTCACCACATAAGCATTCACGGAATCTTTAACAGATTCAAACTGCGAATATCCCTTCACTTTACCCGGCGCATTGTTGCAACGACCTTTCACGCATTTCATGCCGAAAAGGTTGTTGTTATTGCGAGCCAGCTTCGAGGTACCCCAGCCACTTTCGGCTGCAGCCATCGTGGCAACCATGCTGCCTGGGATGATATCCACGCGCTCAAGAAGCGTGTTCCACGGCACACGACGCGTGTTACCGTTCCAGCTTACCTTATAGCGCTTCGCAATATCTTTCAGACGCGTGCGTTCAGACGGCGACCAGCGGCTATCGTACTGTTTTGAGATCATCCAGTTACGATCGGCCGTAATCGCGGCATTTTGACTCGTGATGTAAGGCATTACCGTCCGGAGAAACGCTTTTTTCCTTGGTGTTCCGGAAGGGTATTTTCGCAAATCAGGAAGTGAACTACTCTTTGCACTATTGCGAGAATACTCTTGTTTACTGCTAACCTTACTACTTGTCGTCTTTATGACGTGGGCTTTCTTACTCGTTGTATCCGTGTGCGTCTTAGCAAGCACCTCACCCGAAAATGCCATGGTGAGTAACATGAGTATCGCGGCCCCATATCGTCGAATGGGAGTCGATATCATTAGGTCTCCTGGTCGGATATAAACATTCCAACACCTTATTTTTTTCACAAAATTGAGAGCGGAATCTCAAATCATATCAAAAATAGACTTCAAGAGCACGTTTAGAAATAGTCCAAATCTGAAACTATGTCACCTAAAAGTTGCTCACAAAAGAGTCATTTCTTAAAAAACGTGTGCGATATCGCAGATAACTGCCTAATTTTGCGCGAGATCACTCATCCCTTCGTATCCTCCTGACAGAACGTGCACAAGGATGATTTTTTCATCCGCAACGGGTGGCACACTGGCCAAAAATTGCGCGACAGGAAAATGGAATGAAACGCACCGCATTAGCTTTTCTGATGATACCCGCACTGGCACATGCAGACTGGTCATCACCTGACTTTAACGCCTTTCGCGCGGAGGGTACCGGTGTCTTCATCAGTCAGGCAAAGCTTGCGAAGGGTACGCGTCCTCTTACGCTACGTCTTGACAACGCGTGCTGGCAGCCAACAGATGCGATAAAACTCAATGAGATGCTCTCACTTAAGCATTGTGACGGTACACCGCCGCAGTGGCGTTTGTTCCGCGACGGCGAATACCAGATGCGTGTGGATACTCGCTCCGGCACGCCAACCCTGATGCTGACAATCCAGAGCGCTGCCGAAAAGCCTGTCGCAGACGTTATCCGCCAGTGTCCTAAGTGGGACGGCAAACCGCTGACGCTGAACGTCATTCAAACCTTCCCGGAAGGTACCGTGGTGCGTGATTTCTACAGCAAGCAAACCGCGACGGTTCAGAACGGAAAAATCACCCTCCAGCCTGCCGCTAACAGTAACGGCCTGCTGCTGCTTGAGCGCGCCGAAACCGACAAACCCGCGCTGTTTAGCTGGCAAAATGCCACGGTATATTTCGTACTGACCGATCGCTATGTCAATGGTGATACCGCCAACGACAACAGCTACGGCCGCCAAAAAGACGGTATGCAGGAAATCGGCACCTTCCACGGCGGCGATCTCAAAGGGCTTGTCGGTAAGCTCGATTATTTGCAGCAGCTGGGGGTTAACGCACTCTGGATAAGCTCTCCGCTGGAGCAGATACACGGCTGGGTTGGTGGTGGCACGAAAGGTGATTTCCCCCACTATGCCTATCACGGTTATTACACTCAGGACTGGACAACGCTTGATGCCAACATGGGCACTGACGCTGATTTACGTCAGTTGGTCGACGAAGCGCATAAGCGCGGCATCCGCATTTTGTTCGATATCGTCATGAACCACGCGGGTTACGCAACGCTTGCCGACATGCAGGAGTATAAGTTTGGCGCGTTGTACCTGCAGGGCGATGAGCTGAAAAAGACGCTGGGTGAACGCTGGACAAACTGGAAGCCCGGCGCTGGCCAAAGCTGGCATAGCTTTAACGATTACATCAACTTCAGCGATAAAGCCGCGTGGGAAAAATGGTGGGGTAAAAAGTGGATCCGCACCGATATCGGTGATTATGACAATCCCGGCTTCGACGATCTGACCCTGTCGCTGGCCTTTTTACCCGATCTGAAAACAGAATCCACAACGCCTTCTGGCCTGCCGAATTTTTATCAACATAAGTCCGATACGCATGCTAAAGCCATCCCAGGTAACACCCCGCGTGATTACCTGACTCAGTGGCTCAGCCAGTGGGTGCGTGACTACGGCATTGATGGTTTCCGGGTGGATACGGCAAAACACGTTGAGCTTGCCGCATGGCAGCAACTGAAAGACCAGGCAAACCAGGCGCTGGCCGCGTGGAAAGCCGCGAACCCTGACAAAAAACTCGACAACGCGCCATTCTGGATGACCGGCGAGTCATGGGGTCACGGCGTCATGCAGAGTGATTATTATCGCCACGGGTTCGACGCGATGATCAACTTTGACTACCAGGAACAGGCTGCGAAAGCGGTGACTTGCTTTGCCGATATCGACATGACCTGGCAGCAAATGGCGGACAAACTGCAAAGCTTCAACGTTCTCAGCTATCTCTCTTCACACGATACCCGCCTGTTCCGTGAAGGCGGTCAGCGTGCCGCTGAGCTACTGCTGCTGGCGCCGGGCAGCGTACAAATCTATTATGGAGATGAATCTGAGCGCCCATTCGGCCCGACGGGCTCCGACCCATTACAGGGAACCCGCTCGGATATGAACTGGCAGGACGTAACGGGCAAACAAGCCTTAACCGTCGCCCACTGGCAGATCCTCGGGCAGTTCCGCGCCCGCCATCCCGCGATTGGCGAAGGCAAGCAAACCACGTTGTCGCTAAAAGAAGGATACGGCTTTGTGCGTGAGCATAATGGCGATAAAGTGATGGTCGTCTGGGCGGGGAATCAGTAGCCCCCTCTCACCTAACCCTCACCCCACGGGGTGAGGGTTATCTCAGAACCATTCACTACCTAAACCAATAACAACCACATAAAACAACAAATCCGACCACATCACCCGATTTGCACCAGCACGGTGCTAGCGTTATGGTTACCCCCTTTCATAATAAGCCCGACAGATCACCTGCTATGACGTTTTCACTTTTTGGCGACAAATTCACCCGCCATTCAGGCATTACCCGCCTGATGGAGGACCTCAACGACGGGCTGCGCACACCGGGCGCAATCATGCTCGGCGGCGGAAATCCGGCTCAAATCCCGGAGATGAATACTTATTTCAAGACCCTGCTGGCGCAGATGCTGGAAAGCGGCAAAGCGACTGATGCGCTTTGCAATTACGACGGCCCTCAGGGTAAAACCGAATTGCTAAAACTCCTCGCCGACATGCTGCGTGAAGAGCTGGGCTGGGATATCGAACCGCAGAATATTGCACTAACAAACGGCAGCCAGAGCGCGTTTTTCTACTTGTTTAACCTGTTCGCTGGACGTCGCGCCGACGGCACCACCAAAAAAGTGCTGTTCCCGCTAGCGCCGGAGTATATTGGCTATGCCGATTCCGGCCTCGAAGAAGACCTGTTCGTCTCTGCGCGCCCTAACATTGAATTGCTGCCGGAAGGCCAGTTCAAATACCACGTGGACTTTGAACACCTGCACGTTGGCGAAGAGACGGGCATGATTTGCGTATCGCGACCCACCAACCCAACGGGTAACGTGATCACTGACGACGAACTGATGAAGCTGGATGCGCTGGCAAATCAGCATGGCATCCCACTGGTGATCGACAACGCCTACGGTGTTCCCTTCCCGGGCATTATCTTCAGCGAAGCGCGTCCCCTGTGGAATCCGAACATCGTCCTGTGCATGAGTCTCTCCAAGCTGGGCCTGCCTGGCAGTCGCTGCGGCATTATCATCGCCAATGAAAAAATCATCACCGCCATTACCAATATGAACGGCATTATTAGCCTTTCTCCAGGCGGTATTGGCCCGGCAATGATGTGTGAAATGATTAAACGCAACGACCTGCTGCGTCTGTCGAACGAGGTAATTAAACCGTTTTACTTCCAGCGCGTGCAGGAGACAATCGCGACACTTCGCCGCTACCTACCGGAAGATCGCTGCCTGATCCATAAACCTGAAGGGGCCATCTTCCTGTGGCTGTGGTTTAAAGATTTGCCGATTACGACAGAGTTACTTTACCAGCGTCTTAAAAAACGCGGCGTGCTGATGGTGCCGGGTGATTATTTCTTCCCGGGGCTGGATAAGCCGTGGCCGCACACGCATCAGTGTATGCGTATGAACTACGTGCCCGATCCGGACAAAATCGAAGCGGGGGTGAAAATTCTCGCCGAAGAGATTGAAAAGGCCTGGCGCGAAGGCAGCCAGTAAGGCGTTACGCCAGATTATGCAGCCGTTCGTTGCGTAATCTGGCGGGATCGACGCAGCGTAATGCGTGAGTCGGACAGGCTTCCACACAGGCAGGCCCACCCTCGCGATGCGCGCATAAATCGCACTTCAACGCCTGAGCATGATTTCCCGCCCTCTGAACCTGCATCGCGCCAAACGGGCACGCCAACACACAGCTTTTACACCCAATACAACGTGCCTGTTCTACGTGCCAGACGCCCGAGGTCCGGCTAATTGCATGCGTTGGGCAGACGTTGGCGCAAGGCGCATCTTCGCACTGATGGCAACCGACTGCCGTCGTGTATGCCCCGCCTTTGACAACCCGAATGCGGGAGGTAAACACGTCTGAAGAGACAGCGGTACAGTCTTCTGTTTCCTGATGTGCCACCACGCACGCCACTTCGCAGGTGCGACACCCGATACATTTTTCCGCTTCCGCGACGATAAATCGGTTCATCTGTTACGCCTCACGCACGTTAAAACCCCGCTCTTTTGAGATAGCCTCTGCCGTTTCACGCAGCGGTATGAGCACGTTTTTCTCACCTACCTGCTTCATGCGTGACGTCGATAGCGAGAAAGAGATCGCATACGGCACACGGCCATGAATATCAAACTCCGGCACCGCAAAGCAGGTAACGCCCAGCTCATTCTCGTCTGTGTCCATCACCATACGGTGCTCACGGATTTCCGCAAGCTCATCATACATCGCGCTCAATTCAGTAATGATGTTGCGGGTCAAAGGTTGGATCTGTTCCTGATGGCCAAACGCCATGCAGATCTTACCCATCGCCTAACTGTACAGCGGCCACGTGGATACTATTCAGTGATGACAGCGCCTTTGCTGGGCGGCGGAAGTGAACCTGAAGTGCTTAGAGAATATCTGCCGCCCTGATGCTCTGGCGGACTGACGCGCCAGGCCTGAAGTTTCGCTAAATGGTGTAGGGGTTACGGGCGACGTGTAGCGAGGCTATCTCGACCTCACCCGCTGTTGGCAAGAGGATTGGTCGTCACGCTGCAGAATCGGAAGCGCTTATTCCCTGGTTTAGCCGGGCTAACCAGGGTAAAGGCGAGAAAATTGACTATGCCATTATGAAAAATAAATGATGAACAGATACTCATTGAATGCAAAAAAATCGGTGAATCGTTAAATATAAATCACGCATCGCAGCTTTTTAGATACTTCCATGTAACAAATGCGAGAATTTCAATTCTAACAAATGGTCAAATCTATAAATTTTTTACCGACCTGGATGCTCCTAACAAAATGGATGAAAAACCATTTTTAGAAGTAGATCTTCTTGATATTGACGAAAATATAATTCCAGAATTAAAAAAGCTAACAAAATCCTCATTTGATCTGGAATCAATTATCAATGCGGCTGGTGAATTGAAATACGTCAGCCAAATCAAAAGAATTCTTCATTCTCAACTGAATAATCCAGAAGACGATTTTGTGAAATTTTTCGCATCTCGAGTTTACGATGGCATTTTAACACAAAAAGTTAGAGAGTCTTTTTTAAATCTGACCAAAAAGGCGGCAAGCCAATATATAAACGATCAGGTCAATGAGCGACTGAAATCTGCCATCACAGGTGTAAGTCCAGCAATGATCGAGACGCACAGTGAATCATCTCATGTTGAAGAAGAAGAACAGAAAGATGAGCACGATGTTGTAACCACATTAGAGGAACTTGAGGGATACCATATCGTTAAAGCAATCACCAGAAGGATACTAGAGGCTCCACGAATTACTCACAGGGATACCAAAAGCTACTTTGGTATCCTTGTGGATGATAATAATCGTAAACCAATTTGCCGATTACACTTTAATCGAACACAAAAATACATTGGGCTTTTCGACATTGAGAAGAACGAAACGCGTCACCCAATCACTTCCGTGGATGATATCTATTCCTTTGCCGATATCCTGAAAGCAACAGCAGCTCTCTATAACTAATCGTTACCCTGGCAGCACGCGACGTGCTGCCTCGGCCAGAAAAGCACTCCGGTTACTAAATTGAGGATGCTCACTCACAAAGGAATCAATCTTCACTAGCAAACGTCGGGGCATGGTGATATTGATGCGTTCAGCTCTACCGTCGAACTGATTCATATTGACATCCACCAGCAACCATTGCCCCCCGATAAAATCGCCAGGAGCTGCTACAAGATGCGCTTCAACATGACCTGGCAGGGGAAGTTCTTCATCACTTTCAAACAACGTTTCGAAGTGAGCGATCAAAGCATCACGTGCGTCCTCAAAAGCCTCATCCAGAGAATCACCTGCAAAAAAACAGCCCGGTACGTCAGGAAAAAAACCGCTGGCGCTACCGTCGGAGTCAGAATGAATGTAAGCCGGATAAAACATAATTACTCCTGATATCAATGTTTGATTCCCGCCTGACGCCAGATCTGAGCGAGGGTGCCAAGTTTAATGTCTTTTCTGGGATGAGGAACCGTTACAAGCCCCTTTTGTAGCGGATGACGGAATTGGTGATGACTTCCTTTCGTTCTTACGCATTTCCAGCCATAGCTGACCAAAAGAGTGATGACATCCGCACTTTTCACATCCCGATTCTTCGATAATTATACACACAATACACACCCCTATGTCGATAGGCTTCACAATAGCGCAGGGTAAAAAAGAGTGCAGCCGGTTTATGGCAAAACGGGAAGGCGTTACGGGAAAGAAAAATGCAACCCAGATCGTTACGGATAAAGATGCGAGGAGTATAGCAATCAGAGAGGCTGCCCCCATCCGTGGGGACAGATTTATAACATCAGAAACGCCAGGTCAGGCCGGTCATCAGCGCGAAGCTGTCATCGCGGTCAATCATCGGGCTGTTCTTCACGTCATCGGGCAACACGGTATAGATCGCGCTGGCGTTGAGATACAGGTTCTGGGTCAGCTGATATTTTGCCGCGAGGCCCACATAAGGCATCCAGCTGTCGCCCGCCGTGTATTCGTCGAGGCCCGAACGGTGGGATTCGCTGCCGGATACGCCGTAGTAGTAGTTGTTATAGCTTTCGTCGCTATAAAAAACGCCTACCGACGGGGTCAGGGTCAGGCGTTCCATCCGGATCGGACGGAAATATGAGATCTCACCCAACACGCCACCACTCTCATCCATGGCATCGCCGGAGACGGCAACTTTCAGGCTCCCCCAGCGCTCATGGCGGTAGTATGCGCCCCCCAAAAATGCGGACGCTTTTCGCTCATCAAGGTGCTTCATCTGACGATCGTCATTGTCTTGCGGATCGAACTGCAGCGGCATCCAGGATGCGGTCAGGCTGAGTTCGTTTTTGCTGTCTTTCCACAAAATCCATCCGCCCGTGGTTTGACGAACATAGAAATTATCACTTTCGTAGCTAATGAGCGGAACAGCCGTCGTATTTTCGTTATACCCCTTGTAAGGCGACTCATTAAAAACAGCCCCCGCTCCAAGTGAAAAGTCACCGGCCATTGCGGATGATGTTGCAAATAACGTGGCAGCGATGAGTAAATTTTTTTTAATAGTCATTCAATGCAATCCATTTAAACGCCAAACAAGCGAGGCGAATAATAATGGTTACAAATTTGCCAATGCAACGATGCTGTTTATATAATATTATATATAAAATCATATAGATGGGTGCGCATGATGAGTAACCTGCAACTGAAGCCGCGTGAGTTAAAAATCATTTCCGTCATTGCCGCCACGCATAGCATTGGTGACGCAGCCGCGCTGTTAGGCATGGCGCAGGCCAATGTGAGTAAATATTTATCTGATTTTGAAACGCGCGTTGGGCTCAAGGTGTTTGAGCGAACCACCCGCCAGCTGGCACTCACCCAGTTTGGCGAGGCCTTGCTACCTTACATCGACGCCACGCTGGATAAAAATAACCAACTGATTAATTTCATTGCTGATTACAAGCATGAAAAACGTGGCAAAGTGACCATTTACGCCCCAACGGGGATCGTCACCTATCTGGCACGCCACGTTATTCACAAAATTGAAGCGATCGGCGATATTCGCCTCTCGCTGAAAACATATAATCTTGATCGTAATGAATTTTCGGAAGGTGTTTCGTTTCCTGACGACTGCGACATTTTAATTACCTACGCCCAGCCAAAAGATGAAAACTTAGTGGCAAGCGTGCTGACAAAATATTCCGTCACGGCGTTTGCCACAAAAGAATATTTAAATCTTCATCCCATATCCGGGCCTGATGATTTAATTAACCATTCGTGCATATTAATAGATTCCATGCTGGTTGATGATGCCAACATTTGGCGTTTTCGCATACACGGTGCGGAGGCAGTTCAGGATTACAAAGTAACTGGCAATTATATTTGCGACAATACGCAAACCGCGCTGGAGCTGGCCAGAAATAATTTAGGAATCGTTTTTGCACCGAAAGAGAGCCTGAAAAAAGAATTAACGCACGGCATGCTGGTCCCCTGTTTCCCACATCAGGAGGAGTGGTGGCTCGATTTAACGGCTATATTTCGCAAGCGCGAGTATCAACCCTGGCGCGTGCAGTATGTGCTGGACGGTATTCTTAACTGTCTGCGCCAGCAGATTGTTCAGGCCGCCCAGGGACAGCCTGAACAGGATGATTAGAACAGGCCCAGCGGTTTATCGGAATAGCTAACCAGAAGGCATTTCGTCTGCTGGTAGTGTTCCAGCATCATCTTGTGGGTTTCACGCCCAATACCCGATTGCTTGTAGCCGCCAAACGCCGCATGTGCCGGATAAGCGTGGTAGCAGTTGGTCCACACGCGCCCGGCCTGAATGCCGCGTCCCATTTTATAAGCCAGATTCCCGTTGCGGCTCCAGACGCCAGCCCCTAAGCCATACGGGGTATCGTTGGCGATCTCTAGCGCCTCATCCATCGTCTTGAAGGTTGTCACGGCCAGCACCGGGCCAAAGATCTCTTCCTGGAAGACGCGCATACTGTTCTTCCCGAACAGAATGGTTGGCTCCAGATAATAGCCTTCCTGCAGATCGCCGCCCAATACCTTACGGCGGCCGCCGGTCAGGATATCAGCGCCCTCTTTTTTACCGATATCAATGTAATTGAGGATGGTTTCCAGCTGTCCGCGCGAGACCTGCGCCCCCATCTGCGTGACGTTATCCAGCGGGTTGCCGCTGCGAATCGACTCCACACGGCGGATGGCACGCTCCATAAAGCGTTCATAAATAGACTCCTGTACCAGCGCGCGGCTCGGGCAGGTACAGACTTCTCCCTGGTTAAACGCAAACAGCGCAAACCCTTCCAGCGCCTTATCGAAGAAAGCATCCTCCTCATCCATCACGTCGGCGAAGAAGATATTCGGGGATTTCCCGCCCAGCTCTAGCGTTACCGGAATGATGTTCTGGGTCGCGTACTGCATGATCTGCTGGCCCACTTCAGTCGACCCGGTAAACGCCACTTTGGCGATACGTTTTGAGGTCGCCAGATATTCACCAATTTCGCCTCCGGCTCCGTTTACCACGTTAATCACCCCTGGCGGCAGCAGGTCTCCGGCGATTTCCATCAACAGCAGCACCGAAAGCGGCGTTAAGCGCGCCGGTTTCAACACCACGCAGTTACCTGCCGCCAGCGCAGGCGCCATTTTCCAGCTCGCCATCAGCAACGGGAAATTCCACGGAATAATCTGCCCCACCACGCCCAGCGGCTCGTGGAAGTGGTACGCCACGGTGTCGCTATCGACCTCGCTGATCCCGCCCTCCTGAGCGCGAATACAGGAGGCGAAATAGCGGAAGTGGTCAATCGCCAGCGGGACATCTGCCGCCATAGTTTCACGAATAGGTTTGCCGTTGTCCCAGGTTTCCGCCGTTGCCAGCAGCTCCAGGTTCTGCTCCATGCGGTCAGCGATTTTGAACAAGATAGCGGCCCGGTCCTGAACGGAAGTTTGGCCCCATTTATCTTTGGCTTTATGCGCCGCGTCCAGTGCCAGATCGATATCGCCCTTGCCCGAGCTGGCTATTTCGCACAGCGGCAGGCCGGTGACGGGCGTTAGGTTGGAATAGTATTCGCCGTCGACGGGAGCCACCCAGTCGCCGCCAATAAAGTTGTCATAACGGGGTTTTAGCTTTAGGGGAAAACCATATTCACCGGGGTGAATGCGCGATGAGGGAGGATTGTTTGTCATGACCATCTCCTTGCTGTTGGTGTACATCAAGGGTAGTTCCGACAGGTGATTTTCTCGCCAGTCGGTGACGGGTTTACGAGGCGTATCACGGATTACCGTACTTTACGTTTCGTTTCTGCCGCTGAGCCATACTTAACAGCGACAGATCTCATGAGGAACGATGCGATGCAGCTATTGATCGGCTTTGACGTGGGTGGAACGCACATAAAACATGGCGTGATGGATGAGAACGGTCAGGAGCTGACGACGGACGAGTACGACACCCCGGACGATAAAGAGACGTTTAAACAGAAATGGAAAGCGGTCGTCGAAGACTATCGAAAAGAGTATGACATCGTAGGTATCGGCGTAAGTTTTCCCGGCCATATCAACCACCATACCGGCGAAGCAGCAAAAGCGGGCGCGCTTGAGTACCTTGATGGCGAAAACCTGTGCGCACTTTTTGGTGAGCTCACCGATCTTCCCGTCACGGCGGAAAACGATGCTAACTGCGCGGCGTTGGGTGAGCGTTGGCGAGGCGCGGGCAAAGACTATGAAAATTTTGTTTGTATCACCATCGGGACCGGCATCGGAGGAGGGATCGTCATGGACGGCGATCTGTATCGCGGTTCGCACTATCGGGCGGGGGAATTTGGCGTGCTTCCCGTCGGGAATAACGGCGAATGCATGCACGAAGTTGCCTCTACCCGCGGCCTGATGAAAGCCTGTAGCCGCGCGCTGCGGCTTTCAGAAGACGAAATGCCTCACGGCGAGGAGCTGTTCAAGCGCATGGAAAGCGATGTGCACCTGCGCGAAGCCATTGAGGAGTGGGCGCATTTTTTATCGCGCGGGGTCTACAGCGTGATATCCATGTTTGATCCGCAGGTGGTACTGATAGGCGGCGGTATAAGCGAGCAGGAGAAAATCTATCTCCTGCTCGATAAGTATTTACAGCGCTTCGAGGAGTGGGAGGCGCTGAAAGTTCCCATTCTCCCCTGTGAACTGGGTAATCAGGCGGGAAGACTGGGCGCAGTCTGGCTGGCCAGACAGAAGCAGGCGCGCAGCGCTTAACGCCCTACGGGAATAGCTGCGCGTCGCGCAGCACATGGTCATTGCCACGACGGCGGGTAAAACCGATGCGGTTAAAATATTCCAGGATCTGGATCGCCAGCTTGCGGCCGACGTTCAACCGATCGCGGAAGTCAGCCGCACAGGTCGAACCCCGTTCCTGATCCAGCTCGCGGATCAGGTTAGCAAACGCCACAATGCGATCGTTGCGGTAATAACGATCTTTAACGATCGCAACTATCAGCCCCTGCTGCGCGGCATGACGCAATACCTGGCGCATCACCTGCTCGTCGGTATTCGTCTCGCGCGCAAGATCGCGCACCCACCACGGCTCATCGCTAAATAACGGCGCCACTTTTTGCCAGACCGCCTCTTGTTCCGCCGTAAACCCGGCTTTGTGATCGGGCAGATGCAGCCAGCCGTGGTGGCTTTTTATCACGCCACTTTCGCGCATGTTCTCAAACAGCAACAGCACCAGGGCATCGTCTTCCATCGGCAATGCCATACGTCGCAGCCGCTCACGCCCCGGGCCAGGCTCATCCTGATGCTGTTCATGGTAGATGGCGAGCGTGTTCAGCACTTTGCGCTGCCAGCTCGCCGCAACCGGCGCATTGAGCAGGCTATGACCGGCCTGAATAAAACCGGGTTCTTGGGTCAGCTGATATAAGCCTTCACCGCTGAGCTGACGAGCCCATGCAAAATCAACCAGATTCACCGCTCCGCGATCGAGATGCACCAGCAGGGCGGCCTTATCATCACGAGCCTGTTCCAGCGCTGCCAGCCACTGGAGATACTCTGGCTTACGCTTGCCACGACGCGGCGGATTGAGCGTTACCACGCGCGCCCCGGCCAAGGTTTCACGGGCAGAGATATCGCGCAGAACCAGCCGGTCATTATCGGCAAGCCAGAGCGGGGAATCGAACACCAGCTCTGCGAGGTTATTTTCCAACAGCGACACGCGGCCGGTGATATGGCTGGCTGCGTGGTGGATATGCAGCGGCTGCCACTGAGTAAGCGGAGCGTGCGTCTGTAGCGAGACAATCACCCGTTCAGCAGGTTCTGGCGGCGCATCGGCTAACAGCCAGTCGCCGCGATTAAGCCGCTCTTTTTCAGCGTCGCCGACAATATTCAGCGCGATGCGTTGCCCGGCATGGGCATGCTCAACGGGCTGATTTTGCGCGTGCAATCCACGCACGCGCATCGGTTTGTTGACCCCCGTCAGCCACAGCGTATCGCCTACGTTGACTTCACCACTCAGCGCGGTACCTGTCACCACCAGCCCGGCGCCTTTAACGGTAAACGCCCGGTCAATGGCCAGACGGAAGCGATGATGGCTCGCGTGTTCGCGTGACGTCAGCCGCTGCAAATGACCGCGCAGGGCGTCAATACCGCGCCCTTCTGTTGCCACGGTGACGAACAGCGGCGCATCGGCAAAACCGTATTCACGCAACGTGGCCTGCACCGAGTCGCGAACGGCTTTAACACGCGCGTCGTCCACGCGGTCGGCTTTGGTCAGCGCAACGGTGAGCGGTGGATTGCCCGTCAGCTGCAGTATTGCCAGATGTTCACGCGTTTGCGCCATCACGCCGTCATCGCATGCCACCACCAGCAGGGCATGATCGATACCTCCGACCCCCGCCAGCATATTGGAAAGAAATTTTTCGTGCCCCGGCACGTCGATAAAGCCCAGCACGCGACCATCGGACTGCGGCCAGTAGGCATAACCCAAATCGATGGTCATGCCGCGCTTTTTCTCTTCCGGCAGGCGATCGGCATTCACGCCGGTAATGGCCTGCAATAAGGTGGTTTTTCCATGGTCGACATGACCGGCGGTGGCAATAATCATTTCAACAGCATCTCCAGAAACCGCTCTTCATCTTCAAGACAGCGTAGATCTAACCACATTCGGCCGTCGTATATACGCCCGATAATCGGTGTTGGCAAGGCTCGCCAGCGGGCTGAAAGCGCGTCAAGCTGGCTACCGCGCCCGTCACGCGGCGTGAACGTCAGCGCTTCGCTTGGCAGCCGGTCTACCGGCAGCGAGCCGCTGCCAATCTGCGACTGGCAAGGTTCGATACGCACGTCAAAATCGGGATAACCTGGGGCCACCAGCGGCTGCAGCAATTCACCCTGAGCGCGAATCGAGGCGGCATCGCGGGTTAACAAACGCAGCGTTGGCAGGCGCTCGGCCAGTTTTTCCGGGTGAAGATAGAGCCGCAGCGTCGCGTCCAGCGCGGCAAGGGTCATTTTATCCGCACGCAGGGCGCGCTTGAGCGGATGCTGCTGCAGCTGCGTAATCAGCGCGCGTTTACCAACAATAATTCCCGCCTGCGGCCCGCCCAGCAGTTTGTCGCCGGAGAAGCTCACCAGGCTCACGCCCGCCGCAATCATCTCCTGCACCAGAGGCTCTTTTGGCAGCCCGTACTGGCTCAAGTCCACCAGCGAGCCGCTGCCGAGATCGGCAATCACCGGGATATTCAACTCGCGGCCGATTGCCGCCAGCTCTGCCTCTTCAACCGTTTTGGTAAAGCCTTCAATATGGTAATTGCTGGTGTGAACCTTCATCAGCAGCGCGGTGTTTTCATTTGCTGCCGCGCGATAATCTTTGGCATGAGTCCGGTTGGTCGTACCCACTTCATGCAGGGTACAGCCCGCCTGACGCATGACATCAGGAATACGAAACGCGCCGCCGATCTCCACCAGCTCGCCGCGAGAGACGACAACCTCTCTACCGCTGGCGGTAGCCGCCAGCATCAACAGTACCGCCGCCGCGTTGTTATTCACGATACAGGCATCTTCTGCGCCGGTGAGCTGACAGAGCATGTCCGCCAGGGCCCGATCGCGGTGCCCACGCCCCGCGCCATCCAGATCGTATTCCAGCGTCACGGGTGTTCGCATGGCCTGCGCGACGGCAGTGACCGCCTCTTCCGCCTGCTGCGCGCGCCCCAGATTGGTATGCAGGACGGTTCCCGTCAGGTTAATGACCGATCGCAACGCGCTTTGAGTTTTGTCAGCCAACCGTTTTACGACCTCCATTTCCCACGCCGTGCACCAGCCGGGCAACGCGTTTTCTGCCTGAATAGAGGCCCGGGCTTCGTCCTGAAGCAAACGGAGCATATCGACCGTCGCGGTATGGCCGAACCGTTCCAGCGCGGTAAGAAGCTGGGGCTCACGCAGGAGACGATCGGTGGCAGGAATTTGGCTGTACAGGGAGTGATGAGTAGTCATGAATACGCCTGGCGAGTGGATATCTTCCCCCCTCCCGACGGGAGAGGGAGTTAACATATGGAGGAATTGTACCGCCTCCGGCCACGAAGTGTTATATACCTGCGTCAAGCCTTTGGCGGTTCAGTGCGGGCAAAGCTCTCGCGCTGGAAAAGCGTCTCGGCAAGTTTCACCAGCAGCGGACGATCGACGCACCAGCCGGGAGAGACATGACGAAAGTTGAGATAACCAATGGCGCAGGCGATAGCAATCGTCGCCAGGTTCAGGCTATCGGGTTGGATCTTACCCTCCCGGATAAGTTGCTCGCACATGTCCAGGCTGCGGCTGATTTTTTCGCGCTGGCGCAACAGCTCGTTTTCCGATTGCTGCGCGACGGGTCTTGCCTGCTCACGCACTGAGGTTAACGCCGCATCCATGATGCCATCGGCCAGCGCTTCAATTTGCTTCACCGCCAGCGCCGCTTTCGGTTCGGCCGGCATCATGGCCGGGGCAACGCCGAGCAGCTCGATATACTCCGCAATAATCGGAGAATCAAACCAGTATTCCCCCTCGTCCGTGACCAACGCCGGGACTTTTCCCAACGGGTTATACTGCGCAACCCCGTTCTCGGCGTTGTAAGGCTGTTCATTGACGAATTCAAACTCTATCCCCTTCTCCAACAGGAGAATCGAGATTTTACGCACGAAGGGACTGGTATAGCTGCCGATGAGTTTCATTGCCTGCTCCTGAATGCCCGCAAAGAGGTCAGTATGGATCAAGCGCTGAAAAAAGGGCAGGGATGCGTGTCGCATTCCTGCCCTGGAGGGGTTAGTGATCGAGGTAGAGGTAATGCATCCAGCTGGTCATACGCAGCAGCACTTTACGCATCACCGAAACGTGGGCGAAGTGATCGGAATAGACCGCCACCTGAGCATAGATACCGTCCGGCAGTGCATCCACATCAGCATTTGGATCCAGCTCAATCGTCCCAATCACGCCATCCGAGCCCGGAACCACCGTCAAAGATTGCAACGCGCCCTGCGCCTGATACGACCCACCCGGCACTACCGGCAGGATGCTGGTGAGCTTACCCGAGAACACTTGTCCTGGCAGCGCGTTGAACACCACTTCCGCTTCGTCACCCGGCTTCAGGCGCAGCAACGAGTTCTGACGGAACTGAGCAACAATTTGACGTTTCTGTTCCGGAATAAAGACCATGACCGGACGCAGAGGCAGCGCGGCGGCGTAAGTCCCCGGACGAATCAGCACTTGGGTGATATACCCATTGCTTGGCGCGCGTACCACGGTCTGATCGAGGTTGTATTTGGCTTCGGCAAGCTGGGCGCGTAAAGAGGCAATCTGCGACTGTTCGCCGTTAACCATGCTGTCCAACTGGCTTTGGATCTGCGTCTGTTCGGCAACAGAGCCTTTTACCAAGGCATCCTGAGCCAGATAGTTCTGCCGCGCGTTGTCGATATCGCTTTCAGAGAACGGGTTAACCTTAGCCTGACTGCCTTTCAGGTAGCGTTGATAGTCTTTGTACAGGCGATCGCGTTCAGCAGAGACGCGCGTGGTATTGGCTACGGCTTCCGAGAGCTGCGCTTTCAGCACCTGAATATTATGCGTTGCCGTCACAAGATCGGCCTGCAATCTGTCGACGCGCGCCTGATAGCGGCCTGGGTCGAGCTTAAATAACACTTCGCCTTTTTTAATAAGCTGGTTATTTTTATCCGTCACTTCGCTGACCACGCCAGTTACCTGTGGCGTAATAGGAATTGAAATAACGGCTTTTTGCGCCGTAAAAGTGTACGGGTGGTTATAGTTCATCAATAAAATAAGTCCAGCAACAATAAATACACCACCCAACGTTGCGGTAGCGAGCGTCCATTGGTTGACCGGAATACGGAATATTTTAAAGATGGCCCAGGCAAACGCTACATAGGTTAAAATAATTAACAGATCCATGATTAGCGCTCCAGCACATTCTTATCAGCAGCGGGCGGCACCGCAGCCAGTTTTTGTTCGAGTTCGGTGACGCGTTTGGTTAACGCGTTCATGCCGGGCACCTCATCAGGCGTGGAGATGTGGTTTTGCATACCCCAACCCCGGTCTTCCCTGTACAGCGTTGCCCAAATCCACAGAAACGGCCAAATAGCATGGAGCGTAAACAGGCTGATCCATCCCGCCGTGTGAATCGCATCGGCATGCGGATGGTTTCGCTTTTTAGCCATATTATAAGGAATGTCGTGAATAGCGATGATTCCGTAAAACAGAACCAGAAATACAAAAATCAATACGCCCAGCGCAAAATAGTTGAGAAACATATTCGCCTCACTTAAAACAATGTCAACTTATTAATTGAATTAAACGATACGCAGCCTAATTAATTAATTTTTTAAAAAGAGGTGCGTGTTTATTATTTAACAGCCGGGGAGTATCGTTTTTTATAATATCTCCATGCAAGTTTATAAACGTGTCAAAATATATCCTGAATAATAATAGACTTATCCTTACAATATGAGCGTAATCCAGGTTCTTACTTTTCGCCATACCACGTATTAAAAGTGATTTTTTAACGTAACGTGTTGTCAGCGGACATCCAGGCATTGGGCCCTTCAGCAAACTTTGCTAACGACCGCATCTGGAGAAATCTGCATAAAAATATTTTGTGAATTCAATCACAATCCAGAAACAAACTCACGACAACCAAATGTGATACTCATCACAAAAAGACCTGCGCTTTGCTTTAATTTTACCCATTGTATTTTTTTTAGACGCATAGTTTGTGATGAAGATCACTTCATTAAACGTCACACCCCCTACATTTACGTGATTACGATCACACAAATTTTCGTTGTCTGGACAGTTGAACGATTCAGTGCCAGATTTCACAGCATCAGAACAGGGCCCGGCTACCTCTGCCGCCGCACATTAACGATAAACCTCGGGCCGTAAGCCTAAGCGTAAACATAAGAAGGGGTGTTTTATGTCATCCGATTTCAAGATCAAAGTTCAAAGCTTTGGTCGTTTCCTCAGCAACATGGTGATGCCAAATATCGGCGCGTTTATCGCGTGGGGTATCATCACTGCATTGTTCATTCCGACAGGGTGGTTGCCTAACGAAACGCTGGCAAAACTTGTTGGCCCAATGATTACCTATCTACTGCCGCTGCTCATCGGTTTTACCGGTGGTCGTCTGGTTGGCGGTGACCGTGGTGGCGTCGTGGGGGCTATCACCACCATGGGTGTGATCGTCGGTGCGGATATGCCGATGTTCCTCGGTGCCATGATTGCCGGTCCTCTGGGCGGCTGGGCAATTAAGAAATTCGACGTCTGGGTTGATGGCAAAATCAAATCCGGTTTCGAAATGCTGGTGAACAACTTCTCTGCCGGCATCATCGGGATGATCCTCGCGATTCTGGCCTTCCTCGGCATTGGTCCTGCGGTTGAAGTGCTGTCCAAAATTCTGGCAGCGGGCGTTAACTTCATGGTGGCACACGACATGCTGCCGCTGGCGTCTATCTTTGTTGAACCGGCGAAAATCCTGTTCCTTAATAACGCCATCAACCACGGTATTTTCTCACCGCTGGGGATTCAGCAGTCTCATGACCTCGGCAAATCCATCTTCTTCCTGATTGAAGCAAACCCAGGTCCAGGTATGGGCGTTCTGCTGGCGTACATGTTCTTTGGTCGCGGCAGCGCAAAACAGTCTGCGGGCGGTGCAGCTATCATTCACTTCCTGGGCGGTATCCACGAAATTTACTTCCCATACGTGCTGATGAACCCACGCCTGATCCTGGCCGTTATTCTCGGCGGTATGACCGGTGTGTTCACCCTGAGCGTGCTGGGCGGTGGTCTGGTTTCTCCTGCCTCCCCGGGGTCCATCCTGGCGGTACTGGCCATGACCCCGAAAGGTGCCTACTTCGCTAATATCGCCGCTATCTGTGCGGCAATGGCGGTCTCCTTCGTTGTCTCTGCTATCCTGCTGAAAACCAGCAAAGTCAAAGAAGAAGACAATATCGAAGCAGCGACCCGTCGTATGCACGATATGAAAGCGGAATCCAAAGGCGCGACCCCGCTGGCGGCGGGCGACGTCTCTAACGACCTGAGTCACGTGCGTAAAATCATCGTTGCCTGTGATGCCGGTATGGGCTCCAGCGCAATGGGTGCAGGCGTGCTGCGTAAGAAAGTGCAGGATGCGGGTCTGACCAACATCTCCGTGACCAACAGCGCAATTAACAGCCTGCCACCGGATGTTGACCTGGTGATTACCCACCGCGATCTGACCGAACGCGCGATGCGTCAGGTTCCTCAGGCGCAGCATATTTCCCTGACCAACTTCCTGGACAGCGGCCTGTACACCAGCCTCACCGAGCGTCTGGTCGCGGCGCAGCGTCATGAAGACAACGAAGTGAAAGTGCGCGACAGCCTGAAAGACAGCTTTGACGCCAACGACAGCCACCTGTTCCGTCTGGGCGCGGAGAACATCTTCCTGGGTCGAACCGCGACTCACAAAGAAGAAGCGATTCGCTTTGCCGGTGAGCAGTTGGTGAAGGGCGGCTACGTTCAGCCTGAATACGTCGATGCTATGCTGGAGCGTGAAAAACTGACGCCAACCTACCTGGGTGAATCCATTGCGGTTCCGCACGGTACGGTTGAAGCAAAAGACCGCGTGCTGAAAACCGGCGTGGTGTTCTGCCAGTATCCTGATGGCGTTCGCTTCGGTGAAGAAGAAGACGACATCGCCCGTCTGGTAATTGGTATCGCCGCTCGCAACAACGAGCACATTCAGGTGATTACCAGCCTGACCAATGCCCTGGATGATGAAACCGTCATCGAGCGTCTGGCCAACACCACCAGCGTGGAAGAAGTGCTGGCGCTGCTGAACAAGTAAGTTCTCTTCCCTCTCCCCTGTGGGGAGAGGGCTAGGGTGAGGGGAAAGTTAGGCGGATCCTCACCCCAGCCCTCTCGGGTAAAAACATTGAAAAGGTTAATACTATGAAAGCATTACATTTTGGCGCTGGTAATATCGGTCGTGGCTTTATCGGCAAACTGCTGGCAGACGCGGGCATTACCCTGACATTCGCCGATGTGAATCAGGTAGTCCTTGATGCCCTCAATGCCCGTCATAGCTATCAGGTCCACGTGGTGGGCGAAAACGAGCAGGTTGAAACCGTGTCGGGCGTGAACGCGGTGAGCAGCATTGGCGACGACGTGATCGACCTGATCGCCAGCGTAGACCTGGTGACCACGGCGGTAGGCCCGGTGGTGTTAGAACGCATCGCTCCTGCGGTAGCAAAAGGTCTGGCAAAACGTAAAGCTCAGGGGAACGATACCCCGCTGAACATCATCGCCTGTGAGAATATGGTGCGCGGCACCACGCAGCTGAAGGGCCACGTTCTGGCCGCCGTGGCGGACGAAGACAAAGCTTGGGTGGAAGCACACGTTGGTTTCGTGGACTCCGCCGTTGACCGTATCGTTCCTCCGTCAGAATCTGCGACCCACGATCCGCTGGAAGTGACCGTCGAAACCTTCAGCGAGTGGATCGTCGATAAAACTCAGTTTAAAGGCGCGCTGCCGACCATTCCAGGCATGGAATTAACGGATAACCTGATGGCATTTGTCGAACGTAAACTCTTCACGCTGAACACGGGTCATGCTATAACCGCGTACCTCGGAAAATTGGCCGGTCATCAGACCATTCGTGACGCGATCCTCGATGAGAAAATCCGCGCGGTGGTAAAAGGGGCAATGGAAGAGAGCGGCGCGGTGCTGATCAAACGCTACGGTTTCGAGGCTGACAAACACGCAGCATACATTCAGAAAATCCTCGGTCGCTTTGAAAACCCGTATCTGAAAGATGACGTTGAGCGCGTGGGTCGTCAGCCATTGCGCAAACTGAGCGCGGGCGATCGACTGATTAAGCCGCTGCTGGGCACGCTGGAATACGGCCTGCCGCACGCCAACCTGGTGAAAGGGATTGCCGCCGCCATGCATTACCGCAGCGAGCAGGATCCACAGGCGCAGGAGCTGGCACAGCTGATTGACGATGAAGGCCCGCAGGCTGCGCTGGCGCAGATTTCCGGTCTGGATGCCAACAGTAACGTGGTTGTGGAGGCGGTTAACGCATACAACGCAACCAAATGATGCAGAGTGCGGCGCAGGTTAGCCTGCGCCCCAATTACAGATTGTCAGATATGCAGGCAATAATGGAACAAACCCAGGCCTTTGAAAATCGTGTGCTTGAGCGTCTGAATGCTGGCAAAACCGTACGAAGCTTCCTGATTGCTGCCGTCGAGTTACTGACCGAGGCAGTGAACATTCTGGTGCTTCAGGTGTTTCGCAAAGACGACTACGCGGTAAAATATGCTGTAGAACCGTTACTGGACGGAGACGGACCGCTGGGCGATTTATCGGTGCGTCTGAAGCTGATTTACGGGCTTGGCGTGTTGAGCAGGCCTGAATATGAAGACGCTGAGCTGCTGATGGCGCTGCGGGAAGAGTTAAATCATGACGGTAATGAATATACGTTTACCGATGACGAAATTCTGGGTCCCTTCGGCGAACTGCACTGCGTGGCCGCCCTTCCCCCTGCTCCCCATTTTGATAACAGCGATCCCGAGCTATATGCCATGCAAAAGCTGCGTTATCAACAGGTTGTCCGTTCCACTATGGTCCTTTCCCTGACTGAGCTGATTTCCCGAATCAGCTTAAAAAAAGCGTTTCAGAAGTAAGCCCGCGCGCATTGGTGTATCCTTGCAGTAAATTCCCCCGATTTAGAGTTATTTGTCATGAAAGAAGTCGAAAAGAACGAAATTAAACGCCTGAGCGATCGCCTGGATCTCATCCGCCACCAGATGGCAGGTCTTTCCCTGGTTGAATCCGCAGAAAAGTTTGCGGAACTGGAGAAAGAAGCGGCAACGCTCGAATCTGAAATTGAGCGTCTTCGCGAAGTGAAAGGTCAGAAACTGAGCAAAGAAGCACAGAAGCTGATGGACATGCCGCACCGTCGCGCCATCACCAAGAAAGAACAGGCCGACATGGGCAAGCTGAAGAAAAGCGTCCGCGGCCTGGTCGTGGTGCACCCGATGACCGAACTCGGCCGCGAAATGGGCCTGAAAGAGATGACGGGTTTTAGTAAGACGGCATTCTAAATGCGTGCCCCTGCCGCCACGGCAGGGGATGCTTAGTTGTAAATCAGGTTAAAGGTCGCCATCGCGTCCGCTTTCCCCGCCGATACCTTTTCTTCCGTCTGGATGTAGCGCGCCTCGAACCCAAAGGTTACTGTTTGGTTGTCGCCCACCTGCCCCAGTACCGGTGCCTGTGGCGTATTCCACTGAACCGTCTGCCCCTGTACCGATCCGGTATTATCCCCATAAACCAGCTCAATTCCGACACCGCTGGCGCTATCCTGCTGCTTCGTCAGCGCCAGCGCTTGCGTATTCGCGGGCGTCGTATCGCCAAAGAACCCCATCTTCACCGCCGTGTTATTTTCACACGTGACCGGGATACTGAAGCGTCCACTTCCAGCGCGCGAGCCGATGCCGTGAAACTCATTTTGGCTCACCGTACCCAGGGGGACGAGAATGCTGCGAGAGCTGACCAGGCAGCTGGTGCGCCGGACCGTAAAGCTGGCGAGATGGATCTGAACTGGCGTTGCCACGTTCGTCGCGCTCGCCTCGCTGTCGCCCGCTTGCAACACTATCGACCCCGTGTTTTGCTCCTGCGAGTTGGCGTTATCGTTAGGCATGGCATTTGTGGTGGGTATTTTGTAGAACACAACGTAGAACTGCAGCTTGTACGTTGTGGCGCGGGCAAACGCAGGGTCTTGCGACGCATCGCAAATGCGCCGGGACTCATTGCCGCTCATTGGACTCGTGCCGTCAATGTAACGCACCGCGTCCGCACCGCAGTATTGCTGCTCGCGAAACCCCAGCGCGTAACCGATGCCGTCGATCTGCGTTTTATAGACATGACGCGACGCGCCATCCTCACCGACCACGCTGCCGACGGGATTATCCATTTCGATAAAGCCAATGCTGCGCCAGCCGTCATTCCCTCCCTCACAGCTGTAGAAATTTTCGCCGGTGGACTGTATCGGCGCAGAGATAGGCGTCCAGTCCGCTGTGCCGGGGGAAAAACCGATGGCGTAAGGTACCTGAACGACCCATTGTTCGCGCGTGGTGCGGCAGGGTGAAGTGTGCGCATGGGCGTGAAAGCTCATCATGCCAAACAGCGAAAGCATGCCCAGGTAAATAATCCATTTCAACATATGACGCATGATATTCCTCTAATGGCACTCAAGCGCGAGCGTGGCGATACCGGGCGCCATATGGGACGTCCCAAGTTTGAAAGATGACTGACATTGACGCTGCTTCCCGTCCTCGTACCAGCTCGCGCGAAGCGTACCACGCTCTGGAACCCCACTCACGTAGGCCTGACCGCCGTCAGCGACCATACTCCGGTTTGCGGCGCTGCGGTTCTGCTCTACTACTTCGACCTGCGCGCCAAACGGCAGCGGCTTGCCGCGATAGCGCAGTGAAAACAGCACGCGATAGCCGATATGCGTTTTGTAATTTGCCAGCACCACCGCGCCGCTGGTGGGGATCAGCGTTAATCCGCTCTGTTCAACGTCGGCATTTTCGCCAAGCGTTGCGGTATCGAGATTGACGGTATTCTTGCGATAGGCTGAGAGGGAGGGCATTACCGCATAGCCGCGGCTGTCGGTATGTATGCCGTTGTATCCTTCCGGCTCGACGTTTGCCGCCCCAGGCACCCGCAGCAGAGCGACGGTGTCCCCCAATGGCTGGCTAAGCGTGACGCCATACTGCGTAGCGATGACGCCCCCGGCTAACCCCAGGCTCATATTATTGCCGCTGCGGCTGTGGTCATAGCCGAGGCTGACGTTTCCGTATCCGCCGTTGTATTGCATCGCCAGGCTGGTGCTATCGTTTTGCCCCCCGCTGGCGACGCTCTGTTGAACGCTGTAATTGAGGTTGCGGTTTGCCAACGCGGTGCCGTTGAGCGACATCTGTTGAGTCGACATCCCACGGTTGTTGTGGTTGGTGAAATAGCTGACCGAGCTGCCCGGCAGCCATGCGTTCAGAGGAACAGTGATGTTAAACGACAGGGTACGCTCAGGGTTACGTTCAAGGGCGGAATCGGTGTAGTAATACCCCATCCCCCAAGAGATACCCCGCCAGCTTGAGTACCAGCCCACATGGATGGTTTTGTCCTGTCCGTTGGTATGCCAGTAGTCCTGCATCCAGGCAGAAACGCTGAGGCTGCCGAGCTGGCCGAGCGTCTGGGAGAAGGTGATCTGCGAGCGGCTGCGGCGGTTATTGAGGCGTAGCTGCGCGCTGTCGGACTGGTTCAGCTCGCTAAATTCATAATAGTTACGTGATGCATAGCGATAGCTCGCCAGATTAAATGCGGTTCCGGTGGCGCTAAAATCCTTCTGGTATTGGATCCGCCACGCCTGCCCTATCGCCCGTTTGCCGTCAGGCAAACGACTTTTTGCCACCGTATCGTCAATGCCCAGCGAGCCAAATACGCCAAACCCCTGACCTATCCCTAACGCGGCGGCCTGATAGTTATCCGCCCCACGGATACCCCCGTAGACCGTTGTCTGGGAGGCGATGCCGTAAAAGAAAGCACCTTCGACAAAATCAGGCGCACGGGTATCCCCGGAGCCGGAATGAAAGCGTCCAGCGTTCAGGCTGTATTTAACACTGCCCTGACGCCGCATAAATGGCACGGCGGAGAAGGGCTGGGTAAAAACACGCTTCGAGCCATCGCTTTCCGTGACGGTCACCTGTAAATCGCCGCTCTGCGCGCCGGGAAAAAGATCGTTAATCACAAACGGCCCGGCAGCAACCCAGGTTTCATAAATCACATAGCCGTTTTGCGAAATGGAAACTTTGGCAAAGCTGTGGGCGACGCCGCGGATGGTTGGGGCAAAGCCGCGCTGGCTATCGGGTAACATACTGTCGCTGGAGGCAAGCTGAACCCCGCGAAACGCGACGCTATCGAACACATCGCCGGCGGTCCAGGCATCACCCACACGCAGCTGGCTGTTAAGGCTGCGGATATCGCGCGTCAGCCAGGTATTTTGTGACTGAAAACTGTCCCCACCGTCGTCGCTATGGCTCCAGGCTGAGGTGTTGCGCAGCCGCCACGGCCCCAGGTTCACACCGTTACGCAGGCTGAGGTAGCTTGAGGTGTTATCTCCAGTTTGCCGATGGGCCGACGCCCCCGACAGACTGTAATCAACAAACGCGGCCGCAATACCGTCATCCCACTGCGAGGGCGGAACGTAGCCGCGGCTACGATTTTTCATCGCCGCCTGCGGCAGGCTGATGTAAAGACGCTGCTGGTTGAAATCATAAGAGGCTCGGGCAGCCGGTATAAAATCGGAGAGGCAGGTAAACGTCTCTCCCTCATGTAGCCGCGAGAAAGCCGGGATCGCGCTGATATTCACGCCGAGCGCTTCCAGCAACGTGACGGTAAAAACAGGCTGCAGGCCGTCCTTCCCGGCGACGAAGGTCATCTCCTCCCGTCGCTCCTCACGCCCGTTGATCTCAAGCGTCACGGTCCAGGTACCCGGCATCTGGCCGCCCTTCTGGGAGAAATAGTGCAGATCCGCCGTTTTCTGTTCAGAAGAAGAGAGTTCCAGCGCGGCGGGATCGAAATAATCCTCTGCTAACCCCGTGCGGCTGAAGCCAAACAACAGCACGGGTATCGGTGCGTAGCGAAGCAGGCGAATGGCCATCATCTTAAAGCGGTTGAGACTGGGTGGAGGTGATGGCGCCAAAATCATTAATCGCTGACCAGCTGACGCTTCCGTTAGCCGTCACGGGCCACTCGCGGGACTCTCCCGGGCCAATCATTCCCGGCTGCTCGATATCATGTCCTGCTACGCGTAGATGGAAAAAGGAGACGTAATAGGGCGTCGGGTTGGTCGCTTTCAACCCTTTTGCCGTGCGCGTAAATTTAATTTCTTGCCAGGCCGTCGCCGCATTACCTTTCAGATTCTCGGGACGGTAGAAAATTTTAAATTTCGATTTGACGTTTATTTGTAATTCGTTGCTGCTCTCTTTGGGCTTTGGCGCAATAGCTTTAATATCGAGCCAAAAAACCGATTCGCGATCGGTAGGTAGCGGCGTGCCGGTATATTGAATACGCAACGTATTCGTTTGATCCGGGTCGAGGCGAAATAGCGGAGGCGTAACAATAAAAGGTGCGGCGTGCGGTTCTGTTTGTCTGTCACCCTCAACCCACGACTGAATAAGATAGGGGGTGGCGCTTTCCTTGTTCGCAACAGAAAATGCCACCTCCTTGCTGTTTTGAGGGTAGACAATCCGTGTACCGCCCATTACAACGCCAGCGAAAGCTGACGCAGAATTAATCATCAATGCAGTGAGCATAATATACGACAAACGCTTCATCACTATTATCTCTGGAGGTGGCTAAATTAAGAAGATCAGTTATAAACCATCAGGAAGTTGGAAACGGCATTCACATCGCCTGCGGCAATTTCGGTGCCATCTTTAGACAGTGCAGCGTAGAACGTTAATTCTGCATTACCATCATTATCCGGCGCGGTTGTTTCAGATACCGTACCCGGTTTAATCGACGTGGTGCGATTGCTGTTGTAGAGCTTAACGCCAACGCCCTTTGCCATATCATCACCCGGCGTGACCTGCAGCAGCGTATCGTTAACCGTGTCTTTGGTTCCGTCAAACAGCACAGCGACCGACTCAACCGCAGGCGGACAATTTTCCACGTTGATTTTAAATTCACGCGGGGTCGTTTCGCTGTGCTCGTCAAAGTAGTTTTTCGCCCATGCGCCGAGATCAACCGTTTTACTTTTAGATGCAGGCGTAATATCGCACGAAATAAGCGTAATTTTACCGGTGAAATTGATCACACCGCCGGTGCTCTGCGAGCCAGCACCTGTATCCAGGGACGTATCTACGCCAGAATGACTGCCTGCCAAAACCGGTTGGGCAGATAAAAGCAAGCCCGTCGCTGCAATAGCTAACGCCACATTTTTGATTTTCATTTGAAATGACCTTTCCTCTGTAAATTAAACAGATATAGATATGTTGTACCAGGTTATCTAACAACTATAAGGAATCGAAAGGCGTCACCCTTTGAGGGCATATAGAGTTGGAGACGCGACCTCATAGAATAAAACAGAGTCCATCCCAATGTGACAATCCATGTATTCAGCCCCGCCAAGTGCTATCTACCCAATAATAAGGAGGGATACCGACAGGCTGAAATTAATAATCTGCGCATGATGAATATAATAAAATTCAACTCATCAAAATACTGCATCTGTATAAATAGTAAATCATTTACCTTTTAACGTCTACGACCTCAAGGTGAAGTAGCCAGAGTAATATAAGTATTTCAGTTTACAAAATATTCACAAATTTAACTCACTTTAGCGTGCATTGAAAATAATCAACCGGTGTTTAATTTCACTCTGAAACTAAAAAATGAGAGATTGATCAATGTTTGATCAATTTTTTTCAAAACATTTCCAGAATAATTTTCAAGATATTAAAGATATTCTTTGTCTTTATTCTAAAAAAAAGAAGGAATTCAGAATAAATGCTCACTGATCAGCAATTGATCGTTTGTAATAGTATGTTAAAAGCCATATGTGAAATTTACCTTAATTAAAATTTTTTGCTACATGTTAGATTTCGCATTTTTAACTAAAAAAAATTATTTTTTGAAAAAAAGACGGTTTCACATACAAACAGAATATTATTGTATAACTCAAAAATAACGAGAAAATCATAAGCGATTTACATAATATAAGATAATCTACAATTTTCCACATCATTATTAACTCCTCGTTTCGTGTAAAAAATTCTGTAACCTCTTCATTTCCTATCGACTCTCCCCCGTGACGACACGTCACCACTCTCGCCAGGATTGGTCCTACCAACTCTGTGCAAAAGCCATCAGATGTTCACATTTTTGCACTACAAGATTACAAAACCATTGCTCGCACGCAACAATTGATTAACTATTCATTGTCATTAACCCTACAACACAACATTGGCAGGACCACCTTTACACAATCTGTGACGCAGAGATGAGCGGAGACTCATCCGCAGTGCAGATTGTGTGGTCCTCAGGAGACCTGCATGAGCCTCTGGCAACAAAACTACGACCCGGCCGGAAATATCTGGCTGTCGAGCCTAATCGCATCGCTGCCGATCCTGTTCTTCTTCTTTGCGCTGATTAAGCTCAAGCTGAAGGGCTACCTTGCGGCGACGTATACCGTCGCTATTGCCCTGATGGTCGCGCTGTTCTTCTACAACATGCCGGTCGATCGCGCCCTTGCCTCTGTCGTCTACGGCTTCTTCTATGGCCTGTGGCCAATAGCATGGATCATCATTGCGGCGGTCTTTGTTTACAAAATCTCGGTCAAAACCGGGCAGTTCGACATTATCCGCTCGTCGATTCTTTCCATTACGCCGGACCAGCGCCTGCAGATGCTGATTGTCGGCTTTTCCTTTGGGGCGTTTCTGGAGGGGGCTGCCGGTTTTGGTGCTCCCGTGGCGATCACCGCCGCGCTGCTGGTTGGCCTGGGCTTTAACCCATTGTATGCAGCGGGTCTGTGCCTGATCGTCAACACTGCGCCAGTGGCGTTTGGCGCAATGGGCATCCCGATTCTGGTGGCCGGACAGGTCACCGGGCTGGACAGCTTTGAGATTGGCCAGATGGTTGGCCGTCAGCTGCCGTTCCTGACCATTATCGTGCTGTTCTGGATCATGGCGATTATGGACGGCTGGCGCGGTGTCAAAGAGACCTGGCCTGCGGTAATGGTCGCCGGCGGCTCGTTCGCGATAGCCCAGTATCTCAGTTCTAACTTCCTCGGCCCTGAGCTGCCGGACATTATCTCCTCCCTGGTGTCGTTGGTCTGCCTGACGCTGTTCCTGAAGCGCTGGCAGCCGGTACGCATCTTCCGTTTTGCCGATATGGGTGCCTCGCATGTGGATCAGACCCTGGCACGCACGGGCTACACCGCTGGCCAGGTTGTCCGCGCATGGTCACCGTTTCTGTTCCTGACGGCAACCGTTACGCTGTGGAGCATTCCACCGTTCAAAGCCCTGTTCGCCCCGGGCGGCGCGCTGTACGACATGGTGATTAACATCTCGGTGCCGTTCCTCGACAAAATGGTCGCGCGCATGCCGCCAGTCGTACACGAGGCCACGCCCTATGCCGCGGTGTTCAAGTTCGACTGGTTCTCAGCAACCGGTACGGCAATCCTGTTTGCCGCGATCCTTTCCGTCGTGTGGCTGCGCATGAAACCCGCCGCCGCTGTCCAGACATTCGCAGCGACGATTAAAGAGCTAATGCTGCCAATCTACTCCATCGGCATGGTGCTGGCGTTCGCATTTATCTCGAACTATTCCGGCCTGTCGTCAACGCTGGCACTGGCGCTGGCCCATACCGGCCACGCATTTACCTTCTTCTCGCCGTTCCTCGGCTGGCTGGGGGTGTTCCTGACCGGTTCAGATACGTCCTCTAACGCCCTGTTTGCCGCCCTACAGGCTACCGCCGCGCAGCAAATCGGCGTATCAGACGTGCTGCTCGTGGCGGCCAACACGACCGGCGGCGTGACTGGCAAGATGATTTCGCCGCAATCCATCGCCATTGCCTGTGCGGCGGTGGGACTGGTGGGGAAAGAGTCGGATCTGTTCCGCTTTACCGTTAAACACAGCCTGATATTTACCTGCATGGTGGGGGTGATCACCACACTGCAGGCCTATGTCTTAACCTGGATGATTCCATGATAGTGATGCCCAGACGCCTGTCCGACGAGATAGCCTCTCGCGTGCGGGCGCTGATTGAAGAACAACAGCTGGAGGCGGGCATGAAATTGCCCGCTGAACGCCAGCTTGCCGCCCAGCTTGGCGTATCGCGTAACTCACTGCGCGAGGCGCTGGCGACGCTGATCAACGAAGGAGTGCTGCTGAGTCGTCGCGGCGGCGGCACCTTTGTCCGCTGGCAGCATGATGACTGGTCCGAGCAAAACATCGTTCAGCCGCTTAAAACGCTGATGGAAAACGATCCGGACTACAGCTTCGATATTCTCGAAGCACGTCACGCCATTGAAACCAGCACCGCCTGGCACGCGGCGATGCGGGCAACAGAGGCTGACAAGGAAAAACTCAAAACCTGCTTTGAGGCCACCCAAAGCAGCGACCCGGACATCGCCTCCCAGGCCGACGTGCGCTTTCACCTTGCGATCGCCGAAGCCTCGCACAACGTGGTCCTGCTCCAGACCATGCGCGGTTTCTTCGACCTGCTGCAATCCTCCGTGAAGCAAAGCCGCCAGCGCATGTATCTTGTCCCGCCGGTGTTTGCTCAACTGACCGAACAGCACGAAGCGGTGCTCAACGCCATTCTGGCCGGGGATGCCGATGCCGCGCGCAAAGCGATGATGGCGCATCTGGGCTTCGTCCATACCACCATTAAACGATTCGATGAAGATCAGGCCCGACAGGCGCGTATTACCCGCCTGCCTGGCGACAGTGATATTTCCAGGGAGAACAAAGCATGATCATTTCAGCAGCCAGTGACTATCGCGCCGCGGCGCAGCGCATTTTGCCGCCATTTCTGTTCCACTACATCGACGGCGGAGCATATGCAGAACACACCCTGAGTCGTAACGTGGAAGACCTCTCGAATGTGGCTTTGCGCCAGCGCGTGCTGAAGAATATGTCCGACCTGAGCCTTGAGACAACGCTGTTTAATGAAACGCTCTCCATGCCGGTGGCCCTCGCTCCGGTTGGTCTGTGCGGCATGTATGCTCGCCGCGGTGAAGTGCAGGCAGCCGCAGCGGCGGATGCCAAAGGGATCCCGTTTACCCTTTCCACCGTGTCCGTTTGCCCAATTGAAGAAGTGGCCCCCACGCTCCAGCGTCCAATGTGGTTCCAGCTCTACGTCCTGCGCGATCGCGGCTTTATGCGTAATGCGCTGGAGCGCGCAAAAGCGGCGGGCTGCTCAACGCTGGTCTTCACCGTCGACATGCCGACTCCAGGAGCGCGCTACCGTGATGCTCACTCCGGCATGAGCGGCCCAAATGCCGCCCTGCGCCGTTACTGGCAGGCGGTGACCCATCCACAGTGGGCGTGGGATGTGGGCGTGAACGGTCGTCCTCACGACTTGGGGAATATCTCGGCTTACCTCGGTAAACCGACCGAGCTGGAAGATTACATCGGCTGGCTGGCGAATAATTTCGATCCCTCTATTTCCTGGAAAGACCTGGAGTGGATCCGGGAATTCTGGGACGGCCCGATGGTGATCAAGGGGATCCTCGATCCGGAAGATGCCCGCGATGCCGTACGCTTTGGTGCAGACGGCATCGTGGTTTCTAACCACGGCGGACGCCAGCTCGACGGCGTACTCTCGTCTGCACGCGCATTGCCAGCGATTGCCGATGCGGTAAAAGGTGATATCGCAATCCTCGCCGACAGCGGTATTCGCAGCGGGCTGGACGTTGTGCGGATGATCGCGCTGGGAGCAGACAGCGTGCTGTTGGGCCGCGCTTATCTGTATGCCCTCGCCACCCACGGTCAGGCGGGCGTGGAAAATCTGCTGAACCTGATCGAGAAAGAGATGAAGGTAGCAATGACGCTAACCGGCGCGAAGTCGATTAGCGAAATTAGCCAGGATTCGCTGGTCCAGGAGTTGGGTAAACTTCCTGCGGCACTGGCACCGCTTGCCCAGGGAGATGCAGCCTAATCCCCCACCCTCTTCACCCACGTTAACCCTGCGTCCGATCTTCCATCGGGCGCTTTTTTTTGTCGCAAATAACATCTAGGTAACATATTGGACAAGAAAATTTGACATACCCCCGCCGCACGCAATTGTATATACAAGCAAATACAAGAACACAAAAACAACATCACATCAGAGGGGAGCGTATGACGTATTCAGGTCGGGTGGATATTCAGCAGGTGATCGATGACAGTCCCTTTTCACGGTTTCACTGGCTACTCATTGTTCTGGGCTTTCTGGTTTTGGCGATAGATGGTTTTGATACGGCCGCAATGGGCTACATTGCGCCTACTCTGTCGGCAGAATGGGGCATACACAAGCAGGATCTGGGGCCGGTGTTGAGCGCCGCTCTGCTCGGGCTCTCTCTGGGCGCACTGATCGCCGGCCCGGTATCGGACCGAGTTGGGCGCAAACGCGTGCTGGTGTTTTCTTGCCTGTTCTTTGGCCTTGCAAGCCTCGGGACCGCTTGGGCGCAAAGCCTCAACACCCTGACGCTGTGGCGGTTTCTGACAGGCCTGGGGCTGGGTGCCGCCATGCCTAACGCCATCACGCTCATCTCGGAATTCGCGCCCAAACGCTGTCGCGCCATGGCCATTAATACCATGTACTGTGGCTTCCCTCTGGGCGCGGCGGGCGGCGGGGTCATATCGTCGTGGCTTATCCCTCAATATGGCTGGAGAAGCGTGCTGCTGACTGGCGCCATTGCCCCGTTGATTCTCACGCTGCTGCTGGCGCTGCTTTTGCCGGAGTCGGTGAAGTATCTGGTACAGCGCGGGAAAGACATGTTGCAGGTCCGCCATATTGTCAGCCGTTTCTCCCGCAGCACGCTGGCCAACGTCACCGGATTTTTCCTCGCGGAAGAGAAAGTCGCGTCGAAGAAAGGCAGCGTGGCGCAGCTGTTCTCTGCGTCCTGGTTGTCCGGCACCCTGATGCTATGGGTGACCTATTTTATGGGGCTGGTCATTTACTATGTGCTGCTTAGCTGGATGCCGACGCTGATGTTGGGGATGGGTTATCCTCTTGCGGAATCCGCATGGCTGACCTCGCTTTTCACCTTTGGCGGCACCGCAGGCATTCTTCTCGCTGGCTGGATGATGGACCGCTGGGAGGCGCACAAAGTGGTGGCAGGCGGTTTTGCCCTGACCATGGTGCTCATCCTTTTACTCGGCATTGAGCATAACCATATCGTTCTCTTTGGCGGGTTGATATTCATTATGGGGATCGCGATGAACGGTGCGCAATCGGGTATGCAAACGCTGGCAGCCACCTTCTATCCTACCGAATGTCGAGCAACGGGCATCGCCTGGATGCAGGGGATCGGCCGCTTTGGCGGCGTAGCGGGAACCATGACCAGCGCGCAGCTTATCTCGATGCAGTGGCAGGCAGACAGTATTTTGATGATCCTCAGCCTGCCCGCACTGGTCGCCTCAGCGGCAATCGTCTACAAAATGCTGCGCTGCCGCTCGCAGGATCTCGGCGTCGCGTAGTACCGGCTATTTCTGCTATGCTGCCCGCGCAATTAAGGGGGCAGCATGCTTAACATCGTTTTATTCGAACCAGAAATTCCACCTAATACCGGCAACATCATCCGCCTGTGCGCCAATACCGGTTTTCGCCTGCACATCATCGAGCCTATGGGCTTTACGTGGGACGATAAACGCCTGCGCCGTGCGGGGTTGGATTACCACGAATTTACTGCCGTGGTACGCCATCACGATTACGCCGCGTTTCTGGAAGCCGAAAAACCGCAGCGCATGTTCGCCCTGACCACCAAAGGCACGCCAGCGCACAGCGCCGTAAGCTATCAGGACGGCGACTATCTGATGTTTGGCCCGGAGACGCGCGGCCTGCCAGCCACCATTCTGGATGCCCTGCCTGCTGAACAGAAAATTCGCATTCCAATGATGCCGGACAGCCGCAGCATGAATCTGTCGAATGCGGTGTCGGTGGTGGTGTATGAAGCCTGGCGCCAGCTGGGTTACCCGGGTGCCATTCTCAGAAATTAAATGCCGTCACCGTACTCGAACGTGTGGTGAATGCCGTTGAAATGCTGATCCATGTCCATCGACGGTTTATCGCTGTCTGGTTTGCCGACAATACGCGCCGGTACGCCAGCGGCGGTGGTATGCGGCGGCACAGGCTGTAACACAACCGAACCCGCGCCAATCTTCGCCCCACGCCCTACTTCGATGTTGCCGAGGATCTTGGCACCCGCGCCAATCATTACCCCTTCACGAATTTTCGGATGACGATCGCCGCTGGTTTTGCCGGTACCGCCCAGCGTCACCGACTGCAGAATAGATACGTCATCTTCGATAACCGCCGTTTCACCGACAACAATACCGGTGGCGTGGTCGAGCATGATCCCCCGGCCGATTTTGGCCGCCGGATGGATGTCGACCTGGAAGGTCACTGAGACCTGGTTTTGCAGGAAGATAGCCAACGCGCGGCGGCCCTCATTCCATAACCAGTGGCCGATGCGGTAGGCCTGTAAGGCGTGGAAGCCCTTCAGGTACAGCAGCGGCGTCGAATACTTATCCACCGCCGGATCGCGCGTGCGCACGGCCTGGATATCACAGGCGGCGGAGGCAATCATTTCCGGGTCGGCAGCATAGGCCTCTTCCACCACTTCTCGAATGGCGATAGCGGGCATGATTGAGGAGGCCAGTTTGTTAGCGAGCATATAGCTCAGGGCGCTGCCGAGGTTTTCGTGCTTGAGTAGCGTCGCGTGGTAGAAGCTGGCCAGCATAGGCTCGCAGTCGGCCAACGCCCGGGCTTCGGCTTTAATATTGTTCCAGACGATATCCAGTTCTTCACACGGCATTGCTTACTCCAGACGATATGTTAATGACCGGCCAGTTCTTTGCTGGCCGGGTCATGTAGCTAACAAGAATCCCTGCGACTAGTTGCTGCTGCGCTCGTCCTTGCGCGAACGACCTAATAAGGTCAATGCTGCCTCGCGCGCATTTTTTCCGCAATACAATACCTGATAAATTTCCTCGGTTATTGGCATTTCGACACCAAAACGGTGCGCCAATTCCCGAACTTCTTTGGTATTGCGGTAGCCTTCCACCACCTGACCAATCTTCTCCTGCGCGCTTTGTACATCGCTGCCCTGTCCGAGCATCATGCCGAAGCGGCGGTTACGTGACTGGTTATCGGTACAGGTCAGCACCAGGTCGCCCAGGCCCGCCATCCCCATAAAGGTGGTCGGATCCGCGCCCAGCGCAGCACCAAGCCGGGACATTTCGGTAAGGCCACGGGTAATCAGCGCGGTTCGTGCATTTGCGCCAAAACCAATGCCGTCTGACATTCCGGCGCCAATCGCAATCACGTTCTTCACTGCCCCGCCCAGCTGTACGCCGATAAAATCGGGGTTGCTGTAAACGCGGAAGCTCTTACCGCAGTGCAGCAGATGCTGAAGATCGTCGGAAAAAGCCGGATCGGTTGACGCCAGCGAGATAGCCGTCGGCAAACCTGCCGCCAGCTCTTTGGCAAAGGTCGGCCCGGAAATAACGGCCAGCGGAATGGTATCACCCAACGCTTCGCGGGCAACATCCTGCAGCAGGCGTCCAGTTTCAGCTTCCAGACCTTTTGTCGCCCACACAATGCGTGCATCGGGGCGCATCAGCGGCTTAATCTGACGCAACACCTGGCCAAAGACATGGCTCGGTACCACGATCAAAATATTGCGACTGGCTGCCAGTGCGGTCGCCAGATCGCTTTCCAGGTGCAGGGAGTCAGGGAACGGAACGTCCGGAAGAAACGCCACGTTGCAGCGGTCGTGTTGCAACGTCGCGATATGTTTAGGGTCGTGGCCCCACAGGACCACATCGTGACCATTTCTTGCCAACGTGATAGCAAGAGCGGTGCCGTAAGAACCGGCACCGATCACAGTCATTGACGCATTAACAGTGCTCATCAGGCATCCTGATGTTGTTCGGCACCTTCGCCAGACTGCTGCTGCAGATAGTTCATGAACAGCGCATCAAAGTTCACTGGCGCAAGGTTCAGTTGCGGGAATGTACCGCGGGAAACCAGGCTGGTGATGCATTCGCGAGCATACGGGAACAGAATGTTCGGGCAGTATGCACCCAAGCAATGTGCCATCTGGTTGCCTTCGATACCGCCAATAGAGAAGATGCCGCCCTGCTGAACTTCACACAGGAATGCAGTTTCTTCGCCCAGAGACGCGGTAACGGTCACACGCAGTACGACTTCATACACATCATCCGCCAGTTGGGTGGATGCAGTATCCAGATCAAGTTTAACCTCTGGCTGCCAATCTTTCTGGAAAACATGCGGCGCATTTGGCGCTTCATAAGAAACATCTTTAGTGTAGATGCGCTGAATCTGGAAAGTCATTTCGGTGTTGTTTTGTTCTGACATGGAAAAACCCTTTTTAATTGTCCTAAAGTCTCTTAGCGCAGCAGGGGATCGAGTCCACCACGCGCGTCGAGAGCATACAAGTCATCACAGCCGCCAATGTGCTGCGCATCAATAAAAATCTGCGGAACCGTCGTACGGCCACTACGTTGAATCATCTCTTCGCGTTTTATCGCGTCACCATCGATGGGCAGTTCCTGGAACGTTACGCCTTTGCTGTTCAGCAGGGCTTTTGCACGGTGGCAGAACGGACAGGTTGCTTTGGTGTAGATCTCAATATTGGCCATCACTAAACCTCTTATTTACCGCGAACCAAAGGAAGATTTTCCCCGCTCCAGCCGGAAATGCCTTCTTTCAGTACAGTTACGTTTTCAAAACCTGCTTTATGAAGCAAGTTGGCAGATTCCTGCGCCTGCATGCCGGTGCCGTCGACCACGATAATCGGCTGAGCTTTATGCTTATCCAGCTCACCAATGTTATTCGCTTTGATTTCAGCAGGCAGCAGGTTGATAGCCCCTGCAATGTGACCTTTACGGAAATCGTCGCGCTGACGCAGATCGACAACCACAGCATCTTCTTTGTTGATCAGACGCGTAGCTTCGCCACGGGTGATCACCTTAATTTTAGACGTCAGGCCTTTAAAGGTGGTGAAAAGTACGGCGACCAACAGGCCAATCCACGCGATGCTCAGAACCGGGTGGCGGCTAACAAATTGCATAATTTCTTGCATGGGGGGTAAAGACTCCCGACTTAGTGATTAAAAAAAACCAGGACAGGAGTATACCTGTGCGTTGTGGCAAATACAGCCAGCGACAATAAGCTAATCTATTTTCTGCGGCCTGCCACGAAAAAAAAGCCCCAAAATAGTCGGTGAAGGCCTTGCCAGTACCCATTCTTTGATCTTCTGGGGCTATTTGATCGATTCAGCTGTAGTAAAATTACGCAAATTTTTTGTCTCTTGAGCATGAGGTTGTCGCAATGTCGGTTTCTAAAAAACCTATGGTACTGGTGATTCTGGATGGCTATGGCTACCGTGAAGATCAGCAGGATAATGCCATTTTCAACGCAAAAACCCCCGTCATGGATGCACTGTGGGCAAAACGTCCCCATACCCTGATTGACGCGTCTGGTCTGGAAGTCGGTCTGCCGGATCGCCAGATGGGTAACTCCGAAGTGGGTCACGTGAACCTGGGCGCAGGTCGCATTGTGTATCAGGATCTGACTCGCCTGGACGTTGAAATCAAAGAACGCACGTTCTTCTCCAACCCTGTGCTGTCTGGCGCCGTGGATAAAGCCGTTGCCACGGGCAAAGCCGTGCACATCATGGGCCTGCTCTCTGCGGGCGGCGTACACAGCCACGAAGATCACATCATGGCAATGGTTGAACTGGCGGCAGAACGCGGTGCTGAAAAAATCTATCTGCATGCTTTCCTGGATGGCCGCGACACGCCGCCACGCAGCGCAAAAGGCTCGTTGACAGCCTTTGAAGACAAGTTTGCAGCCCTTGGCAAAGGTCGCGTGGCCTCCATCATTGGCCGCTACTACGCTATGGACCGCGACAACCGCTGGGATCGTGTTGAACAGGCCTATGACCTGATGACGCTGGCAAAAGGTGAATTCCAGTTCGCCACCGCGGTAGAAGGCCTGGAAGCTGCTTACGCGCACGATGAAAACGACGAATTCGTGAAAGCGACCGTCATTCGTGCTGAAGGCCAAGCCGATGCGGCAATGGAAGATGGCGACACACTGATTTTTATGAACTTCCGTGCTGACCGCGCGCGCGAAATCACGCGTGCTTTCGTTAACAGCGATTTCGACGGCTTCGCCCGTAAGAAAGTGGTGAAGCTCGAATTCATCCAGTTGACCGAATACGCTGCTGATATCAAAGCCCCGTGCGCTTACCCACCAGCCTCGCTGGCAAATACCTTCGGCGAGTGGATGGCGAAAAAAGATAAAACGCAATTGCGTATTTCCGAAACGGAGAAATATGCCCACGTCACCTTCTTCTTCAACGGCGGTGTAGAAGAGCCGTTCAAAGGTGAAGACCGCATTCTGATTAACTCCCCAAAAGTCGCCACCTACGATCTGCAGCCAGAAATGAGCTCCGCTGAGCTGACCGAAAAACTGGTTGCGGCAATCGAAAGCGGCAAATACGACACCATCATTTGTAACTATCCAAATGGCGATATGGTGGGTCATACCGGCGTCATGGAAGCCGCGGTTAAAGCGGTTGAAGCGCTAGATCACTGTGTTGAGCAGGTGACTAAAGCCGTTGAATCCGTTGGCGGCCAGCTGCTGATCACCGCCGACCACGGTAACGCAGAGCAGATGCGTGACCCGGCCACCGGCCAGGCGCACACGGCTCACACCAACCTGCCGGTTCCGCTGATTTATGTTGGTGATAAATCATTGAAAGCAGTGGAAGGCGGTAAGCTTTCAGACATCGCGCCAACCATGTTGACGCTGATGGGGATGCCGATCCCTGAAGAGATGACTGGTAAGCCGCTGTTCATCGTGGAATAATCGCTCCCCATGAGGGGAAAGGCGATTTTTTCAATCACATGGGTCGTGAAACCGCTTAGGTTATCAGTCAGACCTCTGCTTTACGCCAGCGCACTCAGCGCTGGCGTATTGCTGTGCGCCGCATCCGCCCACGCGGATGACCGCGACCAGCTGAAATCCATTCAGGCCGATATCGCAGCCAAAGAACGTGCGGTACGCCAGCAACAGCAGCAACGCTCCTCGCTTCTCGCCCAGCTCAAACAGCAGGAAGAGGCCATCTCCGCCGCCGCACGCAAGCTCCGGGAAACGCAGAACACCCTCGCTCAGTTGAACAAGCAGATCGACGAAATGAACGCGTCGATTGCCAAACTGGAACGTCAGCGCGATGCACAGGAACGCAGCCTTGCCGCACAGCTTGATGCCGCCTTCCGCCAGGGTGAACATACCGGGCTTCAGTTGATTCTCAGCGGAGAAGAAAGCCAGCGCGGTCAGCGCCTGCAGGCCTACTTTGGTTATCTGAACCAGGCGCGTCAGGAGACTATCGCGCAGCTGAAGCAGACGCGCGAAGAAGTCACCACGCAAAAAGCCGATCTCGAAGAGAAACAGAGTCAGCAGCAGACGTTGCTCTACGATCAGCAGGCCCAGCAGGCGAAACTTGAGCAGGCTCGCAACGAGCGTAAGAAAACGCTTTCTGGCCTTGAATCGTCTATTCAGGAAGGTCAGAGCCAGCTCAGCGAGCTGCGCGCCAACGAATCGAAACTCCGCAACAGCATTGCCCGCGCCGAAGCGGCCGCTAAAGCGCGTGCCGAAAAAGAGGCTCGCGAAGCACAGGCCGTGCGCAACAAGCAGCAGGAAGCGTCTCGCAAAGGCACAACCTATAAGCCAAGCGAAAGCGAACGCTCGCTGATGTCGCGTACCGGTGGTCTGGGCTCGCCTCGCGGTCAAGCTTACTGGCCCGTTCGCGGTTCAATTTTGCATCGCTATGGCGAACAGCTACAGGGTGAGCTACGTTGGAAAGGGATTGTTATCGGCGCGTCTGAAGGTAGCGAAGTAAAAGCTATCGCCGACGGCCGCGTCATCCTGGCCGACTGGCTGCAGGGTTACGGGCTGGTGGTGGTGGTCGAACACGGTAAAGGCGATATGAGCCTGTACGGTTATAACCAGAGCGCACTGGTCAGCGTCGGCACTCAGGTGCGCGCTGGCCAACCCATCGCCCTTGTGGGCAGCAGTGGCGGTCAGGGCCGCCCGTCACTCTATTTCGAAATTCGTCGCCAGGGTCAGGCGGTCAATCCACAGCCGTGGTTGGGAAGATAAGTTTTGCTTCAATTTCGTCGAATTGTTCTCTCCGTCGTCAGCGTACTGGCGCTGGCTGCACCGGTATACGCAGGCAAGCTTGCCATTGTGATTGATGACTTCGGTTATCGCCCTCACTACGAAAATCAGGTGCTGGCGATGCCGTCAGCCATCTCTGTCGCCGTCCTGCCCAATGCGCCGCATGCGCGTGAGATGGCCACCAAAGCTCACAACAGCGGCCATCAGGTGCTTATCCATTTACCCATGGCCCCGATCAGCAAACAGCCGCTGGAAAAGGACACGCTGCGACCCGATATGAGCAGCGATGAAATCGATCGCATTATCCGTGACGCCTACAATAAAGTGCCCTTTGCCGTCGGCCTGAATAACCATATGGGCAGCGCAATGACCTCCAGCCTGTACGGTATGCTGAAGGTGATGCAGTCGCTGGAGCGTTACAATCTCTATTTCCTCGACAGCATGACCATTGGCAACAGCCAGGCCATGCGTGCCGCTCAGGGAACGGGCGTGAAGGTGATTAAGCGTAAAGTATTCCTGGATGACACGCAGAATGAAGCCGATATCCGCGTACAGTTCAACCGTGCGGTTCAACTGGCGCGCCGAAATGGCTCGGCAATCGCTATCGGTCATCCACATCCGTCGACCGTTCGCGTCCTGCAGCAAATGCTGCCAACCTTACCTTCCGATATCACGCTGGTACGCCCGAGCGATCTGCTGAATGAACCGCAGGTAGATAACTCTCGTCCCGGCAGCGCTCAGCCGCCTTCAGTGCAGCCACGTAATCCATTCAGTGGTGTGAACCTGTGTAAAGTGAAGCGCACGCCTGAGCCTGTTTATGCAACACGGTTCTTTGCTGTACTCGCCGAAAGCGTGAGCCAGAGTACGCTGGTGCAATATTTTCAACATCAGTGGCAGGGCTGGGGCAGGTAGGCGTAATTATTCAATAAGATGAGAGTCAGTGTGTTCCCTGCTCGCGGACTCTCGTTTATCCTGATACTGGTACCATGCTTTGAAATATTTTAAAAAACTATAAGCGGTGGCATAAAATCCTGTAACAACCCCAACTTTCCCCTGTCGCCAGGCACCACTAAATAAATACCATTTGAAGAAAGCACCAATAGCACTGGCTACACCTCGAGCAATTGAAGGTCGAAGTACCTGATACTTTACGACCCGAGATGTATAGGTATTTAACTTATTAAAAACTTCATGCAGGGAATAAAATGTATCGTGTCGGACATGACCCGGTATACGCGTCACCTGCTCCGCGCCTACAGCTTTATCATCCACAGGTCTATTGTTAAATCTGACATGACTACGATTAAATAACCTTAACGGATAATCTGGGGAAGAAATCGGATAAATGGTTCGGGTTCTCTCGCCTAATACATACCAATAGCGGGATAGACTCCATCCGCAGTCGGCTGATGGCTCCTCTCCAGACTTTAACGCCAGGATATATTGAAGAGTGTCTTCATCAAGTATTTCATCACTGTCCATGCATAAAACCCAGCGGTGAGTTGACCGGGAAATAGCAATATTCATCTGTTCGCCGTGCATGGCATACGGATGAAAAATTGACGAGATTTCATATTCCTCGAGAATAGATAACGTCTCATCTGAGCTACCAGAATCGACAACAATTATCTCATCTGCAATACGTATCAAAGGGGGTAAAACCTTATGTAACAAACGAGCAGAATTGTATGTCAAAAGACATACTGTTAGCTTGAACATGTTGTCTCCCGATCTGAATCAAGTGGATCATAAGAAGATAGCTTCGGCCATCACTACTGTCACTTCCGGAATTGAACTTTATTTTTTATTTACACGGCAGTATTACCACAAACTCGTACGCGTAAGGTACGGTCAGAAGCGTGACCACACCCACAGAACACGAAGAAAAACCAACTTATTGTTAAGTAACATTAATTTTACCTCACCCGCTCTCTATCCTCGCAATCATTCCTTTTCGCAGACGTAAAGATTATACTAGCTTGAATAAAATTCTTAATTCGGTTTAGCACTATCATGAAGAAAATAATTGGTTACTTGAAGGAAATTAACAGGCAACGAAACCATAAAACTAAAGAATTTAAAAGGCGGTTAAAACTTCTTTCAGTTTCTCGCCAACTTCAGGACAAACGGCGGGAAAAGATTGATGTATCCCGAGTGAAGAGAATTCTCTTCCCTTTTGTCGATCTTGGAATTGGTGATGCTGTTTGCCATACTGGGACCTGGCGTAATTTAAAAGAAGCAGGGTATACACTGCAGGTCATCGTTGAGGAACGAAATCGCGATTTATTTGAAAAAATGACGGATATTGATGAAGTCTATATTGCCGAAATCAATAATATCGATGCAATGAACATCATCGAGACCGATTTAGTGATAAGCCATTACTCATGGATGAAAAGAAAGGAATTGTTCAATACCCTACTCCTGCGTAAAGTCCATTATAAATATGCAGTTGGGTTTGGCGGGTGGCTGGATAAGCCCTATAACTTAATGTTGCCAATTGATTCTGAGTTCCATATAACCAATCCTCAAAGTGAAATACTTAACACATTGAATGTTAAGCCAGAATTTCTTCGCTACACCTTACCAGTGTTGCAGGAGCACGAAGACTTTATCGATCGTTATCTGCAATCTCACTCAGGAAAAAAGCTCGTTGTTCTTAACCCATTCGCAAGTGTTGCAGAGCGGAGTCTCTCACATTCACAGTTAGAAAAACTGGCGAATGAGATTGCACAAGATCCAGATGTTCAGGTGTTTATCGTTGGTGAGGGAAGGAAACTAGCAGACATTCACATCGAAAATAGCAAAATCACCATTTGTCGTTTTAAATCGCTTTGGGATGCCATAACGCTCATCAAAAAAGCCGATTTAGTTGTCTCTGTAGATACAGCAATTGTACATATCGCCTGTGCCTTCGATAAAAAACTTATCGCTATCTATTTTTCTATGTTGCTGGATCATAATAAAAAATACGAAGGCAATACTATTTTTGCACCTATTGGCAACAACTCAGAACAACTGATATATGATAAGCACCACAAAATCGATATCAATGATATTGCATCAAAAGCATTAACGAAGCTGAGTCGCGAAAGCACTGCAGCATAATAGAAAGGGGCCTGAGGCCCCTTTTTCATTACTTATCCCAGCTCAGAATAACTTTTCCTGATTGCCCAGAACGCATTGCGTCAAAGCCCTGCTGGAACTCATCAATAGAAAAACGATGAGTAATAATAGGCGACAGATCCAGCCCGGACTGGATCAGGGCAGCCATCTTGTACCAGGTTTCGAACATCTCACGGCCATAAATACCCTTGATGAACAGCCCCTTGAAGATGACTTTGTTCCAGTCGATGGACATGTCAGACGGCGGAATACCCAGCATCGCAATACGTCCGCCGTGGTTCATAGTGTCGAGCATGGTACGGAAGGCCGGTGGCGCACCGGACATCTCCAGACCGACGTCAAAGCCTTCAGTCATGCCCAGCTCTTCCATCACATCGCTCAGGTTCTCTTTAGAGACGTCAACGGCGCGAGTCACGCCCATTTTACGCGCCAGCGACAGGCGATACTCATTCACATCGGTAATCACGACGTTGCGCGCACCCACGTGTTTCGCGACCGCAGCCGCCATAATACCGATCGGGCCCGCGCCCGACACCAGCACATCTTCACCCACCAGGTCGAAGGAGAGCGCGGTGTGCACGGCGTTGCCGAACGGGTCAAAGATGGAGGCCAGATCGTCAGAGATGTTGTCCGGGATTTTGAACGCGTTGAACGCCGGGATCACCAGATATTCTGCGAAGCAGCCCGGGCGGTTGACGCCCACGCCAACGGTATTGCGGCACAGGTGCGTACGTCCGCCGCGGCAGTTACGGCAATGACCACAGGTGATATGACCTTCGCCAGAGACGCGATCGCCAATTTTAAAGCCTTTTACTTCCTGACCAATACCGACCACTTCGCCGACATACTCATGACCAACAACCATGGGGACAGGAATGGTTTTCTGCGACCACTGGTCCCAGTTATAGATGTGAACGTCAGTACCGCAGATAGCCGTTTTACGAATTTTGATCAGCAGATCGTTATGACCGACTTCCGGCTCCGGCACGTCGGTCATCCAAATCCCTTCTTCCGCTTTCAGTTTGGATAACGCTTTCATCACTCGTCCTCAGGCAATTACGCCCAGCTGTTTGCCGATGCGGGTAAAAGCTTCCACCGCACACTCAATTTGTTCAGGCGAATGCGCCGCAGACATCTGGGTGCGGATACGCGCCTGACCTTTTGGTACCACCGGGAAGAAGAACCCGGTCACGTAAATCCCTTCTTTTTGCAGTTCGCGGGCAAAGTTCTGCGCCACAACCGCATCGCCCAGCATCACCGGAATAATTGCGTGGTCAGCACCGGCCAGGGTAAAACCTGCGGCGCTCATTTTTTCACGGAACAGACGCGCGTTGGACCATAGACGATCGCGCAGTTCAGCGCCTGATTCCACCATCTCCAGCACTTTGATAGAGGCGGAAACGATGGCCGGAGCCAGGGAGTTGGAGAACAGGTACGGGCGAGAGCGCTGGCGCAGCCACTCAACCACCTCTTTACGCGCAGCCGTATAGCCGCCAGACGCGCCGCCGAGCGCTTTACCCAGCGTACCGGTGATGATGTCCACGCGGCCCATCACGTCACAGTATTCATGGGAGCCACGGCCGTTTTCGCCGACAAAACCGACCGCGTGAGAGTCATCAACCATCACCAGCGCATCGTATTTATCTGCCAGGTCGCACACGCCCTTCAGGTTGGCGATCACACCGTCCATGGAGAACACGCCGTCGGTGGCGATCAGAATATGACGAGCGCCGGCTTCACGCGCCTCTTTCAGGCGAGCTTCAAGCTCAGCCATGTCGTTGTTGGCATAGCGGAAACGCTTCGCTTTACACAGGCGTACACCGTCGATAATAGAGGCGTGGTTCAGAGCATCGGAGATGATGGCATCTTCTGCACCGAGCAGAGTCTCAAACAGGCCGCCGTTGGCGTCGAAGCAGGAGGAGTACAGGATCGCGTCCTCCATCCCCAGGAAGTTCGCCAACTTTTTCTCAAGCTGTTTGTGGCTGTCCTGCGTGCCGCAGATAAAGCGCACGGAAGCCATTCCAAAGCCGTGGGTGTCCATGCCGTTTTTCGCAGCGGCAATCAGCTCAGGGTGATTAGCAAGACCTAAGTAGTTGTTCGCACAAAAGTTGATCACATGGCTGCCATCGGCAACGGTGATGTCCGCCTGCTGAGCAGACGTGATAATACGCTCTTCTTTAAACAACCCTTCCGCACGTGCGGTCTCAAGGTCGCTGTTTAACTGTTTGTAAAAATCACCACGCATTGCAATTCTCCAGACTCGGCAAATTTCGGCACATATTACCCAAACCTATACTTTATGACGAGATGACACATTATCTCTTGTCGTTTTTGCAGCATAAATCACGTGTACCCTTGCGCTATGTCGGTGAATGGCTGAAGGGCAGCCATACTAATGATATGATAGAAACATTAGCGTCCGGGATTGTGCCCGGGCTCCACACTTCAAAGGTTACAGTTATGATCATCGTTACCGGCGGCGCGGGCTTTATCGGCAGTAATATTGTTAAGTCCCTCAATGACAAAGGCATCACCGACATCCTGGTGGTGGACAACCTGAAAGACGGCACCAAATTTGTAAACCTGGTGGACCTGAACATCGCTGACTACATGGATAAAGAAGACTTCCTTATCCAGATTATGGCAGGTGAAGAGTTCGGCGATATCGAAGCCATCTTCCACGAAGGTGCTTGCTCTTCCACTACCGAGTGGGATGGCAAGTACATGATGGACAATAACTATCAATACTCTAAAGAGCTTCTGCATTACTGCCTGGAGCGTGAAATTCCGTTCCTGTATGCCTCTTCCGCGGCCACCTACGGCGGCAGAACTTCTGACTTTATCGAATCCCGCGAATATGAGCAGCCGCTGAACGTCTACGGTTACTCTAAGTTCCTGTTCGACGAATACGTACGTCAGGTGCTGCCAGAAGCGAACTCTCAAATTGTTGGCTTCCGTTATTTCAACGTTTACGGGCCGCGCGAAGGCCACAAAGGCAGCATGGCGAGCGTGGCGTTCCACCTGAACACCCAGTTGAACAACGGCGAAAGTCCAAAACTGTTCGAAGGCAGCGACGGCTTTAAGCGTGATTTCGTCTATGTGGGTGATGTTGCAGCCGTGAACCTGTGGTTCTGGGAAAACGGTGTGTCCGGTATCTTCAACCTGGGTACGGGTCGCGCAGAATCCTTCCAGGCCGTTGCTGACGCAACGCTGGCATACCACAAGAAAGGTAGCATCGAATACATCCCATTCCCGGAAAAACTGAAAGGCCGTTACCAGGCGTTCACGCAGGCTGACATGACAAACCTGCGCGCTGCGGGCTATGACAAGCCGTTCAAGACCGTAGCCGAAGGCGTCACGGAATATATGGCCTGGCTGAACCGCGACGCATAAGTATGAAAATTTTGGTGATAGGCCCGTCATGGGTAGGCGACATGATGATGTCGCAAAGTCTCTATCGCACGCTCAAGGCGCGCTATCCCCAGGCGATAATCGACGTGATGGCACCTGCCTGGTGCCGTCCGCTGTTGTCACGTATGCCGGAAGTTAACGAGGCGATCCCGATGCCGCTCGGCCACGGAGCGCTGGAGATCGGCGAGCGTCGCAAGCTTGGTCATAACCTGCGAGAGAAGCGCTACGATCGTGCTTATGTGCTACCTAACTCGTTCAAATCTGCCTTAGTGCCCTTCTTTGCGGGTGTACCGCAACGCACAGGCTGGCGGGGTGAAATGCGCTATGGCCTGCTTAATGACGCACGCGTGCTGGATAAAGCGGCCTGGCCACTGATGGTCGAGCGCTATGTGGCGCTGGCTTACGATAAAGGCGTGATGCGCAGCGCGAAAGATCTGCCTCAGCCGCTGTTATGGCCGCAGCTCCAGGTTCACGAAGGCGAGAAATCCCAGACCTGTAACACCTTTGGTCTCTCTGCTGAGCGCCCGATGATCGGCTTTTGCCCCGGTGCAGAATTCGGTCCGGCAAAACGCTGGCCGCACTATCATTACGCGGAACTGGCAAAACAGCTGATTGACGAGGGCTACCAGATTGTCCTGTTCGGCTCGGCGAAAGACCACGAAGCGGGCAACGAAATCCTTGCCACACTCAGTACCGAACAACAGGCCTGGTGCCGCAACCTGGCCGGGGAAACCCAGCTGGAGCAGGCGGTCATTCTTATCGCTGCCTGTAAGGCCGTGGTCACCAATGACTCCGGCCTAATGCATGTCGCCGCCGCGCTCGACCGCCCTCTGGTGGCATTGTATGGCCCGAGCAGCCCTGACTTCACGCCACCGCTGTCACATAAAGCACGCGTCATTCGCCTGATCACCGGATACCACAAGGTACGAAAAGGCGATGCGGCAGAAGGCTATCATCAGAGCCTGATTGACATTACGCCAGAGCGCGTTCTGGAAGAACTCAACGCACTGCTGTTGAGCGAAGAAGGATAACGAATGCGGGTATTGATCGTTAAAACCTCTTCAATGGGCGATGTGCTGCATACGCTGCCGTCACTGACGGATGCTATGCAGGCTGTTCCCGGTATTCGTTTTGACTGGGTAGTAGAAGAAGGCTTCTCGCAGATCCCCACCTGGCATGAAGCGGTCGACCGTGTGATCCCGGTAGCCATTCGCCGCTGGCGTAAAGCGTGGTTCTCCGCGCCGATTAAAGCCGAGCGCAACGCCTTCCGCGATGCGATTCAGGCACAGCGTTACGATGCGATTATCGATGCACAGGGGCTGGTCAAGAGCGCCGCGCTGGTCACCCGTCTGGCACATGGCGTAAAGCACGGCATGGACTGGCAAACCGCCCGCGAGCCGCTGGCAAGCCTGTTCTATAACCGCCGCCATCATATTGCAAAGCAGCAGCACGCCGTTGAACGCACGCGCGAGCTGTTTGCAAAAAGTCTCGGCTATGCGAAACCGGAAATTCAGGGCGATTACGCTATATCGCAGCATTTCCTGCGTCATGTCGATACGAGTGCACCGCCGTATCTGGTCTTCCTCCATGCCACAACACGCGATGATAAGCACTGGCCGGAAACGCACTGGCGAAGGCTGATAGAACTAATGCAACCTACCGGCATCCATATTAAACTCCCGTGGGGCGCTGAACATGAGCGGGAGCGTGCAGAGCGTTTAGCTGCAGGTTTTTCGCATGTGGAGGTGTTGCCTAAACTTACGCTGGCACAGGTTGCCACCGAGCTGGCAGGTGCTAACGCTGTCGTTTCTGTTGATACGGGATTAAGCCACCTAACCGCTGCGCTGGATCGCCCAAATATTACGATTTTCGGCCCAACCGATCCGGGGCTGATTGGGGGCTACGGTAAAAACCAGCATCAGATGGTCAGTCCTACGCAGCAAACAAGAGACATTACCGCAGATGCTATTTTTTCACTTTTACAGAGCAGCCATCGGCTTTCCAACAGGGATATTTAACCCATGAGTTACGTATTTCTGCTGATTTTACTCTTTCCGGTGAAACTCCTCCGGAAGCTGTTCCGCAAAGACACGGGGAAAAACCTTGTCATCCAGACAGCTAAAATCGGTGACTTTATTAATGCAACGCCTCTACTGGCGTATCTGCAAAAAAGCGATGTGTTGATCAGTCGCAGCGTTGGTGCGCTGGCGAAGCACGATGACACGATCGAACAGATTTTCTTTATTGAGCAGCATAAGCGTAACCTGTGGCATAAGCTCTACTTTGCCTGCAGAATTATGAACCGCTACGATAATGTGTATTTGCTGCAACCCAACAGCGTTAACCTCTTTTTTGCCTCCGTCTGCAATGCAAAAAACAAGCAATTTTTAAGCACTTACACGCGCAGATGGTACCACGGGATTTTTTATGCCACTGCAGATGGTATCGTAGAACACGGCAAAAAGACGCTGTCGGTCACGAATTACTTAAAGCTGGCCGACCGCTCGCTGACGTGGCAAGACGCCCCCAAGCACGCCACCAGGCCGCTCTATAAACCAGCTGTTTATCCTGAAATTCTTGATAAGCCGGACGTCATCCGTATAGGTATTAGCATTGCCGCTGGCAATAAAGCGAAGACCGTTCCTCCGATTATCTGGAAGCGTATCGTTGATCGTCTCGCCGACCTGCCCTGCGAGTTTTATGTCTTTGGTGCACCGAATGAGCAAGCATGGCTGGACGATGTCACTCGCGTATATGGTGAAATCCCTAATTTCATCAATCTGATTGGTCAAATCCCGCTTGAAGAACTCCCGTGGGCCATTTCTAAAATGGATTGCTATATCGCGTCTGACTCTGGGAACATTTATGTCGCTGATGCGGTAAATGTTCCCATCGTGATGCTTTTTGGTCCCTGCTGCCATTATGAGCAACGTCCGCTCGGCGATGTTATGTTGATTGGGAATGATGACAATATTTGCTCTTATGTGTTTGAGACACGGTATTATTTCTCTCAAGATCGGGAAGAGCTTTTCGGGGTGACTGAATCCGCTTTAAATAAGCTTCATCAATTTATCAGTTCATTTCCAAAAAACCGTTCACTGGTTGACGCGATCAACGCTCAAGGAAACTAATTTTTATGGCTTTTCTAAGCGTGATTATCGCTGCGCATAACGCTGAAGCTACGCTCTACGCCACCTTTGCAAGCCTGCAAGCAGCAATAGCTTCCATAGAAAACGATGTTGAAATCATTATTATTAATGACAGCTCTGAGGACGCTACCCAGGAGATTATTGAAGAGTGGTTGCCAGCATTTCCGGCGGTAATAGAACAGCGCGTTAACTATCGTAATGTGGGTAAGGTTCGTCAACACGCAGTCGCGCTGGCATCGGGAGAGTATATTACGATGCTCGACAGTGACGACCGTTTGAAGCCAGAAAGCCTTAAAGACGCTATAACCTTCCTGAGGGCACAGCATCCAGATATGCTACTCACGCGTTTGCTTGAAATACGCGATCTCAAGAAAATGACCACCGACTGGCATGGATTTAACCCAGTGCCTTTATCGCAACATGAAGCAATATCTCGTTTCTTACAGCATAAAGACTTTCAGGCTCATCTGATCGGCCAGTTTATTCATCGTAAGCTCTACGAAAGTAATCCGATTCCTTCCTTCATTTGTTATGAAGATTTTGCGGTATTCCCTGGAATGCTAATGCAGGCCAATAATATATTTTATCAGCGGCAGGGACACTATTACTACATTAAACGCAGCACGAGTCTGTCGAACAGTCTTGATGCCAGTAAAATTACGCCGCTAATTGAATGCACGTTAAAAATGGAAAAGACTTTTACACCGCAGTTTACGCATCTCGTCAATTGCCACTGGTTTGATATCTACAGCAATCATCAACAATTTCTCACAACTCAGCAACTGCAACTCGTTAAGCAACGGGTAACGTCTATGTATTCACTCTCGTTTTTCCTCGCAAGCGACGTTCGTTTCAGCTACAAAAAAAGGGTTATTGAGGCATTATGGAAAAAATAAAACTACGACTCTACCAATTGGCGATGATTTTAAGTCTCATCTCTTTGATGCTAACATTGGTGAGCTCAGGAAAACAAAGAGAGTTTTTCTATATTGCTATTTATGCCAGTATTATTGGTTTAGCTTTAGAATATAAAAGTCTCACGTTACGACCATTCACCATAGCTTATCCCATTTTATTGATTGGGTTAGTTAACCTGGTATGGTACATGATTTATGAATACCAAAGTGAAGGCCTAAATATTTACAGTGATTATTTGGGAGCAAGCAAGAAATTAATTTTAGCAAGCATCCTTGTTTTCTATATAGACCGTTTTAAGAGTTATATAGAGAAAGCGACCTTTCAGAGATATTTTTTATTCGCTTCCGCAATAGGTTTTATGCTCGCAACGGGTTATGGGCTGTGGCAAGCTTCACAGGGTATGGCGCGCGTCGAAATGGCGATAAATCGTGCAACCGTTTCTGCTTATGTTTATTCCGTCCTTTCACTGGCCTTCGTTTACAGTCTCTATCTGCAGCAGAATGTAAAACTTTATGTTGTTGCTGGATTAACAATTCTACTCTCTTACTTCGTGATTCTTTTGACGGGTACACGCGCTGCAATGGGGCTATATCTGCTTCTCGCGATTGTACTCACGCTCTACCATTTTAGAAAAATACATCTTAAATCAACATTGATATTTTTTTGCATTGTGGCCGGGATTGTCATCGTTAGCTATAAACCTTTGATTGCCCCGAAGATCGCCCAAACTCAAACCGAAGTTGAGAAATATCAGAAAGGAATTGACCGTACCTCCCTCGGTGCGCGTTTCTCCATGTGGACAGTTGGTATTCAAAACGGCCTTGCGCATCCATTAGGACAGTCGCTGGAAAATCGAGAAAAATGGACCCGAGATTATATAAAAAATGGACATCCGCATCTCGCCACAGCACTCGTCTACATCAAAGTACACCTGCATAACGAGCTTATCGAAAAATTCTCCCTGCAAGGGATACCTGGGCTGGCGGTATTGCTGTTTTTCTTCGTATCAATAATCGCTTACGCACTTAGCAATAAAAATGGACTGCTGTTGGCGACCATGCTTTTGCTACTGCTGTATGGCTTAACAGATGTTATATTATTGAGTTCAGAAGCATTAATATTCTTTATGGTTTTGTTTGCCTTAAGCCCACCGTTCTCGCAAACAAAAAATCGATAAAAATAATGCCCGCGTGGCGGGCATTATTTTTTTTTGTACTGATAAAACTCCGCCAGCGTCATTCCCACCGTCTTATCTGATAGCCACGTAAAGAGCTGTTCCAGGTCCTGATATAAACCTTCAATCGCCGCGTCATCTTTAAACGTAGGGCTCCCGCCCGGCATAAACTCTGACGAGTGGAGCATAAACTCGACGTAATCATTTCCTTGTGACAGGCACTGCTGCGCAACCTGAATCATCTGCGAGGCATTGCCACCAGACGGCCGCAGCCAGTTGACTGACGGAGAGCGATATTTACCGCGAAGACGATCGTAGCCCTGCTTAACGGCATTCAGCCAGGCTGGATGCTTATACTGAATGCTCATCGGGACTTCGAGTAAAGGACTGTTTCCCGCACGGGAAATGTCATTGGCATCCATAAAGTAGGCGCGATCGGGAAAATGCTGGTAATTCGTCCCGCCATTTCCCTGCGGAGCACCTTTGGCATTACGCCAGTTCACGCGCGGCGTGACGGAGCAATCAACGTGATAGCCCAGTTCAATCAGCAACTGGGCGTAACGGCTATCAAAGGCCCAGCGTCCGGCGCGGTGGCTGAGTATTTTAGTCTGAAATGTCTCTTCCAGCAGGCGCGTCATGAACAGCACTTTTTCACGCATCACCTCATCCGAAAACTCAATCAGATAGGGCTGCCAACGCCAGTCGTCTCCGGTAAGATCGTGCTCCGGCGGGCTATTCCACGCGTGCAGATGCATTCCTACCTCACCCTGACCGCGAGCTATCACATCTTTTGCAAACGCAATGAATACCGGCTCAACCGCCATCTCATAATTTGTCAGCCAGACGGGCTTAAAACCGAAACGCTCGCAAAGCGTCTGAAAACGCGCAAGGTAACGCGCATTTTCCGTTTTTATGACCCGGTGGTTTTGCCAGAGATTATCGCCCTCTGTATCAATGGTGATGATAAACGCCGGTTTTTTCATAATGAGTCCGCAAGACAGAGGAGTTATCACTATGTTACGCACTGTGCAAAGCAGGAGTAAACCCTTCTAAAGAAATTCCTGACATTATGGAGAAAGAGTGCAAGTCGCTATCAGGTCAATTAGAATTGCTTTTAGTACAACGCCGATAAGATGATGATGAATAACTTACCTGACACGCCTGATTTGCGCATTTTACTGATCAAACTCCGCCATCATGGCGACATGTTACTCACCACACCTGTCATTGATTCGTTGCGTCAAACATGGCCGCAGGCGCGTATTGACGTGCTGCTTTATGAAGAAACGCGCGACATGCTTGCGGCGCATCCGGCGATCGGGACAATTTATGGGATCGATCGCAAATGGAAGCAGTTAGGTACGCTGAAGCATCTGCAAAAAGAGTGGCAGCTGCTGTGCGCGCTGCGAGCGCAACATTATCATCTGGTGATTAACCTTGCCGATCAGTGGCGTAGCGCCATCGTCACCCGCTTCACCGGTGCACCCGTCCGTCTTGGATTCGCATTCAATAAGCGTAAAAATGCATTCTGGCGTTTCTGCCATAGCGATCTGGTCTCAGTTGAGAATCATAAGGCGCTGCACACCGTTGAACAGAATCTCTCAATTCTAAAGCCGTTACCGGTCGTCCCTCTGCCTGCCGTAACCATGGCGTACAGTACAGAAGACTGGGATCATGCCCGTCAAAAGCTGACGCAAAAGGGTGTGGGAGAGCGCTTTATCGTGATCCAGCCGACGTCACGCTGGTTCTTTAAATGCTGGGACGAAGGCAAGATGGCTCAAACCATTACCGCCCTTCAGCAGGATGGCCATACCGTGGTGCTCACGGCCGGGCCGGATAAAAAAGAGCTGGCGATGATCGATCGCATTCTCGCGGCCTCACCGGAAACGGGTGTGGTCTCTCTGGCGGGACAATTGACCTTGCGTCAATTAGCATCTCTTATCGATCATGCGCGTCTGTTTATTGGCGTTGATTCCGTTCCTATGCACATGGCTGCGGCGCTACAGACCCCCTGCATCGCGCTCTTTGGCCCCTCAAAACTCACGTTCTGGTCACCGTGGCAGGTCAACGGAGAAGTGATCTGGGCGGGTAACTATGGTCCACTTCCCGACCCAGACAAGATTGATACAAAAACTAAAGAACGCTATCTCGATGCGATACCCGTTGATGCTGTCGTCTCTGCGGCAAGGAGATATCTGTAATGAAACTCCATCGTTTGGCCATTGTTCGCCAAAAATACCGCCCTGATGGCGGGGCGGAACGCTTCGTTTCCAGAGCCCTCACCGCACTGAGCAACCAAAACCTTGAGCTCAACGTCATCACGCGCGAGTGGCAGGGTGAAAAACAAGACGACTGGCATATCCACATCTGTGACCCGCGCAAGTGGGGCCGGATCAGCCGAGAACGCGGATTTGCGCATGCTGCACGTGCGCTGTGGCAGCAGCAACAGTTTGATATTGTACAGAGTCACGAGCGCATCCCGGGCTGCGACATTTATCGCGCGGGGGATGGGGTCCATCATCGCTGGCTATTACAACGCGCGCGGATCCTGACAGCCTGGCGTGCGAAGCGACTCATGCACGATCGTTATCACCGTTACGTAATGAACGCTGAACGCGACATGTATCAGGCACCTGAGCTAAAAGCGGTGATATGCAATGCGGAGATGATCAAACGTGAGATCGTCGAAGACTTTGATATTGACGCAAAAAAGATACATGTGATTTATAATTCAATTGATTCCAGCCGCTTCATTCCGGCAGAAGAGACGCAACGTGCCGTGCTGCGTCGACAGGCGGGTTTACCCGCTGATGCCGTCGTGTTCTGTTTCGTCGGATCAGGATTTGAACGCAAGGGCCTGGCCAGCGCCATCCGCGCTATTGCAGGAACAGAGGCGTGGCTGATTGTGGTTGGGCAGGATAAAGCAGAAAGTCGTTACCGCGATCTCGCCAGGTCGCTGGGGTGTGAAGGGCAAATCCGCTTTATGGGGATGCAAAAAGAGACGCTGCCTTTTTACCAGCTATCTGATGGTTTACTGCTGCCAACGCTGTATGATCCTTTCCCAAACGTCATTCTTGAAGCGATGGCCTGCGGCTTGCCCGTCATTACGTCAGAGAGTTGCGGCGGGGCAGAATTTATTGAACAAGGTAAGAACGGCTTTTATTGTGACGCGCTTGATATCAGCACATTGAAGGAGGCTATAGCCGCCACGCCTTCACTGGAAAAGAATAACAATATGGGGCTCGCGGCGCGTGAACGCGTCAAAGAAGCAACCCCTGAAAAACTGTCAAGTCAGCTTATTTCGCTTTATCAAAAATTACTGGATTAATGATGCGCATCCTAATGATTATTGATGGTTTGCCCGGTGGAGGAGCCGAAAAAACGGTTCTCACTCTCTCCAGCGGATTGATAGAAATGGGACATCAGGTTTCCCTTTTCTCCTTGCGGAAGGTATGTGATTACACCATTCCGGAAGGCATTGATTTTCACGTCATTCAGGATACGTGCAAAACGCCGTGGCGAAAACTCACCGAAATTCCTCGCCGCGCGCAGCTTCTGGATAACGCCGTTAAGCAGGCGGAGCGCAGCGGAAAATTTGACGTTGTGTTCTCACATCTTCATAAAACCGATCGCATCGTGGCGCACAGTCATGTTCTGGAGCGGGATAAGGTCTGGTTCTGCGTTCATGGCATGTTCTCCTTTTCCTATCTTCGCCATCGCAACGGGCTTTCACGCTGGTTTAAACATTATAAAATTCGTCATACCTACGAAAACCGCAATGTTGTCGCCGTTTCCGCCGCCGTGCTGCATGACCTTTCAGACACGCTGGCCATCACGCTTCGGCGCAAAGCGGTCATCCATAATCCCTTCGATATTCCCGAGATACAGCGCCTTGCGGACGCGCCTTTTGAGATGCAGGGACAGGATTACATTATTCATGTGGGCCGCTTCCACGAGCATAAACGCCACGACCGCCTTCTGCGTGCATTCGCGCTGAGCAACCTTGATACGTCGCTGGTGATGATGGGCAATGGCTCTGATTCAAAAATTCAGGCACTCAAACAGCTTGCCGCCGAACTGGGGATCGAAAATAAGATTATTTTCCGTCCATTCCAGCCTAATCCCTACCCGTGGATTAAGGGGGCGCGCCTCTTAGTGTTAAGCTCGGACTGTGAAGGTTTTGGTAATGTGCTGGTTGAATCAATCATTTGCCAGACGCCGCCCGTCAGCACTAACTGTCCGGGTGGGCCAGCCGAAATTCTTACAGGCGCCCTCGCGCGCGGACTGACGGAAATGAATGACGCGTCACTGGCAAAAACGCTGGCAGATGTTTATGCCGCTCCGCTGGTTGTTGACCGTGCAACGATCGCATCATTCGGTATCAACGCCATTTGCCAGCAATACATCGCTTTGGTCGACAATCAATAATAATCAGGTTTCTTATGCAAAATTCAGCGCCTTTATTAAGCGTGGTGGTTGCCGTTTATAACGGTGAAGCTTTTCTGGATCAGTTCTTTACCTGCCTTGTGAATCAAAATATCGACAGTATGGAAGTCATCATCGTCAATGATGGCTCCACCGATTCCTCAATGCAGATTGTTGAAAACTGGCGCGAAAAGCTGCCCAAGTTGCAGGTTATCGAACAGCAAAATCAGGGCGTCTCCATCGCGCGTAATACCGGTCTGGCTGTGGCGACGGGCCAATACTTGTCATTCCCTGATATTGATGATGTCTTTAAACCAGGCATGTATCAGCGCCTGCTGGATATGGCCGTTACGCAAAGTCTGGATGTCGCGACTTGTAACGGGAACTACGTTTGGGAAAATGATAAAAAGCCCTCGCGCCCCATATTTCCTGAAGACAAACTGGCGTCAACAGGCGTAATGACCGGCTCTGCATGGCTAAAAATGGCGCTGGATTCACGTAAGTTCCTGCATGTCACCTGGCTCAATATCTATCGCCATGACTTTATTCGTCAGAACGGTTTTCGCTTCGAGCCGGGTCTGCGCCATCAGGACATCCCGTGGACGACTGAAGTGCTGCTTGCGGCGGAACGGGTTCAGTACACCAGTGAACGTTATTATGATTACTACATTCACTCTGCATCGGTATCTCATATGCCAGACAATGATGACACCCTGATTCGCTCAGCCCGTCATTACATGAAAATTTTGCAGATGCTTGATGCCATCAATCAGCGTTATCCGGAGAAGGTGAAAAGCATCCCTGCCTGCCACTGGCAAATTGCCAAAGAAGGGCTCGGGATTATTCACACTTTCGATAACATGAAAGATGAAGAAAAAAAATCAATGATTATCAAAGAGTTTTTCCAAAATGGTATCTGGAAACTCATCTGGAAAAGTGCAAAAAGCCCACGACTGCGCTGGCGCCTGGGACGTCGTTATTTTCGTTTAAAACGGTATCTGGCATAAGAGATAGCTTTACCTGGCCTAAATGCTTAGAATTTGCCCGCCGAAACTAAAAAAACGGATAATCGCTTGGAATTGTTGTATACCGCCCTTCTTTACATCATTCAGCCACTGGTGTGGCTGAGACTGTTGCTTCGTAGCCGTAAAGCGCCTGCGTATCGAAAACGCTGGGCTGAGCGCTATGGTTACTGCCGCAATAAAGTCACCCCGGACGGTATCTTGCTGCATTCCGTTTCAGTTGGCGAAACGCTGGCAGCTATTCCACTGGTTCGCGCCCTGCGCCACCGCTATCCGTCACTGCCGATCACCGTCACTACCATGACCCCAACCGGCTCTGAACGCGCATTATCCGCTTTCGGGAAAGACGTACAACACGTCTACCTACCTTACGATCTGCCCTGCGCCATGAACCGCTTCCTGAATACCGTTCGCCCTAAGCTGGTGATCGTGATGGAAACCGAGCTGTGGCCGAATATGATTTCCGCCCTGCATGCCCGCAAGATCCCGCTGGTGATTGCCAACGCTCGCCTGTCTGAACGCTCGGCGAAGGGCTACGGCAAGCTGGGTAAATTTATGCGCCGCCTGCTCAGCAAAATCACCCTGATTGCCGCTCAGAATGAAGAAGATGCCGCGCGCTTTATCGCCCTTGGCCTGAAACGTAATCAGCTTGCGGTGACGGGTAGCCTGAAGTTCGATATTTCTGTCACCCCTGAACTCGCCGCCCGTGCGGTGACGCTGCGTCGCCAGTGGGCACCGCGTCGCCAGGTGTGGATTGCCACCAGTACCCATGATGGTGAAGAAGAAATTATCCTGCAGGCCCATCGCAAACTGCTGGAGAAGTTCCCTGATTTACTGCTTATTCTGGTTCCCCGTCATCCCGAGCGTTTCAAAGATGCCCGAGATATGGTGCAGAAAGGCGGTTTCAGCTACACCCTGCGCAGCAGCGGTGAAATCCCTTCCGGCAGCACCCAAGTGGTGATTGGCGATACGATGGGTGAGCTGATGCTGCTGTACGGAATTGCTGACCTCGCGTTTGTTGGCGGCAGTCTTGTCGAGCGGGGTGGCCACAACCCACTGGAGCCGGCTGCACACGCTATTCCGGTACTGATGGGGCCGCATATTTTTAACTTTAAAGATATCTGCGCTAAATTGCAGCAAGCCGATGGTTTGATTACCGTGACCGATGCGGACTCCGTGGTCAAAGAGGTTTCAACCCTCCTGACTGACGAAGATTACCGCCTGTGGTACGGTCGCCATGCCGTCGAAGTGCTGCACCAGAATCAGGGCGCACTGACCCGTCTGCTACAGCTTCTGCAACCTTATCTGCCTCAGCGGAGCCACTAATGTCTACGCGTCTGTCGGTCGTGATGATCGCCAAAAACGCCGCCGACCTGCTTCCGGACTGCCTGGCCTCTGTTGCCTGGGCTGACGAAATAATCCTGCTCGATTCCGGCAGCGAGGACAGTACGGTGGACGTCGCCAGTGCCGCGGGCGTAACAGTCTATGTCGATACTGACTGGAAAGGTTATGGCATCCAGCGTCAGCGAGCGCAAGCCTATGCCACCGGTGATTACGTACTAATGATCGATACCGACGAGCGCGTCACGCCGGAACTGCAGAGAGCCATTCAGGCCGTGCTTTCCGCGCCTCAGCATGGCGCGGTATACAGCATTGCGCGTCGTAATTATTTCCTTGGCCGGTTTATGCGCCACAGCGGCTGGTATCCTGACCGCGTGATGCGCCTGTATGAACGCGAACGCTACCAGTACAATGACAGCCTGGTTCATGAGTCACTTGCCTGCGATAGCGCTCAGGTCATTCCCTTATCGGGCGATCTGCTCCACTTGACCTGTCGCGATTTCGCCAGCTTCCAGCGTAAGCAGCTCAACTATGCCACCGCATGGGCGCAGGAGCGTCACCAGCGCGGCAAGAAGGCCACGCTAACAGGGATATTCACCCATACTCTTGGTGCGTTTCTGAAAACGCTGCTGCTGCGTGGCGGCGTGCTGGACGGCAAACAGGGCTGGTTACTGGCGGTAGTAAATGCCCAGTATACTTTCAACAAATACACCGAGCTGTGGGCGCTCTGCCGCGGCTACTCAGAGAAAACGTGAGCCATGAGCACAAAAGCGATTTATCCGGGTACCTTCGATCCCATCACCAACGGCCATCTTGATATCATCACCCGTGCGGCGAGCATGTTCGATAAGGTGATTCTGGCGATTGCCGCAAGCCCCAGCAAGAAACCGATGTTCGATCTGAACGAGCGCGTACAGCTTGCCACCGATGCTATTTCGCACCTGCCGAATGTTGAAGTGGTCGGGTTCAGCGATCTGATGGCTAACTTCGCCCGTGCTCAGCAGGCAAATATCCTGATCCGTGGCTTACGCGCGGTGGCAGACTTTGAGTATGAGATGCAGTTGGCGCACATGAACCGCCACCTGATGCCGGATCTGGAGAGCGTTTTCCTGATGCCTTCCAAAGAGTGGTCATTTATCTCATCAACGCTGGTGAAAGAGGTGGCACGCCATCACGGTGATGTGACCCATTTTCTGCCGGTAAACGTCCACAACGCGTTGATGGATAAGCTAAAGTAACCCTATTTCTGACACTGACGGCAGTAGAAAGTCGCGCGCTGGGCGTGCTTTGTTGCGATAATCGGCGTCCCGCATATTCTACACGGTTCACCTTTGCGACCGTACACCTGCAATTCCTGGGCAAAATAGCCTGGCTTGCCGTCACTTTGCAGGAAATCCTTCAGCGTTGTCCCGCCCTGCTCAATCGAGCGAAGCAATACCGCTTTAATCACTCTGACCAGCAGCTCACACTCCTGCGCCGACAGTGAAGAGGCCAACCGATCGGGATGGATCCCGGCCGCAAACAACGATTCGCTGGCATAAATATTCCCCACGCCGACTACCAGCTTGTTATCCATCAGCCAGGGCTTAATCGGGGTTTTCTTCTTCGCACACTTCGCTTTCAGGTATTCCGCGTTAAACGCCTCCGAGAGCGGCTCTGGCCCCAGATGCGCCAGTACGCTATGTCCCTCAAGCTCTTTGGTCCATAGCCATGCGCCAAAGCGCCGTGGGTCGGTATAACGCAGCACTTTGCCGTTGCTCATCACCAGGTCTACGTGATCGTGCTTTTCCGCGGCCAGTTCTTCGCTAAGAATACGCAAACTTCCAGACATACCAAGATGGATGATGATCCAGCCGTCAGGCAACTCCAGCAGCAGATACTTGGCACGACGCTGGACGCTGAGGATCGGTTTGTCACTTAACGCGTGGATCTCATCGGAAACGGGCCAGCGGAGACGACCATTACGAACGACGGCATGAAGAATAGTCGCGCCAACCAGATGGGGCTCAATGCCGCGTCGGCTGGTCTCTACCTCAGGTAATTCAGGCATGGTTCCTCCGTTGAGATGCAGAATGCAAAAAACCCCGCAGTTGCGGGGTTTTTCAGTACAAGGAGACTAAAATTATTTAATTTTAGCTTCTTTGTACAGTACGTGCTGGCGTACAACTGGATCGAATTTCTTCAGTTCCAGTTTTTCCGGCTTAGTACGTTTGTTCTTCGTGGTGGTGTAGAAGTGACCTGTACCAGCAGAAGAAACCAGCTTGATTTTCTCACGAATACCTTTAGCCATGATTTATTTCCTCTTTAAGTACTTAGTACTTTTCGCCACGGGCACGCAGTTCAGACAGAACTGTATCGATGCCTTTCTTATCAATAACACGCATACCTTTAGCAGATACACGCAGGGTGACAAAACGCTTCTCGCTCTCAACCCAGAAACGGTGAGAGTGCAGGTTCGGCAGGAAACGGCGTTTAGTCGCGTTCAGTGCGTGGGAACGGTTGTTACCGGTCACCGGACGCTTGCCAGTTACTTGGCAGACTCGGGACATGTCTATTCTCCAAAAATCAAATTAGCTCGAGCTTCGTATGGGGTATCGGCGCCTCGTCAGGCTTTTTTACAGCCTGGTCATCGCGCAGTTCTATTGAACTCTCGATTGCCAGGCCCAAATGCCAAACCCGAGATTCTCAAAGGTGGCGTAGTATACGCTGACTCGGCGGTGTGCTCAAGTCCCGAACAGACAAAGATCCCAATGGATCGCGTGAAATGGTCTAAATCCAACCATGTTCTGCAAAAGAAATGTACTCTCCGCGGCCTATTATCAGATGGTCCAGCACACGAATGTCCATGAATTGACAGCATTTGATAATGCGTTTGGTGATTTCTTTGTCAGCTCTGCTCGGTTCTGCACAGCCAGAGGGATGATTATGCGCGAGGATCACGCCGGCTGCATTCACTTTTATCGCTTCCCGCACAATTTCACGCGGATGCACCTCAACATGACTCAATGTCCCCGAAAACAGATGGCTATGCTTCAGTATCCGATTTTTGTTGTCGAGAAAGATCACCATGAAGATCTCACGCTCTGCATCGGCCAACTGGCTTTGCAGGAATTCACGCGCGCCAGCAGGCGTCAGTACTGGATCTACCTCCTCCAGTCGGACATTGTAAAAACGGCGAGCAAGTTCAGCGATGCCCCTAAGCTGTGCATATTTCGCCACACCAATGCCCTCGACGTGCTCAAACGCCGCCAGTTCGGCGGTCAGCAAACCATACAGTGAACCAAAATGGTCAATGAGATCTTTCGCCAGCGTAAAGACCGTTTTCCCTGGCGTCCCCGTGCGCAAAAAGAGCGCCAGCAACTCGTCATCCTTCAGCAACGTGACGCCATAACGCAGCATTTTTTCACGCGGTAACAGCAGTTCCATCTCTTCCATGCCCTGTCTCCTTCTGTTTGCCATCATGCTGCCACAGGCAAACCCGGCGCTCGACGGTGTCGTTTCTTTCTTGCGTAACGCCTCGCAAAGTGAACAAAGGACAAAATGCCCCCATTTTGGCGATTGTGATAAAATGCCGGCTCTCTGGTGAAACCCAACAGGAAAGAATCATGATGAGCCTGGCTGGTAAAAAAATCGTTCTTGGCGTAAGCGGCGGCATTGCGGCCTATAAAGCGCCGGAGCTGGTGCGTCGTCTGCGCGAGCGCGGGGCCGACGTGCGGGTCGCGATAACCGAAGGTGGCAAAGCCTTTATCACTCCCCTGAGCCTGCAGGCCGTTTCAGGATACCCGGTATCTGACAGCCTACTTGACCCGGCAGCAGAAGCCGCAATGGGCCATATCGAGCTTGGAAAATGGGCAGACCTGGTGATCCTTGCCCCTGCCACGGCAGATTTAATTGCCCGCGTTGCGGCTGGCATGGCAAACGATCTGGTCTCGACCATTTGTCTGGCTACCCCCGCACCTGTCGCCGTCGTGCCTGCCATGAATCAGCAGATGTACCGTAACGCCGCCACTCAGCACAATCTGGAGACGTTGACTTCACGCGGCTTGCTGATTTGGGGTCCAGACAGCGGTAGCCAGGCTTGTGGCGATGTGGGTCCGGGGCGCATGCTTGATCCACTAACAATTGTTGATATGGCCGCTGCACATTTTTCGCCTGTCAACGATCTGCAACATCTCAACATCATGATTACCGCGGGTCCTACACGTGAGCCGCTGGACCCGGTGCGCTACATTACCAACCACAGCTCCGGTAAAATGGGCTTTGCCATCGCGGCAGCCGCCGCTAAACGTGGCGCTAACGTCACGCTGGTGAGCGGTCCGGTTTCGTTGCCTACCCCACCGTTTGTGCAGCGTATTGACGTCACCACCGCGCTGGAAATGGAAGCTGCCGTGCAGGCTCACGCACAAAGCCAGCAAATTTTTATCGGCTGCGCAGCCGTTGCTGATTACCGCGCTGAGACCATTTCGGACGCAAAAATCAAAAAGCAAGGCGATGAATTAACACTAAAAATGGTGAAAAACCCGGACATTGTTGCCGGTGTCGCCGCATTAAAAAGCCATCGTCCATACGTTGTTGGGTTTGCCGCAGAAACAAATAATGTGGAAGAATATGCCCGGCAAAAACGTACCCGCAAAAACCTCGATTTGATTTGCGCGAACGACGTATCGCTGGCCACACAAGGATTCAACAGCGACAGCAACGCACTGCACCTTTTCTGGCAGGATGGAGATAAACGCTTACCGCTTGAGCGCAAAGAACTCCTGGGCCAACAATTACTGGACGAGATCGTTACCCGTTATGATGAAAAAAATCGACGTTAAGATTCTGGACCCGCGTGTTGGTGAGCAATTTCCGCTGCCAACTTATGCCACCTCCGGCTCAGCCGGTCTTGACCTGCGCGCCTGTCTCGATGACGCCGTAGAACTGGCTCCGGGCGCAACCACTCTGATTCCGACAGGCTTGGCAATTCACATTGCTGACCCGTCCCTGGCGGCAGTGATTCTGCCACGTTCAGGGCTGGGCCATAAGCATGGCATCGTGCTGGGTAACCTGGTCGGCCTGATCGATTCTGATTATCAGGGCCAGCTGATGGTGTCCGTCTGGAACCGTGGTCAGGACAGCTTTACCATCGAACCGGGCGAACGTATCGCGCAAATGGTCTTTGTCCCGGTGGTGCAGGCAGAATTTAACCTGGTGGCAGACTTTGACGCTACCGACCGTGGCGAAGGCGGCTTCGGCCATTCCGGGCGCAAATAGTCGCCCGACAGATACGTATCTCACAGCGCCATAATGTCATAACAAACCGCAAACGGTAGTTTGCGGTCGCTGTGTGGATGCCAGCCTGGCAGTGCTTATTTTCAGGGGTATTTTGTAACATGGCAGAAAAACAAACCGCGAAAAGGAATCGTCGCGAAGAAATACTTCAATCTCTGGCGCTGATGCTTGAATCCAGCGATGGCAGCCAACGCATCACCACCGCAAAACTGGCCGCCTCCGTAGGCGTTTCAGAGGCGGCGCTTTATCGTCATTTTCCAAGTAAAACCAGGATGTTCGACAGTTTGATCGAGTTTATCGAAGACAGCCTGATCACGCGAATCAACCTGATTTTGAAAGACGAAAAGGACACCACCGCCCGTCTGCGTCTGATAATGCTGTTAATTCTGGGCTTTGGTGAACGCAATCCGGGTTTAACCCGTATTCTGACCGGCCACGCGCTGATGTTTGAGCAGGACCGCCTGCAGGGGCGCATTAATCAGCTTTTCGAGCGCATTGAAGCGCAGCTGCGTCAGGTTTTGCGCGAAAAGAAAATGCGTGAAGGCGAAGGTTACACTGTCGATGAAACGCTACTGGCAAGCCAGATCCTGGCGTTTTGTGAAGGTATGCTTTCTCGCTTTGTGCGCAGTGAATTCAAATACCGTCCAACGGAAGATTTTGACGCGCGTTGGCCGTTAGTTGCAGCACAATTGCAGTAACCGTATCTGGCCTACGTAACCCGTAGGCCCGGTAAACGCAGCAAGCGCTACCGGGCCATGCCATTACACGCCGTATGCTTCGCGATACTCGCGCACCGCAGCCAGATGGTCCGCCATCTCTGGCTTCTCTTCCAGATACGCAATCAGGTCTTTCAAAGTGATGATTGACGTGACTTTGCAGCTGTAATCACGCTCAACTTCCTGGATGGCAGAGATTTCACCGCGGCCACGCTCCTGACGATCCAGAGAAATCAGAACACCCGCGAGCGTAGCGCCGTTGGCCTGAATAATCTCCATGGATTCGCGAATCGCGGTGCCTGCAGTGATCACATCATCCACCAGCATCACGCGGCCCTGCAGCGTGCTGCCTACCAGGTTGCCCCCCTCACCGTGGGTTTTGGCCTCTTTGCGGTTAAAGCAGTAAGGCACGTCGCGATCGTGATGTTCGGCCAAGGCAACCGCCGTGGTGGTCGCAATCGGGATCCCTTTATAGGCTGGGCCAAACAGCAGGTCAAAATCAATCCCTGAATCGACCAGCGCTTCGGCATAGAAACGGCCTAACAATGCCAGATCGCGCCCGGTATTAAACAGGCCGGCATTGAAGAAATAGGGGCTTTTACGCCCGGATTTCAGCGTAAACTCGCCAAACTTAAGTACCTGCTTGTTAAGCGCAAACTCAATAAACTGGCGCTGATACGATTTCATGGATTCGCTCCTTTGGTTTTCTGTCTTAAAGGCAAAAAAAAGGCGACTCATCAGTCGCCTTTAAAATCAATTTTCTAACGCCGCCTTCTGCGACGTTACGATAGATTCGATTCCCCCTCGGGCCAAAGCCAACAAGGTGAGAAGCTCCTCGTGCGTGAACGGCTCGCCTTCTGCCGTACCCTGCACCTCAATGATGCGGCCGTCTTCGGTCATCACCACGTTCATGTCTGTCTCAGCGGCAGAATCTTCAACGTATTCCAGATCGCAAAGCGCTTCACCGTTCACAATACCGACGGAAACCGCAGCAACCATCCCTTTCATCGGGTTGGTTTTCAGCTTACCGGCAGCAACCAGCTTGTTCAGAGCATCCGCCAGCGCCACGCATGCACCGGTAATCGATGCAGTACGCGTGCCACCATCCGCCTGGATAACGTCACAGTCCAGAGTAATGGTAAATTCGCCGAGAATTTTCAGATCCACTGCAGCGCGCAGCGCGCGCGCGATCAGACGCTGAATCTCCATGGTACGGCCACCCTGCTTACCCTTCGCCGCTTCACGGGCATTACGGGTATGGGTTGCACGTGGCAGCATACCGTATTCAGCGGTGATCCAGCCCTGGCCCTGACCTTTCAGGAAACGTGGAACGCCTTCTTCAATGGAGGCAGTGCACAGCACTTTGGTGTCACCGAACTCAACGAGCACAGAGCCTTCAGCGTGTTTTGTATAGTTTCGGGTCAGTGTAACGGGACGCACCTGATTGGCGCTACGACCTGATGGACGCATGATGAATTCTCCGGCTTGAAACGAATGTGGCTGCGCATTATACGGATAAAGGGCGCTTATTCCTATCCTGTGAAGCCCCTGAAAGCTATAATCCCCCCATCTCTCCTTCAAAAACGGGAATGTCTATGATCCGCAGTATGACCGCCTACGCCCGGCGTGAAATCAAGGGTAGCTGGGGTAGCGCTACCTGGGAAATGCGCTCGGTAAACCAGCGCTATCTTGAAACATATTTCCGTATGCCGGAGCAGTTCCGCAGCCTGGAACCAGTGGTGCGTGAGCGTATTCGTTCTCGTCTGACACGCGGTAAAGTGGAATGTAACCTGCGTTTTGAACCGGATGCCAGCGCGCAAGGCGAGCTGATCCTCAACGAAAAGTTGGCAAAACAGCTCGTGAATGCCGCGAACTGGGTCAAAATGCAAAGCGACGAAGGCGAAATCAATCCGGTTGATATTCTGCGCTGGCCTGGCGTAATGGCCGCTGGTGAACAGGATCTGGACGCGATAACCACTGAAATTCTTGCTGCCCTCGACGGCACCCTGGACGATTTTATCGTTGCCCGCGAAACCGAAGGACAGGCGCTGAAAGCCATGATCGAGCAACGTCTTGAGGGCGTGAGCACTGAAGTGGCTAAAGTCCGCACGCATATGCCAGAAGTCCTGCAGTGGCAGCGCGAACGCCTGGTGTCCAAGTTGGAAGAAGCAGAAGTCCAGCTGGAAAATACCCGTCTGGAACAAGAGCTTGTGCTGATGGCACAGCGCGTTGACGTGGCCGAAGAGCTGGATCGCCTTGAAGCACACGTCAAAGAGACCTACAACATTCTGAAAAAGAAAGAAGCTGTGGGCCGTCGCCTCGATTTTATGATGCAGGAGTTCAACCGCGAGTCGAACACGCTGGCCTCAAAATCGATCAACGCTGAAGTCACCAACTCGGCCATTGAGCTGAAAGTGCTGATTGAGCAGATGCGCGAGCAGATCCAGAATATCGAGTAGCGCATTTTGGGTGGTGTCTGAAATCACCACCCATTACTATTTCTAATCCTTTATTTAATAATTTTTCTTACCTTACCACCCTGTATCAACCTTCCCTCTATTATGTTGATAAAATTATCTAGGGCAAACTCAATCACTTTAGAAAATCTCAATCGTGATCGTATGCACAAAACGCTAACCTCCACGCCTTCATCCCGGAGGTTTTATGCTGCTTCACATTCTCTATCTTATCGGCATCACCGCTGAAGCCATGACCGGCGCACTCGCCGCCGGACGTCGCCGTATGGACACCTTCGGCGTGATAATTATTGCCACCGCGACCGCACTGGGCGGCGGTTCCGTGCGCGATATCCTGTTAGGCCACTATCCGCTCGGCTGGGTTAAAAACCCTGAATACGTCATTATCGTGGCCACTGCTGCCGTATTAACCACCATTCTGGCACCCGTTATGCCTCACCTGCGCCGTCTGTTTCTCGTGCTTGATGCGCTTGGGCTTATCGTTTTTTCAATCATCGGCGCACAGATCGCACTCGATATGGGTGAAGGCCCGGTTATCGCGACCATTGCGGCGGTAATAACCGGGGTATTTGGCGGCGTGCTGCGCGATATGTTCTGCAAACGCATTCCGCTGGTCTTTCAGAAAGAGCTGTATGCCGGTATCTCATTTGCCGCAGCAGTGCTTTATGTTGCCCTTCAGCATTATGTGTCTAACCATGATGTGGTGGTCATCGCCACGCTGCTGTTTGGTTTTACCACACGTATGCTCGCGCTGCGTCTGAAGCTAGGACTCCCCGTGTTCCACTACAAGCACAACGCACACTAAAACCCGCTGATGTGCTGGTCGGCAAGCCACTTTGCCAGTGCATCAACCTGCGGCGAGTGCATCCAGCGGATGATTTGCCGCGCCTTCTCCTCTCCTGTTCCCGGTAAGGCTTGCCAGTCAGCGGCACTGCGCTGGTTCATTGCTTGCCACGACGTCACGCCGGCAGCATCCAGCGTTGTTTTGCTTAGCGGCACGCCCATCGCCACGATCCAGCGAATAAAGGGCTGCTTACGCACCAAATTAAACTGATGCCACAGTGCCAGCCCACGAGTGGTGGACACTCCCGGCGTGGCCTGGAGTTGCTCTTGCGTTAAGCCCAGCCACGAAAAGATATGTTCAAATTGACGTGCTTGCCAGAGAGTGCGCCATCCGGACTCGCCTAATCCGTCAATATTCAGCCCCTGCTTTGAACCGATCCACGTTAAACGGGCAAAGAATTGCTCCATACATTCCGGCGAGGCATAAAAACAGCTCAGTGCATGATATTGCGAGGCCGGTGGTTGCGGCTTGTGTCTGTCTGCTCCGCGCCAGACCACCTTATCGAGCCGGGGAATACCCTGCCCCGCAAGGCTCACCAGTACCTGATCCCCCGGTGCGATATCCAGGTTTTGCCAGCGCCCAACCGACCCCAGGCTAACCCGTTGAACATGCTTATCATCCAGTTGAACGGGTTCAAGTAACGCAATAACAGAGACCTTGCCCGTTCGCCCCACGGTAAAATGAACATCTCTCACCTCCGCGATTTTTGCGACGGGCGTGTATTTCCACGCAACCACCCAGTCACCTTCACCAGGGAGCCAGCTTTCACCGGGCGGGACGTCCGCTGCACGCACCACAATGCCGTCCGTGGCAAAGGGTAATTCCGCGCTTTCCCATGACGTACGCTGTTTCTCTACACTTTCAACAGACTCTGCGGCTAACGTATAAGGGGCCGTAAGCGTGAATCCGGCATGTGATAGCGCTGACAACGTATTCGGCATATCTTTCGGTCCGTCCGGCCAAGACCAGATAAACACACCTATCTGACTCAAAAGCGTGTTGTCCGTTTGCCGCATCAATGCGCCCGCCACTTTTGCACGCGCATTCATTCCGCCCATTTGTCGCTGTATGTGTTTTTCACGCAGCCAGAAAAGCTCGCCCTGTAACACGCTGTTTGCGAGCGCACCGGTCACATTTTGCGGTACCGAGGGTATAGAACGGACCTTCGCTGTCCAGTCTTCGCCTTTTAGCCCATCGCCGCGGCTAATGGCCTGGGCGAGCTTTCCGTCCCGGTACACCAGCGTCACCGCCACGCCGTCCACTTTTGGTTGCATCCAGAGATTGCGGCGGGCATGCATCCACTGGCGAATCTCCTGCTTGCTGGATACTTTGTGAACCCCCGTATGCGCTACTGGGTGGTTAACACGCCCCACAAGAACGGGAAGTTTGTCAGAGGAAAGATCGCCGCCAAAGCAGTGCTGCCACTGCGTCAACCGGCCGTTGAGTTGGTCATAAACGTCGTCATTAACTTCACTTACCCCCAGCTTCCAATAAGCGTCATCCCAGCGTTTAATTTGTGCACTTAATGCCGCAATCTCTTTTTCAGCTTTTGCCTGCGACCATACCGGACACACCGCCACGCTATATCCGCACCACAACAGCATTACCCCGCTAATCCATCGCCACATCGAAATCCCTCCTTTGCATTGCCAGAGGTATAACGCGGCGACTGGAACAACGCTAACGGCAATCTTTGACTCTGCGAGACCCTATCCAGCGTTTATTTTTATTGCTGCAAAGCGCATGTAAAACTTGAAAACGGCACGCAAAATTTAATTATCCAGGGGAAAAAGTGTGACAAAGGCTACGTCACGGTGCGGCGACGTGTATAATAAGCCCGTATGTAGGACTTCTTCGCTAACACATACAAAAGACTCTCATGGCTCAAGGCACGCTTTATATTGTTTCTGCCCCTAGTGGCGCGGGTAAATCCAGCCTTATTCAGGCACTGTTAAAAACCCAACCGTTGTACGACACACAGGTTTCTGTTTCTCACACCACGCGAGCACCGCGTCCGGGTGAGGTGCACGGTGAACACTATTTCTTTGTGAATCACGACGAATTCAGAGCGATGATTGGCAGAGACGCGTTTCTTGAACACGCAGAAGTTTTCGGTAACTACTACGGAACCTCGCGCGAAACCATTGAGCAGATTCTGGCGACCGGTGTAAATGTGTTCCTGGATATCGACTGGCAGGGCGCTGCGCAGATTCGTAAGAAAATGCCTGATTCGCGCAGTATCTTTATTTTACCGCCGTCGAAAGATGAGTTGGATCGCCGCCTGCGTGGCCGCGGTCAGGACAGCGAAGAGGTGATTGCAAAGCGTATGGAGCAGGCAGTTGCAGAAATGAGCCATTACGCTGAATATGATTACCTTATTGTGAATGATGATTTTGATGCCGCGCTGAGCGATCTCAAAACCATTCTTCGTGCAGAACGTCTGCGTATGAGCCGCCAGAAGCAGCGACATGACGCATTAATCACCAAACTGTTGGCAGACTGAACCCACATTCAGTATCATGCCCAGTCATTTCTTCACCTGTGGAGCATTTTAAGTATGGCACGCGTAACTGTTCAGGACGCTGTAGAGAAAATTGGTAACCGTTTTGACCTGGTGCTGGTCGCCGCGCGTCGCGCTCGTCAGATGCAGGTAGGCGGCAAAGATCCGCTGGTACCGGAAGAAAACGATAAAACCACCGTTATTGCACTTCGCGAAATCGAAGAAGGTCTGATCAACAACCAGATCCTCGACGTACGTGAGCGCCAGGAGCAGCAAGAGCAGGAAGCCGCAGAACTGCAGGCCGTAACCGCCATTGCTGAAGGTCGTCGTTAATTAAACCTGCGGGTCGCCCTTGTATCTGTTTGAAAGCCTGAATCAACTGATTCAAACCTACCTGCCTGAAGACCAGATTAAACGTCTTCGGCAGGCGTATCTCGTTGCACGTGACGCTCACGAGGGCCAGACACGTTCAAGCGGTGAACCCTACATCACGCACCCGGTAGCGGTAGCCTGTATCCTGGCCGAGATGAAACTCGACCATGAAACGCTTATGGCCGCCCTGCTGCATGACGTGATTGAAGATACCCCTGCCACTTACCAGGACATGGAACAGCTGTTCGGCAAAAGCGTTGCCGAACTGGTGGAAGGGGTGTCTAAGCTCGATAAGCTTAATTTCCGCGATAAGAAAGAGGCGCAAGCCGAAAACTTCCGCAAGATGATTATGGCGATGGTGCAGGATATCCGCGTCATTCTCATCAAACTCGCTGACCGTACCCACAATATGCGTACGCTGGGCTCACTCCGCCCAGACAAACGTCGCCGAATTGCCCGTGAAACCCTCGAAATCTACAGTCCGCTGGCGCACCGTTTAGGTATTCATCACATTAAAACCGAGCTTGAAGAGCTGGGTTTTGAAGCGTTATACCCTAACCGCTATCGCGTGATCAAAGAGGTGGTGAAAGCCGCACGCGGTAACCGTAAAGAGATGATTCAAAAGATCCTCTCGGAAATTGAAGGGCGTTTGCAGGAAGCGGGCATTCCATGCCGCGTCAGCGGTCGCGAAAAACATCTTTACTCCATCTACTGCAAAATGGTGCTCAAAGAGCAGCGTTTTCATTCGATCATGGACATCTACGCGTTCCGCGTAATTGTCCACGACTCTGACACGTGCTATCGCGTGCTCGGGCAGATGCATAGCCTGTATAAACCGCGTCCGGGTCGCATGAAGGATTACATCGCCATTCCAAAAGCGAACGGCTATCAATCTTTGCATACCTCGATGATCGGACCACACGGCGTGCCTGTTGAAGTGCAAATCCGTACCGAAGACATGGATCAGATGGCAGAGATGGGTGTTGCCGCACACTGGGCTTATAAAGAGCACGGTGGCGAAAGCAGCACTACGGCGCAAATCCGCGCCCAGCGCTGGATGCAGAGTCTGCTGGAGCTGCAGCAGAGCGCAGGTAGCTCGTTTGAATTTATCGAGAGCGTAAAATCCGATCTCTTCCCAGATGAGATTTACGTTTTCACACCAGAAGGGCGCATTGTCGAACTGCCTGCTGGTGCAACACCGGTCGACTTCGCTTACGCCGTGCATACCGATATCGGTCACGCCTGCGTGGGCGCGCGCGTCGACAGACAGCCTTATCCGCTGTCTCAGCCGCTTTCCAGCGGCCAGACGGTGGAAATCATTACCGCGCCAGGCGCACGTCCGAACGCGGCTTGGCTGAATTTTGTCGTGAGTTCTAAAGCGCGCGCCAAAATCCGTCAGTTACTGAAAAATCTTAAGCGCGATGACTCCGTCAGCCTTGGGCGTCGTCTGCTCAACCACGCTTTGGGCGGTAGCCGCAAGCTGGCCGAAATCCCACCAGAGAACATCCAGCACGAGCTGGAGCGCATGAAGCTCGCCTCGCTTGACGATCTGCTGGCAGAGATCGGCCTAGGCAATGCCATGAGCGTTGTAGTGGCGAAGAATCTACAGCAGGCTGATGCCTCTGCACAGCCCGCAACGCAAGGTCATGGTCATCTGCCGATCAAAGGCGCGGACGGCGTGCTGATCACCTTCGCAAAATGTTGCCGTCCAATTCCGGGCGACCCGATTATTGCGCACGTCAGCCCAGGCAAAGGGTTGGTCATCCATCACGAATCCTGTCGTAACATCCGCGGCTATCAGAAAGAGGCGGAGAAGTTCATGGCGGTTGAGTGGGATAAAGAGACAGCGCAGGAATTTATCACCGAAATCAAGGTGGATATGTTCAATCACCAGGGTGCCCTGGCGAATCTGACGGCAGCGATCAACACGGCTTCTTCCAATATTCAAAGCCTGAATACAGAAGAAAAAGATGGCCGCGTCTACAGCGCCTTTATTCGCCTGACTGCTCGTGACCGCGTGCATCTGGCGAACATTATGCGCAAGATCCGCGTAATGCCGGACGTCATCAAAGTCACCCGTAACCGAAACTAGTTTTATGAATTCACAACGTTATGCACGGATCTGCGAAATGCTCGCCAGGCGTCAGCCTGATCTGACGGTTTGCATGGAGCAGGTCCATAAACCTCATAACGTTTCTGCTATTGTTCGTACTGCAGATGCCGTCGGCGTGCATGAAGTGCACGCCGTCTGGCCTGGCCCCCGCATGCGTAACCTGGTTTCGGCTGCCGCAGGCAGTAACAGCTGGGTATCCGTAAAAAACCACCAGACGATTAGCGATGCCGTATCGCACCTGAAAGGGCGTGGTATGCAGATCCTTGCCACTAACCTGTCCGATAAGGCCGTTGATTTCCGCGAGATCGACTACACCCGTCCGACCTGCATTTTGATGGGCCAGGAAAAAACCGGGATCTCTCAGGAAGCGCTGGATCTGGCGGATCAGGACATCATTATCCCGATGATCGGCATGGTGCAGTCCCTGAACGTTTCCGTGGCTTCCGCGCTCATTCTGTACGAAGCACAGCGCCAGCGTCAAAACGCCAGCATGTATAAGCGCAGTAACAGCATGCTGCCGGAAGACGAACAGCAGCGCCTGTTGTTTGAAGGGGGTTATCCAGTTCTGGCTCGTGTCGCGAAGCAAAAACAATTGCCTTATCCCCACGTCAACGCGCAGGGCGAAATTGAAGCCGATGCCGAGTGGTGGTCTACCATGCAGTTCGCAGGATAACCGATGAAAGGCCGCCTGCTGGATGCCATTCCGCTCAATAGCCTGACGGGCGTGGGCGCGGCGCAAAGCAGCAAACTGGCAAAAATTGGCCTGCATACCGTGCAGGATCTGCTGCTTCACCTCCCCCTGCGTTACGAAGATCGTACTCAGCTTTATAAGATTGGCGATCTGCTTCCTGCTATTTACGCCACCGTTGAAGGCGAAGTGCTGAACTGTAATATCACCTTTGGCGGACGCCGGATGATGACCTGTCAGATCAGCGACGGCACCGGCATTCTCACCATGCGCTTTTTCAACTTCAACGCAGCGATGAAAAATAGCCTGGCGACGGGTCGCAGGGTGTTGGCCTATGGGGAAGCCAAACGCGGTAAATACGGGGCCGAGATGATCCACCCCGAGTACCGCGTACAGGGCGATTTGAGCATGCCGGAACTGCAGGAAACGCTCACCCCGGTTTACCCCACAACTGAAGGTATTAAGCAGGCGACACTACGCAAGCTTACCGATCAGGCGCTGGAACTGCTCGATACCTGCGCCATAACCGAACTGCTCCCACCGGAACTGGCGCAGGGGATGATGAGTCTGCCGGAAGCAATACGCACCCTCCATCGCCCGCCGCCATCCCTGCAGCTCAGTGATTTAGAAAGCGGCAAACACCCTGCCCAACAGCGTCTTATCCTTGAGGAATTACTGGCTCATAATCTGAGCATGCTGGCGCTTCGTGCGGGCGCGCAGCGTTTTCATGCCCAGCCCTTAAGCCCTCGTAATGAACTCAAAGATAAGCTGCTGGCCTCCCTGCCGTTTAAACCCACCGGTGCGCAGGCGCGCGTCACCGCCGAGATTGAACGCGATATGGCGCTTGATGTACCGATGATGCGTCTGGTGCAGGGTGACGTAGGTTCCGGTAAAACGTTGGTTGCCGCACTGGCTGCACTGCGCGCCATTGCCCACGGCAAGCAGGTGGCGCTGATGGCACCGACCGAACTGCTCGCTGAACAGCATGCCAATAACTTCCGCAGTTGGTTCGCCCCGCTCGGCGTTGAAGTAGGCTGGCTCGCCGGGAAGCAAAAGGGCAAAGCCCGTCTTGCGCAACAGGATGCTATCGCCAGCGGTCAGGTGCAGATGATTGTCGGTACACACGCTATCTTCCAGGAGCAGGTACAGTTTAACGGCCTCACGCTGGTGATTATCGACGAACAGCATCGCTTCGGTGTGCACCAGCGTCTGGCGCTGTGGGAAAAGGGGCAGCAACAGGGCTTCCACCCGCATCAGCTGATCATGACCGCCACGCCTATTCCGCGTACCCTGGCGATGACGGCCTACGCAGACCTGGATACATCAACTATCGATGAACTGCCGCCGGGCCGTACGCCGGTCACAACCGTGGCCATTCCGGATACCCGCCGCAGCGATATCATCGACCGCGTGCGCAACGCCTGTACTCATGAAGGCCGTCAGGCGTACTGGGTTTGCACCCTGATTGAAGAGTCGGAACTGCTTGAGGCGCAAGCCGCTGAAGCGACGTGGGAAGAACTTAAGCTTGCCCTGCCGGAACTGAACGTGGGGCTGGTACACGGGCGCATGAAACCCGCCGAGAAACAGGCGGTGATGCAGGCGTTCAAGCAGGGTGAGTTACATCTGCTGATTGCGACCACGGTCATTGAAGTCGGCGTGGATGTGCCGAATGCCAGCCTGATGATCATCGAAAACCCGGAACGTCTGGGTCTTGCCCAGCTCCACCAGCTGCGTGGGCGCGTCGGACGTGGCGCGGTGGCCTCTCACTGCGTACTGCTCTATAAAGCGCCGCTCTCAAAAACGGCGCAGATGCGTTTGCAGGTGTTGCGCGACAGCAACGACGGCTTCGTGATTGCGCAAAAAGACCTGGAGATACGTGGCCCGGGTGAGCTGCTGGGGACGCGTCAGACGGGTAACGCCGAATTTAAGGTTGCCGACTTACTGCGCGATCAGGCCATGATCCCCGAAGTTCAACGTCTGGCCCGACATATTCATGAACGCTACCCTGAGCAAGCGGCAGCGCTAATTGAACGCTGGATGCCGGAAACCGAGCGGTATTCCAACGCCTGACGGTTAGCCGAACATCGGCAGCATCAGGTACAGCTTGATCACAATTGCATTAACGATATCAATAAAGAACGCCCCGACCATCGGTACCACCAGAAACGCAATGTGCGATGGGCCGAAACGCTCGGTAATGGCTTGCATATTGGCGATGGCTGTAGGCGTTGCGCCCAGTCCAAATCCACAATGACCCGCCGCCAGAACCGCCGCATCGTAGTTTTTCCCCATCACCCGCCAGGTAACAAAGATGGCATAAAACGCCATAAACAGAGTTTGCACGGCCAGAATGGCGAAGATGGGCAGCGCCAGCGAGGCCAGCTCCCACAGCTTAAGGCTCATCAGCGCCATTGCCAGGAACAGCGATAGGCAGACATTGCCCATGACCGACACCGCCCGCTCAAAAACACGGTAGAAGCCGAGCATCGCCAGGCCGTTACTCAGCAAAACCCCGACAAAAAGCACGCAGACGAAGGTCGGTAATTCAAATGCCGTACCGGCCAGCCATTGCGCAATAAATTTGCCTGCGGTCAGGCAAATCGCGATTAATGCGATGGTTTCAATCAATACCAGCGAGGAAATAGTCCGTTCGGCATCCGGTTTTTCGAAGGTCGTTGGTGCCAGCGTGTCGTCGGGGATGCCTTCTGGCGTTGGCGAGTGTTTCACCAGATACCGCGCCACCGGCCCGCCGAGCAACCCTCCCAGAATCAGGCCAAAGGTGGCGCAGGCCATCGCCACCTCCATCGCATTCTCAAACCCGTACTGCTCGACAAACACTTCACCCCAGGCGGCTCCCGTGCCGTGGCCGCCGAGCAATGTCACGGAGCCTGCAAGCAAGCCCATGAGCGGATCCAAGCCCAGCAGGTACGCCATGCTGAGCCCAATCAGGTTTTGCATCAGCAGCAGCCCGATGACCACCACCAGGAAAAGGCCCAACACTTTACCGCCCGCCCGCAGGCTGGCCAGGTTCGCATTCAGGCCAATGGTCGCGAAGAACGCCAACATCAGCGGATCTCTGAGCGACATATCGAAACCAAACTCCAGATCCATACTTTTTTTCAACGCCCATAGCGCGATAGCCACCAGCAGCCCGCCCGCGACGGGTTCCGGAATTGTGTACCTCTTAAGTAACGGAATGCCGTGCACCAGCTTGCGCCCGAGCAGAAGCACCAGCGTTGCGGCAACAAGAGTGGATAAGGTATCGAGTTGGATCATAAGCAGTTCCTGTTATGCGCACGCAGCCTTTTCACGCGGCACTACGCGCTCTTATTGGAAATTGTAGGGGACTTTCTGACATCGACACGGGAAAAGCCATACCTCAAGGGTGGCTATTACATTAATTTTCGCTGGCAATCGTTTGCTTTTACCAGGTGGTCAGATAAAATGCCCGCTTTTCCACCGTGGGATTGCCGCCGATGTCCGTTAACACCATAGAGTCTCCCGATGCGCAACCGATTGCGCAGAAGCAAAATAGCGAATTGATTTACCGCCTTGAAGACCGTCCACCGCTGCCGCAGACGCTGTTCGCCGCCTGTCAGCATCTCCTGGCGATGTTTGTTGCGGTGATCACCCCGGCGCTGCTGATCTGTCAGGCGCTCGGTTTACCCGCTCAGGACACTCAACACATCATCAGCATGTCGCTTTTTGCCTCCGGCGTAGCCTCTATTATTCAAATTAAAGCCTGGGGTCCGGTGGGGTCAGGACTGCTGTCGATCCAGGGCACCAGCTTTAACTTTGTCGCCCCGCTGATTATGGGTGGCACGGCGCTGAAAACCGGCGGAGCGGACGTTCCGACGATGATGGCAGCACTGTTCGGCACATTGATGCTGGCAAGCTGTACGGAGATGGTGATCTCTCGCGTACTGCACCTGGCACGTCGCGTGATCACCCCGCTGGTATCCGGTGTCGTCGTGATGATTATCGGCCTGTCGCTGATCCAGGTCGGCCTGACCTCCATCGGCGGGGGTTATGCGGCAATGAGTGACCACACCTTCGGCGCACCTAAGAACCTGCTGCTGGCCGGAGTGGTACTGGCTATTATCATTCTGCTTAACCGCCAGCGTAACCCGTACCTGCGCGTAGCATCGCTGGTGATCGCCATGGCGGCCGGTTATCTGATGGCGTGGGCGCTGGACATGTTGCCGCAGAACACGGCACCTACTAATGCCGCGCTGATCACCATCCCGACCCCGCTCTATTACGGTTTGGGGATTGACTGGGGTCTGCTGCTGCCGTTGATGCTGGTCTTTATGATTACCTCCCTGGAAACCATCGGTGATATCACCGCCACGTCCGACGTCTCTGAACAGCCGGTTTCCGGGCCGCTGTACATGAAACGCCTGAAAGGCGGCGTGCTGGCAAACGGTCTTAACTCGTTTGTCTCTGCGGTATTCAACACCTTCCCGAACTCCTGCTTCGGGCAGAACAACGGGGTGATCCAGTTGACCGGCGTTGCAAGCCGCTACGTCGGCTTTGTGGTCGCGCTGATGCTCATTGTTCTTGGCTTGTTCCCGGCAGTAAGCGGCTTTGTGCAGCACATTCCCGAGCCGGTACTGGGCGGCGCAACGCTGGTGATGTTCGGCACCATCGCCGCATCCGGCGTGCGTATCGTTTCCCGCGAGCCGCTGAACCGTCGCGCCATTATGATTATTGCGCTGTCGCTGGCCGTCGGTCTGGGCGTTTCTCAGCAGCCATTGATCCTGCAGTTTGCGCCGGACTGGGTGAAAAACTTGCTCTCTTCCGGCATTGCGGCAGGTGGTATCACCGCTATCGTACTGAACCTCGTTTTCCCGCCTGAAAAAAATTGATCCCCATCACGGCAGGCAGTCAACGCCTGCCGTGACATCTCTTTACACCATTCCCGCCTTGAGGATTGCGCATAAATCGTGCATAACTCCTCTATGTGCGTTTCACGGGATGGAAGACCATGAAATTTATTGGAAAGCTGCTCATCTATTTACTGGTAGCCGTGCTCGTTGTGGTGCTGGCATTCTATATTCTGCTCCAGACCCGCTGGGGCGCGTCCCAGGTCAGCAGTTGGGTAACGGTGAATACCGATTACGAACTCAACTTCGACCTGATGGATCACCGTTTTTCGTCGCCTTCCCACATCATCCTGGAAAACGTCACCTTTGGCCGTGACGGCAAGCCCGCTACGCTGGTTGCTAAAAAAGTCGATATTGGTTTAAGCAGTCGTCAGGTCACCGATCCTCTCCATATGGACACCATCACCCTGTTCGATGGCACGCTAAATCTTTCTCCGCAGACCGCGCCGCTGCCGTTCCAGGCCGACCGTTTGCAATTGAATAATATGGCTTTTAACAGCCCGAACACTGAATGGGATCTGAGCGCGCAAAAAGTGACAGGCGGCGTCAGCCCGTGGCAGCCAGAAGCAGGTAACGTCTTGGGCAAAAATGCGCAGATTCAAATGAGTGCGGGTTCGCTCACCCTCAACGGGGTACCAGCCAGTAACGTACTGATTCAGGGCCAGCTCAACGGCAAAGAAGTGGTATTGAACACCATCGGCGCTGACATGGCGCGCGGCTCGCTTACGGGATCCGCTTTGCGCAATGCCGACGGCAGCTGGGTTATAGACACCCTGCGGCTGAATGAGATCCGCCTGCAGAGCGATAAATCGCTGATGGATTTCTTCACCCCCATGAGTACCGTGCCTTCCCTGCAGATTGGACGGCTGGAGGTCACCGACGCTCGCCTTCAGGGGCCGGACTGGGCGGTGACCGATCTCGACCTCAGCCTGCGCAACCTGACGCTGAGCAAAGGCGACTGGCAAAGCCAGGAGGGGCGTTTATCGATGAATGCCAGCGAATTTATCTATGGTTCACTGCATCTGTACGACCCGATCCTGAATGCAGAATTCTCTCCAAACGGTATTGCCCTGCGCCAGTTTACCTCTCGCTGGGAAGGCGGCATGGTGCGCACCTCAGGCAACTGGCTGCGCGACGGTAAGGCGCTGGTACTGGACGATGCCGCTATCGCGGGTCTGGAATACACCCTACCTGAAAACTGGAAAACGCTGTGGATGGATCGACTTCCTGAATGGCTGAACAGCCTGACGCTGAAAAAATTCGGCCTTAGCCGTAACCTGGTGATTGATATCGATCCGTCGTTCCCGTGGCAGATCACCTCGCTTGATGGATACGGTGCCAATCTGCAAATGGTAAAAGACCATCAGTGGGGCGTGTGGGGCGGTAACGCCACGCTCAACGGCGCGGCTGCTACCTTCAACCGTGTCGACGTGCGTCGCCCGTCGCTGGCGCTGAATGCCAACGCCGCCACGGTCAACATTACCGAGCTGAGTGCCTTTACTGAAAAAGGGATCCTGGAGGCCACCGCAACGGTTTCGCAACTTCCGCAGCGGCAAACTACCGTCAGCCTTAACGGGCGCGGTGTGCCACTAAACGTGGTTCAGCATTGGGGCTGGCCAGAGCTACCGATTACGGGTGACGGTAACGTGCAGATCACTGCCAGCGGCAGCGTGCAGTCCAAAGCCCCGCTGAAGCCCACGGTAAACGGCAAGCTGAATGCGGTAAATATGGATAAACAGCAGATACAGCAGACGATGGTGGCGGGAGCGGTATCGACTCAACCCTCTCCCTAAAAGGGAGAGGGTTTAAGTTAAGGGGATTCAGAGGTAAACGATCGCCTCATTCCCCTCTGCTTTCACTACCACGCCCCACTCGCTACCGGCTTGTGAACCGCCTTTCACGCTGCTCACCTTCTGCACGTTGCGCAAGCAAACCGACCAGTTCCGCGCCTCGCCTGTGCCCTTAAGAGTCACCATGTCGCCGCTACGTGTGGCTTTCAGCGTAAACGCCACCGAACCATCCGCTGCTGGAACGTCACTCACCGCCGTTGCGCCATCGCTCAGGTTAAACAGCTGGAAAGCCGTCCCGTCGTTCCACGCGTAATCCGGTTTCTGATTGTTGTTGCCCAACGCCAGCAGGGTGTTGTCGCGCACATACACCGGCAGGCTCTGGAAATCATGCTGCTGTTTATGCCAGCGGCTGCCCAGGATTTCGTCGTTGAGCCACAGATGCGTCCAGCGACCTTCCGGCAGATAAAACTGCACATCTCCCGCCTCGGAGAACACGGGCGCCACCATCACCGAATCTCCGAGCATATACTGCCGGTCGAGGTAATCGCAGGCGGGATCGTCCGGGAACTCCAGCATCATCGCACGCAGCATCGGGGTACCACACTCACGAGCCAGCGCCGCCTGACGGTACAGATACGGCATCATCTGGCACTTCAACTGAGTGAAATGGCGCACCACGTCGCAGGACTCATCATCGTACGCCCATGGCACACGATAGGACTTGCTGCCGTGCAGGCGGCTGTGGCTGGAGAACAGCCCGAACGCGCACCAGCGTTTGTAGACGTGTGCCGGCGCCGTGTTTTCGAATCCACCGATATCGTGGCTCCAGAAACCAAAGCCGGAGAGACCAATCGACAGCCCGCCGCGCAGGCTTTCCGCCATCGATTCATAGTTGGCGTAGCAGTCGCCGCCCCAGTGTACCGGGAACTTCTGCGCACCAACGGACGCGGAACGGGCAAACAGCACCGCCTCGTCCTCACCCACCGTCTCTTTCAGCACGTTCCACACCAGTTCGTTGTAGATGTAGGCGTAATAGTTGTGCATTTTTTGCGGATCAGAGCCATCGAACCACTGGACGTCAGTCGGGATACGCTCGCCGAAATCAGTCTTGAAGCAATCGACCCCCATATCCACCAGGCCTTTCAGCTTTTCGGCGTACCACTGACATGCTTCCGGGTTAGTGAAATCATAAATCGCCAGACCGGGCTGCCATTTATCCCACTGCCACAAAGAACCGTCCGGACGCTTGAGCAGGTAGCCCTTCTCTTTCAGCGCCTGGAATATCGGCGATTTCTGGCCGATGTACGGGTTGATCCACACGCAGACCTTCAGTCCTTTCTCTTTCAGGCGGCGGATCATTCCCTCTGGATCCGGGAAGGTCGCCGGGTCCCACTCAAAATCACACCATTGGAAGGCCTTCATCCAGAAGCAGTCAAAATGGAACACGTGCAGCGGCAGGTCGCGCTCGGCCATGCCGTCGATAAAGCTGTTCACCGTGGCTTCGTCGTAGTTGGTGGTAAACGAGGTGGTTAGCCACAGGCCAAACGACCACGCAGGCGGCAGCGCCGCACGCCCGGTGAACTGCGTATAGCGGTTCAGCACCTCTTTCGGCGTAGGGCCGTCGATCACAAAGTACTCCAGGTACTCGCCCTCCACGCTGAACTGCACTTTGGAGACTTTCTCAGAGCCAATTTCAAACGATACGTTTTCCGGGTGATTCACCAGCACACCGTAGCCGCGGTTCGTCAGGTAGAACGGGATATTTTTGTACGACTGCTCGGTGCTGGTGCCGCCGTCACGGTTCCAGGTGTCGACCGTCTGCCCGTTACGCACCAGCGCGGTAAAGCGCTCGCCCAGGCCATAGACCGTTTCACCCACCCCCAGATCCAGGCGCTCAAAGACGTAATTACGGTCGTTAGCGTCGTCCTGTACGTAACCGTTGTTTTTCAGCTGACTGCCGGTAATGCGCTGGCCGTCACGCAGGAAATCCAGCGCCCAGAATTCGCCTTTGGAGACCCGCACGCTGACGTTACCGCTTTTTAGCTCGACATACGCCGCGTTGTTTTCAATCTCTACCTTTACGTCTTTCTGCACGTTCAGCGGAAAGTGCGGGCCATTGTTCAGCGCGCCCTGGAAGTGTTCAATACGTACCCCAACAATGCCTTCCTGCGGTGCAAACAGGCGAACCGTAAACATCAGGCTGTCAAGCTGCCAGGCGCGTTCGCGCACGTCGCGTGGCGCCACGTAAACCACCAGGTCGTTGCCCTGCTGTTCCACATCAAATACCTGGACCGGATAGGTCACGTTCAGGCCAGGTTGAATAAGCCAGTTTCCGTCACTGATTTTCATACTTTCGTCCTCTTAGTTCTGTCATTCTTTGCTGACCTGCAGGGTTTCAAACGCCTGCTGGTTGCGGCGCGCGCCCTGCGCCAGTTCGCCCATGATTTTGGTCAGGAAGGGGGTTTTCAGCGTGTAGTAGCGTTTGGCGATAATGGCGCTCAGCACGTAGCAGACCGCCGGCGCCAGGGTAAACAGGCCGATAATAATGCTGAGGGTGGCGCTGTTTTGGGTTTTGGCTGCGGCGTCATAGCCACCACCTGCCAGCATCCAGCCAATCATCGCGCCACCGAGTGCAAGGCCCAGCTTCAGCACAAACAGCGTGCCCGCAAAGCTGATGCCGGTAAGGCGTTTGCCGTTGGTCCACTCGCCATAGTCGACGGTATCGGACATCATCACCCACTGGATTGGCGTCACCAGCTGATGCAGCACGCCAATAACAAAGATGAAGGTGAACATGATGACGGTGGCATGCATCGGCACGAAGAACATCGCTGCGCTCACCACCGCCAGCGCGGCGTTGGTCCACCAAAAGATGCTGACTTTGCATTTCCAGTCGGTGAGCGGTTTTGCCAGCGCCGAGCCAATCAGGTTACCGACGCAGTAGGTCGTGAGGAACGCGACGAAAATTTCCGGCGAGCCGATGATCCAGGTGCAGTAGTACATCATTGCCCCACCGCGCACGCAGACGGCGAGGATGTTGAGAATGGTGAGCACGCCGACGATTCGCCACTGGTCGTTGTGCCAGATGTCGCGCAGATCTTCACGCATAGAGGTGGTGCTCGGCGGGACCTGGATGCGTTCTTTGGTGGTGAAGAAGCAGAACGCCAGCATCAGAAATGCGACCACCGACAGCACGGCAATCCCGCCCTGAAAACCAAACGCTTTATCCTCGCCACCAATCAGGTTTACCAGCGGCATCATCAGCACCGTGGAGAGCATGCCGCCCGCCGTTGCGAGCACAAAGCGCCACGACTGCAGAGAGATGCGCTGCGTCGGGTCATTGGTGATCACGCCGCCCAGCGCGCAGTAAGGGATATTCACGACCGTATAGAGCAGGGTCAGCAGCGTATAGGTCACGGCGGCATAAATCAGCTTGCCATTATGGCTGAGGTCCGGCGTGGTGTACGCCAGCACGCAAACGATGCCAAACGGGATAGCGCCAAAAATAATCCACGGGCGGAATTTACCCCAGCGGCTGCGGGTGCGGTCGGCAAGCAAGCCCATACACGGATCGGAAATGGCATCCAGCGCACGCGCCAGCAAGAACATCGTTCCGACAAACCCGGCGGGAATGCCGAAGATATCGGTATAGAAGAACATCATGTACAACATGACGTTATCGAAAATGATGTGGCTGGCGGCGTCACCCATGCCGTAGCCAATCTTCTCTTTAACAGACAATACTTCGCTCATCTTTTGTATCCTTCACGCTGTAGGGGGCGCTGAGACCGGTTACCGTGTTTTTAAACCATTGTTTCAAGAGCGGGTATTGCGTTTTCTGGTTAGCAGATTACGTTTCTTCTTTTTTGTGATCGCGTTAAAAGTCGCTGAGCACGAAATGCTAACCTGAGGATTTTCTTAAGAATTAACTGAAAGGAGGGTGTACAGGTCAAATGAGGTGCGAAAAAAGTGTGTTGGGGTATGTGGTAAATGCCTGAAAGTAGCTATAATGCGCCCCGCCTCCATGTAGCAATGCAGGCGCGGAAGATCGTCATCTCCGGTGAGGTGGCTGGATTTCAAATCCAGTTGGGGGCGCCAGCGTTCCCGGGCAGGTTCGACTCCTGTGATCTTCCGCCAAAATTCCTCCGCCGCTATCCGAGAACGTATAAAAATCCTTTATTTTCAGTATACATAGTAAATCACTCATCCGTAAACGTCCGACAAGTTCTCCCTGAATCCGTGAAAAATATGTATAGTGATGTGTATAGATCTTTTATACACATTTTTGACTTATACACATGCCTCTCACAGACATTCAAATTAAACGAGCAAAGCCCCAAGACAAGCCCTACACATTGAACGATGGTCAAGGCCTGTCATTACTCATCAATCCAGACGGCTCAAAGGGCTGGCGCTTCCGCTTTCGTTTTGCCGGTAAAGCACGGCTAATGTCATTTGGCAGCTACGACCTTGTGAGCCTTGCAGAAGCACGTGAGAAACGCGATACAGCTCGTAAGCAGGTAGCAAACGGCATAGACCCAGTAGAAGAACGTAAAGCCCAAAAGCTGGCACAGCAACTCTCAACAGAGAATTCATTCGAAGCCATATGTCGAGAATGGCACACCAACAAAGCTGACCGCTGGACAGTGGCCTATCGCGAAGAAATCATTAAGACATTTGAACAAGATGTGTTCCCGTTCATTGGCAAACGCCCTATCAGTGAAATCAAACCGTTAGAACTGCTTGAAGTATTGAGACGAATAGAGAAGCGTGGAGCACTAGAGAAGACCAGAAAAGTGCGCCAAAGATGCGGCGAGGTCTATCGCTATGCAATCATAACTGGCCGCGCAGAATACAATCCTGCTCCTGATTTGGCTATTGCTTTGACCGTTCCGAAGCAAAAGCATCATCCATTTTTATCCGCTGAAGAGTTACCTCATTTTATTCGTGATCTTGAAGCGTATACCGGCAGCATCATCACTAAGAATGCGACAAAAATAGTTATGCTAACTGGTGTTCGAACACAAGAGATGCGCTTTGCTACGTGGGATAAAGTTGACCTTGAGAAAGGTATTTGGGAAATCCCAGCAGAAAGGATGAAAATGCGCAGGCCTCACATAGTGCCGCTTTCTACTCAGGTAATCGACCTTTTCAAGCAACTCAAGCCTATTACTGGTCACTACCCTTATATTTTTATTGGCAGGAACAACCGTAGTAAACCGATCTCAAAAGAAAGTGTGTCACAGGTAATTGAGTTACTTGGTTACAAAGGACGTGCTACCGGTCACGGTTTTAGACATACAATGTCGACAATTTTACATGAACAGGGGTTTGATAGTGCATGGATTGAAATGCAGTTAGCACATGCTGATAAAAACAGTATACGAGGCATTTATAATCATGCGCTATATTTTGAAAAACGCAGTGAAATGATGCAATGGTATGCTGACAACTTATATGCATATTATAAATTGCCAGCATGATAAATCATTTTGATTTGAGTATAAAATAGGATGGGTGGTTTTTAATCGCCGCCATTCTATTATTATAATCATAAACTGTTTTTCCTGCTTGCAAAGCTACTGCAAGAAAACTTGCTGGCATTGTAGTTAACCCAACCGCCAGCAACCCAAAATCAAAAGCTGAATTTAAAACAACATTCTTTTTCATATCTTTTATTGCCTTTTTAACTTCAGGCATACCTTCATCTATAATTTTCTCTTTAAGCTCTTGATGTAATCCTATTATCTCGTGTTCACTACTTGCAAATTGAATCCGTCTAGCTATATCTTTAAGGATTAACTTATAAGCATTAAAACTCTCACCATAGTCTTTTTTGACATTTGCGATATAATCAATTGAAAGATTATTCAATATTGGAGAATCAACTTCAACCATTTTTTGAATAACACTTGAACCGTCATTTAGATAAGGAAGTATTTTATTAATAAAAGGACATGTAGTTGTGAATGATGAATTTAGATAATAGGCAAATCCATAATCTATAGAAAAACTATTGTAATGCTGAGAAATTGTTCTGTGAATGGAGGATTTGACCCAGTTCTTGAAAATTTCTTCAGTCTCAGGAGGTGTGTCTTTTTTTATTTGAAATCTCAACAACCCGCTACTTTGATCATAATCAATAACCTCCATTGTAGAGTAGTTATAACAATTCACATAGTCACTAGTACAATCACTCAAATTAATAATAATAAAATCACTTATTTCTTGAGCGTCTAGTATTTTTATATGCCCTTCAGCAGATAGGCGCTTACAACTCCTATAACTTGCAGCATTTAAATATTCGCTGACAATAGCCGGATTGGATATCATTTCATGCAACTTTTCCTCATCAGCATCATTCAGAAGCATAGCTTGCTTTGTAACATAGTGATACGCACTCGATTTTCTCCCAACAATCTGTATAGAACCTATAGCAATAAGATCTTTGTTTTTTCTTATAAAATTTATAAAATTTGCCACCTGAGACTTTAACTTTGGAATGATGTTTGAATCCTTTTTCCAAAGCATATTACTCATCGTTTCATCGATATCCGTGCGTTTAGCTTGGTAATAGCACTCAATAATTTCATCATTAATTATTATATTATCAATGCTAAGAAGAGCCTTGTAATAAAAACTAGAATCATTTATATCCGTCATATATAAATTCAAAAAACCATCATCCTCCAGAAAATACTTAGCTTGAGCATCCACTTCTGAAGAATAACTGTAATACTCCTCTAACAACCTCACAAAATCTGAATCAGGAACATTCGAATATACCTGTGAGGAATCAATATCGTCATATAATTGACTTTGCAAAAGAAAATCTATTAAATTTTTATCCATATCTTCTCCAAATTCGTTTAAATACTACCTAAATTAGTTCAGAACAACCCCAAGCCCCCATTAGGTAATGCTCTAAACCTCCGACCATTAGAGGGTCATTACAGCATATTACGCTTTAGTCACGTCATCAGAAATCACATCGTCATAGAGATGCGGTTTATAACTCATCTCCAATAACTCAGTGACATTAAACTGCTAAAAACGATTAACATCTGAAGCGCGCAATGCTCTCCCCGCCACGCCTGCCCGCTTAAGAGGTCGCTTTTAATGCAGGAGCATGAACCGGCTCGGGCCGCGCCGGTATTGGCGTGGTGGGGGATAAAAAATACGGGGATTTGCATGCAAAACCATGCACCTTATGGATGCATGGCTTTTTTCAGGAAAAATAGCGGAATTTTCGGGGATTTTTTCGCGCGCTACCGTGCGACCAGTTCTGCACGTCGACGGGTGTAAATCAGGTTCTGTGCCGGGGTGAATTTCTGGCGATTATCATCCCGCGAGGCCGCATCAGGCCTGAATCCGATGGCCGTTAAAATATTGCTGTCCTGCGCGGAATAATTAATTTGTTCACCTGCGGCCAGCCACACCGACAGGGCTTCACGCAGATAATCAACCGAGTGCTGCATGGCGCTCTGTTTTACTGCGGGAAGCTGTTCGTTATACCCCATCAGCTCAGGTGCCAGCGTGGCGGCCAGCTCCGCGCCGTGCTGCTGCATAAAGTCATGGAGCCGGTTGCAGATGCTGATGTGCTGCACCTCCTCATGTGAGCGGATATAGCGACCGGCGGCCTGATTAATCTCCCATTTTTTCACGTCGATATTGTCGCGCAAATCCTGCATTCTGCGCGGGATTTGTTCGTCACCGGCAAGGAGCTGTTCACGGTATTCAAGTTCAAGGTCGGCCAGTTCGGCTTTACGTTTCAGCCAGGTGTTTTTGTTCGTCTGACAGGCCTCAAAGGCCTGCTGCAATGTCACAATGGTCACGTGTCTCTCTCCTGATTAATGCCGGAACGGCGAGCTGTAGCAGCCCTGTACTTTACGCGGCGGCGGTGGCGTCACCGGGGCGGGGTCGGGTTTCTCCGGTGCGGCACGTATCACACCGTCAACCGACTCGATGGTGCGGAAAGTGGCCGAACATTCGATATTGGTACACTGGTGATAACGCTGTTTGACGTTTTCCGACAGATAACGGCTGGTACGGACGTGCGCGGTCTTTTTGCAGAACGGACAGTGAAACATAATTCAGCCCTCTGCCTGTTCGTGGTCTTTTGCGGCCAGTTCAGCGGCAAGCTTCATCCTTCTGGCCGGGCTTCTTAACAGCGCCATATCAACCCCGGTTATGACCGGGCGATTCATGCCCGTTACGGACAGGACCGGCTCCTGCTCCATATCAAAATGATACAGGGCTGACTGCATATTCAGGGCATCACCCAACTCACGGGTCACGGTCGCACGCGGCGAGGTTTCTCCGCTCATTTCCAGCGACCGAATACGCAACAGAAAGGCACGTAACAGTGCGGGGCTGATACCGGCTAACGCCTTCTTCCACTCGCTGTTGGCGTAGGTAGTGAACGCTTTTTCATGGGCGCTGATATAAGCCGTACCGGAGGAGCATGCACCAAGCATGGCGAGGCTTTTGTCTTTCTCCAGCTCGGTAATCAGACCGGTGAACTCATCAGCCAGTTCGCGGCTGGCGATACGTTTACTGTGTTCAGCTTTCAGTTCAGGAGTGAGGTTGCCACGCAGAGTTCGAAAGCGGCTGCGCCAGTCCTGTTCGGCCTGTGCACTTTCACTGAGGGCGGTCTGTCGTTCCTGCTCACAACGCTGAATGGAAGCCTCAATGTCGCTGAGTTTACCCATGCTGGCCGTGTGTGCATCTTTTGCTTCGTTAAGTGCGACCAGCGCACCGGCAATGCGTTGTTCCGCGCCTTCATCCTGTTTACTGATAACGGTCTGCATGGCTTTGATAATGAGTTCGGGTTTCATGTTCAGGCTCTCCGTGTGTTCAACCTGAAATGATTCTGACGCCTCCTGCACAACAACACGATTCATTGCCGTTGTCAGAGTGCTGGCACAAACAGACCTTAAAATCAGGCTGGCCAGAGAAAGGTCGCAGGAAAACCTTACTCACCGTTTGTTTTTTTACTTATAACTATTCACCACTGTTCACCTTAAATAAAAAGATAATTAATACAGTAAGTTAAAGGGTGAACAGTTGAGGGTCTGACTGTTCACCGTCTGTTCACCACTGTTCACCCTCCTGTTTTGCTCTGGCTATAGCATTTAGACTTTATTTCGATTAAAAATGAAAAATATATAACTAAAAGAAATAGAAATTGCTGCATTGTAATGCAGTGATTTGCATATGTTTGCCAGCGTTTGCCTTTGTTTGCCAGAGCGAAAAGTCAATGTTTGTTTCCCCGAAAATCTCACATGACCTGAAGAAAAATATAGACATAATAAGGAGCTACCCGAAGCCGGACGGACACGACCGGCACTGTATGGACTTTGTGAGGTAGCCCGATGCACACTGCTTTTTCTTCCCCGTCTTCTGCCCCTGCCGCGCCGCAGATGCCGGTTTCTGATACCGTTCACGAGCGCTTTATCCGTCTGCCCGAAGTGATGCATCTGTGCGGCCTGTCCCGCTCGACCATTTACGACCTCATCAGCCGGGAAGCCTTCCCGAAACAAATCTCCCTCGGCGGAAAAAATGTGGCGTGGGCGCAGTCTGAAATCACTGCATGGATGGCGGATCGCATTGCCGAACGTAACCGGGGCTATGACGCATGATGATGACCGTTCAGCAAACAGCCCCTTTTTCTGGCTTGCTTCTTTTCGCCGTTTCCAGGTATAGTTTTCCCGCTGCCGCAAAATCGGCAGCCGGGATTGGCGTCCCGTTTACAACATTGGCGACACCGGACGCGCCTTGCGTCTTTTTTTGTGTCTATGCCTCAGCGCATCCATTTTTGATCCAGAGATTTATCTGTCTATGGATCCTTCGTGTAATGGTGGCTCAGGCGGGGGCTTCTCACGAAGCGCCGGTTTCCAATGTTGCCGGTTACGCCAACCCCGTCTGGGCTACCACCAGTGAAATTGGCGTTTCCAGTGGTAGCAGTCACATGCAAACATTGGAGGTTGCCACTATGGCTACGACCCTCACCACGTCACACTCGCAGTTTGTCTTTGTATTTGCCGCTGTTCGTCGCGCAGACCGTAAACCCCGTATCTGTATGCTCCGCACCGTTGCCGGTAATGAACACGCTGCACGTCGTTCCCTCGTTCGCGATTACGTCCTCTCGTTCGCTGGCCGCCTGCCGGTTGCGGAGGTGCGCGCATGAGACACACCACCATTACTGCCCGTGACCTCGAATGTCTGGAGCATATGCGCAATGTCGGCCAGCTCGTCGGCGACCTGATGCAGGTGCAGGACTGCGCCACGGTTCGTCGTGACCCGGCGCAGCAGTTACAGCTCACCTCCGTGATTTACCTCATGACCGCCCAGCTCGACGGCGTGGTCGAACGCTGCAATCAGCAGTGGCTGACCGGGGAGGGTAACGTATGAAAAAGCCATTACCACCCGTATTACGCGCCGCGCTGTATCGTCGCGCCGTGGCCTGTGCATGGCTGACCCTGTGCGAACGCCAGCACCGCTACCCGCACCTCACCCTCGACGCGCTGGAAAGCGCCATTGCCGCCGAGCTGGAGGGCTTCTACCTGCGCCAGCACGGCGAGGAAAAAGGCCGCCAGATTGCCTGTGCACTGCTCGAAGATTTAATGGAAGCCGGACCACTCAAAGCCGCGCCGTCGCTGTCCTTTCTCGGGCTGGCCGTGATGGATGAGCTTTGCGCCCGTCATATCACGTCGCCGGTACTGCACTGAGGGAGAAAATAACGATGAAAATGAACGTAACAGAAACCGTAAAACAGGCGTGCGGCCACTGGCCGCGCATTCTCCCTGCGCTGGGTGTGAAGGTGATTAAAAACCGCCATCAGTCCTGCCCGGTATGCGGCGGCTCCGACCGCTTTCGCTTTGACGATAAAGAGGGGCGCGGGACGTGGTTCTGCAATCAGTGCGGCGCGGGTGACGGGCTTAAGCTGGTAGAAAAAGTGTTTGGCGTGACCCCGTCAGAGGCCGCCGGGAAGGTGAATGCCGTGACCGGCAACCTGCCGCCGGTTGCCCCGGAAGTGATTGCGGTCGCAGAGGCTGAAACGGAAGCCGACCGCAAAGCGGCGGCCACGCTGGCCGTCAGGCTCATGGAGAAAACCCGACCGGCCACCGGCAACGCCTATCTCACCCGCAAGGGTTTCCCCGTTCTGGAATGTCTGACGCTCACCGTCATGCATAAAACCGGCGGCGTGACGTTCCGCGCCGGGGATGTGGTTGTCCCGCTGTATGAGGATACCGGCGCACTGGTTAACCTTCAGCTTATTAATGCTGACGGTCTCAAACGCACCCTGAAGGGCGGTCAGGTTAAAGGGGCATGTCATGTCATCGAAGGGAAAAAACAGGCCGGAAAACGCCTGTGGATTGCAGAGGGTTATGCGACCGCACTCACCGTGCATCACCTGACCGGGGAAACCGTCATGGTGGCGCTGTCCTCCGTGAACCTCCTTTCTCTGGCTAGCCTTGCCCGTCAGAAACACCCGGCCTGTCAGATTGTCCTCGCCGCCGACCGTGACCTTAACGGCGACGGCCAGAGCAAGGCCACAGCGGCCGCAGATGCCAGTGAAGGCGTTATTGCCCTGCCGCCGGTGTTCGGTGACTGGAATGATGCGTTTATACAGTACGGCGAGGAAGCCACACGCAAAGCCATTTATGACGCCATCCGCCCACCGGCGCAAAGTCCGTTTGATACCATGAGCGAGGCAGAATTTACCGCCATGAGCGCCAGCGACAAGGCCTTGCGGGTGCATGAGCATTACGGCGAAGCGCTGGCGGTGGATGCGAACGGCCAGCTCCTGTCCCGCTATGAAAACGGCATCTGGAAAAATATCCCTGCCGCCACTTTTTCACGGAATGTGGCTGACTTATTCCAGCGTCTGCGCGCCCCGTTCTCGTCGGGGAAAATTGCTTCGGTGGTGGAGACCCTGAAACTGATTATTCCGCAGCAGGATACACCGGCGCGTCGTCTGATTGGCTTTCGCAACGGGGTACTCGATACCCAGAGCGGCCTGTTCAGCCCGCACAGTAAATCGCACTGGCTGCGCACGCTGTGCGACGTGGATTTTACCCCGCCGGTGGACGGGGAAACGCTGGAGACTCACGCGCCGAACTTCTGGCGCTGGCTCGACCGTGCGGCCGGTAAAAACCCACAAAAACGCGACGTGATACTGGCTGCGCTGTTTATGGTGCTGGCGAACCGTTATGACTGGCAGCTCTTTCTCGAAGTCACCGGTCCCGGCGGGAGCGGCAAAAGTATTCTGGCCGAAATCGCGACCCTGCTCGCCGGGGAAGATAACGCCACGTCAGCCGATATCGACACACTGGAAGACCCGCGCAAGCGTGCCTCCCTGATTGGCTTCTCGCTGATACGTCTGCCAGACCAGGAAAAATGGAGCGGTGACGGCGCAGGGCTTAAGGCCATCACCGGCGGCGATGCGGTCTCGGTTGACCCGAAATACCAGAATCCGTACTCAACACATATTCCGGCGGTGATTCTGGCCGTGAACAACAACCCGATGCGCTTCACCGACCGCAGCGGCGGCGTCTCCCGTCGCCGGGTGATTATTCATTTCCCGGAGCAGATTGCCCCGGAGGAACGCGACCCGCAGCTCAGGGATAAAATTGCGCGCGAGCTGGCCGTCATCGTGCGCCAGCTTATGCAGAAATTCAGCGACCCGATGACCGCCCGCGCACTGCTCCAGTCGCAGCAGAACTCCGACGAGGCACTCAGCATCAAGCGCGATGCTGACCCGACGTTTGATTTTTGCGGCTATCTGGAAATGCTGCCGCAGACCAACGGGATGTTTATGGGTAATGCCAGCATTGTCCCGCGTAATTACCGTAAATACCTCTATCATGCGTATCTGGCCTATATGGAGGCTAACGGGTACAGGAACGTGCTCAGCCTGAAAATGTTCGGGCTGGGGCTACCCATGATGCTGAAAGAGTACGGCCTGAATTATGAGAAGCGGCACACCAAGCAGGGGATACAAACCAACCTGTCGCTGAAAGAGGAAAGCTACGGCGACTGGCTGCCGAAGTGCGACGAACCCGCAGCAACATAACCTCACTCAGACCGGCAACAGCCGGTCTTTTCCTTTCTGGCCATTGCCACAAGGTGAACAATCCACTGTTCACCCTTCACCGTATATTCACCCTGTATCACTATGAAACTACTGATAAAAAATCAGAGGTGAACAGTGTGAACAGTAAAACCTGAAAAAAATTTTTACTCTCACTACAGCCTGACTGATCGTCTCCATAGCGAGCAGAAAATCATCAATAATGAAGAATCGACTGTTAACTCTGCGTCAATTCATTACCACTTAACTTAATGATATAAAATGGAAAACTATCGAAATGAATAGTCTGCAAAGTTAAATGCAAAAAATATATTCCAGTCAAATTTCGTTACGCACTCTCTCCAAAGAAGGAGATAAATACTTTATACGTCCACCATACTATGTTATTTTTTCTATACGGCTCTGCCTTAAATCTGTGAGGTTGTTTCGCCTCGAAGTATCTTATGTTAGTACATCACGCTACCAATCAGCGGTTAGTTACTTGACGTAACTGTTAATTGGCTAAAGTTTGCATAAAGTGATTGGGCGGAGCCGTAAATTTAGTCCATAAATACAGTGACGAGGTAGAGAGTGTCTTTACATGACAAGCTACTGATGCTTAGTCTCAGTTCAGCAAATAAAGAAGAAAATGAGACAATCCCGGAGTTACCTAAGTTAGAGCCTCAGCCCTATCAAGCTGGAAAAAATTTGAAATGGGATAATAAAGAACTCAAAAATCATCCCATTACTTCAAAGATTGACATTGATGTAATATGCAAAAAAATTGAAAACAAAAGCATTGTAATTACGTCAGCTAACGATGTAGCCAATCTTTTAGAAGTTCCGGTCGGACAATTATTATTTATTTTATATAATAAAAAAGATAACTATAGAACTTTTGAAATAAAAAAGAAAAATGGAAAAAGTAGAATAATAAACGCACCTCAAGGGGGTTTATCAATTCTGCAGGAGAAATTAAAGCCGATTATTGAGTACTTTTATCGTCCCAAAAAACCAGCGCATGGATTCATTAAGGATAAAAGTATATTAACAAATGCAGATAAACATACAAAGAAAAAATATGTTGTTAATGTAGATTTAGAAAATTATTTTGGTTCAGTCACTTTCGCGAGAGTGTATGGAATATTTAAAAGTAAGCCATTTAATTTCTCACATCCTGCGGCGAGTATATTAGCTCAATTATGTACTAAAGATGGGAAATTACCTCAAGGAGCCTGCACTTCCCCTATCCTGGCAAATTTAGCATCAGCATCGCTCGATAAACACCTAACTCAACTGGCACGTAGAAAAAACATCACATACACAAGATATGCAGATGATATTACTTTTTCATTTAATCAACAACAAGTCAGAGAAATCATAACGTTAGATAATGAAAATAATTTTGAATTGGGTGAGGCTGTTATCTCTGTGATCGAGAAAAGTGGCTTTAGCATAAATACAAGTAAATTCAGAGTTCAGAAAAGAAATGAACGTCAAAAAGTTACTGGATTAGTGGTAAATGAAAAAGCAAATGTCGAGCGTAAATATCTTAGAGTTACTCGTTCATTAGTTCATAAATGGAGAGAAGACAAGTTAACATCAGCATTATTATTTGTTAATAAAAAAGGCTTTAAAGCAGAAAATAATGAGCATGCTATATCAATTTTTCGCAATCATATTTATGGCCGATTGAGTTTTATAAAAATGATCCGTGGTGATGACTTTCCATTATATCTTAAATTAATGGCTGAAATGAGTCATCATGATCCTTTAAAAACAAAAGAAGGACTTAGAGCAATGAAAGAAACTGAAACTTATGATGTATTTATTTGTCATGCAAGCGAAGATAAAACATCCATCGCAATTCCAATTTACGAAGAATTAACCAAATTAAAAATATCAACATTCATAGATCATGTCGAAATAAATTGGGGCGATTCATTAATCCAGAAAATTAACTCAGCTCTTGTAAAGTCTAAATATGTAATTGCTATTCTTTCGGCTAATTCTGTAGATAAGCATTGGCCTAAGAAAGAATTGCATTCTGTGCTTGCAAGAGAAATCGCTGAAGGTGAAGTAAAATTACTTACTCTTGTAAAAGAAGCAGATGAAGCAATAGTTGCTGCATCTTTGCCTCTCTTAAGTGATAAGCTTTATATTACCTATAAAGATAATCCGGCAGAGATTGCGGATAAGGTTCGTGCACTTTTGAACAAGTGACAACTACTGTCTAATGTGTATAGTAGTGTGTATAAAGTCATTGATATTTTTATTTATATTTAATCAAAATCAATGACTTACAATCCAAATAAGACTCCTGTGATCTTCCGCCAATTCGTCTCTACTGAACCCCACGTCTCAAGTAAAGTCCTTATAATACCCGGAATTACTGCTGATTATGTTCTCCTGAGGTTAACTGTCTCTACCAGAATCAAGTGTATTCTGGGGGCAGAATTAATAGCTCCATTTTGAAAAGCACCCCATGAAACTAACAGTCAGACAAATTGATACAGGCAAGCCTAGAACCCGGATAAGCTACGCACCAGCATGAGGCTGTTTACTCGCTATTAGGTAACCAAAAAACTTAACCGTGCAGGTGAATGTTAATAACCTGTTCGACAAGAAATATGAGGCCTGCTGTCGTAGCACGTGGTATATGGCGCGCCGCACTGCGTTTCGGTGAATTTCTAAATAAAAAGGAGGCTGCTGCCTCCTTTTTATTTAGGGTCAGCAACTGATCTCTCTGCGATGGGAAGAAGCAGATTAGTGTTGGAGCATCAGCAGCATCAGGTGGCTTTTAATCCGGAAGCACAGCTCTCGCATCTGGAATTCAGTCTGCGGCATCACGATATCATTAATATCCGAGCCGATAGATTCCTGCACCTTGCGGTACTTATTGATCGTGACGGTGAGTTTTTGTACCTCGCCGTTATATTTATTGTAGGAAGCTTTGCTGTAAATCTGCATGGCCTCAAGCTCGTTGCGGCACTCTTGCATACGCTTTGTCTGGCCGGCGTGTGACCGATCGGAATCAGGTACGGGAGCAGCGGCCTGCGACTGTGTTACGACAGGTGCCGGCGGCACCATGCGTTCCTCTGCTTTCTGCGCGCAACCTACTAGTAATAAAAGGCTTAATCCTGTAATAAATGATAATTTTTGCATGCTGTTCCTTTCAAAATGCATCTTTCCCAAATGGTGCGCATCGCGCGGAATGTTTTAGGTCAGAAAATGTCTCATCTACTAAAACTATGATCAATAGTTAGGGACGGTATTTTTGAGCAAAAGTATATATCATTTGATCAGGGCAGGGTATTTCCTCAGCAATTTATTGGCTGCGGCGAATTTTTCAGAACGAGGGGAAGTATTATTTCAGGAGGAAGGAAGTAATCATTCCCTCCATGTAAAAGATGGGGAAGACACCGCGTTGAATGCGAAAAGACTATAATTTTAAGAAATTCAAACTACCTCTATAACGGTGTTAATACTTATTGACGGCCGATTTTTTAATATGGCTTTTCAGAGGTACCCTAGGCATTACCGCGATAACTAAATTCAAATTTCGATGCGGAATTAAAATAATGTCCGGCAGCCGGTAGCGCTGAAAAAATACTACGCTGGACCTGAGAAATTTGCGCCTGCAGAATATCCAGATCGCGATCTCGTTCGCCCTTGCCGAGATCGTCAGCGTGGCGACGTCTCCGGCAAGGGTATTATTCGTAATAGCCAGTTGGTTTTTCTCCGTCTCGTCATCCAACACCACCAGTATTTGTCCTGCCGCAACGCTCTGCAGCGGTTTAACCATAATTTGTGAAATTTTGGCCGTGCTTTCCGCCGCTACGTAGACTAACTCGCCTTCGACGTAGCCCTGTAAAGCAAAACCGTCGCTATCTTCACAACCAACGACTAAAACCCTGCCAGATAGCAAAAGATGGTCTTTCCATAAGAAAAGAATTTCATAGTGATAGTGGCTTCTCGCTGTAAGAAAATAATTAAACGGATGAGCTGCCGAGCCGTCCGCCCAAGGATGAAAATCACGCTGTATACCGAAAAGTGCAGGCGGAATATAGTCAGTTTGCTGAACAACAGCGGCGCATAAAAGAAGCCGTAGGTGAGAAGGATATCGCCAATTTGCTACAGTGAAAAACAGAGCCCAAAAAGTAGCTTAGGATGCCCCCGAACCCCACAAGCAAAATCATTCATCCCTTACAAAATATCAATATTGAATCAATAATTTAAATATCAAGTACGACTCCTGTGATCTCCGCCAAAATTCCTTCTCACCACGTCAGAGCCAATCCTTTAAAAGCATTGATTACATTAACTTAACTCGTTTCAACGGCCTTATCAGCCCAAGGATATTTTCCTAAATGCACGAAAAATATGTATCGTGTTTTGTATGATTTTTTTATACACAAATTTTACTTATATACATGCCACGTAGAGACATGCAAATCCGACGCGCTAAGGCACATCAGATCGGCAATAGACGTTATTTGTATATCAGCTAAATATATTGAGATTAAATAAATAAGAAAGGCTAAGCGCGAGTCCAGGCATCCTTATCCAACTTCATATGCAGAAGCGGAAACGGATTACCCTGCCCGTCCACTTCAGAACGCCCCACCTGTACAAACCCCATATGGCGATAAAATGCCACACCCTGAGGGTTTTGCTCGTTCACATCTACTTCATTCGCACAAAAATGGTCAACAGCGTACGTGAGCAATAACTTGCCCACACCTTTGCCGCGACTCACATCATCAACAAAAAGCATTTCGATGCGGTTGTCATCGACGCCTAAAAAACCGTGAATCATTCCCGTTTCATCACGGGCAATCACGACCTTGAGATTGGGTAAATAAGCATTGAGCAATAATGGGCGCAGTGCCGCAATATCGCTTTCCTGTAAAAAGTGATGAGTGGCGCGAACGGAAGACTCCCAGATCGCGACGAGACGTTCGAATTGTGAGGGTACAGCGGTTTCAATGTTCATAGTGAGATCATGATATAGCGCTCTGGTTAAATCAAGAATCAATCGCGGCAGGCTTTCACCGACCCCTTAAGAAAAAAGCACGAATCAGCACGCTTAATATTCTCCCGTGCAGTGTCGCTTTGGTGGGTAATACACCGGAGCGACATAGATGAAAAAAATTACCTTACTGCTGCTTTTACCCTTTTTCCTGACCGGCTGCGCCAGCATTGTTGGCAGCGAAGAGGAAACCCTCACCCTGCAAAGCAGCCCAACGAACGCTTTCTTCATCATCAGCGATCGGAGCGGCGCGATCGTTACGACAGGCATGACGCCGCAGTCCGTTACGCTAAAAAAATCCGACGGCAGCTACTTTGGCAAGCGCGAATACACGCTCACGCTAAAACAGGAAGGGTATTACTCGTTGATCGTGCCGCTGGAAAGCCGCCTCAGCCACTGGTATACATTGGGGAATATCATCTTCCTCGGTGTGCCCGGCTGGCTCATTGTCGATCCGTTCTTCGGCGGCATGTATACCTTCAGCACCGACACCATCAATGCGGTGATGCGTCCTTGCCCACCAGGACCTTTTAACTACATGTGCACTTAACTGTGTGAGGTGCGCCAGACGCCGGGAGTACAACCGTACTCCGACTGAAAATGGCGGATAAAGTGCGCACAATCGCTGAAGCCCATCCGCATGGCGATATCCGTGACGCTCTGCTGTGAGTTTTTTAATAACCAGCAGGCATAGCGCAGCCTGGCGCTACGGATAAACTCGCGGGTGGTTTTGCCGAACTCGGCCCGAAACAAGCGATTAAGCTGGCGCTCGCTTAACGCCACTTCGCTGGCCAGCCCGGCGGTGGTCAGGGGACGGGTTAGAAACTGTTCTATGAGCATCACGACACGGCGTAAACGCGAGTCGGGAATAAGCGCAATGTTGGCCGGGCGGGGGGTGGCAATCTCATGGGGGACAAGGGACAGCCGCTGGCAGGTGGTGCTGGCAGTGTCGCTGCCTGCATGCGCGCGTATTAGCTCGGTCGCCAGCGTAAGGGTTGAAATACCGCCGGGGCAGGTCAGCACGTCACCCTCATCAATAAAATCATAGCCTTCCTCAGCATAGACCTGCGGGAAGGTCTGTCGAAAGGTATCCAGATGGTAAGGGTGAATAGAGGCTCGTCGCTCGTTCAATAATCCCTCTTGTGCCAGTATAAAACTGCCGGTGCCAATGCCAATCAGCGGAATTCGGGCGTGGTGGGCGTGAGCAAGATACTCTCTGTCGCCCTGGTATCCACGGTCCAGAGACTGTAAATCGCCACCGATTACCGCGATATAGTTGAAGGCATCGGGCGGCGCATGTGACGAGTCGGGTCTGATGGTCACGCCCGCACTGCTGGTAATGGGAAGATCGGGAAATTCGCTGACCAGCGTAATGTTGAATGATATCGCCTGTTGCGCTTTGGCCGCATACCGCAATGCTTCCATTAATCCGGAAACGGCCAGAAGCGAATAGTGAGGCCATAATAGCAACCCAATATGCAGTCGCTTATCCGGCGCAGTTATCCCGCCGCCGGAGGGTGTAAATACAGTTTTCATTTTCTTGCCAAATTTAAATAATAATTACATTATCGCAACACTGAGCATTGCATTTTATATTCTTAAGGTAATCCTTAAACCCTAAATCAAGCATAAATGAATTTTGAAATCTGTATAACGTTTTTTCGATTATATTATTCTTTTTTTGAACTACGACACACATATGTCGGTAATGTTCCTAAGGTAAAGATATAGTTACCATTCTGTTGTTCATTGATCCGCATATAAATGTCTTTATCTGGATAGACAAAGAATTGCGGTTCATATTTTGCCAGCCAACTGTCTGACACATTATCATCCGGGAACTTCATATTTTTTTCAGACGTCAGCAAAAAAACCTTATCCTTCCGCTCAACCCGGAAGGATATTTTCCGGTCTATGATTTTATTCGGATCGCTTTGCGCTCGGGCATTCATGCTCAGGGTACCGCTCTTGCCATCGAAATTATAATTCAGCCAGACCGTCAGGGTTTCATCCGGATGGTGTTGCACAAGGTTTGCCTGGCATGAAAACGGCTGGACATAGTATCGGTGCCACAGGTAATAGCCCGTCAGCACGCTACCGGTGACCAGACAAGTCGCGAAAAGGTGTAGCCACTGCCGATGACGCGTCATGCTAGCGATCCTCAAGGAAATAATCAGAGATACAGTGGTTTGGTTCTTTCATCGGCCTGTCACAGCGAATAACGGATGCGCGCGGCAGCAAGGCGTACCAGCTGATATACACCCAAGGGTGTTGCGTGCAGCCGGCTTTAAACCGATCGGCATACGCCAACGCCGAAGCGCGTTCATTCTGGGTCTGAATATCATTAGCAAGATAGACCCGGCAGGCTCCGATTGACGCCGCAAAACGGTAGTCATCAACAAAACGGTTTTCCCGCGCGTTGGTGTGCCCAATCACGCCCACGCCGGCCAGCAAGAGCAGAACAGCGAGTATACCCACCAGCCAATGGTGACGATTCCCTTCTCCAGATGAAACTGCAGTGACTACACCTTCAGGCTGTAATACCGGTTGCTCACTCGCCCGCGCGTCATCGCGCCGGTCAAACGCTGTATCCGTTATATCCGGAGACGGCCCTCTGAGGCTTATTCGTATATCGCTTGCCAGCGTCAACCCTATGCGGGGAATGGTGACGATAGGGTCCGCCTCAAAACCTATCTTTTTAAGCCCCTTACGCAAGATTGAGATGTTTTGGTAATAGGTATTCGAAGAGACAAGCATGCCGCGGCTTTGCCAGACAATATCAAGAAATTCTTGTTGCGTGACAATCGATCCCGCTCTTTCGATTAATAGCAACAGGCAACGGCCTGCTGGGGCATTTAACACAACGACACGATCAGGGTTGTTGATATCGCGTAACGTGCTGGCAGCAGGGTGAAATTCGACGAGATTATTAATGATGTAATGCTTGTGCATAGGGTCAGTATGAATTCTCCGGTTAACACCTAATCAACCCAACGCCGATACGTCATCGCATGGGGGTGTATGAACGTGATGACATTTTCGCCAGGATTAATGTGACCGATAAAAAGTATGCTGTATATCTCAGCAATTGGCGAAAATTCTTATTTTATATCACTTCACTTCAGCTTCACTGAAACAACATAAGAATGAAAACCCGGACAGAATGCGGAGTCAAGCGTGTTAACTTAAGCAAAAAATCCGTTCCCTCATCTTTTGTGAAGTTCTTTTTCATCCCTCAGCATAACCTTAACAAGCTCAAAATCCCATTAATGGAGAGCATCATTCGAGCGGATTCCGGCTACTCTTGACATTGACAAAAATAGACAAAAGAGGGAATTGAACACAGTGGACACCGATGTCTCAATTATTCAGAACACTTTACTCTTAACTTTTCTTAACCCCAGCAATATCGGTATTCCCAGCGAAAATCTGCTACTATTTATACACAAATCATTCAGTTTAAAATGATGATAACACTCGGAAATTGTTATCTAGCGTCAGTAACTCATCCTACCACTGACACCAACAGACACTCCCCTTACAAAACATTTATCAAAGCCAGATTTTCATTAAAAAGTGTAGGTATGATTATTTACACAAAGCGAGGCGAAAGAAGGTCAATAAGAGGAAAGCGTTGTAGCCTGACACAAACTCAGCAATTAATACAAATTAAGATTAATTCAGATTACCTCTTTATCGGCCAGCGTATAGTAAGCCTAACCATGCAATGCATAATTGCTTCGAGAATACAGGCCCTGCCAAAGTAAAAACCTGCCTGATTACTATCATAAATCGAGGGAATAACATGGCGAACAAACCCGAGACAACACAACATATTAATATTGCAGTTATGGGCGACAACCATTATGCAAGACATGGTATTGAAACATTATTGAGAAGTATGAAACTTGACTCTCAGATAATTACTTCAGTAGCAAATTATCAGAATCTGGATAAAGCCCTGTCGTCGACCCATATCGATATTTTAATGTTATCAGGCGCTGAGAAGCACTCAATGGGTTATGGCTGTCTTAAAAATATAAAAAAAATTAAAGCTGACTATCCCAATGTGATTATTTGCATGTACTCAACGTCAGCCAATTCACTGCTGTGGGTCAGGGGAGATATTGATGCCTATATCTCCTTACAGGATCCGATTTATCAGTGGCGAACAAAGTTATTGAAAATGGTCGATAGCCGTTATCGACCTCAAAAGCGGCCAGCAGCGTTATCGCTAACGCCGGGAGAATGGAGGGTATTAAAAGAACTCAGGAACGGACTGGATATACGTTACATAGCAGAACTAGAAAAGCTTTCTTATCGCCGAGTGAGCGCATTAAAAAGCTCCGCGATAAGAAAACTCGGGCTCAGAAATAAGACAGATTTGCTGGTCTTTTTAACCAGTTAGACCTGCCGCTTTCAGAGCAAATCTCGTAATAAAAAAACAGGAAATAAGAAAATGAAAGCACGCGTAAATCACAACACTCTGCTGGCGTTAGGTATTGCAGCCCTGCTGCCAGCGGGCTCTGCACTGGCCGCAAGCACCAGCGGCGGCACGGTTAATTTTAGCGGCAAGGTGGTGACCTCCGCCTGTGCGATCGGTGCCGGTAGCGCCAACATTGACGTGGATATGGGTGAAGTTCGTACTGCTACGCTGGCTGCCGCAGGCAGCGAGGCCAACACCGCGAAAGCGTTCTCCATCACCCTGGAAGATTGCGAAATCGCCGATACCTCCGCCTCAACTGAACAAGACCCAATTGCCGCGACTACCGTTGCGGTGACCTTCACCGGCACGCCAGATAACGCAGACGTCAACAGCCTGGCCGTTGGGGCGAACGGCGGAGCGAACTCCGCGCAGCACGTTGCTATTCGTCTGTACGACGAACAGGGCAACGTAGTGAAACTGGGTGAACCTGCGGCCGCGATCCCGCTGCGTAAAGGCGCTAACACCCTGAACTTCAGCGCGAAATATTACTCTCCGGAGGGCAACGCCACCGCGGGTGATGCCAGCGCTGTCGCAACCTACACCGTTACCTATTCGTAATTATCTGGCCCGGTCTCCTGGCCGGGCCAGGCTTCGCTTTCAGGAGATGCACATGCGCGTAAACACATGGATTTGTCTGGCGGGTTCTTTATGTTCATCCGCCGTGTATGCAGGTGGCGTGGGGTTGGGCGCTACGCGAATGGTCTACTCCAGCGCGACGACCCAATCCATGATGCAGGTGAGAAACACCCATCCCGATGCCACCTTTCTGATCCAATCCTGGATGGAGACCGAGAAAGGGGACCGCACCAACGACTTCGTTATCACGCCGCCGCTGTACGTCTTGAAGCCAGCCAGCGAAAGCGTTTTGAAGATCATGTTTAACGGTAAAGCCCTGCCACAGGATCGGGAAACGCTCTACTGGATGACGGTGAAAGCGATCCCGCAGCAGGTTAAAAACGGTTCCGGGAATTCACTGCAGTTTGCATCGGCTAACCGTATCAAGGTCTTTTATCGCCCGGAAGGACTCGGGGAAGGTGCAGGAGAGGCATGGAAAAGTCTGGTCGGTGCGTACCGCGCCGGAAAAGTCACGCTCACCAACCCCACGCCGTACTACCTCACCACCATCAACGTGAAAATTGAGGGTAAGCCGGTGCAGCCGGTCATGGTTCCCCCAAAAAGCAGCGTGACGCTGGCAGAAACCTTCAGCCGTGCCAGCAGCATGAGCTATCAGACCATTAACGATTATGGGGCATGGACGCCCGCCACGCGCGTGCCGTTATCCCAACGATAAAAACGATAAGGCGTGACCACGTGAAAATAAAAATCCTGTGCGCCACGGCGATCGCCCTGGTGATTCGGCAAGCCGTCGCGGCTGAAAGCGATCTGCAATTTAATCCCGCGTTTCTCAGCGGCGAGAGCGCAAACAGCGCCGATCTCGCTTGGGTCAACGCTGGGAGCGCGTTGCCGCCGGGTGACTACAACCTCAACGTGTATATCAATACGAACTACGCGTTCACAGGAAATGTGACATTCCGCGTCGCTGAAAACACGACGGGTGAAGCGCTGCCCTGCCTCACGCCTGAACAATTCGCCGCGCTGGGTATCGATAGCGATCGGGCAAAGGGCGGCGCGCTGCCGCTCGCTCAGCGCTGTATCTTCGTCACGCAGGCATTTGCGGATGCGCACGTTGAGTTTGATCAGAAGACGCTCACGCTGAGCTTTACCTTACCGCAAAGTGCGATGCGCAATGTGCCGCGCGGGTACGTCAGCCCGGAAAGTTGGGAATCGGGGATCCCTGCCGCCTGGCTAAATTATGTGGTTAATGGTTCGAATAATACGTACCAGGGCGAAACACGCACCCAGGAACGTCAGCTGTTTGTGAGCCTCAACAGCGGCATCAATCTGGGCGCGTGGCGGCTGCGTGATTTCACCACGTGGACGAAAGACAGTAACCAACTCACCCACGTGCAAACCTGGCTGCAGCGGGATGTTCCCGCCCTGCGCGCTCAGGCCTATGCCGGTGAAACCTACACCTCGGCGCAGGTGTTTGATTCCGTTGGCTTGCGCGGTATTGCCCTGAAAACTGACGACAATATGCTGCCCGCCAGCCTCAGCGGCTACGCGCCCGAAGTGCGCGGTATCGCGCGGAGCAACGCCACCGTAACGGTTCGACAGAACGGCAACATCATCTATCAAACCTCTGTCCCGCCGGGCGCATTTGTGCTGAAGGATCTCTACCCGACCTCATCGGGTGGCGATCTTGCGGTCACCATTCAGGAGAACGACGGCAGTAAAACGCAGTACACGCTCCCGTTTGCCAGCGTGCCCAATCTTGTGCGCAATGGTCAGATGAAATATGCCTTCGGCGCCGGGAAATATCGGCCAACGGGCAATCAGGATGCCCCCTCTTTCGCTCAGGGCGAACTGTTTTACGGCTGGAGATACGGCCTCACGTTCTACGGCGGGGCACAGTTTTCCGATCGCTATAACGGCCTGGCTTTCGGGTTCGGACAGAACCTCGGCCGCTTTGGCGCGTACTCTCTCGACCTGACCCATGCCCGAAGCCAGCTGGCTGACGATCGGCACTACAGCGGCGATTCGGTGCGCCTGCGCTACAGCAAATTGCTGAATGATATTGGCACGCGGGTCAATTTCTTCTCGCTGCGCTACTCAACAAAAGGGTTTTATACCCTCAGCGATACAACATACAAAGGCATGACGGGCGGAACGCCTAAGCAGACCGTGGAAGACGATGGCACCATCACGACCCATTACGACACCGTGTACAACCTGCATATGTCGCGGAAAGCAAAAAATCAGCTGCTGCTGTCGCAGCCGATGGGGCACTACGGATCGCTGTCATTGTCGTGGGATCAGCAGACCTACTGGAACACATCAAAAACCACGCAAAGCCTGCAGTTCGCGTGGAACGCCACGTTTCGTAACCTGTCGCTTGGCGTCAGCGTCCAGCGAAGCTCGAGCCTGTACGACAACAAAAAAGATAACATTCTGGCGATGTCGCTTTCTGTGCCGTTAGGCAACCCCACGCTGTCGACCCGCGCCCGCTTTACCACGACCCATGCGGACTCAACCGGCACCACCGCCAGTACAGGCGTGAGCGGTTATCTGCCGGGGCAGGAAAATCTGTTTTACAGCATCGGCCAGCGCTATAGCGCGCAGCAGCACTACGGCGGCGATGCCGCATTGCAGTACGAAGGCGCGTGGGGGGACTACAACCTGGGCTACAGCTATGCCAGCGACTCGCGCAACCTCAGCTACGGCATGAGCGGTGGCGCCGTGCTGCATGAAGATGGTCTGACGCTGAGCCAGCCGCTTGGGAATACCAACATTCTGGTGAAAGCGCCGGGGGCAGGCAACGTCGCCGTGCTTAACCGAAAGGGCATTAAAACGGACAGCCGTGGCTATGCGGTGATCCCCTACGCCACGCCGTACCGCGTGAATCAGGTTGCACTGGATGTCACGACCGTCGGCAACGACGTGGAACTTGAAAATGCCATCGTCAACAAAACGCCAACCGATGGCGCAATGGTTCGCGCCACCCTTACGACGCGCCAGGGGGCAAAAGCGATGTTCACCGTACGCCACGGTCGCGACGTGCTCCCCTTCGGCACGCTGGTCTCCCTGAAGGATGACAAAACCAGCGGCATCGTGGGTGATGGTGGCAGCCTGTATCTGTCCGGATTATCCGCGCAGGGCACGCTGAATGCCGTGTGGGGAAGCGGCAGCAACCAGCGCTGCGCCATTCACTATGCGCTAAACAAGCGAGACTATAACGCCCGCACCGGCCTTTACTCACAGGAGGTGATATGTCAGTAACGCTCCATATTATCGTCATGGCCCTGCTGATGACAATGACCGTGCCCGTGCGCGGTTACGATGTGCTTATCTCCGTGACCGGCAACGTGATTGGCAATACCTGCATCGTGGCGGCGAGCTCCGAAGAACAAAACGTGCCGCTGGGTACCATTGGTATCAAACAATTCAATAGCGCAGGCGCGGTCAGCCATATCAAAACGCCCTTCACCCTCACGCTTGAAGAGTGCGGCCCAACCTTTACGGGCGTAAAAATTCGCTTCAGCGGTACGCCGGATGATGCCAACCCGCAGCTGTTGAAAATTGCCGAGGGGGGCGCAACCGGTGTGGCAGTGCAAATCCTGGATAAAGACGGCGTGCTGATTCCGCTGGAGACCCAAACCACCGCCTACGGCACGGCGGGCGATGACAGCGTACAAATGACCTTCTATGCGCGGCTGGCCGCCACGGGCGCGCCCCTGAGCACCGGAGACGTTTCTGCCGTCGCCACCTGGACTACGGAGTACCTATAATGCGTTTATTCTTTTTTATCTGCGGATTACTGCTCTGTGGCAGTGTACAGGCCCTGGACTGGAAATCGGATATTACGCTTTCCCCCCAGCCGATGACCTACAGCGGCCCGGCCGATTCCGTTGTGCCGGGCAATATCATCGGCTCGACCTGGAGCGCGTCCGTCAGCGTACAGCAGGTATTCTGGTGCGGCTGGGTGTTTACCTGTTCCAAAGGCACGCTGGAGCCGAGCAGTAGCGCTATTTCAAGCGGCATGACGGTCACCGTGGATGGCGTGAATTACACCATTTTTGAAACCGGCGTTCCGGGGGTGGGGTATATCATCGGATTAAAAGATTTTAACGGCTCCGCCTGGATGCCGCTGCAAAGCGGCATTACGCAAAGCTATCCCGCAGAGGGTACCAATGGTTATGCCTCTGATTTAGGCTGGTCGGCGAAAGTGACATTTATCAAAACCGGCACGGCGCTGAAGTCTGGCGTGTATCAAATCCCGACCATTAACGCCGCGGTGCTGACCGCCTACAACAATGAGACAAAAACGGCGAGGGTGATCATCAACCCGACGACCATCACGGTCGCCGCCAGCGGGTGTACGGTAGGGAGCAAAACCGCCAGCGTTGCGCTGGGAACGATTGACGTCCGCACGCTGCCCACGGTGGGCAGTACCTCGCCATCGGGCACCTTTACCGTTGGCCTGACCTGCGATGCGAACGTCACCGTTCAGGCGGTAATGACCGATCAGACGACGCCGACAAATACCACGTCAGTTGCAACGTTAACCGGGGATTCAACCGCTTCCGGCGTGGGGGTGCAATTTTTCTTCAACGGCACCGGGCCGCTGATGCTCGGGCCGGACAGCTCGGCGACAGGCACCACCAATCAGTTCTTTATCCAGAGCACGACTGCGGCACAAACGCTGTCGTTACCGTTCCAGGCGCAATACATCCGAACCGGAGAACTGGTCCCCGGCTCGGCTAACGCACTGGCAAGTATTACGTTTTCGTATCAGTAAGGCTTAGTGTTTAACCCACACCAACCGATCAACGTTGAAGCCCAAGCTACGCGCGGTGTTCAGGTAGTCCTGCTTCACCGCGTCCGGAATGGTTGGCGTGCGCGACAGGATCCACAGGTAGTCGCGGTTCGGACCGCTGACCAACGCGTACTGGTACTTATCGTCCAGCTTGATCACGTTATAGCCGCCGTAGAACGGGCCGAAGAAAGACACCTTTAGCGCGGCGGTCGTTGGCTCACCGGTGAAGTAGGCTTTACCTTCGCTCTCATTCCATTTGTTCTTCACCGGGTCGAACCCCCGGTTAAGCACGCTAATGCCGCCATCGCTACGCTCGCCATAGGTGGCCGTCACCTGCTCCATCCCGCGTTCGAAGCGGTTTTCCAGACGGGCGACTTCATACCATTTGCCGAGATAACGACTGGCATCAAAGTGGGTAATAGGCTGCACGCCTTTCGGCGGCGTGGGGGATTTACAGGCAACCAGCGTCAGGGCAATGGCGACACCGGTTACTACGGGCCATAGCTTCATGAGAATTCCTTTCATTTGTGCGGTGAGACGTTAAGTGTAGTGCAGCGCGGTAGCGCTTCATCCCGTCGGTAAAAATTCGTAGTATATTGAGATTATTCCTCCTCTGTGGACACGGACATGGCTTACTCCATCGGCGAATTCGCCAGACTCAGCGGGATCACCGCCACCACGCTGCGCGCGTGGCAGCGACGCTATGGTTTACTCAAGCCGCAGCGCACGGAGGGCGGCCATCGCCAGTACAGTGAAGAGGACGTTCAGCAAGCGCTTAAAATCCTCGACTGGGTAAAAAAAGGCGTTCCCATCGGTCAGGTAAAACCGCTGCTGGAGCGCCCCGCGCCGCGCCGGACGAACAACTGGCAAACCTTGCAGCAGACCATGCTGCAGCGGTTGCAGGACGGCAAAATTGAGTCCCTGCGCCAGATGATTTACGACGCGGGTCGCGAATATCCGCGGCCCGAGCTGGTCGCGAATGTGCTGCGTCCGCTGCGTAGTCAAATGTCGGCAAACGTGCCCGCCGCCATGACCCTGCGTGAAATTCTCGACGGCATCATCACCGCCTACACCTCGTTTTGCCTCGAGGGCGATAAAAAAGCGCCGGGAGATAACATCCTGCTCAGCGGCTGGTACCTGAACGACCCCGGTGAAATCTGGCTCGAAGCCTTAACGCGTACCGGCCAGGGTCATCGTATTGATATCCTGCCCACGCCTCCCGCCACGCTGGCACCGGAAATTTTTCCGGATCGCAAATGGCTACTGGTCACCAGCGGTAAATTAAATGCCGCGCGGAAAAAGCAGGTGGCGCAGTGGCAACAGCAGGTTTCGCTTGAGGTTATTATCCTCTGATTATTTTCTCCTGTGGCAATCTTCACGAAAAGTTGAATATTTTTCCGCGCCGCAGATGCTAACGTTTTCCTGTGATTGATAACTCCACAGGAAAACACAATGAAAAAAACTGCCCCGCTACTGATCCTGGCCTCGATGGCCTTTGCCCCTGCAGCATTTAGCGCCCCTGCCGGCACGCTCAGCGTTCACGTGCTTGACCAGCAAACCGGCATGCCGCCTTCAGACGTTACCGTTACCCTGGAAAAACAGCAGCAGGATAAATGGGTTCCGCTTGCCAGCGGTAAAACCGATCGTGACGGACGCATCAAATCGCTCTATCCCGACGATCAGGATATGCAGCCTGGCGTCTATAAAGTGACCTTCAAAACCGCGGATTACTTCCACACCAAGAAGCTGGACTCTTTCTTCCCGGAAGTCCCGGTACTGTTTACCGTCACCCGCACCAACGAAAAGCTGCATATCCCGCTGCTGCTTAGTCAGTACGGTTACTCGACTTACAAAGGCAGCTAAAATACATTGATTTTAAACAATAATAAAAAATAGTCTCGCCAATACTTGGACAAATTAGTCATGTTGTGTAAGTTTTATGTATATGAACTGGAGGCACACACCATGACAACGAAACCTGTACTGGGTATTAGCGGATGTTTGACCGGATCCGCCGTTCGCTTCGACGGCGGACATAAGCGTATGGGCTTTGTCATGGATGAACTGGCCCAGTGGGTGAACGTCAGGCCTGTCTGTCCTGAAATGGCGATCGGTCTGCCCACGCCTCGCCCGGCAATACGGCTTACGCAGACGACGAGCGGTGAGATACAGCTGCGCTTCAGCAAGCCGCCTCACGATGACATAACCCAGAAAATGGCCGACTTCACAGCAGATTATCTGCCTAAAATTGGCGATCTTGCGGGGTTTATCGTCTGCGCGAAATCGCCAAGCTGCGGCATGGAACGCGTGCGCCTTTATGATGAAAACGGTAACCGGGGCCGCAAGGAGGGCGTCGGGCTGTTCACCGCCGCCCTCCTTGAAACCTGGCCGTGGCTACCCGTTGAGGAAGATGGCCGCCTGCACGACCCGGTGCTGCGGGAAAACTTCATCGAGCGCGTCTTTGCCCTGCATGAACTGAACACGCTGCGCGCCAACGGCCTGACGCGTCGCACGCTGCTGGATTTCCACAGCCGTTACAAACTCCAGCTGCTGGCGCACCATCAGGCGGGCTACCGTGAGATTGGGCCATTCGTGGCATCGCTGCACGAATGGGACGATCTGGACGCCTTCTTCATGGCATATCGCGAAAAACTGATGGCGATCCTGAAGCAACCCGCCTCGCGGAAAAATCACACCAACGTGCTGATGCATATTCAAGGCTATTTCCGTAACCAGTTGAACAGCCGCCAACGCGTTGAGCTGCGTGATGTGATCCTGCATTATCGCGACGGGCTACTGCCCATCCTCGCGCCACTGACCTTACTCAAACACTATATGGCCGAATACCCTGACCGGTATCTGATGACGCAAAACTACTTCGACCCCTATCCGGATGATTTGGGCCTGCGTCTGGCCGTGAACTGACGATAAAAATGCGAAGGCCCATTGACCCACAGAGGCCCAAGGCAGTACCCCGTTTAGACGACACCTCACTGTCGTCTTTTTTTTGCACTTAGCCTAAAACACTGTAACTTTATACAGGCTGGATTGCATAAAATGGACACACTGATGATCAAAACCCTGCACATTCAAAACTACCGCTCGATTCGCGACATGTCGCTGGATCTGGAACAGCTCAACATTGTCTTCGGCCCGAACGGTACCGGGAAATCGAATATTTATAAGGCGATATACCTGATGCACAGCGCCGCGCAGGGGCAATTTTCCCAGGCGCTGGCGAATGAAGGCGGAATTTTGAAGGTGTTTTGGGCGGGCAAAACCCGCAGCGACCAGCTCCGGCGCATGAATCTGGCGGTGGAAACGGAGACCTACGACTATGAATTGCAGGTGGGGTTTGTCGAGAAGCTGCCCTATCCCTCGCAGTTTCAGCTCGATCCGGTGATCAAAGAAGAATCCATCTGGCTGAGCGGCCAGCACCGTCGGCCATCGTCACAGTTGATGAAACGTAAGAATCAGGCGGTATTCCTGAACAACGTGCATCACGAAAAGGTGACCCACAGCGGCACGTTGTACGAAAACGAATCGGTGTTCGGACAGCTCGGTGAACCGCATCTGTACCCGGAAGTGTCGCAGATGCGCGAATCCCTGCGTAACTGGCGCTTTTACCACGAGTTTTCCGTCTCGTCCGGCTCGGCAATGCGTGCCCCCCAGGTGGGTTTCCGCTCCCCGGTATTGGCAAGCGACGGCGCAAACCTGGCGGCAGCGTTCCAGACGATTGTCGAAATCGGTGACGAACTGCTCCTGATGCGCATCCTTGACCAGGCCTTCCCCGGCTGCGTGTTCTACAGCGACAACACCGGCGGACGTTTCCGAATGATGATGCAGCGCGAGGGATTAAGCAGGCCTCTGGAGCCAGCCGAGTTCTCCGACGGCACGCTGCGCTTTCTGTGCCTGACGGTGGCGCTGTTAAGCCCGCGCCCGCCCGCGTTTATCGCCCTTAACGAACCCGAAAACAGCCTGCATCCGCAGATGCTGCCCGCGCTAGCAAGCCTCATTGCCGAGGCGAGCCGTTACTCGCAGATTTGGCTCACCAGCCACTCGCCGGAACTGGCGAGGCTGATTGAGAAACACCGATCGTTTTCGCTGTATCAACTGTCGATGGTGGAAGGGGAAACGAAGATGGAGCGGCTGGGGTGTTTCTGCAAAAGTCTCGTTTGATTTAATCTCTAATACATCTGGCCAGAGCTAATGGACGTCTTCCGGTAGCGCCGGCCAAAAGATGACGCCTACACCTTTTTATTCCATTGCGTCAGAATTATGAAGACGGCTGAATGCGGAACGTCTTGCGCCATTCCGCCGGACTGACCCCGAAGCGCGCCTTAAACTGCTGACGCCATGTGACTGCAGAGTTAAACCCCACCAGCTCGGCCACGTTTTCAACCGGCATCGTACCGACTTCCAGTAAGATCTGGCTACGCCGCAGGCGCTCGGCGGTGAGCCAGTCGGCTACGCTCATGCCCGTTGCCTTAATAAAATGGCGGGTCAGCGTGCGGCGGCTCATCGAAACCACTTCCGCCAGCGAGTCAAGATTATGCGGTTCGCTGATGTGTTTCTGGAGATAGTCGATCAGGCAGTTAATTCGCGCATCGCGGGTATCTTTTGATACTGGCTGCGCAATAAACTGCGCCTGCCCGCCTTCGCGGTGTGGCGGGACGATCATACGACGGGCAATCTGATTGGCGACCACGCTGCCGAAGCGTTGTCGGATGATATACAGGCAGCAGTCCAGCGCGTCGGCAGTACCCGCGGAGGTAATAATGTTGCCATCATCCACGTAGAGCGCATTGATATCGAGCTGCACGTTCGGAAAAAGCGCCTGAAACTGGCGCTCAAACTCCCAGTGGGTGGCGGCTCGTTTACCCTCGACAATGCCCGCGTACCCCAGCACAAAAGCCCCCAGACACAGCCCGACAATTTGCGCGCCGTTGTCTCTTGCCTGAACCAAGCTGTCGAGCAGCGCCTGAGGCGGGCGTTCCAGCACGTGCTGCCAGTAAGGCACCACGACAATATCCGCCTACTCGAGGGCTGAAAAATCCCGCGTCGCATTCAGCGCGAAGCCGTCTTTGGAAGCGAGGCCCCCCGGTTTTTCAGCACAGATCGTCACGTTAAAGCGCTTTTCACCGGATACCGTATCGCCAAACAGAATACAGGGAACGGAGTAGTGGAACGGGCTAAACCCGTCCACCGCGACAATCGCGACATCGATAAGCGGCATCTGTCTCTCCTTTCCTTTTTAACGCTCAGAATATAACGGTTTCGCCGTCCTGGGGAATGCTCAGCGCATCACTAAACTGGTTAGCTTGAGCGTATTCGCGCAACGCGCGGCGGGTCAGCAGCGCAGCGTCGCTATCGTTTTGCACGTAGATCGGCTTGTCTTTGGCGATCAGCTCAACGGCGGTGCGATCCCAGTGATCGTCATGCGTATGGGTGACGATGATGGCATCGGCATCAAGGAGCGTATTGACGTTCACGGGAAGTTCGACCATCGGGTTGCGGATATCGGCATGCGCCGTCCCTGGAAAACCCGGGTATGCACCTTTCGGGGCCAACATCGGGTCAATCAAAACGCGCTTTCCGGCATAGGTAATCAGCTGTGTTGCATTGCGGATTTGGGTGATGTTTATGGGCTATTCTCCTGTGAGTATGTTAAGGAGAATAGCCAGCTACCCTATTTTAAGATGTGGGATAAAGGGCGATGACCGATGAAATCGGGTCAATATGAAAGCGCGGGTTTCGCCGCTTACCAGCCCGGCACTGCCCCGCCGTTAAAAATCGTCTCTGCGGCTTTCGCCACTTCAGGGGACTGATACGACTGGATAAATTCCTTCACGTTTTCTGCATTTTTATTGTCTTCACGCGTCACCACAATATTGACGTACGGGGAGTTTTTATCTTCGATAAAGACGCCGTCATGCACGGGCGAAAGCCCGGTTTGCTGGAGATAGGTAGTGCTGATAATAGCCACGTCTACCTTTGGGTCATCCAGCACGCGCGGCAGCTGTGCGCCTTCGAGTTCCATGATCTTCAGGTTCTTAGGATTCGACGTGATATCCAGCGCGGTAGGCAGCAGGCCTACGTTCGGTTTCAGGGTAATCAGCTTCTCTTTTTGCAGTAGCAACAGCGCGCGGCCGAGGTTGGTCGGATCGTTGGGAATGGCAAGGGTCGCACCGTCTTTCAGTTCTGAGACGTTTTTGATTTTACGGGAATAACCGGCCATCGGGAAAACGAAGGTATTCGCGACGGCAACCAGTTTGTAGCCGTGCGCCTTATTGTCTTCCGCGAGGAACGGACGATGCTGGAAGACGTTGGCATCCAGCTCCCCGTGGTTGGTGGCATCGTTTGGCAGCAATGAGCCGCTAAAGCCGACCAGCTCAACGTCCAGACCGAATTTCTCTTTTGCCACTTTTTTGGCGACTTCCGCCACGTCCTGCTCAGCGCCGTTAATGACGCCGACTTTGATGTGTTTGGCATCACTGCCGCCTTGATCGCATCCCGCCAGCAGCAGACCCGCGAGAACCAGAGCACCCAATCGATATTTCACCAGACCGTTCCTTTTGATAATTGTTTTGAAGACTATATCGACAACGAGACGGCAGGCTAAAAAACGAAAAGGAATCAATAAGACGGATAGGTTATATGCGAGAGATAACGTCACTTATGGCCTTTGCGCAGCGGCGCTTCACGTAAAAACCACGACAGCACAAACGCCAGCACCATAATGCCTGCAGCCAGCAGGAAGACGGCATGGATTGCCGAGCCGAACGCGTCCAGATAATCCAGCCTCAGAGCGTCAGGCAGATGATGGATGGCGGTCGGGTTCAACTCACGCGGCAGCGCGGCCCCTTCGGGTAAACGGTCGATCAGGCCTGATTGCAGAACGTGAGTGAACACGGCACCAAACAGCGCCACGCCAATCGCCCCGCCGATGGAACGGAAAAGGGTCACCCCGGAGGTTGCCACGCCGTATTGATCGGCCGATACGCTGTTCTGCACCGCCAGCACCAGGACCTGCATCACCAGACCCAGCCCCATCCCCAGAATGCTGGTATAGAGATACAGCTGCCAGGTCGGTGAATCGATTGAAATATGCGTCAGTAAAAACATCCCGACCACGCCAAGCAGCGTGCCGAGGATAGGGAAAAGGCGGTATTTACCGGTGTGGCTGATAATGCGCCCGCTGATAATCGAGGTCAGCAGCAGTCCGCCCATCAGCGGGATCAGCTGCAGCCCGGCCTGCGTCGGCGTAGCGTCTTTCACCACCTGCAGATAAAGCGGCAGGAACGTCACCGAGCCGAACAGCGACATGCCGATGATAAAACCAATCAGACTACAGAGCAGAAAGCTGCGGTCGCGGAACAACGAAAGCGGAATGATCGGTTCCCACGCCAGCCGCTCCTCGTAGATAAATCCGGCAATACCGGTCAGGCCGAAGGCCAGAATGCACCACAGCTGCGGGTCGTTCCACTGGCGGATAGTGCCACCCTCCGTGGTAAACAAGATGATGCACAGCAGCGCCATGCTGAGATAAATCGCCCCCAGATAGTCAATCTCGTGCCTGCTGCGCCGCGCGCTGCCGTGAAACACCGCACCGATGACCAGCAGGGCAAACAACCCCAGCGGCAGGTTGATGTAGAAAATCCAGCGCCAGGAGGCGTGCTGGACGATAAATCCGCCAATCAGCGGGCCAATCACCGTTGCTAGCCCAAACACGCCGCCAAACAGCCCCTGGTAGCGGCCACGGTCCGCAGGCGGAATGACGTCCGCAACGGCCGCCATGCTGATGACCATCAAACCGCCACCGCCTAGCCCCTGCAGGGCGCGCATCAGCACCAGCTGGGTCATGTTTTGTGCCAGCCCGCAGAGCGCAGAACCGACCAGGAACAGCACAATGGCGACCTGAAGAACAATTTTACGGCCAAACAGGTCGCCGAATTTGCCGTACAGCGGCACCACGATGGTTGAGCTGAGAATATAGGCCGTCACCACCCAGGAGAGTTTATCCAGCCCGCCCAGTTCACCCACGATAGTCGGCAGCGCCGTGGAGACAATGGTCTGATCCAGCGCGGAAAGCAGCATAACCAGCAGCAGCGCGCTGAACAGCAGCTTTATCGACGGCGCTTTTTGCGCAGGTTGAGTCATTACGTCAGATTCCATTAAACATCACTTGAAATTAATTAATCGCATAATTAATATTTGTGTAAGTGATGAATAAGATCAAGAGATACTGCGACTATGTCAGCACAAAAGGACAATTCTGAACCCCGACGCCCCGGACGCCCGCGCGGCGGCAAGCGTGTTACCGCCAGCCGCGAGCAGCTTCTGGATATCGCCTTGAATCTTTTTTCCCGTCAGGGGATAGCCAATACGTCATTAAACGCGATTGCCAAAGAGGCAGGCGTCACCCCCGCGATGCTGCATTACTACTTCAACTCCAGAGAGCAACTACTCGACGCGATGATCGAGGAGCGTTTCCTGCCGTTACGCAACAAAATCGGCACGATTTTCGCCGATAACCCGGATTCGCCGTTCAATGCCCTTACGGAAATGGTGAGCGTCCTGGCCGAGCTGGCGCAAGAGTACTCGTGGTTTGCACCGCTTTGGATGCAGGAGGTGATTGGCGAGATGCCGGTTTTGCGTACGCATCTGAAGGCACGGTTCGGCGACGAGAAATACCAGGCGACGCTCGCCACCATCAAGGGCTGGCAGCAGGACGGCAAGCTCAACAAGGAACTGGCACCCGAACTGCTGTTCACCACGCTGTTGAGCCTGGTGCTGGTGCCCTTCTCGCGCATGCGCAATGACGAGAGGCTACAGGCCCTCTCGCCGGATATTATCGTGCGCCACGCGCTGGCCGTGATCGGCCAGGGGATTGGCGGCTAAAGGGATTTGCTCAGATAGTGTCTCTGCATGCCCCGATAAGGGTAGTCCTGCAGGGACATCTGTAGCCGGAAGCCCAACTTCTCATAGAACGGGCGCGCCTGAAAGCTGGCCGTATCCACCAGCGCGTGCTTGCAGCCCTTGCGCCGGGCTTCGTCCTCTGCTGATTGAATAAGCTGGCGACCCAACCCGGAGCCGCGGGCGTCTTCGCTGACCCAGAGAAAATCGATATTTAACCAGTCGCCTTTACGCACCCCAATTAACCCGCCCAGCATAACGCCGTTTTCATCTCGTGCGTATACGCCTATATCACCGCTAAAGTTCGATAGATCTAAAAACTGCCCGTTATACGCTCTTAACCCGGTTAATAACTCTTCTTTTTCTTCGGGCGTGACCTTATCTGTTATGTTCAGATGCATATTTTCTCCTTATTATTCGCGCAATTTGAATATCTCACAGCTTCACCTTCATAAAAACTCCTCATTTTCTCCATTGTTTAGCCGTAGAAATATTCAGTCAAAATGAAAATAAAAAAACGCTTTCCAATACGCACCCAAATCGTATAATGAGAACGATCATTCTCATTTTTCACAGGGTAGCCGACGATGAGCACAAAACTGGAAGAACGACAAAAACTGCGGCAGGACGAGATCATTACCGCCGCGCGCCGCTGCTTTCGTGCCAGCGGATTCCATGCCGCCAGTATGTCGCAGATTGCCAGTGAAGCAAAGCTTAGCGTTGGGCAAATATACCGTTATTTCAATAACAAAGACGCGATTATTGAAGAGATGATTCGGCGCATCATTGACTCGCGGATCGAAGAAATGCAGGGCAAAACGCTGGTTGAAGGAATGCCTCAGGCGCTCGCGTGGCGACAAACCCTCAACGAAGATGACGACGCGCTGATGCTCGAAATGTCCGCAGAGGCAACGCGTAATCCGCAGGTGGCGGCCATGCTGATCGCAGCCGACGCCCGTATGTTTACCAACGCCTGTGCGCATCTGAAAAAGCAGTTTCCTCATCTGAATGATGAGCATATTCGCTGCTGCGTGGAGATAACCGCGGTGATGATTGAGGGAACGATTTACCGTCGATTAACACCCTTAAAAGTCCCAGCTGAACAATTAGAACCCCTTTATCAGAATATTTTAAATATGCTTTTCACTGCGAAGTAATTGCATGTGAATCATTAGCGGGGACAGTACATTCCCCTTTTTACATTTCCGGCTTTGCCTGAGATGCGGTTTCGCTGTGCCTTTAAATAGCCCTCCTCCTTGTTAAGCCATTAACAAGGCAGGCATCGTTCACCCTGGAAAAAAATTATGAAAACCATAACAACCTCCATCGCAGCATTACTCCTCCTGACAGGGTGCGATAATGCGCAAACATCTGCAACTCAACGTCCCCTCCCGGAAGTGGGGATTGTCACTCTCCTGAGCCAGCCGGTGTCCGTCGTCAGCGAACTGACTGGCCGCACTACCGCCGCGATGAGCGCCGACGTGCGCCCGCAGGTCGGCGGCATTATCCAGAAAAGGCTGTTTACCGAAGGCGATACCGTCAAAGCGGGACAATCGCTGTACCAAATCGATCCTTCCAGCTTCCGCGCCGCTTACGATGAGGCGGCGGCAGCGCTGAAACAGGCACAGGCGCTGGTGCAGGCCGACTGCCAGAAAGCCCAGCGCTATGCGCAGCTGGTGAAAGACGACGGCGTATCGCGCCAGGATGCAGAAGACGCCCAATCCACCTGCGCGCAGGACAAGGCCAGCGTCGAGTCAAAGAAGGCCGCTCGGGAGAGTGCACGCATTAACCTCAACTGGACGACCGTTACCGCTCCGATTACAGGGCGCATTGGTATCTCCTCCGTCACGCCTGGCGCCCTGGTGACGGCGCAGCAAGAGACTGCGCTGGCCACAATTCGCGGTCTCGACAGCATGTACGTCGATTTAACGCGCTCAAGCGCCGATCTGCTGCGATTACGCAAGCAAACGCTCGCCACCAACAGCGATACGCTGAGCGTGTCATTAATTCTGGAAGATGGCAGCACCTATAGCGAAAAGGGTCGGCTGGCGCTGACCGAAGTGGCCGTGGATGAGTCTACCGGCTCGGTCACCCTGCGCGCCGTCTTCCCGAACCCGCAGCATCAGCTTCTGCCCGGCATGTTTGTGCGCGCCAAAGTGGATGAAGGCATTATGCGTGACGCGATCCTCGCGCCGCAGCGGGGGATTACCCGCGATGCAAAAGGCATCGCCACCGCGCTGGTGGTCAACGCCAGCAACAAGGTGGAGCAGCGCCAGCTGGAAACCGGGGACACCTACGGCGACAAATGGCTGGTGCTAAGCGGCCTGAAGGCAGGCGATAAGCTGATTGTGGAAGGAACCGATAAAGTCACCGCCGGCCAGGAAGTGAAGGCTGAAGAGATGAAAAGCACCGGAGGAAACGCCTGATGTTTTCTCGTTTCTTCGTGCGTCGCCCGGTCTTTGCCTGGGTGATCGCCATTCTGATTATGCTCGCGGGCATGTTGGCCATCCGCACGCTGCCGGTCGCGCAGTATCCGGACGTCGCCCCGCCGTCGATAAAAATTTCCGCCACCTACACCGGCGCTTCTGCACAGACGCTGGAAAACAGCGTGACGCAGGTCATCGAGCAACAGCTAACCGGGCTGGATAACCTACTCTACTTTACCTCCACCAGCAGCTCGGACGGCTCGGTGAGTATTACCGTCACCTTCGAACAGGGAACCGACCCGGATACCGCCCAGGTACAGGTGCAGAACAAAGTCCAGCAGGCGGAATCGCGCCTGCCGACCGAGGTGCAGCAATCCGGGATTACCGTGCAAAAATCGCAGAGCAGCTTTCTGCTGATCATGGGGGTGTACGATAAAACCGACGCCGCCAGCAGCTCGGATATCGCCGACTGGCTGGTCAGCAATATGCAGGACCCGCTGGCGCGCGTAGAAGGCGTCGGGAGCCTGCAGGTGTTTGGCGCAGAATACGCCATGCGCATCTGGCTCGATCCGGCGAAGCTGGCCTCCTACTCGCTGATGCCGTCCGACGTTCAAAGCGCGATTGAAGCGCAGAACGTGCAGGTTTCGGCCGGTAAAATCGGCGCGCTGCCCTCGTCTAACGCGCAGCAGCTGACCGCGACCGTGCGCGCCCAGTCGCGCCTGCAGACCGTGGAACAGTTTAAAAATATCATCGTTAAGAGCCAGTCCAACGGCGCGGTCGTGCACATCGGCGACGTCGCGCGCGTAGAGATGGGCAGCGAAGATTATACCGCGACGGCGAAGCTGAACGGCCACCCGGCAGCGGGTATGGCGGTTATGCTCTCCCCGGGCGCAAACGCGCTCAACACCGCGACGGCGGTCAAAGACAAAATCGCCGAGTTCAAAAAGTCGATGCCGGAAGGTTACGACGTGGCCTACCCGAAAGACAGCACCGAGTTCATCAAGATCTCAGTTGAGGATGTGATTAAGACCCTGTTCGAAGCCATCATTCTGGTGGTGGTGGTGATGTATCTGTTCCTGCAGAACATCCGCGCGACGCTGATCCCGGCCCTGGCGGTGCCGGTGGTACTTTTAGGCACATTTGGCGTGCTGGCGCTGTTCGGGTATTCCATCAACACCCTGACGCTGTTTGCGATGGTGCTGGCGATCGGGCTTCTGGTGGATGACGCCATCGTGGTGGTGGAAAACGTCGAGCGTATTATGCGCGATGAAGGGCTGCCCGCCCGTGAAGCTACCGAAAAATCGATGGGCGAAATCTCCGGCGCGCTGATCGCCATTGCGCTGGTGCTCTCGGCAGTTTTCCTGCCGATGGCCTTCTTCGGCGGCTCAACCGGCGTTATTTATCGTCAGTTCTCGGTCACCATTATCTCGGCAATGTTCCTTTCCGTGGTGGTGGCATTGACCCTGACGCCCGCGCTCTGCGGCTCGATTCTGAACCACACCACCCCGCACAAAAAAGGCTTCTTCGGGGCGTTTAACCGGTTCTACAGCAAAACCGAACGCGGTTATCAGAACAAGGTCTTACGCGTCCTTCGTCGCTCCGGCGGCATGCTGGCGGTCTATGCCCTGCTGTGTGGTGCAATGGGGTTCGCCATGCTGAAGCTACCGGGCAGCTTCCTGCCGACGGAGGACCAGGGCGAAATCATGGTGCAGTACACCCTGCCAGCAGGCGCGACGGCGGCACGTACCGCCGAGATCAGCCGCCAGGTGCGCGAGTGGTTCCTTACCAAAGAGAAAGCCAATACCAACGTTATCTTTACCATTGAAGGCTTCAGCTTTAGCGGCAGCGGGCAGAACGCCGGGATGGCGTTTGTCTCCCTGAAAAACTGGTCCGAACGTAAAGGCGACGAAAACACCGCCCAGGCCATCGCCCTACGCGCCACGCAGGAGCTGAGCACCCTTCGTGATGCCACCATTTTTGCAATGACGCCACCGGCGGTGGATGGTTTAGGCCAGAGCAACGGATTTACCTTTGAGCTAATGGCCAGCGGCGGCACCGATCGCGATACGCTACTGAAGCTGCGTAATCAGCTCACCGGAGAGGCCAATCAGGACAGCGCGCTGCACGCCGTGCGCGCCAACGATCTGCCGCAAATGCCGCAGCTGCAGGTGGACATCGATAACAATAAGGCCGTGTCGCTGGGACTTTCTCTGAGCGACGTCACCAGTACCCTCTCCAGCGCATGGGGCGGAACGTACGTGAACGACTTTATCGATCGCGGCCGCGTGAAGAAGGTCTACATCCAGGGCGATAGCGACTATCGCGCCTCGCCGTCCGATCTCAATAAATGGTTTGTACGCGGCAGCGACAGCACCATGACGCCCTTCTCCGCTTTCGCCACCACCCGCTGGGAATATGGCCCGGAAAGCCTGGTGCGTTACAACGGCTCAGCGGCGTATGAGATCCAGGGTGAAAATGCCAGTGGCGCCAGCTCGGGGACCGCAATGAGCAAAATGGAGCAGCTGGCGAATAACCTCCCGGCAGGCAGTACCTGGGCGTGGAGCGGCCTGTCATTGCAGGAAAAACTGGCGAGCGGACAGGCGATGAGCCTGTACGCCCTCTCGATTCTGGTGGTGTTCCTGTGCCTGGCCGCGCTCTATGAGAGCTGGTCCGTGCCGATTTCGGTCATCCTGGTGATTCCGCTTGGGGTACTGGGCGCGGCGCTGGCCGCCTCGATGCGCGGCCTGAACAATGACGTCTACTTCCAGGTGGCGCTGCTGACCACCATCGGCCTGTCGTCGAAGAACGCCATTTTGATTGTGGAGTTTGCCGAAGCCAAGGTCGCCGAAGGTTACTCCCTGACGCGCGCCGCCCTGCGTGCCGCTCAGACCCGCCTGCGTCCGATCATCATGACCTCGCTGGCGTTTATTGCTGGCGTCACGCCGCTGGCCGTGGCGACCGGAGCTGGAGCCAACAGCCGCGTGGCAATTGGGACCGGCATCATCGGCGGGACGTTAGCCGCAACGCTGCTGGCGATCTTCTTCGTCCCTTTATTCTTTGTACTGGTGAAGCGTCTGTTCTCCGGTAAGCACGCAAACCGGAGGTCATAATGTTTCGTGTATCTGTTTTAGCCTTAGCCCTGCTGAGCGCAGGCTGCGTGTCGTTAGACCCCACATATCAACGCCCGGACGCGCCCGTCCCGGCCACGCTGCCCGGCGCGCACGGGGAAGCCACTGCCGCAGTGAGCCAATGGCAGCAGGTGATGAACGATGTGCGCCTGAAAGGCGTAGTGACGATGGCGCTCACCAGCAACCGTGACGTCCAAAAAGCGATTGCGGATATCGACGCTGCCCGCGCCCAGTACGGCGAAACGCGCGCGTCTCTGTTCCCAACGGTGGATGCCGAGTTGAGCCACACCCGCAGCCGTACGCTGGCGAGCGGCGTGGCGACAAGCGATGAGGCCAACGGCGCGGTTTCCAGCTTTGAGCTGGATCTGTTTGGCCGTAATCAGAGCCTGTCGCGCGCGGCGCGTGAAACCTGGCTTGCCAGTGAATTCACCGCGCAGAACACGCGCCTGACGATGGTCAGCGAGCTGACCACGGCCTGGGTAACGCTGGCGGCGGATAACAGTAATCTCGCGCTGGCGAAATCCACCCAAGAAAGCGCGGCAAACTCGCTGAACATCGTGACGCGTCAGCGTGAGGTCGGCGTGGCGGCGGCAACGGACGTTAGCGCCGCAATGGCGGTTTACCAGCAGGCACGCGCCAGCGTGGCGAGCTATCTCACGCTGGTGATGCAGGACAAAAACGCCCTCAATCTGCTGGCGGGCGACACGGTGCCGGATAACCTGCTGCCCGGCACGCTGGAGAGCCTGAACGATAACGCCATCACGCTGATCCCGGCGGGGGTGAGTTCGAGCGCGCTGCTGCGTCGCCCGGACATTCAGGAGGCCGAGCATAGCCTGCTGAGCGCCAACGCTAACATCGGCGCGGCGCGCGCTAATTTCTTCCCCACTATCTCACTTACCGCCAGCGCGGGCGTCGGCAGCGATTCGCTGTCGTCACTTTTCAGTCACGGAATGAAGGTCTGGTCATTCGCACCGTCCATCACCCTGCCGCTGTTCAGCGGCGGCAGCAATATGGCACAGCTGCGCTATGCACAAGCAGAGAAAAAGGGGCTGATCGCCACCTACGAGAAGGCCATTCAGAGCGCCTTTAAAGACGTGGCCGACGCGCTGGCGCGCCGCGAAACGCTGAGCGAGCAGCGTGATGCCCAGCGTGAATACGTGGCGGCGGAGCAAAAAACGCTGGATGTGGCGACCCGCAGCTATCAGGCCGGTGCGGGCGATTACCTGACGGTATTAACCGCGCAGCGGTCGCTGTGGTCGGCGCAATCGTCGCTGATCGCCTTGCAGCAAACCGACCTGGAAAACCGCATCACCCTGTGGCAATCGCTGGGGGGCGGCATTCAGTAATATCTTTTGCGGCGATTCTCATACGCGCTAAAGAGAAAATTCATACTTTCGGCTGGAGTCGCTACACTGAATGTAACGATATATTTCAGGGGAAGCATGTGACTTTTTAACGGGGGTTTCGATGAAATCTGCACACCTGGTTTGTCTGCTCGTTTGCCTGCTGTTCGCCGCGTTTGTTCACGCTGGGGCGAAGGACGATCCTGTGAAAGATGCCCAAATAAAGCAGCAGGTTTTAAAAGATGTGAAGAAAACCTGTACGCCGCAGAAGAAGCAGAGCGATAAAGCCTGGCAGGGGATGATTTTGTCGTCCGAGGCGAATCAGCTGCTGATCAAAAATGCCATCACCGCCGTGAAGCGCGACAATCTGGATGCCTACTGGGACGCGGTGAGTCAGGTCGATTGCATGGAAGATTACTGAGCGTGAAGCATAAGCTTCACGCTTTTTTTAACGCTTACGGATATCCGGAATGATGAGATCCCCACGCAGAACGTAAGACCCCAGCATCTGCGTTTTCTCCGTCAGCCAGCTCACGATGCGCGATGCCATGGCGTCCATCGAATATTCGATGGCCGGGATCACCGGAATCCCCGGCAGCTGCAGCGATCCGCCCAGGCTAAAGACCATGATGTCGTCCGGCACCGATTTATTAAACGCCTGCAGCTGCGGGATCACCCGCTGGGCTTCCTGTTCGTCGGCCACCAGCAGCGCGTTAAAATTCAACGTAGTGGCGTTATTCAGCAGTTCCTGCAGCGCAACGGACGAAGATGTGGCGTCCATAAAGACAAGATTGCGGTTAAAGGGCAGGAAATTCTTCTCCAGCGCGTGCTTGTAGCCCAGCAGTACCTGGTCAGCAAAACCGCTGCCGTGCGGGTGGATCAGCGCAATCTGGCGGCGACCCTGGCTGGTGAGATAGTTGCAGGCCGTTTCGGCTGCAAACGCGTGATCGAACTGGATGCTGTTAGGATTATCTGACGCCATGCAGTCGACCAAAATGACGTTTTCCAGATCGATATCCAGCGGAAAACGCGCGCCGATAACAAGAATGTCATCACATAAGCCGCAGGAGAGTTCTTCAAGGGCGTTCATCACGTCTGCTTTAGAATGCGCAAAGCGCAGCAGCAGGTGCTTTTGATGTTGGCTGAGCTGTTTTTCCAGCGCATAGAGATAGCCGGTGGTCTGGTTAATATTCTCCTGCGCGCAGATTACGCCAATACAGCCCGTCGACTGGCTCAGCAGCGACTGCGCAATGACATTGGGTCGGTAGTTTAGCTCCTCCACCGCTTTTAAAACGGCCTGACGGCTGGCTTCCTTTACGCCACGCGACCCACTCAACACCCGTGATACCGTGGCTTTGGACACCCCGGCCAGACGTGATACATCGTTGATTGTAGACATCTCTCTCCCCTGGCAGACCGACTTCTCGCCTGCTAATTCCATAACCGCAACGGCTCACATTATAGCCAGAACGGAGTATATCCGTTTCCGTTTTTCATGGAAACCGATTTTCCGTTTCCACTCATAATGATGTCTTAATCGCCAAATTATGTGATGCAGATCGTGGTAACAACCCCCACAAGAACAGCTTCTTGATGGTTGTCACACTTCTGTCTTTTATGAATGGAAACCGGTTTCCGTATGATGTCCAATCATCGTCGCAATAACTTTTTACATTTAGAGGATGGTTGTCGATGTTCAAGATTATGCTGTGCTGCTCTGCCGGGATGTCCACCAGCCTGCTGGTCAGCAAAATGGTCGATGTCGCGAAAGAACGTGGTTTGTCGGTGAAGATCGATGCGTACGGTGTTTCCGAATTTGATACGCAGTTTCCGCAATATCAGGTCGTCCTTCTCGGACCGCAAGTGAAATACATGTTAAAGACACTCTCAGACAAGGCGGCGACGCAAGGCATTCCGGTGCAACCCATCGATATGATGGATTACGGCATGCAACGCGGCGATAAAGTACTGGACTATGCTCTGTCGCTTATCGAAGCGGCACACTAAAAGGTGTTCACATGAGTTCGTTATATCAATCAATGGTCGCGGTGATTGAGCAGTCAATTACCCCGCTGGCCGCGAAGCTTGGACAGCAAAAGTATGTGATTGCAATCCGCGACGGCTTTACCGCCGCGCTGCCGTTTATGATCATCGGCTCGTTTATGCTGGTGTTTATCTTTCCGCCGTTCTCTGCAGATACCACCAACAGCTTTGCCCGCGGCTGGCTGGATTTCTCCCAGACCTACCGCGAGCAGCTGATGCTGCCGTTTAACCTCAGCATGGGCGTGATGACCTTCTTCATTTCGGTGGGGATTGGCGCAAGCCTGGGGCGTCAGTTTAACCTTGACCCGGTGATGTCCGGCCTGCTGGCCTTTATGGCCTTCCTGCTGGTGGCGGCGCCGTATGCAGACGGTAAGATTTCCACTCAGTATCTGTCAGGCCAGGGGATTTTCACCGCACTGATCACCGCGATTTACGCCACCCGCGTTTACGCGTGGCTGAAGCAGAACAACGTGACCATTCGCCTGCCAAAAGAAGTACCGACCGGCGTAGCGCGCTCGTTTGAGATCCTGATCCCGGTGATTGTGGTGATCGGCACGCTGCATCCGCTGAACCTGTTCATTGAAGCGCAGACCGGGATGATTATTCCGCAGGCGATTATGCACCTGCTGGAGCCGCTGGTCTCTGCGTCGGACTCTCTGCCAGCCATTCTGCTCTCCGTGCTGCTGTGTCAGATTTTCTGGTTCGCCGGTATCCACGGCTCGTTGATTGTCACCGGCATCATGAACCCGTTCTGGATGGCAAACCTCTCGGCAAACCAGGCGGCGCTGGCCGCAGGCGCCGCGCTGCCGCACGTCTACCTGCAGGGTTTCTGGGATCACTACCTGCTGATTGGCGGCGTGGGCTCTACTCTGCCGCTGGCCTTCCTGCTGCTGCGTAGCCGCGCAACGCACTTACGTACCATCGGAAAAATGGGCATTGTGCCAAGCTTCTTTAACATCAACGAACCGATCCTGTTCGGCGCGCCTATCATCATGAACCCGATGCTGTTTATTCCGTTCGTGTTTGTTCCGCTGGTGAACGCCTGCCTGGCGTACGGCGCAACGAAGCTCGGCTGGCTGGCACAGGTTGTGTCGTTAACGCCGTGGACCACCCCCGCGCCGATTGGTGCTTCGTGGGCCGCCAACTGGGCGCTTAGCCCGGTAGTGATGTGCCTGGTGTGCATGGTGATGTCAGCGCTGATGTACCTGCCGTTCCTGCGTGCTTACGAGCGTACGTTGATGAAAAACGAAGAGCAGAAAGCCCAGGCAACCGTGGGTACCGCTGAAACAGCAAGCCATTAAGTCAAAGAGGAAAAGTCATGAAATACGCATTTCCCGATAATTTCTGGTGGGGCAGCGCAAGCTCCGCTCTCCAGACCGAAGGGACAAGAGAGGGTGAAACCACATGGGATTACTGGTTTGCCCGCGAGCCGAACCGTTTTCACAACGGCGTGGGGCCGCAGCACACCTCCACGTTTTATCAGCACTGGAAAACGGATATTCAGCTGTTAAAGCAGCTGAACCATAACAGCTTTCGTACCTCGATTAGCTGGGCGCGCCTGATCCCCGACGGTATCGGTGAAGTGAACCCGGAAGCTGTCGATTTTTACAATCAGGTCATTGATGAGCTGAATGAACAGGGCATTACGCCGTTTATCACCCTGTTCCACTTCGACATGCCGATGGCAATGCAGGAGATTGGCGGCTGGGAAAACCGCGACGTGGTGGACGCTTACGCCCGCTATGCGCAGATTTGCTTCGCGCTGTTCGGCGATCGCGTGCTGCACTGGTTTACCTTCAACGAGCCGATTGTCCCGGTTGAGGGCGGTTATCTCTACGACTTCCACTACCCGAACGTGGTGGATTTCCGTCGGGCAGCTACCGTGGCGTACAACACCGTCCTGGCCCATGCGCTGGCGGTTCGCGCTTACCGCGCCGGGCATTACGCCGGGGAGATCGGCATCGTGCTGAACCTGACCCCGTCTTACCCGCGTTCGCAGAACCCGGCTGACGTCAAAGCCGCACACATTGCGGATCTGATGTTCAACCGTAGCTTCCTCGACCCGGTACTGCGCGGCGAATATCCGGCGGATCTGGTGGCACTGTTAAAGGCTTACGATCAGCTTCCTGCCTGTAACCCGGAAGACAGCGCCCTGATTGCCGAAGGGAAAATCGACCTGCTCGGCGTTAACTACTATCAACCGCGTCGCGTGAAGTGTCGCGACAGCGCGGTGAATCCACAGGCACCGTTTATGCCGGAGTGGTTCTTTGATAACTACGAAATGCCGGGCCGCAAGATGAACCCGTATCGTGGCTGGGAAATTTACGAGCCGGGTATTTACGATATTCTGATTAATCTACGCGACAATTATGGCAACCCACGCTGCTTTATTTCTGAAAACGGTATGGGTGTTGAAAATGAACAGCGCTTTATTGAGAACGGTCAAATAAACGATCAATACCGCATTGATTTTATTTCAGGACATTTAGCCTGGTTGCATAAAGGTATTCGCGAAGGGTGCAATTGTCTTGGTTATCATATGTGGACGTTTATTGATAACTGGTCATGGTGTAATGCGTATAAAAATCGTTATGGATTTATCCAGCTCGATTTAGACACGCAGCAACGCACCATTAAAAAGAGCGGAGAGTGGTTTGCTGCCACCTCTTTGAATAATAGTTTCGAGAGATAGAGTAAGAGATGATGATTGCCCTGGAAGAAGCCGTAATGGAAATCATCGTCAATGCTGGTCAGTCGCGCAGCCTGTGCTTTGAAGCACTGCACGCTGCGCGTCAGGGCAACATCGACGAAGCCAAAAGCCTGCTGCGCGAAGCCGATGGCTACGCGCGCCAGGCGCACAAGATGCAGACCAAACTGATCGAGCAGGATGCGGGTGAAGCCCGCCAGCCGATGACCTTAATTATGGTGCACGCGCAGGATCATTTAATGAATTCGCTATTAGCGCGTGAATTGTCTGAAGAAATTATTCATTTATATCAGAGATAGTCTATGGCGAAATAATGTTAATGTAATACCTCTGTACCTTAAATAGAATTCCACTTGTTCTGATGATAGCGACATATTCTGTCAGATCGGAGCGGGATGGTTATTGTCTGAATAAAACTAAACTATATTGAGATAACCATGAATACGATTAAAAAACTTCCATTAACCATGGCGGTTATCGCCGCGCTTTGCCCTATTTCCGTGCTCGCACAAGAATTTACGCAGGAGCAAATCGACGCCATTGTGGCAAAAGCAGTGGACAAAGCGCTGGCTGAGCGTCAGGCCAAAATGGATGCCGCCGTCGCGAAAAAAGCCGACGTGGTGACCGAGCCGCAAAGCGCGGCGCAGTCGCCGGATATGGCGATTCCATTCGGCATTAAGTTTACTGGCTACGCCCGCTACGGCGCGCACTTCCAGGCGGCCGATCAGAAATACGTGGCGGTAGACGGTTCCTATAACGGCGCGTCAGCGATTGGTCGTCTGGGTAACGAAGGCAACGGCGGTGAGTTCCAGCTCTCCAAAGCGTTCAAAGGCGAAAACGGCGCTATCTGGGACGTCAACGTGATGATTGACCACTGGGGCGACGAAGTTAATCTGAAAAAAGCCTACGCCGGGGTGACCAACGTTATGGCCTCCAACCCGAACGCCTACTTCTGGGCCGGTCGCGACTTCCACCAGCGTCCGCAGCAGGGCATCAACGACTACTTCTGGATGAACCACGACGGCCAGGGCGCCGGGGTGAAGAACTTCGACATCGGCGGCGTGCAGTTTGACGTCGCCACCGTGGCAGCAGTCGAATCCTGTAGCCCGGAAGTGATGGAAGATGAGGCAAACCCATCGCGCATCACCTGTACCGGCGGTTCCGGCACCGGCGACAAAGGCAACTACGCTGCCACCTCAAAAATTCACGGCATGAAGCTCGGCCCCATCGACATGGAGCTGTATGCCAACTACGGCTTTGACTCCAAAGCCGTAGAGAGCGACGAGCGTCTGAACGCCTGGCAGGGCGGCGTGGTGCTGAGCCACACCAACGACAGCGGCGTGAACAAGGTGATCGCCCGCTACTCTGATAACGCGGATAACAGCGTGTTCAACAAAACCGAGGATTTGACCACGGTCTACGCCAGCTTTGAAGGGCTGTACAAATTTACCCAGGCCACGCAGGTTGAGTACATTCTCGCCTTCCACGACTACGACAACAGCCGTGATAAAACCGATAACCGTAAGAACTACAACGCCATCGTGCGCCCGATGCACTGGTGGAACGACGTTCACTCCACCTGGCTGGAAGCGGGCTGGCAGCATGTTGATTATGACAACGGCGGCGATAACAAAGGCTGGAAGCTGACCCTGTCGCAGAACATGTCTATCGCCATGGGCCCGGAGTTCCGTCCGATGCTGCGCTTCTACGTGACCGGCGGCAAAGTGGATAACGAACGTACCGCGCGCGTGAACAATACCAAAGACGAAACGCTCGACGACTTCAACGTCGGCGCGATGTGGGAAGCCTGGTTCTAGTTAATGTTCTCTCCCTCTCCTCTTTGGGGAGAGGGCTGGGGTGAGGGCATCAGACCGCACCCTATCATGCTATGCTGTTGACCGAATTCACGACAATATAGCAGGGGAGAAAATGGGTTCCACACGTAAAGGGATGCTAAACGTCCTGATTGCCGCCGTTTTATGGGGCAGTTCAGGCGTTTGCGCGCAGTACATCATGGAGAAAAGCCACATTTCTTCGCCTTACCTGACCATGGTTCGCCTGCTGTTTACCGGCGTGATCCTCCTGACCTTATCCTTCGTTCACGGCGACAAGATTTTCTCGGTCATCAGACATCGCAAAGACGCCCTCAGCCTGCTGATTTTCTCGCTGGTTGGCGCGCTTACCGTGCAACTCACCTTCCTGCTGACGATTGAAAAATCCAACGCCGCTACCGCCACCGTGCTGCAGTTCCTGTCGCCGACGATTATTGTGGCGTGGTTTGCCCTGGCGCGGAAAAAACGCCCCGGCGTGTTTGTGTTGTCCGCGATTATGACGTCATTGATCGGCACTTTCCTGCTGGTCACCCACGGCGATCCTACGTCGCTTTCCATCTCACCTGCCGCGCTGTTCTTCGGCATTGCGTCAGCATTTGCCGCGGCATTTTATACGACGTATCCGTCGACGCTGATTGCCCGCTACGGCACGCTGCCGATTGTCGGCTGGAGTATGTTGATTGCGGGCGTCATGCTGACGCCGTTCTACGCCGGACGCGGCACCACTTTTACGATCGACGGCAGCCTGCTGCTGGCCTTTTTCTATCTGGTGGTGATCGGCACGGCGCTGACGTTCAGCCTGTATTTGAAGGGCGCACAGATGATTGGCGGGCCGAAGGCGAGCATTCTGAGCTGCGCCGAACCGTTAAGCAGCGCGTTGTTGTCGGTGATGTTGCTGGGCGTGGCGTTTACCCTGCCGGACTGGCTAGGAACGCTGCTGATTGTGTCGTCGGTGGTGTTGATTTCGATGGATTCGAGAAGACGGGTTCAGACATCAGCGTAGCCTGATGCCCTCACCCTAACCCTCTCCCCCGGGAGAGGGAGAGAGCCGCTACTTCGCCTTCACCTTACCCGCCACCAGCAGCGCCGTCAGCAGCATCAGCGTGCCGGAAATCACCAGCGGTGACGTGAGCCCGATGTGGTCGAGCGCAACGCCGCCCACCGCCGCGCCGCAGGTGTTTGCCAACTGGATTACCGCCACCTGAATTGACCCGGCTTTTTCCGCCTGATCGGCCAGAGAGCGGGTGATCCACGTCGACCAGCCCACCGGGATCAGCGCAAAGGCAAAGCCCCATATAACCGCAATTGCCGACGCCACCCACTTATCGCTGCCCCACAGCACCAGCACCGCTGCACTTATCGCCAGCACCAGCGGCGCCCCCGCCAGCGCCACCTTCAGGGAACGTTTCAGGAACTGGGATGAGAGCGACGTACCAACAAAGCTGGCGATACCGAAGCTCAGCAGCACCAGCGTCAGACCGTCGACGTCAAAGCCCGCCATGGTCATAAATACCGGGCGGATGTAGGTAAAGAAGGCAAACTGTCCGGCAAAGGCCATAAAGATGGCGGTCATGCCCGCCAGCACGCCCGGTCGCTTGAGCAGGCTAAACATGTTCTGCTTGTGATGCGCCGCTTCACCCGGCAGGGACGGCAGTGCCTTCCACACCCAGATAATACACGCGAGGCCCATCACCGCCGCCGCATTAAAGACGTTACGCCAGCCGATAATCCCGCCGAGAAAACTGCCCAGCGGCGCGGCGATCACCAGCGCGATGGAGACCGCCCCAAAGATAACGGACAGGGCTTTTGGCACGGTACGCGCGGGTACCAGGCGCATGGTCAACGAGGCGGACATTGCCCAGAAGCCGCCTAACCCCAGTCCGAGACAGGCACGTCCCAGCAGCAGCAGGGTGAAGCTTTCAGCGAAGGAGACCAGCAGGCAGGAGAGCGTCAGCAGCACGCTAAACAGAATAACCACTTTGCGGCGGTCAACAGCGCCAATAGCCTGGGTAATAAACAAGCTGGCGAACATCGCGACAAACGCGGTCACGGTAACGGATTGGCCTGCAACACCTTCAGAAATGCCTAAGTCTTGCGCCATTGGCGTCAGCAGGCTCACCGGCAAAAACTCAACGGTAATCAGGCAGGCGACGCAGAATGCCACAGAAAAAACCGCCGACCAGTTGGGGCGAGAAACCTCTTTGGTCTGCGGTTTGGTCGAAGGCTGGATATGTTCTGTCATGGCGTCACCTGAAGATAAAATCGTGCGGAAAAGTCGCGCAGTTTATCATCAAAAGTGTGACGAATTTAACGTTTAGACAACTTTTGTCGTTTTTACAGGGGATCAGTGCAGATAAAACACGCCTTCTTCCGGCAGGAAGAGCTGGTTATAGCGCAGCTGGAAGGCGTTAAGCTCCTGCGGATCGGGCTCCATCTCGCGCATAAAACCAAGTGCCAGACGAATTTGCGCATCGGTAAGGGGCGCGGCCAGGCGGGCTTTACGCAGCAAGCGGTGCCACGTATGCAAGTTCTCTTCGCTGCCATCGACAATGCAGACCTGCCAGATGAGCAACACCTGTGCCGCGTTTTGCATATGCGCCTCGTCGGGGCGCTCAAGATAACGAATAAACTCATTGCCAGGCGTTTTACCGAACTGGTCGATCATCGACTCGACCGGCATCAGGGTGATCCCCAGCCGCTCGCTTAAACGTTTGATGGCGCGGCGGGAATCTGAGGTCAGGATACGGAATCCGACCACAAACACCACGGCAAGCGTTGCCAGCATTATCCAGACCATGCGTTCTCCTTAGACTAGCCGCCCATCATAGCGGGAAACGCAGGACGTCAACAGCGGGCAGAAGCATAATAGTGAACTGAAAAGCGCTGGAAAAAGGGCAGGAAAATCGTTTTAGTTTTTATGGGGACGATTGTATATCCACGGTGTATGGTCAACGGCTGGCGGTAACGAATCATTACTTCAGGGAAAGAGCGAACATGTCCATAACAATCAGTGTCCTGCTGGAGAACCGACCTAACCCCGGCGCTAAAAACTTATTGCGGGCTAAAGCAGGGCTCAGCCTGTTTATACAGGATGAAAATGATTCCATTCTGTTTGATACCGGTCCTGATGATAGCTTCCTGCATAACGCGGGTCTGATGGGGGTCGATTTGACTCGCCTGACCGCAGCGGTACTTTCTCACGGGCACTATGACCACTGTGGCGGCGTTCCGTGGCTACCGGATAATTGCCGGATCGTATGCCATCCCCACGTAGCCTGCGAGCGCTACTCGGCAATACAGTTTTCAGGGTATACCGCCAGACTAAAAAAATTGTCGCTGAATAATGATTATTCACGCTACCGCATGGAATACAGCAGTACCCCGCTCCAGATTGGGGAGCGCTTTATATGGTCAGGGGAGATCCCTGTCGCCAAACCGCACGCCTACGGTGTTATCGGCAGTAAAAATGCGAATACGGATTATGTAAAAGATGAAGGGGTTCTGATGTATAAATCTGACCGTGGCCTGGTCATTTTTATCGGCTGTGGGCACCGAGGGCTGATTGATATTGTGCGTCATTGCCAGAGAATAACCGGCATCAATCACATCCATGCAATTTTCGGCGGTTTCCATCTTCGCTGTGCGTCACCGCGTAAGCTCTGGGCAGTCAGGCAGTTTCTGCACGGCTTACAGCCCGACAAAATAATGGGCTGCCATTGTACGGGTAAATGGGGCAATTTGTGGTTGCCGGGCACTGTTACCCCGACAACAGGGGATATTTTTGTTCTGGGGTAGGTCTTAATTCAGCGAATAAAAAAGCCCGGCATCTCACACCGGGCAAAACGTCACCTACATACTCAAGCTGCTTTCAATCTCTGCGCACGATTCTCACGGCGAATTTTACGTTCTTCCAGCACCGCGACCATCGCCATCAGGATGATACAGGCGATGGCGGCCGCATCCAGCGCGGCGAAGGTGCCCGCCCAGCCGGTAAGGCCGAAGATTGGCGTACCGTCGGCGATCATCCCCAGCCCCAGCTTCGCGAAGCTGTCGCCGATCAGGTAGGCGAAGGTGCCCTTAATCCCATCGGCAGCGCCGATCGCTTTTTTCGGCACGAAGCCAACGGCGGCTACGCCGATCAGCAGCTGCGGACCAAACACCAGGAAACCGAGCGCGAACAGGGACGCCAGGTAGACGTACTGGTTGCTGGCATGCTGGTAAACGCCTAGCGTCGCAATAATCAGCGCCAGCGCAATGCAGGCCACCAGCGCGCGACGGCCGTTGGCGAGGTCAGAGAGCCAGCCCCACAGCAGGGTGCCGACCAGCGCGCCCACTTCGAACAGGGTGAAGCCCTGAATCGCGACCTCTTTGGAGAGCTTCAGCTCCTGGAAAGCGTACACCGTAGACCACTGATCGATACCGATACGCACCACGTACAGAAAGATATTCGAGAAACATAACAGCCAGATCACTTTGTTTTTCAGCACGTATTCAACAAAGATCTGCCATTTGGTCATGTCGTTTTCTTCGGTCTCTTTGTCCTCTTCGCTGATCTCCTCGCCGAACAGCTCTTCGGCTTTGCCGAGGCCGTAAGATTCCGGGGAGTCGCTGCCGAAGCGCAGGCCGATAAAGCCGACAATCAGGGCGATAATTGACGGGAAGATAAACATCCCAATTACGTGACCGTCAAACAAAACGTTCGCACCGAACAGCGCCACCCCTGCTGCACCCGCACCGCCGAGGTTGTGGGAGATGTTCCACATGCCAAGGTAGGAACCTCGCTTGCGGCGCGGCGTCCATTTGGTGATGGTGGAGTAACTGCACGACCCGCCGGTACTCTGGAAGAAACCGCTCAACGCGTAGAAGGCGATCATCAGGAACAGGCTGACGGAGCCCGTGCCCATGCTGGCGCTGAAGCCGAGCATGCAGATGGCGGAGAGGATCAGCATAAACGGCAGGAATTGCTTGGTGTTTTTGCCGTCTGCATAGTAAGAGACCAGCGTTTTCCCCACGCCGTAGGTAATGGAGAAGCCCAAGCCAATCATCCCCAGCTGCGTCATGCTCAGCCCGTAGGTCGAGATCATGTCGTTCTGCGCGATGTTAAAGTTTTTCCGGATCAGGTACATGGTCAGGTAGCCGATAAAGACCACCAGATAGGACTGCATGAACGGTTTGAACCACATTTTGCGCCGCACATCGAGCGGCAGATCCAGGGTCGGCTTGCGCACCTGGTTGAGGAAGGCCAGCATGGTTTGCTCCTGAGCTGATTTTTATACCTGCGAATGGCAGGCATTGTAAAAATCAGCCGGGCGCGATGCCTGAGACACTGTCCCGGTGAAACCGGGAAAATGTCTTAGTTTTGCGCCACTCGGCGCGAAAAGGTGAGGCATATCACGCTTCGCGTGATTCGCGCGGAGACTGGGCGTTCAAAAACGGCAGCAGCAGCAGGGCAGAAATCCCCGCCGCAATAGCGATGACGGCAAAGAACCCGCTCCAGTGCCAGATGTCGATCACCCGAGCCAGCGGCCAGCCGGAGAGTGACGCGCCGAGATAGGCAAACAGGCCGACAAAGCCCGTCGCCGCACCGGCCGCCTCTTTATGCGAACACTCTGCGGCCGCCATGCCGATCAGCATCTGCGGGCCAAACACGAAGAAACCGGTAGTGAAGAAGCACGCCGCCTGCATCACGTAGCTGGCAAACGGCATCAGCCACAGCGAACCAACGGAGAGTAAAATCCCCGCGGCGAAGATGAGGTTCATCGGGCCACGGTTGCCGTTAAAGAGCTTGTCCGACCCCCAACCCGCCACCAGCGCGCCGATAAACCCGCCCAGCTCGAACATTGTCACCGCCGAGTTGGCGGTCACCAGGTCCACGCCGAGCGTCTCGGACATGTACAGATTGCCCCAGTCGTTGATGGCCGCACGCACCACGTAAACCAGCACGTAGCAGAGCGAGAGAAGCCAGATATAGGGGTTTTTCAGCACGTATTTGGTGAGAATTTCTTTGCGGGTCAGGCCCGCGCCTTCCTGCTGCTGGGCGATCTCCATTTCATCGTGCCGCCAGTCGCCTACCGCAGGTAATCCCACGGCTTGCGGCCGGTCGCGCAAGCGCCAACAGAGGAACAGCCCGGCAAGAATCGCAAGACCACCGGCAATCATCATTCCCGCGCGCCAGCCGTAGTGCAGGGCCGCGGCCCCCACAACCATCGGGATCAGCGCCCCGCCAACGTTGTGCGCGGTGTTCCATATGGCCCACCAGCCGCCGCGCTCGTTGCGCGAGTACCAGGCCGTGAGCAAGCGAGCACACACCGGCGCGCCCCAGCCCTGGAAAAAAGCGTTCAGCGCCCACAGCAGCGCAAAGGCCCACAGCGACGTGGAAAAACCAAACAGGATGTTTACCACGCCGGTGGCGATGAGCCCGAAGCCCATAAAATAGCGCGCGTTGGAGCGGTCACTGACAATGCCGGAGAAGAACTTTGACAGGCCGTAAGTGATGTAAAACAGCGTTGCCAGGAGCCCAATATCGGTACGCGTCATCACGCCGCTGGCGAGAATTTCCGGTGCGGCGGCGTTGAAGCTTTTGCGGGTGAAGTAGAACAGCGCATAGCCGAGCCAGATGGTGATCAGAATATGGCGACGCCAGTAGCGATAGCGGGCGTCGATTTCCGCTTTATCGCCTATCGGCGCGGCGTTGGCAGGCGTTTTAAACATGGTGCGTCCTTAGCGGTAAGCTGACGCTAACGCGCGTCCCGTGGGTGCAGGAGATGTTCAGCGTACCGCCCAGCGCCTTAACGCGCTCGCGCATGCCCGCCAGACCAAACCCCTGCTGGCCAGAGCCCGGCGGCAGACCGCAGCCGTCATCTTCAATCACCAGCATCAGGCGTTCATCCTGCATCCAGCCCTGCAGCGTCACCGCGCTGGCGCTGGCGTGCTTAACGATATTGTTCAGCCCTTCCTGACACACGCGGAACAGCGTGACGCGCTGGCCTTCGCTCAAGAGGGATTCTTCAATGCGCCAGTCGAGATGGCTGACAATCCCGCGGCTTTCCAGCTCCATCTCACGCATCAGAGAACGTACGGCCTGCACCAGGGTAAGATCGTCCAGCTGGCGCGGCCGCAGTCTGCCAAGCAGGCGACGCACCGAGTCATACACGCCAAGCGAGAGCTGTTCGATATGTGCCCCGCCCTGCTTCACGCCCGCGTTTTCCGCCGCCAGACGTTGGACAATGCCCGCCTGGGTGCGGATGGCGGTGATGGTCTGGCCGATGTCATCATGCAGCTCGCGGGCGACTTCCTGGCGCACGATCTCTTCGGCCTCCAACAGCCGTTCTGCCAGACGGCGATTGCGCGCCAGCTCGGCTTGCAGCGACAGGTTAAGCTCGCGCAGGCGTTGAATACCGGCGCCAAGAAGCAGCCCGGTCAGGCTCTGCGCCAGCAGCGAGAGCAGTAAATCCACCGGATGATCGTGCCATGTCTGGCTGGCAATCAGCGCGATGGCGTTCATCAGCGTGGCGATCAGCGCCCCCTGCCAGCCGTAGTGCCAGGCCAGAGCGATGATCGGCAGGGCCAGACAAAACGGCGTAAAGCGCGAAAGCTCAGCGGGCAGCCCAAGCTGCAGCCACAGGCTCACCACAAACAGCAGCAGATACCAGATAAGGTGCCGGGCGCGCCAGTTCACCGGCTGAGACACCAGCGCGGGGCCAAGCGGCTGCCAGACGGTGCTGGTGAGGTAATGCCAGATAACCAGACAGGTCGGGGCCAGCGTCAGGCCGCCGGTGAGGGTCAAAAGAAGCGCGTTGAGCATCTCTTTTTCCCCCATCCACGGCAAAGACTGCAGCAAGGCAGCGGCAATCAGCGCCGCGCCCTGACGCAGCAGCGTGCGCCAGTCGCGCTGGTGACGATAGCGGGAGATCAACGCCACCGGTACGAGGGTGAGCAGGCTTCCGGTCATCAATAAGGGCAGATGCGCCAGAGCGACCTGCTGCGCCAGCCAGACCAGCATCAGCCACTCGGCCCCCAGCAGAACAGGCCAGTAGCCGCGCGGACATTGCAGCATCAGCCCCAAACGCAGGCCAAAGGGGAACAGCAGCACCGCCAGTTCCGGGCGCTCCACCAGGTGCAGGCTGATGCTCCACAGGCAAAACCACGCGGCAGAGAAGATAAAAAAGCTGGCAGCAACGGCGATCAGCCGCGAGAAAACGGGGCTCATTGCCAGCTGTCGAACATGCGGCGCGCCAGCTCAACATCGTTACTGACGTTGAGTTTTTCCATCAGGTTGGCGCGATGGACGTGAACGGTTTTTGGCGAAAGCCCCAACTCCACGGCAATCTCTTTTACCGACATGCCCTGGGCGAGCTTCTCAGCCACCTGACGTTCGCGTTTGGTGAGCGGGTCCTGACGTCCCGCTGCCAGCTTTATGGCGATATCCGGCGTCAGATAACACCCGCCGGTCGAGACGGTACGCACGGCGGCGATCAGCTCGTCCGGGCTACAGCGTTTAGAGAGGAACCCGCGCGCGCCAGCATTGAGTGCTTGCTCCACCAGCGCCGGGCTGTCGTGTACCGAAAGCATGATGGTCGACATGCCTTTTGGCAGCTGACTCAGGAGCTCAAGCCCGGACAGATCGGGCATAGAAATATCGCAAATGCAGACCTGCACCCCGCGTCCGGGAAGACCCGCCAGCGCCTCGCGGCCGGAGCCAAATTCTGCCACCACCTGAAAATCAGGTTCCAGGCTCAGAAGTTGGGCAAATCCGGAGCGAACAATGAGGTGGTCGTCGATAAGGGCGATGGTGGTCATGACGCGTTCCTGGGGGATAAAAAAACGCGCTTACCTTAACGATAAGCGCGTGGGTGTTCAAGCAATGAGCGATTTATTCGAAAAACACCGCGATTTTGTTAAACATAGTGGGATCGGACTGATTGCGCACCACGTTGGTGACGTCTTCCAGCTTGTCGATCTGCGCCATCATCTGCTCCAGACGCTGGTCATCGTTAACCAGCAGCCAGATGCGGCTGTGTTCGCTGCCCTGAATGGGCAGACAGAGAATGCCTTCCACGTTAAACGCGCGGCGGGCAAACAGCCCGCAGACGTGAGTCATGACGCCAGGGTGGTTGCGGACGGTGAGTTCCAGAATGACGTTATCACATTGTTTCTGCATGGCTTATTCCCCCACCATCTCAGTATTTGCCGCACCCGGCGGCACCATCGGGTACACTTTTTGTTCTGGGTCGATACGCACGTGGATCAGCGCTGGGCCTGGACGCGAAATCGCGTCCTGCAGCGCCGCCTGAGCGTCGTCTTCCGCGTTCAAATCGCAGGTGTGCAGGCCAAAACCGGCAGCAATCTGCATAAAGTTGATCGTCCCCGGATAGGTCGCCGCAAACACGCCCTGCTTGTAGAACAGGCTCTGCTGCTGATGCACCAGCCCCAGCGCCTGATTGTTCATCAGGATGATTTTCACGTCTAATTGATTTTCGGCCGCGGTCGCCATTTCCTGAATGTTCATCATCAGGCTGCCGTCACCGGAGAAGCAGATCACCTTGCGATCCGGGTTGGCGAGCGCCGCGCCCACCGCCGCCGGGAGGCCAAAGCCCATCGTCCCCAGCCCGCCGGACGTCAGCCACTGACGCGGACGGTTCAGCGGGTAGGCCTGCGCGGTCCACATCTGATGCTGACCCACGTCGGTGGTGATAATAGCGCTGTCGTCCACGCACGCGGCAACGGCGTTAATCAGCCCGTAGTGGCTCAGCGGGTCTCCCTCGGTCGGGATCGCGCCCGGGAACTCGCGCTGCAGATCGGCCACCAGCTGGCGCCAGTCATCGCGGTCGGTTGCATTCGTCTGTGGGATCAGCTGCGCCAGAACCTCGGCCACGTCGCCTTGAATGGCAACGTGTGGCTGCTTGATTTTACCCAGCTCGGCGCGGTCGATATCCACGTGAATGATTTTGGCATTAGGGCAGAACTGCTCCGTTTTGCCAATCGCCCGGTCATCAAAACGTGCCCCGAGAACAATCAGCAAATCCGCTTCCTGCAGAATGAAGTTGGTGCTGCGCGCGCCGTGCATCCCCAGCATGCCCAGCGACAGCGGGTGTGCTTTTGGCAGCATGCCCAGCGCCATCAGCGTCATGGTGGTCGGCAGGTTGGCTTTCTCCGCGAGCTGGCGCACCGCTTCAGAGGCGTTAATCGCCCCGCCGCCTAAATACAGTACCGGGCGTTTGGCGGCGTTGATCATCGCTGCCGCATCGCGCACGCTCTCGGCGCTAAACGCCGGCGCAGGCGCTCGGTCACCCGGCTCTGGCAGCATGTCGATTTCGATCTCTGCGGTCTGGACATCCTTAGGAATGTCTATCCACACCGGGCCGGGACGGCCGGACTGCGCAATGCGGAAGGCATCGCTGATAACCTGAGGAAGCTCGGCAATATCGCGAACTAAATAGTTATGCTTGGTGATGGGGATAGAGATGCCGTAGGTATCCACTTCCTGGAATGCATCGGTACCGATCATCGAGGACGGCACCTGACCCGTGATGCAGATCAGCGGAATAGAGTCGAGGCGCGCATCGGCGATAGCAGTCACCAGGTTGGTTGCGCCCGGCCCGCTACAGGCCATACAAACCGCCGGTTTGCCCTGCGTACGCGCCATGCCCTGAGCGATAAAACCCGCGCCCTGTTCGTGGCGTGCCAGCACGTGGCGAATCTGCGTGCTTTGGCTTAACGCATCATACAGCGGTAATACTGTCCCGCCAGGGATACCCGCCACCGTGGTAATGCCCTGTCGTTCCAGCAAATGAACGATTAACTGCGCGCCAGTAAAACGCGTCTTGGTGGATGTTGTGCCCGAACTTGCCATGCTCCAGTCCTTTTCTTCTGGGCCGACTTTCCGGGGAGGCTCTTAAACGAAAAACCCCGCCCGGTTTGCGCCGGCGGGGTTTTGGATTCGTGTGTTGATCCAGTCCCTACGGCGCATTGCCGACGACCACCACCACACGCACGACGACCACTGCGGCTGGTAGCGCAGTTTTTAGTAGGGTCGCGGTGTTCATGGATGCAGTCATGGGGGACCTGTGTTTGGAATCATTGATTGAATTTATACAAACACAGGTTTTCTGGCGTGACAATGGAAATATTTTCATCTGCACAAAAATGCGTCAGGGATCACGTTTCAGTATGTTGCTCGCTCATTCCAGAAGTCACTAAAGATGACATTGCCGTCGCAATGCCTCCAGGTAATTTTCTCATAGCGTACGAGAACCGTTTCAAGGTGTGTTCCGGTGTTTGCGCCGGGATACAGGTCTGGTGTGATTGATGTAATTTTCACACTCTCCAGGAGGATATTAAAATACTCTTGTTCTAAACCAGCCTCATTAATCTGATACATCTTAATGGTGGCTGACTGGAGCGTTCTCCCCGTACTCAGCGCACGAAATAAAAACGGGGTTACACGATCAAATTCCTTCTGGAACATGATGGGCATATGTATGCGCGTGCCTGTCAATTTCCCGGTATTCCCGTCGACCGGGATGTTTACATTATGGGTAAACGATTTCAGTTCAATTGCGCCTTCACGCCCTGACACAAGGCAAGGACCAACCATGGGAGAACCATTTTCATCAGTTAGAAATAAATAAGCCGGATTTGACATAAAAACTCCTTTTTATAAAACTCAATGATACTTATCAAAGCGGCCGAAAATTATCGGATGGACAATAATAAATACTATGACAGCAATGAATGTTAGTAATACCCAGTGATCAGGCGACAACCACAGGAATAAAGAGGCGCACGCAAAAATATAAACGGGAAATAAAATATCCGTAAATAGAATTGATAGCAGACTCTTAAACATGCTACTTGTCCTTTAAGTCGTTAAAAATCGCATCGAAATCCCTGTAGAATCCCATTTGCACCTTCTTAATGAGTTCAGACAGGAACGGCTCAAAAAAGTAGTAAAGCATCTCAAGTTGTGCTGCATAGAGGGTGGCGTAATACTTAGGGTCCAGCGTTTTCAGACGACGGGCAGCAAGAGCGCACTTCTGTTCTGTACCAACAAGTTGAAGTGCCATGACCACATTAGGGACACGGCGCGAAAGCCGTTCGACAACGATTTCTGAGAGCAGGCCAGATTCCGAAAGATATTTAGCCAGCGCCCATGCTATGGCTAAACGCGCTGCCTTGCTTGTGGGGAGGTTTTTAACAAGCTCGGTGACTTTTGAATCCGTCTTGCGAACGCGATTTTGTTCATTTCCATCTTCAGAGTCGGTTATAATACTCTCAAAATAAAGATAGAGCATGTGTGCTATTACATCGCGATAACGGTAAATAGACACAATTGAGAGGTACATCCTCTTTTCTTCCGTGAGAAGCTCATCACATACATCGTGATAGCTGGGGAATAAGCATGATGAATACCAACTTACACGCTCCATTCCTGAGTAGATATCAGATCCGATCCCCTTTAATGCCCTCCATGTCCCTGCCACGCCTTGCTGTCCATAAATAGCCAACTGCCTGTCACTCTGGAACTTCAACTTTAAATAATCAGATGCTTGCATAACTTACACGCAAAAATTTTATGGTTATGAGAATATACGTTGAAAAGCCGAAAGATTCAAATTCATACAATTGCTTTAGGATACACATTCACGTAAACATTAAATTAATACATTATTATTCCTTACACCTATAAGCGATACAGTTTGAATAAACAGATTGCTATGGTTTTATATTGATTTACGTATTTGGTGCGTTATCTCGCAAACTTAGCCTGGTATTTTTGTATCTTATAATCATATCAATCATTAATGTTTACCTGCCGCGTACGTTTTCATTCCTTCCTAATAAGTCAACAGGCACCCCGTCTTGTGAGTAGCCCAGAAAACAAAAAAACCCCGCCGGAGCGAGGTTTTTATCAGGGTTTTGCGGTTGGTCGCCGCAGAACACACTGTGTTACGTCAACGCAAAAAGTATACGCGATCGCAGGCGAACGCGCAATTCAGGCACGGATTTTGACGTTTTTGAGTATGGATGGGGTTTTGTGTTTTGTCCAAAAAAATACTGTTCATGCATACAGTATTTATCTATAATGAGGATGTTCGCAGTGAGCGAGGGGGCCGCAGTTCTACCGGCGCAACGAAGTCCTGGCTGAAACGGGTGGTGCCGTCAGTGCCTTAACCCCTGAAGTGAGCACACTGTGTTACGTCAATCCAGGTGCTGGCAACAGGCGGCGGAAAGGTACGCCAGCATCGTGCTCCTTTAACCAAAAGGAGACGCGTATGAGCATCGTGGATATGGTGATACTTATCCTCAAACTCATTGTTGCTGTACTGCAACTGCTTGATGCTGTCCTGAAATTCATTCGCTGATTCAGGTTCAAGTCGCACCTGAGAGGGGCGGGAAACCGCCCCTCTTTAATAACGAGGGAATGCTATGTCGCGTCTGTTAATTGAGCCTGTTACGCCAGAAGAGCCAGGGTACATCGCCCTGAAGGCTGAAAGTATCGCATTGAATTTCAACATGCTGCGCAGGCTGGAAGAGAACTGGCAGCGAGGTGAAAACCGCTTTAACGCGCCGGGCGAAAAGCTGCTGGGTGCCTTTCTCAACGGCAAGCTGGTGGGCGTGTGTGGTCTTAACCGCGATCCGTTCAGCCAGCAGCCGCGCGCCGGCCGCATTCGCCATCTCTACGTCAGCGAGAAGTGCCGCGGGTTGGGCATTGGCAAACAGCTTTTGACCGTGGTGATGGCCGATGCCAGCATCTGGTTTGATTTCCTGAATACCCATGCCCCGGACGCCGCCTACGGCTTCTATCGTCAGGCGGGTTTTACGCTGGTGTCTGACGAACCGCGGGTGACGCACCGTCTGTTTTGCGCTGTTTGAGCGGCTGGCGGCATCGGATTGCGAATGTTACAGTTAAGTGACAACTCACTACCCGACACGCCATGACCATCACCGTTTTCTGCATTTTACTCTTTGCCGCGCTGCTGCATGCCAGCTGGAACGCCATCGTCAAAGCCGGAACGGACAAGCTCTATTCTGCAATCAGCGTCAGCGGCTCCGCCACGCTGATTGCCCTGGTGCTGCTCCCCTTCTCCCCACAACCCTCCGCTGCCAGCTGGCCGTTTTTGATTGTCTCCTGCGCGCTACAGGTGGTGTATACGGTGCTGGTGGCGAAGACGTATCAGGTCTCCGATATGAGCCAGACCTACCCGCTGATGCGCGGTACGGCACCGCTGCTGGTGGCGCTAATTAGCGTACTCATCCTCGGCGATAGCTTGTCGTTGCTGGCATGGTCGGGCATAGGGGTTATTTGCCTGTCGATATTGGCTATGGCGATGACCGGGCGCATGCAGTCGCGCAAGGGGGTTTGGCTGGCGCTGCTGAACGCCTGTTTTATTGCTGGCTATACGCTAGTGGACGGCACAGGCGTGCGGCTGTCAAATACTGCGCTTGGCTATACGCTGTGGACGTTCTTCATGAATGGCTTCTGCCTGCTCGGTTGGGCGATGGTGGCGCGTCGACGTGAGGCCGCCAGCTACCTGCACCTGCACTGGAAGAAAGGGCTTCTCGGCGGCGTCGGGACGATGGGATCGTACGGCCTGGCGCTCTGGGCAATGACCCAGGCGCCGCTGGCGGTGGTCGCAGCGCTGCGTGAAACTTCGATACTCTTTGGCGCGCTTATCGCTTTTTTACTTTTAAAAGAGAAGGTTGCTGGTCTTCGCATTGCCGCCGCGCTGGGTATTGCGGCCGGGGCCATCCTGCTGCGCCTGGCCTAATCCACTGGCAACATAAGTTGCCGATCTTGTTTATAAATCCTGCCTTTACCCGTTTTGTCATTCATGATCGTAATGCTTAACTTGTCATCTCACTATGGTAGATTCCTCTCGCATTTATGGTAATGCTCAGTCACTTATTCTTCATTTCTCTCTTTTGGCAAACGTATTCAGCGACATGAAAAAACAAAGGAACGTTAACTTATTGTTGATGCTGGTGTTACTGGTGGCCGTCGGTCAGATGGCACAAACCATCTACATTCCGGCGATTGCCGACATGGCAAAGGAACTAAACGTCCGCGAAGGGGCGGTACAAAGCGTAATGGCAGCCTACCTGCTGACTTACGGCGTTTCGCAACTCTTCTACGGGCCGCTATCCGATCGCGTCGGGCGCCGTCCGGTCATTTTAGTGGGCATGTGCATATTTATGGTCGCCACGGTGATTGCCATCACCACAAGTAACCTGACGGTGCTGATTGGCGCGAGCGCTCTGCAGGGCGTCGGTACCGGCGTCGGCGGGGTGATGGCGCGAACCTTACCGCGTGATATGTATCAGGGTACCCAGCTCCGCCATGCCAACAGCTTGTTGAATATGGGGATTCTGGTAAGCCCGCTACTGGCTCCGCTGATTGGCGGCCTGCTGGACACGATGTGGTCCTGGCGCGCCTGCTACGCCTTCCTGCTGACGCTCTGCATCATTGTGACCTTCAGCATGGCGCGCTGGATGCCGGAAACCCGACCGACTGATGCACCTCGCACCAAACTGATCGCCAGCTACAAAACGTTATTCGGGAACGGGGCATTTACCTGCTACCTGCTAATGCTGATCGGCGGCCTGGCGGGCATTGCCGTGTTTGAAGCCTGCTCCGGCGTACTGCTGGGCGCAGGGTTAGGTCTGAGCAGCATGGTGGTGAGTATTCTGTTTATTCTGCCCATCCCGGCGGCGTTCTTTGGCGCCTGGTTTGCCGGACGTCAGAACAAGCGTTTCTCAACCCTGATGTGGCAGTCGGTGATCAGCTGCCTGCTGGCTGGCGTAATGATGTGGATCCCGGGTCTGTTTGGCGTGATGACCGTCTGGACGTTGCTAATCCCGGCAGCGCTGTTCTTCTTCGGCGCGGGCATGCTGTTCCCGCTGGCGACCAGCGGCGCCATGGAGCCGTTCCCGTTCCTTGCAGGCACGGCGGGCGCGCTGGTGGGTGGTTTGCAGAACATCGGTTCCGGCGCGCTGGCCTGGCTCTCCGCGATGATGCCGCAGACCGGGCAGGCTAGTTTGGGGTTATTGATGACGCTGATGGGGCTGCTGATTTTACTGTGCTGGCTGCCGCTGGCGTCACGTGTCCCACATCACGAGCAGCCGGTTTAACCGCATGATGGCCCGGCTTCTCGCCGGGCTTTTCACAGACAGGTGCGATCATCGCCTGTAGCAATGGCTCTGGCGCAGTCCGCCAGGCACCCTCTTCTCCATCATAGAACTGGAAATCGGCGTTAATCGCGTAAGGGATTTTCGCCTGCTGCAGCTCGCAGGCCATAAACGTGGCAAACGCCATTTGTGACGCGGTAGGCGTAAGGTGGGTTGACTCCCCGACTCCCCAGCCGCCAACCCAGCTGACGTGCCCGGTTTTTTGCTGCCAGCGCAGCGCCGTATTGATGCGATTGTGGATAGCCGCTTTCTCCGCCGCCGTGCCCGACGTCCACGGGTATTTACCGTTATTTTTCAGCGGTCCCCACGGGAAGATATGCCATTCTGCCAGCACGTAGTTTTGGCTACGTGCTGGCAGCTTCAGGGAGGATAAATCTTCCGGCGCGGCACGCAGCCGGGGCGCGACAAAAATCATCCGATTCGCATCTATCGCGTGAATGTCTTTAATCGCTTTCTCGTACACCCGGTTGAGCGAAGCCGCGTTGTGATTGAGCTTATCCGCAGGCTCGTAGATCAGGTCAAAACCTAACAGCGGCGAGCGTTGGGCGAAGTAGTGCGCGACGGCAATCCACCAGTTGACCACCTCTTTTTCGTTATCGGCTTTCGGGTCGTTCTTATACTCATCGGCCTGATACGAAATAATCGGGATCACACCGTATTGCTCGCAGGCTTCCACCAGCTTACGTAGATGGATGAGCCGCGCTTCTGTTGGCTCATCGGCTACGCGGATGCGGACATGGGTGATGCCTTTCGCGCGAAAATCGCGCACCACCAGCGGGTCGAACTCCCGGATACCACGCTCGGTGCGCGCCCAGTCGACGTCTATTCCCACGCCCAGCTGCTGCGCATAGCGGGCAGCCGTCAGCGGCGGCTCAGCGGCAATGGCCCAGCCGGAGGCGATCAGTAACGCTGTGGCAATGAAAGGCTTTAACACGGTTTACCTTGCGAGAAATCAAAAGCAATAACCTGTATTTAGCACGCTTTTTCACATTTGGTGTAGAGCCAAAGCGTAATAATTCTTCATCTCGCCAGCGCTTTTAACCAGCCGATAAAAGCATCAATTTTCGGCCACTGCCTGCCGGGAAGCGTTGAAACGTAATAATGCTGGTGGCATTTCAGGGCCTTTTCTCCGAAAGGCGCGATCAATTCCCCGCGCTCAAGGCGCTTTTGCACCAGACGTTTTCGCCCCATTGCCACACCGACGTGGTTCATCGCCGCGATAATCGCTAAATCTGAACGATCGAACCCAACACCCGATGATGGCGGCATGTTCACTGCAAAATGTTGCGCCCAGCCGCGCCATTCATCCGTTCCAGAATCATTGCTCCAGGCCTGGCGATCATGCAGGAGCGTGCAGTGGTTGAGATTTTTCGGATTTTGTAGCAGCGCGTGTTCACGGGCGTATTCTGGCGAGCATACGGGCAAAATCGCCTCGTCCATGAGAAATTCATGAGAAAGATGGTTTGGCGGCGTATCGTCGAAATAGAGCGCCAGATCGACGCCTGTTCGCTGCATATTGACGTAATCATTCCCCGTGAGAATGGTGAGCGAAATGGAGGGATAGCGGCGGGTAAAGTCGCCCAGCATCGGTACCAGCCAGCACTGGGCAATCGACGGGCGTGAATAAACGGTGAGCGTTCCGGACAGCGCCTGGTTTTTGATATCCAGGATCTCTTGATTCAGGGTGTCGAGTGAGGATTTTAGCGTCCAGTACACGCGCTTTCCCTCCTGCGTCAGCTCCACTTTACGGTGTGAGCGCACAAACAGCTGAATGCCCAACTCCTCTTCCAGCAGGTTGATACGGTGGCTCACCGCGCTGGGGCTGAGGGACAGCTCCTCCGCGGCCAGCGCAAAAGACTCATGCCTGGCGGCCACCTCAAAGGTATACATTTTTGACAGCTGCCAGCCGTTTAACAGCCGATTTCTGGCTTCGTTCGCATCGCTCATCACAATTCTCAGTCGTTATGCCCGTGCGCAGAATACCGTTTAAGCATGAATTTATGTGAACCAAATACGAAAAGAGTGCATTTTTTAGACTTTGGTCACTCACTTGATCCAATCTGGCTCACCTGAATGCCAATTTATATCGTTTGTCAGCCCACACCTTTTTTTCGTCCAATACCCCCAGATTACTTAAGGGTGAGGTGAGATATGGGCTCTCAGGTCTGGGTTGTGGCGACGCTGCTGATCAGCATCGTGTTGATTGTTTTAACCATCGTAAAACTGAAGTTTCACCCGTTCCTTGCGCTGCTGCTGGCGAGCTTTTTCGTCGGTGCGATGATGGGAATGAGCCCGCTGGATATGGTGAACGCCATTGAGAGCGGGATTGGCGGTACGCTGGGCTTCCTGGCGGCGGTGATTGGTCTTGGCACCATTCTCGGCAAGATGATGGAAGTTTCCGGCGCGGCAGAACGCATCGGGATTGCGCTGCAGCGCTGTCGCTGGCTGTCGGCGGATGTGATTATGGTGCTGGTTGGCCTCATTTGCGGCATTACGCTGTTCGTGGAGGTGGGCGTGGTACTGCTGATCCCGCTGGCATTTTCCATCGCCAAAAAAACCCATACTTCACTGTTAAAACTGGCCATTCCGCTGTGTACCGCGCTGATGGCCGTGCACTGCGTCGTCCCTCCACACCCGGCAGCGCTGTTTGTGACCAACAAGCTGGGCGCGGACGTCGGGACTGTTATCGTTTATGGTCTGCTGGTTGGCCTGATGGCCTCCCTGGTTGGCGGCCCGCTGTTCCTGAAGCTGCTCGGTGACCGCCTGCCGTTTAAGCCGGTCCCTGCGGAATTTTCGGATCTGAAGGTGCGTGAGGAGCATACCCTGCCGTCGCTCGGCGCAACGCTGTTCACGGTGCTGCTGCCCATCGCCCTGATGCTGGTCAAAACCGTTGCCGAGCTGAATATGGCGACCAAAGACGGCACGCTCTATACGCTTCTGGAGTTTATCGGCAACCCGATCACCGCAATGTTTATCGCCGTTTTTGTTGCCTATTACCTGCTGGGAATACGTCAGCATATGGGAATGGGGACAATGCTGACCCATACCGAAAATGGATTTGGCTCTATTGCGAACATCTTGCTGATTATCGGCGCGGGCGGTGCGTTTAACGCCATCCTCAAATCCAGCGGGCTGGCGGACACGCTGGCGCACATTCTTTCGAACCTGCATATGCACCCGATCCTGCTCGCCTGGCTGGTGGCGCTGGTGCTGCATGCTGCCGTGGGTTCGGCGACCGTCGCCATGATGGGGGCGACGGCGATTGTGGCACCGATGCTGCCGCTGTATCCGAACGTGAGCCCTGAGATCATCACCATTGCCATCGGTTCCGGCGCTATTGGCTGCACGATCGTAACCGATTCCCTCTTCTGGCTGGTAAAGCAGTATTGCGGCGCCACCCTGAATGAGACCTTCAAATACTATACGACGGCGACCTTTATCGCCTCGGTGCTTGCACTTGGCGGCACATTCCTGCTTTCTTTCATTATCTGAACGCGACGAGACGTATTATGGACAACGCAACTATCACCACTTTATCAGCACAATTTCCTCTGGTTGAGGATCTGATTGCCCTGAAAGAAACAACCTGGCTTAACCCGCGTACAACCTCGCTTGCCGAAGGGTTGCCCTATGTCGGGTTAACCAAAGCGGATGTCGACGACGCGCATGCCCGTCTGAACCGCTTCGCCCCGTATCTGGCGAAAGCGTTTCCGGAGACGGCGGCCACTCACGGCATTATCGAATCTGAGCTGGTGGCCATACCAAAGATGCAAAAACGGCTGGAGCAGGAATACGCGACGTCCATTCCCGGCACCTTGCTGCTGAAAAAGGACAGCCATCTGCCGATCTCTGGCTCAATCAAAGCGCGTGGCGGTATCTATGAGGTGCTGACCCACGCCGAAAAGCTGGCGCTGGCTGCCGGATTACTCAACACCGATGACGATTACAGCATTCTGCTGGAGCCGCGCTTTACAGACTTTTTCAGCCAGTACAGCATCGCCGTGGGGTCTACCGGCAACCTTGGGATGTCCATCGGCATTATGAGCGCACGCATTGGCTTTAAGGTCACGGTACATATGTCCGCCGACGCCCGTGAATGGAAAAAGGCCAAGCTGCGCAGCCACGGCGTGATTGTCGTGGAGTATGAGCAGGATTACGGCGTGGCGGTGGAACAGGGGCGCAAAGCCGCAGAAAGCGATCCAAACTGTTTCTTTATCGACGATGAAAACTCCCGCACGCTATTCCTGGGGTATGCCGTGGCAGGGGAGCGCCTGAAGGCACAGTTTGCCGCGCAGGGACGGGTGGTGGATGCCCAGCATCCGCTGTATGTCTACCTGCCGTGCGGCGTCGGCGGCGGTCCTGGCGGCGTGGCGTTTGGCCTGAAGCTGGCCTTTGGCGATAACGTACGCTGCTTCTTTGCCGAACCCACGCATTCCCCGTGCATGCTGCTGGGCGTCTATACCGGCCTGCACGATGAAATCGCGGTGCAGGATCTGGGGATCGACAACGTGACGGCTGCAGATGGCCTGGCGGTCGGGCGCGCCTCGGGCTTCGTAGGACGCGCGATGGAGCGCCTGCTCGACGGGTTTTATACACTTTCCGATCAGAGTATGTACGACATGCTCGGCTGGCTGGCGCAGGAAGAAGGTCTTCGCCTGGAGCCGTCAGCGCTGGCGGGGATGGCAGGGCCGGTGCGCGTAAGCGCTGATGCTAACGCCACCCATCTGGTGTGGGCGACCGGCGGCGGCATGGTACCGGAAGACGAGATGGCGAAGTATCTGGCTAAAGGGAAAAAATAGCCTGCAGATGGGTTATCGCAAATAGCAGTGACAGCGAGAGGACAGCCAGGGCGATCAGGAACTTATCCCGTACCGCCTTTGGCTGAACAAAATCATCCTGCGTCACGTCCATCAGGTTACGCCTGCGGGTATAGCGCCACAAAATGAGGGCCATCAGCGCCAGCACAACAATGGAGATCCCGAAGGGTCCGCCCGTACGGTGCCAGTTGTGCTTGATCGCCAGGGCAATGAGCGCGCCATACCCCAGCAGCGTGCGCAACCAGGCAAGGGAGGTGCGCTCCGGCTGAAGGCCGGGGTCAGCTTCCCGTCGCGCCTTGCGGCTATCCACCATAGAACACCAGGACCATCACCACGGCGGCCACCGCCAGCAAAAGGGTGCTGATGATCAGCAACCCGCGCGTATAGGGCAGATCCTGCTTGAGGCGCATCGCTTTTTCGTTTCGCAACCACCGCAGATAGCCATAAATCGCCAGCACGCCGGCGAATAAACACAGCAGTAGCGCCAGCACTTCACGGATCAACGGGGTAGCAAAATCCGGCGCCAGCTGATCGAGCCCTACACCCGCGGCCAGAAAGCCCAGTGCGGTGCGGATCCACGCCAGAAATGTTCGCTCATTAGCCAAAGAGAAGCGGTAGTCTGGCGCTTCGCCGAGGCGGGAAATTTTCATGAAGGTTCCTTGTCGTGCTGCAGGCAGGCTTCAGCATAGCGTAAATCGCCAGAGACAAGGAGACCGGCATCGGGTGATGCCGGTCATGAAGATTAATGCAGTTCTGGCCAGTAATCCTTATTGGCCTCGATCAGATCGTCCAGAATCGCCTTCGCAACCGACGCGCTCGGCACGGTTTTAGAGAGCGTGATAGCCTGCCAGAGTTTCTGGTACGAGCGTTGCTCCCAGGCATCCACGACCAATTTTTCCACCGCCACCTGCTGGCTCATCAGCCCTTTCTGGAAGTGTGGAATATCGCCCACGGTCAGCGGCTCTGGTCCGTTATGGCCCACCAGGCACGGAATTTCCACCATCGCGTCGGCATCAAAGTTATGGATAGCCCCGTTGTTTGGCACAATCAGCAGCATGCGCTCCTGGGTATTAAAGGCAATTGCCGTGGCCAGATCGACGATGTACGACGCATGTTCATCAATTTCCAGCTCACCGGCGGAGGAATGTCCGGCTTCGATAATCGCCCGGCACGCGCTGAACACATGCTTCTCGCGGTGATCCATGACCTCATTCGCGCGGGTACGTTCCGGGTTAGCGTGCGCCACCACGTAGTCCGGGAACAGATAATATTTCAGGTAGGTGTTCGGCATGGTATCTGGATCCAGCGCCTGTACATCTTTCGCTTTAGCAAAAGTGTCATTCCAGCTGGCTTCGGTATGAACGTCATCTGATGGCGGAACATAGCCGTTTTTGGCGACATACTCCCGCAGTTTTGGCAGCAGATCGTTGCCGTTGAGATCTTCAATCGATGTCCACCAGCCAAAGTGGTTCAGGCCGTAGTAACGTACGCGCATCTCCTTGCGGTCTTTCAGGCCGACAATTTGCGCCATGCGCCCTTCAATGCCGATCGGCATATCGCAGATGTTGAGGATTTTAGCGTTCGGGCGCAGACGACGGGTGGCTTCCGCCACAATCGCCGCCGGGTTGGAGTAGTTCAGCATCCACGCATTCGGGGAGTACTGCTCCATGTAATCCACCAGCTCCAGCACGCCGCCGATAGAGCGCATGCCGTAGGCGATCCCGCCCGGGCCGCAGGTTTCCTGGCCCAGCACGCCGTGGCGTAGCGGAATTTTCTCGTCTTTTTCACGCATCGGGTATTTGCCGACGCGAATATGCGCCATCACGAAATCAACGTCGGTAAACGCCGCTTTCGGATCGGTGGTGTAGCTGAATTCAATCTCCGGAGCCTGCTCTCTGAGAATGATTTTGCACGCTTCGGCGATGGTCTCCTGGCGCGCGCCGTCGTTGTCATAAAACGTCAGGGCGCGCAGCGGGAAACGGTCACGGTTGGCTAACAGCATCAGGACGATACCCGGCGTAAACGTGCTGCCGCCGCCGGCAATAACAACTGAGAATTTTTTCATGATATAGCCTCTGTCAGGGTAGTTTGGTCGTTCGTTAAAGGGGTTTTCATTAGCGATTCAAGCTGGTCGCGCACCTGGGGAACATGCAGACCCACAATCACCTGAATGCCATTGCCACGTCGCACCACACCGTGTGCGCCAAGGGCTTTGAAGACGTCGTCGCTTTGGGTATGCGCCATATCGACCAGCGCGATGCGCAAGCGAGTGGCGCAGTTGTTGATGCTTTCAATGTTGGCGGCCCCGCCGAGCGCCTGCAGGAATCCGGCGGCCTGCCCAACCTGCTGGCTGGCCGCCGCCGGGGCGGTGGTTTGCCCGCGCGCTGCCTTATAGTCGGCCTTGCTGTAGAGTTTGATTTCGCTCTCTTCGCGGCCTGGCGTTTTAAGGTTCAGGCGTTCAATCAGCGTTTTGAAGACCATAAAGTAGAGACCGGTGAAGCAGAGGCCAATGCCAATCTGGGTGAACATCATCGAGGCGTGGTTATGGAACATCGGGATCCAGTTTTGCGGCAGGAACTGGTCCAGCAGGCCGCCACCCATGTTGCCCACCACGCCAAAGACGTACATCACCGTCGCCATCGTCGCCGCCAGCACGGCGTGGACGGCAAACAGCAGCGGGGAGATAAACAGGAAGGTGAATTCCAGCGGCTCAGTAATACCCACCAGCACGGCGGTGAGCGTGGCCGGGATCAGCAGACCCGCGACCTTAACGCGATTTTCCGGCGACGCGGTGTACCACAGCGCCAGCGCAATCCCGACCGAGCCAAACACCTTGGAGTTGCCGTGCAGCGCGAATCCGCCTTCCGGGAACAGGGTTTTCAGCGGCAGCGTGCTCTGGCTAAATTCCTGCAGGTGCTGCGCCCAGTAGACCTGAATGCCGCCTTCTACAGCCGCCGGGCCGAAAATAAACGGGCCATACACAAAGTGGTGCAGACCCGTTGGGATCAGAATGCGTTCCAGGAAGGTATAAACCCACACGCCCAGCGCCCCGGCAGAACGTAAGAACATTTGCAGGGACTCAATGCCCATCTGTACCTTTGGCCAGCCCAGTAAGGTGAGCCAGGCGCAGGGGATCATCACAAAAAACGCGAGGATAACGACAAACGACGTGCCCTGGAAAATCCCTAAAAACACCGGCAGCGGCTTATCGAAATAGCGGTTGTGAAGAGCGGTAACAATGCCTGAAATCACGATGGCGCCAATAATGCTGGTATCAAGCGTTTTGATCCCGGCAATCATCGCCAGCCCGCTTCCGGCGGCAGGTTCAGCAGAGAAGTCGACGCCAAAGAAATGGCCCCACGTCATCCCCATCGCATTGATAAAGTAGTTCCAGGTCAGGAAGCTAATCAGCACCGCCAGACAGGCCCGGCCCTGCGCCTGCTTCGCCAGGCCAATCGGTAGGCCAACGGCAAAAATCAGCGGCATATTGCGAAACACCGCCCAGCCGCCCTCTTCAATAATGTGAACAATTTGCGCGAAAAGATTATCTGGAGCCGTTAGGGCTTCGCCGACAAAAAGGGGATTGCGAAGCATGATGGCGATTCCGACCACGATCCCGGCAAAGGGAAACAACAACACCGGGGTAAACATGGCACCGCCAAAACGTTGTATTTGACTGAGCATTTTTAATCCTCACGTAACAACCTGTAGGGGGTAGAGGCCTTTATGTGTTTTTGCTGGCCTGAGGTGAGCATAAGAACTTACTGATGCGCGAACATGGCGTGCCGCTGCGATTCGTGATCGCATTCATGGTTTTATTTTGACCAATCAGGTCTACTTTTTGCTGTAAATATGGACATGTCAGGACGCCATCCACGCCCTGATAAGGGCAAAGAGGTTTACTGGTGATCTACAAATCCATCGCCGACAGATTGCGGCTGCGGCTGAATTCGTCGGACTACAACATCGGCAGCCCGCTGCCGGGCGAAAAAGCGCTGGCGCAAGAGTTTGGCGTGGCGCGTATGACCATCCGTAAGGCGCTAGACCTGCTGGTGAGCTGGGGGCTGGTTGAGCGGCGACACGGCAGCGGCACGTTCGTATCACGCAAAGATGTGCATCATGAAACCACTAACCTCACCGGGCTCGTGGAGGTATTGCGTCAGCAGGGAAAGGAAGTGCAAAGCAAGGTGCTGCAGTTTGAGGTGATGCCCGCCCCGCCCGCCATCGCCAGCCAGCTGCGGATTCAGGTGGATGAGCGGATCTATTTTTCACGGCGGGTGCGCTACGTGGACGGAAAGCCGCTGATGCTGGAGGACAGCTTTATGCCGGTGAAGCTGTTCCGCAACCTGTCTCTGGCGCATCTTGAAGGGTCAAAGTTTGATTACATCGAGAAGGAGTGCGGGATCACCATCAGCGGCAACTACGAGAGCCTGACGCCGGTGCTGGCAGATAAACAGCTGGCCAGCTATATGAACCTGCCGGAACAGACACCGCTGCTGCGGATCACTTCCCTTTCCTACAGCGACAGCGGCGAGTTCCTCAATTATTCCGTCATGTTCCGAAATACCAGCGATTACCAGGTGGACTACCATCTGCGGCGCATCCACCCGGACGACCTGCTAGCTCATCCCCCAGAACAGCACCGCCAGTAGCTGCGGCGTGATGATGCGCAGGAACATCACCAGCGGGTAGACGGTGGCATAGGACAGCGCCGCCGCACCGCTGGTGGCGTGCAGGTTGTTGGCAAAGGCCAGCGCGGGCGGGTCCGTCATGGAGCCCGCAAGCATGCCGCACAGCGTCAGGTAGTTCATTTTAGCGAACATACGCGCCAGTATGCCTACCGTCAGCAGCGGGATCGCCGTGATAAATATGCCGTAGCCGACCCAGCTCATCCCTTCCCCCCTGACCAGGGTATCAACAAAATCCCCACCGGATTTCAGACCAACCACTGCCAGGAACAACACAATGCCCAGCTCGCGCAGCGCGAGGTTGGCGCTCGGCGGCATGAACCAGTAGAGCTTACCGATACAACCAATACGCCCGAGGATCAGCGCCATAATCAGCGGCCCGCCTGCCAGTCCCAGCTTGAGCGCGACCGGGAAGCCCGGCACGTACACCGGAATGGAGCCGAGCAGCACGCCAAGCCCGATGCCGATAAACACAGGCAGCATCTGCACCTGCTGCAGTTTTTGCTGGGCGTTGCCGACCATATCCGCGACAGCGTCAATGGACGACGGACGCCCGACCAGATTAAGGATATCGCCGAACTGCAGGCTGGCCTCCGGGCTGGCAACCAGCTCGACACCCGCGCGATTAAGCCGGGAGATGACCACGTCATAGCGCTCTTTGACCTGCAGATCGCGTATTTTCTTGCCCAGAACGTGCTCGTTAGTCACCACGACGCGTTCCACGCGCATATCGGTGCCGCGGGTGGAGAGCGAGGTATCCACTTCCTGACCAATCACCAGCCGCGCGTTGTTTAAATCGCCTGGCTGGCCGACCAGGTGCAGCAGATCGCCTTGCTGGATAACGGTGCCCGGCGCGGGCACCATCAGCATCTCGTCGCGCTTAAGGCGCGAGCAGATTATGTTGGCGCTGTTCAGGATCGGCACGTCCTGAATTGCCATATTGTTCAGGTTGGGGTTATCGACGCGAATGTTGATGGTTTTGATCGGCATATGGCCGTTAGTGAGCGTGGTTTCGTGGTCCTTCGCCTCTTTGTCGACGTTAATGCGAAACAGGACGCGTACCAGCCACATGGAAAGCAGAATGCCGCAAATCCCAAACGGATAGGCCATGGCGTAGCTCATCCCCATCTGGTCGACAATGCCGGGTTCGATGCCCAAATCGCGCAGGATTTGCTGCCCCGCACCGAGCGCAGGCGTGTTGGTGACCGCCCCGGAGAAAATGCCCAACACGACGGGCAGCGGGATATCAAAGATCTTGTGCAGAATCGCGGTGACCAGCCCGCCCATCACCACAATACTGAGGGCAAACAGGTTGAGCCGTAGTCCGGAGACCCGAAGAGAGGCGAAAAAGCCCGGTCCCACCTGAATGCCAATGGTATAGACGAACAGGATCAGGCCGAACTCCTGAGTAAAGTGGAGCATTTCGGCGCTGAGGACCAGCCCGAGCTGGTCGGCAAAATGCCCAACAAAAATGCCGCCGAACAGCACGCCGCCAATACCAAAGCCGACGCCACGGATTTTGACATTGCCAATCCACAGCCCAACGACGGCGACCAGGGCCAACACGCTGACGGTTAACGCGATATCACTCATGATCCACTCCCTGTGCATAACCTTAGTTATGATAAGGATTCTCTCAGAGCCGGATGCGGTTGTATGGGCGATGGCGCACAAAAAAGCCCTGCCGGAGCAGGGCTTTATCTTTTGGGGTGAGGGCATCAGCCCGCAGTGGATTAGCTGTTCAACGCGGGTCGCTCGCTAATGGCGATGCGCTGCGGCGCGATGGCGTCCGGCACGTTGCGGGTCAGGTCGATATGCAGCAGCCCGTTGGTATAAGTCGCACCAGAGACTTCCATATGATCGGCCAGGGTAAAGCTCAGGCTAAACGGCTGGTTCACCAGGCCCTGATGCAGCCATTTGGTCTCGGTTTCTTGTTTTTCCGGCGTACCCTTCACGGTAAGACGCGTGCCTTCAAGCTGGATATCCAGGTCATCCTGGCGGAAACCGGCCAGCGCCAACGTGATGCGATAGTGGTTGTCATCGCTTTTTTCGATGTTGTACGGCGGGAATGTCTGTTGCTCAGTGGTGCTTTGCAGAGCGTTAGCCAGTTTGTCAAAACCGATCCACTGACGCAGCAGGGGGGATAAATCATAGTTACGCATACTAAATCTCCTTCTGAGAAGCGAGTTCGGCACAGTTTATTTTTGTGCGCGGTTGTTCCTGCAAATCCTTATGGATTCGCATATGCTCCCTTTACGGCAAGCAATTCTGGATGGGCCGCTTTTACGACCCGCGTCATTAGTTAATTTCGATACGGCGTGGTTTTTTCTCTTCCGGAATCACACGTTCCAGTTCGATAAACAGCAACCCGTTGACCAGGTTCGCGCCTTTAACGTGAATGTTTTCAGCTAACTGGAACTTGCGTTCAAAGTTACGCTCGGCGATGCCCTGGTAAAGGTAGGTGCGTTCTTTCTGCTCGGCCGTATGGGAACCTTTCACTACCAGCAGGTTATCCTGCGCGGTGATCTCCAGTTCATTTTCTGCAAAACCGGCGACGGCAATGGCGATGCGGTAGTGGTTTTCGTCCACCAGCTCAACATTGTATGGAGGGTAGCCGTTGCTCTGGCTTTGGTTATTTTCTAAATGGTTGAACAGGCGGTCAAAACCAATAGCAGAACGGTATAGCGGAGAAAGATCGAAATTACGCATAGATAAAACTCCTGAAATCAGCGAGAAAATGTAGCCTTCCACCATGGACAGGCCAGCGTGCCCCCGAACACCCATCAGGCATGTTCGTTATCGGGTTACATTCTTAAAATGGGTCTGGAACCGATCTTTTCAAGCGCAGCCAACGCACTTTTTTTTGCACTTTTGTGCATCTCGCTTAGACTGGGACAACAGCACAAAGGGTTAAATTGCGATGGCTGCCACAGTGCGGGGTTATTGGGCTATTCATTTTGCATTAGGCCCGCTATAACCCTGAGTTGCAGGTCTATGCAGTGCCATTAACGATGACTGAGTGATGATGAAAAATGTTCTGATAAAGCTGACGACGTTCAGCGGGGTAGTTTTACTTTGCGGATGTTCGAGCGTGATGTCTCACACCGGCGGTAAAGAAGGAACATATCCGGGGACCCGCGCCAGCGCGGAAATGATCTCCGATGACGAGACCAACTGGGGAACAAAGTCTCTGGTCATTCTGGACATGCCGTTTACCGCAGTAGCAGACACGCTGCTTCTGCCGTGGGATATGTTCCGCACGGACAGCTCCGTGCGTTCTCGCGTTGAAAAAAGTGAGAAGGAAAATCTGGCGACCAACGCCATCATTCCGCCCGCTGCCATGCCCCCACGCTAGTGCTGCGCGGTTTCCGTTAGCCACAGCTGGCGGAAACCCTCTCTCTCTTCCATCCATGCAATAAAACGACCGTCCGGGGAAAAAACCACCGCATCGGCAGACGGCGGATTGCCGTGTTCGGACGTCAGAAACGCCACCTCACCGGTCTGCGCATCACAGCAGGCGATACGGTTTTCGAGCACAAATCCCAGCATATTTCCGGAAGGGTGCCAGTTAAACGCCGACTGGATACCGCTTCGCGTATGGGTTAACTGACGCGGCTCGCCGCCATCCGGTGAGATGAGCCACAGCTGAACAGTGCCGTTATCATCACGCATCAGAAACGCGATTTGCGTCCTTTGCGGGTTACAGCGCACCCAGTGACGCGGCACGTTCACCAGCCCCGGATAACGGTGTTGATGGGTAAACGTCAGACGCCGCTGCATCACACCCGCAGGGGGAGCAGGCAGCGTCTCTGGGGTGCCCTGCAGCGGCGCATCGCCCGCCCGTTTCCAGCCCTGCGCCTCTTTTGGCAGAGTGACGATAAACAGTTCAGGTACCTTCTCGCCTTTCTCCGACAAGGTATCGCCAATAAACGCCAGCCTGTCGTTACCCACCCAGCCCTCTTCGTAGGCGCGGTTGATCTCATCGCTACCCGGCTGCGGATTCGGCGTTGTGCGGCTCACCAGCACGCTCCAGAAGATGCCGGCATATTCCCGAGGATGATTCCCCTGCGGGATGACAGGGCCATAAGGTGCTGCGACGCCAACGTTACGTAAATCAAGTCGGGGATCGCGCTCGTGCAGCACATGATCGTTATAGGTAAAGCTCACGAACTGTCCGTCGGGGCTAAAAACATGCACGTGGCTGCCCCCGCGCAAAGCGCCTGCGGTATAGGGCGCGGTGATGTCCATGGCATCGAGGTGACTTACCTGACCGTGGTACGCGATCGCTCCCTGGCGGTGGTGAAAATCATATTGCCAGCCTGCATCCGGATTTTTCGGGCCGTGGATAAACACGTATTTGTCTTCTTCTGGATGAACGGTCACCACGCCGACATGCGCACCCTGAGTGGCGTGATAAATCACCTCAACCTCGCCCGTACTGACATTTACCCGCTCAATGGTGTCACCGGTGAAGGATGCGCCGGATGGGCGCACGTCAAAGGCCAGCCATTGGCTGTCCGGCGTCCAGGCATTGGTATTGGTGAGCTGATGATTGCGGGAGGCGAAGGTGATTTGTTTCATGAGGATACCCTGATGCGCAGTTGTCGCATCAGGGTAAAACATCAGCGGGAATTAGCCTACTCGTTTAACGTCGCCAACCAGCAGAATGTAGGAGAGCGCACCGATCAGTGCGACCGCCGAGATATAGACCAGCGCCGGGCCAAAGCCGTAATCCTGTGCCAGGTAGCCGATAACCAGCGGCACGGTGATGCCGCCTAGCCCACCAACGAAGTTAAACACGCCGCCCGTGAGGCCAATCAGCCGCATCGGTGCCAGCGACGACACCAGCGACCAGGTGATGGAGGCAAAGCCGTTTCCGAAGAACGCCACCGCCATCAGGGTCATAATCCACACCGGATCGTTGGTGTAGTTGGCGCCCATGATGCAGGTAGAGATCAGCAGCCCGCAGATAATTGGCGTTTTACGCGCCATCCCCAGCGAGTAGCCTTTTTTCACCAGCTTATCGGCCAGCCAGCCGGAAAGTAGTACGCCGAAGAAGGCCGCCAGGAACGGTACGGTGGTCATAAAGCCCGCCTTAAGCGCGGTAATCGCCTTCTCCTGCGTCAGATAGTTCGGGAACCAGGTCAGGAAAAACCACAGCGTCGAGGTAACCGCAAACTGGCCCAGATAAACGCCCACCAGCTTACGGTGGAAGACCAGCTTCCAGTCCGCTTTCGTCAGCGGCTGGCGCGCCTCTTTTTTCATCGGCGCGTCGCCGTCTATCAGGCCGCCGCCGTCGCGGATGTAGTCCAGCTCGGCTTTGGTGATGCTTTTGGTTAGCCGTGGAGGTTGATAGACCTTAAACCAAATTAGCGACCAGATAATGCCAATCCCGCCGGTGACGATAAAGACCCAGTGCCAGCTCAACAGCTCCTGGATCCAGATCAGCAGCGGCGTCAGAAACGCCAGGCCGACAAACTGACCGGACGTGTAAAAGCCGACTGCCGAGGCGCGCTCGTGTTCCGGGAACCAGCTGGTTACCATGCGGTTGTTGGTGGGGAATGCCGGCGCTTCAAAAATACCGGTGATGGCGCGCAGGCCAATCAGCGACATCAGCCCGGTGGCGAAGCCCTGGAATAACGTGGCCACGGACCAGCCGAAAATAGCGATAAAATAGGTCAGACGTGAGCCGACGCGGTCAAGGAACCAGCCGCCGGGGATCTGGCACAACGTATAAAGCCAGGCAAACGCCGAGAAGACGTAGCCCATCTCCGCCTTGGTGATGCCAAATTCTTCCTGAATATGGGCCGATGCTACGGCAAGGTTGGCGCGGTCAACATAGCAGATAACCACGGTAATAAAGATCATGATCAGCGTCAGGTAACGACGACGCCCGGTTTTGACAGCAGTAACTGGAATATCCATCGCAATCTGTCTCCAGATTTTGGGCATAGCGAAGCCGCTCACCATGCCCTGTAATTTACAGAGGGTTATATTTTTGTTTTTACGATTTTTGCCCGGTGGCGAAGCGCCAGCCGAAGAGTTACCACTCGGCTACGGAACCGTCTTCATGACGCCACAGTGGGTTACGCCAGTCCGGCGCATTTTTACTCAGCTCAATGACTTTAGCTTCGTCAATATCCACGCCAAGGCCCGGCTTCATTAACGGTTTAAAGAAACCGCCTTCCATGTTGAAATCGTCTTTGTTTTTCACAAAGTCGAGCAGCTCCGCGCCCTTGTTATAGTGAATGCCCATGCTCTGTTCCTGGAACACAGCGTTGCGCGAGACAAAGTCCACGTGCAGACAGGCGGCCAGCGCGATCGGGCCAAGCGGGCAATGCGGGGCCAGCGCCACGTCATAAGCTTCTGCCATGCCGGCAATTTTGTAGCATTCGGTGATGCCGCCTGCGTGGGAGAGATCCGGCTGCAGAATCGCAATGCCGCCGGCTTCCAGCACGCGCTTAAATTCAAAGCGCGAGAACATACGTTCACCCGCCGCGATCGGAATATGAGTCTGTTCTGCCAGCTTCGGATAGAACTCCGCCTGCTCGGCCAGCACCGGTTCTTCGATAAACAGCGGGCGATACGGCTCCAGCTCTTTAATCAGCACTTTGGCCATCGGCGCGCTGACGCGTCCGTGGAAATCCAGACCAAACTCAATGTCGTTGCCGAAGGCTTCACGGATTTGCGCCACGGTATTCACGGCACGATCGACCGCGCGTGAGTTGTCGATAACCCCCATCTCTTCACAGCCGTTAAGCTTAAAGGTATCAAAGCCAATGTTGCGCAGCTGCGTGATGCCGTCGATCACTTCCGCAGGACGGTCGCCGCCTACCCAGCTGTAGGCTTTGATTTTGTCGCGCACCAGCCCGCCCATCAGCTGCCAGACCGGGGCATTGAACACTTTGCCTTTGATATCCCACAGCGCCTGGTCGATACCGGCAATCGCGCTCATCAGGATCGGGCCACCGCGGTAGAAACCCGCGCGGTACATTACCTGCCACAGGTCGTTGATGCGCGCAGGGTCCTGACCAATCAGGTACTCGCCCAGCTCATGCACCGCCGCTTCAACGGTGCGCGCACGCCCTTCAATCACCGGCTCGCCCCAGCCAACCACGCCTTCGTCGGTTTCGATTTTCAGGAACATCCAGCGCGGGGGTAAACGGTACGTGGTGAGTTTGGTTATTTTCATTTCACTGCCTCTCGATACGCTTTCACAAATGCTGTCGCCTGCTGTGCAGTACGTTCCACGGACTGTCCGGCGCGATAGAGATCGCTGCCCAGCCCCGCGCCCACGCAGCCAGCGCTCATCCACTGGCCCAGGTTTTCTGGCGTTACGCCGCCCACGGCAAAGACCGGCACGCTGGCGGGCAACACCGCCTTCAGCGCTTTGATGTAGTCAGGGCCAAAGGCCGAAGACGGAAAAATTTTGAGCGACTGCGCGCCCGCATCGAGGGCAATAAAGGCTTCGGTAGCCGTCGCACACCCCGGACACACGGTCATGCCATGGCCCACCGCACGACGGATGACCTCGGGGTTGATGTTGGGGGTGACGATGAGTTTGCAGCCCATCTTCGCCAGCCTGTCCACCTGCTCCGGCTGTAACACGGTTCCCGCGCCAATCAGTGCTTTATCGCCATAGGCATCCACCACGGCCGGAATGCTTTTTTCCCATTCCGGGGAGTTGAGCGGGATTTCTACCGCGTCGAACCCGGCGTCGATAACCGCGCCAACGTGCTCTAGCGCTTCGCCGGACGTGATGCCGCGCAAGATAGCGATAAGGGGAAGATCAGTTTGCCACTGCATGAGCGATGCTCCTTATTCCTGCCTGAAATGCCGTGTCGCCGGATACCGTTGAAACATCACGCCCAATGGCTCGGAACGCCTGCTTGTAGCGCGACGTTAGCGATGCACCTGCGACAATCGTGATAGCCTGGTCATGCGCGATGAAGTCACACATGCTGGCGACCTCTGCGCCAATCAGCAGGCCAGAAAGAAACTCGCTAACCTGCTCGCGCGGGAGGCTTCCAAGCACGTGCGAAGCGCGAACCTCAAAAAGAGACGGCAGAACATCAGGCGAGGCGAGGCCACGCTCAAGACCGGCGGTAAAGGCCTCAGGGGACGTTTTCTGCTCGGGCAACCCCGCGCCCACCAACGAGTGATTGAGCAGCAAATGGTGTAATTCGCCGGTCATCACAGTGCGAAAATCGTGGATTTGCTCCGCGTCAGCCTGCACCCATTTGCAGTGCGTACCCGGCATCACGTAGACAGAAGAAGGAGAAAGCGCGCGCGCGCCAAGCAGCTGCGTCTCTTCGCCGCGCATCACGTTGTGGTTATCGTCGCGAGAGACGCACAGCCCCGGAACGATCCAGATGTTGTCGCCAACGGGCGTTAACTGCTCGCCAATGGCAGAGAAATGGGCAGGAACCGGTAGATAAGGCGCAACCTTCCAGCCGACGTTACTGCCGACCATCCCCGCCATCACCACCGGCGTGGCGCCATCGCGCCAGTTTTTCGTCACCTCCGCTAACACCGCTTCGGGGGATTTCCCGTTCAGACGCGTAACGCCTGCTTCTGATTGCCTGCTCTCCAGGCACTGTTCACCCTGATACAGCCAGGCGCGCAGATTGGTCGATCCCCAGTCAATTGCGATGTAGCGAGATGTCATGTGATTTCCTTCAGCCTTCGTGTCGAGCTGGCGATCATGGTGAGTGCCGCCTGCTCTGCCGCATCGCCGTCCTGATGCCGAATCGCATCGAACAGCGCTTTATGTTCCTGGAGCGTTTTCGGCATGTTGGCCTCATCGCCCATCCAGGTACGTTCAAATACCGCTCGCTGCAGCGAGCTAATCGCCACGCTAAGCTGCTGTAACACCGGGTTATGCACCGACTGCAGCACCGCTTCGTGGTAGCGGATGTCCGCCTCGTTGAACGCGTCCCGGTTCTGATTATTGGCGATCATGTCGTTCAGGGCTGACTCAATCTGCGCCAGGTCGCCCGACGTTGCGCGTTCTGCCGCCCAGCGAGCGATTGCCGGTTCAACCAGGTTTCGTACCTCGCTCATCGCGCCGATAAGCCGTGGGTCATAGTCGTTTTCCAGCACCCACTGCAGAACGTCGGTATCGAGGTAGTTCCACTGGTTACGCGGAGCGACAAACGCACCGCGATAGCGTTTCATTTCAATTAGCCGCTTCGCCATCAGCGAGCGGAACACTTCCCGGATGATATTGCGCGAAGTTTCAAACTCCTCGCACAGCTCGGCTTCTGCCGGCAACGGTGAACCTGGAACGTATTTACCGCCCACAATTTGTGTGCCCAGGGTGATGACGATGCGATCGGTTTTGTTAAGCGTCATGGAGAGTCCTTTTGCTCTGTATGTCCATTAATACTTTACCGCGACCGCTAAATTTCGCCTCACTTTTGCAGTACAAACGCGAAGCCATTCGTCATTACTGTGATCATAATGTAGTACAATCATTTAATGTTGTACTACAATACAGATCACAAAAAGAACAATCCAATAAGTTCAGTGCAAAAAAAGCCCCGGTTGATAACCGAGGCCTATGTATTTACGTGACCCGCTATTGCAGGACAAATTTCTCGATCGCGTAGGCAACGCCGTCTTCCAGGTTGGATTTGGTGACGAAGTTGGCCACCTCTTTCACTGAGGGGATCGCGTTTTCCATCGCCACGCCCATACCGGCGTATTCAATCATCGCAATGTCGTTTTCCTGATCGCCCAGCGCCATGATCTCTTCAGGCTTAATGCCTAAAGCATCGGCCAGTGATTTCACGCCGGTACCTTTGGTGACGCGTTTATCGAGGATTTCGAGGAAGTACGGCGCACTTTTCAGCACGGTATATTTCTCTTTTACCTCCGCCGGAATGCGCGCAATGGCTTTATCGAGAATGGCGGGCTCATCAATCATCATCACTTTCAGGAATTGCGTAGCCGGATCCATTTTCTCCGCTTCGCAGAACACCAGCGGAATGGTCGCAACGTAAGATTCATGTACGGTGTAGTAGCTGATATCGCGGTTTGCGGTGTAAAGCGTGTTGCGATCGAGCGCGTGGAAGTGAGAGCCGACGTCGCGAGACAGTTTTTCCAGGAAACGATAATCGTCATAGCTCAGCGCAGTTTGTGCCACCGTGCTGCCATCCGCCGCTTTCTGTACCAGCGCGCCGTTGTAAGTGATGCAATAATCGCCCGGCTGATTCATATGCAGCTCTTTCAGGTAGCTGTGCACGCCCGCATACGGACGACCGGTGGTCAGTACCACGTTGACCCCTTTTTCGCGTGCGGCGGCGATCGCGTTTTTAACAGCGGGAGAGATAGTGTGGTCTGGCAGCAGCAGCGTGCCGTCCATATCGATTGCAATAAGTTTGATAGCCATGAGTTCCCCGGGATAAATGAGTGCTGCCTCATGCTAACGCGATTAAGCCCACAAAAATAGAGCTACATTGCGCAACAAAACACCCCTTTTCGCCGATCCCGGGGAACGATGGCTTACTCGCGGGTGAGAACGATTTTACCGAACGCGCCGCGATCCAGATGTTCAAGCGCCTGTTCGAGTTCATCAAAGCGGTAGCGATGCTCAATCACCGGTTTCAGACCCGTGACGTCAACGGCACGGACGAAATCTTCCAGCGCCCGGCGATGACCAACGCCAATCCCCTGAATAGACGGAGATTTCAGCAACAGCTCGCCAGCAGACAGCGAAATGTCCGTCCCGGCCAGCACGCCAATGACCGATATACGTCCATGAACGGCAACGGCGCGCAGGGAATGCTTCAGGTTCTCCCCACCTACGGTTTCGATAATATGATCGATACCGCGATCCTGCGTGAGTGCCAGCGTATCTTCAGCCCAGTCGCCTTTCAGACGGTTGATACCCTGGCTGGCCCCCAGTTTTTTAGCCAGCGCCAGTTTTTCATCGCTTCCCGAGGTGACAAACACCTCTGCACCGTGCGCTTTTGCAATTTGCAGAGCGAAAATCGCCACGCCACCGGTGCCTTGCACCAGTACCGATTGCCCGGCGCGTAAATGTCCGCGCTCCACCAGCGCGAACCATGCGGTTAGCCCTGCGCAAGGTAAGGTGCTGGCCTCTGCGTCATTAAGGGTCTCCGGGGATGCCGCCAGCGCATCTTCCTTCACAATCACATACTCGGCCAGCATGCCCTGGAAATATCCGCCGGACGTTTTATAGGGCAGATTGCGCGCGTCCGCCTGGGGCTTACCGTCGATCCACTCAGGGAAGAAGGTTGAGATGACGCGCGCGCCGGGTTTGAAACGCGTAACGCCTTCGCCGATGCTGTCCACCACGCCCGCCATGTCAGACGCCGGCGTAAACGGGAAGGAAAGCGGAATCGGCATCGTGCCTTCAATCACCATTTTATCGCGATAGTTGAGCGCAACGGCATTCACCCGTACGCGCACTTCGCCTGGGCCAGGCTGTGGAACAGGTTCATGAAAGAGTTTAAGGCTCTCGCGCCCGAGGGCGTTCATGGACCAGCGCTGCATTGTCTCTGTCATTTTTTCTCTCTTGCCATCAAATAAGCTTTAGAGATGACAGTCTACCGTTGACGTAATATCACCAGTGGCGATAAGTTTTCTCTATATTGACGCCATAGCAGATACAATCCATGACCGATACGCTGAAGGATATTCCCGTATTTGTGGCCGCCGTTGAGGCGGGAAGTTTTGCTCAGGCCGCCATTCGTCTGCATTTGTCACGATCGGCGGTTGGAAAAAGCATCGCTCGCCTTGAGCAGCGGCTGGGAGTACGCCTGTTTCAACGCACCACCCGCAGCCAGAGCCTGACGGATAACGGCACGCTTTTTTATGAGCGCTGCCTGCGCGCGCTAGAGGAGATTCGGGGCGCAGAGACGCTTCTTGAAACAGGCAAACAGCAGGTTAGCGGCCGCCTGCGCGTTGCCATGCCGGTACTGTTTGGTCGCCAGTGTGTCGCCCCGCTGCTGATAGAACTGACGCAGGAACACCCCGGCCTTGAACTGGAAATGTCATTCAGCGACCGCGTGGTGGATCTCGTCGAGGAAGGATTTGATATGGCGGTGCGCAACGGCACGCTGCAGGACAGCAGCGTTCTGGTCGCCAGAAGGCTGGGTGAGCACCGTATGGTGCTGTGCGCCGCACCGGATTATCTGCAGGAAAGAGGTCAGCCAGAAACCGTTGCTGATTTACCCCACCATGCGGCCATTAACTATCTGCGGGCAGGCAAAGTATTACCCTGGCAACTGATGGATAACGAAGGGGCGTCGCACACCTTTACTCCCCGCTCATCGCTCAATATGGATGATTTGCAGGCGATCTGCGACGCTGCGCTGGCCGGACACGGCATTGCATGGTTGCCCTGTTGGATGGCCAGCAGAGAAATTCATCAGGGAAAACTCGTCCCGCTGTTAAAGCAGGCGCCGGATGTGCGCTTCGACGTGCATGCGGTCTGGCAACAGACGCCACATCTGCCACTGAGAGTCAGAATTGCCGTCGATACGCTCGCCAGCCGTTTACCGTCAGTGCTGTCGATGGATATGTCTGCGTCCATAAAAAAGCCGCGCTAAAAGCGCGGCCTGTGTTTTGCTGTGTAACGATATTAAATATCGATGTTCGCTGCTTTTAGGGCGTTCTCTTCGATGAAGGCACGACGTGGTTCAACCGCATCACCCATCAGGGTGGTGAACAGCTGATCCGCGGCAATCGCGTCTTTAACGGTAACGCGCAGCATACGGCGGCTTTCCGGATCCATGGTGGTTTCCCACAGCTGGTCCGGGTTCATTTCGCCCAGGCCTTTATAACGCTGGATCGCGAGGCCACGACGGGACTCTTTCACCAGCCATTCCAGCGCCTGTTCGAAGCTGGCAACCGGCTGACGGCGTTCGCCACGTTCGATAAACGCATCGTCTTCGATCAGACCACGCAGCTTCTCGCCAAGCGTACAGATGCGACGGTATTCCGGACCGGTAATAAACTCGTGCTCCAGCGGGTAGTCAGTATCGACGCCGTGGGTACGCACGCGAATAATCGGCTCAAACTGCTGATCGGCATTCTGCTGAACATCGCATTTCCACTGGCTACCGTGCTGCTCTTTCTCGTTCAGCTCGCTCACCAGGGTGTTCACCCAGCGGGTGACGGTCTGTTCGTCGCTCAGATCGGCTTCGGTCAGGGTTGGCTGATACACCAGCTCTTTCAACAGCGTTTTCGGGTAACGACGTTCCATGCGCGTAATCATTTTCTGCGCGGCGTTGAACTCGGAAACCAGACGTTCCAGCGGCTCACCCGCCAGTGCCGGTGCGCTGGAGTTCGCGTGCAGGGTAGCGCCATCAAGCGCGATCGCGATTTGGTACTGATCCATCGCTTCGTCGTCTTTGATGTACTGTTCCTGCTTACCTTTTTTCACTTTATACAGCGGCGGCTGGGCAATGTAGACGTGGCCACGCTCAACGATTTCAGGCATCTGACGGTAGAAGAAGGTCAACAGCAGCGTACGGATGTGCGAGCCGTCGACGTCCGCATCGGTCATGATGATGATGCTGTGATAGCGCAGTTTGTCCGGGTTGTACTCGTCGCGACCAATACCGCAGCCCAACGCGGTGATCAGCGTCGCCACTTCCTGAGAAGAGAGCATTTTGTCGAAGCGCGCTTTCTCAACGTTAAGGATTTTACCCTTCAGCGGCAGAATCGCCTGATTCTTACGGTTACGACCCTGCTTGGCAGAACCGCCCGCGGAGTCCCCTTCCACAAGGTACAGTTCGGACAGCGCCGGGTCGCGTTCCTGGCAGTCAGCCAGTTTGCCCGGCAGGCCTGCTAAGTCCAGCGCGCCTTTACGACGGGTCATTTCACGGGCTTTACGCGCCGCTTCACGGGCACGTGCCGCATCGATAATTTTGCCGACCACGATTTTCGCGTCTGACGGGTTTTCCAGCAGGTATTCGCTCAGCAGTTCGTTCATCTGTTGTTCTACCGCCGATTTCACCTCAGAAGAGACCAGCTTGTCTTTGGTCTGAGAAGAAAACTTCGGATCCGGCACCTTCACGGAGACAACGGCAATCAGACCTTCACGGGCATCGTCACCGGTGGCGCTGACTTTCGCTTTTTTGCTGTAGCCTTCTTTATCCATGTAGGCGTTCAGGGTACGGGTCATCGCCGTACGGAAGCCAACAAGGTGGGTACCACCGTCACGCTGTGGAATGTTGTTAGTGAAGCAGTAGATATTTTCCTGGAAACCGTCGTTCCACTGCAGCGCCACTTCTACGCCAATACCGTCTTTTTCGGTGGAGAAGTAGAAAATGTTCGGGTGAATTGGCGTTTTGTTCTTGTTCAGATACTCAACGAACGCCTTGATACCGCCTTCGTAGTGGAAGTGGTCTTCTTTGCCGTCACGCTTGTCTTTCAAACGAATAGACACACCGGAGTTCAGGAACGACAGCTCACGCAGGCGTTTCGCCAGAATGTCATATTCAAATTCAGTCACATTGCTGAAGGTTTCGTGGCTTGGCCAGAAACGGACCAGCGTACCGGTTTTGTCGGTGTCACCGATGACAGCCAGCGGTGCCTGCGGCACGCCGTGCGTGTAGATTTGACGGTGAATTTTACCTTCGCGCTGGATAACCAGCTCCAGTTTCTGCGACAGGGCGTTAACCACTGAAACACCTACGCCGTGCAGACCGCCGGAAACTTTATAGGAGTTATCATCAAACTTACCGCCTGCGTGCAGGACGGTCATGATAACTTCCGCGGCAGATACGCCCTCTTCCGGGTGAATACCGGTAGGGATGCCACGACCATCATCGGTGACGGATACGGAGTTGTCCGCATGGATCGTCACCACGATGTCTTTACAGTGACCCGCGAGCGCTTCGTCGATAGCGTTATCCACAACCTCGAATACCATGTGGTGCAGACCGGTGCCGTCATCCGTATCGCCGATATACATACCCGGGCGCTTACGCACCGCATCCAGCCCTTTCAGGACTTTGATACTGGAGGAGTCATAAGAATTCGACATCAACGTTTCTCGCTCATTTCAACTTGGGTTAATCCGTTATTTTACCCTTTTCCACGGTAAACATCTTCGAATTTTCATCCGACATGTCCAGAACGTGTTCAGCGCTAATAGCGCTGACGAAAACCTGTGACTGCGTCGCTTTTAAGCGGCTGGCAAGCAGTCCGCGTCGTGCGTCATCAAGTTCCGAGGCAAAATCATCTATCAGATACAGGCAGCGTCGCCCGCTTTCGCGGGTGAGAAACTCCCCCTGCGCCAGGCGCAGCGCGCACATCAGGAGTTTGAGCTGCCCGCGCGACAAGGTATCTTCGACCGGTGCGCCGTCTGCACGAATGCGGAAATCCGCCTTGTGCGGCCCGTGCGCGGTATAGGTCAGCATGCGGTCGCGCTCGAAGTTTCTCTCTAACACGTCGGCATAATCCGTCTCTTTCTCCCAGCCACGCTGGAAGGAAAAGGTGAGAGAAAATTCAGGTAAAAACTGTTTGCAGGTGTCGGCCATATCTTCGGCGATACCTGCGCTGTATTCGGCACGCCAGCGGCTGATTTGTTCCGCGAGAGGGATTAACTCCATGTCCCACGGACGCAGCTGAGCATAGCGCGTCACCTGGCGCAGCGCAGCGTTACGCTGCTTAAGCAGCCGCTTCAGGTTGCTCCAGGCGTTAAAAAAGCCGGCTTCGTTGTGAAAGCATCCCCAGTCGAGGAACGCTCTTCTGTATTTGGGGCCGCCGTTGAGTAAAGTAAACCCCTCAGGCGTAATCAGCTGCATCGGCATTAGCAGCGCCAGCTCCGCCACTTTGTGGCCGTCGGTGCCATCAATACGCACCTTGCTGTCGCCCTGTTTGTCTTTGCTCAGGCCGATGGCGGTTTCCCGCTCTTCGCCCTGCAGGCGTCCGTGCAGAACAAAGGATTCCTGCTCGTGGCGAATGACGCGACCAATTTGCAAACTGCGAAACGCCCGGCCATGACCGAGCGTATAGATGGCTTCCAGCACGCTGGTTTTGCCGCTGCCGTTCACGCCAACCAGGAAGTTAAAGCCGGGGGAGAGAGCAAGATCCGCGCTTTCGATATTGCGAAAGTCGCGGATCAACAGACGGGTGAGCGACATTACAGTCTCATTGGCATGACAACATAAGCAGCCGACTGTGATGCGGCATCTTCAATTTGTACGCTCGATACGGAGTCGGTCAGCAGAATGCGAACGTTCTCGCATTTCAGCGCATTCAGCACGTCCAGGACGTAGCTGACGTTAAACCCGATTTCCATTTCTGCTCCGGCGTAGGTGACGTCCAGAATCTCTTCTGCTTCTTCCTGCTCCGGGTTGTTGGCGGTAATTTTGATCTGATTTTCGCTCACATACAGGCGCACACCGCGGAATTTCTCGTTCGAGAGAATCGCCGCACGGGCAAAGGCCTGCTTGAGGCTATCGCAACCCGCTTCCAGCGTTTTGTCCGGATTCTTCGGCAGTACGCGGCGATAGTCAGGAAAACGTCCGTCAACCAGCTTCGATGTGAAGACAAAATCCCCCACGTGCGCACGGATGTTGTTGCTCCCAATCTGCACGCGCAGCGGCGTATCGCCACCGTCGAGCATGCGCATCAGTTCAATCACACCTTTACGCGGCACGATCACCGAATGGTTTGGCAGTGAAACGCCGATAGGCATGGAACAGACCGCCAGACGGTGACCATCGGTTGCTACGGTACGCAGTTCTTCACCTTCGGTTTCGAAAAGCATGCCGTTTAAGTAGTAACGAACGTCCTGATGCGCCATTGAGAACTGGGTCGCTTCAATCAGACGTTTCATCGTCGCCTGTGGCAGGGTGAATTCAACTTCACTCTGCCAGTCATCCAGGTTCGGGAAATCGGCAGCAGGCAGCGTGGAGAGCGAGAAACGGCTGCGGCCAGAGCGTACCAGCATACGGTCGCCTTCCAGCTGCACGGCGATTTCAGCGCCTTCCGGTAGCCCACGGCAGATATCAAAGAATTTACGTGCCGGAACCGTGGTCGCGCCCGCGTCATGCGGCTGAGACAGCGTAACGCGCGCGATCATTTCCATTTCCAGATCTGTTCCGGTCAGCGACAGCGTACCGTCCGCGACCTGAAGCAGCAGGTTTCCGAGAATAGGCAGCGTTGGGCGGCCACCTAATGGGCCACTCACCTGTTGCAGCGGTTTTAATAAATGTTCACGTTCAACGGTAAATTTCATAGCGTCACGATGATAATGTTCTGATTAAATTGGAAAAATCTTCTTTTATGTCGTGGCTTTCTTCACGAAGTTGCTCAATCTTGCGACAAGCATGCAGCACGGTCGTATGGTCACGGCCACCAAACGCATCGCCGATCTCCGGCAAACTGTGGTTGGTTAATTCCTTAGCCAGCGCCATCGCCATCTGACGTGGACGCGCCACCGAGCGGGAACGACGTTTAGACAGTAAATCGGCCACTTTAATTTTGTAGTACTCGGCCACCGTCTTCTGAATATTATCGATGGTGACCAGTTTTTCCTGCAATGCCAACAAATCACGCAGCGCTTCACGCACAAAGTCGATGGTGATCGCACGACCGGTGAAATTGGCGTTGGCGATTACGCGGTTCAGTGCCCCTTCCAGCTCACGCACATTGGAGCGCAGGCGCTTGGCAATAAAGAACGCCACTTCACCCGGGAGGCGGATGTCGTTCTCGTCGGCTTTTTTCATCAGGATCGCGACGCGGGTTTCCAGCTCCGGCGGCTCGATCGCCACGGTCAGCCCCCAGCCGAAGCGGGATTTTAAACGATCTTCAACACCGTTGATCTCTTTTGGATAACGATCCGAGGTCAAAATGATCTGCTGATTACCTTCCAGCAGCGCATTGAAGGTGTGGAAAAACTCCTCCTGCGATCGTTCTTTATTGGCAAAGAACTGAATGTCATCGATCAACAGGGCGTCAACAGAACGATAATAGCGTTTAAACTCTTCGATCGCATTGTTTTGCAGGGCTTTTACCATGTCCTGAACGAAGCGCTCGGAGTGCATATACACCACTTTCGCATTAGGCTTGCGCGCCATGATGCCGTTACCGACAGCATGAAGAAGGTGCGTTTTACCCAGACCCGTACCGCCATAAAGGAACAGCGGGTTGTAGGCACCACCCGGATTATCAGCAACCTGACGAGCGGCCGCGCGCGCCAGCTGGTTCGATTTACCTTCTACGAAGTTATCGAAGGTATGTTTAACGTTGACGTTTGAGCGATAGGTAGGTTCTGCCGGTGCAGGGACGTTATCCCAGCCCTGACGAGCGGGTGCGACGCGAGGTGCAGGAGCGCGAGCGGCCTGAGCTGGCGCCGCCACATTCACGGTTTCACGCACGGTCTGCGTTACCGGTTTTGTCCCCACTTCAAAGCGCAGCTGAGGGACGTCTGACCCGCAGAAGTCATTCAACAGGCCATTAATGTTATTGAGGTATTTATCTCTTACCCAATCGAGCACAAAACGGTTTGGCGCATACAAAGCCAGCGTGTTATCGCTCAGTTCCGCCTGCAATGGACGGATCCACATACTGAATTCTGTGGCTGGTAACTCATCCTGCAATCGGGCAAGACACTGCTGCCAAAGCGAAAGTGACACGGCGGACTCCACTCGAACAATAAAAGAAAACTATTGAATATTCATGATTGTTGGCGCACATCGACATGACCCAATGAGGGGGATGTGCGAACCGCTATCTGCGGTTATACACGCCATCGTTGATACAACCTGAACGATGTTGTGTTTATGCCAGGCCAGGATCGTTGGATCCCGATCAGGACCGCGGATCATAGCCTAAACTGAGCCAGAGATCTTCTGTTTCTCACAGATTCTTCCCGATTTATCCACAGGAAGATCCGAAACCGGGTAAGTGTAAACGATCCTGGTGGGAGTGCCCCACGATTTAGGCCGCATATTGGAAAATTTAATGAGCACAGACAATTTTTTGCTTAAATGATCTAACGAAGATCCGGGACGATCCTTGCGCTTTGTTGGTGAGGCCGTATAATCCTCGACCCGGCGCGTGATGCTCATCTTCCTGCGTCGTCCGTTGCTCATTTTCCACGCGAAAACGTGCGGAAATACGCGGGAAATAAGGAAAGAGAATTGACTCCGGAGTGTACAATTATTACAATCCGGCCTCTTTAATCACCCACGCTGAGGCGTTAGTCGTTCGAAACTCGTTCGGGTATACGCAAAAGTCAGTGAATTTATTCAAGTTTAGGTAGAAATCGCCATGAAACGCACTTTTCAACCGTCTGTACTGAAGCGCAACCGTTCTCACGGCTTCCGTGCTCGTATGGCTACTAAAAATGGTCGTCAGGTTCTGGCACGTCGTCGTGCTAAAGGCCGTTCTCGTCTGACCGTTTCCAAGTAATAAAGCTAACCCCTGAGTGGTTAAGCTAGCATTTCCCAGGGAGTTACGTTTGTTAACTCCCACTCATTTCACATTCGTCTTCCAGCAGCCACAACGGGCTGGCACGCCGCAAATCACCATCCTCGGCCGCCAAAATTCGCTGGGGCATCCCCGCATCGGTCTTACAGTCGCCAAAAAAAATGTAAAGCGTGCGCATGAACGCAATCGGATTAAACGTCTGACGCGTGAAAGCTTCCGTTTACGTCAGCACGAATTGCCTTCTATGGACTTCGTGGTGGTGGCTAAAAGGGGGGTTGCCGACCTCGATAACCGTGCTCTCTCGGAAGCGTTGGAAAAATTATGGCGCCGCCACTGTCGCCTGGCTCGCGGGTCCTGATAGCCCTTATTAGGGTCTATCAGCGCCTGATTAGTCCGCTACTCGGGCCACATTGCCGTTTCACGCCAACATGCTCAAGCTACGGAATTGAGGCATTGCGCAGGTTTGGAGTGATAAAAGGCAGTTGGTTGACGGTGAAACGCGTATTAAAATGCCACCCTTTACACCCAGGTGGAGACGATCCCGTCCCCCCCGGACCTTTTGATACCAGAGAACACTAACGATGGATTCGCAACGCAATCTTCTTGTCATCGCTTTGTTGTTCGTGTCTTTCATGATCTGGCAGGCATGGGAGCAGGATAAAAATCCTCAACCCCAGCAGCAGACCACGCAGACCACGACCACCGCAGCGGGTAGCGCCGCCGACCAGGGCGTACCGGCCAGTGGCCAGGGGAAACAGATTACGGTTAAGACCGATGTGCTTGAGCTGACTATCAACACCCGTGGTGGTGATGTTGAGCAAGCGCTGCTGTTGACCTACCCAAAAGAGCTGAAGTCTACCGAACCGTTCCAGTTACTGGAAACCACACCTGAGTTTATCTATCAAGCTCAGAGCGGCCTGACCGGTCGTGATGGCCCGGATAACCCAGCAAACGGTGCGCGTCCGCTGTATAACGTCGAGAGTGATACTTTCGTGCTGGCCGATGGTCAGAACGAACTCGCTATCCCGATGACTTACACCGACGCCGCGGGCAACACCTTCACCAAAACCTTCACCCTGAAACGCGGTGAATATGCGGTGAACGTGGGCTACAGCGTGCAGAACGCCGGTGCGAAGCCGCTTGAAGTGTCGACCTTTGGTCAGCTGAAGCAGTCCATCAATCTGCCGTCTCACCGTGACACCGGAAGCAGCAACTTTGCGCTGCATACCTTCCGCGGCGCGGCGTACTCCACCCCTGATGCGAAGTACGAGAAATACAAATTCGACACCATTGCCGATAACGAAAACCTGAACGTCAGCTCTAAAGGCGGTTGGGTGGCAATGCTGCAGCAGTATTTCGCCACTGCGTGGATCCCGAATAACGACGGCACTAACAACTTCTTTACCACGAACCTGGGTAACGGTCTTGCAGCCATCGGCTACAAATCTCAGCCGGTTCTGGTTCAGCCGGGTGAAACCGGTAAGCTGGCAAGTACCCTGTGGGTTGGCCCGGAAATCCAGGACAAAATGGCAGCCGTTGCGCCTCACCTGGATCTGACAGTGGATTACGGTTGGTTGTGGTTCATCTCTCAGCCGCTGTTTAAGCTGCTGAAGTTCATCCACAGCTTCGTGGGTAACTGGGGCTTCTCCATCATCATCATTACCTTTATCGTTCGTGGCATCATGTACCCGCTGACTAAAGCGCAGTACACCTCCATGGCGAAGATGCGTATGCTGCAGCCGAAGATTGCTGCAATGCGTGAGCGTCTGGGCGATGATAAACAGCGTCAGAGCCAGGAAATGATGGCCCTGTATAAAGCAGAGAAAGTGAACCCGCTGGGTGGTTGCTTCCCGCTGCTGATTCAGATGCCAATCTTCCTTGCGCTGTACTACATGCTGATGGGTTCCGTTGAGCTGCGCCATGCGCCGTTCGCACTGTGGATCCATGACCTGTCCGCACAGGACCCGTACTACATCCTGCCGATCCTGATGGGCGTGACGATGTTCTTCATCCAGAAGATGTCTCCGACCACAGTGACCGACCCGATGCAGCAGAAGATCATGACCTTCATGCCGGTCATCTTCACCGTGTTCTTCCTGTGGTTCCCGTCAGGTCTGGTGCTGTACTATATCGTCAGCAACCTGGTGACCATCATCCAGCAGCAGCTGATTTACCGTGGTCTGGAAAAACGTGGCCTGCATAGCCGCGAAAAGAAAAAGTCCTGATTCGGTAACTTAACGCTAAAATAAGGGCGGTCAATTGACCGCCTTTTTTATTTGTATTGAACGAGAGCAACCATGAGCCATAACGACACTATCGTCGCCCAGGCAACCCCACCGGGACGCGGTGGTGTAGGCATTCTGCGTATCTCCGGCCTAAAGGCACGTGAGGTAGCCGAAGCAGTGCTGGGTAAACTGCCAAAGCCGCGCTACGCTGATTATCTGCCGTTTAAAGACACCGATGGCACCCCGCTGGACCAGGGTATTGCGCTGTGGTTTCCCGGCCCGAACTCCTTTACCGGCGAAGACGTGCTCGAACTTCAGGGCCACGGTGGCCCGGTTATCCTCGACCTGCTGTTAAAACGTATTCTTGCTGTCCCTGGCCTGCGCATTGCGAAGCCGGGCGAGTTCTCCGAGCGTGCCTTCCTGAACGACAAGCTCGACCTTGCACAAGCCGAGGCGATTGCTGACCTGATCGACGCCAGTTCTGAGCAAGCGGCCCGCTCTGCGCTGAACTCCCTTCAGGGGGCGTTTTCTGCTCGCGTGAATCACCTTGTGGAAGCACTCACTCACCTTAGGATCTACGTCGAAGCGGCTATCGACTTCCCGGACGAGGAAATCGACTTCCTCTCTGACGGCAAAATCGAAGCCCAGCTCAACGACGTGATGGCCGATCTCGATGCCGTCCGCGCCGAAGCGCGCCAGGGAAGCCTGCTGCGGGAAGGGATGAAAGTAGTGATTGCCGGCCGCCCTAACGCCGGGAAATCGAGCCTGCTGAACGCCCTGGCGGGCCGTGAAGCCGCCATCGTCACCGATATTGCCGGTACCACCCGCGACGTCCTGCGCGAGCATATCCACATCGACGGAATGCCGCTGCACATTATCGACACCGCCGGTCTGCGCGATGCCAGCGACGAAGTCGAGCGCATTGGTATCGAACGTGCCTGGCAGGAAATCGAGCAGGCTGACCGCGTGCTGTTTATGGTGGATGGCACAACCACCGATGCCGTTGACCCGGCGGATATCTGGCCGGACTTTATCGCCCGTCTGCCTGCCAAACTGCCGATCACCGTGGTGCGCAACAAAGCGGACGTCACGGGTGAAACGCTTGGCATCAGCGATGTAAATGGTCACTCACTCATTCGCCTCTCGGCTCGCACCGGAGAAGGCGTGGATGACCTGCGTAACCATCTCAAGCAGAGCATGGGTTTTGACACCAGCATGGAAGGCGGCTTCCTGGCGCGTCGTCGTCACCTGCAGGCGCTGGAAGAGGCCGCGAATCACCTTGTTCAGGGTAAGGCGCAGCTTATTGGCGCATGGGCGGGCGAGCTGCTGGCGGAAGAGTTGCGCCTGGCGCAGCAGAATCTGAGCGAGATCACCGGGGAGTTTACGTCGGACGATCTGCTTGGTCGGATATTCTCAAGCTTCTGTATCGGCAAATAAACCCCGCATATAAAAGGTGATTTCCCCTCAGGAAATCACCTTTGTCCAAATGGCAACTCGCTTAATCCCCTTTCTCCCCCTATTCTGCATGCCTGCATCCATGGGGGGTTTATGGCTCGTTTTCTCTTTTGTAGTTTTGCGCTGGTTCTGCTTTATCCGTCTGGCATTGATATGTATTTGGTGGGATTACCGCACATCGCCCGCGATCTGGGCGCCAGCGAAGCGCAGCTGCACATCGCGTTTTCGGCCTACCTCGCGGGCATGGCATCCTCAATGGTCTTTGCCGGTAAAATCGCGGACAAAGCGGGCCGCCAGCCAGTCGCCATCACGGGCGCCATCATCTTCGCGCTGGCATCAGTACTCTGCTCACTGGCGCAAGACAGCACCGTGTTCCTGTCAGGGCGATTTATCCAGGGCATTGGCGCAGGCGGTTGTTACGTCGTGGCTTTCGCGATTTTACGCGACACCTTAAGCGCCCAGCGTCGTGCCAAAGTGCTTTCCATGCTCAACGGCATCACCTGCATTATCCCGGTGCTGGCACCTGTTGTAGGCTACCTGATCATGTTGAAATTCCCCTGGCAGAGTCTTTTCTGGACGATGGCGGCCATGGGTGCGCTGGTGTTTGTCATGGCGATTACGGTACTCAAAGAAACCCATCCTGGCGCGCAAAATACGGGACATACCGCAACCCTTCATCCAACCGAGAAGCTCATTAACCGCTTTTTCCTCAGCCGCCTGGCCATCACGACGCTGAGCGTGGCGGTGATCCTCACCTATGTAAACGTTTCCCCTGTCTTACTCATGGAAACCATGGGCTTCGATCGCGGCGAGTATTCAACGGTAATGGCATTAACCGCGATGGTGAGTATGGCCGTGTCGTTCTCAACACCGTTTGCGCTGAACATCTTCCGTCAGCGCACGCTGATGCTGACTTCGCAGGTGCTGTTTCTGGCGGCGGGCGTGCTTCTGGCGACCGCCAGCACTCATGCGGTTATGCTGGCAGGAATTACCCTCATCTGCGCCGGATTCTCGGTAGGCTTTGGGGTGGCGATGAGCCAGGCGCTCGGCCCGTTCTCGCTGCGCGCCGGGGTCGCAAGCTCGGTGCTGGGTATCGCCCAGGTCTGCGGTTCGTCGCTGTGGATATGGCTTGCAGCCGTTCTGGGCCTTAACGCGCTGAATATGCTGATCGGGGTTCTGATTGGTTGTAGCATACTGTGTATCATCCTACTTTTGCTTATCCAGCCCGCGGCACGCTATGAAGAAGCCCCTCAGCAGTCTCGATCTTAACCTGTTGCTGTGCCTGCAGCTTTTGCTGCAGGAGCGCAGCGTCACCAAAGCCGCGAAACGGATGAACGTCACCCCATCCGCGGTGAGTAAATCGCTGGCAAAGCTGCGCGACTGGTTCGACGATCCGCTGTTCGTGAAAACGCCGCTAGGGCTATTGCCAACGCCGTTAACGGTGAGCCTGGAGCAGGATTTGGCCGACTGGATGCAGATCGGCAATCAGATCCTCGATAAATTTCATCATGACTCACCCGGCGGGCTGACGTTCGAATTGGCGGCAGAAACGCCGCTGATGCTGATCCGCTTTAATGCCCTGCTGGAACAAGTCAACCAGCGCTATCCGCAGGCCACGGTGAAGATGCGACACTGGGATTACGACTCGGTGGACGCCATTACGCGCGGGGAGGTTGACCTCGGCTTTACCGGGCGCGAAACGCATCCGCGCTCACGTGAACTGCTGAAATTGATGCCGTGGTTCATCGACTACGAAATCCTGTTTAGTGACCGTCCGTGCGTCTATCTTCGCGAAGATCACCCGGCGCTTCAGGAAGAGTGGAACCTGGAGACCTTTCTGCGTTACCCGCATATCAGCATCTTCTGGGAACGCAGCGACACCTGGGCGCTTGATGAAGTGCTCCGGGAGATAGGTCGCGAGCGCAATATCGCGATGAGCCTGCCCGGCTTTGAGCAATCGATGTTTATGGCGGCGCAGCCTGGCCATAATTACATCGCCACCGCACCACACTACTGCCGCCACTATAATCAACTCCACCAGCGCAAGCTGGTCACCCTCCCGATTCCCATTGATGAAGCGCAAGCGGAACAGCTGACCGTGCCCTTCACGCTGATTTGGCATAAACGGAACAGCCACAACCCCAAAATCCTCTGGCTACGCGAAACCATTAAGTCGCTGTATGCTGCTTCAGGTCCTATATTTGCCTAAGAAAATGTAAAGTTCGGTCCTCAGGCTTCTCATACGCCCATTTACTGATTAAAACAGAGGCTAAGTTAAGCGATAATGGTGTAACCGTTTAACCGATTACGACCATTATCAAGGAGCGAAAAATGGCTACGCACTTTGCAAGAGGGATACTTACCGAAGGGCATCTCGTATCGGCCAGGATTTCTTCAGCGTGTCACAGTGAGGCACTCAAACTCCCGGAACACCGCAGGACGCGGTTTTTAGCCTCGAGAGCACTCCTCGCTGAGTTACTGTTTATGCTGTACGGTACCAGTGAACTCCCGGACATCATTACCCAACCCGAAGGCCGCCCGGTCTTTGCAGACCCAGCGCTTCCTCGTTTTTCCATTGCCTATACGGGCAATATTATTGGTGTAGCGCTCACTACCGAAGGCGATTGCGGACTGGATATGGAGCTCCAGCGTGCGACTCGCGGCTTCCACGGCGCTAACCCGCACGACGATTACCCGCTCTCCAGCAATGAAAAGCTGTGGGTGCGCAATCAAAACGATCCCCTTGAAGCCAGAGCCCAGCTCATCACGTTGCGCCAGAGCATTCGTAAGCTCTGCGGCTGTGCGTCAGACGACGCCAGTCTGCTGCAGCTGCTGCCAGGCTCCGGACGCCTGCGCGCCGTGAAAGCAACGCGGGTGGAAGCGCTCAGCGATGCAGAGGACGTGCTGATTTGGTCCATTGCCGTGACCCCTGCTATCGAGCGGCTGAGAATCTGGGATTTTGACAGTACCCGGGGATGGCATAGTCTTCCGGATGTACCCGATCGCGCCAATGAACCCGCCGCGCGCCTGATGAGATTAACCAGTTTACCGGCAGAAAAAGCATTCACCCTTAGCTGATCCATTCAGGGTCATCATGATGAAACAGGAGTAATCATGTCTGATACGTTGAAAGTTGTTACGTTACTGGGGAGCCTTCGCAAAGGTTCATTTAACGGAATGGTTGCCCGCACGCTGCCGCAGCTGGCACCCGCAGGAATGGAAATAAGCGCTCTGCCATCCATTGGCGACATCCCACTTTATGATGCGGATGTGCAGCAGGAAGAGGGATTCCCACAGAGCGTAGAAGCCCTGGCTGAACAGATCCGTCAGGCCGACGGTGTTGTTATCGTCACGCCAGAATATAACTATTCGGTTCCTGGCGGGCTGAAGAACGCCATTGATTGGTTGTCACGCCTGCCGGAACAGCCGCTGTCCGGAAAACCGGTGCTGATTCAGACCAGCTCTATGGGTGCCATCGGTGGCGCACGCTGCCAGTATCACCTGCGTCAGATCCTGGTATTCCTGGATGCGATGGTGATGAACAAGCCGGAATTTATGGGCGGTGTGATTCAGAACAAGGTCGACCCGCAAACGGGTGAAGTGGTGGATCAGAGCACGCGTGACCATCTCTCTGGCCAGCTGACGGCATTTGGTGATTATATTAAGCGGGTAAAAGTGTAAGGTCATTGCGGTCTGTTGCCTCACCCTGGCCCTCTCCCACTGGGAGAGGGAACAAACACTAAAGCCCTTTTCTTCGAAAAGGGCTTGCTGTTTATTTGGCGTCAATAAAAACGATTTTCAGCACAAACAGCAGCGCCACAACGATCACGCATGGGCTGAGGTCGCGGAAACGACCGGTACCGATTTTCATCACACAGTAAGAGATAAAGCCCAGCGCGATACCTTCGGTAATCGAGAAGCTGAACGGCATCATCACAGCGGTAACAAACGCCGGAACCGCTTCGGTCAAATCATCCCACTTCACGCGAGACAGGCTGGACGTCATCAGCACGCCCACGTAAATCAACGCACCTGCAGCCGCATACGGTGGAACCATCCCCGCCAGCGGAGAGAGGAAGATCACCAGCAGGAAAAGGATACCGACAACCACCGCCGTCAGACCGGTACGCCCGCCCACGGAGACGCCGGAAGAAGATTCAATGTAAGCGGTAACAGACGACGTACCGATGAATGACCCCGCTACGGAGGAGACGCTATCTACAAATAACGCCTGCTTCATGCGCGGGAATTTGCCTTTCTCATCCGCCAGACCCGCTTTGTCGGTCACACCGATCAGCGTACCGGAGGAGTCGAACAGGTTCACCAGCATGAAGGAGAAAATCACGCCTGCCAGCCCCAGGTTCAGGGAACCGGCCAGATCAACGTGGCCAATGACGGTAGTGACGCTCGGTGGCGCAGAGACGATGCCGTTATAGTGAACGTCGCCCAGCATCCAGCCCAGCAGCGTGGTCACTACGATGGAGACCAGAACGGCCGCATGAATATTGCGGGAAGCCAGAATCGCGATGATAAAGAAGCCCAGCACGCCCAGCAGCACGTTATGAGAGGTCAGATGGCCGATGCTCACCAACGTATCCGGGTTAGCCACGATAACACCCGCGTTTTTCAGGCCCATCATCCCGATGAACAGCCCGATACCGCTGGTGATACCCACACGCAGGCTGACCGGAATGTTAGCAATCATCCAGTAGCGCACGCGGAAAATGGTCAACAGCAGCAGGCCGACCGCACCCCAGAAGATAGCACCCATACCGACTTGCCACGGCAGCCCCATCGCCTGAACAACCACGAACGCGAAGAACGCATTCAGGCCCATTGCTGGCGCCAGTGCGACCGGCAGGTTAGCGAACACGCCCATCAAAATGCTGCCAAGCGCAGCGATCAGGCAGGTGGTCACAAAGACGGCACTGGTGTCCATGCCAGCAACGCCCAGAATTTGAGGGTTAACAAAAACGATATAAACCATCGTCAGGAAGGTGGTGAAACCGGCGATCACTTCGGTGCGTGCCGTTGTGCCGTGCTCGCGCAGTTTGAACACGCGCTCAAGCAAACCCTGACCAGATGTCTGGGTAGTGTGTTGTTGACTCATCATCAATTTCCGAACAAGGAGGGAAAATTCGTCGCTATCCTATACCAAAATGCGACAATAGTGGCGGTTACGAGATACTTTTTTCATTGATTTTGCTTATACGGCAACGATTGCGTCTCGTTAAACAGCCCTACGTAAACGTTAAACTTGTTAAAAGGGAAAGGCATGTCCGGAATTGAAGCGGTATTTTTCGACTGCGACGGTACGCTGGTCGACAGTGAGGTCATTTGTTCCCGTGCGTATGTTGCCATGTTCCAGGAATTTGGTATTACGCTCGATCTTGAAGAGGTGTTCAAACGCTTTAAGGGCGTGAAGCTCTACGAGATCATCGACATCATTAACGAAGAACACGGTGTGGATCTGGCAAAAGCCGATCTGGAGCCCGTGTACCGCGCCGAGGTCGCACGCCTCTTCGACTCAGAGCTTGAAGTCATTGCCGGAGCGAATGCGCTTCTGGATGCGATGACGGTGCCGATCTGCGTAGTTTCTAACGGTCCGGTCAGTAAAATGCAGCACTCGCTGGGTAAGCTTGAGATGTTGCACCACTTCCCGGAAAAACTGTTCAGCGGCTACGATATCCAGCGCTGGAAGCCCGATCCGGCGTTAATGTTCCATGCCGCAAACGCAATGAACGTTAACGTGAAAAACTGCATTCTGGTCGATGACTCTTCTGCAGGGGCGCAGTCGGGGATTGATGCGGGAATGGAGGTGTTTTACTTCTGCGCCGATCCGCACAACAAGCCGATCGATCACCCAAAAGTGACGACCTTTACCGATCTGGCGCAGTTGCCAGAATTGTGGAAGGCGCGCGGTTGGGATATTACGCGGTAGATTTTTAGGGCGGGTAAGCGTTAGCGCCACCCGCCACATACATCACTCTTTCGGATCTTTACCCGCCAGCAGCTTGTCCAGCTCATCGCCGCCAACGTGACGGAAATCCTGTCCTTTCACGAAATAGAAGATGTATTCGCAAATGTTCTGACAGCGGTCACCGATACGCTCGATAGAGCGTGCGCAGAACAAGGCAGTCAGTACGCTTGGGATCGTACGCGAGTCTTCCATCATGTAGGTCATCAGCTGACGCACAATGCCTTCGTATTCCTGGTCGACCTTTTTGTCTTCACGGTAGATACGGACCGCTTCGTCCAGATCCATGCGCGCAAAGGCGTCCAGTACGTCGTGCAGCATCTGCACAGTGTGGCGTCCCAGCGACTCAAGGCTCACCAGCAGCGGCTGGTGTTGCTGGGAGAATTTCTCCAGCGCCGTGCGACAGATTTTATCCGCAACGTCACCGATACGTTCAAGCTCGGCGATGGTTTTGATGATCGCCATTACCAGACGCAGGTCGCTCGCCGTTGGCTGACGCTTCGCGATAATACGCACGCAGGCCTCGTCGATAGCGACTTCCATCATGTTGACGTTTTTGTCGCCTTCAATGACGCGCTTCGCCAGTTCGCTGTCCTGGTTGTGCATCGCCGTAATCGCATCAGAAAGCTGCTGCTCGACCATACCGCCCATGGTCATCACCTGGGTACGGATGCTTTCCAGCTCTGCGTTGAACTGACCGGAAATATGTTTATTAAGATTGAGGTTGTCCATGGTTCACTCCAAATCAACCGTAGCGGCCAGTAATATAATCTTCGGTTTGTTTCTTCGCGGGCCTGGTGAACAGCGCGTCCGTATCGCTGAACTCAATCAACTCGCCCAGATACATAAACGCCGTGTGATCGGAACAACGTGCAGCCTGCTGCATGTTGTGGGTCACGATGACCACGGTGTAATCCTGCTTCAGCTCGGTGATCAGCTCTTCAATACGACCGGTTGAGATCGGATCCAGCGCCGAACACGGCTCATCCAGCAGCAACACGTCTGGACGAATGGCAATGCCACGCGCAATGCACAGACGCTGCTGCTGGCCACCGGAGAGAGAGTAACCACTCTGGTGCAATTTATCTTTGGTTTCGTTCCATAATGCGGCCTTGGTCAACGCCCACTGCACGCGCTCGTCCATATCCGTACGGGAGAGTTTTTCAAACAGACGCACGCCAAACGCGATGTTGTCATAAATCGACATCGGGAACGGGGTCGGTTTCTGGAATACCATACCCACTTTCGCGCGAAGCAGCGCGATGTCCTGGGCCTGGGTCAGAATGTTTTCGCCATCCAGAATGATTTCACCTTCGGCGCGCTGCTCCGGATAGAGCGAATACATTTTGTTAAAGGTACGCAGAAGGGTGGATTTACCACAGCCAGACGGACCGATGAATGCCGTGACCTGGTTCTTCGCGATATCCAGGTTGATATTCTTCAGGGCATGGAATTTGCCGTAGTAGAAGTTCAAATCACGAACCTGAATCTTACCCGGGGCAGTATCAACCATACTCATTGACTCATTTCCTCATTCGGCGCCGCGATGTGCCGCGCCGTAAAAAATTAACCGTGTTTCTTCTTCGCGAAAATGACGCGCGCCAGAATATTCAGCAACAGTACGCAAAGGGTGATGATCAGCACCCCGGCCCAGGCCAGCTGCTGCCATTCCGCGAATGGACTCATCGCAAATTTAAAGATCGTCACCGGCAGGTTGGCGATCGGCTGCATCATGTCCGTGCTCCAGAACTGGTTGGAGAGCGACGTAAACAGCAGCGGGGCCGTTTCACCCGCGATACGGGCGACCGCCAGCAGGATACCGGTCATGATCCCGGAGATAGACGCCTTCAGCGTAATCGCGGAGATCATTTTCCACTTCGGCGTACCCAATGCGTAAGCGGCTTCACGCAGGCTGTCTGGCACCAGTTTCAGCATGTTCTCGGTTGTACGAATGACGATAGGCACCTGCAGCAGCGCCAGCGCAATCACCCCCGCCCAGCCGGAGAAGTGCTGCATCTGCGCGACCACCACGGTGTAAACGAACAGGCCGACGACGATAGATGGCGCAGAGAGCAGGATGTCGTTAATAAAGCGAATGACTTCAGCCAGCCAGGATTTACGGCCATATTCAGCGAGGTAAATCCCCGCCATGATGCCAAGCGGCGTACCGAAAATCGTTGCCCACAGAATCAACAGGCCGCTGCCCGCCAGGGCATTTGCCAGACCACCACCGGCGGTATTGGGTGGTGGGGTCATTTCGGTGAACAACGCCAGCGACATACCGTCAATGCCACGGGTTATTGTGGACATCAGGATCCAGACCAGCCAGAACAAACCGAACGCCATGGTCGCCATTGAGAGCGTCAGCGCAATACGGTTTTTAATGCGGCGCTTTGCCTGCATTTTGCGGCGAGATTCTGCCAGATCCGCACTGCTTTGCATTTCGAGAGTTGCCATTAGCGCGCCCCCTCATTTTTGGCCAGACGCATAATCATCACCTTGGAAATCGCCAGCACGATGAAGGTGATAACAAACAGGATGAGACCCAGCTCCATCAGCGCCGCAACGTGCAGCCCGGATTCCGCTTCGGCGAATTCGTTCGCGAGGGCAGAGGTGATGCTGTTACCCGGCATGAACAACGATACGCTGTCGAGCTGATAGGTGTTACCGATGATAAAGGTCACCGCCATGGTTTCACCCAGTGCACGACCCAAGCCCAGCATCACGCCCCCGATGACACCATTTTTGGTGAACGGAAGGACAATGCGCCAGATAACTTCCCATGTAGTGCAGCCGATGCCGTAGGCCGACTCTTTCATCATCACCGGGGTTTGTTCGAAGACATCGCGCATCACCGCCGCAATGTACGGGATAATCATAATGGCGAGGATCACGCCTGCAGCCAGAATACCAATCCCGAATGCCGGACCAGCAAACAGAGCGCCAACAAACGGAATGGCAGAAAGGACATTGCCGACCGGCTCCTGGAAGTAGGTTGCGAACAGCGGGGCAAAGATAAACAGACCCCACATGCCGTAGACGATACTCGGAATAGCCGCCAGCAGTTCGATGGCAATACCCAGTGGACGCCTCAGCCAGCCGGGTGCCAGTTCTGTCAGGAACAGGGCAATACCAAAGCTCACCGGAACCGCAATCAGCAGAGCAATGAATGAGGTCACCAGCGTGCCATAAATGGGTACCAGTGCCCCATAGATATCATTCGGCGCATCCCACTCTTTGGTCCACAGGAAGGAGAATCCAAATTTCTGGATGCTCGGCCAGGAGGAGAAAATCAGAGACACAATAATGCCGCCCAGCAGCAATAGCACAATCAGCGCAGCCAGTTTCACCAGCGCGCTGAAAATCATGTCACCTTTTTTACCCGGAGGGTTAAATGCAGGCTTGGTTGCAGCCATAAATCACTCTTCTGTTAAACGCGTTTACGAAATCGGCGGGTAAGCGCAAGCGCCACCCGCCATTTTCGTCGAATACTAAATTAATACAATGCTTTACCGCTGCTGTCTTTCACGTTGGTCTTCCATGCAGCACGAATCTGCTCAACCACGCTGTCCGGCAGGCTGGCATAGTCCAGGTCATTAGCCTGTTTGCCGCCATTTTTATATGCCCAGTCAAAGAACTTCAGCACTTCAGCCCCCTGCTCCGGCTTCTTCTGCTCTTTATGGACAAGAATGAAGGTCGTAGAGGTGATAGGCCATGCTTCTTCACCTTTCTGGTTAGTCAGGTCCTGCGCGAAGGATTTGCTCCAGTCAGCGCCTTTAGCGGCATTAGCGAAGTTCTCTTCGGTTGGGCTAACAGGTTTACCGTCAGCAGAGACCAGCTTGGTGTACGCCAGGTTGTTCTGCTTGGCGTAAGCGTACTCAACGTAACCGATAGAGCCCGGCAGACGCTGTACGAACGCGGCGATACCGTCGTTACCTTTACCGCCCAGACCGGTTGGCCAGTTAACGGTTGAGCCGGAGCCGACTTTCGATTTCCACTCTTCGTTCACTTTTGCCAGGTAGCTAGTGAACACGAAGGAGGTACCGGAACCGTCAGCACGGCGAACCACAGCGATATTCTGCGAAGGCAGCTTTACGCCCGGGTTCAGCTTAGTAATGGCTTCGTCATCCCATTTTTTGATTTTGCCCAGGTAGATATCACCCAGCGTTTTGCCGTCCAGCACCAGCTCGCCTGATTTCAGGCCTGGGATGTTAACAGCCAGCACAACGCCGCCGATCACGGTCGGGAACTGGAACAAGCCTTCCTGCGCCAGTTTGTCATCAGACAGTGGAGCATCTGATGCGCCGAAATCAACGGTGTTTGCGGTGATTTGTTTTACGCCACCGGAGGAGCCGATACCCTGATAGTTAACCTTATTACCGGTTTCTTTCTGGTAGGTATCAGCCCATTTGGCATACACCGGCGCAGGGAAGGTTGCACCAGCGCCTGTCAGGCTTGCTGCTGCTCCAGCAGCGAAAGCGCTCAGAGATAAGGTCGCGGCGACAACAGTTGCGACAGTGGTACGCATAACTTTCATAATGTCTCCTGCAAGGATTTCGTAAATCATTGTTTAAGTGGCTACGATGAGCAAAATAGGACAAACAGGTGACAGATAAATGTACGAATTATGACAGTTTTATGACAACGAAAGTTTCACTTAAAAAAAAGCAAAACTGTTGTTAATTATCAGTAGGTTAAGCATTAACATGACGATATGTTTTCAGTGATATTTTCTTTATGTGACACTGAAAAAGTAGCTGAAGATGACAGATTGTCATAAATAAAAACGCAAAAGAGTTGATTAAAAACAAGCCAGGCAGGATAAAAGGCTCCACCAGAAGGTGGAGCCAGAAGTGATTATTCTACGGTAACAGATTTCGCCAGGTTACGCGGCTGGTCAACGTCGGTGCCTTTGATCAGCGCAACGTGATAGGCCAGCAGCTGCAGCGGAACAGTGTAGAAGATCGGTGCAATAACCTCTTCCACATGTGGCATCTCAATGATGTGCATGTTGTCGTTGCTGACAAAATCGGCATCTTTATCGGCGAATACAAACAGTACACCGCCACGGGCGCGAACTTCTTCGATGTTAGATTTCAGTTTTTCCAGCAGTTCGTTGTTAGGTGCCACAACGATAACCGGCATATCTGCATCAATCAGCGCCAGCGGGCCGTGTTTCAGCTCACCTGCGGCGTAGGCTTCAGCGTGGATGTAGGAGATCTCTTTCAGCTTCAGTGCGCCTTCCAGCGCAATAGGATACTGATCGCCACGACCCAGGAACAGGGCGTGATGTTTGTCAGAGAAGGCTTCCGCCAGCGCTTCAATGCGTTTGTCCTGAGACAGCATTTGCTCAATACGGCTCGGCAGCGCCTGCAGGCCATGCACGATGTCATGCTCAACAGCCGCATCAGCGCCTTTCAGACGCGCCAGCTTCGCCACCAGCATCAGCAGAACGGTCAGTTGCGTGCTAAACGCCTTGGTCGACGCTACGCCGATTTCTGTGCCCGCATTGGTCATCAGCGCCAGATCGGATTCACGCACCAGCGAAGAGCCCGGAACGTTACAGATGGCCAGCGAACCTAAATAGCCAAGCTCTTTAGACAGACGTAGGGCGGCCAGAGTATCCGCCGTTTCACCCGACTGGGAAAGGGTGATCATCAGGCTGTTACGACGCACCGCAGATTTGCGGTAGCGGAATTCCGAGGCAATCTCAACGTCACACGGCACGCCGGCCAGGGATTCAAACCAGTAGCGAGACACCATACCGGAGTTGTAAGAGGTGCCACAGGCCACAATCTGAATATGCTCAACCTTGCCGAGCAGTTCATTCGCGTTCGCACCCAGCTCGCTCAGATCAACCTCACCGTGGCTGATGCGCCCGGTCAGCGTGTTCTTGATGGCGTTCGGCTGCTCGTAAATCTCTTTCTGCATGTAGTGACGGTAAGCGCCTTTGTCGCCCGCGTCGTACTGCAGGTTAGATTCGATCTCAGTGCGCTTCACCTGCTCGCCTTTGGTATCGAATACGGTCACGCTACGGCGAGTTACTTCCGCGATATCGCCCTCTTCCAGGAAGATGAAGCGACGGGTAACCGGCAGCAAAGCCAGCTGATCGGAAGCAATAAAGTTTTCGCCCATCCCCATACCAATGACCATCGGGCTACCGGAACGCGCAGCCAGCAGCGTGGAGGGGTCGCGGGAGTCCATGATCACCGTACCGTAAGCACCGCGCAGCTGAGGGATAGCGCGCAGAACCGCTTCACGCAGCGTACCGCCCTTCTCCAGTTCCCAGTGAACCAGATGAGCGATGACTTCGGTATCGGTTTCGGAGACGAAGGTATAGCCACGCGCTTTCAATTCTTCGCGCAGCGGTTCGTGGTTTTCAATAATGCCGTTATGCACCACCACGATGTGTTCAGACACATGCGGGTGCGCGTTGCCTTCTGATGGCTCGCCGTGCGTCGCCCAACGGGTGTGAGCAATACCGGTGCCACCATGCAGCGGATGTTCTTCCGCTGCCTGAGCCAGCATTTGCACTTTACCCAGACGGCGAAGACGGGTCATATGACCATCTGCATCGACAACAGCCAGACCGGCTGAGTCATAGCCACGGTATTCCAGACGACGTAAGCCTTCGAGAAGGATTTCAGCAATATCACGCTGCGCCACTGCGCCAACAATTCCACACATAGTTTTAGATTCCGAATTTAGGCATGATGCCTGCGTTGTCGCTGACCTGTATTTACCCTACGTCTTTCACGCTGCGGCTGCGTTGGCTTCTCGTACTCGCTACGGTCACTTACTTAAGTAAGCTCCCATGGACGCATACGCTTGCCGCCTTGCCCCAACGCGAAATCCTTTGGGTAATGCCCTTTCCGGGCGCCCCGAGCCTTGTAGAGAGTGGGGTTATTTTTATGGGTACTGCTTATGGGAGGGGGATTATGTTATCCCCTCATCCCGAAAATCTGTTACTTCTTAACCGGGCGTTTCCAGCCCTGCTTGTTAATCTGCGGCACGCGGCTTAACACCAGCTCGTTCTCAGCCACATCACGCGTGACGGTCGTTCCGGCGGCAATAGTCACACCGTTGCCCACAGTCACAGGGGCCACCAGCTGGGTGTCCGAGCCGACAAACACGTCATCGCCAATGATGGTTTTAAACTTATTGGCGCCGTCATAATTACAGGTAATCGTCCCGGCACCAATGTTGACGTTATCGCCAATTTCCGCGTCGCCCAGATAGGTCAGATGACCCGCTTTAGAGCCTTTACCCAGACGCGCTTTTTTCATTTCAACGAAGTTACCCACGTGAGCGCCTGCCAGCAACTCAGCGCCAGGACGCAGACGCGCGAACGGGCCAATGGTACAGGCCGCGTCCAGACGGGCGTCTTCCACCACGCTGTAAGGGCTAATTTCACAGTCATCACCGATGACGCTGTTTTTAATCACGCAGCCCGTGCCAATTTTGACGCGGCTGCCAAGGGTCACGTTGCCTTCAATGATAACGTTAGTATCAATTTCAACGTCACGCCCGTGCGACAGATGTCCACGCAGATCAAAACGCGCCGGATCGCGCAGCATCACGCCTGCCAGCAGCAGTTTTTCTGCCTGCTCAGACTGGTAAACGCGTTCAAGACGAGAAAGCTGAAGACGGTTATTGACCCCTTCCGTTTCGCTAATGCGTGCCGGATGAACCGCAGCAATTTCACGTCCTTCCTGATAGGCCATCGCAATGATATCGGTGATGTAGTATTCACCTTGCGCATTGTTATTGTTCAGCTTTAACAGCCAACGCTTCAGATCTGCGCCATTGGCAATCAAAATTCCGGTGTTAATTTCCTGAATCTTGCGCTGTTCTTCGCTGGCATCTTTGTGCTCAACGATACCCGTTACGTTGCCGTTTTCACGGGTAATGCGGCCATATCCGCTAGGATCGTCTAATACGACGGTTAACAAACCGATCCCCCCCTGCGGTTTAGCTTCACGCAGGCGAGTCAGTGTTTCTACGGAGATAAGCGGAACATCACCATAGAGCATCAGGATATCTTCATCATCCGCAAAGAACGGTGCTGCCTGCTGCATTGCGTGACCGGTACCCAGCTGTTCTGCCTGAAGCACCCAGTTGAGCGTGTCATCGCCCAGCGTTTTTTTCAGCAAATCGCCGCCGTGGCCGTAGACCAGATGCACTTTGCGAGCACCAAGTTCATTCGCGGCATCAATGACATGCTGCACCATTGGCTTTCCTGCCAGCGTGTGAAGCACCTTCGGAAGATCGGAATACATGCGGGTGCCTTTGCCAGCGGCAAGGATGACCACGCTCATCGTATTGTTCAACATACGCGTCCTGACTGTAATTTGAGTGAGAAGTTAAACCCTTTGACGTTGAAAATTCTACATATTTTGCGCCAAAAAATGGAATGGCGTGAAAACGTTCAACATCTGCCGTAAATGGCTATTTGAAGCCAGTTTTAGGGGCAGAGTAAATCACTTTTTCTGTGTAAAACAGCATTCTCTCGGTAAGTCGCCAACCCACACAATGGTTTAGCAATTCTTTTGGGTCATGAATAAAGATCGCTTTAAAACAAAACGGTGTTTTAATTATTCAATAGTGTGACATCAGAAAAAGAAACACCGTTTCATCTTGATGATAATGGCGCTCAATTATCAATCAGGAGAATAAGATGAATTATAAAATACCTCTGACCCTAATGATGTGTAGTACCTTTGCCGCCGCGGCTGCTGAGCAGCCCGTCTGGAAAGCAATTGCTTTCGGGCAATCTACGGATCTGAATTTTTCCTCAAACGTGCTGCCAGAAAAAATAGGGGTTAACGACGTCACCATCGACGGGAAAAAACTCGCCCCGCAGGATACGTCTGACCTCTCAAAGCCAATAACCCTGGAGAGCCGCGGCGGTAAGATTGCTAACTCGCACGATGGCTTAACGTTCTTCTATACCGAGCTACCGGCAAAAGAAAACTTCGTCTTAGTGGCCACCGTTAGGGTTGAGCAGTTTGGCCCTGAAAACGGCGCTAAACCCGCAGCCCAGGAAGGGGCAGGGCTTCTGGTGCGCGATGTTATCGGCGTACCGCGCCAGCAACCGCTTAAAGAGGGGTATGAAGAATTCCCTGCAGCATCAAATCTGGTGATGAATGCCATCATAACGCAGGATAAAAAAGATCATCACCGGGTAAAGCTGCAGGCGATTACCCGCGAGGGAATTTTTCATCCGTGGGGAGACGCCGGGGCGGCAATCAAAAAACAGAGCTATCAGGAAGAGATCGATCTCAAGCAAACACCAGCATTTCGCTTAAAGCTGGAGCGCATTAACGATGGGTTTATCACCGCATGGGCCCCCATTGGCAGTGATAAGTGGGTAAGTAAAAGCGTTCCACGTGCCGACCTTATCACCGTTCAAAACTCTGACAGCTATTACGTGGGATTTTTCGCTTCACGCAATGCAAAAATAACCGTGACTGACGCTTCGCTCACCACATCGGTTGCAAATACAGTCAAGTCGACACCCTGGCAGGCAAAACCGATGCCCGTTGTCGTGCAGCGTCTGTCGGCGGAAAAAAGCGCGTCAGCACGCTACCGGGTTCAGGCGCGGGCCAATTACGACGGTGTTTTCAACGTCAGGCAAAACGAAGTGGTGATCGGAAGTGATAAAAAGGTCAAAGCCGGCGAAATTTACGCCGTTCCGGCGACATTGATGGACAATAACGCCTTTAGCCTGTCATTTACCCCCACCTGCGGCGACCCCATTCAACACGCGTTCCTCGTTGAAAAGCTCATGGGAATTGAGACATCGACGCTCCACGTCTCTCCCGATGGCAAAGCGAATGGAAAGGGAACGCTGGCATCCCCTATGGATTTAACTACCGCCATCAGCCTTGTTGCACCGGGCGGAAAGATTATCCTTAGCGCAGGTGATTATCCCCGAAGCGAAATCCCTTCAACCGCAAGCGGTAGTGCAGAAAAAATGACCTCTTTACAGGCTGAAGGCAAAGCCGTGATCCACGGTTTGCTGGTGGACGCCAGCTACTGGCACATCAAAGGCATCGAGATTACCGACAAGAGCCTGCGCGTGCAGGGCAATCATAACCTTATCGAACACGTCGTGGCTTACCGTAACGATGATACCGGCATTCAAATTTCATCCCCGGAGAACATTGGACGCACGCTGTGGGCGAGCCATAACCGGGTGATCGATTCTGAATCGTATGCTAATGAGGATCCGGGGAAAATCAACGCGGATGGTTTTGCCGTGAAAATGCGCGTGGGGGAGGGGAACCGTCTGGAGAACTGCTATTCCCATGACAACATTGACGATGGGTTTGACCTGTTCAATAAGATTGAGGACGGAGCCAATGGCATTGTGGCGATCGAGAATTCAATTGCCCGCAACAACACCAGCAACGGCTTTAAGCTTGGCGGTGAAGGGCAGCCCGTCGCGCATGAAGTTCGCAACAATAAGGCTATTGGCAATCATCTGGATGGGTTTACCGACAACTTCAACCCGGGAGCGCTGGTGGTGGCAAATAACGTTGCGGTAGATAACGTGCGCTTCAACTTCCTTTTCCGACCAAGCCCCTACGGAGATCCCTCTACGCAGGGAATCTTTACCGGTAATAAATCAGTGCGTACGCAGCCAGGGAAGTATGACGATGCAGTGGTGGGAAATATTGATGGATCGAACGACTTTATCGCGAGCGGGGAGAATGTGAATAAAGGCGGAGAGGCACAGCCAGATGGCGCTTCGCTTATGACACAACGGTAAGCGCGGCGCCACTCGGCATTCAGCGAATTAGTGGTTGAACGTACCGAAAGAGACGTTCATGTTGCTGAAGAGAGCGATGATTTTGTTGATCAGTTTCATGATGGCATCCTGATTTATTGAGGTTAATTTTTGTGACACACTTCACAAAAAAGAAGTCTACGCCTCATTTTTTAATCGATCAACGTTTTTGTGATGTAAATCACAAAATAATAAAACAGCTTTTCAGTTTGTTTTTCGCTAAAGATGATCATAAAAAAAGCCAGTCTGGAAACCAGACTGGCTTTTGTGCTTTTCAAGCCGGTGTTACATCGCTTTTTTGGTCAACTCGATAACGCGCAGTTTTGCGATCGCTTTGGCCAGCTCCGCAGACGCCTGAGCGTAATCCACGTCACCATGAGAGCTGCTAATGTGCTCTTCAGCCTTACGCTTCGATTCCAGGGCTCGCGCTTCGTCGAGATCCTGGCCACGGATAGCGGTATCGGCCAGAACGGTCACACTGCCAGGCTGCACTTCAAGAATGCCGCCGGACAGATAGATAAACTCTTCGTGACCGAACTGTTTAACGATGCGGATCATACCAGGCTTAATGGCGGTGAGCAGCGGTGCGTGTCCTGGGAAGATACCCAGTTCACCTTCACTACCCGTTACCTGGATTTTCTCGACCAGACCAGAGAACATTTGTTGCTCTGCGCTGACGACGTCCAGGTGGTAAGTCATTGCCATATCACCCTCCGATTAAGGCGTTAAAGTTTTTTGGCTTTTTCCACGGCTTCGTCGATAGAACCGACCATGTAGAACGCCTGCTCTGGCAGGTGATCGTATTCGCCTTCCATGATGCCTTTAAAGCCACGGATGGTGTCTTTCAGGGAAACGTATTTACCCGGAGAACCGGTGAATACTTCCGCAACGAAGAACGGCTGGGACAGGAAGCGCTGGATCTTACGCGCACGTGCTACCACCAGTTTGTCTTCTTCAGACAGCTCATCCATACCCAGGATGGCGATGATGTCTTTCAGTTCCTGGTAACGCTGCAGCAGGGACTGTACGCCACGCGCGGTGTCGTAGTGTTCCTGACCAACAACCAGTGGATCCAGCTGACGGCTGGTGGAATCCAGCGGGTCAACGGCTGGGTAAATACCCAGAGACGCGATCTGACGGCTCAGTACCACGGTTGCATCTAAGTGAGCAAAGGTGGTTGCTGGAGATGGGTCAGTCAAGTCATCCGCAGGTACGTATACCGCCTGAACGGAGGTGATAGAACCGGTTTTGGTAGAGGTGATACGTTCCTGAAGAACACCCATCTCTTCCGCCAGCGTAGGCTGATAGCCTACCGCAGAAGGCATACGACCCAGCAGTGCAGATACTTCAGTACCGGCCAAGGTGTAACGGTAGATGTTATCAACGAACAACAGAACGTCACGGCCTTCGTCACGGAACTTCTCAGCCATCGTCAGGCCGGTCAGCGCAACGCGCAGACGGTTTCCTGGTGGCTCGTTCATCTGACCGTAAACCAGGGATACTTTGTCCAGAACGTTGGAGTCGGTCATTTCATGGTAGAAGTCGTTACCCTCACGAGTACGCTCACCAACACCTGCAAACACAGAGTAACCGGAGTGCTCGATCGCGATGTTACGGATCAGCTCCATCATGTTTACGGTTTTACCCACACCCGCACCACCGAACAGACCAACTTTACCGCCCTTCGCAAACGGACACATCAGGTCGATAACTTTGATACCGGTTTCCAGCAATTCCTGAGAGCTAGAGAGCTCTTCGTAGGAAGGTGCCGCGCGGTGGATAGCCCAACGGTCTTCTTCACCGATGTCGCCTTTCATGTCGATTGGTTGACCCAATACGTTCATGATACGACCCAGTGTTGCTTTACCTACCGGGACTTCGATCGGGTGCTCAAGGTCTTTCACTTCCAGACCACGACGCAGACCGTCGGAAGAACCCATGGCGATGGTACGAACGATACCACCCCCGAGCTGCTGCTGAACTTCCAGCACCAGGCTCTCATTACCATTCTGTACCTCAAGAGCATCGTACACGCGCGGTACGGCATCCTGAGGGAACTCGACGTCAACCACGGCGCCGATTACCTGGACAATTTTTCCAGTAGCCATCTTGAATCCTCTACGAATTAACCTGGTTATACCGCGGATGCACCACCGACGATTTCGGTGAGTTCCTGAGTAATGCTGGCCTGACGAGCTTTGTTGTATACCAACTGCAGCTCTTTAATCAGGCTGCCGCCATTGTCGGTCGCGGCTTTCATCGCCACCATACGTGCGGCCTGCTCGCTGGCCAGGTTTTCTACCACGCCCTGATAAACCTGTGATTCAACGTAACGACGCAGCAGGGTATCCAGCAGCGGTTTCGGATCAGGTTCATACAGGTAATCCCAGGCTTTGTGCTTCAGCTCTTCATCTTCTGATGCCGGTAAAGGCAGCATTTGAGTGAGCGTTGGAACCTGAGACATGGTGTTAATAAATTTGTTGCTGACAACGTACAGTCTGTCCAGACGGCCTTCATCATAGGCCTGCAACATCACTTTCACCGGACCGATCAGTTCGGACAGGGATGGGTTATCACCCATACCGGTCACCTGAGCGACAATGTTGCCACCAACGGAATTAAAGAAAGAGACGCCCTTAGAGCCGATCATTGCGATATCGCACTGAACGCCTTTATCGGACCATGCTTTCATATCCGCCAGCAGTTTTTTGAACAGGTTAATGTTCAAGCCGCCACACAGACCACGGTCGGTCGACACCACCAAGTAGCCCACGCGCTTAACGTCGCGTTCTTCCAGGTAAGGGTGCTTATATTCCAGATTACCGTTTGCAAGGTGACCAATCACTTTGCGCATGGTTTCTGCATAAGGACGGCTAGACGCCATGCGATCCTGCGATTTACGCATTTTGGAAGCGGCGACCATCTCCATCGCTTTAGTGATCTTCTGCGTGTTCTGGACGCTTGCGATCTTACTACGTATCTCTTTTGCGCCGGCCATGAGCTTCTCCTCAATGCCAGACGGCTTGTCCTGAGACAAGCCGTCGGACGATTACCAGGACTGGGTTGCTTTGAAGGAATCGAGGATAGCTTTCAGCTTGCCTTCGATTTCGTCGTTATAGCCACCGGTCTGGTTGATCTCTTGCATCAGCGGAGCGTGATCACGGTCAACGTAAGCCAGCAGAGCGGCTTCGAAGCTACCGATTTTCGCCAGTTCCACATCTTCGAGGTAACCGCGTTCAGCCGCGAACAGCACCAGGCCTTGCTGAGCAACAGACATTGGAGCGTACTGTTTCTGCTTCAGCAGCTCGGTCACTTTCTGACCGTGGCTCAGCTGTTTACGGGTTGCTTCGTCCAGATCGGATGCGAACTGAGAGAACGCAGCCAGTTCACGATACTGTGCCAGCGCGGTACGGATACCACCGGACAGTTTCTTGATGATCTTGGTCTGAGCAGCACCACCCACACGGGATACGGAGATACCTGGGTTAACTGCCGGACGAATACCGGAGTTAAACAGGTTGGTTTCCAGGAAGATCTGACCATCGGTAATAGAAATTACGTTGGTCGGAACGAACGCAGAAACGTCACCCGCTTGGGTTTCGATGATTGGCAGAGCAGTCAGAGAACCGGTTTTGCCCTTCACTTCACCCTTGGTGAAGTTCTCGACGTATTCCGCGTTAACGCGGGATGCACGCTCCAGCAGACGAGAGTGGAGGTAGAATACGTCGCCTGGGAATGCTTCACGTCCTGGTGGACGACGGAGCAGCAGGGAAACCTGACGATAAGCAACAGCCTGTTTAGACAGGTCATCGTATACGATCAGCGCATCTTCACCGCGGTCACGGAAGTATTCGCCCATTGCGCAACCGGCGTATGGAGCCAGGTATTGCAGTGCAGCAGATTCAGACGCAGTCGCAACCACAACGATGGTGTTAGACAGCGCGCCATGCTCTTCCAGTTTACGAACAACGTTAGAAATGGTGGACGCTTTCTGGCCGATAGCCACGTACACACATTTGATACCGGAGTCACGCTGGTTGATGATGGCGTCGATAGCCATCGCGGTTTTACCCGTCTGACGGTCACCGATGATCAGTTCACGCTGACCACGACCGATTGGGATCATGGCATCAACGGACTTATAACCCGTCTGAACAGGCTGATCTACGGACTGACGTTCGATAACGCCTGGTGCGATAACTTCAATTGGGGAGAAGCCATCGTGCTCAACCGGACCTTTACCGTCGATTGGTGCACCCAGAGTGTTAACAACGCGACCCAGCAGGCCACGGCCAACCGGCACTTCCAGAATACGGCCAGTACACTTAACCTTCATACCTTCGGCGAGGTCAGCATATGGACCCATCACAACTGCACCTACGGAGTCGCGCTCCAGGTTCAGTGCGATAGCGTAACGGTTACCCGGAAGGGAAATCATCTCACCCTGCATACAATCGGCCAGGCCGTGGATGCGGATAACACCGTCACTTACAGAAACAATAGTACCTTCGTTGTGAGCTTCACTCACAACATTGAACTGAGCAATGCGCTGCTTGATCAGTTCGCTGATTTCGGTGGAATTCAGTTGCATGCTCCAGTCCCCTTAAGACTGCAAGACGTCTGCAAGGCGTTCAAGACGGCCGCGTACGCTGCCATCAATGACCATATCACCCGAACGGATGATTACGCCTGCCATTACAGACTTATCGATTTTGCAATTCAGCTTAACTTTGCGTGACAGACGTTTTTCCATCGCGGCGGTGATTTTCGCAAGCTGTTCATTACTCAGTTCAGTTGCAGACGTTACTTCAACTTCTGCAGTAGCTTCACTCAGCGCACGTAAGTGCTCAAACTGCTCAAGAACATCTGGGAGCACACGCAGACGACCATTCTCAGCCATAACCTTAATCAGGTTTTGGCCGTTGGCATCCAGTTGCTCTCCGCACACGGCGATAAACGACGCGGCGAGGGTATCAGGTGCTAAAGCACCAGACAGCAACTCGGCCATTTGTTCGTTTTTCGTCACCTCAGCGGCAAACGCCAGCATATCCTGCCAGCGATCGACATTTTGGTGTTCGACAGCAAAGTCAAAAGCTGCTTTGGCGTAGGGGCGAGCTACCGTAACAAATTCAGACATCAGCCCCTCCCTCCTTACAGTTCAGCGACAAGTTTGTCCACGATGTCGCTGTTAGCAGCTTCATCCACGGAACGTTCGATGATCTTCTCGGCGCCAGCAACAGCCAGAATCGCAACCTGCTTACGCAGTTCTTCACGGGCACGTTTACGCTCTGCATCAATTTCAGCCTGAGCTTGTGTCACGATCTTAGTACGTTCCTGTTCTGCTTCAGCTTTGGCTTCGTCCAGGATCTGAGAACGGCGTTTGTTAGCCTGTTCAATGATTACCTGAGCTTCCGCTTTCGCTTTTTTCAGCTGGTCTGTCGCGTTGGCCTGTGCAAGGTCCAAATCTTTCTTAGCGCGTTCTGCAGAAGCCAGACCGTCAGCAATTTCTTTCTGACGTTTTTCGATGGCTGCCATTAATGGCGGCCATACATACTTCATGCAGAACCAGACAAAGAGAATAAACGCGATGGCCTGGCCGAGGATTGTTGCGTTCATGTTCACAGCACAATACCTCTTTAATTTCTGTGGCTTGGGGTTTTAAAACTACTACTACGCGACAGCAAACATCACGTACAGACCCAGACCTACAGCGATCATTGGGATTGCATCCACCAGACCCATAACGATAAAGAACTGAGTACGCAGCAGAGGAATCAGATCCGGTTGACGCGCTGCGCCTTCCAGGAATTTGCCCCCGAGGATGCCGATACCGATCGCAGCACCGATAGCCGCCAGACCCATCATCACAGCGGCAGCCATGTACAGCAGATCCATATTCAGGTTTTCCATGACAGTCTCCAGTTTGTTTCAATTAAAACGTAGTAGTGTTGGTAAAAAATCAGTGCTCTTCAGACGCCATCGACAGATAGACGATCGTCAGAACCATGAAGATAAAGGCTTGCAGCGTAATGATCAGGATGTGGAAAATGGCCCATGGCACATTAAGAATCCACTGTGACCACCACGGCAGAAGACCCGCGATCAGAATGAAAATCAGCTCACCCGCATACATGTTGCCGAACAGTCGCAGACCCAGTGAAACAGGTTTGGACAGCAGGCTAACGCCTTCCAGGATCAGGTTGACCGGAATAAACGCCCAGTGGTTGAACGGCTGCAAGGTAAGCTCTTTCACAAAGCCGCTTACGCCTTTCATTTTGATGCTGTAGAAAAGAATCAGGATAAATACGCCCAGCGCCATCGACAGAGTGATGTTGACGTCCGCAGACGGAACAACACGCAGTGCAGGCAGACCGAAGATGTGCTCGCCGATAAACGGCAGAAGGTCGATAGGCAGCAGGTCCATCAGGTTCATCAGGAAGACCCAAACGAACACGGTCAGGGCCAGCGGAGCAATCAGTTTGCTCTTGCCATGGTACATGTCTTTAACGCTGCCATGCACGAAGCCGATGATCATCTCAACGAACGTCTGGAATTTCCCTGGAACACCGCTGGTCGCTCTTTTAGCAACACCGCGGAACATGGCCAGGAACAGAAGACCCAAAACCACCGAGAAGAACATGGAGTCGATGTTGATCGTCCAGAAGGTGGCCGGGGGGTTATGCGGATCCACCAGCGAGAATGTACGCAGGTCCAACTGAAGGTTGTTCAGATGGTGACCTATGTAATCCTGCGGCGTCATATTTTCTGAAGCCATGATGCCTTTTACCCTTTGTTATTGATTACAGCTGGAGCCAGAACTTGTACCACCAGCACCAAAACCCACGTAACTATCAGCGGCATGAATACCACTTTCAAAACCGCCAGCGCCATCACCAGTAGAGCAAAGGTCAGCAACACCTTACACACTTCGCCGAGAGCGAAGGACCAGGCCACGCGGCCTTTGGCGGGTGTATGCGCCTGATGACGCCAGGCAAAAATCATAAACAACATGTTTGGCAGAACCACCGCCAAACCCCCGCACACGGCGGAGATGCCCCAGAAGGGGTCTTTGAGGCTAAACAGCAGTCCACTTGCTATCACAGCCAGAAACTGAATGAACAGAAGCTTACGAGCAACGTTTCGACTCAAGAGCGACACAGACATCACGTTTTTACTCCTGCTCCCTTCGAGGTATGTCGCGTGTCGTATAAAACGTCCTTTAGGGCTCAGAGTCAAGCATCAAAAAGCGGTCAAATTATACGGTGCGCACCCGTGATTTCAAACATTAAGTAGCGAAAAGGTGAATAAATGTTTAAATATTTTTCCCCGCCGCTATTTTTTAACTTTTGACGAAAGCATCGACCTTCGGACAAAACTGCAAACAGCGCGAAAACGTTGACTACAAAGCGTGCACGAGATCACAAAATACACATTTACGATAAGGTTGTATTTATCAAAGACGTAAATCGCTCAACGTCATCTTTTTGAAATTAAAGATAAAATACCGTAACTATTTTCAAAACAACCCTGTATACAACAAAAACCTTTTATTGACATTCTTAATAAATATTTAACATTACATTCTTGTTGCCACTTTCTACTTTTAGCAGACTGATATTTTCAGAGTTGACTATCTTCAGAGTAAACAATACTCATAACGTTAACTGTAAGAAAACCCATGGTAACAACAAGGTTAAATATACTTCGGAAAAATGCCCGGATAAGCGCTGCTTTTTAACACAATAAGAACAGCACAAATTCCCCATTATTTATTTAATTTTTAAAAATTGTTTGGCTTAAGAATCACCAAATGGCGCTCACCGTCGAGATGAGGAACCCATAATTTCTCGATGGATTCAACCGCAAAACCGTCCGGCAACTGTTCAATTTCGTCTGCAGGAACAAGTCCTTTCAGTGCATAGAAACGCCCCTTTTCTGCAGGCAAATGCTTGCACCAGCTCACCATGTCATTGAGCGAGGCAAATGCGCGACTGATGACCCCATCAAACGGCGGCTCGGCCGGAAACGCCTCTACCCTGCTCTGCACAGGCGTGATGTTCTCAAGTTTCAGTTCATGCTGTACCTGACGTAAGAAACGTACACGCTTGCCAAGGCTATCCAGTAGGGTGAAGTGACTCTCAGGGCGGACAATAGACAGCGGGATACCCGGCAGACCCGGTCCCGTACCAACGTCGATAAAACGTGTTCCAGTCAGATAAGGCGCAACAACAATGCTATCGAGAATATGGCGAATCAACATCTCGTTGGGATCGCGTACGGAGGTCAGGTTGTACGCTTTGTTCCATTTGTTCAGCATATCGACATAAGCCACCAGCTGATTTTTCTGATGATCGGTGAGCGAAATGCCTGCTTCATCCAGCAGACGAGAAAGTTTATTGAGCACGGAGGATACCTGTTGAGATGCTTAACGGCGGGTGGCGCTTGGCTAGCCCGCCCTACGGAGTTCTGTATGCCCGGTAAGCGCAGCGCCACCGGGCGATTTTCAAATGTTACGCGCTGCGGCGCAGCATACCTTGCTTTTTCAGCCACACCAGCAGAATCGAAATCGCCGCCGGCGTGACGCCAGAGATACGGGATGCCTGGCCGATTGACACCGGTTTATGATCGTTCAGTTTGGCGATCACTTCGTTGGAAAGCCCTGTCACCTGACGATAGTCCAGCATCTCTGGCAGCAGCGTGTTTTCGTTGCGCTGCTGTTTTTCGATCTCATCCTGCTGACGCGCGATATAGCCTTCGTATTTCACCTGAATTTCGACCTGTTCAGCCGCTTCAGTATCAGCAAGGCCTGGAGCGAACGGGGTGAGTTTCACCAGGTTCTCATAGGTCACTTCAGGACGGCGCAGCAAATCTTCGCCACTGGCTTCGCGAGAGAGCGGCGCAGTTAAGTGAGCGTTCACTTCGGCAGCGGATTCCGCCTGCGGGTTAACCCAGGTCGTTTTCAGACGCTGACGTTCCTGCTCGATGCGTTCCAGCTTCTGGTTGAAGCGCGCCCATCGTTCGTCATCCACCAGACCCAGCTCACGACCCATTTCGGTCAGACGCAGATCGGCGTTGTCTTCGCGCAGCATCAGGCGATATTCCGCACGTGAGGTAAACATGCGGTACGGTTCTTTGGTACCCAGAGTACAGAGATCGTCAACCAGCACGCCCAGATACGCCTGTGAACGGCCGGGTGCCCAGCCCTCTTTTTCAGCGGAGAAGCGCGCGGCGTTCAGGCCCGCAAGCAGACCCTGAGCGGCCGCTTCTTCGTAACCGGTGGTGCCGTTAATTTGGCCTGCGAAGAACAGGCCCTGAATAAACTTGCTTTCCAGGGTTGGCTTCAGGTCACGCGGATCGAAGAAATCGTACTCAATAGCGTAGCCTGGACGAACAATTTTCGCGTTCTCCATACCCTGCATTGAGCGAACAATTTGCATCTGCACATCAAACGGCAGGCTGGTGGAGATACCGTTCGGATAAATTTCGTTGGACGTCAGTCCTTCTGGCTCCAGGAAGATCTGGTGCTGGTTACGATCGGCAAAGCGCATCACTTTGTCTTCGATCGACGGGCAGTAACGCGGGCCGATCCCTTCGATCACGCCAGCGTACATTGGGCTGCGATCGAGGTTATTGCGGATCACGTCGTGGGTTTTTTCGTTGGTATACGTGATGTAGCACGGCACCTGCTGCGGATGTTGAGCCGCATTGCCCATGAACGAGAACACCGGCATCGGGTTATCACCATGCTGTTGTGCCAGCACGCTGAAATCAATGGTGCGCGCATCGATACGCGGCGGTGTACCGGTTTTCAGACGGCTGACGCGCAGCGGCAGTTCACGCAGACGGCGAGAAAGGGGGATCGACGGCGGATCGCCAGCACGGCCACCGCTGTAGTTATCCAAACCGATATGAATTTTACCGTCCAGGAATGTCCCGACGGTCAGCACGACCGCTTTCGCACGGAACTTAAGTCCCATCTGGGTCACTGCGCCAACAACACGATCGTTCTCAACGATAAGATCTTCTACCGCCTGCTGGAAGATCATCAGGTTTGGCTGGTTCTCCAGCGCGGTACGTATGGCCTGACGGTAAAGCACGCGGTCTGCCTGAGCTCGCGTCGCACGGACTGCGGGGCCTTTGCTGGCGTTTAGTATCCTAAACTGAATACCCGCCCGATCGATCGCTTTCGCCATCAGGCCGCCAAGTGCATCCACTTCTTTTACCAGGTGTCCTTTCCCAATGCCGCCAATCGCCGGATTACAAGACATTTGTCCCAGCGTGTCGATATTGTGTGTCAAAAGCAGGGTCTGCTGACCCATTCGCGCTGCGGCCATTGCGGCCTCAGTGCCTGCATGACCCCCGCCAATGATGATGACGTCAAAAGGATCCTGATAAAACATGGTGGTCTGCCTCGCGTAAAGCGGTATGAAAATGGATTGAAGCCCGGGCCGTGGATTCTACTCAACTTTAGTCTTTCGAGAAAGCATTGGGATCCTGGGCTATTAAAAAGAAGATCTTTTTATTTAGAGATCTGTTCTATTGTGATCTCTTATTAGGATCGAGGACTTCTGTGGATAAGCCCGATCTCGTAAATAAGATCATGCAGTTAGAAAGGATCGTTTGCTGTGAGTGATCGGTGATCCTGGCCAGTATAAGCTGGGATCAAAATGGCACTTTATACACAGGCCAGAAATGGCTACAGAGTTATTCGTTGGATAACTACGGGTTAATACGAGCTTTTAACCAGAGTTATCCACATCTGTTTGCACGATCTTTAATCGTTTTTGAGTAAATTTTTCCATTCATCCAGCCAGATCTCGGCCGGATCCTCCGGAATATCATGATCGAGGATGTTGATCTTCAGCGTTTCACCCACTTTTTTGGCACCACAGGTTGTGACAGCGGCTTCGACTTTCTCGATCGCACCGCAGAAGGTGTCATATTCACGGCTGCCGATACCCACCGCGCCAAAACGGACGTTTGACAGGTCAGGCTGTTGTTCCAGCAGTTCGTCATATAAAGGTTGCAGATTATCCGGAAGATCGCCCGCGCCGTGCGTGGAGGTAATCAGCAGCCAGACCCCATCAGTCGGGAGATCTTCAAGCAACGGCCCGTGCAGAGTTTGGGTGGAAAAGCCCGCATCTTCCAGCTTCTCGGCCAGGTGTTCTGCCACGTATTCCGCGCCGCCCAGGGTGCTGCCACTGATAAGAGTAATGTCCGCCATTGATCGCTCGCTCAGATAAAGAGGCGGACATTGTACGCTGTGAACGAGCTGGGATCTACCTGTGGAAAATGTGGGAATGAAATTGCCCGATCATGGTCGGATGGTACGCATGATCGGGTTTTGCAGGGAGATCAACGTCTCGGTGGACTGAATTTCATCGATTGTTTGGATCTTGTTGATAAGTACCTGCTGGAGGGCGTCAATCGATCGACACATGACTTTGATGAAGATGCTGTAGTGCCCGGTGGTGTAGTACGCCTCCGTAACTTCATCGAGTGCGTTCAGTTTCGCCAGGGCAGAGGGATAATCTTTGGCGCTTTTAAGAATAATGCCAATGAAGCAGCAAACATCATAACCCAGGTGTTTAGGGCTGACGTCAATACGCGCGCCGGTAATGATTCCGGCCTGCTTCATTTTCTCTACCCGAACGTGAATGGTACCCGGGCTGACGCCAAACTGTTTCGCCAGTTCGGCGTAGGCGGTGCGTGCATTGGCCATTAAGGCCTCCAGGATGCCGCGGTCCAGATTATCGATCTGATAATTTTCCATAGCTTTTTCTTATGAAGATTAATGAATCTTTCTATTCTAGCGTCATAATTTATTGAATCAAAAGTGAAGTCGCCTTTTTGTTGTTTGATTATTGAATGTAGTGCCGTTTCTGTTGCTTAATCATTACCAACAGGACGCAGGAGTTTAAATAATGAAAACCGCTTACATCGCAAAACAACGCCAGATCAGTTTCGTTAAATCCCATTTTTCCCGCCAGCTGGAAGATAATCTTGGTCTGGTTGAAGTCCAGGCTCCCATTCTTAGCCGCGTGGGCGACGGGACGCAGGATAACTTGTCCGGATGCGAAAAAGCGGTACAGGTGAAAGTGAAAACGCTGCCAGACGCACAGTTCGAAGTGGTTCATTCCCTGGCGAAGTGGAAGCGTCAAACGCTGGGACAACACGACTTCAGCGCGGGCGAAGGGCTGTACACGCACATGAAAGCCCTTCGCCCCGATGAAGACCGCCTTACTGCCATTCACTCTGTGTATGTTGACCAGTGGGACTGGGAGCGCGTAATGGGGGATGGCGAGCGTCATGTTGGTACGTTGAAAGCGACCGTAGAGGCGATCTATGCAGGCATCAAAGCCACCGAAGCGGCTGTAAGCAAAGAGTTTGGTCTGACACCGTTCCTGCCGGAATCGATCCACTTTGTTCACAGCCAGGAACTGCTGAGCCGTTTCCCGGATCTGGATGCCAAAGGCCGTGAGCGTGCGATCGCTAAAGAGTTGGGCGCTGTTTTCCTTATTGGGATCGGCGGCAAGCTGTCTGATGGCAAGCGGCACGACGTACGAGCACCGGATTATGATGACTGGAGCACGACGGGCGAAGGTGAATTGGCCGGTCTGAACGGTGATATTCTGGTCTGGAACCCGATTCTGGAAGATGCATTTGAGCTTTCTTCCATGGGGATCCGCGTGGATGCTGATGCGCTGAAACGCCAGTTGGCGGTGACCGGCGATGAAGATCGTCTGCAGCTTGAGTGGCATCAGGCGCTGCTGCGCGGTGAAATGCCGCAGACTATCGGTGGGGGGATTGGTCAGTCCCGCCTGACAATGCTGCTGCTACAGCTTTCGCATATCGGTCAGGTGCAGTGCGGTGTCTGGCCACAGCAGGTACGTGAAAGCGTCAGTTCCCTGCTTTAATTAACGCCGCCAGCGTCTGAGCAGGCGGCTGCGTAACCCGGTATCAAAGCGCCAGATATGATCGAAAATGCGCATGATGCCGGGTTTTCCATGTGCTGACATCGCAACGGCATGGAAGCGGTGCTGATGCACCCGCTGCAACTCCTTCACTTTATTCACCACATCATCCGGCAGCCGCTGGGCGATAAAATCTGAAATCACCACCGCGTCAGCGTCGTACCAGTCACCGCCCTGCATGCGCTCAACTATGCTGCGAAAACAGCTGGCCAGATCGGTACCGCCGCGAAAGCGCTGGCTTAAAAAGCGGATCGCCTGTTCGATACCCTGCTGGTTTGTCAGTTCATAGCCCACCACTTCGCTAGAAAAGAGCATGATAAAGCAGCGGCGTCGATCGGCGAGCGCCACGCGCATCAGGGCAAGGCAGAACGCTTTTGCACACTGCTCGTTAAAACCGCCCATCGAACCGGACGTATCTACGCACACAATAAAGGGCCCGCGCGGCTGTTCATCAAAATCCTGATGGATGACGGGACGCTGGCTGAGTTTTTCACGCCAGGATTCGCCCTGCAGCCGGTAGGTGAGAAGCTGCTTCTCCACTAGCCGACGGTAAAATTCATATTCCAGCTCGGTCATCCCCAGCGTGCTAAGTTCGGTCGGTAACAGGCGCAAAATGTCATCACTTTGCTGGAGTCCATCGACCTGTTCGGGCACGGTTGCCGGTTCACGCACCAGAGTGCGGAAGGTTTCCATCGGCGCATCTTTCTTTGGGACGGATTTAGCCTCCCGCGAGCGGCCAAGCTGTTCCGCAAGCTTCATAAGTTCCGGCTGCTGTGCCAGAAAGTCTCCATATTTGACGATCAGCTGGTAATCGCCGCGCCGTAACTGCCCGGCGCTCATATCCCAGAGTCGTCCGGCGGCGTTTTCATTTTCCACCAGCACCTGCTCCAGCTGGCCGCTCAACGTCATACGTTCCTGAACTTCACTGAGCAACTGTTCGCGCTCTTCTTCCAGCAGCTGCTGATTGAGCGTTGTGGCCTGAACAACCAGACTGAGCCGCCAGCGCTGTAAGAACAGGGTATGTAGCGCCGGAGTAAAAATGGCGTTATCCGTGGCAAGCGCTCTGGCCTGGCTGGCAAACGGGGAGTGAACCTTATCGAGTAGCGACAGGGTTTGCGGTAGCTGGACGATAAACTGGGGTGCTGAAAGCCGCTGACACTGCTGATAACAGGCGACCTCTTCCGTCAGCTCCGGTGGGACTTCCGTTTCTTTGAAGCGTTTTCGCATGTTATCCCGCCAGCGCGGCAGATCGTCGGTCATCGCTTTTTTGAGCTTGGGGAATTTTTCAAAAAATGCCGCCAGCTGTGGTGATGCAAGAAGGGTAATCACAACCTCTTCGATCAACCCTTCTTCACTCACCGCCAGCATGACGTTGAGCGTGTCCAGCGTTAGCATTGACGTGCCTGTTTGATCTGCGTGCTCACATCCTGCAGGCTGGCTTCGATGCGACCTAACCAGTCGCTATGAATAAAGAGGCATTTTTGCTGTTCGCTAAAGCGCGTGTGCTGCTGGTGCCATTCGGTATCCAGCGCTTCCAGCTGTTGCTTAATCTCTTCCGGCACGCTATCCGAAGCGGTTCCGGGCAGCGCAAGACGCGATCCCTGCAGGCTTACGTCGCGGAGCACCAGATGCTGGCTGCTGTCCACTTCCATGGTGAGCGGCTGTGCAAAACCGATACCGTTGAGCTTGCCGCGGATCTCGCCGCTCTTATCGAGCCATAGCGCCAGCGCTTCGCGTTCAATCGTAATATGGACCACCTGCATGTCATGAAGTTTGAGCGGCTGCTGGAGCAACAGCGTCAGCGTTGCGCTGGTCAGTTCAGCAGGCAGTTCATAGTGCGGTTTACGGGAAAACATACCACCCAGACGGTTCACTTTGAGCGCTGTTTTATCGCTCTGCTGCTGCTGAAGCTGGATGCGCCGCTGGGCTATTGCGCCCAGTTTATTGAGCATCGACTGCTGGTTCCAGGCGTGCCCGGTCATCAATATTTCAAGCTGCTGCTGCATCAAATTCATGCCTTCTGCATCATGCCAAAGGCAGTCTTTCAACAGGATGAGATCGATAGGTGCAATGGCGTCACGCCCGCTGAATAAGGCGCTCGCCTGCAACAGACGGATCGCTTTTTTCCAGCGACGGTCAGAGACGTATGGCGCTGAAGGCAGTAAATCAAGCTGCTGGCGCAGCATGAAGATCAGCTCAAAGACCGCGTCTGGCAATTTTATATTGCCAATATCTAATTGCCACTGTTGATACTCTTCATCCGTGACCTGCAGTGAAGCGGGCACCGGGTTTTCATTCTCATCCTGCTGGCTCACCAGCATAGAGCGGAAGTTCGATTTATCCTGTACTTTATCAAGCCACAGGCGGATGAGCATACGGTCATACAATGCTTCCAGGCTGCTGTCGGATTCTGGCAGTTCGTTTGATGCGGCCACCAGCAGGCGCATCGGGATTTTCTCTTCGCTTGCACCATTACGAAACCGACGTTCGTTAATTGCCGTGAGCAGGGTGTTCAGAATGGCCGGACCGGCTTTCCAGATCTCATCGAGGAAAACAATCTCTGCTTCCGGCAGATAACCTTCTGTCAGACGCTGATAGCGACCCTCATCTTTCAATGCCTGAATAGAAAGCGGACCGAAAACCTCTTCCGGCGTGGAGAAGCGGGTCATTAGGTATTCAAAGGCGCGTGCATTCTGGAAGGCAAACTTCAGCCTGCGGGCAATCAGGCTTTTTGCAATGCCTGGGGGGCCGAGCAGAAATACGCTTTCGCCACTTAACGCCGCCAGCAAACAGAGACGAATAGCGTGGCTACGCTCGAAAAGGCCTTTTTCCAGCGCGCTGCTGAGGCGGGAAATTCTTTCTGCTAATAAATGTGAGTGAGCCATAATAGTTTTGCATCCTTTCGCCGTCGTGGCGGCCAATTGAAGCGAGTATAGACGTTTCAGTCAGGGCTGGTAATAGACTGAAGTGCGGCGCAATTTTCTTTGCGCTACATTAATGCGGTTGCATTTAGGGGTACGATTTTGCAGTGAATCGTGCATACTGTGCGCCTTTTTGTGGGCCAAGGGACTAAGCACACATTTGTTATTTAAACGAAAAGACTAGTCTATGAGCACTGATAATAAGCAATCATTACCCGCTATAACGCTTGCGGCGATCGGGGTTGTCTACGGTGATATTGGCACCAGCCCGCTTTATACGCTTCGTGAATGTCTGTCCGGCCAGTTTGGTTTTGGTGTTGAACGTGACGCTGTTTTTGGCTTCCTGTCTCTCATCTTCTGGCTGCTGATCCTGGTAGTTTCTGTAAAATATCTCTCCTTCGTTATGCGTGCTGATAACGCAGGTGAAGGCGGTATTCTGACCCTAATGTCGCTTGCAGGACGCAACACGTCCGCCAGAATGACGTCGGTATTGGTGATCATCGGTCTGATTGGCGGGAGCTTCTTCTACGGAGAGGTGGTTATCACACCGGCCATTTCGGTGCTCTCGGCGATAGAAGGGCTTGAGATTATCGCGCCGCAGCTCGATGCGTGGGTGGTCCCGCTAGCCATCATTGTGCTCACGCTGCTGTTCGTTATCCAGAAACACGGTACCGGGCTGGTGGGGAAACTGTTCGCGCCGATTATGCTGGCCTGGTTCCTGATCCTTGCGGCGCTGGGTTTACGCAGCATTATTGCTAACCCGGACGTGCTGCACGCGCTGAACCCGTACTGGGCTATACATTTCTTCCTTGAATATAAAGTGGTGTCCTTCGTGGCGCTGGGCGCGGTAGTGCTCTCTATTACCGGTGTTGAAGCGCTGTATGCTGACATGGGTCACTTCGGGAAGCTGCCTATTCGCGTGGCATGGTTTACCGTCGTATTGCCGTCACTGGTGCTGAACTACTTCGGCCAGGGGGCGCTGCTGCTTAAACACCCTGAGGCCATTAAGAACCCGTTCTTTCTGCTAGCCCCGGACTGGGCGCTGGTGCCTATGCTGATCCTCGCGACCCTGGCGACGGTAATTGCTTCTCAGGCGGTGATTTCGGGGGTGTTCTCGTTGACGCGTCAGGCCGTGCGCTTGGGCTATCTCTCTCCCATGCGCATCATCCATACGTCAGAAATGGAGTCAGGCCAGATTTACATTCCGTTCATTAACTGGCTGCTCTATTTTGCGGTTGTCATTGTTATCGTCAGCTTTGAACACTCCAGCAACCTGGCAGCGGCATACGGTATCGCCGTGACCGGTACGATGGTGCTGACGTCGATTCTCTCCACCACCGTGGCGTACCGTAACTGGCACTGGAATAAATTCCTCGTAGGGATGATCCTGGTGGGCTTCCTGTGTATCGACGTGCCGCTGTTCTCGGCGAACCTCGACAAGATTGTCTCCGGCGGCTGGCTGCCGTTAACGCTGGGTCTGGTAATGTTTATCGTCATGACCACATGGAAAAGCGAGCGTTTCCGTTTGCTGCGCCGCATGCATGAGCACGGTAACTCTCTGGAGGCCATGATTGCCTCGCTGGAGAAATCCCCGCCGGTGCGCGTGCCGGGCACGGCGGTGTATATGTCTCGTGCATTGAACGTGATCCCGTTCGCGCTAATGCATAACCTCAAGCACAACAAGGTGCTGCATGAGCGGGTGATCCTGCTGACGCTGCGTACCGAAGATGCGCCGTATGTCCATAACGTGCGTCGCGTGCAGATCGAACAACTGTCGCCAACATTCTGGCGCGTGGTGGCAAGCTACGGCTGGCGCGAGACGCCGAACGTGGAAGAGGTCTTCCACCGCTGCGGTCTGGAAGGGCTGAGCTGCCGCATGATGGAGACGTCGTTCTTTATGTCCCACGAGTCGCTGATCATTGGCAAGCGTCCATGGTATCTGCGCCTGCGCGGCAAGCTTTATCTTATCCTGCAGCGTAACGCCCTGCGTGCGCCTGACCAGTTTGAGATCCCACCTAACCGCGTGATTGAGCTTGGAACACAGGTCGAGATTTAAGTCTCTATTCGGCCTGATGCCCTCTCCCACAGAGAGAGGGCGCAAACATAAAAACGGTAACCCAAGGGTTACCGTTTTGCATTTACCTCCCCTGCATTTCACTTAGCGAAACGTTTCGACATCGATCACAAATCTGTTACGTCATGGTGGTTTTCTGAACACTCTTGAGACTAAACTGATTTCAGCGAAACGTTTCGCTAGTGGAGCAAGAAAATGAAGAAAGGCACGAATCTCAACTCAGAAATCTCATCGGTTATTTCCCGTCTTGGGCATACCGATACGCTGGTAGTTTGCGATGCAGGCTTACCGGTTCCGCGCAGCACAGCCCGTATCGACATGGCGTTAACGCAAGGTGTTCCTTCGTTTATGCAGGTACTGGAAGTGGTGACGGCTGAGATGCAGGTTGAGGCGGCCATTCTCGCGACGGAAATCAAACAACATAATCCGCAGCTCCACGAAACGTTGCTCAGCCACATTGAGCAACTGCAACAACACCAGGGAAACACCATAGAAATTCGTTACACAACGCACGAACAGTTCAAACAACAAACCGCAGACAGTCAGGCGGTGATTCGCAGCGGGGAGTGTTCCCCGTATGCGAATATCATTCTCTGTGCTGGCGTCACTTTCTGAGGCCATCATGGACGCATTACTGCAACTTAAAGGGATCGATAAGTCGTTCCCGGGCGTAAAAGCCCTTTCCGGTGCGGCACTGAACGTCTATGCCGGACGCGTCATGGCGCTGGTGGGCGAAAACGGTGCCGGCAAATCCACCATGATGAAAGTGCTGACCGGGATCTATCAACGTGATGCCGGTTCGCTGGTGTGGTTGGGTAAAGAGACCACATTCAACGGCCCCAAATCTTCTCAGGAAGCGGGTATCGGTATCATCCACCAGGAGCTGAACCTCATCCCGCAGCTGACGATTGCGGAGAACATCTTCCTCGGCCGTGAGTTTGTTAACCGTTTTGGCAAAATCGACTGGAAAACCATGTATGCCGAAGCAGACAAACTGCTGGCTAAGCTGAACCTGCGCTTTAAGAGCGATCGCCTGGTCGGTGACCTCTCCATTGGCGATCAGCAGATGGTGGAAATCGCGAAGGTGCTGAGCTTTGAGTCAAAGGTCATCATTATGGATGAACCGACCGACGCCCTGACCGATACCGAAACCGAATCTCTTTTCCGCGTTATCCGCGAGTTGAAATCGCAGGGGCGCGGGATTGTCTATATCTCCCACCGCATGAAAGAGATCTTCGAAATCTGCGACGACGTTACCGTCTTCCGCGACGGACAGTTTATTGCCGAACGTGAAGTGGCGACGCTGACCGAAGATTCGCTGATTGAAATGATGGTGGGACGTAAGCTCGAAGATCAGTATCCGCATCTGGATAAAGCACCCGGTGAGATCCGCCTGAAGGTGGATAACCTCTGCGGTCCGGGCGTGAACGACGTGACCTTTACCCTGCGCCAGGGCGAGATCCTGGGCGTGGCGGGCCTGATGGGTGCAGGCCGTACCGAGCTGATGAAAGTGCTTTACGGTGCGCTGCCGCGATCCAGCGGGTATGTCACTCTCGACGGTCATGAAGTAGTGACTCGCTCGCCGCAGGATGGCCTCGCGAACGGTATCGTCTATATCTCCGAAGACCGCAAGCGCGATGGCTTAGTGCTCGGCATGTCGGTAAAAGAAAACATGTCGCTTACTGCGCTGCGCTATTTTAGCCATAGCGGCGGTACCCTGAAACACAAGGACGAACAGCAGGCGGTCAGCGATTTTATCCGTCTCTTTAACGTCAAGACGCCGTCGATGGAGCAGGCAATTGGCCTGTTGTCCGGTGGTAATCAGCAGAAAGTGGCGATTGCGCGTGGCTTAATGACGCGCCCGAAAGTGTTGATCCTTGATGAGCCAACGCGTGGCGTGGACGTTGGCGCGAAGAAAGAGATCTATCAGCTGATTAACCAGTTCAAGGCCGACGGTCTGAGTATCATTCTGGTCTCTTCCGAGATGCCAGAAGTATTAGGCATGAGCGATCGCATTATCGTCATGCATGAAGGGCATCTCGGCGGTGAATTCACTCGCGAGCAGGCCACCCAGGAAGTTCTGATGGCTGCCGCTGTGGGCAAGCTTAATCGCGTGAATCAGGAGTAAGAAGATGACTACCCAGGCTGTTTCTGGTCGCCGTTATTTCACCAAGGCATGGCTGCTGGAACAAAAATCGCTGATTGCCCTGCTGGTGCTTATCGCGATTGTGTCCACCATGAGCCCGAACTTTTTCACCGTAAATAACCTGTTCAACATTCTTCAGCAAACATCCGTAAACGCCATTATGGCGGTCGGGATGACGCTGGTGATTTTGACTTCGGGTATCGATCTGTCCGTCGGTTCCCTGCTGGCGCTCACCGGTGCGATTGCCGCTTCGATTGTAGGAATTGAAGTCAACGCGCTGGTGGCCGTTGCAGCTGCACTCGCAGCGGGCGCGGCGATTGGTGCCGTTACCGGTGTGATTGTGGCGAAAGGCCGCGTGCAGGCGTTTATCGCGACGCTGGTGATGATGTTGCTGCTGCGCGGTGTGACCATGGTCTACACCAACGGTAGCCCTGTTAACACCGGGTTTACGGATAACGCCGATCTGTTTGGCTGGTTTGGTATTGGTCGCCCGCTGGGTATTCCGACGCCGGTCTGGATTATGGCTATCGTCTTCCTGGCGGCATGGTACATGCTGCATCACACCCGCCTGGGCCGTTATATCTATGCGCTGGGTGGCAACGAAGCGGCAACCCGTCTGTCTGGCATCAGCGTTAATAAAGTTAAAATTATCGTTTACTCCCTGTGCGGTCTGCTGGCGTCTCTGGCGGGCATCATCGAAGTGGCGCGTCTCTCTTCTGCGCAGCCAACGGCGGGGACGGGATATGAGCTGGACGCCATTGCGGCAGTGGTGCTGGGTGGTACGAGTCTTGCGGGCGGTAAAGGTCGCATTGTTGGGACATTGATCGGCGCACTGATCCTCGGTTTCCTGAATAATGGTTTGAATTTATTGGGTGTTTCCTCCTATTACCAGATGATCGTTAAGGCAGTGGTGATTTTGCTGGCGGTACTGGTAGACAACAAAAAACAGTAACTGACGACACTACAGGACATCTTAGATATGAACATGAAAAAACTGGCTACCCTGGTTTCTGCTGTCGCGCTGAGCGCAACCGTAAGTGCTAACGCTATGGCAAAAGACACCATCGCGCTGGTGGTCTCAACGCTGAATAACCCGTTCTTCGTTTCCCTGAAGGACGGCGCGCAGAAAGAAGCGGACAAACTGGGCTATAACCTGGTCGTACTGGATTCTCAGAACAACCCGGCGAAAGAATTGGCTAACGTTCAGGACTTAACCGTTCGTGGCACCAAGATTCTATTGATCAACCCAACCGATTCTGACGCGGTTGGTAACGCCGTTAAGATGGCAAACCAGGCGAAAATCCCGGTAATCACCCTGGACCGTCAGGCAACGAAAGGCGAAGTTGTGAGCCACATTGCGTCTGATAACGTGCTGGGTGGTAAAATTGCCGGTGACTATATTGCGAAGAAAGCAGGTGAAGGCGCGAAAGTTATCGAGCTGCAGGGGATTGCCGGTACTTCCGCTGCCCGTGAACGTGGCGAAGGCTTCCAGCAGGCCGTGGCTGCGCATAAATTTAACGTACTGGCTAGCCAGCCGGCAGACTTCGATCGCACTAAAGGTCTGAACGTGATGCAGAACCTGCTGACCGCGCACCCTGATGTGCAGGCGGTATTCGCACAGAACGATGAAATGGCGCTGGGTGCGCTGCGTGCTCTGCAGACTGCAGGTAAATCTGATGTGATGGTTGTCGGATTTGATGGCACGCCAGATGGTGAAAAAGCAGTAAATGATGGCAAACTGGCTGCGACCATCGCTCAGCTGCCTGAGCAGATTGGCGCGACTGGCGTTGAAACTGCCGACAAAGTGCTGAAGGGCGAAAAAGTTCAGGCCAAATATCCAGTTGACCTGAAGCTGGTCATCAAGCAGTAAAAGGCGAATCAGGCAGTCGCTGGCTGCCTGAGGGACACCAAATAAAGAAAAGTGTGGCATACGCCACCGGGTAACACCGGTGGCGCTCTCAGATGGACACCTCAATACATGAAAACCGCAGGCAACCTCGTCGTCCTTGGCAGTATTAATGTCGATCACATTCTTAACCTTGAAACGTTCCCGACACCGGGCGAAACCGTCACGGGCAATCAATACCAGGTGGCATTCGGCGGTAAGGGGGCAAACCAGGCCGTTGCCGCTGGACGTAGCGGAGCGCATATCGCGTTTATTGCCTGCACGGGCGATGACGACACCGGCGAGCGGGTACGCAAACAGCTGGCCAGCGATAACATTGATGTTGCGCCGGTAAGCGTGGTTGCGGGTGAGTCTACCGGCGTGGCGCTGATTTTCGTCAATGCGGAAGGTGAGAATGTCATCGGTATTCATGCGGGCGCGAATGCAGCGCTGACGGCGGAACGCGTCGAAGCTCAGCACGATATTATTGCGAATGCACAAGCGCTGCTCATGCAGCTGGAATCGCCAGTCGAAAGCGTGCTGGCCGCCGCGAAAATTGCGCATGAAAATCATACCACTGTCGTACTTAATCCTGCGCCTGCCCGTGTATTATCAGACGAACTGCTGGCGCTGGTGGATATCATCACACCAAACGAAACGGAAGCCGAAAAGCTGACGGGTATTCGCGTCGAAAATGACGACGATGCTTCTCGTGCTGCAAAAGCGCTGCATGAAAAAGGTATCGGCACCGTGATTATCACCCTTGGCAGCCGTGGCGTATGGGCGAGCCTAAACGGCGAAGGTCGTCGGGTGCCGGGCTTTAAGGTTAAAGCCATTGATACTATTGCTGCGGGAGATACCTTTAACGGTGCACTGGTAACGGCATTGCTTGAAGGCAAGAAAATGGATGAGGCTATTCGTTTTGCCCATGCCGCGGCAGCAATTGCGGTAACGCGTAAAGGGGCTCAGCCTTCCGTTCCGTGGCGTAAAGAGATCGATGCATTTCTCAGTCAGCAGGGGTAACGCTTGGCTACAATGAAAGATGTCGCCCGCATGGCGGGCGTTTCTACTTCGACGGTCTCTCACGTCATTAATAACGATCGCTTCGTCAGCGAGGCGATCCGCGAAAAAGTTGAAACGGCAGTTAAAGAGCTTAACTATGCGCCGTCAGCGTTGGCCCGTAGCCTGAAGCTAAATCAGACGCGTACCATTGGCATGCTTATTACGGCCAGTACCAACCCCTTTTATTCCGAACTGGTGCGCGGCGTAGAACGCAGCTGCTTCGAGCGCGGCTACAGCCTGGTGTTATGCAATACCGAAGGTGATGAGCAGCGCATGAACCGTAATCTGGAAACGCTGATGCAAAAACGCGTGGATGGGTTATTGCTGCTATGTACTGAAACGCACCAGCCGTCAAAAGAGATTATCCAACGCTATCCTTCTATCCCAACGGTAATGATGGACTGGGCGCCGTTCGACGGTACCAGCGATCTGATTCAGGATAACTCCCTGCTGGGCGGTGATATGGCGACTCAACATCTGATTGATAAAGGCCATACCCGCATTGCCTGTATTACCGGTCCGCTGGACAAAACGCCCGCGCGTCTGCGTCTGGAAGGGTATCTCTCTGCGATGAGGCGTGCGGGGCTTTCTGTTCCCGATGGGTACCGTATTACCGGCGATTTCGAATTTAACGGCGGCTTCGAAGCGATGCAAACACTGCTGGCACAGGAGCCGCGTCCGCAGGCGGTCTTTATCGGCAACGATGCGATGGCATTTGGCGCCTATCAGGCGCTGTATCAGGCAGGGCTTCGTGTTCCTGACGATATGGCGGTGATTGGCTATGATGATATCGAACTGGCGCGCTATATGACGCCACCGCTTACCACTATTCATCAGCCCAAGGATGAACTGGGCGAGCTGGCCATCGATGTATTAATCCACCGTATGGCCGAACCCGCCCTGCAGCAGCAACGCCTGCAGCTTACTCCTGTTCTGATGGAACGGGGTTCGGTTTAGCTTTCGTCTTGTGGCGTTCTTTTATCAGGTTACGCCCATCTTTTGGTTTCAACAGCATAAAGACCAGCGCCGAAACCACAGTGAGTGCGCCCATGGTAATAAAGGTATAGTGGAACTGCTCGACGGTATTTGTGCCGTCGAAACCTTCATAAAACCGCAGCACCGCCGCGCTCACGGCAACCCCAAGACTAATTGATAGCTGTTGAGTGACTGCCAGCACGCTGTTACCGCTACTGGCGTTCTCGTCGGTGAGATCCCCAAGGGTGATGGTGTTCATTGACGTGAACTGTGTCGACATCGCCATTCCGAGCACAAACAGCGGCAGGATCAACATCCAGACCGGGAGTGCGGCGGATTGCAGCGAGAATTGCGCAATCATCAGCCCGATAAATACCGTTACACCAACCAGCGTTTTACGATAGCCAAACCAGCGCAGGACCTGCGTGACGGTGGACTTCGCTAGAATCGAGCCCATTGCGGTGGGGGCCATCATGCAGCCAGCAATCAACGCCGGGTAGCCGAACCCGACCTGCAGCATGAGCGGCATTAAAAAGGGTACGCAGCCTGTCCCCAAGCGTGAAGCGATATTGCCCGCCACCCCAACTGAAAATGTGCGGGTGTTAAAGAGGGACAGCGAGATGAGGGGGGTAGGATGACGGCGAGCATGACGTATATAAAGAAGGAACAGCACAATACCGCTGAGGATCACGGACAGCGCGAGCCACGTCGCCACGATTTTCTCGCCGAACAACTCCATCCCGCTGGAAAACAGCACAAGGCTCAGGCCAAACAGGAAAAAGCCCCCCATGTCGAAGCTGCGCCTTGGCGTGGTGAAGTTCGGCATATATTTACGTGCATAAAGCAGCCCGGCTACGCCAATCGGAATGTTAATCAGGAAGATCCAGTGCCAGCTTGCCCATGTTACAAGTACCCCGCCGAGCACGGGCCCCAGTATAGGACCGACCAGCCCGGGCATGGTGACGAAGTTGAGAACAGGGAGCAGTTCACTGCGCGGGTAAGCGCGTAATAATGCAAGGCGCGCCACGGGCATCATCATTGCCCCGCCAATCCCCTGAAGAACGCGGAATATGACCAGTTCCGTCAGAGAGGTTGATAAAGCGCAGGCTAACGAGCCGAGCGTAAAGAGCGTCACCGCCAGCATAAAGACTTTACGGGTACCAAAACGGTCGGCAAGCCAGCCGCTAACGGGAATAAGCATCGCAACCGTCAGGGTATAGCTGATTATTGCGGACTGCATCGCCAGCGGAGAACGGTTAAGGCTTTGCGCTATTGCCGGAAGCGCGGTATTGAGGATGGTGGCATCCAGTGCCTGCATAAAAAACGCCATAGCTGCAATCCACGGCAATCCAGCCATGCTGCGCGCTTTTTTCTCTGTCATTTATTTACCTGCTGGTGGGTTGGTGCGGCCAGCAAAGCCTGACACGCACTCAGGGCTCGCTGCCCGTCGCTCTCCTGAATGGCATCAACAATTGCCTGATGCAGATCCAGCTTCACCACTTCATTTTGTGTAATAGAGGTAAAGTAAGTGTGATACACCGAATGGAAAAGAGAAGCAAAGGACGTCAGGAACGGATTGGTGCTCATTGCATATATGTGTTCATGCCAGGCCATATCTACCTCAACCCAGCGTTCGCGGTTGAAGTGCTTTTTCAGGAACACCATCTCTTCCATTAAGGTATTCAGCTGTGCTTTTTGTTCAGCGGTACCGAGCGTGGCGGCAAGCAGGCACGCCTGAGGCTCGAGACTGCTGCGCATCACCAGGAAGTGATCGACAACCTGGTGGAAGTTATCGTCGGTCATCCACCAGGAGAGGAGTTCCTGATCGAGGAAGTTCCAGTTGGCCTGAGGCATAACGCGTGTGCCAATACGAGGACGTGGGAGCACCATTCCTTTTGCCGTTAATGTTTTCACCGCTTCGCGAACGGCAGTGCGACTCACCCCAAACTGCTCGCCTAGCTCCATTTCACCCGGCAGGATGCTGCCGGGCGCATACTTACCCGCTAAGATCAGTTGAGCCAGCTTTTCTGCCAGTACATATGAAAGGTTTTTTTGTGCTGCCAGCTGTTGTGCACTTAAGGGCATCGCTCTTATTCCTTAATCATTCATGCGGGTAAGTATGCCATCTCGGGTGTGATTGTGGTTGCAGATACATCAAATAGAACAATTTGTAGCTTGATTTCATCTCTGCTGGTGAAAAAAAACACGGTCAGAAACTTTTTTTAAATTTCCTCTTGTCACTTCGGAATAACTCCCTATAATGCGCCTCCACTGACACGGAACAACGGCTTACAGGCCGCCGGGTTAGCGGGGTTCAGAGATGAACGCCAACAGAGAAAAGCGAAAATAAGCGCTTGACTCTGAATGAGGAAAACGTATTATACGGGACCTCGCAACGGTGAGCGAAAGCCGCGTTGCACTGCTCTTTAACAATTTATCAGACAATCTGTGTGGGCACTCAAAG
>NZ_JBAKHK010000060.1:0-371 GCF_036903355.1 Enterobacter sp. UNJFSC 003
GTAGGAACCAGCAAAAATCGATGCCGGACCATAAACCTCACGAATGCGTTTATGTTGTCGGTGAATAAGATCCAGCGCCTCATCCCAACTCACGCGAACAAATTCATCCTGCCCACGAATGCCTTGCGGGTTTTCCGGTGACGCGAGAAAGCCTTTGCGCACCATTGGAAATCGTACCCGCGTATTGCTGTGAACCTGGTCGCGAACCGCGCTCTGCAAGGAGTTTTCCATTCCTGTGGCTAACGCGCCACGCGAGCTAAACACGGTTTCGCCGTCGGTTTCAACCAGCATGGGCCCCCAGTGGGCGGCAGTCAGAACGGAATATCGTGAGGATGAGTTGGCCAAACCGAAGACTCCTGAAAGGTTAGATG
>NZ_JBAKHK010000061.1:0-370 GCF_036903355.1 Enterobacter sp. UNJFSC 003
GGCATTCGTCTGGTGCATACATTGATGCGGATGAATCTCACCTGGGCACAGGTTGGCGGTATTTTAAAATATACCCGTCCGGCGTGGTGGCGTGGCGAAACGCCTGAGACACATCACTATTTAATGAAAAAGCCGGGTTATTATCTTTCTGAAGAAGCCTATATTGCGCGGTTGCGTAAAGAACTTAATTTGGCGCTTTACAGTCGTTTTCCATTAACGTGGATTATGGAAGCTGCCGACGACATCTCCTATTGTGTGGCAGACCTTGAAGATGCGGTAGAGAAAAGAATATTTACCGTTGAGCAGCTTTATCATCATTTGCACGAAGCGTGGGGCCAGCATGAGAAAGGTTCGCTCTTTTCGCTAGTGG
>NZ_JBAKHK010000062.1:0-369 GCF_036903355.1 Enterobacter sp. UNJFSC 003
GGCACCTGGATTGCCGGTGTTGGTTACCGCTTCTAATCACTTTGGTGATATAAAAAATCCGCCTCTCGGGGCGGATTTTTGTTTTTAAGGTTTCGGGTCGAAAATATCGGTTCCGAGATGGTTGTAATCCACCTTCTGTAACTGGAAGTTGGTGATGTATATCGGCCCGGCTTTCTACTCAGATATAAACGGGTATTTGATGTTAATTTCCTTCGCTTTAATCCCCGTCCACTGGGAGAAAAAGCCTAAGAAGTCATTGGCTGAGCGGCGGGCTTTAATCACCCGATGCGCTTTATCGTCGCTGGAAATGACCATAAAAGGCACCTGGAAATTTTGCTGATATTTATCATCATGGGCAAGGTATTGCAC
>NZ_JBAKHK010000063.1:0-359 GCF_036903355.1 Enterobacter sp. UNJFSC 003
GGTGAAAGGGCATCTCTTTCCCTATAGCCGCTATTTTACGCTGAGTACGGAAAGTATCAGCGACGAACAATCCCAGGGATGGCAAAGCCATATTTTCTTCAACCGTAAACAGCAGAGCGCCCAAATCTATCGGCGTACGCTGCAACTCTACTAATCATAAGGATCGTGATGCCTGAATCGTTGATGGTCATACGTTCTTCCTCGACGCTGCGTAAGCATTGGGAATGGATGACGTTCTCCGCAGATAGCGTATCTTCGGTACATACGCTCACGGACGATCTTCCGCTGGAGTCGCTGGCCGATCAGCCCGGTGCCGGAAATGTTCATCTTTTGATCCCACCAGAGGGCCTTTTATATCG
>NZ_JBAKHK010000064.1:0-357 GCF_036903355.1 Enterobacter sp. UNJFSC 003
GACAGAGCGCCCAGTGCCCCCATGTTTTTCCCGATACCGAAATTAAAAGCACGATAACGATCCGCCAGTTGCGTTCCACCATATATTGTCCAGCCAGCCGGAAGGCCGTGGAGTAATGTACTCTGGAAAAAGCGGGGTTTTTCCTGCTGCGCATTTCCACTACGGTATTCTCCTGCCGTAATGGAATAACGAGTATGCCCTTCACGTTGCAAAAGCGGGACTGACGAATAGGGTACGGTAAAAATCTGCGTGCTGCCGTCAGCCTCTTTGATCGTTACCTGCAAGTCACCACTATTACCTGCGGCATAGATATCGTTGATGGTAAAAGGCCCCGGTGGCACCGTACTATTATAAATG
>NZ_JBAKHK010000065.1:0-357 GCF_036903355.1 Enterobacter sp. UNJFSC 003
GGCGGTATCAGCGTCGGTGACCGCTGGAAGGCGCTGGCTAACGCGCTCAATATTCCGCTGGATCAGCTTTCAGCCCGCATTAACGCCAACCCGAAAGGGCGCTTTATTTATCTGGCGCGTCAGGTGAACCCTGACATGGCGGACTACATCAAAAAACTGAAACTGCCGGGGATTCATCTGCGTGAAGAATCTCGCCGTTATTATCCATCCGGCGAAGTGACTGCTCACCTCATTGGCTTTACTAACGTCGATAGTCAAGGGATTGAGGGCGTTGAGAAGAGTTTCGATAAATGGCTTACCGGGCAGCCGGGTGAGCGCATTGTGCGTAAAGACCGCTATGGTCGCGTAATTGAAGAT
>NZ_JBAKHK010000066.1:0-357 GCF_036903355.1 Enterobacter sp. UNJFSC 003
GGCGAATATCGGCTTCGGTTAGCTGGTTGCCGGTCAGGTAACGATGCTGACCTAAAATCTGTTCCAGTCGCGCCAGCGATTCAAACACTTTCTCCACCGCTTCGTCGTAGGCTTGCTGGCTGGTGGCAAAACCAGCTTTATACACGCCGTTGTTAACGGTGTCATAAATCCAGCCGTTAAGTTCGTCAATTTTCGTTTGCAGGGCTGGTGGGTAGTAATCACCCGCTTTCGCGCCCAGCGCATCAAACGCGGTATTAAACATGCGGATGATTTCTGCTGATTCGTTGCTGACGATGGTGTGGTTCTTTTTGTCCCACAGCACGGGAACAGTAACTCGCCCGCTGTAGTGGGGATCGG
>NZ_JBAKHK010000067.1:0-354 GCF_036903355.1 Enterobacter sp. UNJFSC 003
GGACACCTACGATCGCACCGTTGATACCCACATTAAAACGTTGCGTGCCAAGCTGCGCGCCATCAACCCCGATCTTTCACCGATTAATACTCATCGCGGCATGGGATATAGCCTGAGGGGCCTGTAATGCGTATCGGCATGCGGTTGCTGCTGGGCTATTTTTTACTGGTGGCGGTGGCGGCCTGGTTCGTACTGGCTATTTTTGTCAAAGAAGTTAAACCGGGAGTGCGAAGAGCAACGGAGGGGACGTTAATCGATACCGCAACGTTGCTGGCGGAGCTGGCGCGTCCCGATTTGCTCTCTGGGGACCCAACGCATGGGCAACTGGCGCAGGCGTTTAATCAGCTACAACAT
>NZ_JBAKHK010000068.1:0-352 GCF_036903355.1 Enterobacter sp. UNJFSC 003
AACCTGCGGTTGGATCACCTCCTTACCTTAAAGAACCTGCCTTTGTAGTGCTCACACAGATTGTCTGATGAAAAGTATCGAGCAAGACGGCTGCGAAGTCGCGACACATCGTGTCCCCTTCGTCTAGCGGTTAGGACTCCGCCCTTTCACGGCGGCAACAGGGGTTCGAATCCCCTAGGGGACGCCACTTGCTGGCTGTGAGTGAAAGGCACAACCAATCAGTATCTCAAAGCTGACTTTCGAGTCATGTTTGAGATATTTGCTCTTTAAAAATCTGGATCAAGCTGAAAATTGAAACGACACACATATAATGTGTGTTCGAGTCTCTCAAATTTTCGCAAAACGATGATGA
>NZ_JBAKHK010000069.1:0-351 GCF_036903355.1 Enterobacter sp. UNJFSC 003
GGGTTACGGTTTCGCACCTGCACTGGTTTATATCTCCGCCGTCGCGTTGATTGGCGCGCTCTCTTACATCCTGCTGGTGGGCGATGTGAAGCGCGTTGGCTAATCTTTCAACTGTGGAATATGCGCCATACCACTGCGCATAATCCACTTTCTTAAAGCCGGTGCGGTCAGGCATCGGCTTTTTACTATCTTGCCGAAGAGTTTTAAACGCAGTTTGCGGGTGGCGCGCCAGTAAGCGGTATTGAGCTTCTCTGGCTGCTTCAGTAACACCGCACGCAGAATGTCTGCGCTATCCAGCGCATAGCTAATCCCCTCCAGCGAACTGGCGCTGATAAATCCTGCCGCTTCGCC
>NZ_JBAKHK010000006.1:0-236955 GCF_036903355.1 Enterobacter sp. UNJFSC 003
TGGCGAAACAGGAAATATGAAGAAAAACCAACCGACATTACTAACTGAAGGTTGTATCTAATCCTGGGGGCAGGTCACAGTTTGTTTTTATCTCAGTCAGACACAGGTTGAGGAAAGCGCAACAGAACGATCGCACCATCAGTAGGAACAGATTCCAGCTCCGTTACATCCAGCGTTGTGTTCTCCCGCAGGCTCAGACTGTCGACCGTAATCCGGTTCACGCGCCATGGTGTCAGATAGCTCACCAGCAGTTCGCCGTTGGCATTGGTGGTTGAGCCAAACTGGTTATAGAAGCCAATTCCCGGCGAGCCTGGCACGGCCACCAGCGCAGCGGTGCTGCCCAGCTGCTGGCCCAGCGTAACCCCGTCACCGTGTACCAGAATGCTGCCGCTGGTGTCAGCATGATAATCACGGCGTATTCCCCCGCGTACCATGCTGAGATTTAGCTCTCCCGCGTTGTACTGATAGCCCAGGTTCGCAGATAGCTCGTCATTATGGTGCACGGTATGCGTCGCCTTCAGATCGTACCGCAGGCTGTAATCACTTAACGCTGAACCATAGACATTAACCCCATGACTATCTTCCCCCCGGCTTGCTAGTTCGGTGGTATAGCCGACATTACTCGTCGTCCCCCAAAGGGAAAAAGGCACGCTGATGTTGATACCCACGGTGGTTTCGTCCGGGTTTTTGCCATAGCGCTCATATCCGCCGTACAGGCTATAATCCACGCTGTGCAAGGTCGTATTCATACTCAACGTCGCCCCCGTGCTGCCCCCGGCAGATTCGCGTGATTTTAACCCGTACCATGACAGGCTCAGGCTGGTGTCCTCGCCAAGATTTTGGTTAAGCTCCAGCTGCCCGCGAAGCGCCCGCTGGGTAACATCATCGTCCCAGCCATACCTGAGCAAATCCGCCCGCGAGATTTTTTCTTCCAGCGAACGGTAATGCTCGCCGCGCGGATACCACTGGAGCTGTGCAGTGAGGCTGGTTTCGGTCGTAAAGAACGCTTTGGCATAGCGCAGGCGCCACACCTTGCCCCTCAGGCTCGCCTCATTTTGCGTATAGCGAGCCGCGGTGACATCTCCGGAAAACGCGCCCCACAGCCCTAAGTTACCGCCAATACCTACAACCTGGCTGAAATAGTGCTCCCCTTGCTGCAGCCCGGCAAAAACGGTGACCTGCGGTGCAACCCCCCATGAGAATGTACTTTGCCAGAAGCGGTCCTTATCCCTGTCGATACCGTGAAAAGGTTTATAACGCCCGGCCGCCAGTTCGTAGCTAAAAAGTCCCTGATGCACCAGATTCGGCATACTGGAATAGGGCAGCAGGCGGGTACGCTCCGTACCATCGCTCTCCTGGATCGTCATTTCCAGGTTGCCGCTTGGATCCGGCGGATAAAAATCGCGAAGGGTAAAGGGGCCGGGGGGAACGTGTATACGGTAAACACGTACGCCGTTCTGGTGAATAGTCACTTCAGCCTCTGAACGGGCATAGCCGTTGATCCAGGGCGAATACGGCCGCCAGCTATCAGGATACATCGCCTCGTCACTGGCGAGTGATACCCCCCGAAACGTCAGGCTGTCGAACAAATTTGAAGACGTATTACCGTCACCCATGGTCAAACGCGAACGCAGCGGCGTAATGCTACGCCAGAGAGACATCGCGTTGCTGTACGAACCGTGTTGCCCCTCTTTATCACGCCAGACGGTGTTCTGATAACGCAGCCGCCAAGGACCTACGTTAAGGCCGTTGTCCAGGCTCAGCGTAGCCTCGGTGCCGGAATGCTCCCAGTCGTACTGTGCCTGACTGTTATCCGCATCCAGACGATAGTTAATAAACAGCGCGTTGATGCCATCATCCCAACGGCTTGTGCTGACCCCATTCTGCTGCGGGCTAATGGCTTCTTTCGGGAACAGGAGCGTAAGCAGTTGCGCTTCCGGGCGATACCAGTATTTGAGATTAAACTGCTCCGCTGACTGTGGCGTCAGGCAACCTTTGGTATCCCAGACCAGACGCGCAAGCACCGCATGCCGCACGCCCCACTCCTCCATCAACGGCTGGCTGAGGCAAGGACCCGACGCAGAAACATCAAACGAAATCGCCCCTTTGTAGAGGTTGTTGAGGATCACCCACGTCTTTTGGGTGGTCGCGCGACTCTCTGCCAGGGGGAACAACAGCATAAATCCGAGGATACGGAGTAGCGTCATGATGACAGCCAGCGCAAAAAGGTGAAGAGGCAAACGCCTCCTCACCTTTTTTACACATAAACGTTATTTCTGCAGGGCGGCGAGGGCGGCACGAGCACGGTTCAGTTCTTGCTGAATACCGCTCAGATCGCTCTGTTTTTCTGCCAGTTTGCGCTGATATTTCGCCACTTTCTTGCTGTCACCTTTGGCTTTCGCTTCACGCAGATCTGCCTGAACCTCAGCAATATCTTCACGTTTCTCAGCCAGTTTTTTCTCCAGCTTCTTCACATCTTTCTGCGCATCAGCCAGTACGCTTGCCGGGGTGCAATGCGCTTTAACTTCAGCCAGCGCTTTTTTCAGGCCGTTGACTTTATAGGTATTGCCGTACTGCTCGGCGATACGGATCTCTTTTTCCAGCGCGGCTGCTTTAGCGGAGCAGCTTTCTGCAGCCTGTGCGGAGGTGAACATACCTACAGAAGCGATAACGGCCAGTGCGGATACTAATTTTTTCATCGGGATATCTCCTTTATGTGTAAACGTCCTCGAAGGAAAGAGTACCCCGATGGAGGGGAAGATTACGCTGTACGCCCGTCCTCATTCAGCTGTAGGACCGTCTCGCCCGGCTGTAGTCCCGTCTCGCGCCAGTGTCGTAGCGCGTCCCTCAGTGCCAGAATGTCCTCCTCTAGCTGGCGGATACCCTCACTATTGGCAGCCAGCTCCTGCTCAAGGCAGCGCGCTTCCAGCGCTGACAGACCGAGCAGCTGAATTCCCCCACGCAGCCGGTGCAGCGCGTCATTCAGGGGGGTATTGGGATCGTTTCGCCACAGCGCGATACCGCTCAGCGTCTCTTCCAGCACGCTTATCTGGAGATCCAAAAACGTTGCCAGATGCTCACCGTCCAGCAGCGCTGCGGGTAGCGTCAGAGAAAGAGATGAAACAACAGGGGATTTCCTGCCCGGGGTCAGGGAGGAAATCAGGTTTTCCAGCGCCACAAGCGTGACCGGTTTAAAAATACAGTCGCGCATACCCGCTTCCCGCGCCTCATCCCGAACGGATTCACGCGCGTCAGCCGTCATCCCAAACACCACGACATCCGGGTAACGTTCACTCATGATGCGCGATAACGCATAGCCGCTCATTTCGGGCATGTTACAGTCTGTGATCACCGCATCCGGCCGTCGGGTCGCCAGGCTGTCGAGCAGCATTTTCGGGCTGTCATACTGGGTGACACAATGCCCCAACCACTCCAGCTGCTGGGTAAGCAGCATCCGCCCGACCGGATTATCGTCGATTACCATGATGGTCAGCGCAGACCGCTCGGCGGGCGATACGGCAGGATCGACCGCCTTCTCGGGCAGTGCGGCCATAACCGGCAATCTGAGCGTCACCGTGACCGTCGTGCCCTCGCCCGGCACGCTGCTTAACGTCAGGTCTCCCTCCATCATGTCGGCAAGTTGACGACAAATATAGAGCCCCAGCCCGCTCCCCTGAGCCATATTACGGCTCTCTCCCTGACTAAAAGGCTGGAACAGGCGCTGTCGCGTCGCGTCGTCAATCCCCTCCCCCGTGTCCGCTATCGTGAGTTCAAGCAGCATATCGTCGCCGTCCTGCCCTAGCGGCTGCGCGCGCAGCATCACCTGCCCGCTGTCGGTGAATTTAATGGCGTTCCCCAGCAGGTTGGTGACTATCTGGCGAAAACGCATCACGTCAATCAGGACATCCCCCTTCAGGGCCGTATCCATCTCAAGCAACAGTTTCAACGATTTCTGCGCGGCCAGCCCCTCAAACAGGGATACAGTCCCTTCTATCAGGTTTCGAAGCGAGGCGCGCTCGGGACGGAGCACCAGACGGCCGGATTCAATACGCTCCACATCCAGTATGTTACCGATGAGCAGCAACAGCGATTGCGCCGCGTCCCAGGCGACCCGTATCGACTGCTGATTTTGTGGCGCATTGTCGGGGCGTTTCATGACCAGCTCCAGCATGCCGGTGATGGCGCTAATTGGGGTGCGAATTTCATGGCTCATGGTGGCCAGAAAGGCACTTTTTCCACGATGGGCACGCTCTGCGCGATGTTTCGCCGCGCGCAGCGTCCGCATAAGCTGCAGGATGCGCGCCCGCCGTACGCGGTGCCTGCGGTAGATGCACCACGACACGAGCGCCAGCAACGCCGTGCCGGCGACGGTGGATCCCACTATCCACGCTTTCGGCAGCGCCGTTGTCGATACAGATGCAAAAACATTGCCCGTATTGCCGCCGCGCGTCAGGGCATGAAGATCCTCAGGCGGGATGTTGATCAGCGCTTTATTCAGAATGGTGATCAGCGGCCAGGCCTGCCGCGACGCGCCGAAGGCAAAGCGCAACGGTTCGGCATCGATGCTGGCTAAAATTTTCAGCGACGCAAATTCTTTACGGGTAAGCTGAGCATTCGCAATGATAAGCGGCACAACTATCATGTCGTTTTTGTCATTGACCACGCTGTTAAAACCTTGCCACCAGGTATCGACTTTCGCCGTCTGCCCGCTGTTTTGTCTCACAAGCCAGCTTTCTGGCGCTTCACCGCGCAGGCTTACTACTCTGGGCTGTAGCGCCTCCTTTCCCGGGAGCGCGCGTCCCACCATAACCCAGGAGTTGTACAGCCAGGTTCGGGTGGTGAGCAGATCCGCCTGCCAAATCCCTTCCTGACTCACACCGGCAATCAGGTCGGCCTCACCGCGGTTAATTGCCCTGAAGGCCGCGTCCTGGCTGGGGTAACGGCGGATTTCAAAGGTAAATCCGGTGCGCAAACGAAGTGCGGTAAGGAGATCTGCAAGGATGCCGCGCAACTGCCCGCGCGTGTTGAAAAAGGCAATGGGGGCATTATCCTGCGCCACCGCGACGCGGATCCGGGAATGCTCTTTGATCCATTTACGTTCGAGGGAGGTATAACGCGGTGGCTCCTCGCTCAGGGAGAGCGGGATCCCCCCGCTCCAGCGACGGTGGATCTCCACCCCCGCATTCTCCGGCAGCGCCATCAGCATTTTGTCCAGAATCGCGATCCAGACCGCCATCTTCGGCATCGCGGCGAACGAGAATCCTGATACCTCAAACGTGTCCACCACCGGGCGAATGCTGAGATTGCTTAAATTGGACTGACTCGCCAGGTAGCGCGCGGTGATTGCATCGCTGAAGAACAGATCGATTTTGCGAAACGCCAGCGCCTCCAGTGCATGCCGGGTGGAGGAGAAGTTCACAATGTCTGCCCCGGGATAGCGGGCCAGCACGTCGCTGCTGTTGTAGACAGGAGAAACGGCGATCCTTTTCACCGGCTCATCGGGCGAGGCATCAGTGTTGATCACCTCAACCGCAATGTTGTCGCTGTAGGGAACACTCAGTACCAACCCTTGTTTTTGCTGGTTCTTCCCCGCCTGGGGCATAAAATCCGCCTTTCCTGCCCGCAATGCGGCCAGAGCATCGTCATAGGATGGATAACGCACAACCTCGATCTCCACCCCGAGGTTTTCCGCCATCAGCCCGGTGAAATCCGCATTGATACCACCGTAATCGTTCAGCCCTGTGGTGATGTCATAAGGAGGCATCATCGGCTCCCAGACCGCCAGGCGGATTTTGCGATGTTCGCGCACCCATCGCCATTCGCTGGTGCTGAGCCCCGGCTCGATCACCTCTTCATGGCTACGCGCCAGCAAGCGAAGGGATTCCCCCGGTGGAGTGGCGGCGACGGAAAACGTGATACAAAAAAGCAGGATAAGGGAAACGATTCTCACGCGTCTGGCTCTGGTGGGGTAATAAGATCGAACAGGTGTTCAAACTGCTCAACGCCGCTTTTTTTCATCATCCGCGCCTTATAGGTGCTGATGGTTTTATTGCTGAGCGCCAGCCGCTCGGCAACCTCTTTGTTGCTTTTGCCCTGCCTGAGATAGTTCAGTACCGCAATTTCACGATCGGAGAAACTCGCCAGCAGCGTCTGGGGATCATTTTTTACCTCAGCAGCCTCAACAACGTGAGTGAGCGTCTCTTCCGGGAAACAGTGATAGCCATCCAGCAATAGCTGACAAACAGGCTCGACGCGATCCAGCGCCAGACTTTTATTAATGAACCCGCTCGCACCGGCCTTCAGCGTACGCAGCGCGTAGATCCCTGCGGGATGATTGGTATAAACCAGCACCTTGAGCGCGGGGAAGTGGTGCTTGATGCGCGGAAGAAGATCCAGCCCGTCGGCATTTTTGAGTTCAAGGTCGAGGATCAATAGCGACGGCAGCTCCCGGTGCAGCAGTGCCAGCAGGTTCTCCCCGGACGATGTCGTCACGGTAAAATCCGGATTTTTTTCGAGTAACACCTTGAGTGCAAAGCAGATTGCCGGATGGTCATCCACAAGCAGTATTTTCGTCATTGTTGTTTATTCTTCCCTGGGCATTAACGACTTCATTACGCGACATATACCATAGCCTACCACGTGCCGAATCAGGACAAGGTTTGTCTGTTTTGAGAATAATTCAGAATATTCGATGATAATGTGAAATGTTTACCTGGAAGACAGCGTGAAATCACTGATATTGTTATTTACCCGGAAATGCTCATGTAAATTACATTATTCCACCAGCAGGGAAGATGTATCCATACTTATATAGTCACCATAAAGTGTATTTTATTCACATCGGTATAGTTGGCGAAGAGATAATCTCTTTACAGTAAAGGGAGCATTTAAAGTATTGCTGAAAAAAGCGATCTAATAAGTAAAAATGACATCCGTCGTTTGCACGGGAACCGAACCGATACTGCCCCCGTTCATCCCCGAGCGGAAACGCAGGAAGACAGTTCTGCCTGCTGTGAGCTTTATTCACGAGTGGACTGTCGATACCTTCCTCTTAGCGGCAGGTGGCTCGCAAATGCAGGTTTCATTAACGGGATGCCTGTAAAAATCCGGGTGATGAAGGATTGTATTGTCATTACGCCGCAACATACACGTGAGTTATGGGGATGTCTTGAAGGCATGAGTGTGGTGAATATTAATAAAAAGAAAGTGGCGCAGTGGTTAAAGACATTTCCGGGAGCGCTGAATGATTTGGGGGATGTGCCAGTGATTAAGCGGGGGTAAATGACGTTTAAAAAGAAGATCCCGGCGTAAATGCCGGGATCACTATCAGTAAATAATTACCGGATAATCTCCGTGACTGGTAGTAATAACATAAGACTCAAATCCGTTATTTTCAGGATAGATATTTATATACTTTTCATTATCGAAGAAAAGACTCAATATTTCACCATCAAGAACAGAACACCTCCTGACTACTTGGTTAAGCAAGGGAAATAAAAAATTACTGGTCGATAAGTCCTCGCCATGCCCTGTAAGTAAATGCTCTTTTTCCCCACACTGAAATGGGCACTGGATCATTATTCTAGCGCCAGATGAAAACAGCAAAACTAAAGATCCCACACCCACCGTTACTCCGGTAAATATGGATTGTTCAAATTCATGAAGCTCAGCATCAGTAATCATATTGCTCTTACCTTTTTGGCGGCATAGAGTCTGCTCTGGTGGTACATGTGTTTCACCATGTGCCAGTGACATCTGTAGCAGGATGGTTTCCAACACCGACGATCTGCCAATAATCAAGCGCGGGAACGGGCATTGTTGGGAAGCCTGACGATTAAAAACAAGATCCCGGCTCGGTGGTCGGGATCTCTAACATCATGATTCTAATAATCGCAACCAATCATCAAAATCATCAATACCATACAAGTAATCTCGATCTGAGGACGGAAGATCGACAGCACCTAAGCTTTGTATCACTTTCCAGGCAACTTGATCTGTGATTCTAATATCATCCGCATCAATAATTGAAAAAGCCCATTGAACAACATTGGTTCTGTCTAGCGCACCCGATTTTAACTTATTAATTGCGCTAGCAATTTCATAACGCGATGGAAATACGTTCATACTTATCTCCTTCCTTGATAATTACCATCAGCATCAAAAATATGGTGGTTCTTATCATTGGTAACGGGTTTCGGAGCCACACAACGAATATTTCCAGCATGGTCGAGTGTTTCATACCAGGTTCTGGTTTGGCCTGTTTTTGGATCCCACTCTCTAACCTGTCTGGCCTCTGCCATTTACCCAGTTGTTCTGGATGGTGTCATATCACCATAAAAGCGATAATTTCCATTCTCTAGCTCCTTAACTCCAGCCTGCCCATATTTCTCAGCCTGTCGATAGTCTTCTTTTAGTTTCGCCCCTTCCAGGGAACTAACTGCACGGTTTCCACCTTTAGCTATCCCCCCCCTTTCAGCGGATCGCCATCAGCCCCTTCAATACCTATCTTCAGCATCGGGTTTATGTCAAAGATCTTATCCTTACTCAGCGAGTTATTCTCAACAACAACTCTCTCTGACGCGGATTGCAGGAATGAAGTCTATTTTTCCCTGTGCTTTCCGTCTGTTACAGCCGTTTTTGCCTGCTGTACTTTCGGCACTGTAACTTTTTGCCCTGACACGCCTTTTGGCTTCGGACAAACTATATCATTTATCTATGAGGGTGGTACCCAAACTCTTATACAGAGCCTTCATTTTCCTGACATTTTCCTCGTCATAAGCCATGAGATTGTCTGGTGACAGAGAATGGTAAGTAATAAATACTAAATATTTTGTCCCTTCTACGTTAACAAACTTCACATCTTTACTGAGATAACCACCATACTTTTTAGTCTCAACAACATCACTTACTGTTTCGACATCACCTGGTGAAGATTGCCAGACCAAGAAACGTTCGAACAAATTATCCCAGGCAGGCAATAATGCTTTGCTGGTATAACCGTGGTATCCCATACCACCACCTAAATCCGCGGCCAATCTGGCATACTCAGGTGGGTCTTCAATTCTTATCAACGTATTGTAATGATTATGATATTTTAGAGCCAACTCCGGTGTAAGGTTGACATATTCTAGGTCCGTACTGTAAAAATCAAAAGGTTCGATGCGTAACGATTTATAAACGGAATGGCAACTGGTTAGTAAAATTGAAGCCAGAAATACTCCGATAATAACAAAAGAATTTTTTTTCATATTTAACAGCCTGATAAATAACTTTTGGTCAAATATTAAACCAACCTTGCCAGTATGCTTAAAGTTCGGTAATTCCCGAAGCGCTTCTGGCGTGATAATTTTTACCCCGACGTGCCTTTTTCGCCTGAGCACGTTACCGCCCTACAGTGGCATCGGGGGCTACCAACTAATCATCCAGAAAAATCCACTCGCCTTAAAAAATTTATAATTTTAGGTTTAGCTATTACTACTACCTCTGAGGTTCTAAAATCCTCATCTCCTAGCAATATGAATACCACACCATCATCATTCAATACATAATTTATAACCTGAGAATACATTAAACCCTCAATATCGGAAATGAAATCGTTTATATTATAGTTAAGATGAGGAGAACAGAAGAAAAATGATCGTTCTTGATATGACACCTCATGGATGAGAATTTTTAATTCATCCATATCTAACTTAGCTACTCCTTTCATTTTCAGTTGGGTCCCTGAAGTTAAAACACTTTGCGCTTTACAAGATAAAAAATCATATTTTCTTGATTTATATGGTTTTAGGCCCCAATATCCTTTGTGACGATTTATTTTAGTGTCATTAAGCAGAAATGAAAATTCATTGTAATAATATACCTTTTGAGAGTCATCGACATGAATAGTTAGAAAAATCTTCTTTAAAAGATCAAAAAAACCATCCTCTCTATTATCATAATACTTTTCATAACTTATAGCCGCATATCCAGATGGCAGACTCTGAATGTAATCAAAGCAGATCACGTCATTCGTTTTAGTCAGATCATCAGCAACCCTAATTTTATATTCATTAATAGTCATAGTGATTTCCTTTGTCGTCATTGAAATGAGAACCTCTGTTTTGAGAATCATTCGCGCCGAAGAAATGACCTGCCGCATCATCTCGGATTTTTATAGTACTAACAGTACCATTTGGATTCCTAACATCAAATTCATAAGTTATGCCAGGCTGTAAATTACCTCGGCGATCATAATTAGGAGTAACTCTATCTGGCTGCTGAGTTACTGGAATGCCAGACTCTCGCTTTGCTTCGCGGAATGCTCCGTTTCTCCCTGCACCTTCAGGTGACATATTTACAGGCCGGTTACCAATCCCACCACCGCCTTTAAGCAGGTCGCCATTCGCATCTTCGATCCCGATTTTCAGCATCGGATTGATATCGATGATATTGACCGGTAGCTTGCCTTTCTTACTCAGCGAGTTATTCTCAACCGCATTCTTCCCGCCCTGCGCCCCCGCAGCTGCTGAAGCCGTGCTGTCTCCCGCCAACCCTCCGGCCATCCCCGCCGATATTGTCGCCAGCGTGCTGACCGTCTGCTTCTGCTCCTCACTCAGGTCGCTGACCGCTTTACCCGGATACATCGCCGCCATAATGGCACGCGCCGCAAGCTCACCCGTAGCCGCACCGGCCGCCCCCGCCGCTGCACTGTTCCCCTGCAGCGCCGCCACCGCGCCGCCCAGTATCGCGTGCGCTATGGTGTTGACCGCCGGGTTGCCCTCGGTTGATTTCAGCAAATGCGCCAGCTCCGGTGCCGAAGCCCCCGCCAGTGCACCGGCAATATCTCCCCCCGCCAGCCCCTGAAGCGCCGCCGTCGCCGCCTGAATACCACGCTGAATGGTGCTGCCCGTACCAAACTTCGCCTGTTCGTCCCGGTACGTCTGCGTCTCTTTCAGTTGCTCAACTGTCAGGTCAGGATGCTCCTTACGCGCTTCCTCCAGCGCATTTATCTCTCCCTGCGTTCGGGCAATGTCGGCCGCCTGTCCACCGATATCACTGATGGCACTCACCTGCGCAAGACGCTGCTGCTCCTTCTCCTTGTCAAATATCGGGCTGATGCTGTCGTTCGCGCGTTCCGTATCCCGGCTCAGGTTTGCCACATCCTGCTGCTGGTTCGCGGTATCCCGGATGGTGATGTTACCCTCACCCACCGCCGCCTGCGTCGTGCCTTCCGCATGACCGCTGCTGCCCGCTACCGATACCACACCGCCCGGCAGGTTGCCCTTGAATGCGTCGCCGCCAAAATCACCGCCGCCGCTGAGGCTGATACCGCTGTGGCTGACCTTGTAATCCGCCTCGTTGTGGATATCCCGGAAGCCCAGCGTTCCCGTATCGAGGCTGTTTTTATCCGCCGTCGCCGTCGAGGCAATCACCGCGCTGTCAAGCTGCGTGTGGCGTCCCACCGTTACATCAAAGCCGCCGTCACCCGCGAATAAGCCGGTTTGCTCCTGCACCGAGTCATACGTGCTCTTCATTTTGTCCTGGCTGGCGCTGATGTAGCCGGAACCCGTCATGCTGCCGAAGGTGAAGCTGCCGCCTGCCGCCATGCTGTTCTGCGTCGATTTATAATCGTTGCTGTCCTGCTGGCTGCTCATCCACAGGTCACGTCCGATACCCGCAACGATTTTATCGCCACTTACCTGCGCGCCGTTCAGAATGGCGTCCCGACCGCTGGTTATGGAGACCATCCCGCCGCTGTCGAGCGTTGTTTCCGTCCACGCCGTACCGTTGCCCTTTTCACTGCCTTTCGCGGCATTCACATTCGCAAACACGCCGATGCCGTAACCGCTCTTCCCGCCACCAATGCTGACGCCCGCACCACCACCGCTGCTGCTGTTCTTGCCGGTCGTCTGCTGCGTGCTGGCTGCACCGCCCAGCACAATGTCGTTCGCTGCGGCAAGCGTGGTGTCGCCGCCCGCCTTCAGCTGGCTGCCACCGATAAGGATATCGCCGCTGTTCTCCCCCTTCCCTTTTCCGGTCGCGGTAATGGACAGATTATTCCCCGCATTTAGCGTACTGCCCGCAACCGTGTCACTCTGCATGTGCTGCTCGGATTTCGATTTCTGCGAGGAGAGCGAAACGCTTACGCCAATTCCGCTGTTGGGATCGCCGTTAATCTGCGCCATTTCCGCACCCTGCGACGCCTGCACACCTGACAGCGCCGCTTTGGTGGCTTTCAGCGCCGCGAGGCGGTCATCGCTCTCGCCTTTCGCGTCGCGTGCCGTCTGCACCGCGCTGTTCACCGCACTCCCCGCCGCCCCCGACAGCGCCACCGTCAGACCGCTGCTCTTCTGCTCAAACCTCTCATCGCGGGTGCGTTTGTCATGCCCCGGCTCAATCACCACGCTGTCGCCGGTGAGGCTGATATCCTTCTGCGCGATGATATCCGCCCCGCCGATATGCGCCTGTTTGCCCGCGGTAAGGCTGACGTTACCGCCCGTTGAGCCGACAGTGCTGAAGCTCTCGCTCTGCGTCGTGCCCTGCTCGCGAAGGTCGTGGGTGGTTTTGCTGCTGCCGATGGTGAAGCCGATGCCGCCCGTACCCATCAGGCCGGACTTTTTGGTCTCCTTGAAGCGCCATGAGGTGTCGGTGTTGGTCGCCGCCACGATGTCCACGTTATTGCCTGCGGACAGGGCCACGTCGCCGTCTCCGGCGACCGCCGAACCTTTAACCAGTAGGTTGTTCCCTGCCGACACCGTCACGTTGTCGCCGCTCAGCAGCGAGCCTTTCTCCCGCGTCGCGCTGTCTTCCTCGATGGTGTGGGTGGTCTTTTTACTCAGGAAGCCGCTGCTGGTTTTGGTTTTCTCCCGGTAGCGGTAATCGCTCTCCGTCGCCGTCGTCAGGTTCACGTCGCGGCCTGCCGCCACGCCGATATCGCCCTGCGCCGTTACGTCAGCCGCCTGCGCGGTCACGTCGCGCCCGGCGAGGATCGCCGTATTACCCCCGCTGGCAATCTCCGTTCCCTGCTGACGAACAGACTCATCGATGGCGGTTTTTTTCTTCGACTGGCTGCTGGAGCGCTCCGTTGACGCTTCCGCCAGCAGGTTCACATCCCGACCGGCCTGAATGCCCACATCCCCTTCCGCTGCCATCGCCGCCGCACGGGCATTCACGTCGTTACCCGCCTGCAGGGTGAGGTCTTCGCCCGCGCTCAGGGTGCTGCCCTGATGCGTGACCGACGCCGTCTCCGTGGTTGCGCGGTTGCGCCCGGCGCGTCCCTCGCTCGTCGCAATCTCGTTGGCGGTGATGTTGATGTCATTACCCGCCGCCATACCCAGGCTGCCGCCCGCCGACACGTTTGCGCCGGTCACGTTGATATCCTGTCCGGCGCGCATCGTCAGCCCGTCGGTAGCGGTGATGGAGGCGATCCTGCCCACATCCGTGCCGCTAAAACGCACATTGCCCGCATCGACATTCCACTGCTGCGCGCGGGTCATGTTGTTAATGCTGCCCGTGACGCTCTCCAGCCCTACCGTTTTACCGCTGATGGTGGAGCCGATGTTGTTGATGTCCCCCAGCGCGCTCAGGTTCAGCCCGCCGCCTGCACTCAGCAGCCCGGCATTGAGGTTGCTCAGGCTATTGCTGCTGTCGATTGTCAGGCCATTCTGCGCCGCGATCGTACTGCCGCTGTTGATGACGTTACCGCCCGCCAGCTGGACGTTATTACCGCTAATCACGCTGCCGCTGTGAACGGTGACGTCCTTCAGTGAGAGGTAGACTTTCGGGATCATCACCGTCTGACCGTTAATGGTCGCCGCTTCCCACCACAGCAGGCTGTGGTCAAGCGCGGCAACCTGAGCCGCCGTGAGCGCCACGCCGAATTTCAGCCCCAGCGTTTTCTGTTGCGCGGCGGCACTGTCCATCAGGTAGCGCATCTGGTCGAGATCTGAACCGATGCCGTTGATATAGCGGCTGCCGGTCTGGTTCAGAATGGCGTTGCTGACGTAACGGGTATCAAACGCCGCGTCGCCGAGGAACCGGTAGTCGCGGTCCGGATTCAGGCCGAGCCTGTCCAGGAAATACGCCGAGCCGAGGAACTGGTTCCGATCGGTGTACGCGGTGTTGGTTTCACGCGGTGCGTCGCCGGGTTTTATGCCGAGCAGGTCATACAGTCCGTCAAACAGGCTGTCGTCCACGTTGCCGAGGCCATCGAGCTTCGGGTTCACCGTTATCAGATACGGGCTATCGGGATCGGTGGAGGGGACAAAATAGCCGTTGTTGCCGGACGGCAGTGGGTAGTTACCGCTGCTGGCGCTCTGATCGGAAAGTGATGAACTGCCGGAGATATCTTTCAGGGCGTCACTCAACGCATCACGCCATTGCGGCGTGGTGATGTCCTGCGCATCCGCTTCGACAAGGGACTGCGCCTGCTCGCCGTTGGCGATGGACTGGTTGCTGAGTGGGGTCAGCGTTGGGGCGGTAATGGTATTGCTAAAGCCGTCCGTATTCGCGGTGACGAGCGTGTTGCTGATGTCGTTAGTGAAGGTGGCTGAGACATTGCCGCCAGCCTGTATTACTGCCCTAACAACGTTAGCGGTATTTTCTGATTCGACCTCACGCCCAGTCAGAGTATAGGTTATACCACCGGCATTAATGGTTGATGCCGTGTAGACAAGATACTCCGTCTCAGAACTGGCCTGATAGCTTTGGTTGTTGAGTTGCGTACCTTTTAGGCTAATGTCGCTATTAGCAAGTATATTGCTACCGCTATTGTCGAGATAATTTGCAGTGATATTTAGATTATTAGCTGATGCTATGCGCGCTGCGTGGCCAGCACTGCTTACATCAACCTCAGTTCGTTTAATAGCAAAACGTTTAGTTTGACCCGAATTATTAATCCGGTAAGAGGTGGTAAAGAAAGGCTCATCCATCGTGCAGGCACCTGGATAAGTTGGGAAACTCATACAGCTTCCAACCCAGACATCCGTGCGATTTTTTACTGTTGAATAGCTTCCTTCCTCCATATCATCCAGGCTTACAACAAAGGATGAATCACCAACCCAGGAAGGGTTATCCAAATCAATTATCTGAGTATTCGAATTGCTTCCATCCCGCTCATTTAATAAATGGGCTGTAATGATCGTAATATCGCCCTTCTGCGTCTCAATATTCCCGGACGTGTTCACCACTTCACTGTTCGCCGCACCCGCCGCATTTTTCTGCATCCACAGGCTATTCCCTGCCAGAATATCGCCGTAGACGTTATGAATACGGTCGGCAAAGAGCTGCATATTATTGGCGGCATAAATCAATGCGGTATTGAGCAAGGTGCCCGCCGCATTCATCGTCAGGCTACCTGCCGTACCGGTAAAGCCATTTACGGTAATGTCGCTCAGGCTGTTAAACGCCACGTCGCCGCCTGCAGAGAGGCTACCGGCTGCATTGAGCAAAATACGTTGCGCGCTGAACGTGCTGTGACCGTTACCTGCAGTGACCTGTCCGTTATTGGTGAGCACGCCGCCAGCGCTCAGAACGAGGCTGTTTCCCTGCATCGTACCGTTATTGGTAATGTCCCCCTGAGCGGTGAGAGACAGGTTGTTGCTGGCGGCCAGCGTTCCACTGAACTCCAGCGCACTTAACAGGTGAAGCGTGACATCCCCCAGCGCCACAATCTGACCGGCGTTATTCAGCGTGCCGCTGTTGAGGGCGAGATTACCTGCGCTGAACAGCTTCCCGCTGGTACTATTCGCAATCGCATCGCCCTTCACCGTGAGCGCTGACGTACCGAGCGCCGTACCGCCGTTAGTGAGACGTTGATAGTTAATCAGCAGGTCTGCACCCTGCAGCGTGCCGTCGTTGGTAAGCGTCGTTCCCCGCAGCTCGGCGTTGTCGGTCGCAAGTATCCGGCCATTATTCACGGCGTTCACCACATCCAGCAGCAACCTTACCGCCTGAACCAGCCCGCTGCTGCTGTTCTCCAGCTCCGGCGCGGTCAGCATGAGGCTGCCACCAGAGAGCACTTTGCCGTCGTTCTGCATGCGGGTGGTGGCTTTCACCACAGATTCTCCACCGCCCTGTATCGTTCCCTGATTATTCAGCGTGGCAGCCGACACCGTCAGCGCGTTCTCACTCAGCAACACGCCGCTGGCGGTATTGCTCAGAGCCCCGGAGGCATTCAGCGTCAGCGCTTCCCCCTGAAGGCGTCCGCTGTTGATAAGCTGCCCTGTCGTAACCGCGGTCGTTTTCCCCTGGATTTGCCCGGCGTTGGTCGCATTACCCATATCAAGGGCCAGCGCGCCCGCACTCAGCAGTTTTCCTCCGGCCTGGTTATTCATCTGGTTAACGGCAACCGAAAGCGTATCAACGCCGGTGATTTCACCGCTGTTGGTCAGCGTATTCGCCTGTAGCGTGAGGTGCTTTGCAATCCACTGACCGCTGTTCACCAGCGTCAGTGCTGAGAGCGCCAGTTCTCCATTGGAGGTGATTTTGCTCCCCGTGGTGCCGGTAAGGGTGCTGTCGATTTGCGCATCCAGTAAATCTTCTGCCTGGATCGCACCGCCGTTCGTAAGCGCCTGCGCATGAATAAGTACCCGTTTCCCCTGCCATTGCCCTGTATTTCTCAGTTCGCCGCCCGTCACGGACAGGTCGCCTGCCGTCAGCAACGATCCCGACGCGTCATTCACCAGCGTCAGTAACGGCGCCGCCATCTCCAGGCGAGCAGCCAGCGTCAGGGCGGCGATCCCGGTCAGCGTTCCGCTGTTCGTGATGCTGTCCTGATGCGCGGTGACGCGGTTCCCCTGAACCGTGCCGTTGTTACGTAGCGTTTTACCGGTGAGCGAGAGTTCACCTGCCGACAACATGTTGCCGTTGTTAACGGTATTGACCGCATTCAGCGTGCTGTTGCCCTGACTCATCAGATCGCCAGTATTGCTGAGTGTGCCGCTGGTCGAGGCGTTAAGTGAACCGGTCGCGAGTGAACTTCCGCTGTTATTCCAGTCACGCCCCCGGAAGCTGAGGTTCTCTCCCTGTAGCTGTCCTGCGGTGGTCAGCGTGGTGCCTGAAAGGCTGAGCGCCCCACCCGTGAGCGTGCGGGAGCCTGCCAGTAAATCCAGTATTCCAGCGGTCAGGGACAGTGCGCTATCGCCCTGTAACAGACCGGCACTTTCGAGGCGATCGGCATTCAGCGTCAGCGTGTTGCCCACGATGCTACCCGCGCTGGAAACCGACCGCGCCGTGATGCGGTTTGCCCCGTGAGCCAGCAGCAGACCACCCGCGCTGTTACTTAGCGTGTCGTAATCAATAGCCAGTGAGGCACCGCTCAGTTCGCCGCCGTTGGTCAGGGTTGAGCCAGACAGGGAAAGCGCGGCGTCGCTGGTGATAATGCCGGCGTTTTTCAGTTCAGCGAGTGAAAGCGACAGCGCGGCCGGACTGTACAGCACCCCACTGCTGCGGTTATCCAGCAGACGGGTGACCAGTGAAAGCGTTGCTTCGGCGTGGATCAGGCCACTGTTAATGACGTCAGGGCTGTTAGTCGCGAGCGAGGAGGCCGTCAGCGTCCCGCTGTTGCTGAGATGCCCGGTTTCCACCTTAAGCGCTGAGGCTGACGATTTCCCCGCGTGAATGAGGGTGTCATCAGCCTTCAGGACGAGGCTGTCTTTGGCTGCCTGAGTGCCTTCTAGCTTGGCATTTAGCACGTCCAGGCTGATGCCGTTGCCCTGCGTCTGTGCCGTTGCCGTAGTGTTGAGTCTGTTCCCCAGCAGGGTAATCGTGCCACCCGCGCTGGTTTCACCGGCAAGCGTAGTCCAGGTATTGTTAAGCAACAGATCCCCGTCGCTGTGGGTAACTGACTTTTCGCTGGCGGTAAACGTCTCCGCGGTGGTCGCGAGCCCCCGGGCACCAGAAAGCGTACCGCTGTTGACGATCTGCGCCGCGTTCAGCGCCAGCGCGTCATCGCTGATAAGACTGCCGCTGTTGTTCAGGTTACCGCTCGCGATAACGGTGGTTTTGCCTTTCGCGCCAGTGTCGCCGGAGAGGGTGACGTTGCGTGCGCGGATATCCAGCGTGGAGGCGCTGTTCAGCTTGCCGGAGCTGGTGATATCGGTCCCCGAGACGGTCAGGCTGCTGCCCTGAACGGTGCCGGTATTGCTGAATGTCCCGGTGTTAATCCGGGTATCCGCAACGGCTGCAAGCGTGCCCTGGTGAGTGAGGCTGCCTGCGCTGACGGCCAGGGTTCGTCCGGCGGCATTGCTGCCGTTCAGCCGGCTGTGGCCGGACGTGGTGAGCGTGATATTCCCGCTAGCATTGGTTGTGCTGCTGCTCTCCTGAGTCAGCGTCTGACCGCTGAGCGCGATTTCTGAGGCACTGAGATTTCCGCGCTGCACCAGCTCGCCGCCCTGAACTGACAGTTGCTGACCCGCGACGACAGAGCCATTAAGCACCGCGTTTTCCGCACTGTTCACGGTAAGGTGACGACCGGCGACCGCCTGGGCATCTGCACTCTGGATAAAGCTTTTTGCCGCAAGCGCCGCGTCGTTTGCGGCTGTGAACGTACCGCCGTTCTGCGTCAGCGTGCCGCCGGTTGTTAAATGCAGGTTTTTATCGGCGGCGATGTGGGCCTGGTCAAGCGTCAGAGCGTTCTGACCGGAGACGGTTAAACTGCCACCCGCTTTATGGTCGCCGCTTAGCATTACATCCGCGGCAGTAACCGTGGTGCTGCCGCTGGCAAGGGTGTTTTTCAACACCACTTTTCCCGCGCTGCTAAGCGTTATGTCGCCCTGCCGCGCATTCAGGTTGCCCAGGTTTACGCCCAGCCCCTTATCGCTGGAGACCAGACGAATGCGGTTGGCGTACATCCCGCCCAGCGCGCCGGTGTCTACAGCCACCTTCGGGGCTTCACCTTCACCTTTTAACGCACTGACGCTACCGTCCGCCGCGACGCGGTTCGCCCCTGCAACGATACGTAAATCTTTCGCATGCAGTTGCGCATTAATCTCGGTTGCGCGGGAGATGATCGACACCGCATCGCTCTGGCTACCATTCAGCCCTGCGCCTTCGATGGTGACGGCGCCTTTGGTCACATCAAGCGATTGCAGCTTACCGCTGGCATCGAGCACCGGTTTACCCGTGGTGAGAGTCGCATTCGGCGTATTGATAAATCCGCAGCCGTTACAGGTAATTCCGTAAGGGTTCGCCACAATAACGTTTGCCGCCTTGCCCGCCACTTCGGTATAGCCCTGCAACGTCGATCGGTTAGCGCCGGTGACTTCGTTGATGATGCCTTTGGCTTCCTGCCCTGCCTTCAGGTTAGGGTTATTCTGGATCAGGCCGCCAAGCTGGGTCTGGTTGAGCTGCCCGGTCGCGTTATTGAGGATCAGCCCCTCTTTCCCAACGTTGTAATCGTTGTACTTGTTATGGGAAATACCAGATTGATTCGGCGTGGCAATATTCACCACCGGAACGCCGTTGGCCGCCTTGTCCATCTGCGTATTGCCGGACGGGGTGATTGTCGCCGCCACCGCAGGCAATAACGGCTGCGTCGCTAACAGTACGCTCAGTACCGCGCTCAGCGCGCGCTGTGAAAAACGAACCTGATCCTTTTCCATCATCCCTGTCCCTTAGAAAGCCACTGAAATGCGGTAGTTAATCGTGAGGTGATCCGGTGCCAGCCAATCCGGATAATCCACGGGCGTTCCGACGCTGAACTGGCTTGTTAACCATCGGTTAGCCGTGGTGATGCCCAGCGCGGTTCCCCAAAGGGTGCCAGAGGTATAGCGGTCAACGCCGTCCTTCTTCAGCCAGCCGCCATCGATGGCCGCCAGCAGTCCGACATCCCCCAACCAGGGCAGCGTAAAGAGCGAATAATTCAGCTCATTTCGCCAGTAGCCGCCGTTATCGCCGGAGATGTACTGCTCCTTAAAGCCGCGCACGGAGGCTTCACCGCCCAGCGTCAGACGCTCGCTGCCGTACAACCTGTCCGGCGACCACTGAAAGTAGACGCTGGTCAGCCACCACAGTTTGTCGGCAACAGGGCGCTGAAAACTGCCGTTCACGCTCCATTTGCGAAATTCGGCTTTAGGTACATCGCCATGCTTGTCGTTATCATCTTCTGCGCCAAACCACGGTACCCCCTGAGTGAAGGTCGGGTTCAGGGTCGCCACGCCGGAAGCGATTTTTTGCGTGTGGTTAAGGCCCAGTGAGAAACTGGAGAGTTTGCGGCTGCTGGTGGCCAGCAGAACATCGTCGAGATAGTTATGGTTGATGCGGTGCGTGATGCCCGCCGACACGCCGGTTTTGATATCGCCATTGCGGAACAGCACCCAGGAGCCTGTCAGGCGGTGCGTCTCGGTATCCCCCGTCGAACGCCAGAGGTAACCGTTATTATCGATGGTGCTGAGGTAGTTGCTCCAGCTGTAGCTGTAGTCCAGCAAGCCGTAGCCGTAAGGTACGCTGACCCCGGCGGCAAAATTCTGCGCATCCTTGCTATTCGAGAAATCGCTGCTGCGCCCGCCGCTGATAAACCATTTATCCGCCAGCCCCAGCAGGTTATTGCCGTACAGCGCGCCATTGAGTTGCCCGGTCCCGGTGCTCTTTTGCCCGCTGTTATCGAAACTCACTGTTCCGCTGAGCGGGAATTCAGGCGAAGCCGTCAGATTGACGACAGAGTAGCCCTGCCTGTCGCCGGGCAAAATTTCAATTTCTACCGGGGTCTGGCGCACGCGATTGAGTTGCTCCATGCCCTGTTCGAAATCGCGCAGGTTGAGAATTTTTCCTTCGAGGCCGGGGAAGGTCATCTTCAGCGTACGCGCAGGAACGCCCTCAAGGCGGATTTGCTGGAGCCTGCCTTCCAGAACCGCGAGATGAAGTCCCCCTCCCGAGAGATCCTGCTCGGTCAAAAAGGCGCGGCTGGTGATATAGCCCCGGCTGATGTACCAGTCAGAAACGGCGTTTGTCAGGGCGTTGAGGCGGGCGATATCAAGGCACTGATTCACCCATGGCGCGACTAAGCGATGCTTGGCCGACGTTGAAAGCAGTGTGGCTCCCGACAGCTCAATGCGGCTGATGAAGAAACACGGGCCTTGCGGCGAGGAGGTATCGCCTGGCCGGGCAGGATGCGGTAATACCACGCTGCGCTCCAGCGATTCGCGCTGACGCTGGTTCTCATCCAACAGCTGCTGCTGTTGCTGCTGGATAGCGTTGCGGTCAGCCGGTGACAGCGGGGCGGCGAGTGTGATGCCGGGCGCCAGTAACATAATGGCTGCCAGCAGCATGATTGCTGATGTTTTCCCTAACACTGTTTACTCTCCGCTCAAAGTCCGCTTTCAAACTTGACTGTTAAAAAACGCGCAACTTATGTCAAAAAGTAAACAGTGTAAATATCAGTAAAAAGAATAAGGATATTTCTGGCACATTTTCAGATTTTTGCAGGGGTAAATAATGGGCAATATTAAAGAAATCCCCCATCGCGCCGATCATCATCCGTGTGTATTATTTCCTGTAGCGTTAACAACAATTAACCTTAACTCAAATACTTAAGCGCCCAAGCGAAAGGCATCATGAGCACACCGATAAAACGGCTAGAAATCATTAAAAATGCCATCGAACTGGAAGATGACGACATCATCCAGAGCCAGTTGACACGCCTGAAAAATGAAGCGTTTGACGATGAGCTACAGGCAATCGTCGTGGCGCTTGAGAAGAAGAATTACACCGCTGCAATCAGGGCCATCACCGCCTGGCTGCAAAGCCAGCGCGCGATAACGCAGTGGCGCGATCCGCAGGTGGCCGCCAGCAAGCTGGAGCTGAAGGCGCTGGAAGAGCGCCTTCGCGATCTCATCGATCGTCGTAATGCCCGCGTGCAGCAGCTTGATGAATTCAACGATCTCTATTTCTCCCGCCTCGGGCCGCTAATGCAGCAGATCCTCGCCCTGCGTAAAACGCTGGCAGAGCTGAACCTGCGCCGTCAGCAGGCGGAAGCGCGTCGCCGGGAAGAAGATTACCGCCGCTGCCAGCGTTATATGGCGCAGGCGGTTGAAGTGCTTGCCACCCTTACCCAGCGCTGGCGCGACCTGCCTGCGGATTCCGTGCAGGCTGCCGAGGCGCGTAAGCAACTGCAGCAGCAAAGCAATCTGATTGCCAATCTGCTGGCCGAAGCTCAGGAGCTGGAAAGCGGCTTAACGCGCGAAGAAGAGCCCGCGCGACAGGCGCGCGACCAGGCCAACGACGAGTACGAGAAGTATCGTGAGCAACATCACGATGCCGAAGTGCGTCTTCGTAAAGGCAAAGATCTTTCCGAAGAAGATCAAAACGAGCTGAAGCGACTCTGGCGTCAGGCAAGCAAGCTGTGCCATCCAGACCTGGTCGCGGACGATCTTAAAGAAGAAGCCAACACCATGATGGTGCAGCTTAATCAGGCTAAACAGCGCGGCGACGTGAAAGCGATCCGCTCGCTGGTGGCGCGTCTACAGCAGGGCTTTGAACCGCTGATGGCAAGCGACAGGCTGAACGATCTGGAGCGTATTCGCAAAAAAGTGGCGCAGGTGCGCGAGCAAATCGACATTTTAGTGAACGAGCTGGCGGAACTCGAGAAAGAGGAGTCCTGGCTTCTGGTCTCGTCGCTGAGCAATATGGAAGCGTACTTCGCTCAGCAGGAGAAAGCGCTGCACGAGGTCCGCGCCTCGCTCGAACATCAGGTGAACGAAGCGCAGCTGGATTCCGCCGCCTGACTATTTGGCGTGCCAGTATGCACTGGCACGCACCAGTTGTGGATCAATCGCGTCGGTTTCAAACTGACGGCTCAGGCTTTTCACCACCTTCCCTTCCCCGGTCAGCCAGATGAAGTAATCCTTCTCCGGTACGGTCAGCGCAGCCAGATGGTCAGCCACCGCCTGCGCGTTGTGTCCGACAACCCAGGTGATGTTGAACTCGCTCAGGTGTGCCAGATAGTCCTGATAAGCTGCGTCACCCACCGTCACCACCGCATGAATGTCCGGGCGCGCGGAAAGTTTGGCGATACCTTCCAGGCGGCGGCGCAGCGCGGGCATGCCTGACTCATCGCAAACGTACAGCTGCCAGGCGTAATCTTCCGGCACCACCAGCGAACCGCGCGGCCCGCCGATGGTCAGCTTGTCGCCAGCTTTTGCCTCGACCGCCCAGCGGCTGGCAATGCCGCCGTCATGAATGAAGAAATCGAGCACCAGTTCATGGCTGGACTCATCGTACAGCGGCGTATAGTCGCGCGTCTGCGGACGTACGCCGTCGCCCCAGTCGATGCCTTCATCGGTAACCACCGGCGGCACAAACGTTGCCCCGGGCGCCGGGAAAAAGACTTTGGTGTGGTCGTCAAAACCTCGGGAGCTAAAGCCCTCCAGCGCCTCGCCGCCTAAAACAATGCGCTGAAAACCCGCGCTGGCGCGCTCAACGCGGAACACCGTCAGCTCGCGAAAACGCAGGTCATTACGAACACGCTGTGGGTAACGGATAGATGTCATTTTTAGACCCTTCTCTGATGAATACGATATATCTAAATCGATTTTTAAATGATAATGATTACTAATAAGAGAAAATGCAAGTTCTTTTAGATTGCATCTGAATATATCTTAGATATAGTTTAGATATATCAAATTGAAGGGGATGCTATGCGACACGAACACGATGGCGGCGGTCGGCGACCGCGCTTTTTCGGGCACGGCGATCTGCGGCTGGTGATTCTGGATATCCTGACCCGCAGCGCGAGCCACGGCTATGAGCTGATCAAAGAGATCGAGAACCTGACGCAGGGGAATTACACTCCCAGTCCTGGGGTGATCTATCCGACCCTGGATTATCTTCAGGAGCAGACACTTATCACTATTACGGAAGAAGAGAGCGGGCGTAAGCGAATTACGATTACCGCTGCAGGCCAGCAGTGGCTGGATGAAAACCAGGAGCAGCTTGAGCACATACGGGCACGTATCAAAGCGCGCTCCGTCGGGTTCCAGCTGCGCAAAAACCCGCAGATGAAGCGGGCGCTGGAGAACTTTAAAGCGGTGTTAGATCTGAAGGTGAATCAGGGAGAGCTCAGCGACGCGCAGCTTAAGCAGATCGTCGGGGTTATCGACCGCGCGGCGCTGGAGATCTCCCAGCTGGATTAAGCGATCGCGCTATCGCCCACGCGGAAGACGCGGACCAGCGCTTTCAGGTGCATCGCCTGTTCGTTCAGGGACGCGGCTGCCGCCACGGACTCTTCCACCAGCGCCGAGTTCTGCTGCGTGGTGGCATCAATCAGGCCAATCGCGCTGTTAATTTGCGAAATGCCTTCCGTCTGCTCGTGACTGGCCTGGCGGATTTCGCGCAGGATAGCGTCCATCTCCTCCACGTTGCCCACCATTCCGTTAATCAGTCCGCTGGCTTTTTCCACCAGGTTCATGCCGTCCTGGGTCTGGCTGGAGGAGCTTTCAATCAGCTGCCGGATTTCGCTGGCCGAGGACGCACTCTTCTGCGCCAGCTGGCGCACCTCACCCGCAACAACCGCAAAACCACGGCCATGCTCGCCCGCGCGTGCCGCCTCCACCGCCGCGTTCAGCGCCAGAATGTTGGTCTGGAAGGCAATAGCGTCGATCAGGTCGATAATATCGGACATCCGATTCGAGGTTTCGTTAATCAGGCGCATTTTGCTGGTCACCTGCTTCATCATCTCGCCGTTGTTCTTCACCACCGCGGCCGCATCCGCAGACAGCGTGGTGGCTTCACCGGTGTGCGATGCCGTGTTTTTGACCGTCGCCGTGATTTGTTCCATCGACGCCGCCGTCTGCTCTACGGAGCTGGCCTGCTCTTCTGTCCGTGCTGCAAGATCCTGGTTACCCGCCACAATTTGCGCCGCGGCGCTGGAGATGTTTTCCGAGCCAGTTTGCACCTGCTGAACAATCTCCAGCAGCCGCGTTTTCATCTCCATCAGCGCATGCAGCAGCAGTCCCGTTTCGTCTTTCCCGTGCGGCGTGATGCTGCCGGTCAGATCGCCTTCGGCAATGGCCGATGCAAAGCTCACGGCTTCACCCAGTGGACGGGTAATCGAGCGCACGATAAACCAGCCAATCAGGCTGCCCACCGCTACGCTGAAGAGGGTGATGAGGATAAGCAGCAGACGATTGGTTTTGAAGTCGCTGTCCACCTGCGCGCCCGCACCCTGCATCTCGCTGTTTTGAATCGCAATCAGTGCCTGAACCCTGGCCTTATAGGCCTGCTGCAGGCTGAGGGTAGTGGTCATCATCTCCCGGATAGCGCCCTCACGATCCTTATTCTGCACCGCCTGTAAAATGCGGTAACGGGAGTCCAGATACTGCTGGCGCACGCCGCGTATATCCGCCAGCGCCTTCTGCGATTTCTCATCCTGCAGGGCGTTGTTCAACTCACCGAGGATCACCGTGATGCGTTCGCTGATCGCCTTCAGATGTTGCTGTGATTGCGTCGTATACGCTCCCTGTTCATCCAGCAGCATAAGCTGCTGAGTGCTGATAAATTCCTGGAAGTTTTCGATTAACTGATTCGCTTTTACCGTCGTTGGATAATCGTCAATAACGATCGATTGCATTCCGTTATTTGCCCGATTCAGACTTAGCAGGGACAAGCTCGCGCTCACCACCATCAGGGCAATAAGGAATCCAAACGCCAGAAATAATTTCGTGCCGATCTTTACGTCATGTAAGAACATATATACTCCATCGATGTGATTATTTCTCAGACGATCGCTGTTATCGGTAACCATCACGCTAACTTTATGACTTTGATCGTTTTTTTATTTCATAACCCCTAATATAGATAGGTGCAGGCTATTAATTTCGGCACATCGATCGTTAGGCAACCCTTATACGAAGCGTTTATGAAATAGCATCGGGAAAAACAGACTTAGGCAGAGATAAATAACTGAGGCACTTTCTTTAGTTATTTAATGGTGAATTAACAACAAAACATAAAAATGATTACATTCACAAAAGAATAAAGCCGCCTATGCCCGGCGGCACAAGCGGCTTTGCAGAAGCATGACCGGCTCAATGCAGCACGGTAACCGCATCCTCAAGACGCCCGGCGCGGTGCTTCACCATCGCCGAGATCTGCGCGCTTTCTTCTACGAGGTCAGCATTTTTCTGCGTGATGCCGTCCAGTTCGGCCACGGCGCGCGTGAGCTCCGACAGCCCGGTGGCCTGCTCGGACGTCGCGTGGCTGATTTGCGCAATAAGCTGCGTCACGTTCTGCACCTGTTCAACGATGTCGTCCATGGTACGGCCCGCCGCATGTACCTGATCGGAACCGGATTGCACCTTGCTGGCACTGGCATCAATCAGCTTACGGATATCGTTAGCCGCGTTCGCGCTGCGGCTGGCGAGATGGCGTACTTCACCTGCCACCACCGCAAAGCCTTTACCCTGCTCGCCGGCCCTTGCCGCCTCAACCGCCGCATTCAGCGCCAGAATATTGGTCTGAAACGCGATATCGTTGATAAGCGTGGTAATAGAGCCGATGCGCTGGGTGCTGTCCGCGATATCATCCATGGTTTTCACCACCGTTTGCATCGCATTACCGCCCTTGGTCGCCGCGCTGCTGGCAGCCACAGAGAGCTTATCCACTTCGGCGGCAGTTTCTGAATTGCTTTGCACCGAGGCAGCCATCTGGTTCATCGTCGCCACGGTCTGCTGCACGTTAGCCACGGTCTGCCGGGTGCGGTCGTTAAGATCTTCATTACCCTGCGCCAGCCGGTCGCTGCCGTCGCGCACGCTCACCACCTGGCTCGAGACGTCATTGATTAACCAGCGGCACATCAAGCCTAATTGCCCGACTGCGCGCAGGGTCAGCCCCAGCTCGTCGCTGCGGTTCAGATGCTGCACGCTGTTGCGCTCGCCGGTGGCGACCTTTAGCGCCTGACGCGCCACATTCTCTACCGGACGCACAATCTGCTGCTCAAACAGCAGCGTCCCCAACAGCATCACCGCGGCAGTCGCCGCGAAGGATGCCCAAGCAGCCGAGGTTGCCGCAAGCGTTGCCACCATCACCGCAAACAGCACCGCCATTACGCCACGCACCCGCCAGCGCAGCGGTAGCGACGGCACGTTCCCGAGCCAGCCCCTACGTACCACAAGCCCTTTACGGATGCGCTTTTTACACCGCCCCTCGTTGAGGGCCTTATAGAGCGGCTCCACGGTAGCTATCTCGTCTGCCGTCGCCTTGGCGCGAATCGACATATAGCCCGTCACCTGCCCGTTGCGTACCATCGGCACGGCGTTGGCGCGCACCCAGTAGTGATCGCCATTTTTCCGGCGGTTTTTGACAATGCCGCTCCACGGCTCGCCCTTTTGCAGGGTGTACCACATATCAGCAAAGGCGGCTTTTGGCATATCAGGATGACGCACCAAATTATGCGGCTGCCCAAGCAGCTCCTTGAGCGAGTAGCCGCTCACCTGCACAAAGGTGTCGTTAGTGTGGGTCATGTAGCTATGAAGGTCGGTCGTCGACATGAGAGTGGTGTCATCATCCAGAGGATATTCATTCTGGGTGACATAAGAAGGAGAGGACATGGTGGGCATTCCTTGCAGGTTATTCGAATGTTAATTTTGTGGTTTATTGTTTTTTCGGCGATAACGAATTTATCTTTAGTTGTTAAATATGATTGAGATCGCAAATTTCACTTAAACCGCACCTTTTGTGCGCTTTTTTAATTGATTGATTTAAAATACTTTCAGTAAGAAATTACTCACAAAGTGTGATCTGTTAACGCTCGCTTAAGCAGCACGTCTCGCACCACGACGGTGCAACAGACGCAACCCGTCGCAATATCGGTGCTCACTTTCCTGCCGCTTCCTCCCGTTTGGTTTCTATCGGCATGATTAAATATTGTTCAACATAATGTTAACCTGGCGTTTATCCCGATTTTCGTTAAGTCCGCTGAAGTGGCGTAATCCCTGCAATACTTAAATCAGTATCATGTGATACGCGATCCCCGGGAGCATATTTTGAACAGGTTACCTTCCAGCGCCTCGGCTCTTGCCTGTACCGCGCACGCACTGAATCTCATTGAGAAGCGAACGCTTGATCATGAGGAGATGAAACAACTTAACCGAGAGGTCATCGATTACTTTAAAGAGCATGTGAACCCTGGATTTTTGGAGTATCGCAAATCTGTTACCGCCGGCGGGGATTACGGAGCCGTAGAGTGGCAAGCGGGAAGTCTGAATACGCTTGTCGACACCCAGGGACAGGAGTTTATAGATTGCCTGGGTGGTTTTGGCATTTTCAACGTGGGGCACCGTAATCCAGTTGTGGTTTCCGCCGTACAGAATCAACTTGCGAAACAACCTCTTCATAGCCAGGAACTGCTCGACCCGCTTCGCGCGATGCTCGCGAAAACGCTGGCGGCCTTAACGCCCGGCAAACTGAAATACAGCTTCTTTAGCAACAGCGGTACGGAATCGGTCGAAGCAGCACTTAAGCTCGCCAAAGCGTACCAGTCGCCGCGCGGCAAATTCACCTTTGTCGCTACCAGCGGCGCGTTCCACGGTAAATCGCTGGGCGCACTGTCGGCGACCGCCAAATCCACCTTCCGCAAACCCTTTATGCCGCTCCTGCCGGGCTTCCGCCACGTGCCGTTTGGCGACATTAACGCGATGCGCACCGTGCTGAGCGAATGCCGTAAAACCGGCGACGACGTGGCAGCGGTGATCCTGGAGCCGATTCAGGGTGAAGGCGGCGTAATCCTACCCCCGCAGGGCTATCTGCCCGCCGTGCGTCAGCTGTGCGATGAGTTTGGCGCACTGCTGATCTTCGACGAAGTGCAGACCGGCATGGGCCGTACCGGCAAAATGTTTGCCTGCGAGCACGAGAACGTTCAGCCGGACATTCTGTGTCTGGCGAAAGCACTTGGCGGCGGCGTGATGCCGATTGGCGCGACGGTCGCAACCGAAGAGGTGTTCTCGGTGCTGTTCGACAATCCGTTCCTGCACACCACCACCTTCGGCGGCAACCCGCTGGCCTGCGCGGCCGCGCTGGCGACCATCAACGTGTTGCTGGAGCAAAACCTGCCGGCGCAGGCGGAGCAGAAAGGCGACATGCTGCTGGACGGCTTCCGCCAGCTGGGACGTGAATATCCGGACCTGGTGCAGGACGCACGTGGGAAAGGGATGCTGATGGCGATTGAATTTGTTGATAACGAAACCGGCTATAGCTTCGCGAGCGAGATGTTCCGCCAGCGTGTGCTGGTGGCCGGAACGCTCAACAACTCGAAAACCATCCGTGTTGAACCGCCGCTGACGCTGACCATCGAACAGTGCGAGCAGGTGCTGAAAGCGGCGCGTAAAGCACTGGCAGCGCTGCGAATAAGTGTAGATGCGTAATGAATTATTTCCCCTCTTCCGAGGGGAAATATTTTACCTGAATCGACAGTCTGCTTTTCCCGCTATCTATATTCCTGTCAACGCGTAATAATGCGGGCAAAAATGTATCCTCCAGGCTACATTGTAAAATTAAACATCTGCTGTATAACATCAGCGTTTACATCCGTCAAAATCAATCTATCCAGACAAAATCATAATGTTGCATAAGATTAGCACTCAAATTATAATACTTATATTCATCTATGAGGATTTTTAGGCGATGGAGTACCTACTTGACGGTATAGTGCATTATAATAATGATTTACGCACTTTAACCAATAATAAACAAACAGTTGAGCTATCGCTAGCCACTTCACGATTATTAAATGCACTCATTGATGCAAATAACCGGCAAATCAGTCGTACTGAACTACTTGAAAAAGTTTGGGAAGAACATGGACTGGTTGCATCAGATAATAATTTGAACCGAAACATATCGCTGTTGCGGAAAGCATTTCTTGAATTTGCACTTGAGGACAAAATTGAAACAATACCGAAGCAAGGTTTTGTGCTTCACTGTAAATGCACTCCTGTTAATCCCATCAGTAGCCACCCTCGTGAAAAACTAAAGAAAATATACTCCTCGAACAAGAATTTTTACATCAGCACAATAACTTTAACATTCCTGATCCTGGCTACACTCGGTACATTTTATTTAAACCACGCTAATAATAGCAATATGCATAAATATAAATCCGTGGGATTATGCGAGGTCTTTAGTGATATAAATGTAATAAAACAAGAAAATATCGACTCATTTTTTAACACAACACTAGGTCAGAAAATCGCCTTACAGTGCACAAAAAAAACAACATGATATATTTTGATGACAACAGGGCCCCTTTAAAAAGCAAGGTGTACTCCACTCACATTGCCGTATGCGGCAAACTAAATACAGGAAAAGGTCATGAATGCGAAAACTACGTCAATATTAACAATAATTAATATTGCCCTTAGTCTGCTGCTACTCCCATTGCTTGTAGTGGCCATACACAAGCTTGTTGGCATTTATAGCTACTTACCTATGAACTGTATGTCAACCGTGCATATCAACCGTGCAGATGAGAAAAATGCCCTGGATGGCATCAACGGCAATATCAAAATAGTTTTTCATATTACGAATGAAGGTCTCGTAACGGTGAGTGAGTACGGCACCTTGAATTATCATGGTAAAGAGTACCTTGTCGATCGCACAGGAAATATGATGATGGACAAAGATGTTCAAAACGGCTTCCATAAAGTTACAAGAGGTAAATTTGTTTCCAATCTTCAGCATAATGCGCCTTCTGAATTGACTGAAAAACTCACCTCAAGCCAACCTGTTTTGCATTACAAGATAGATAAGCTTGACACCGAAACCTGGCGAATAAGCGATTTACAGCGTTCTATATTTATTTGCCGCAAATGAGTCAGCTGCGTAAGCACATAGCTCGTTATAATAATATTACAAATGCATTATCGATGTGTTAATTGTTAAAACAATAGCACATTCCATGTTTATTCTTTAACAAAAGATAAACTATAGAGCAAATAAACAAACCATATATTCATCTATGCACAAGCCTCCCCTCATAAAATAAAAGAATAAAAACCTTATTAAATCTGACTAAATGTGATTTTATTCTACTGCACCTGCCTTTCACACCACATCCCCTGAACTTCTTTTATTTTGGCATTTATTATTTTGTATTTATTGGTCACCTCTTAAAAGAATTGCCTCGATTTTTTTAGAACGTACTATTTAGCCAACGTTAGATGATGCTGTTTATACCTGAAAAGCATAGAACTCTATTTTATAAAACATCAGTAGCCGCAATAAATGACGCATCAAAAGCGAGGGGTAAAACATGGTCATTTATCTATTGTACGCATTATGTGTCGCTCTGTTTGCAGAGGCGGTGTTAATAATTTTTATAGATAAAGAGTTTTTTGAATTCATAATAAGCTCATCAGATCTATCAAAGGCCTATAAGCGTCTTTACTCGGTAATTATGTAACAAGGTTATCATATTGCATATGAGGTAAGAGGAAGATATGCGTGTTCTAATATTAGATCCTAACATTGTACATCAGCATTTTTTGAAAACACAAATTGAGGAAGCAGGGATATTAACTGATGTATCTTCAAGCATTCAGGAAGTGGAACTATTTATGTTTTCAAATAAAGCTGAACTGCTAATTATGTCATGCGAGTCTCTTTCAACGACCGAGTTACAGGCGATTCGTAAGTGGCGACGCGAAGGGCGTAATATCCGAATTATGATCCTTAACAGCAGTAACGATATTGAACATAAAGTGAAAGCTCTTGAAAGCGGTGCGGATGATTATGTAGTAAGAACATGTCATATTGAAGAAATTATCATTAGAATTTGGGTTTTGGTACGCAGAAATTACCTTACCCCTTCCCAACGTATTTCTGCTGGTAATTTAGAACTCGACTTGAACAGTAAAATACTTTTCATTAATAAAGAAAAAATTAGGCTGACTGGTTTTGAATTCGAGATTATGAAACTATTGATGAAGAACAAAGGTCAAGCCTTGAGCAAACGTAAAATAATGAAACATCTGTATCACGACTGGATTGGGAAAGAAAACAATACTGTCGAGGTTCTTATTGGTCGCTTAAGAAAGAAGCTTGCCCCCTATAACAGCGGACAAATCCGGCATCAGCGAGAAGAAGGTTATTACTACGATCTAAATGGCGCAATCTGAATAGGTGTCAGACACTGTACTGCCTTTTATGGCATAAACGTTAGCTTCATTTAGGAACGGTATATTCAAAGACTCTAAACTTTCATTTCATCAATTACAGCTTTCATTATTAAGATAACTTTATGAGCAAAACTGCGAACAATACGCTATCACTTTGGTCTTTAACGACCCTTGTTGTCGGAGCAATGATCGGGGCGGGTATATTTTCATTACCTGCGACATTCGGACGCGCAACCGGTGGGCTTGGCGCAATGATTGCCTGGGTGATAGCTGGCGGCGGTATGCTGATGCTGGCATTCGTATTTCAGAACCTTGCGGAAAGGAAACCTGAACTCAATGCTGGCGTTTTCAGCTATGCTAAGGCCGGTTTTGGCGAATATCCCGGCTTCATTTCTGCCCTGGGCTTTTGGGCTGGTACATGTATCGGTAACGTATCCTATTTTATTTTAATTAAATCCACATTGGGCGCCTTTTTCCCTTCATTTGGAGAAGGTAACACCTGGCTCGCGATCGCCGTATCATCGATTGTTTTATGGTCATTCCACATCCTTGTTTTACGGGGTATTAAAGAAGCCGCTTTCATCAATACCCTGGCGACGTGTGCCAAAATTATCCCTATTTTTGTGTTTATCGCCATCCTGATAATGGCGTTCAAAAAAGATATGTTTCTGCTTAATTTCTGGGGCGGAGCCGCCGGAGAGCCCCCTCTCCTCAGATCGGTCTTTTCCCAGGTCAGAAGCACCATGCTGGTGACTGTATTTGTATTCCTTGGGATCGAAGGCGCAAGTATTTACTCACGTTATGCGACTAACAGAAAAGACGTCGGCCTGGCCACCGTATTCGGGTTCATCGGGGTTCTGTGCTTATTGATGTTAGTCACCATGCTTTCTTATGGCGTTATGCCTCAAGCCGAACTGGGGGCTTTACGGCAACCCTCTATGGCCGGCGTCCTCGAAAGCCTGGTTGGTCGCTGGGGTGTGATTTTCATCAGCGTGGGGTTAATTATCTCTGTACTCGGAGCATATCTTTCCTGGTCATTACTCGCCGCAGAAGTAATCTATTCCGCAGCATTAAAAAAGAGTATGCCCGCGGTGTTTGCCCGTGAAAACCGTTGGCTTGTACCTTCTTCAGCCGTATGGTTGACCAATATTGCCATACAACTTTTTTTAATCATCACCTTTTTCAGCGATTATGCATTCCAGTTAGCGCTTGAACTTACCAGCGCAATGACGCTTATCCCCTACCTCCTGGTTGCAGCTTATAGCCTGAAACTGGTGATTACACGTGAAACATATGAACATTCTTCTAAAGGATATTATAAAGATCTAGTGGTCTCGTTAATTGCCACCCTCTATGCATCCTTGATGATTTATGCCGGCGGATTAACTTATGTTCTGCTCTCCGCCATCATTTATGCTCCCGGCACGCTTCTTTATTACATAGCCAAGCGTGAGCAAGACAAAAAAATATTCACTCGAACTGAGAAGACATTATTTACTGTCATCTCAATGGCAGCTGTGGCATGTATTTATGGAATTGTAACTGGAAGTATTACCATTTAATTAATCCCTTAAGGAGTCTATATGCAAGACGTACCATTCGGTGTTCACTCTGAGGTCGGCCAATTACGCAAAGTGATGGTGTGCGCCCCAGGGTTAGCACATAGCCGTCTTACACCAGGCAACTGCGACAGACTTTTATTTGATGATGTCATGTGGGTAGAGCGTGCCCGGCACGATCACCTCGACTTTATTAATAAAATGCGCGGATGTGGTGTTGACGTTGTAGAAATGCATGATCTGCTCGCAGAAACGTTGGCTAATCGCCAGGCACGAAACTGGCTTACAGAACAGCAGATCACTGCCGATGAAATCCCATTAGGTTTACTTAATGAAACCCGTTCGTTCCTGGATTCGCTGTCAGCACATCATCTGGCAGAGTTTATGATTGGTGGACTTTCAACAAATGATTTGCTGAATAGACGGAGGGGAGATAAAGAAGAGCTTGAACTCGTCGGAAGAGCGACAGGGCTTCGTGAATATTTGCTTCCGCCGTTACCAAATACGCTTTATACGCGAGATACAACTAGTTGGATTTACAACGGGGTTACGCTTAATCCACTTTACTGGCAGGCACGTCGTGAAGAAACGCTACTGACTACCGCTATTTATAAGTTCCATCCTGATTTCACCCGTCAGACGATTAATACATGGTGGGGGGATCCGACACGTTATCATGGTTCAGCCACCCTTGAGGGCGGTGATGTTATGCCTATTGGCAATAAGGCCGTTTTAATTGGCATGAGCGAAAGAACGTCCTATCAGGCGATTGCACAGCTCGCATCAGCCCTGTTTTCAAACCCGCTTAGCGATGTCGAGCGCGTAATCATTGCAGCGATGCCGAAACTCAGAGCGGCGATGCATCTGGATACGGTATTCACATTTTGTGACCGGGATTTAGTGACGCTCTATCCAGCCATTGTTGATCAAATCGAAGTCTTTTCACTGATAAAAGACGATTCCCCTGGCGGGATGCGTCTGGAGCATTATTCAGAATCGTTAACTGACGTAGTTGCCGGAGCACTTAATTTAGGAAAACTTAGGGTTGTTGAAACTGAAGGTAATGTTTACGACACCGAACGTCAGCAATGGGATAGCGGCAATAATGTGGTCGCCATGTCTCCAGGAGTCGTTATCGCCTATGACCGAAATACGAAAACAAACGATCGATTGCGTAAAGAAGGCGTTGAGGTCATCGAAATCGTTGGAAGTGAATTAGGCCGTGGACGCGGCGGTGGCCACTGTATGACTTGTCCATTAATCCGTGATGCTGTTGATTATTAATAAGGAAGAAAGATGTTTAAACGCTGTGTTTTTATTTTCGCCGGATTGTTGACATTGGTTGGCTGTGCAGAAAAGCCCGTAGGTTCTGCCAATCATGCGAGTGCTGCGCTTTCCGGTCAGGTTATGGCGCTTTCACATGGCACAATAACAGGAGTCAGAAATATTACCATCCAAGGCGACACTGGAAACAGAGCTGCCGGTACGGTCGGAGGGGCTTTGATTGGCGGTGCTGCCGGTAATGCTATTGGCGGCGGAAGCGGCCGTCTGTTAGCGACAGCAGGTGGTACCGTTGCGGGTGCGATGGCAGGACAGTCAATACAACGTGGAATGGCGCGGAATAATGCTGTGGAACTCTTTATTCGTCCTGATAATGGCCCAGAATTCGTCACAGTACAGCCAGCCCGTGAAGGAGAATTGGTCGTAGGGCAACGTGTTAATATTACCTCCCATCGCGGTCAGGTAACTATTTCTCCAGCTCGCTAAATCACTTTATCAGACCTGCCACAACAGGATTAATATACTTTAACTCAGCATCAATATATTTTGCGGCAGGTTTTTTATGTTTTTATCAAAACCTTACCAATCTTTTTTACCTCATGACCATTTATAATTTTTAAAGGGCGCATCATGACCACTTATTTATTACAATTTTGGAATATGGCAGCAACTGCTTTTTCATTATTCTTTTTCGTTGCGTATTTATTTGTTATTTTCCAGATAGTTACTGATTTATTCCGTGATAATACATTGAATGGCTTCTTTAAGTCATTATGGATAATACTTTTGCTTTTCATTCCTCTAATTACCTCAATTTTTTATCTCATTCTAAGAGGAAAGGGAATGGCAAAAAGACAACGTATTTACCGACTTGACACCAATGCTTCAAGTCTGTGTAAATCACCAGCGGAGCAAATATTGGATGCAAAAAAACTGCTGAAGCAAGGAGTTATTAATCAAGAGGAATTCGAAATCCTTAAGGAAAAAGCGATTAATTAAATTGAACTGAACTGAACTGAACTGAACTGAACTGAACTGAACTGAACTGAACTGAACTGAACTGAACTGACTAAGGGGGAGTAAAAACCTGCCTTAGTCAGTTCTTTTTAGGTAATTAACCCTCTCTAAAGCAGTTAACAAATATTACGAAGGTTTGTTAAATAGCTCAGCTTAACCATCATTTTAACAGTTAGTTTTTTACTTAACCATATCAACTGGAGCGTTCGCGATGAAAAGCGCCTCACCCTGTAAACCTTGTAAGGGAAACATCTATTTTATTGGTGGGATTTATCATTTATTTTTGATAACTTGCTCAATTTTGCTATGGTGTGGGCTGATTTTTTTTGCCTCGCGAGCGTATAGCCAGACTCATTCAAATGATGATACAGCGGGCTGGAGTAGCAGAATCGTTTCCGACATCACGCTAACGTGGACAGATTATGACAGTCACGATATCTATCTTCCTTTTATTAGCTGGCATAACCGTTTCATGTACGATAAAGAAAAAACAGACCGCTATAACGAAATGCCCTGGGGCGCTGGGGTTGGTATTTCTCGTCACCATAGCGAGGGCAACTGGAGTGCAATCTATGGGATGGTGTTTAAAGACTCTCATAATGAATGGCAACCGGTGACAGGTTATGCATGGGAGAAGGGATGGTATCCAGACCAACAAAAAGAGTTCAAGTTTGGGTTAGGGGTTACTGCCGGGATAACGGCGCGTAAAGATATGGGTAACTATATCCCTTTGCCTATTGTATTCCCGCTTTTCTCGGTAAGTTATAAAAAAGTGAATCTTCAATTCACCTATATCCCAGGCACTTATAATAATGGAAATGTACTTTTCGGATGGTTACGCTATAACCTGTAAATGCGTATTGACAGGTGCTAATTGAAGATGGATTAACGTTTCTGAAGGTGGATAAATGCAATGACTCACCGCGAGCCTATCGCTCGCGGTGAGTCTATTTTAGAATTTAAGTGAGGCCCCCAGGTAGGCACCATCAAGCAAAGTGTGATTCGGTGTGCTGGATTTACCATGGACGCTAATATGACGGTAACCCGCTTTGAGTTTTACCGAATCTTGCACCTGCCAGGCTAACCCTGCATCAACCTCAACATAATTTTCTACGGCATTGTTCAGGCCGCGCGGCGCCGTGTAACCTTCACCGTATGCATAAAGCTCATCACTAAAATGCAGACGTAAACCGCCACCAATAGGTGCCGCAAACCCGTTATCACCTTTTTTAGGAGCCAGATAGATGGCTTTGGCGCCAGCGTAAAGATCGGCTTTACCCAAAGACACCTGATAGCCCAGGCCAACACCTCCTGAATTACGGCCATCATTATAGTTATTCGCCCAGTTCGCAGTATAAAAAATGCCGGTCTGCTCTGGAGCTATCAGTGCATTTAACTCCGTATGCTGTGTACCTAACTGGGCCCCAATTTCAGCAGCATTAGCGCTGACAGAGAGAGTTGAAAGAATTGCCACTACCGTTAGTGTTTTTTTAAACATCAGTTATCACCTAATCTACATTAAAAAATGGAAGCCAGAGCCTTTCTCAGGGGCTTGCTGGTGACTTACTTTAGGTGAAGATGTTATATGAAGTTCAAACAAAGAAGAGATACCAATCTGCTGAGTTGTCCTTCATCAATAACCTTTTAGTCTTGGGTAAACTCTATAAAAATGAAGTACGTTTAGAATCCATCTATCTTCCCAGAATAGAATGCGTCCTTAATTTCAATGAAATCATAGAGGGAAGCATGTTTCCGGCAGAGAATATCCAACGCAATAAAAAGCCAAGCTTTATTCGATATCTTTTTCTGTTCAACCTGTTATTACTGCCACTATTCATGGTTGTGGCACGCACACTGTGGGGACAAGATTTATTTTCAGTTTCACCAACTGGGGTCTTATTCTGGCCTGGGGCCGTCACGCACGTTTTGATGCTGGGTGGGCTTTGGTTGTTTTTAGATGTCCTGTTTATGATTTGGTTTTATATTAGCAACAAAAAAATCTGAGGAGCGGAAATCATGCTACTATTTATCTCATGGCTTTTTGCATTAATTGGCAGTGAATTACTTTTGTTGCAGATAAATTCCGCAAGCATTATCATACCTGTTTTATATTTATCTATGGGCGTAATGTATTTATACCAAAAAAATAAAATAAGAAATATGTTATGGCTAGATGAAAACTTAAAAAAAAGGCGCGCACTCAATTTAAAAGTGTTGTTTTTAGCTGCGCTTCTTATTATGTTATCAATAGTCGCCCATATCAATTTCGCCATTAACTCATTACTTATCATACAATGGATAAAAGCATAAATGATGCGACGATAAAAGCTGTAACATATACCCAAAGCTAACCAAACCGTCTCTTAAAAAATGACGACAGACTTCTGGTTTAGGTATAACCATATTGCATCCTATCCATAGTTTAGAGAAATCATGCGCAAGAAAACTTTAATTTTAATAAAGCGTTTTATATTTATTTTGGTTGGCGTCATGATTTGCATAATGATAGGCCTGTTTTATTGGGTACAGCGTAGCGGTGAACTCCAGCCATGGCATACTTATGTCCCGAATGAATTACGTGAAAAAGATATCGATCGAGCCGACTGGGATGACTATATCAATGCCGAAAACACCCTCTTCATGGAGGTCCATAAGCATGTCGTCATGAAGCAAACCGATCATGATACAACGACTTTAAATCGTTATAACTCGTTAAGCCCAGTGTATCCAGATAACCTTCCCACGGACTGGAATCGATCCTACATCATGCGGACAAAGACGGAACCGAGAGGTGCTGTCGTGTTATTGCACGGGCTAACGGACTCCCCATACAGCTTGCAGCATATTGCCCGGCTATATCAACAAGCAGGATTTGTCGCAATCGGGATCCGTTTACCTGCCCATGGCACCGTACCAGGTGCTTTAACGGATGTTAAATGGCAGGACTGGCTGGCAGCAACACGTCTTGCCGTGCGCGAGGCGACGAAAATGACAAATGCCGATACGCCTCTGCATATTGTTGGCTTTTCCAATGGTGGGGCTCTGGCCATGAAATATGCCATCGACGCCCTTTACGATAGTAGTTTGAGGAAGCCACAACAAATAATCCTTATTTCCCCCATGATAGGGGTAAGTCGCTTTGCTCGCTTTTCGGGAATGGCAGAATGGACAGCCTTTCTCCCGGCCTTTTCTCGTGCGGCATGGTTAGGTCTGGTACCCGAATTTAATCCTTTTAAATATAATTCTTTTCCCGTGAATGGCGCACGACAGGCTTATCTACTTACCGAGTCATTAAAACGCGAGCTTAACCGGCGCAATTCAAGTTCGCGCTGGAAAGAACTTCCTCACGTACTAACGTTTCAATCCGTTCTGGATTCCACGGTCAGCACCAGAGCGGTATTGGATGTTCTTCATCAAAACCTACCGGATAACGGTAGCGAACTGGTTTTATTTGATATTAATCGCGCGGTCAATTTTCGTGCACTCTTTCGTCACTCTTCCGATCGTGCGCTATCGCATTTGCTGGCAACGCCAGAGCGTAGCTTTACAACGACTATTGTCAAAAACGCCTCTTCAGAGAGTATGAAGATGGTGGCTTCGACACACTTAGCGCATACAACAAAAGCAGACGTTAAGCCACTTAACCTGCTGTATCCGCGAGATGTTTTTTCTTTATCACATGTTGCTCTCCCTTTTCCTGTACATGATTCCTTATATGGCAGTGAACCGTATGAACCGAATCGCTATGGCTTGAGCCTGGGTGTTTTACGTGTCAGAGGCGAGCGTGCTGTGTTGCTCGCCGATATGGACTCTTTAATGCGTATCACGTCAAACCCATTCTTTCCCTATTTGATGGAAAGGATCGCGGGCGTAATAAAATAAAAACCAGACAGGGCCTACGTTGTGTTTATGTAGGCCCGGAACGCTGCGCGCTATCGGTCGGTTGCTATCTGTGAAACTCCGCCACCGTCATGGTGAAGCGAAGCACGGTATCGCCTTCATTGGCATAGCCGTGCGCCGCTTCGGTTTTCGCCACCGCCGATGCCCCGGCAGCAACCTGCGTCACCGTCTCATCGACCGTCAGGGTTAACACACCCTCGTTAACATGCAGTAGCTCGAAGGTTCCCGCCGGGTGTCCTGGAGACGTGAACCGTTCCCCCGGATGCATATCCCACTGCCAGAGTTCAATCATATCCGGGCCAGCGGTACCCGCCAGCAGTCTGGCGCGTCCGCCCTGTGCACCCAGCCACAGTACCGGAATCGCCTCTTCTTCGATAACATGCACCAGCGGCTCGCTGGAGACGTTAACGATATCCGCCACTGAGATACCGAGCGCGGCGGCCAGTTTGCACAAAATGGCGATGCTGGGGTTGGCTGCGCCCTTTTCAATCTCCACCAGCATTCCTTTGCTGACGCTGGCGCGGCGGGACAGCTCATCCAGCGACAGTTTTTTCTCTTTGCGCCAGCTGCGAATCCGGTTCGCCACCGCCAGGCTTACCTGGGCGACATCGGCACCCTGCGCAGTCATTATATTGACTTTATCAGTCATTGGTCACTACCATGGTATAAAACAGTCAATACAGGATTATTTATGTCTCTCGTTACGCCGTCAATAGACTCGCGTCTTGCCGGGATTGCCCCAGGCTTTCGGGCACTGAGCATTCTGGTTGAAGCTGCGCCGATTAACCACCCGGAGGTGGCGGCTGCCGCACTGGCACAGGCCTGCCAGCAGATGCTTAATGATGATGTTCCCTGGGCTGATGCACACCTTTCAGACTGGGATGAGGTGTTTAAAGCCTTCGGCGCGAAACCGAAACGCACGCCCTGCTCCGCCTCTGCCCTGCGTAAGCGGGTAGTGAAGGACGGCACATTGCCGCCGCTCGACCCGGTGGTAGATATCTATAATGCCATCAGCATCCGCTACGCCATTCCGGTTGGCGGGGAGAATCTCGCGGCCTATGTGGGTGCGCCGCGTCTGACCTTTGCCAGCGGTGATGAACCTTTCGATACTCAGAAAGAGGGCCTGCCGGTGGTGGAATATCCGGATGCTGGGGAGGTTATCTGGCGCGACGATCTCGGCGTTACCTGCCGTCGCTGGAACTGGCGTCAGGGGATACGGACTCGTCTGGACAGCAAGGCGCAAACCATGTGGTTTATTCTTGAAAGCCTGCCGTCGATGCCGCTTGCGGCGCTGGAAAAAGCGGGCGCGGAGCTGGTGAATAACCTGCAGCAGCTGATGCCGGGTGCAAAAGCGCAGATTCATCTTCTCGAGCTGGCATGAAAAACGCCGGGAGGCGCTTGCGCTTGCCCGGCCAACATCACCTTTACAGCGTCTTTTATTCCGGCAACAACCCCACAAAACTGCGTTTTTTGCGTGGCTCCGACATCAGTTCCTCGAGCTTATCCACGCAGGCCAGATAGTGCGGGGTTTGCTTATGCGCCAGCACCGCCGCGTCGTCTTTATAGGCTTCGTAGATAAAGAACCGGGTTTTCACCCGCGGGTCCTGCAATACGTCAAATCGCAGGTTTCCCGGCTCCTTGATTGCTCCCTCGTGGTTGGCGCGAAACACCTCCAGAAACTCGTCCACCCGCTCGGGTTTGATGTTGATCTCCACTAGCGTCACATTCATTTTGCTTCTCCCTGTTTCTCTTCCTGCCAGAACTGGAACGCGTCCCGGGCGCTCATGTTCTCGTGTACCACTTTCTTAACCGCTTTTAGCATGGCGAGCGGCGCGCTGGACTGGAAGATATTGCGCCCCATATCCACGCCGGATGCACCCTGATCGATCGCCCGCCAGCACATCTCCAGCGCGTCGTGTTCCGGCAGCTTTTTGCCCCCGGCAATGACGATCGGGACCGGGCAGCTGGCGGTCACCTTTTCAAAGCCCTCGTCGACATAATACGTTTTGACGAACTGCGCCCCCATTTCGGCGGCGATACGGCTGGCAAGCGAGAAATAACGTGCGTCTCGCGCCATCTCTTTGCCGACCCCCGTCACCGCCAGCGTCGGTACCCCGTAGCGCGCGCCCGCGTCCACCAGCTTGATGATGTTGTTGATCGACTGATGCTCAAACTCGCTGCCGATATAGACCTGCGCGGCCACCGCGCAGACGTTGAGGCGAAGCGCGTCCTCCATTGCCACTGCCACGCACTCGTTGGATAGCTCGCCCAGGATCGAGTTACCGCCGGAGGCGCGCAGCACAACCGGTTTATTCGTCGCGGCAGGTACCTGGCTCCTGAGGATGCCGCGGGTACACATCAGCACGTCCGTTTCGCCAAACAGCGGGGCGATAGAGAGATCGATACGCTCAAGGCCAGTGGTCGGCCCCTGAAAGTAGCCGTGGTCAAAGGCCAGCATCACCGTGCGGTTGCTTTGCGGGTTGAAGATGCGCGCCAGCCGGGACTGCATGCCCCAGTCCAGCGAGCCGCAGCCCTTCAGCGTGAACGGCACATTCTGCTGCGGCGTGCCGATGCCAAAATCCTTGCCGTCTTTGATGTCGTCTAAATCAGCCATGTATTCCCCCCGTCAGAAATCGTATTTGTTGATGTTCTCTTTGGTAAACACCACGCGCTCCGGCAGCAGCACGATGCCGTTGCCCTTCGCTTCATACTGATAGCCCTGCACGCTGTTCGGCTCGACCTTCAGCGTCCCGATATCTTTTACGTCTACGCTGTCGCCAACGTTAAGATCGCCTTTTTTCAACAAACGATCGGCGACGTTGACCGCAATTTTGCCCTGCTGCACCACGTCCCACAGGCCAAAGGCTTTTACCGTACCGCGCTCAACGTATGGGCGCATCACGTTCGGCGTGCTGAAACCGACAATCGCCACGCCTTCACGCTTCAGGTTTTCTGCCGCCTGCGCTGCTGCGGGCAAGGCGTTAGCGTCCGGGGCGATGATCGCATCCAGATCCGGATACGCTTTTAAGATCCCTTCGGCGGTTTGCAGAGATTTAGTGGCATCGTTATAGCCAAACTGGGTCGTCACGACCTGCCACTGGGGATGATCTTTCTCGATTTTGGCCTTCGCCTCCTTCACCCACTGGTTCTGGTCGGTGACGGTTGGGCTGGAGTAGAAGAACGCCACTTTGGCATTCGGTTTGGTGACCTGCCTGCCGGCCATCTCCACCAGCAGGCCGCCAAGCTGTTCCGGGGTACCCTGGTTGATATAGATGCTGCGGCACTCTGGTTTGGTGTCGGAATCCCAGGTCAGCACTTTGACGCCGCGCTGCATCGCGCGCTTCAGCGCCGGACAGAGGCCGTCCGGCGACACGGCGGAGACGATGATGGCGTTATAGCCCTGGTTGACGAAGTTATTGATGAGCTGCACCTGGCCGGAGACGCTCGGCTCGGTCGGGCCGTCATAGGTGACGTCCACGCCAAGATCTTTCCCCGCCTCTTTCGCCCCGTTGCCGCCGCTGGTGAAGAAGCCGACGCCCACCAGTTTCGGGATAAAGGCAATGCGGTCTGCCGCCTGCGCCGAGGCAAAGCTGAGGGCCATCGCCAGGACTATCAGTTTTGTTTTCATCTTACGCTCCGGGTAGTTTTCAGTAAGAAATTGCGCACCCATTCACGGTGCAGACTCAGCGAACGTCCCATCACCACCACAACCAGCAGCGCCCCTGACAGCGCGCTCGACACCTGGTTGGGGATGCCGACCATCTGTAAACCCTGTTGCAGGTAGCCCACCAGCAGCGCCGCCAGTGCGGTGCCGACAACCGAACCGGAACCGCCGTAGATATTCGCCCCACCGAGCACCGCGGCGGTGAGCGCAGGCATCAGCAGATCGCGCCCCAGATCCGAACGCGCGGAGCCGAAATAGGAGACCATCACCAACGCGGCAATGGCCGAAGCCACGCCCACCAGGCCGTACAGCGCATAGGGCATGCCGTTCACCGACAGCGCTGCGTAGCGTGCCGCGCGCGGGTTTTGCCCAATCAAAAAAAGATGGCGGCCAAAGCGTCCGCGGTGGGTAATCAGCCAGAAGAAGGCGGTGATGACCGCGAACAGCACCAGCGGGATCGGCAGCCCTAAAACAGTGAGATTAGCGAACGCGGTAAAGCTGTCCGGGAAGCCGCCGATGCCCTCGTAGCCCGTCGCGCCAGCCATGCCGGAGAGCAGCAGCGCCCCGCCGCCGTAGAGGTACAGCGTGCCGAGGGTAATCACCAGGGGGCTGATGCCGGTGTAGTGGATAAGCGCCGCGTTCACCAGCCCGCACAGCAGGCCGAGCAGTAGCGTGAGCGGAATGGCGACCGCCATCGGCCAGCCCGACTGCATCATCACCCCAAGCGCAATGGCGCACAGGCCAATGGTTGAGCCCAGCGAAATGTCGATCCCGCCGCTGATGATCACCAGCGTCAGCGGTAGCGCCACAATGCCGATGCAGATGAAATCGCTGGTGCTGAACAGCAGCATGTTGATGTCGAGCATGCGCGGGTTGATGGCGCCAAAGAGCAGGATCTCCAGCACCAGTAAAACGAGCAGCGCGCTTTCCCAGTTAAGCTTCATTTACGCCACCTCTTTTTTGCGTTTTGAAAACGGGGTGACGTGCTTTCCCCCTTTATTGCCCGGCTGGAAGCGACTGTATTTCAACGCCCGCTGATGGCGAGCCAGCGCCTGGCGCAGACGTCCGTCGAGCACCAGCACGCCCAGCAGCACAAGGCCGGCGATAAAGTCGTTCCACCAGGCCGGAAGCCGGAACAGCACCAGCACGGTGTCGATTTGGGTCAGGAAAAAGGCACCGAGCAATGCACCGATGAGCGTCCCGGTGCCGCCCAGCAGCGAGATGCCGCCCAGCACGCAGGCGGCGATAGCCTTCATCTCCAGCCCGCTGCCGGTCTGGTTCGGTACAAAGCCAATCTGTGAGGCGAAGACGATCCCGGCGCAGGCCGCCAGCATGCCGTTAAGGGTAAAGGCGATCATCCGCGTACGGTTTACCGCCACGCCGAGCTGACGTGCGGCGGCAAGGTTATCGCCTACGGCATAAAAATCCCGGCCAAAGGCGGTGCGCGACAGCGTCCACGCGCCCACGGCGGCGAGCAGCAGCACCATCATGCCAAGGGGGGAAATACCGATGGCGGCAGGTTCAGAAAGCGATTTCAGCCCCGGCGGCAGCCCTTCAATCCACTTGCCGCCCGTCCACAGCAGCATTGCCCCGCGATACAGCCCCAGCGTGCCGAGGGTGGCGACAATCGCCGGAATGCGCAGCCCCACCACCAAAAAACCGTTGAATGCTCCCGCCAGTGCGCCAATCGACAGTGCGAAAAGTATCGATACCGGCAGACTATAGCCGCTGTTCAGCGCCACGCCGACGGCAATGGCAGAAAGCCCCACGGTGGAACCCACAGACACGTCAATATTGCGGGTTAACATCACCAGCGCGGCCCCGAGCGCCAGCAGGATCAAGATTTGTGAGCTGGCGAAAATCATCCCCAGCGTCTGGAGGCTGAAATAGGAGGGATTAAGAGCCACCAGCACGACAAACAGCGCCAGAATGGCGAGAAAAGCGCTCAGCTCGCGGTTTTTCAGCAAGGTCTTCATGATTGCCCTCCGAACGCCAGCGCCATCATTTTGTCGAGGCTGACGGCATGGCGCGGCAGTTCGCCGCTAAGCACGCCCTGATGCATCACCAGCACCCGATCCGCCAGCCCCGGAAACTCATCAAGATCGCTTGAGATCATCAGCACCGCCACGTTCTGCGCCGCCACGCTTTTGATCAGCTGATAGATATCGGCGCGCGCCGAGACATCCACCCCGCGCGTGGGTTCATCGACGATCAGCAGCAGCGGATTGGCCTCCAGACAGCGCGCCAGCAGAACCTTTTGCTGGTTGCCGCCAGAGAGCGTACGCACGGTTTGATCCGCATGGTTGAGCTTGATCCCCAGCGCCCGGTGATAGCGTTCGACAACCGCAGACTCCCGCTTGCGCTGCTGCCAGAGAGACGGCTCGTTCAGGGCGACCGTGTTCCAGCGAACCGGCGCATCCAGGAACAAGCCGGAAACCTGGCGATCCTCCGGCAGGTAAACCAGGCCCTTGTTCAGCCGCGAAGAGACCGGATCGCCGGTGATCTCCTGATTTTCCAACCAGATCCGCCCGCCACGGGTCGGTCGCAGGCCGTAGAGCGTTTCAGCAAATTCTGTTCGCCCGGAGCCGACCAGCCCGGCAAGACCCACGATCTCCCCGGCGTAGATCTCCAGACTGAGATCGATAAACCCTTCTCCAGTGAGCTCGTCCACGCGCAGCACCGGAAAATCCTGCGGCTGAGTTCGACGATTGCCCGGCAGCGCCAGCCACAGTTTTTGCGCGTCGCTTAAGCCTTTATCCCGACTCACGGGCGTCATCGCCGCGATGAGCGCGTTATCGTCGAACTGCGCCGTTTCGCCGCCGAGCACGACGGCACCGTCGCGCATTACCGAGACGTGACTCGCCAGCTGCCGGATTTCAGGCAGTTTATGCGAGATAAAGACAATACCCACGCCGAGCGCCTGCAGCGCGCGGATCTGGCGGAACAGGCGTTCGGTTTCCCCCGGCGTGAGCGACGCCGTGGGTTCATCGAGGATCAGGATCTTCGCGTTGCGCATGAGCCCGCGCAGGATCTCCACCATCTGCTGATCCGCGACTTCCAGCGTGCTGGCGGCAGCATCAAGATTAAGCGGGCACTGCAGCTGATGAAGCTTTTCCGCCAGACGTTTGTCCACGTCACGTTCACGCGGCAGACGGAAGAGGATGTTTTCCCGCACCGTTAAATTTGGGAACAGCAGCGGCTCCTGCGGCACCAGGTAAATGCCTAACCTGTGCGCCTGCGCTGGCGTAAGCCGCGTATAGGGTTGCCCCTCAACCAAAAGTTCACCGCCGTCCGGCGTCTCGACCCCGGCGATGATCTTCATCAGCGTCGATTTACCCGCGCCGTTACCGCCCATCAGCGCATGGACCTGGCCCGCAAGCAGCGTGAAATCAATGCCTTTGAGAACCGGCACACCGGAGAACTGTTTGCAGATATCACGTGCTTCGATAAGTGGGGTCATCATCGCTCCGCTATTGAACAAATGATTTTTAGATTTAATAATGTTCAAAAGCGTAGACGGTGAACTATATTTACAACCGTGCAGGGATCACAGTTTTATCGATTAAGATACAGATAGACCTCAAACAATCTAAAAGATCCGTTTTGTCGCATGGCTCACACTTTCAAGGCGCGCCATCACGAACATATGATCTAAATTTTTATAAGAGTTCAAATATGAGCGATAAACGCACTGTTGAAGAAGGTCGTTTTGCCGGGTTGGCGCTGGCAGAAGAGGAGCTAGTGGCTCGCGTGGCCTGGTGTTACTACCACGATGGGTTAACGCAGAATGACATTGGCGAGCGGCTCGGCCTGCCGCGCCTGAAGATTTCGCGCCTGCTGGAGAAAGGCCGTCAGTCCGGGGTGATCCGGGTGCAAATCAACTCCCGCTATGAGGGATGTCTGGCGCTGGAAACCGAGCTGCAGCAGCGCTTTGGATTAAAGCTGGTACGCGTGATGCCCGCGCTAAATACGCCGCCGATGAACGTGCGGCTAGGCATTGGCGCGGCGCAGTCGCTGATGGGCGTCCTGGAACCCGGCCAGTTACTGGCGGTGGGATTTGGTGAAACCACCATGAGCAGCCTGCAACACTTAAGCGGATTTATTGGCTCACAGCAGATCCGCCTGGTGACGCTCTCCGGCGGCGTTGGGCCTTACATGACGGGGATTGGCCAGCTGGATGCGGCCTGCAGCGTCAGCATGATCCCTGCCCCGCTCCGCGTGTCCTCCGCCTCCGTTGCGGAGATCTTAAAGCGCGAGACCAGCGTACGGGACGTGATCCTCGCCGCAACCGCCGCCGACGTGGCGGTGGTCGGGATTGGTTCAGTGAACCAGCGTCGAGACGCCACCATCCTGCGCTCCGGCTATATCAGCGAAGGTGAACAGCTGATGTACGCCCGCAAAGGCGCGGTGGGCGATATTCTCGGGTATTTCCTCAATGCCGAAGGGGAGTGCGTGGAAGAGCTGGAGATCCACCGCGAATTACTCGGCGTCACCCTCGATGAACTGGCGCAGCTGCCGACCATCGTTGGCGTGGCCGGAGGCGAAGAGAAAGCCGACGCGATTTATGCCGCACTCAAAGGTCGCCGTATCAATGGCCTGGTGACGGAAGAGACAACAGCCCGCGCGGTGCTGGCTCTGGCCGATTAAGAGCCGCCCTGCGCTAACAGCGAGGCAAACTCATGGGTTACCTTTTAGCGTTAGATGCAGGGACCGGCAGCGTCCGCGCCGTAGTGTTCGATTTACTGGGCAACCAAATTGCCGTCGGCCAGGAGGAATGGAAGCACCTGAGCGTGGAAAACGTACCGGGATCGATGGAATTTGATCTTGATACCAACTGGCGGCTGGCCTGTCAGTGCATTCATCAGGCGCTGGATCGCGCCCATCTGAGCGCGGCGGATATTCAGTCCGTCGCCTGCTGTTCAATGCGCGAAGGGATCGTGCTGTACGATCGCAACGGCGAGGCCATCTGGGCCTGCGCAAACGTCGACGCCCGCGCCAGCCGCGAGGTGGCCGAACTCAAAGAGATCCACGATTACCGGTTTGAATCCGAGGTGTACGAGGTCTCCGGGCAAACGCTAGCCCTGAGCGCCATGCCGCGCCTGCTGTGGCTGGCGCATCATCGCCCGGATATCTATCGCAAGGCGGCTACCATCACGATGATCAGCGACTGGCTGGCGGCGAAGCTCTCCGGCGAGCTGGCGGTTGACCCCTCCAATGCGGGCACCACCGGTATGTTAGACCTGTTTTCCCGCGACTGGCGTCCGGCGCTGCTGGACATGGCCGGACTGCGCGCCGATATCCTCTCCCCGGTGAAGGAGACCGGCACCGTGCTGGGTGCTATCACCCATGACGCCGCGCAGCAAAGCGGCCTGCGCGAAGGCACGCCGGTGGTGATGGGCGGCGGCGACGTGCAGTTGGGATGTCTGGGGCTGGGCGTCGTTCGCGCCGGACAAACGGCGGTGCTGGGCGGTACCTTCTGGCAGCAGGTGGTGAACCTGCCGCAGGTGCGGACGGATCCTGACATGAATATCCGCGTCAACCCGCATGTGATCCCGGGTATGGCGCAGGCGGAGTCGATCAGCTTCTTTACCGGGCTGACCATGCGCTGGTTCCGCGATGCCTTCTGCGCAGAGGAAAAGCTGATTGCCGAGAGGATGGGCATGGACACCTACTCCCTGATGGAAGAGATGGCGAGCCGGGTTCCGGCAGGTTCTTACGGCGTGATGCCGATATTCTCTGATGCGATGCACTTCAAGCAGTGGTACCACGCCGCACCGTCGTTTATTAACCTCTCCATCGACCCGGAAAAATGCAATAAAGCCACGCTATTCCGCGCGCTGGAAGAGAACGCGGCGATTGTCTCGGCCTGCAATCTGGCGCAAATTTCACGCTTCTCGGGCGTGACGTTCGAAAGCCTGGTGTTTGCCGGTGGCGGTGCAAAAGGGGCATTGTGGAGCCAGATTTTAAGCGATGTCACCGGGTTACCGGTGCGCGTGCCCGACGTCAAAGAGGCGACAGCGCTGGGCTGCGCGATAGCGGCGGGTACCGGCGCGGGGCTTTTTGCCGATATGGCGGCAACGGGCGAGCGGCTAGTGAAGTGGAGCCGCGAGTTCACACCGAACCCGCAGCACCGCGAGCTGTACGACGGCATGTTGCAGAAGTGGCAGGCGGTGTACGCCGACCAGCTGGGTCTGGTGGACAGCGGGCTGACGACGTCAATGTGGCAGGCGCCGGGGCTGGTGCGGACCTCCCCTTCACCCCGGCCCTCTCCCTAAAGGAGAGGGAGATTAAGTCCCCTCTCCCTGTGGGAGAGGGTGAGGGCATCAGGCCACACCAATATTTGATTCCCATCACAATCACTGCATTCCCCTTTTCCCTTTTACTCCCCACTGGCTAAATTAGTAACTCATCCGACCACATAACAATAATTTTACATTGGAAGAGACTATGAGCCGCTACCCGTCGTTATTCGCCCCCCTCAATCTGGGGTTCACTACGCTCAAAAACCGCGTGTTGATGGGCTCGATGCACACCGGACTGGAGGAGCGCCCGGACGGCGCCGAGCGTCTGGCAGCCTTCTACGCCGAACGCGCACGGCACGGCGTAGCGCTGATCGTCACCGGTGGGGTGGCGCCTTCTCCCTCGGGCGTGGGCATGGAGGGCGGTGCGGTGCTTAACGATGCAGCACAGCTCGCGCATCACCGCATTGTGACCGACGCGGTGCACCAGGAAGGGGGAAAAATCGCTCTGCAGATCCTGCATACCGGCCGTTATAGCTATCAACCGAATTTGGTCGCCCCGTCCCCCCTCCAGGCGCCCATTAACCGCTTCAAACCTCACGCGCTCAGCCACGATGAGATCCTGACGCTGATAGACGACTTCGCCCGCTGCGCTGCGCTGGCGCGTGAAGCGGGCTACGACGGCGTGGAGGTCATGGGTTCCGAAGGCTATTTAATTAACGAATTCCTCGCCGCCCGTACTAACCAGCGAGACGATGAATGGGGTGGCGACTACGCTCGACGCATGCGCTTTGCCGTGGAAGTGGTGCGCGCCGTGCGCGAACGTGCGGGCGCTGATTTTATTATCGTCTTCCGCCTGTCGATGCTCGATTTGGTGGAGGGTGGCGGAACGTTTGACGAAACCGTACAGCTGGCACAGGCCATTGAAACCGCTGGTGCCACCATTATCAACACCGGCATCGGCTGGCACGAGGCGCGGATTCCCACCATCGCGACGCCGGTGCCGCGCGCGGCGTTTAGCTGGGTGACGCGCAGGCTGAAAGGCAAAGTGTCGATCCCCCTGGTCACCACCAACCGCATTAACGACCCTCAGGTGGCGGATGATGTAATTGCTAACGGCGATGCCGATATGGTGTCGATGGCGCGCCCGTTCCTGGCGGATGCGGAGCTGCTTTCGAAAGCACAAAGCGGGCGAGCGGATGAGATCAACACCTGCATCGGCTGTAACCAGGCCTGCCTGGACCAGATCTTCGTCGGTAAGATCACCTCCTGTCTCGTGAATCCGCGCGCCTGCCATGAAACCAAAATGCCGATCGTTCCGGCGCTAAGCAAAAAGCGCCTGGCCGTCGTGGGGGCTGGCCCGGCGGGGCTGGCGTTTGCGGTAAATGCCGCGGGACGCGGGCACAGCGTGACGCTGTTTGATGCCGCAGGCGAGATCGGCGGGCAGTTTAATATCGCGAAGCAGATCCCCGGCAAAGAGGAGTTCTATGAAACCCTGCGCTACTACCGCCGGATGCTTGAGCTGACGCAGGTTGATCTGCGGCTCAACCATTTCGTGAAGGCAGCGGATCTGGTGGATTTCGATGAGGTGATCCTCGCCAGCGGGATCGCGCCGCGCACGCCAACGATCGAGGGTATCGATCATCCTAAGGTATTGAGCTACCTCGACGTCCTGCGCGATAAAGTCCCGGTTGGTGAGAAGGTGGCAATCGTCGGCTGCGGCGGGATTGGTTTCGATACGGCGATGTACTTAAGCCAGCCGGGTGAAGCCACCAGCCAGAACATCGCCGAGTTTTGCGTGGAATGGGGCATTGATACCAGCCTGAGCCAGTCCGGCGGACTGCGTCCGGAAGGACCCCAACTGCCAAAAAGCCCGCGCCAGATTGTGATGCTCCAGCGTAAAGCCAGCAAGCCGGGTGAGGGGCTGGGCAAAACAACGGGCTGGATCCATCGCGCCACCCTGCTCTCGCGCGGCGTGAAGATGATCCCGGCAGTGAGTTATCAGAAGATCGACGATGACGGGCTGCACGTGACGATCGGCGGAGAGCCACAGCTGCTGCGGGTAGATCATGTCATTCTCTGTGCCGGACAGGAGCCGAAGCGCGATCTGGCCGATCCGCTGCGTGAGGCGGGTAAAACGGTGCATTTAATTGGGGGATGCGATGTGGCGACGGAGCTGGATGCACGGCGCGCGATTGCGCAGGGCACCCAGCTTGCGCTGACGATTTAGCGGCGACGACCCAGCTTAACGGCTTTCAGCACCACGAATTTGTTGTTGGTCGCAATCGTGGTGCAGTTGCCGAAAATCTTCTTCAGCTTGTGGAAGTAGTCCAGGTGGCGGTTAGCCACGATGTACAGCTCGCCGTTAACTTTCAGACAGCGGCGCGCATGGTGGAACATCTCCCAGGCGACGTTATCCGTCAGCGCATGCTTCTGGTGGAACGGCGGGTTACACAGCACGGCGTTGAAGCGGAAAGGCTCAACGCCCGACAGCGCGTTGTTGATCATAAACTCGCAGCGATCCAGCGCCTCTGGCATGTTGGTTTCCACATTCAGGCGGCTGGAGGCGACGGCCATCGGCGATTCATCGCTGAAGACAACGCTGGCTTCTGGGTTCTTCGCCAGCAGCGTCAGGCCAATCACGCCGTTACCGCAGCCCAGGTCGACAATTTCGCCTTCCAGGTTTTCCGGCAGATGTTCAATAAAGAAACGTGCGCCGATATCCAGACCCGTGCGCGAGAAAACGTTCGCGTGGTTGTGGATGGTCCAGTCTGTGCCTTCCAGCTTCCAGCTCAGCGTCTCTGGCGCGTCAGCCAGCTCCGGCGCAGTGAAGGTACAGTTGATCAGGCGCGCTTTTTTCCAGGCCAGCGTGGTGGTGGTTGGGCCAAGGACTTTCTCAAACAGCTCCAGCGTCGAGGTGTGAATATCACGCGCTTTGGCACCCGCGATAATGCGCGTTTCTGGCGTAACGACCTTGCGCAGCGCGCGCAGCTGTTGCTCCAGCAGCGCCATCGTTTTCGGCACTTTAATCAGCACCACGCCCGGCGCCTGCGGGTACTCCGCCGTGCTATCGAGAAACTTCACGCTGGATTCGTCGATATCGTTATGGCGCAGGTTTTCACGCGTCGCCAGCTCGCTCAGGTAAGAATCGCCGATGCTGTAAGGCGTGTGTTCAGCCAGCGCACAGCCCAGCGCGCCAAAGGCATCATTCAGGATCAAAACCGGGCCGCGAATTTCAGTCTCATCCAACTGCTGCAGCAGATATTCATCCGCCGCTTCCCACGCCATAAGCGGGTTAACGTCGTCCGTTTCCGGGAAACGTTTAAGGTTGAGTGAACGGAAACCGTTGTCTAAGTGGCTCATCGGCCCTCCTGAATGGTAAAATTTGGCGTATCCCTGAAAAGGGTGCGTGAGTATACCCGTTTTATTGACGATTAGGGGCTTTGATGAACCAACTAACTTATCTCCAGGGCTACCCGGAGAACTTACTGACCCAGGTTCGCAGCTTAATCGCCGAGCAAAAGCTGGGGGCCGTGCTGGAAAAACGCTACCCGGGCACGCATGATTTCGCAACCGACAAGGCGCTTTGGCAGTATACGCAGGATCTTAAAAATCAGTTTCTGCGAAGCGCCCCGCCGATCAACAAAGTGATGTACGACAATAAGATCCACGTGCTGAAAAACGCGCTCGGCCTGCATACCGCCATCTCACGCGTACAGGGCGGCAAGCTGAAAGCCAAGGCCGAAATCCGCGTAGCAACCGTGTTTCGCAACGCGCCGGAAGCGTTTTTACGCATGATTGTGGTTCACGAGCTGGCCCATCTGAAAGAAAAAGAGCATGACAAAGCGTTCTACGCGTTGTGCTGCCACATGGAGCCGCAGTACCACCAGCTTGAGTTTGATACCCGCCTATGGCTTACGCATTTATCGTTAAAGCGTAATGCGGATTAGCGCACGCGAATTGTCATGATGACGTGCTACAGTGGCTAAAGGTTCCCAGCTACGGAGTACGTAAACGTTTATGATACGTTTCGCAGTCATTGGTACGAACTGGATCACGCGCCAGTTCGTCGACGCCGCCCACGAAACCGGCAAATATAAACTCACCGCAGTCTATTCGCGCAGCCTTGAACAGGCACAAGCCTTCGCCAACGATTACCTGGTCGAACATCTGTTCACCTCGCTCGACGAAATGGCGCAAAGCGATGCCATTGACGCGGTTTATATTGCCAGTCCGAACGCCCTGCACTTCCCGCAAACCAAGCTGTTCCTCAGCCATAAAAAACATGTGATTTGCGAGAAGCCGCTGGCGTCGAATAGTCAGGAAGTGGAAGCCGCCATTCAGCTTGCCCGTGAAAACCAGGTGGTATTGTTCGAAGCGTTCAAAACCGCCAGCCTGCCGAACTTCCTGCTGCTGCAGCAATCTCTGCCAAAAATTGGCAAAGTGCGTAAAGCCTTTATTAACTACTGCCAATACTCATCACGCTACCAGCGCTATCTCGACGGCGAAAATCCGAATACCTTTAACCCAGCCTTCTCAAACGGCTCGATCATGGATATCGGTTTTTACTGCCTGGCCTCCGCCGTGGCGCTGTGGGGCGAGCCGCACGGTGTGACGGCCACCGCCAGCCTGCTGGAAAGCGGCGTGGATGCGCACGGCGTCGTGGTGCTCGACTACGGTGATTTCAGCGTGACGCTGCAGCATTCGAAGGTGAGTGACTCCGTGCTGCCGAGTGAAATTCAGGGTGAAGCGGGCTCGCTGGTGATTGAGAAAATATCCGAGTGCCAGAAAGTCAGTATCGTGCCGCGCGGCGGTAAAGCGCAGGAGCTGACGCAGCCTCAGCATATTAACACTATGCTCTATGAGGCAGAGGTCTTTGCGCGTCTGGTAGAAGACAACGAAGTGAATCACCCTGGGCTGGCGGTCAGTCGCACCACGGCGAAACTGCAAACGGAGATCCGCCGCCAGACTGGCGTCGTGTTCCCGGCAGACGGCGTGGGTGCGGAAGCTGTCGCGTAAAGCTGTGTAATGAAACCGTTCGGACCATTGACGAAACCAATGGTCTGACATATTTTGTTACTCGCAAAGGGGAGTAACTTCCTTGCCGGTGGATCGTCATTACGATGCGTGCAATATCGCATCCGGTCGCCGGGCAACCCTCGTGGTTGTAAGTGAGACCTTGCCGGAAGGCGAGGTCTATGCATAAAAAGCTAACGGCTATCGTCTTCTGACCATGGCCGTTTTTGTTTTTTATGTGTAAGGAAAATCGTATGCATTCTGTCGGTACTCCAATGTTGTGGGGCGGATTCGCGGTTGTCGTGCTCATCATGCTGGCGATCGATCTCTTTTTGCAGGGGCGTCGTGGCGCGCACGGCATGTCCATGAAACAGGCTGCGGCCTGGTCATTGGTGTGGATTACCCTCTCCCTGCTCTTCTGTGCTGCCTTCTGGTGGTACCTTGCATCAACCGAAGGCCGCGCGGTGGCCGACCCCCAGGCACTCGCCTTCCTCACGGGTTATCTGATTGAAAAAGCCCTCGCGGTGGATAACGTCTTTGTGTGGCTGATGCTGTTTAGCTACTTTGCCGTCCCTGCTGCTCTGCAGCGTCGCGTATTGGTCTACGGCGTGCTGGGCGCGATTATCCTGCGTACGATCATGATCTTCGCGGGTAGTTGGCTAATCACACAGTTCGAATGGTTGCTGTACGTTTTCGGCGCGTTCCTGCTGTTCACCGGGATCAAAATGGCGCTGGCAAAAGAAGACGGCTCGGCCATTGGCGACCGCCCGCTGGTGAAATGGATCCGCGGGCATCTGCGTATGACGGACAAGATCGAGAGCGAACACTTCTTCGTGCGTAAAAACGGTCTGCTGTTTGCCACTCCGCTGCTGCTGGTGCTGATCCTGGTTGAGCTGAGCGACGTGATTTTCGCGGTAGACAGTATCCCGGCTATCTTCGCGGTCACCACAGACCCGTTCATCGTGTTGACCTCTAACCTGTTCGCTATTCTTGGTCTGCGAGCCATGTACTTCCTGCTGGCAGGCGCGGCGGAGCGCTTCTCAATGCTGAAGTATGGCCTGTCGGTGATTCTGGTGTTTATCGGTATCAAGATGCTGATTGTCGATTTCTACCACATCCCTATCGCCATTTCCCTCGGCGTGGTGTTTGGCATTCTGATCGTGACGCTGATTATCAATACCTGGGTTAACCGCCAGCACGATAAGAAGCAGCAGCCAGAGTAATCCCCTCCTCCTCGCCCTCTCCCACAAGGAGAGGGCGAACGCAATTTTGTAAATAGTTAGTTAAAAACTATGATGCAACACGTAAAATCCAGCATTTTACGCTTCCCTCCGCACGCCCTTTCCCTATACTCAACCAGGCAAACATTTACTTACATCCGGACATAAATGTGACTAAGAGCACATCCGGGATGGAACGCAATTTCACTTAAGGAACACCTATGACTCCATCGTCATCTGGTCTGTTTGCGCGCCTGTCGCGCGGCAGTCTTGTTAAGCAAATACTGGTTGGCCTGGTGCTCGGCGTGGCGCTGGCACTGATCTCTAAACCCGCCGCTGAGGCGACCGGCCTGCTCGGTACGCTGTTCGTCGGCGCCCTGAAAGCGGTGGCGCCGGTACTGGTACTGACCCTGGTGATGGCCTCTATCGCCAACCACCAGCAGGGACAAAAAACCAACATCCGTCCGATTCTGTGGATGTACCTGCTGGGCACCTTCTCAGCCGCACTGACGGCGGTTGTCGTGAGCTTTATCTTCCCTTCCACGCTACAGTTGACCACCGGCGCAACCGACATTACCCCGCCCGCGGGTATCGTTGAGGTGATGCATGGTCTGCTGATGAGCATTGTTGCCAACCCGATTCATGCGCTGATCAACGCCAACTACATTGGCATTCTGGTATGGGCTGTCGGTCTGGGCTTTGCCCTGCGCCACAGCAACGACACCACCAAAAACCTGATCACCGATGTCTCTAATGCGGTGACCTTTATCGTGACGGTTGTGATCCGCTTCGCGCCGATTGGCATATTTGGTCTGGTGGCGTCAACGCTGGCAACAACCGGCTTTGGCGCGCTGTGGGGCTACGCGCAGCTGCTGCTGGTGCTGATTGGTTGTATGGCGGTAGTGGCGCTGGTCATCAACCCGCTGCTGGTCTTCGTACAAACGCGTCGTAACCCGTACCCGCTGGTGCTGATGTGCCTGCGTGAAAGCGGCGTAACCGCCTTCTTCACCCGCAGCTCGGCGGCGAACATTCCCGTGAACATGTCGCTGTGTGAAAAGCTGAATCTGGACAGAGATACCTATTCCGTCTCCATTCCCCTGGGCGCGACGGTCAACATGGCAGGCGCAGCGATCACCATTACGGTACTGACGCTGGCGGCGGTAAATACGCTGGGTATTCCGGTGGATCTGCCAACCGCACTGCTGCTGAGCGTGGTGGCGGCACTTTGTGCCTGTGGCGCGTCCGGCGTGGCGGGGGGATCACTTCTGCTGATCCCGCTGGCCTGTAATATGTTTGGCATCCCGAACGAGATTGCCATGCAGGTGGTCGCCGTTGGTTTCATCATCGGCGTGCTGCAGGATTCCTGTGAAACGGCGATCAACTCCTCTACCGACGTGATGTTTACGGCCGCGGTATGCCAGGCGGAAGATGCGCGACTGGCGAAAAACGCGCTGAGAAATTAAAAAGAAAAGCCCGGTGGCGTTAACGCTCACCGGGCTCAGATCGCTGTCAAAAACCTTACAGCGTCACGCCACTCTTAAAGATCGCCAGCTCGCGGAAGTCGTTCTTCTCGTTACAGGTCTGCTTGCCGTTAGCGAATTCCACAATGCTGTCTACAAACTCCATCAGCAATTCAGGCATCGCTTTGCCGTGGATCAACTGGCCCGCGTCAAAGTCGATCCAGTGTTTTTTCTTCGCAGCCAGCTCGCTGTTCGTCGCGATTTTAACCGTCGGCACAAAACCGCCGTACGGCGTACCGCGCCCGGTGCTGAATAACACCATGTGGCAACCGGCTCCGGCCAGGGCGCTGGTGGCGACCGCATCGTTACCCGGTGCGCTCAGCAGGTTCAGACCGCGGGTTTTAAGGCGTTCACCGTAACGCAGAACGTCCACCACCTGACTGGCGCCCGCTTTTTGGGTGCATCCCAGGGATTTTTCTTCGAGCGTCGTGATCCCACCCGCCTTGTTGCCCGGGGAGGGATTCTCATAAATCGGCTGATTGTGGGCGATGAAGTACTGTTTGAAATCGTTCACCATGGCGACGGTTTTCTCAAACGTCGCTTCGTCGCGGCAGTGGCTCATCAGAATCCGCTCTGCGCCAAACATCTCCGGCACTTCGGTTAGCACAGTCGTACCGCCGTTCGAAATCAGGTAATCCGAGAAACGGCCCAGCATCGGATTGGCGGTGATGCCGGACAGCCCATCAGAACCGCCGCATTCCAGGCCGAACTTAAGCTCGCTCAGTTTGCCCAGCTCGCGTTTGTCGTGACGCATCACCTCATACAGCTGGCGAAGCTGCTCCAGACCCGCTTCGACTTCATCATCCTGATGCTGACACACCATAAAGTGCACGCGCTCGGGGTCGAACTCGCCCAGCGTGTCACGGAAGGCATCCACCTGGTTGTTTTCACACCCCAGGCCAATCACCAACACCGCGCCCGCATTCGGGTGGCGCACCATGTTTTGCAGCATGGTACGGGTATTGATGTGGTCATCACCGAGCTGAGAGCAACCGTAGGTGTGGCTGAAAAGATGCACGCCGTCTGTACCTTCAGCATTGTTGGTCTCTTTGAGGAAACGCGTCTGAATTTGACGCGCGATCCCGTTAACGCAGCCTACGGTCGGGAGGATCCACAGCTCGTTGCGGATCCCCACGTCGCCGTTGGCGCGGCGGTAGATCTGGACGTCACGATCCGCCGCCTGCCCTTCTTCTGTCTGAAAATCCGGTTGATAGCTGTACTCGTCCAGATCGCTGAGATTGGTACGGGTATTGTGAGAATGAATGTATTCACCCGGGGCAATATCCGCCAGCGCATGGCCGATGGGCAAACCGTACTTCACCACGTTTTCCCCTTTTGCGATGGGGATCAGGGCAAATTTATGTCCACGACCAATGTCCTGGCGTAACGTGACGGACTGGTGTCCGAAAGTGACGTCCGTCCCTTCGGTCAGATCGGCCAGCGCTACGGCAACGTTATCCAGCGAATGGATTTTGATGTATTGCATATCAACCTCAAACGGCCTTAGTTCAGTTCAATGGCGAAGTAGTCACGCGCATTGTTAAAGCAGATGTTTCTCACCATTTCGCCCAGCAGTTGAATATCAGCCGGCGCTTCGCCTGCATGCACCCAGCGGCCAATCATTTGGCACAGAATGCGGCGGAAGTATTCGTGGCGAGTGTAGGAGAGGAAGCTGCGGCTGTCGGTCAGCATGCCGACAAAGCGGCTTAACAGACCCAGCTGTGCCAGCTGCGTCATCTGACGCTCCATGCCGTCTTTCTGATCGTTGAACCACCAGCCAGAGCCGAACTGCATCTTGCCCGGCATGCCTTCGCCCTGGAAGTTGCCGATCATGGTGCCCAGCACTTCGTTATCGCGCGGGTTCAGACAGTACAGGATGGTTTTCGGCAGCAGGTTTTGCTCGTTCTGTTTGCTCAGCAGTTTTGACAGTTCTTCCGCCAGCGGGCGATCGTTGATGGAGTCGAAGCCGACATCCGCGCCCAGCAGTTTGAACTGACGCTGGTTGTTATTACGCAGCGCGCCAATGTGATACTGCTGAACCCAGCCGCGACGCGCATATTCCGCACCGAGGAACACCAGCACCGCCGTTTTGAACTGGGCCACTTCATGCTCGCCCAAGGATTCACCGGAGAGACGACGCGCCAGGATACTGTCCAGCTCGGCCTCACTGGCGTCTGCAAACAGCACCACGTCCAGCGCGTGGTCAGACACTTTACAGCCGTGTGCGGCAAAGTGATCCAGACGCTTGGTCAGCGCGGATTGCAGGTCAGTGAAACGACGAATATCGGTATCAGACACCTCGGCAAGCTTAGCCATATAGTCCGCAAAGGTGTCCTGCTCAATATTAAAGGCTTTGTCCGGGCGCCAGCTCGGCAGGACTTTAATATCAAACGAGGTATCTTTGGCGACCACCGCGTGGTGTTCCAGCGAATCGACAGGATCGTCGGTAGTCCCCACCATCTTCACGTTCATCTGCTTCATGATACCGCGTGCAGAGAACTGATCCTGCGCCAGCAATGCATTGCACTGGTCCCAGATTTCATCAGCCGTCGCGGGAGAGAGCAGTTTCCCGGTGATGCCAAACGGTCGGCGCAGCTCAAGATGCGTCCAGTGGTATAACGGGTTGCCGATGGTGTGCGGGACGGTCGCCGCCCACGCGTCAAACTTTTCGCGGTCAGTGGCATCGCCGGTACACAAGCGCTCAGCAACGCCGTTGGTGCGCATGGCGCGCCATTTGTAGTGGTCACCTTTCAGCCAGATATCATACAGGTTTTTGAAACGGTAATTTTCGGCAACCTGCTGCGGCGGCAAGTGGCAGTGGTAGTCGAAAATTGGCTGGTCTTTTGCGTAGTCGTGGTACAGGCGGCGAGCAAATTCGGTATCCAGCAGAAAATCGTCGGTCATAAACGGTGTCATTATCGTCTTCCTCGTAACGAGTGCGTCAGAAAGCTTATGTTCAGATGCTGCAAAGTTATCACACCAATTTCCACTACCCGAAGTTTTTTTCGTGAGTTAGATCAATAAACGCCGACAAATAAATTACCCCAAATGGAGTAAACCCTGTTGCAACCCGCGCCAGTGCTGGCTTCATTAGCGCTGAATAATGTCCCTACAAAGAATCACACTTTTGTGATGTCACTCACCTTTTAAAGTTGTATGACAAGTTATCTTTTTGCCGTCGCAAACACTACGCCGACGGAATGCATTACCGGTGTTGATACATCGGATTTTACGGTACGGAAACCGACTTATGCACGATGACTTATGGCAAGGTTCGGGCCGTTCCGGGACATTATCCCGGTTTCGCCCCTCCCGTTACAAAACCGCTCCCGAACACGGTTGAGAGGTTACCGTGCTCTGGCACGGAAATAACATAACGATGAGGTTTTACATGCGTAAAATTAAAGGGTTACGTTGGTACATGATTGCACTGGTGACGCTTGGCACCGTGCTGGGCTACCTGACACGTAACACCGTGGCAGCAGCGGCGCCAACGTTGATGGAAGAGTTGCATATCTCCACACAGCAATACTCCTACATCATTGCTGCTTATTCCGCGGCTTATACAATCATGCAGCCTGTTGCAGGTTATGTTCTTGATGTTCTCGGTACAAAAATTGGCTATGCCTTCTTCGCCGTTGCCTGGGCTGTATTCTGTGGTGCGACCGCACTGGCAGGCAGCTGGGGTGGCCTGGCGCTGGCGCGCGGTGCAGTAGGTGCAGCGGAAGCCGCAATGATCCCTGCGGGCCTGAAAGCGAGCTCTGAGTGGTTCCCGGCAAAAGAGCGTTCGATTGCTGTAGGTTACTTTAACGTGGGTTCTTCCATCGGTGCGATGATTGCACCACCGCTGGTGGTGTGGGCTATCGTGATGCACAGCTGGCAGATGGCGTTCATCATTTCTGGCGTCCTGAGCTTTGCATGGGCAATGGCGTGGCTGATTTTCTATAAACACCCGCGCGATCAGAAAAAGCTGTCCGAAGAAGAACGTGAATACATCATTGGGGGTCAGGAATCTCAGCATCAGACCAACAATGGCAAAAAAATGACGGTCTGGCAGATTCTGGGCACCCGTCAGTTCTGGGGTATCGCCCTGCCACGTTTCCTGGCAGAACCCGCCTGGGGTACCTTCAACGCCTGGATCCCGCTGTTCATGTTTAAGGTGTACGGCTTTAACCTGAAAGAGATCGCGATGTTCGCCTGGATGCCAATGCTGTTCGCTGACCTTGGCTGCATCGTTGGGGGTTATCTGCCGCCGCTGTTCCAGCGCTGGTTTGGCGTGAACCTGATCGTTTCCCGCAAAATGGTGGTGACCATGGGTGCGCTGCTGATGATTGGCCCAGGTATGATTGGCCTGTTCACCAGCCCATACGTCGCAATTGGCCTGCTGTGTATTGGTGGCTTTGCTCACCAGTCACTTTCCGGTGCGTTGATTACACTCTCTTCTGACGTCTTTGGTCGTAACGAAGTGGCAACCGCAAACGGCCTGACCGGTATGGCTGCCTGGACCGCGAGCACCATGTTTGCTCTGGTGGTCGGCGCGCTGGCCGATACCATCGGCTTCAGCCCTCTGTTCGCAGTACTGGCCATCTTCGACCTGATGGGCGCGGTCGTAATCTGGACGGTGCTGAAAAGCAAATCGGCAGATGAGCTACAGAAGGAGTCCGTCGGGGGACCGGCGACGCAGAGTTAGCAAAAGTCCATGTCACAGAAGCCGCCTTCGGGCGGCTTTTTTGATGGCAAAATCTGGAGACTGGCACGCAAAAGTGGTATAACAAATATTCCGCTGTACCTTGCCTGGAGCGCATATGGAAATCACCGAACCACGTCGTTTATATCAACAACTTGCCGCCGAGCTGAAAGATCGCATCGAGCAAGGTGTCTATCTTGTCGGTGATAAACTCCCCGCTGAGCGCTTCATTGCAGATGAAAAAAGCGTAAGCCGCACCGTAGTGCGCGAAGCCATCATCATGCTTGAAGTGGAAGGCTATGTTGAGGTTCGCAAAGGCTCCGGCATTCACGTCATTTCTAACCAGGCGAAACACTCTCCGGTACCGGACGAAAATCTTGAGTTTGCCAGCTATGGGCCGTTTGAGCTGCTCCAGGCTCGCCAGCTGATTGAAAGCAATATTGCCGAGTTTGCCGCCACTCAGGTGACCAAACAGGACATCATGAAGCTGATGGAGATCCAGGAGAACGCGCGTAAGGAAAAATGCTTCCGCGATTCAGAATGGGATCTGCAGTTCCACGTTCAGGTTGCGCTGGCAACGCAGAATACGGCCCTGGCCGCAATTGTGGAAAAAATGTGGACTCAGCGCGTTCACAACCCGTACTGGAAGAAATTGCACGATCACATTGATTCTCGCACCGTCGATAACTGGTGTGACGACCATGACCAGATTCTTAAGGCGCTGATTCGCAAAGATCCTCATGCCGCTAAACTGGCAATGTGGCAACATCTGGAAAACACCAAGCAGATGCTTTTCAACGAAACCAGCGACGACTTCGAATTCAACGCAGACCGCTATCTCTTTGCAGATAATCCGGTGGTTCACCTCGATACCGCATCCAGTCTGGCAAAATAGCCCCTTTTTCACTGGCAGGCGCTTCGTTGCGCCTTCCGGTAACCCGGGGTAAGCAAAACATATATAGTGTCAGCCTTTGTAAAATCCCTCGCTCCCCTCCAAGGCTTACGCCAAAATCATTTCATCCCTGCAAATTCTGTGACGCAGAACGTTGGGCTTTGTTACAATTGGATTCACTTCGTTATTTTGTAAGTTAGTGCTTGCTAACCAGCCAATTAACAGGGAACAGTGTTGGCCACACGTTACTGTGTCCGCGAGCGACCATAATGAAATCACAACAATGTCGCCGTGCTGTTTTTCCCGGATAACAGGCGTGACGTTAACCGATTTCCAGGAACACTGAATGGAACTTTTGACCCAACTACTGAATGCCCTCTGGGCGCAGGATTTCGAAACGCTGGCCAACCCCTCCATGATTGGCATGCTCTATTTCGTCTTGTTTATGATCCTGTTCCTTGAGAACGGGCTGCTCCCTGCTGCCTTCTTACCTGGCGACAGCCTGCTGGTGCTGGTGGGAGTACTGTGCGCCAAAGGCGCGATGGCATTCCCGCAGACCATCCTGCTATTAACCATTGCGGCCAGCCTCGGCTGCTGGCTGAGCTATATTCAGGGGCGATGGCTTGGCAACACGCGAATCGTGCAGAACTGGCTTTCGCATCTTCCCGCTCATTATCACCAGCGAGCGCACCACCTGTTCCATAAGCATGGGCTTTCCGCGCTGCTGATTGGCCGCTTTATCGCCTTTGTACGCACGCTGCTGCCTACTATTGCAGGCCTGTCCGGATTGAGCAGCGCGCGTTTCCAGTTCTTTAACTGGATGAGTGGCCTGCTGTGGGTACTGATCCTCACTACGCTGGGCTACGCGCTGGGCAAAACGCCGGTGTTCATGAAATATGAAGATCAGCTGATGTCGTGCCTGATGTTGCTGCCTGTTGTCCTGCTGGTCTTTGGTCTGGTGGGTTCGCTGTACGTCTTGCTGAAGAAAAAATACGGAGCCAGAGGTTAACCATGGTTATCTCTCCGCTCTCTCTGCGCCGTTTTTCCTATGCCATGATTGCGTTGGTCATCCTCTGCGCCATGATTCTGGCCTGGACAGCGCTTCAGCAGCAGGAATCCACGCTGGCCATTCGCCCTGTGAATCAGGGAGCCAGCGTGCCTGACGGGTTTTCTGTCTGGCACCACCTGGATGCCAACGGAATTCGCTTTAAGAGCATCACCCCGCAAGACGACGTGCTGCTGATTAAATTTGACTCCAGTGCGCAGAGCGCGGCGGCAAAAGCCGTGCTCGACCGTACGCTGCCGCACGGGTATATCATTGCCCAACAGGAAGATGACGGCCCCTCGGCAACCTGGCTATCGCGGTTGCGCGATACCTCGCATCGGTTCGGATAATTTCCTGGATTCCGAATCTTTTCACTAACTTTGGTGAATCCCCCGTTTACTTACTATGCTTAAGTACGCGGAGCACCCCTCAGATGTTCTCCGCGTTATTTTGGATAACGGCTCGCGCCGTCACACAATGGAAGGTTTCAATAATGAAATACCGCATCACTCTGGCTCTGGCCCTTTTATCTTTAAGCACTGCCTCCTTCGCGAACTCTCTCTGTCAGCAGAAAGAGCAAGAGATCCAACGTGAAATCAGTTATGCCGAGAAGCATAACAATCAGCACCGGATTGAGGGTCTGAAGAAAGCGTTGAGCGAAGTGAAAGACAACTGCACGGACAGCAAGCTGCGTGCCGATCACCAGAAGAAAATCGCTGAACAAAAGGACGAGATAGCTGAGCGCCGTCAAGACCTGCAGGAAGCGAAAGAGAAAGGGGATGCGGAGAAAATTGCCAAACGCGAGAAAAAGCTGCAAGAAGCGCAGGACGATCTGAAAGCGCTGGAAGCTCGCGATTATTGAGTTAACGGAAATCTCAACAGGAGAAAATCATGTCAAAAGATACCACATCAGAACATCTGCGCGCTGAACTGAAGTCCCTGGCTGACACCCTGGAAGAGGTGCTGAACTCCTCGGCCGATAAGTCTAAGGAAGAAGTCAGCAAATTGCGCAGCAAAGCAGAGCATGCGCTGAAAGAGAGCCGCTATCGTCTGGGCGAAACCGGTGATGCGCTGGCGAAGCAAACCCGTGAGGCCGCCGCACGTGCTGATGAATATGTTCGCGATAATCCGTGGACAGGCGTCGGTATTGGTGCCGCAGTCGGTGTGGTGCTGGGTGTTCTGCTCACGCGTCGCTGATTATGGAAGATCCACGTCACGCACAAGGGCCTGCTAATAACGTCCTCGGTATCGGCCAGCGTATTTTAACCACGCTGGTCGGCATTGCCGAAACGCGCGTCCGACTGGCAGTGGTTGAGCTGGAAGAGGAGAAAGCCAATCTCTTCCAGATGCTGCTGATGCTCGGGCTTACCATGCTCTTCGCCGCGTTCGGGCTGATGAGCCTGATGGTGTTAATCATCTGGGCCATCGATCCGCAGTATCGGCTTAACGCGATGATTGCCACCACCGTGGTTCTGCTGGTTGCAGCATTGATTGGCGGCATCTGGACGCTGCGCAAAGCACGCCAGTCCACTTTCCTGCGTCATACGCGTCAGGAATTAGCCAACGATCGTTCGTTGCTGGAGGATGACAAGCCGTGAGCGATAAAGCCGAACGTCAGAAGCGAAAAGCTTACCTGTTAAGTGAGATCCAGCAGCAACGGCTGGATTTGTCTGCCAGCCGTCGCGACTGGATTGACGCGACGCGTCGGTTTGACCGTGGGTGGAGCACCTTCCTGAGCCTGCGTTCCTGGGCGCTGGTCGGGAGCAGCGTGATGGCTATCTGGAGCATCCGTCATCCAAATATGCTCATCCGCTGGGCCCGGCGCGGCTTTGGGGCCTGGAGTGCCTGGCGTCTGGTGAAAACCACGCTGCGCCAGCAGCAGCTACGGTGATAAAAGCAAAACGGTAACGCCTGTTACCGTTTTTTATTTTTGCCCCCTCTCCCGTGGGTGAAACCCCATCGCGCACATCCCCTTACTCAATATCTTTGATGAAGTTTGACAGTTTTCCTTGCTAACAATTGTCATTCGTCACGTTTATGATTCTCTCCATCGACAGCAAAGGCGCGGTATCTACCCGAATTTGCACAAAAATAAAGTTCAGCCGCTGATGTGGTTTCCTGGAGAGTAAAATGAAAAAATTAGAAGATGTTGGTGTACTGGTAGCGCGCATTCTGATGCCAATTCTGTTTATCACTGCAGGTTGGGGAAAAATCACCGGTTATGCGGGTACCCAGCAGTATATGGAAGCCATGGGCGTGCCGGGGTTCCTGCTGCCACTGACCATTCTGCTTGAGTTCGGCGGCGGCCTGGCGGTACTGTTCGGCTTCCTGACCCGTACCACTGCCCTGTTCACCGCAGGCTTCACCCTGCTGACGGCGTTCATCTTCCACAGCAACTTTGCGGAAGGCGTGAACTCCCTGATGTTCATGAAAAACCTGACCATCGCAGGCGGCTTCCTGCTGCTGGCCATCACGGGTCCAGGCGCATACAGCATCGACCGCCTTCTGAATAAGAAGTGGTAAGCACGCTATACTGAATGAACACAAAGCGAGGAGACATCTCCTCGCTTTTGCTATCTGACGGAGGAGAAAAAAATGGGACAACTCGTAGACGGCGTCTGGCAGGATGTCTGGTATGACACCAAATCCACCGGTGGTCGCTTCAAGCGCTCTGTTTCGGCCTTCCGTAACTGGCTGACCGCCGACGGCGCAGCTGGCCCAAGCGGCGAAGGTGGCTTTGCGGCCGAGAAAGACCGTTATCATCTCTATGTTTCACTCGCCTGCCCGTGGGCACACCGCACGCTGATTGTGCGAAAACTTAAAGGCCTGGAATCGCTCATCCCCGTTTCGGTGGTAAACCCGCTGATGCTGGAAAGCGGCTGGACGTTTGACGGTGATTTCCCTGCCGCGACGGGCGACGATCTATATCACCACGATTTCCTTTACCAGCTTTATCTGCGCGCCGACCCGCACTACACCGGACGCGTCACCGTGCCGGTACTGTGGGACAAGAAAAATCAGACAATTGTCAGCAACGAGTCTGCAGAGATCATCCGCATGTTCAACACGGCGTTTGACGCGCACGGTGCCCGCGCCGGGGATTACTATCCCGCCGAGCTGCGCGATAAGATCGATGATCTGAACGGTTGGATTTACGACAACGTGAACAACGGGGTCTATAAAGCGGGTTTCGCCACCAGCCAGGAAGCCTACGACGAAGCGGTCGGAAAAGTGTTTGAATCGCTGGAGCGTCTGGAGCAGATCCTGGGCCAACATCGCTACCTAACGGGCGAACGCCTGACGGAAGCGGACATCCGCCTGTGGACCACGCTGATACGCTTTGACCCGGTGTATGTCACCCACTTCAAGTGCGATAAACATCGCATCAGTGACTACCTGAATCTGTATGGTTTCCTGCGTGACCTCTACCAGACGCCGGGCATTGCGGAAACGGTCGATTTTGACCATATCCGCACCCACTATTATCGCAGCCACAAAACCATCAACCCAACGGGCATTATCTCCATTGGGCCGTGGCAGGATCTAGATGAACCGCACGGGCGCGACGTTCGTTTTGGCTAATTATCCGGGGAATCTATTGATTCCCTTTTTTAATTCACAGTAAGAATCTATCCTTACCTCGATCGCTTAAAAAACAAGTGATTGACTGATTAATGAGGCAAGGAAAATGGACTGGTATTTAAAAGTACTTCGCAACTACGTTGGATTTGGCGGCCGAGCACGGCGCAAAGAGTACTGGATGTTCGTTCTGGTGAACTTCGTCCTTCTCGTGGTGCTGGGCATCATGGATAAAATACTCGGCTGGCAGCGGGCTGGAGGAGAAGGCATTCTCACATCAATTTACGGGATATTTATTCTGTTGCCGTCCTGGGCCGTACAGTTCCGTCGCCTGCACGACACCGATCGTTCAGCCTGGTGGCTAATGCTGCTGCTGATCCCGATTGTTGGCTGGATCGTGATATTGATCTTCAACTGTCAGAGCGGAACGCCTGGCGAAAACCGCTTTGGTCCTGACCCGAAGCTCGGCGCATAGAACACAGCCCGGTAGCTTCGCTTACCGGGCCTGCACGCTTATTTGTTGTAATGAGCAAAGAGTTTGGGTATTTCACGCAAACACCACGATTTGGCCTCGCCCATGCTGTCACGACGCCACGCCATAATGATATCCACTTCACTGGTGTACTCTGGGCTAACCACCCGCAGCCGACCTTCGGCAATGTCTTTCTCGACGAACGGATACGGCATCGTCGCCACCCCCAGTCCTGCCAGTAAAGCCTGACGCTTATCTTCCAGCGACGTTACCGTCAGTCGAGGCTGTTTATCCAGCAGCTGTACCGTGAGTACCGGACGTTCGCGCGCGGTATCCGCTACCGCCACCCCGCGATACTTCACGCGGGTGACTTCAGAGAGCGGCTCCGGTTCCTGATGAATCGGATGATCCGGTGCGGCGACGTAGACGTTCATCACGCTGTAAAGCTTGCGTGAGTTGATTTCCGATGAAGAACGGAAGTGCATGTCCGGCGCAATCACGATATCCGCCCTGCCCGTTTCCAGGCGCTCCCAGGCCCCTGCCAGCACTTCGGTGATGATCGACAATTGGGTGTTGGCTTTACCTGCCAGCCTGTCGACAAGTGGGAACAGCGCTTCGGTCGGCACCAGCGCTTCGGTGACCAGCGTCAGATGGGTTTCCCAACCGCGCGCCAGCGCTTCGGCATCGGTCGTCAGCTTATCTGCTGCCTCGAGCAGTACGCGACCACGCTCCAGCAGCATACGGCCGACATTCGTGAATTTTGTTCGATGACCGGAGCGGTCAAAGAGGACCACATCCAGCTCTTCCTCCAGCTTCTGCATGGTGTAGCTCAGCGCAGACGGAACGCGCCCCAGTTCATCTGCCGCTGCAGCAAAGCTGCCACGCCGGTCTATCGCGTCCATGACGCGAAGCGCCTCAAGCGTCAATGCTCTCTCTTTAGCCATCTCGTTCTCATTCAGGAAATTTGAACATACCGGGCAGAATATCTGGCTAACAATGAAGCGTCCATACCTTTACCATTGTTTTAGTGTAAAGAGAGGTCACGTTTATGATTACGACAAGAACAGCTAAACAGTGCGGACAAGCCGATTTCGGTTGGCTGCAGGCCCGCTACACCTTTTCCTTTGGACACTACTTTGACCCTAAACTCCTCGGTTACGCTTCATTGCGCGTGTTGAATCAGGAAGTGCTCGCCCCGGGCAGTGCCTTCCAGCCGCGTACGTATCCGAAAGTCGATATCCTGAACCTGATCCTGGAAGGCGAGGCAGAATACCGCGATAGCGAGGGCAATCATGTCCAGGCAAAGGCTGGCGAAGCGTTGTTAATTTCAACGCAGCCTGGCATCAGCTACAGCGAGCATAATCTCAGCAAAGATAAGACGCTGACGCGTATGCAGCTGTGGCTGGATGCCTGCCCTGAGCGGGAAAACCCGCTGGTGCAGAAAATAGATCTGAAAAGCGAAAAGCAGCAGTTGATTGCATCACCCGACGGCAGCAAAGGCAGTTTGCAGCTACGTCAGCAGGTGTGGCTGCACCATATCGACCTGAAGAAAGGTGAACAGGCGAGCTTCCAGCTCCACGGCCCGCGCGCTTATCTGCAGTCGATTCACGGCACAGTGCATGCAGTAACGCACACGGAAGAGAAAGAAGCGCTCACCTGCGGGGACGGGGCGTTTATTCGTGATGAAGCGAATATCACGCTGGTGGCCGATACGCCGCTGCGCGCGCTGCTGATTGATTTACCGGTGTAAACATCTCCTCTCCCCTATCGGGGAGAGAAGTCTCGTCAGGACACCTTATTCGCCATAATCTCAATGATCTGCCTGTCCGTCACCTGCATGGCCCGACATGCTAACGCGCACAGGTTCGAGATAGACTGTTCAACATCGTGCGACACAATCCCTTCGTTGCCCGTCACAGCCGAGTCGTCCAGCGCCATCATCACCGCTTTCCAGGCGCTTCCGACGCTGGTTGACACCTTCATCGCGCAGCTATTAGATGCACCGTCGCAGATCATTCCGCTGACGTCACCAATCATGCTGCTGATGGCCATCGCAATCGTCTGATAACCTCCGCCCATCAGCCACACCATTCCTGCGGCAGCCCCCATCCCGGCCGTTGTGGCGGCACACAGCGCTGACAAACGCGGAAGCTGATAATGGATGTAAATGGCCGAAAGATGCGACAGCATCAGCGCCCGCGCAAGCCGTTCGTCATCAGCCTGAACGTGCTCGGCCACCACCACGATCGGCATCGTTGCGGTGATCCCCTGGTTGCCCGATCCCGAGTTGCTCATCGCGGGCAACGTCGCTCCGCCCATACGCGCGTCAGAGGCCGCGCTGGTACGGATAACAATGTCCGAGCCCACATCCTGCGCCATCCATCCCCGCGAACGTTGCTTATGCAGCGTTGCACCGATGTGTAGCCCCCATCTTCCACTTAACCCCTCCCGGGAGAGCGCATCGTTCAGATGCGCGGCCTCAAGAATAAAGCGAATCGCGTCGAACGGCACCTGCTCTACAAAGTCGACAATTTGCGATAGCGTGGCAGATGACAGCACCGCCAACGGATCGTCATGCATTTCGCCTTCCCGATCGTCGAGCACAAAGCGCGTTTCCCCCTGACATACCACCTCCACGACGCGCGTATGACCGCCGGCGATAGTCACCCTTGCCGAGGCTTCACCCGCGTAGACGCAGGCGCGGGAATAGAGGATCTCCTCGCACGGCTCCTGCAGCTTCACCTGTACCTTTCCCGCATTGAGCAGCGCTTTGGCCCGTATCAGTGCGTCGGCTGAGGCACCTTTCAGCACTTCCAGCCCGGCATGGGCATTGCCGCCCGTGGCCCCTAATGCCGCCGCAATGGGTAACCCAACCATGCCGGTGCCGGGCACCGTGACGCCTAGCCCGTTTTTCATCAGGTTTGGCGATACCCATGCCTCGATTCGCGAGACATCACCCGGCAACAGCTCAGCCGCTATCGCACACGCGAGCGCCAGAGAGACGGGCTCGGTACAGCCCAGCGCAGGTTTGACTTCTTCCTGCACGGCGCGAATAAAATGATTCCATAAAGGATGAATTTGCTCAGACATCGTTACGACCTTATTTGCCCTCAGGAAAACGCGAGGAAAGGAGAAACACAAAGCAGTAGTCCAGTGATGATAATAATCACCAGGGATACGCCTTTATATTTATGCAGCGCCGGGACTTTGTAGACCAGCCACGCCGGGATCAGGCAGCCAACCATGCCAAAGATAGGACTACAAATAGAAGTGAAGCTCAGTACCGGGGCGTTCAAAACAATGGCGCTCCAGGCAAGGAGGATGGCGAACAGCATGATGCCGCGCTGTACGGTACGTTCATTGATTTTCTCTGCCGGCATTTTACGGCGCAGGATGTTCATCACAATGCCCTGCGTAGCCTCGCGAAAACCAAGATAGACGCCGAAGAAGGCCGTCATGACGGCAAAGATATTCAGAATAACGCTGACGATTTTGACCCAGCCCGCACCGTCACCGCTAATAAACTGCGCCGCAATCGCCAGAGCCGAAATATTCTGCTCGTAGGCTTTGACCGCCTCGTCGTGCCCCATCGCCAGCGTGAAGGAGACAGCATAGAAAAAGACCGTCACAAACAGTACGCCAAAGGCAATATTCATCGCCCGCAGCGCTTTATGCCGCGCCACCTCGACAGATTTTTCCCGTGAACGGTAAGAGATAACCATCGGGCTAAGCGTCTGAATAAACAGGATCGACGTTAAGGTAAAGGGCAGCGTAATAATGGCGTTTTTAATCAGCAGCCCCATCGGTGGCAGCATGCCGACATTGGCTAAGTGCCAAAGCCCAATCATCGACAGGCCCAGCGCGGCAACCACCAGTAGCTTGGTGAGCACCATCAGGCTGGAGACTTTAAACAGCAGCTTTTCCCCACGCGAGGAGATCGCCACCAAAATACAAATCAAGAATAACCCGTAAAAAGGATTTTCAGAGAGCACGTGGTCGGTCACGCCGAAGGTATGCAAATACGACGCGCTGTCGTTGGTGATCGCCGTGGAATAGACAAACATCCAGATCACCAGCATCACGAAATAGAGCGCGCCTAATAAAATACCCCAGTTTTTCCCAAGGTAGCCGCTGATAACGCTTGGATAATCTTTGCATTCCGGCGATTCCGCCAGCGTATTAATAAACAGACGCTGGAATAAATACATGGCCGGATAACCAATAATGGATGAGAGCAGAAAGACCCACAGCCCCATTAATCCCACCTGCACCGGGAGAAATACAATCCCTGCACCGATGGCCATCCCGATACTCATAATGACCCAGCCCGTGTCGCTGCTGTCGAATTTAATGGCCTCTCGCCATTCGCTTTCACTCATTCCAGCCCGTCTTGCCGCGGGGGAATTATTCACAATCACACTGCTGTTTGTTGCCGTATCCATAAGGCACTCGCTTATTTTGTAGGGTAAACAGTTGTTTTTATAGGTTTCCGATCGCCAGCGATTGCGATTCAGCGTGCTGCAGGTGTGTGTTATTGGTGTGGGAAGATCATATCCGGAGCGAGGGAGAAAATTGTCACAAGTTTTGTGTGGATTTACAGAGTAAGGAGGAAAAAATACTTCTGTGGCGATGAATATAGAAAGTTATTTCTAAAAGTGATGGCGATCAAAGAAATAGAACCCACGCATCGCGCGGGTCCGAAATCAATCCGCCAGCGCGTTAGCCATATCGGTTTTCACCTGTTTACGCTGCTCCGGCGTGAGTACCTGGCTTACGTCAAAATAGTATTTCACGCGATAATAGCGCGCCTGCTCTTCAATTTTGCTGAAGGCAGCCAGCTGGCTTTTCACCGTGCTTTCATCCCATTTCCCTGACTGGAACATATCGACCAATGCGCCGTTTTTCACGCCAGTCATGGGGATCATACTGACGTTTTGTTCCAGTTGCTTGTGGAGATCGTCTATCTTTTTCACCTGCTCATTACTCAGCTTCAGGTGCTGGACCAGCGGATCTTGCGACGGAGAGGGGGCAGCCTCAACGTTGGCGGCCTGTGCCGTAAAACTGCACACCGCCAGTGAAGCCGCGACCAACGCGATACGGGTCATTTTCATCATCTTACTGTCCTTACATTCTGTTAGGGGAAAAAACAGGAACATTGTTTTTCAAGAACGGATGAATATGTGTGAGTAATTATATAAACAATTTTGTATGTTCAGCGGGCAAAAAAAATGCCCCCTGTCTTAAGGGGGCATGGCAACGGGTTGACATCATATCGCCTGGGTAAACGTTCGCGAAATGACATCCTGCTGTTGTTCACGCGTCAGGGCGTTAAATCGCACGGCGTAGCCTGAAACGCGAATGGTCAGGTTCGGATAATTGTCCGGATGCGCAATCGCATCCAGCAGCATTTCCCGGTTCATGACGTTGACGTTCAGATGTTGCCCGCCCTCAATAGTGGCTTCGTGATGGAAATACCCGTCCAGCAGCCCGACAAGGTTGGTTTTGCGCACCCCATCATCTTTCCCTAGCGCCTGCGGGACGATGGAGAACGTATAAGAGATCCCGTCCTTGGCGTAGGTAAACGGCAATTTGGCTACCGAGGTTAACGACGCTACTGCCCCTTTCCTGTCACGCCCGTGCATTGGGTTAGCGCCCGGCGCAAACGGCGTGCCGCCGCGGCGTCCGTCCGGCGTGTTCCCGGTTTTCTCGCCGTACACCACGTTTGAGGTAATGGTCAGGATCGACTGGGTCGGCACCGCGTTGCGATAGGTGGGTAACGCCTGAATCTTCTTCATAAAGCGTTCAACCAGGTCGCAGGCAATGCTGTCCACGCGATCGTCATTATTGCCGTACTGCGGGTAGTCGCCTTCAATCACAAAATCGACCGCCAGGCCGGTGTGGTCGCGCACCGGTTTCACCGTCGCATATTTTATTGCTGCCAGAGAATCTGCCGCCACCGACAGCCCGGCGATGCCGCAAGCCATGGTGCGATAGACGTCCCGGTCATGCAGCGCCATCAACGAGGCTTCATAGCTGTACTTATCGTGCATGTAGTGAATAAGATTCAGCGCGCTGATGTACTGCACCGCCAGCCAGTCCATGAAGTGATCCAGACTCGCCATCACGGTGTCGTAATCCAGCACGTCATCCAGCAGCGGCTCGGTTTTGGGTCCGACCTGGATCTTCAGCTTCTCGTCCACCCCGCCGTTGATCGCGTACAGCAGCGTTTTTGCAAGGTTGGCGCGTGCGCCAAAGAACTGCATCTGCTTGCCGATCACCATCGGGCTGACGCAGCAGGCTATCGCGTAATCGTCGCTGTCGAAGTCAGCGCGCATCAGGTCGTCGTTCTCGTATTGCAGCGACGAAGTGACGATCGATACCTGCGCGGCGTATTTCTTGAACGCGATAGGCAGATGTTCAGACCAGAGGATCGTCAGGTTTGGCTCCGGCGCAGGCCCCATGGTGTGTAGCGTATGCAGGTAGCGGAAGCTGTTTTTGGTCACCAGCGTGCGGCCATCCAGCCCCATTCCGCCGATCACCTCTGTTGCCCAGATCGGATCGCCGGAGAACAGGGTGTCGAATTCCGGCGTACGCAGGAAACGCACCATGCGGATCTTCATGATGAAGTGGTCGATCAGCTCCTGAGCCTGGACCTCATTCAGGCGTCCGGCCTGCATGTCACGCTCAATGTAGATATCGAGGAAAGAGGCCGTACGCCCCAGCGACATCGCGCCGCCGTTCTGGGATTTCACCGCCGCCAGATAAGCAAAGTACACCCACTGCACCGCTTCCTGAGCGGTGATCGCCGGACGTGATATATCGCAGCCATAGCTTGAGGCCATCTGCTGGATCTGCAGCAGCGCGCGCTTATGTTCCGCCAGCTCTTCGCGCAGGCGGATCGTGGCTTCCAGATCGTCACCGCGCTCGAGTTTCCCCTGTAGATCGGCAAACTGCAGCTCACGTTCGCGCACCAGATAGCTAATGCCGTACAGCGCCACGCGGCGGTAGTCGCCGATGATACGCCCGCGCCCGTAGCCGTCCGGCAGACCGGTCAGCACGCCGGATTTACGGCAGCGCATCATTTCCGGAGAATAGACGTCAAAGACGCCCTGGTTATGCGTTTTGCGCAGATCGGTAAACAAATATTCAAACTGCGGATCCATCTCATGACCATAGGCATCGAAGGAGCTGCGGATCATATTGATCCCGCCGTACGGATGCAGCGCGCGCTTGAGCGGTTTATCGGTTTGCAGGCCGACGATCGTTTCCAGATCCTGGTCAATATAGCCCGGCCCATGAGCGGTAATGGTGGTGGCGATGTTAGTGTCAAAATCCACCGGGGCGTGGGTGGCATTCTCCTGACGAATGCCGACCATCACCTTCTGCCACAGCGCCGTCGTTGCTGGCGTCGCCTGCGCGAGGAAAACCTCATCGCCTTCATAAGGGGTGTAGTTATGCTGAATAAAATCGCGCACGTTAACGGCGTCTTTCCATTCTTCACCGCGAAACCCGGCCCATGCGTCGCTGTAAGGCGCGACGCCTGTATCGATTGTTACTTTCATTTCATTCTCGCTTTATCAGGCGTAAGCCGCTGCTGGCGCGACGTTTCCAAGACGGAGGGCATCCAGCGCGATCATTTTTTCTTCGTTAGTGGGGATCACCGCGCAGGCCACGCGGGATGAATCGGTGGTGATCACGCGCTCGCCCGTACTGCCCGGCAGCGCATTTTTGGCGTCATCAAGGACAATGCCAAACACCTTCAGGCGATCGGCCACCAGCGCGCGGACAAGCGTGGAGTTCTCACCAATACCGCCGGTAAACACCACGCCATCCAGCCGGTGAAGAGACGCCGCGTGTCCGGCGATGTGCCGCGCGATGCGGTGGACAAAGGTTTGAATGGCCAGCTGCGCTCGCTCATGCCCCGCATGCCAAGCTTTCTCCAGCGCCCGCAGATCTGAGGAAATGCCGGAGATCCCAAGCAGGCCCGACTCTTTGTTGACCACGCGCTCCAGGTCCTCGAACGACTGGCCGGTCTGCTGGGCAATCCACGCCATCGCGCCGAAGTCCACGTCGCCGCAGCGCGTGCCCATCACCAGCCCTTCCAGCGGCGTCATCCCCATGGAGGTATCCACGCTTTCGCCATTGCGCACCGCACAGAGGGATGCCCCGTTGCCGAGATGGGCAATCACCAGACCGCTGTCATCGGGGGACAGCCCGAGCAGCGCCTGCGCCTGCCCGGCCACGTAGCGGTGAGAGGTGCCGTGGAAGCCGTAGCGACGCACGCCAAGCTCTTCGAAATAGCGGTACGGCAACCCGTACAGATACGCCTGCGGGGGTAGCGTCTGGTGGAAGCTGGTATCAAATACCGCCACCTGCTGTACGCCCGGGAACAGGCGCTCTGCGGCTTCCACGCCGCTTAAGTTGGCGTAGTTATGCAGCGGTGCCAGCGGGGAAACCTGGCGGATCTGCTCAATCACCTCTTCCGTAATCAGGGTCGACTCGCTGAAGAGTTCACCGCCGTGGGCAATACGGTGGCCAATTAAGGCCACGCTGCTCATCAGGTCGCGTTTCTCCAGCGCCAGGGCGATGGCAGCCAACGCCCCTTCGTAGTCCTGGTGAGCCAGTCTGACCGGCTCACCCCCATTCACGGAAATAAAGGCCTTTTCAGTGTTGATGCCGTCTGCAATACCCGTCATCAGGGCATCGCAGCTGCTGGCATCAATGACCGAAAACTTAACCGAGGACGACCCGCAGTTAATAACCAGTACAACCGGAAACTCAATCATGGTTTTACTCCGCTCTTCCTGAGCCTTGGTTTAGAACAGTTTGTAAACGATATTCAGAATGGTCAGCAGGCCGACAATGGTGACGAAGATGTTCTCGGTTTTGCCTTTGTATTTCGCCAACGCCGGCGCTTTTCGGATGGCGTACATCGGCAGCAGGCACAGCAGAGAGGCAATGATTGGCGCACCCATGGCTTCAATCAGGTCGAGAATGTTCGGGTTGGCATAGGCCACAACCCAGGTGGAGCCCATGATAAACACCATGCTGATGGTGTTCAGCTTGCCCACGGAGACCTTCTTCTTATCGCCCTTATAGCCAAACTTGAGGATCAGGCCGTTCAGCCCTTCCAGCGTGCCAAGATAGTGGCCGAAGAAGGATTTGAAGATAGCGACCAGCGCAATGATGGATGCGCCATATTCAAGCACCGTTGCGAAGGTTGACTTGCTCCCTGACATTGATGAGAAGTGGTTCGCCAGGTATGAGAGCACCGGAATGTTCTGCGCCTTGGCGTCCGCCATATTCTGCGGGGAGAGCGTAAACAGGCAGCTAAAGGCGAAGAACATCACCACGGCGACCATCAGCAGGCTGGCGCGGCCGATGATTTTGGAACATTTTTGCTCGGTAAACTCTTTCCCGAACTCAGGTTCGTACTCTTCACGTTTAGAGACGACAAACGAGGAGACAATGGGCGAGAAGTTAAAGGAGAAGACCATGATGGAGATCCCCAACCACACCGTAACCAGGATGCCGTCATGGCCGGTAAAGGCAATATCGCTCAGGTTGACCTGGTCGATCACTGCGGAGTTCCAGTAAGGGATCAGCGACAGAGAAATCAGCACCAGACTGGCGATAAACGGGAACACCAGGAAGCTCATTACCTTCACCATCAGGTCTTTACCAAACCAGATTACAAAGGCCATCAGCAGCAGCAGGAACAGTGCCACAAAGCCGCGGTTGAGCGCTGGCATCTGGAGCTGGTTTTCCCAGAAGGTCATAAAGGTGTTGGTAATGGTAACGCCGTAAATCCACAGTAACGGACAAATGGCAAAGAAGTAGAGGAAGGTGATAACCACCCCACCGGTTTTACCGAAGTGCTCCTCTACCGTCTCGGTGATGTTGCCGGACACATTACTGCCGGACAAACACAGCCGCGCCAGCGCACGGTGGCAGTAAAATGCAATGGGGAACGCGAGAACCAGCATCAGCAGGATGGGGATCAAGCCGCCAAAGCCTGCACGGATTGGGAAGAACAGCACGCCTGCGCCGATGGCGGTTCCAAACAGGCCGAGCGTCCAGGTGGTATCAGACTTACGCCAGGTGGACGTTTTTGTCTGGCCAACGATAATGCTTTCAGTGTTGCTCATAGGTCATCCTTATGCGTCAACGAAGCCGGTAATCTGGGAAACACGGGAGAGATCGATATTGCCGCCGGAAATAATGCAGACGGTTTTACGCCCCTGAATATAGCGATCGAGCTTGCCGCTTAATAACGCCGCACACGCCAGCGCACCGGCACCTTCGGTTACCACTTTATTTCGCTGAATGAGGGCAATCATGCTGTTGCGAATATCGTCTTCACTGACCAGCACAATGTCATCGACAAGTTCACAAACAATTTCGAAGGTTAAATTACCGGGACGCGAGACATCGCAACCATCGGCTAATGTTCCCGTCACACGATGGTTTATAATTTTGCCTGCCTGGTACGATGCCGCCATGCCATGAACGTTTTCAGACTGTACGCCGATAATATTAATGGTCGGGTTGATGGATTTAATCGCGGTTGCAATACCCGCAATTAAACCGCCGCCACCGATGGGGACAATCACGTTATCCACATCGTACAAATCTTCAAGAATTTCCAGGCCGATGGTACCTTGCCCGGCAATGACTTTCGGGTCATCGTAGGGCGGAATAAAAATGCGACCCTCCATCTCCACAATTTCGCTCACCTTAGCGATAGTGTCGTTGAAGTTCTCACCATGGAGCACCACTTCTGCGGAGTAGTCGCGCGTGGCGGCAACCTTGGATGTCGGTGCGCCCATTGGCATCACCACTTTGCCGTCAATACCCAGCATGGCGCACGAGAGCGATACGCCCTGAGCGTGGTTTCCGGCGGAACAGGCCACCACGCCTTTACGTTTTTCAGCATCGGTCAGCGAGCTTAATTTGTTAAATGCGCCGCGAATTTTGAAAGAACCAGTACGCTGCATATTTTCAAACTTCAGGAATATCTCGCCTTTACAGCGTTCACTGAGATAATTTGAGCGCGGCATACCAGTTTTGTATATTTTTCCAGCCAGTCGTTTTCTGGCATCCTGAATATCTTCAATTGTCACCGGGAGATCGTAAGTAATGTGCATAATATCCTCGTTATAATAATTCATTTTCTTCAGGCAAAGTCAGGGTGTCAGAGCGTTTAAAAACGTCGCTCCGGGTGTTTTAAAAATCACTTATTTCTATCGTCGTCTGTCGATATTCATCGACGAATATTGTTTTGCTAGTTCAACTAATACTGACGCCGATTTTTTTATACTGTAATTTTTTGACCATACGGCAGCATAGCGCGCGACAGGTAATTCATCTTCCACCGGCAGGACAATAAACTGGTCAGAACCGAACGGCGCAATCATATCGCGGGGAATAACCGTCAGGTAATCGGCATTCAGGACAAGGTTATAAATGGTCACGACAGAATCGGTCTGGACGATATTTTCAATGCTGATGTGGTTGTCTTGCAGGGTGCTCAGGAGTTCTTTGTAGTAGCCCATATCGGTTTGCGGCATCACCCACTGCTCGTGCGTGAGCGATGCCAGTGTCGTCGAGCCGGTGCACGTTCGTGATTGACTGGCGACCAGCACAAATTCAGATTCAAACAGCGGCTCGACGTGCAGATCCTGAAGCAGCATTTCATCGCTCAGTGTACCAATAGCGAAATCTAGCCGGCCGTCGCGAATCGCGGGCAGGAACGACGAGAGCTGCGCTTCATACATTGAGACACGCGCTTTTGGGAACACTTCCTTGAATTTTTTGATCATCTCAGACAGGAAGGTGAAGCCAATCAGCGACGGGTAACCAAAGGATACGTCCATGACGGTGCTGAAACTGAGGCTATTAATCTCGCTCACCATGTTTTTCATCTCGCGGGTGATCGACTCAGAGTACGACAGCAGAACCTGGCCTGCGGCGGTCAGTTTTACGCCCGTGTTTTTGCGGATCATCACTTCAGTACCGAAGTAAGATTCGATATCACTGATAATTTTGCTGACTGCGGGTTGCGTCAGACCCAGTTGCCTTGCAGCAGAACCTATGGAGCCACTTTTGATGACTTCCTGAAATACCACCAGGTGCTGTGTTTTCGGTAGAATAATAGTGTTCATAATATTCTGCGCTTATTTCCCTATGACGGGATGAATTCTACTCAATAATGTTTAACGGGGTATGTGCTGTTACTCACAATTTGTCTTTTCACACGCCTGACGCAGGTTCCAAAAAGCAAATAAAATCATTTAATATCAAACAGATAAAAGAATACAAACACGCTAATACGCTGATATTGATCAAAAAAAAGAGTGAGGATAAATTTATTTTATGGCGATAACTGCCGTCGTTTTTTTCTATTTATAATTATCAATAAAGACTATCTTTCAGGCAATTAAAGGTTAATAAGTAGTCATTATTCTTTTAAAACATTTTTGTGATTTATCAAATATCCCAATAATGAATACGTGGAATAACCAGAAAGAGTGGAAGACGTCACACATTTACGGGATGAATGTTTTTAATTTCAATATATGCATATCAATTAAGAAAAGATTGGTTACCATCAAAGCAACAACAACAACAAATTCACAACACTACAAAACCATGATTTATTAGCGTGAAATTTTGTGATTGCGATCGATACTGGATGATGAATGGAATCATTCTCCGATAAAACAGTGAAATGTGCTTGATGTCGCAAATATGAGAATTGATGTCGTTTGTGAGACAGGTCAGGGGGCGCAAAAAAACAAAACCCCGCCGAAGCGGGGTTCCAGAAGAAGTTGAAGCTGACCGATAAGCCGGGTTCTGTCGTGGACAGTCATTCATCTAGGCCAGCAATCGCTCACTGGCTCAAGCAGCCTACCCGGGTTCAGTACGGGCCGTACCATGTGAACCCCTATTTGGCCTTGCTCCGGGTGGAGTTTACCGTGCCACGGACTGTTACCAGCCGCGCGGTGCGCTCTTACCGCACCCTTTCACCCTTACCTGATCCCACTTGCGTGGGCCATCGGCGGTTTGCTCTCTGTTGCACTGGTCGTGGGTTTCCCCCCCAGGCGTTACCTGGCACCCTGCCCTATGGAGCCCGGACTTTCCTCCCCTCCGCCCGTCTCCCCCCGAAAGGGGACGACGACGAAGCGGCGACTGTCTGGTCAGCTTCGGCGCGAAGTATAGAGGGTTTGCGCCCTGCTGTCACCCTTGGGTGTGCATCCCCACCAGCAAAGTGGCGGCGATATTGCGCGAAGCGCGATAAATATTGTCATGGGCTGCGCGGAAGGCCTCTTCCAGCGAACCAATACTGGCCAACACGCTGAACACCGCGTCAATGCCGTACTGATGCACCACGCCGACGTCCTGCGTCAGGCTACCGGCAATACCGATCACCGGCTTATGGTATTTTTTAGCCACCTTTGCCACGCCAACCGGGACTTTGCCGTGAATACTCTGGCTGTCGATGCGCCCTTCCCCCGTCAGCACCCAAGTGCAATCATGGATATGCTCTTCGAGATTAAGCGCCTGGGTGACAATCTCAATGCCGCTCTTTAGCTCTGCACCAAGGAATGCCATGAGCGCGGCGCCCATTCCACCGGCAGCCCCCGCGCCCGAAACATGCTTCACGTCGATGTGCAGGGATTTTTTAATGATGTCAGCATAGTGGCTGAGGTTGGCGTCGAGTTCGAGGATCATCCCCTCAGTCGCCCCTTTTTGCGGGCCAAAAATGCGCGAAGCCCCTTTCTCCCCCACCAGCGGGTTTGTAACATCGCACGCGACGCGGATAGTGCAGCCCTTGAGTCGGGCATCAAGCCCGGCGATATCGATATGGTTCAGCGCCATCAGGCTACCGCCGCCGTAACCAATCTCAGTTCCGTTTGCATCGGTAAGCTTCGCCCCGAGCGCCTGCATCATCCCGGCGCCGCCGTCATTGGTTGAACTCCCGCCAATGCCGATAATGATATTGCGCGCGCCTTTATCCAGTGCGCTGAGAATAAGTTCTCCCGTGCCGCGTGAGGTGGTCACCCGCGGATTACGCTGTGCGGGAGGGACAAGTGCCAGACCGCTGGCGGCCGCCATCTCAATAAATGCGGTGCTACCGTCGCCGGACATCCCCCAGCAGGCGTTAACCTTTTCACCCAACGGGCCGGTGACCACAGCATGCTGCTCAGAGCCCTGGGTAGCAGCGATCATCGCTTCGACTGTCCCTTCCCCACCGTCAGCAACAGGTACAGAAACATAAAGTGCATCCGGAAAGATTTCCCGAAATCCTTTTTCTATCGCCTGAGCTACCTCGGTGGCAGAAAGGCTTTCTTTATAAGAGTCTGGCGCGATTACGATTTTCATAGTTGTAGCCTGTTACTGCACTCGGCAAAAATACCGGGCGCGTTCCCGCGCCCGTTTTTATTAGCGAGAGACTTCCACCTTCGCCAGTTTTTCGTAGTAGCACGCAATCGCGCTGTGGTCGGCGGTACCCAGCCCATCTGCACGCAGCGCCTGCATCATCTCCATCACCGCAGCCGTTAGCGGCAGCTGCGCGCCCACGCCGTGAGAGGTATCCAGCGCGTTCGCCAGATCTTTAATGTGCAGATCGATACGGAAGCCAGGCTTGAAGTTACGATCCATCACCATCGGCGCTTTGGCATCCAGCACGGTGCTCCCCGCCAGACCGCCGCGAATGGCCTGATACACCAGGTCCGGATTAACGCCCGCCTTGGTTGCCAGGGTCAGTGCTTCAGACATGGCGGCAATGTTCAACGCCACAATCACCTGATTCGCCAGCTTGGTGACGTTGCCCGCGCCAATTTCACCGGTATGCACCACGGAACCCGCCATGGCTTTCATCAGGTCGTAGTACTTATCAAAAATAGCCTTATCGCCGCCGACCATCACAGACAGCGTGCCGTCGATGGCTTTTGGCTCACCGCCGCTGACCGGCGCATCCAGCATGTCTACGCCTTTCACCTTCAGCGCGTCGCTGATTTCACGGCTTGCCAGAGGCGCGATAGAACTCATATCAATCACCACCAGACCCGGCTTCGCGCCGTCGATAATGCCGCTCTCCCCCAGCGCCACGTCCTTCACGTGCGGGGAATTTGGCAGCATGGTGATAACCACATCGCACTGCTCGGCAACGGCTTTTGCGGTGGCTGCGGCTTCAGCCCCGGCAGAAATCACCTCGGCCACTGCGTCTGAATTACGGTCTAGCACCACCAGCGAGTAGCCTGCTTTAATGAGGTTCTTGCTCATGGGTTTACCCATGATACCCAGGCCGATAAAACCTACTTTCAGCGTCATAATCTTTTCCTCAATGATGGTTATTTTTTAAAAGCGTCGGCTAATTTTTGCGTGGCAGAGCGGAATACGCCAAGGTCGCTGCCTACGGCAACAAAGGTCGCGCCCCATTCCAGGTAGCGGCGTGCATCTGCTTCAACCGGGGCAAGAATGCCGCACGGTTTGCCGTGCGCTTTGGCACGGGCAAAGATGTGCTGAATAGCGCGCTGCACTTCAGGATGACCGGCATTCCCCAGGTGGCCGAACGCGGCAGCCAGATCGCTTGGGCCAACGAAGATGCCGTCGACGCCTTCGGTCGCGGCGATAGCATCGACGTTGTCGACGCCCTGCTGGCTCTCAATCTGAACCAGGATGGTGATGTTCTTGTTGGACTGCACGAAGTAGTCCGGCACAGTGCCGAACATGTTGGCGCGGTGGGAGACAGACACACCACGGATGCCTTCCGGCGGATAGCGTGTAGACGCCACGGCCTGCACAGCCTCTTCCTCAGTCTCCACAAACGGGATCAGGAAGTTATAGAAGCCGATATCCAGTAGACGCTTGATGATGACCGGCTCATTGGTTGGGACACGCACTACCGGCGCGCTATGGCTGCCTTTCAGTGCCATTAGCTGCGGAATAAAGGTGCTGATATCGTTTGGCGCATGTTCGCCGTCGAGCACCAGCCAGTCGAAACCGGCCAGGCCTAATACTTCAGTGCTGATAGGGTTTGCCAGTGCAGACCAGCAGCCAATCTGAATCTGGTTCGCCGCGAGGGCTGCTTTAAACTTGTTTGGGAAGATATCGTTACTCATCGCTTATACCTTTGCTTATTTCTGCAATTCCATACGTTTGATGTCGCCTACCACGAACAGGTAGCAGAACATCGCCATCAACGCTGAACAGCCAACAAATACCAGTGCCGCGTTGAACGAATGCAGTTCACTGACCAGATAACCAATTACCAGTGGCGTCGCGATAGACGCTACGTTGCCAAAGACGTTAAACACCCCGCCGCACAGGCCAACAATCTCTTTTGGCGCCGTGTCAGAAATAACCGGCCAGCCCAGGGCCCCAAATCCCTTGCCGAAGAAGGCCAGCGCCATTAGCGCCACCACCAGAACGGTGTTATCGGTGTAATTACACAGGATGATGGATGAAGCCAGCAGCATACCGAGCACAATAGGCAGCTTGCGTGCCAGGGTGATCGTCTTGCCCTGCTTAATCAGATAATCCGAGAATACGCCGCCCAGCACGCCACCGGCAAAACCGCACAGCGCCGGAATGGACGCAACCAGACCCACCTTCAGAATCGACATCCCTTTTTCCTGCACCAGATAAATCGGGAACCAGGTGAGGAAGAACCAGGTAATGGTGTTGATAAAGTATTGACCAAAAAAGACGCCCAGCATCATGCGGTTAGTCAATAACTGTTTGATGTAATGGAGCTTAGGACCGCCTGCAACCTGCGCGCCCGTCTTTTTGTGGTCCATGTCCACCACCGCGCCGCCTTCAGAGATAAACTTCAGTTCCTGCTCGGACATCCGCGGGTGATCGGTCGGGTTATGGATGTACTTGACCCATACGCCGGTCAGCACAAAGCCAATCACGCCCATCACGGTAAAGACATGTTCCCAGCCCCAGGCGAAGGTCAGCCAGCCAAGCAGCGGAGAGAAAATTGCCAACGAAAAGTATTGCGCCGCGTTAAAGAGGGCTGAAGCCGTACCGCGTTCTTTAGTCGGGAACCAGGCTGCCACAATACGGGCATTCGCCGGAAATGATGGCGCTTCTGAGAAGCCAAGCATAAAACGCATGATGAACATCGACACGCCAGCCCAAGCCAGCGGAAAGATATCCACAAAGCCCTGCATGAAGGTGAAGAGCGACCAGAAGAACAGGCTATACGTGTACACTTTTTTGGAGCCGAACTTATCGAGCAGCCAGCCACCGGGAATTTGCATCAGCAGGTAAGCCCAGCCGAACGCGGAGAAGATGTAGCCCATCGATACGGCACTTAACTGCAGCTCCTTTGCCACTTCAGTACCGGCAATCGACAGCGTCGCACGGTCAGCATAATTAATGGCCGTAACGATAAATATAATCAGCAGAATTAAATATCGGGTGGGCACACCCTTTTTAGCTTCTACGGTGGTATCCAGTATCATGTTTATTTCCTCTGGCACATCGATAGTTATATTTATAATGGTAAGAAAAAGTCTTTCCTGATTATTTATCGATAGCAGGCAATATCAGGTAATTAACCAGACGCAATGAAATCGTGATTCAGTATAAACATCACCCGGCTACCGCACATTGTCTTAATGCTCAATTATCACGATATGATTGGACAATATTTTGAGCATATGCCCAAAGCACTGGGCGCTGATGCACAGAATCACGGATTATCGCCCGGATGGCGCTACTCCTCGCTTTATTGAGTGATCCTGATCACATTCTTGAGCCAGAAGTCCTGACATTCTTTATTTAAGAAAGCAGCGTTTTTATTTCGATAATAAGAAAGTAAATACCCTTATAGCTGCATTTATTATCAGACACTTTGCCGGAGAATACTGAACAATGGCCGATATTGAAATTCGACAAGCATCGCCGACTGCGTTCTATATAAAAGTTCACGATACGGATAACGTGGCGATTATTGTCAACGACAACGGCTTAAAAGCAGGTACCCGTTTCCCCGATGGGCTGGAGCTGATTGAGCATATTCCGCAGGGCCACAAAGTTGCGCTGGTGGATATCCCGGCTCACGGCGAAATCGTGCGTTACGGTGAAGTGATTGGTTATGCCGTTCGCGCCATTGTGCAGGGGAGTTGGATTGAGGAGTCGCTGGTCGAGCTGCCAAAAGCACCGCCGCTGAACACCCTGCCGCTTGCCACCCGCGTGCCTGAACCGCTGCCGCCTCTGGAAGGCTACACCTTTGAAGGTTACCGCTACGCTGACGGCAGCGTTGGCACCAAGAACCTGCTCGGCATTACCACCAGCGTGCACTGCGTGGCGGGCGTGGTGGATTACGTCGTAAAAATCATCGAGCGCGATCTGCTGCCGAAATACCCGAACGTCGACGGCGTGGTCGGTCTGAATCACCTTTACGGCTGCGGCGTGGCGATCAACGCGCCAGCCGCCGTGGTGCCGATCCGCACCCTTCACAATATCGCCCTGAACCCTAACTTCGGCGGCGAAGTGATGGTGATTGGTCTGGGCTGTGAAAAGCTGCAGCCAGAACGCCTGCTGCAGGGCACCGAGGATGTAAAAGCCATTCCGGTTGATAGTGCCAGCATCGTCCGCCTGCAGGATGAACATCACGTTGGCTTTAAATCGATGGTCGACGATATCCTTCAGGTGGCCGAGCGCCATCTGGACAAACTGAACAAACGCCAGCGGGAAACCTGCCCGGCGTCTGAGCTGGTGGTAGGAACACAGTGCGGCGGCAGCGATGCGTTTTCCGGCGTAACCGCCAACCCGGCGGTGGGCTATGCGTCTGACCTGTTCGTACGCTGCGGTGCCACGGTGATGTTCTCTGAAGTGACCGAAGTGCGGGATGCTATTCATCTGCTGACGCCCCGCGCCATTGACGAAGACGTTGGCAAACGCCTGCTGGAAGAGATGGCCTGGTACGATAATTATCTCGACATGGGGCAAACCGACCGCAGTGCTAATCCGTCTCCGGGTAACAAAAAAGGCGGCCTGGCTAACGTGGTGGAAAAAGCCCTTGGCTCAATTGCTAAATCCGGCCAGAGCGCGATTGTGGAAGTGCTTTCGCCGGGACAGCGCCCAACCAAACGTGGTCTTATCTATGCGGCAACCCCTGCCAGCGACTTCGTCTGCGGTACACAGCAGGTGGCGTCCGGTATTACGGTACAGGTCTTTACCACCGGGCGCGGTACGCCGTATGGCCTGATGGCGGTACCGGTTATTAAGATGGCGACCCGCACCGAGCTGGCAAACCGCTGGTATGACTTAATGGATATCAACGCGGGGACCATTGCCACAGGCGAAGAGAGCATTGAGGATGTGGGCTGGAAGCTGTTCCACTTCATTCTTGATGTGGCGAGCGGGCGGAAAAAAACCTTCTCCGACCAATGGGGACTGCATAATCAACTGGCGGTGTTTAACCCCGCGCCAGTGACCTGAGTTTACCCCCTCTCCCCTTTGGGGAGAGGGTCTTTACCCCTTCACCAGCACCACATCAATGCCGCTTTTACGTAACCCTTCCAGACTCTCTGCCGGGATACCATCGTCGACAATAATCATATCAATCCTTTGGGTATCAATGATTTTATGCAGGCTGGAGCGGTTAAATTTGCTGGAGTCGGTCACCACAATAATGCGCTCGGCAACCTCACACATTTTGCGATTCAGACGGGCTTCATCTTCGTTGTGGGTACTCACACCGCGATCGAGATCGATGGCGTCGACGCCTAGAAACAGCAGGTCAAAGTGATAATTCTGTAAGGACTGCTCCGCCTGGTCGCCATAGAAGGATTGCGACTGACGGCGCAAATGCCCGCCGGTCATCAGCAGCTCTACCCCTTCCGCTTCCAGTAAAGCGTTTGCAACGTTCATCCCGTTGGTCATGGCAATCACGTCCGTATGCTGGCGTAGCATTCGCGCGATCTCGAAGGTCGTTGTACCAGAGTCGAGAATAATGCGATGCCCCGGCTTCACCAAATCTGCCGCCACCTGAGCAATACTGCGTTTCACGGCCGTATTGAGCGAGCTTTTGTCTTCCACAGAAGGCTCAACGCCCGGCGCATTGCCTTCGCAAATTAACGCGCCACCATACGCACGTACCGCAATACCTTGTTTTTCAAGGAATGCCAGATCGTTGCGGATCGTTACCGTCGACACGCCATATAAATGAGAAAGATCGTTCACCTGCACGCTTCCCTGCGCCCGCAACCGCTGAATGATTTGCTCTCGCCTTTCACTTGTACCGGTGATGCGCTTCTCCGCGGATGAATCGGTGCTGCTCATACGAGTTCCTTAATAAACTTTCGTTTCATTTCGTTTTATCTATTAACGCCTTTCTTTTATGCGAATGCAAGCCCTCTCACACGCTCAATCGCGCGCTACCTCACCACTGAAACCTTTCATTATGTTTCTTTTGTGAAACAGATCGGAAAACTATTATCTTTCGTTTTATTTTTATACCACCATGATGCAGGATTAAGTGAAACAAAACGAAAGACAACTAGCCGTACCATCGTAAATGGAGAGGAAAGTGAAACATTTAACAGACAGGGTGCATCAACATAAACGAGGCAATGCAAACGGGATTTATGCCGTCTGTTCTGCCCATCCGCTGGTACTTGAAGCTGCCATTCGTTATGCACATTTGCATCAGACACCGCTGTTGATTGAAGCGACCTCCAATCAGGTGGATCAGTTTGGCGGCTATACCGGCATGACGCCCGCTGATTTTCACGGATTTGTCTGCAAGCTGGCGGAGTCTCTAGGCTTTGCGACATCACAGCTGATACTCGGTGGCGATCATTTAGGTCCTAACCGCTGGCAAAACTCGCCTGCTGTTGACGCTATGGCCCACGCCGACGACCTGATCAAAAGCTATGTTGCCGCCGGATTTAAAAAAATCCACCTCGACTGCAGCATGCCATGCCAGGACGATCCGGTTCCTTTAACCGATGCGATCGTCGCGGAACGCGCGGCGCGTCTGGCGAAAATAGCCGAAGCGACCTGCCGTGAACAATTTGGTGCATCTGACCTGGTCTATGTTATCGGCACGGAAGTTCCCGTGCCCGGCGGCGCTCATGACACGCTGACCGAACTGGCCGTCACCACGCCTGATGCCGCACGCGCTACGCTTGAGGCCCACCGCCACGCGTTCGAGAAGGAGGGGTTAAACGATATTTGGCCACGCATTATTGGCTTAGTCGTACAGCCTGGCGTCGAATTTGACCACGCACATGTCTGCGACTATCAGCCGCACAAAGCGGTCGCGCTGAGTGAAATGGTTGAAGCCTACGACACGCTGGTATTTGAAGCGCATTCAACGGATTACCAGACACCGCAGGCGCTTCGCCAACTGGTGAAAGACCATTTTGCGATCCTCAAAGTCGGTCCGGCACTCACTTTCGCCCTTCGTGAAGCGCTTTTTTCCCTGGCTGCCATTGAAGAGGAGCTGCTGACTGCAAAAGCCAGCTCGGGCCTGCGTCACGTGCTGGAAAACGTCATGCTCGATCGCCCCGAATACTGGCAAAGCCACTATCACGGTGATGGCAATGCCAGACGTCTTGCGCGCGGCTACAGCTACTCTGACCGCGTGCGCTATTACTGGCCGGATAGCCAAATTGACGACGCGTTTGAGCGGCTGGTTCGCAACCTGGCGGATGACCCTATCCCGCTGCCGCTGATCAGCCAGTACCTGCCGCTGCAATACAGCAAAGTTCGCGAGGGGGTTCTCAAGTCCACACCGCGTGAACTCATCATCAGCCACATTCAGGACATACTTCAGCAGTACCACACCGCCTGCGAAGGCGTAACGACTCAACACGCATAATTAAAAAAGAGGAAAACGCTATGCCAAACATTGTCTTATGCCGCATCGATGAACGTTTGATTCACGGTCAGGTGGGCGTGCAGTGGGTGGGGTTTGCGGGGGCAAACCTCGTACTGGTCGCGAATGACGAGGTTGCAGAGGATCCGGTTCAACAAAACCTGATGGAAATGGTGCTCGCGGAAGGGATTGCCGTGCGGTTCTGGTCACTGCAAAAGGTGATTGACACCATTCACCGCGCCGCTGACCGCCAGAAAATCCTTCTGGTCTGCAAATCACCCGCTGATTTTTTGAAGCTGGTTGAGGGTGGCGTACCCATTACCCGTATCAACGTCGGAAACATGCACTATGCCAATGGCAAACAACAAATTGCCAAAACGGTATCTGTAGACGCGAACGATATCGCCGCGTTCAACGGCCTGAAGGCGGCCGGAGTAGAATGCTTCGTTCAGGGCGTTCCAACAGAAACTGCTTTGGATCTCTTTAAACTGCTCTGAGGGATTCACAATGGAAATCAGTCTGTTGCAGGCTTTTGCGCTGGGCATTCTCGCCTTTATCGCCGGTCTGGATATGTTTAACGGCTTAACGCACATGCACCGTCCGGTCGTTCTCGGGCCATTGGTCGGCCTGATCCTGGGCGATCTGCATACCGGTATTTTGACCGGCGGGACGTTAGAGCTGGTCTGGATGGGTCTGGCCCCCTTAGCGGGTGCCCAGCCGCCAAACGTGATTATCGGCACTATCGTCGGCACCGCGTTTGCTATTAGTACCGGCGTAAAGCCAGACGTTGCCGTGGGCGTCGCCGTTCCCTTTGCCGTCGCGGTGCAGATGGGGATCACGTTCCTGTTCTCCGTCATGTCCGGCGTGATGTCTCGCTGCGATCGTATGGCAGCCAATGCGGACACGCGCGGCATTGAGCGTGTTAACTATCTGGCGCTGCTGGCGCTCGGTATCTTCTATTTCCTGTGCGCGTTCTTGCCAATCTACTTCGGTGCGGAGCACGCAAAAACCGCCATCGATGTTCTGCCGGAGCGTCTGATTGACGGCCTTGGCGTCGCGGGCGGCATCATGCCAGCTATCGGCTTCGCCGTGCTGCTGAAGATCATGATGAAAAACGTCTACATCCCCTACTTCATTATCGGTTTCGTTGCCGCGGCCTGGCTCAAGCTTCCGGTGCTGGCCATTGCCGCTGCGGCCCTGGCAATGGCGCTGATCGACCTGATGCGCAAATCACCGGAACCAACGGCTCCCGCGGCTCAGAAAGAGGAATTCGAAGATGGTATCTAATCAAACAACGTTACCGGGCGTGTCTGAAACTGAAGAGACCCTGCTGACCGGCGTCAACGAAAACGTCTACGAAGACCAAAGCATCGGCGCAGAACTGACGAGAAAAGATATTAACCGCGTGGCCTGGCGTTCCATGCTGCTGCAGGCCTCTTTCAACTACGAACGTATGCAGGCATCCGGCTGGCTTTATGGATTATTACCTGCACTGAAAAAGATCCACACCAACAAGCGGGATCTGGCGCGGGCGATGAAAGGCCATATGGGCTTCTTTAATACCCACCCGTTCCTCGTGACCTTTGTTATCGGCATTATTCTGGCGATGGAGCGCTCCAAACAGGATGTGAACAGCATCCAGAGCACCAAAATTGCCGTCGGTGCACCGCTCGGCGGCATTGGTGACGCCATGTTCTGGCTAACCCTTCTGCCCATCTGCGGCGGTATCGGTGCCAGCCTGGCGCTGCAAGGATCAATTCTGGGCGCGGTGGTCTTTATCGTGCTGTTTAACGTTGTGCACCTCGGCCTGCGTTTTGGTCTGGCGCACTACGCTTACCGGATGGGCGTTGCGGCCATTCCTCTGATCAAAGCCAACACCAAAAAGGTCGGCCATGCGGCCTCCATCGTCGGGATGACGGTGATCGGCGCGCTGGTGGCAACCTATGTCCGTCTCAATACCACGCTCGAAATCAAAGCCGGGGATGCGGTCGTCAAACTCCAGGCCGACGTTATCGACAAGCTGATGCCCGCGTTTCTGCCGCTGGTTTACACCCTGACCATGTTCTGGCTGGTGCGCCGGGGCTGGAGCCCGCTGCGGCTGATTGGTATCACCGTGGTGCTGGGCGTTGTCGGTAAATTCTGTCACTTCCTGTAAAAGCAAAGAGGTTGCGATGTTAGGCATTATTTTGACGGGGCACGGCGGCTTCGCCAGCGGGCTGGAACAGGCGATGAAGCAAATCCTTGGCGAGCAGCCGCAGTTTATCGCCATCGATTTTCCTGAAGCCTCGACGACTGCGCGACTGACCGCTCAGATCGAGCAAGCGGTTAACGAGCTGGATGCACAACACGACATTGTGTTTCTTACCGATCTGCTGGGCGGCACGCCATTTCGCGTGGCCTCGACGCTCGCGATGCAAAGACCGGGCAGCGAAGTGATTACCGGTACCAACCTGCAGCTCTTGCTGGAGATGGTGCTGGAGCGAGAGGGGTTAAGCAGTGAAGCGTTTCGCTTGCAGGCGCTTGAGTGTGGCCACCGGGGTCTGACTAGCCTGGTTGATGAGCTCGGACGCTGTCGCGAGGAAGCACCTGCAGAGGAAGGGATATGAGCCAGGTGCTGCGGGCACATCGTCTTCTAACCGAACAGGGCTGGCTAGACAACCACCAGCTGCGCATTGAAGACGACGTCATTGCGTCAATTGAGCCGATTCCGGCAGGCATTAGCGTCCGCGAGGCGGAATGGCTTTGCCCGGCGTATATCGACACTCACGTTCACGGCGGGGCGGGCGTGGACGTCATGGATGACGCACCTGATGTGCTGGATGCTTTAGCCCTCCATAAAGCGCGTGAAGGGGTTGGCGCTTTTTTGCCTACTACCGTCACCGCACCGCTGGAGGCCATTCACGGCGTTCTCGCGCGAATCGCCCGACGCTGTCGGTCGGGCGGCCCCGGCGCGCAGATTCTGGGCAGCTACCTGGAAGGCCCGTACTTCACCCCGCAGAACAAAGGGGCACACCCGTCGGCGCTGTTTCGGGAGCTGGATATTGCCGAGCTGGACGAGCTGATCACGCTCTCGCACAACACGCTCAAGGTAGTGGCACTGGCACCCGAAAAACCCGGCGCGCTGCAGGCAATCCGCTATCTCAAACAGAAGGGTGTACGCGTCATGCTGGGCCACAGCGCTGCCACCTACGAACACACTCTCGCCGCCTTTGACGCTGGCGCAGACGGGCTGGTGCACTGCTACAACGGTATGACGGGGCTGCATCACAGAGAGCCCGGTATGGTCGGTGCAGGGCTTACTGACCAACGGGCGTGGCTGGAGCTTATCGCCGACGGCCACCATGTTCATCCTGGAGCCCTGCGTTTATGCAGTTGCTGTGCGAAAGAGAGGGTGGTGCTGATTACCGATGCCATGCAGGCGGCAGGTATGCCGGATGGGCGGTATACGCTCTGTGGCGAAGAGGTCACGATGCACCACGGCGTGGTGAAAACCGCCTCCGGCGGACTCGCGGGCAGCACGCTGTCGCTGGATGCCGCAGTCAGGAATATGGTGGAGCACGCGGGCGTCACCGCTGAAGACGCTATTCATATGGCCTCGCTGCACCCTGCCCGCCTGCTGGGCATCGATCGTCAGCTCGGATCCTTAACGCCGGGAAAACGCGCCAATATGATTGCGCTGGACGGTGGTTTACACCTTCAGCAAATCTGGATTCAGGGCCAGGCTCTCCCCCTTTAGCCCTTTCATTGTGTATCTCATTGGCCTTGCGGCTAAAAATCGTAAGGCCTTTCTTTTCCTTTCCTTAATTCTGTCCTTTCCTTTCATGATCACACTTTTCGTTTTATTTCTTTTCTTCCATTGAAGTTTCGATTTCTTTTCTATAGATTTTATTTAACTGCTTAAGTGAACAAGTGAAATGAAACGAAAGATAGCGACACATTTGCCAGCGTCTGATGTGGAATTCACACGACTAAGGACTGAGTTATGCAAGAAACTACACCCGCCATCACAACCGGCACATGGACCGAAGAAGAGATCCGTCAGCAACCCGCCAGTTGGATCCGCTCGCTCACAAACATTGATAACTTGCGATCGTCGATCGACGGTTTCCTGACGCCGTTGCTGCGCAAACACGATCTGCGGATCGTGCTAACCGGTGCGGGCACATCGGCCTTTATCGGCGACATCATTGCACCGTGGCTTGCCAGCCACACCGGGAAAAACATTACCGCCATTCCCACAACCGATCTGGTCACAAACCCGATGGACTACTTCAGCCCCACTCATCCGCTGCTGCTGGTCTCCTTTGCTCGCTCGGGAAACAGCCCGGAAAGCGTGGCTGCCGTTGAGTTAGCCAACCAGTTTGTGCCGGAGTGCTACCACCTGTCGATTACCTGTAACGAGGCGGGAAGCCTGTATCAGAACGCCGTTGACAGCGATAACGCCTATGCCCTGCTGATGCCTGCAGAAACGCACGATCGCGGGTTCGCGATGACCAGCAGTATCACCACCATGTTGGCGAGCTGCCTGGCGGTATTTGTCCCGGAGACGATCAACAGCAAAATGTTCCGGGACGTGGCCGATCGCTGCCAGACAATCCTCCTCTCGCTCGGTGATTTCAGGCGCGGCGTTTTCGGTAACGAGCCGTGGAAACGGATCGTGTATCTGGGCAGCGGAGGGCTACAGGGCGCAGCGCGTGAATCCGCGCTGAAGGTGCTGGAACTGACAGCAGGCAAGCTGGCGGCATTCTACGACTCCCCAACCGGTTTCCGTCATGGGCCTAAGTCACTGGTGGATAACGAAACGCTGGTGGTGGTGTTTATTTCCAGCCATCCGTATACGCGTCAGTACGATCTGGATCTGCTGGCAGAGCTGCGCCGGGATCGCCAGGCCATGCGTGTGGTCGCTATCGCCGCTAACAGCGATCCCGTTATCGAAGCCGGCCCGCACCTCCTGCTGCCGCCTTCCCGCCACTTTATCGATATGGAACAGGCGTTCTGCTTCCTGATGTACGCCCAGACCTTTGCGCTGTCCCAGTCTCTGAATGTCGGCAACACACCCGATACGCCTTCTGCCAGCGGTACGGTCAACCGTGTGGTTCAGGGCGTCGTTATTCATCCGTGGCAGGCTTAAGAGGATCGCAGCATGAGCATCATTTCCACCAAATATCTTCTGCAGGACGCGCAGGCAAAAGGCTACGCCGTACCGGCGTTTAACATCCACAACGCAGAGACGATCCAGGCGATCCTCGAAGTTTGTAGCGAAATGCGATCGCCGGTGATCCTCGCAGGCACGCCGGGGACCTTTAAGCACATCGCGCTCGAAGAGATCTACGCTCTGTGTAACGCTTACTCCCTCACTTATGACATGCCGCTGGCGCTGCATCTCGATCACCACGAATCGCTGGATGACATTCGTCGCAAGGTCAATGCTGGCGTGCGCAGCGCGATGATCGACGGCAGTCATTACCCGTTTGAACAAAACGTGAAGCTGGTGAAATCCGTGGTTGATTTTTGCCACCTCAACGACTGCAGCGTTGAGGCCGAGCTGGGCCGCCTGGGCGGCGTGGAAGATGACATGAGCGTGGACGCCGAAAGCGCGTTTCTCACCGATCCGCAGGAGGCGAAACGCTTTGTCGAGCTGACCTGTGTCGACAGCCTGGCCGTCGCTATCGGTACCGCGCACGGTCTTTATACCAAACGTCCTAAAATCGATTTCCAGCGGTTAGCCGAAATTCGTGAAGTGGTAACGGTGCCGCTGGTACTGCACGGCGCGAGCGATGTGCCAGATGAGTATGTTCGTCGCACCATCGAGTTGGGGGTGTGCAAAGTCAACGTGGCTACCGAGCTGAAAATTGCCTTCTCAGACGCGGTTAAAGCCTGGTTTGCCGAAAACCCTCAGGGAAACGATCCGCGCTTCTATATGCGGGTCGGCATGGATGCCATGAAAGACGTGGTCAGAAGCAAAATCACGGTGTGCGGCTCGGCAAACCGATTGCTGCTTCCGACTGAAGCCTGATTAAAAAGGAGTTTACGCTGATGAAAAAAATCCTCGCACTTTCTGTGCTTACCCTGTGCATTGCCCATAGCGCGGTAGCCGCGAACTACACGATCAATAACGACAATATTGCCCTGTCATTTGATGATGCAAACTCGACGGTAGTGGTTAAGGACAGCAAAGCTAACCATCCGCTCACGCCGCAGGAGCTGTTCTTTCTGACGCTGCCGGACGAGACTAAAATCCACACGGCGGATTTTAAAATCAAGCATGTCGAAAAGCAGGACAGCGGGATGGTTATCGATTTCATCCATCCGGAATTTAACGTGACGGTGAAGCTGAACCTGGTGAAGGGCAAATACGCCAGCATCGACTACACCATAGCCGCCGTAGGTCAGCCCCGGGATGTGGCTAAAATCACCTTCTTCCCAACTAAAAAGCAGGCTCAGGCACCTTACGTAGACGGGGCAATTCACAGCTCGCCGATCGTCGCAGACTCGTTTTTTATTCTGCCGGATAAACCCGTCGTTAACACTTACGCCTATGAAGGGACGACCAACCTTAACGTAGAGCTGAAAACCCCTATTCAGCCAGCAACCCCGGTCAGCTACACCACCTATTTCGGCACTTTCCCGGAAACAAACCAGCTGCGCCGCAGCGTGAACCAGTTCATCGATGCCGTCCGTCCGCGTCCGTATAAGCCTTATTTACACTACAACAGCTGGATGGATATCGGCTTCTTTACACCGTACTCCGAGCAGGACGTGCTGGAGCGGATGGATGAATGGAATAAGGAATTTATCACCGGGCGCGGCGTGGCGCTGGATGCGTTCCTGCTTGACGATGGCTGGGATGACCTGACCGGACGCTGGCTGTTTGGTCCGGCTTTCAGCAAGGGTTTTGGCAAGGTACGGGAGAAAGCTGACAGCCTGCACAGCTCCGTCGGCCTGTGGCTCTCGCCGTGGGGCGGATATAACAAACCGCGCGATACTCGCGTCTCGCATGCAAAAGAGTACGGTTTCGAAACGGTAGACGGGAAGCTGGCGCTGTCAGGCCCGAACTATTTTAAAAACTTTAATGAGCAGATCGTTAAGCTTATCAAAAACGAGCACATCACCTCGTTCAAGCTCGACGGGATGGGTAATGCCAATTCACATATTAAGGGCAGCCCGTTCGCCTCGGATTTTGACGCCTCTATCGCTCTGCTGCATAACATGCGCAGCGCAAATCCGAATCTGTTTATTAACCTGACGACCGGTACCAACGCCAGCCCATCCTGGCTGTTCTACGCCGATTCCATCTGGCGCCAGGGAGATGATATCAACCTGTACGGCCCCGGCACGCCGGTGCAGCGGTGGATGACCTACCGCGATGCGGAAACGTATCGCTCCATAGTGCGTAAAGGTCCGCTGTTCCCGCTGAACTCCCTGATGTATCACGGGATCGTCAGCGCGGAGAATGCGTATTACGGTCTGGAGAAGGTGCAAACGGACAGCGATTTTGCCGACCAGGTCTGGAGCTACTTCGCCACCGGCACCCAGTTGCAGGAGCTGTATATCACCCCATCCATGCTCAACAAGGCGAAGTGGGATACCCTGGCACAGGCCGCGAAGTGGTCCCGGGATAACGCCAGCGTGCTGGTGGATACCCACTGGATTGGCGGTGATCCAACCGCGCTGCAGGTTTACGGCTGGGCATCCTGGAGCAAGGACAAAGCGATTATCGGCTTGCGTAACCCGTCGGATAAGCCACAAAGCTACTATCTGGACCTGACAAGAGACTTTGAGATCCCGACAGACGGCACGACACAATTTGGTTTGAAGGCGGTGTACGGCAATAACGATAGCGTACCGGAGGAGTATAAAAACGCGGTGGTGATTACCCTGAAACCGCTGGAAACGCTGGTGTTTGAGGCGATGCCTGCGAAGTAAAACAAACCGGCCCGACCTCATCGTCGGGCCGTACATTAATCCTGCTGTTCAAGCGCATACTTATACAGCGCGTTCTTCTTCACACCGTGGATCTCCGCTGCCAGCGCGGCCGCCTTCTTCAGCGGCAGTTCAGCCTGCAGCAGCGCCAGAGTGCGCAACGCGTCGGCAGGCAGCGCATCGTCCTGGGCTTTATGGCCTTCGACAATCAGCACCATCTCCCCCTTGCGGCGGTTTTCATCTTCCTTCACCCATGCCAGCAGTTCACCCACCGGCGCGCCGTGGATGTTCTCCCAGGTTTTGGTCAGCTCGCGCGCCAGCACCACGTAGCGGGATTCGCCCCAGACGGTGACCATATCCTCCAGGCTTTCCAGCAGACGGTGAGTAGATTCATAGAAAATCAGCGTGCGCGGTTCCGCTTCCAGATCTTTTAAAACATCACGACGACCTTTGGATTTGGCCGGCAGGAAACCTTCATAGCAGAAGCGGTCTGACGGCAGGCCCGCCGCGCTTAACGCAGCAATGGCGGCGCACGGTCCAGGCAGTGGCACAACGCGGATGCCTGCTTCACGGCACGTACGCACCAGATGATAGCCAGGATCGTTGATCAGCGGCGTACCGGCGTCGGAAACCAATGCGATGTTTTGACCCTCTTTCAGCTTCGCCACCAGCGTGTCGGCTTTTTGTTGCTCATTGTGATCGTGAAGGGCAAACATTCGGGCGTTAATCGCAAAGTGCTGCAGCAGTAAACCGGTATGTCGGGTATCTTCTGCAGCAATTAAATCAACAGCTTGCAATACGGTTAGTGCACGTTGGGTAATATCAGACAAATTCCCGATAGGAGTAGGTACAATATAAAGCTGGCCTTGAGAATTATCTGCCGTTTCGTGTTGTTTCATTGTTTAGTCCGTATTGCCGATTTAATATTGAGCATTGCGTAAAAAAATCACTGGATACAGTATGGTACCCTTAACGTTTCTTCGAACAAAAGCCACGCGCAGCGTGCCTCTCCTGCTGGCAGCCCTGATTTTCGCAGGCTGTGGCACCCAGGCACCCGACCAGAGCACTGCCCATATGCAGGGTTCCGTACAGGCTGATTCTGGTTTTTATCTGCAACAAATGTCGCAGAGCTCAAATGATACCAAGACCAACTGGCAATTACTCGCCATTCGTGCACTGCTGAAAGAGGGAAAAACCCAGCAGGCTGCCGAACTGTTTAACCAACTGCCGCAAAATCTTAACGATACCCAGCGCCGGGAGCAGGCTCTTGTGTCTGCGGAGCTGAAGGTTGCGCTAAAAGATTATGCGTCCGCGAAAAAGATCCTCGGTGACATCGACGTCAGCGCGCTGGATAAAAACCAGCAGGCGCGGTTCTGGCAGGCTGGAATCGCCGCTGAGCAGGGACGCCCTTCCCTGACGCTGCTGCGTGCGCTGATTGCACAAGAGCCGCTTCTCGCCGACGCAGACAAACAGAAAAATATCGATGCGACCTGGCAGGCGCTCGCCTCCATGACCCAGGATCAGGCGCAGGCGCTGGTGATCAATGCAGATGAAAATGTCCTGCAGGGTTGGCTGGATCTGCAGCAGATGTGGTTTAACAACCGCAGCGACCCTAACATGCTGAAAGCCGGGATCGCCGACTGGCAGACACGCTATCCGCAAAACCCCGGCGCGAAAATGCTGCCAACCCAGCTGGTGAACGTGCAGAACTTTAAGCCGGCCTCCACCAGCAAAATTGCCCTGCTCCTGCCTTTGAATGGGCAGGCGGCCGTGTTTGGTCGTGCCATCCAGCAAGGTTTTGAAGCCGCGAAGAACGGCACCCCTGCGGTGACGGGCAGTGCCGTTCCGGTTCAGGCAGCGCAGGCGGCAAACGTGAATGACGTTGTCAGCCCTTCCACCGCGGAGACCAGCGACCTGACCACGGCGCAAACGCCAGCTCAGGGCACAATGCAGAACCCTGTGACGGCGCCGACGACACCACCAGTCGCGGCGCCTGCCGCTCAGACGCCAACGCCGACTCACCCTCAGGCAGCACCCGCGACCGAGGCCGCCGCAACGCAGCCTCAGCAGGAAACGATACAACCCGCAGCACAGCCTGCCACACAGCCTCAGGCCGTAGCCACTACCAGCGCCAATCCAGGTGCTGAGCTGAAAATCTATGACACCAGCGCGCAGCCGCTTAACCAGGTACTGGCCCAGGTTCAGCAAGACGGTGCGAGCATCGTGGTCGGCCCACTGCTGAAAAACAACGTGGAAGAACTGATGAAGAGCAACACCACGCTGAACGTGCTGGCGCTTAACCAGCCAGAGCAGGTCCAGAACCGCGCTAACATTTGCTACTTCGCGCTGTCTCCGGAAGACGAAGCCCGTGATGCAGCACGTCATATCCACGAGCAGGGTAAACAAGCACCGCTGTTGCTGATCCCGCGCAGCGCGCTGGGCGATCGCGTGGCGAATGCGTTTGCTCAGGAGTGGCAGACGCTGGGTGGCGGCGTGGTGCTGGAGCAGAAATTCGGCTCAGCCTCTGAACTAAGGGCTGGCGTCAACGGCGGCGCGGGGATTGCCCTTAACGGCAGCCCGGTATCCGCCAGCCTGCCGCAGCAGCAAAGCGTCACCATTGGTGGTCTGACGATCCCTGCTCCACCCACCGACGCGCAAATCAGCGGTGGCGGTAAAGTGGACGCTGCTTACATCGTTGCCACACCGGAAGAGATTGCCTTTATTAAACCGATGATTGCGATGCGTAACGGCAGCCAGAGCGGAGCAACGCTTTACGCCAGCTCCCGCAGCGCACAAGGCACCGCGGGCCCGGACTTCCGCCTCGAAATGGAAGGACTGCAGTACAGCGAAATCCCCATGCTGGCAGGCAGTAACCCTTCATTGATGCAGCAAGCGTTAAGCAGCGTACATAACGATTACTCGCTGGCACGTCTGTACGCCATGGGCGCCGATGCATGGGCGCTGGCGAACCACTTTACCCAGATGCGTCAGGTGCCAGGCTTTGAGCTGAACGGCAATACCGGCGATCTGACCGCCACTCAGGACTGCGTGATCAACAGGAAGTTATCATGGCTCAAATACCAGCAGGGGCAAATCGTCCCGGCCAGTTAAGTCGTAAAGAGACCGGCGATGCGTGGGAGTTAAAAGCGCGTCGCTGGCTTGAAGGCAAAGGACTGCGCTTTATCGCCGCTAACGTGCGTGGACGCGGCGGCGAAATTGACCTGATCATGAAAGACGGCCAGGTCATCGTGTTTGTTGAAGTGCGCTATCGACAGTCGTCTCGCTTTGGCGGTGCGGCCGCCAGCGTGACGCTCGCTAAACAACATAAATTATTACAGACTGCCCACTTGTGGCTTGCCCGCCATAATGGGAGCTTTGATACTGTGGATTGCCGGTTCGATGTGATAGCCTTCACCGGAAATGAGATCGACTGGCTTAAAAACGCTTTTGGCGAAGACGCATAATTAAGATGTAAAGGGATACCGTGCTCGAAAGAATTAAAGTGTGCTTCACAGAAAGCATCCAGACTCAGATTGCCGCGGCGGAAGCCCTTCCGGACGCGATATCTCGCGCAGCGATGACGCTGGTACAGTCTCTGTTAAACGGCAACAAAATCCTCTGTTGTGGCAATGGCACATCGGCCGCCAACGCACAGCATTTTGCTGCCAGCATGATCAATCGTTTTGAAACAGAACGTCCTAGTTTACCTGCCATTGCACTTAATACCGATAATGTGGTCTTAACAGCGATTGCTAACGATCGCCTGCATGACGAGATTTACGCAAAGCAGGTGCGCGCCCTGGGTCATGCCGGAGATGTGCTGCTGGCGATCTCCACGCGTGGTAATAGCCGGGACATCGTCAAAGCCGTCGAAGCTGCAGTCACCCGCGACATGACCATCGTTGCCTTAACCGGCTATGACGGCGGTGAGCTGGCGGGTTTGTTAGGGCCGCAGGATGTCGAAATCCGTATCCCGTCTCACCGTAGCGCGCGTATTCAGGAAATGCATATGCTGACAGTAAACTGCCTATGCGATCTGATCGATAACACGCTTTTCCCTCACCAGGATGATTAAGGAGTACTAATGAAGGCTTTATCGACCCTCGCAGTCCTTATGTCTGCACTGCTACTTCAGGGATGTATTGCTGCGGCCGTTGTGGGTACCGCAGCCGTGGGTACCAAAGCGGCAACCGATCCGCGTACTGTGGGTACGCAGGTCGATGACGGTACGCTGGAACTGCGCGTCAACAGTGCGCTGTCGAAAGACGAACAAATTAAGAAAGAAGCCCGTATCAACGTGACGGCTTATCAGGGCAAAGTGCTACTGGCAGGCCAGGCGCCAAATATGGAGCTCGCCTCACGAGCAAAACAGATTGCGATGGGCGTAGAGGGTACGTCGGAAGTGTTTAACGAAGTGCGTCAGGGCCAGCCTATTGGTCTGGGCACCGCCTCTTCCGATACCTGGATCACCACCAAAGTGCGTTCCCAGCTGTTGGGCACCGACCAGGTGAAATCCTCAAACGTGAAAGTGACGACCGAAAACGGCGAAGTGTTCCTGCTGGGTCTGGTCACCGATCGTGAAGGTAAAGCGGCGGCAGATATCGCCAGCCGGGTGAGCGGCGTTAAACACGTCACCACCGCGTTTACCTACATCAAGTAACAAACAATACCCGGCAATGCCGGGTATTTTTTGGTCTTAAACCAGCGCAATACTCCCCACCATCACTCCACTCAACGCCACCAGGCCCGCAGTCAGCCACAGCGCTTTTGCCGGGAATGACTTACGCAGCATGATGAGCGACGGCAGGCTGATTGCCGGCAGGGTGATAAGCAGCGCCAGCGCAGGCGCGGAGCCCATCCCGGCAAGCATCATGGTCTGAACAATGGGAATTTCAGCGGCCGTAGGGATAACAAACAAGCAGCCAGCAACGGCCATCGCAATGACCCACATTAGCGTGTTATCGATAGCACCATCCGCATGCGGGAACAGCCAGACGCGCGCCGCCCCCAGCACCAGTACCGCCAGAATATAGACCGGGATGGTGCTCCAGAAAAGTTGCCAGAGCGCCCTGCCCCAGCGTGCAAAGAAACCACCCTGCGGCTCGCTGATGTCCAGCTCAACTGGCTCAGACTCTGCGACGTTATCTTTCACGAGGTATTGCACCAGCGTCGCCACCACCAACACCGTCGCGACTCCCGCGATCAGGCGGATAGCAGCAAAATGCCAGCCAAGCACAAAGCCCATAAACACCAGCGTTGCCGGGTTAAGCAGCGGATTACCCATCCAGAAGGCAAGCGCACCGCCCATCGACACCCGCTGGCGGCGCATTCCTGCGGCTACTGGCGCGGCGCAGCAGGAGCACATCATGCCTGGCAGGGAGAAAATCGTTCCCAGCAACGTGCCCTGGAAACGGGGTTGCCCCAGCGTTTTCACCAGCCAATTACGGGGGATCAATACCTGAATGAGCGAGCCCAGAATCACCCCTAAAACGGCGGCTTTCCAGACGGCAAGGAAGTAGACCATTGCGTAATCCCACGCCGCCTGTAGCGGGCTGGAATCAGCCTGCGCGAGAATGGATTTACCGATGCTGTGCGTTTCGGCGGCAGTAAAGGCTTTACCGTAGTACGGCTGCCATTTCACGTACCAGAGGCCAACAATGACCACGAGAAAGAAGAGTGCGGGCTTCCACCATTGAACAGGTGTTGCCGCCTGAGATGAAGACTGACCAGTCATAGCATTCCCCGGAGAGTGTTATTTAATTCGCCGGGGGAGTTTACGCCTCGCCCTGCGCGATTTCACGCAGTTTTGCCGACGGGGTAATATTCACCCCTTCCTGCGACGGGGTAAGCGCTTCTTTGAGCATTGCACGCGCTACATCGCGCGCCTCGATCGATTTCCAGTTCCCCGGCAGGATTCGGAACAGCGGGGCAAAAATCGACTCGTTGAAGCGACGTTCGTCGCGGTGCCCAAGCAGCATCGACGGGCGAACTATCGTCAGGTGTTCCCACTTCTGCGCAATCAGAGCCTCTTCCATTTTGCCCTTTACCTTGTTGTAGAAAAACGGCGAGCGGGCATTAGCCCCCATTGAGCTGACCACCAGAAAATGTTTTGCCCCCAGCTTTTTCGCGGTCAGCGCGGTATCAACCACCAGCGTGTAGTCGGCATGGACAAAGGCTTCTTTGCTGCCGGCTTCACGCCGCGTGGTCCCCAGGCAACAAAAAGCGATATCAATTGGGTCCTGAACCTGGGCCAGGGCATCGGTTAGCTGAGGATCGTGGGGGTTGAAGACGCCGGGGATGTCCGCCAGCGGGCGACGCGTCGGGGCGGCAATGTAGTTCACCTTACGCTCCTGAATCAGCAACCGCAGTAGATGGTCGCCAATTAATCCTGTCGCGCCCGTAATCAGTACCTGACTCATTTTATCCCCTTTACAGAATTGTCCGTTTGCGAACTCAGCGTGGTCGACCACACTTAGAAGTCTGTTACCGGTAAGTATTTACCACAAACGGGAAAATAACAGTCTGAACCCAAAACAACGGAGGAAACATGGGCAAGAAAATCGCAGTCTTGATCACCGACGAGTTTGAAGATTCAGAATTCACCTCGCCTGCAGAGGCATTTCGCAAGGCGGGGCATGAGGTTATCACCATTGAGAAGCAGGCGGGTAAAACCGTGAAAGGCCATAAGGGCGAGGCCAGCGTCACTATTGATGAGTCTATCGATAACGTCAGCCCATCAGACTTTGATGCGCTGTTGTTACCCGGCGGACATTCACCGGATTCCCTACGCGGGGATGAGCGCTTTGTCACATTCACCCGGGATTTCGTGGGCACCGGTAAACCGGTCTTCGCGATCTGTCACGGCCCGCAGTTGCTTATCAGCGCGGAAGTGGTGCGCGGACGTAAGCTCACCGCCGTGAAGCCGATCGTTATCGATCTGAAAAACGCGGGTGCCGAGTTTTACGATCAGGAGGTGGTCAATGACAAAGACCAGCTGATCACCAGCCGAACCCCGGACGATTTGCCCGCCTTTAACCGTGAGGCGCTACGCCTGCTCGGCGCGTAACCAGTGCATCTTCTTGCCAAAGCCCAGGGTGTTGTCGGTAAATTTCAGCTCATCGAGGCGAATTTCCCACACCGGGGCTTTTAACGCTGCCGCAATCGGAAAGCGACGTGTGTATCGCCCACGCTGCGCGTCGCTTTCTTCCCCCTCCAGACGGCGGATTTCACCTTTAAACTGTACCCCACGGATCAACGCGACGGTTTTCGGCTGGCCATTTACCGTGCCCGCCACAGTTGCCCGTTGCCCCGTCATCTGCGCATGACGCGTTTTGTCTTCACTCAGCACATAAAAAGCAACGCGCTCAGGATCGTAGTAGTAAAACGCATTCGCGCACCACATTTCGCCTTCATCATAGACGCACCAGGTGACGACATGCTGTTTCGCCAGCCAGCGGTTAATGGCGGCCAGTGTTTCCATTTTCATTCTCTCTCATGCTATGGTGCGTTCACCTTAACATACTGAATCTGTTTACCGTGTGCTGGTTTCTCTATCTTGTCCGAACCGCTGATAACGCACTCTACACCGGGATCACCACCGATGTGGCGCGGCGTTTTCTACAACATCAAACGGGGAAAGGGGCAAAAGCGCTGCGGGGGAAAGGGGAATTGCAGCTCGCCTTTTCAGCGCCGGTTGGCGACAGATCGCTAGCACTCCGGGTGGAATACCGCATAAAGCAGCTGACGAAGCGCCAGAAAGAGCGCCTCGTCGCCGGAGACGGCTCCTTCGAGGCGCTATGCCAAAGCCTGATTAAAACCGACTGAAGTAGTCGTGGTATTCCACCAGACCATTGACGCCGTTTAGCGCATCATCCGCCAGACGATGTAGCTGGAAGGCGGATTCGGTACCCGGCCAGCGGCAGCGCAGATCGTAATGGGCCGCTTGCTCGAAGCCCAGGCGGCCGTAAAACGCCGGATCGCCCAGCGCGACAACCGCCGCATAGCCGAACTCATTCAGCGAATCCAGCCCTTCGTAGACCAGTTGACGCGCCAGCCCCTGGCCGCGATAGTTTTCATCAACCGCCAGCGGAGCCATACCAACCCACTGTAAATCTTCGCCCTGAACCATCACCGGGCTGAAGGCGACATAGCCGACTACCTGACCTTCATCGTCAGTGGCAACCAACCCCAAGGTGATGAGGCCGTCTTCACGGAGATCGTGGACCAGCTGGGCTTCTGCATCGCTTGCAAAAGAACGGCGTAACAACGCATCGATACCCGGTGCATCAATCCCAATTTCGACTCGAATCAGCATGGCTCACCTACTGAAGTGTGTTTACTGTCTGGCGGGGCTTTAAGCCCGGCCTCAACAAAATCTGCCATTTGCATCAACATCACGCGCAGCGCTTTTGGCATCTGCTCCAGCTCAATGGCATCCATTAAATTCTTCACGTACAGACCGAGCTCCGTATCTCCTTCAATCACCAGACGGCGCTGGAAGAAGAGCGTATCGGGATCCTGCTTACGCGCGGCGATCATCAGCAGATCGCTGGCATCGGCACTAAAGCTCACGTCCGCGTCAGCGGACTCTCGAACGATCAACCGATCGTTCTCAACTGAGGTAAACCAGCGCAGCCCGATATCACGAACTTCAATACACAACCAGCGCCCCTCCAGGAACTCCAGCTCACCGTCCTGCAACGCCTGGCGGAACTGCCAGCTCAGCACCTGCTCCAGCACCTGGCGTTTAAGCGCGAACGGCGCCAGTTTTACCGGCACGCTCAGCATTGATGGACCAAATTGTACGAGACGTGAACGCAGTTTCTCCAGCACGAGCTTTACTCCCTGATATCTATAGTCCTGCTATTTTGCCATATCCAGAGGACAACATAGCGGCGTAAATCAACAAACCCTCTACCGGTGAACCTCATTATTGGTGTCATCAATACGCCATTAGCTGCCTTAAATCAAAAATTGTCGCGTATGGGTTAATTAAAATCCCAGCTCGTTAACAATTTTGCGATCCCTGCGATCGACAACATCAGGATAAATTATGGAGCTGCTCTGCCCAGCCGGAAACCTTCCGGCGCTTAAGGCGGCCATCGAAAATGGGGCCGATGCGGTCTATATCGGGCTTAAGGATGATACCAACGCCCGCCATTTTGCTGGCCTCAACTTTACGGAGAAGAAGCTTCAGGAAGCCGTTAACTTCGTCCACCAGCACCGGCGCAAGCTGCATATTGCGATTAACACCTTTGCCCATCCTGACGGCTACGCCCGCTGGCAGCGGGCAGTCGATATGGCAGCACAGCTGGGGGCCGATGCGCTGATCCTGGCAGACCTCGCCATGCTTGAGTATGCGGCAGAACGCTATCCTCATATTGAGCGCCACGTCTCCGTTCAGGCATCCGCCACTAACGAAGAGGCCGTACGTTTTTATCATCGTCATTTTGACGTTGCCCGCGTAGTCTTGCCGCGCGTGCTCTCTATTCATCAGGTCAAGCAACTCGCCCGCGTGACGCCAGTCCCGCTGGAGGTTTTTGCCTTTGGCAGCCTGTGTATCATGGCGGAGGGTCGATGCTACCTCTCCTCCTATTTAACCGGCGAATCGCCAAATACCGTCGGTGCCTGCTCACCCGCTCGCTTTGTTCGCTGGCAGCAAACGCCGCAGGGGCTGGAGTCTCGCCTGAATGAAGTGCTGATTGACCGCTATCAGGACGGTGAAAATGCGGGCTACCCGACGTTGTGTAAAGGTCGTTATCTGGTCGATGGCGAGCGCTACCACGCGCTGGAAGAACCCACTAGCCTCAACACGCTGGAGCTGCTGCCGGAACTGCTGGCCGCCAATATTGCCTCGGTGAAAATTGAGGGCCGCCAGCGCAGCCCGGCCTACGTAAGCCAGGTGGCGAAAGTCTGGCGTCAGGCGATCGACCGCTGCATGGCCGATCCGCAAAACTACGCGGCACAACCGGCCTGGATGGAGACGCTCGGCTCGATGTCTGAGGGTACACAAACCACGCTAGGCGCGTATCACCGTAAATGGCAGTGAGAAAACCATGAAATATTCATTAGGGCCCGTACTTTACTACTGGTCAAAAGAGACGCTGGAAGATTTTTACCTTCAGGCTGCGACCAGCAGCGCCGATGTGATTTACCTCGGCGAAGCGGTATGCAGCAAGCGCCGCGCCACGAAAGTGGGAGATTGGCTGGATATGGCGAAAAGCCTGGCCGGAAGCGGTAAACAGGTCGTGCTTTCAACGCTCGCGCTGGTTCAGGCCTCTTCCGAACTGGGGGAGCTGAAACGCTACGTCGAGAACGGCGAATTCCTGCTGGAGGCAAGCGATCTCGGCGTGGTGAACATGTGCGCTGAACGCAAGCTACCGTTTGTCGCGGGCCATGCGCTGAACTGCTACAACGCGGTGACCCTGCGCCTGCTGCTCAAACAGGGTATGACCCGCTGGTGTATGCCGGTAGAGCTCTCCCGCGACTGGCTGGCAAACCTGCTGACACAGTGCGAAGAGCTGGGCATTCGTCATCAGTTTGAGGTGGAAGTACTGAGCTATGGTCATCTGCCGCTAGCCTATTCCGCCCGCTGCTTCACCGCCCGCTCGGAAGATCGCCCAAAAGACGAATGCGAAACCTGCTGCATCAAATACCCAAATGGGCGCAGCATGCTGTCACAGGAGAATCAGCAAGTGTTTGTCCTGAACGGCATTCAGACGATGAGCGGCTATGTGTATAACCTTGGCAACGAACTGGCATCAATGAACGGGCTGGTGGACATGGTGCGCTTATCCCCGATGGATACCGACGTGTTTGCGATGCTGGATGCCTTCCGCGCTAACGAAAACGGTTCGTCTCCGCTGCCGCTGACCGCTAACAGTGACTGCAATGGTTACTGGAAGCGTCTCGCCGGCCTGGAACTTCAGGCCTAAAAAAGGCTCACTTTGTTAACAGCGGTGACTAAACTTTGATGCAGTATTAAAGATTCACCGTCGACAAAGTGAGCTGTTATGACCGCTAAAACCCTTCCATTTTCGGTGCTGGACCTGGCGCCGATCCCTCAAGGCTACTCCGCGAGAGAAGCCTTTTCGCACTCACTTGCTCTTGCTCAACTGGCCGAGAAACGTGGCTATCACCGCTACTGGCTGGCTGAGCATCACAACATGGTTGGCATCGCCAGCGCCGCTACCTCAGTGCTGATCGGTTATCTGGCGGCGAACACCACGACTCTGCACCTCGGTTCCGGCGGCGTGATGCTGCCTAACCATGCCCCGCTGGTGATTGCCGAGCAGTTTGGCACGCTGAATACCCTCTATCCCGGCCGAATTGATTTAGGGCTTGGCCGCGCGCCTGGCAGCGATCAGCCAACTATGCGCGCTCTGCGCCGCCATATGAGCGGCGACATTGATAACTTCCCACGTGACGTGGCTGAGCTGGTGGACTGGTTTGATGCGCGTGACCCAAACCCGCACGTGCGTCCGGTACCGGGCTACGGCGAAAAGATCCCGGTATGGCTGCTGGGGTCGAGCCTTTACAGCGCACAGCTCGCCGCGCAGCTTGGGCTGCCTTTCGCCTTTGCCTCACACTTCGCGCCGGATATGCTGCACCAGGCACTGCATCTCTACCGTACGAACTTTAAACCGTCCGAACGTCTTGAGAAACCATACGCGATGGTGTGTATCAATATCATTGCCGCTGACAGCAACCGCGACGCGGAATTCCTGTTCACCTCTATGCAGCAGGCCTTTGTGAAGCTGCGTCGTGGCGAAACGGGCCAACTACCGCCGCCGGTGGAGAATATGCATCAGCTGTGGTCGGCATCCGAGCAATATGGCGTACAGCAGGCGTTAAGCATGTCTTTGGTGGGCGACAAGACCAAAGTGCGTCATGGGCTGGAGGCAGTGCTGCGGGAAACGCAGGCGGATGAGATTATGGTCAATGGCCAGATTTTCGATCATCAGGCGCGGCTGCACTCGTTTGAGCTGGCGATGCAGGTAAAAGAAGAATTGTAATTAAGTGCGGTTTGTTACCCTCTCCCATTGGGAGAGGGTGAAAAGCAGTGTTTACTGATAGACCGGTAGCACATCGAAGCTCGACAGAACGTGCACCAGGGCATTGCCCACGCCGAACACCAGAATCAGTGCAATCATCGGCTTGCCGCCCCAAACGCGGAATGTCGGGCTGCCAAAACGCTTGCGAGATTTACGAGCCAGCAGCGCGGGAACAATCGCCGCCCAGATAGTTGCTGCCAGTCCTGCATAACCGATGGCATACAGGAAGCCGTTCGGCCACAGCAGTCCACCGACAATCGGTGGCAAGAAGGTGAGCAGCGCGGTTTTGAATCGTCCCATCGCGGAGTCATCAAAGCCAAACAGATCCGCCAGATAGTCAAATAACCCCAGCGTCACCCCAAGGAAAGAACTCGCTACCGCAAAGTTAGAGAACACGACCAACAGCAGATCCAGACTGCGGCTGTTCAGTACGCCGCTCAGCGCCTGTACCAGCACGTCGATATTACCGCCCTTCTGCGCAATGCCGATAAACTCCGGGCGCGGGATGTTGCCCATCGTCCCCAGGAGCCAAATCGCATACAGCCCCAGCGCCAGCAGCGTGCCGTAGACCAGACACTTCACAATCGTGCGTGGATCTTTGCCGTAGTATTTCATCAGGCTGGGTACGTTACCGTGATAGCCAAACGATGCCAGACAGAATGGCAAGGTCATCAGCAGGTAAGGCGTATAGGAGGTATTCACTTCCGCGACGTTAAAGAGCGTCGCCGGGGTGACGTGTCCTAAGAGGCTACCGAAGGTCAGAAAGAAGGTAATCACCTTCGCGCCTAACACAATTGCCGTCATGCGGCTCACGGCTTTAGTGCTCATCCAGACGATAAACGCCACGGTTAACGCGAAACACAGCCCTGCCAGACGTGCCGGCACGTTTAACGACAACGCTGAGAAGGTGTGATGCAGAATCGAGCCGCTGGCTGAAATGTACGCATAGGTCAGAATATAGAGCACAAAAGCGATGGAGAGGCCGTTGACCAGATTCCAGCCTTTGCCAAGCAGATCTTTAGTAATGGTGTCAAAGCTGGAGCCAATGCGGTAATTCAGGTTTGCTTCGAGGATCATCAACCCGGAATGCAGCATGCAGAACCAGGTGAAAACCAGCGCCGCCAGCGACCAGAAAAACCACGCACCGGACATGACCACAGGCAGGGAGAACATCCCAGCACCAATAATGGTTCCGCCGATGATCACCACGCCGCCAAGCAGCGAAGGTGACGTTTGGGTGGTGGTTAGTGTCGCCATACAGCCTTATCTCCAGTCAAAAATGTGGTTTGCATTTTAATGTGCAGCACTGTACCAGTACAAGAGTACAAAAGGAATAAAAAAAGCCCCGATAATCATTATCGGGGCTGTATATTTTACTTTACGTCAGTAGCATAAGGCTTACGCGTCACGGCGACGGCTTGCGCCTTCATCACGACGTGGGCCACGGTTTTCACGGCGTTCACCGGAAAAACGACGACCTTCACCCGCGCGACCTTCTGGACGAGCACCTTCACGACGTTCGCCACCAAAGCTGCGACCACCGCCACGACGTTCGCCGCCACGGTCAGTGCGAGGTACTGCATCGCCCATCAGCTGCATATTCATCGGCTTGTTCAGGATGCGGGTGCGAGTAAAGTGCTGCAGAACTTCGCCCGGCATACCTTTTGGCAGTTCGATGGTGGAGTGCGTACCGAACAGCTTGATGTTACCGATGTAACGGCTGCTGATGTCGCCTTCGTTAGCGATCGCGCCAACGATGTGACGAACTTCAACGCCATCATCACGGCCCACTTCAATGCGATACAGTTCCATTTCGCCAGCGTCACGACGCTCACGACGTGGACGGTCTTCACCACCACGCTCTGGGCGGTCAGCACGCGGACCACGGTCATTACGATCGTTACGGTCGCCACGACGTTCGAAACGCTCGTCACGGTCACGGAATTCACGCTTAGGACGCATCGGTGCATCTGGTGGAACGATCAGAGTACGTTCGCCCTGTGCCATTTTCAGCAGCGCTGCAGCCAGTGACTCGATATCCAGCTCTTCGCCTTCAGCGGTTGGCTGAATCTGTGCCAGCAGCGCACGGTACTGATCCAGATCGCTGCTTTCCAGCTGCTGCTGAACTTTCGCGGCGAATTTTTCCAGGCGGCGTTTGCCCAGCAGGTCTGCGTTTGGCAGCTCAGCTTCTGGAATGGTCAGCTTCATGGTGCGTTCGATGTTACGCAGCAGACGGCGTTCACGGTTCTCAACGAACAGCAGCGCACGACCCGCACGACCCGCACGACCGGTACGACCGATACGGTGAACGTAAGACTCGGAATCCATTGGGATGTCGTAGTTAACAACCAGGCTGATACGTTCAACGTCCAGACCACGTGCTGCCACGTCGGTTGCAATCAGGATATCCAGACGACCGTCCTTCAGACGTTCCAGAGTCTGCTCACGCAGAGCCTGGTTCATGTCGCCATTCAGCGCTGCGCTGTTATAGCCGCTACGTTCCAGAGCTTCAGCCACTTCCAGAGTCGCGTTTTTGGTACGAACGAAGATGATCGCCGCATCAAAATCTTCTGCTTCCAGGAAGCGTACCAGCGCTTCGTTTTTGCGCATGCCGTACACAGACCAGTAACTCTGGCTGATGTCCGGGCGAGTGGTTACGCTGGACTGAATACGCACTTCCTGCGGATCTTTCATGAAACGACGGGTAATGCGACGGATTGCTTCTGGCATTGTTGCAGAGAACAGAGCGGTCTGATGACCTTCTGGGATCTGCGCCATAATGGTTTCTACGTCTTCGATGAAGCCCATACGCAGCATTTCATCTGCTTCATCCAGTACCAGACCGCTCAGTTTAGAGAGGTCCAAAGTACCGCGCTTCAGGTGATCCAGCAGACGGCCCGGCGTACCGACGACAATCTGTGGACCCTGGCGCAGGGCGCGTAACTGCACGTCATAACGCTGGCCGCCGTACAGGGCTACCACGTTTACGCCGCGCATATGTTTAGAGAATTCCGTCATTGCTTCAGCAACCTGAACAGCCAGTTCACGGGTTGGAGCCAGGACGAGGATCTGCGGTGCACGCAGGTCCGGATCGATGTTGTGCAGCAGCGGCAGTGAGAATGCTGCAGTTTTACCGCTACCAGTCTGGGCCATGCCCAGCACGTCACGACCAGAGAGCAGATGTGGGATACATTCTGCCTGGATCGGAGATGGTTTTTCGTAACCCAGATCGTTAAGGGCTTCAAGGATAGGAGCCTTCAGGCCCAGATCTGCAAAAGTGGTTTCGAATTCAGCCATGTAGTACAAGTGCCTCGATATTAATGGCGGCCAGTCTACTTAGCTCATCGTGAAAATGATTAGCAATTTTCATTGAAAAGTGTGAACCGGCTCAAAGTAGGTGTATTGACGAACAACAACGCCCTCACCCGTTAAGGTGATGGCAATCAAAAGATTACGGGCTGATGTTTATGTCGTCAGCTATTGCTGGTCCGATTCTGCCAGGTCATCTTGCTCCTGGCCCAAGAGCGATAATTCCAACAATGCATAACGGTGCTCAACGAAGTTGTGTACGTTGTTAGCAACCGCTAATTTGAACAGTGCCGTAGCGCTGTCCATATCCCCCAGACTTAGGTAGTACTTACCTAAATAGAAGTTGGTTTCACTGAGATGCTCAGCGAGCGAGGTGTTATCCGTTGCGTCCGCCTTGAGGCGTTCCATCAGCGTTGCTTCGCTAATGTTCCCCAGGTAGAACTCGACAATGTTCCATCCCCATTGTTCCTTGTCCGAATTATCGAAGCGCTGTTTCAGTGCTTCTTTGGCCTGCTTTTCATCAAGCTTACGCTCAACGATGTAAAGCCACAGGCTACGGAAAGGATCATTAGGATCGTCATGATAAAACGCCAGCAGATCATCTTGCGCTAACTTATCACGACCGCCGTAGTACAATGCGATACCGCGATTCAAGTGCGCGTAGTTGTAAGTTGGATCAAGCTCAAGTACAGAATCAAACGCTTCATAGGCAGCATCAAAATTGCCTGCCTGCGTTAAATATATGCCTAAGTAATTGAATACTTCAGGCATATCAGGTCGAATTGCCAGCGCTTGTGAAAAATCATTTCGCGCTAATGCCCTCAGACCGAGACTATCATACAACACTCCGCGCTCATATAAAAGCTGTGCGCGTTCATCATCGGTTAAAGCCCGACTGGCAAGAATTTGTTCCATGCGTGCCAGAATCACTTCCTGTTGCAAAGTCGGTTGCAATGGCACTGCGAGGACTTCGCTCTTACGCCAGGAAGAGTTGCTGCATCCTGCCAGCGTTAAAGCTGTCGCAACGAAACACCAGCGCAAAAAAGGCTTCATTTCCCACTCCCGAAGACAACTATTGGATGAACGTCCTGTCCCCCGGCGGCTTAACAAGGCGTCCTGCCTGATAATAAGCCCTCCGCAAAGCGGAGGGCATGGCAACCTTACTCGCCTTGCTGTTCTGCTGCTGGCGCTTCTGGCGCAGCTGCAGGCTGAGACTGCTCGGTGGCTTCTTTAATGCTCAGACGGATACGGCCCTGGCGGTCAACTTCCAGAACTTTAACCGGGACTTCCTGGCCCATCTGCAGATAATCGGTCACTTTCTCAACACGCTTGTCAGCGATCTGAGAGATGTGAACCAGACCTTCTTTACCGCCACCGATGGCAACGAACGCGCCAAAGTCAACGATACGGGTCACTTTACCTGCATAGACACGACCCACTTCGATTTCTGCGGTGATCTCTTCGATGCGACGGATTGCGAATTTCGCTTTCTCGCCGTCGGTTGCTGCAATCTTCACAGTACCGTCATCTTCGATTTCGATCGTGGTGCCGGTTTCTTCGGTCAGCGCACGGATTACGGAACCGCCTTTACCGATAACATCTTTGATCTTGTCTGGATTGATCTTGATGGTGTGAATACGTGGAGCGAACTGAGAAATATCGCCACGCGGCGCGTTAATCGCCTGTTCCATCACGCCCAGGATGTGCAGACGAGCACCTTTAGCCTGGTTCAGAGCAACCTGCATGATCTCTTTGGTGATACCTTCAATTTTGATATCCATCTGCAGTGCAGAGATACCGTCGCGGGAACCCGCAACTTTGAAGTCCATATCGCCCAGGTGGTCTTCGTCGCCCAAAATGTCAGACAGCACAACAAAGTTGTCGCCTTCTTTCACCAGACCCATTGCGATACCCGCAACAGCCGCTTTGATTGGCACGCCGGCATCCATCAACGCCAGAGATGCACCACACACGGAAGCCATGGATGAAGAACCGTTGGATTCGGTGATTTCAGAAACCACACGCACGGTGTACGGGAATTTATCTGCTTCTGGCATCACTGCCAGCACGCCGCGCTTCGCCAGACGGCCGTGACCAATTTCACGACGCTTAGGCGAACCAACCATACCGGTTTCACCTACGGAGTACGGAGGGAAGTTATAGTGGAACAGGAAGCTGTCGGTGCGCTCGCCCATCAGTTCGTCGATGTTCTGTGCATCACGCGCAGTACCCAGGGTCGCGGTAACCAGCGCCTGAGTTTCGCCACGGGTGAACAGTGCAGAACCGTGAGTACGTGGCAGTACGCCAGTACGAACGTCCAGACCGCGGATCATGTCTTTCTCACGACCATCGATACGCGGCTCGCCTGCCAGTACGCGGCTACGAACAGCATTTTTCTCGATAGCGTGCAGAATTTCGCTCAGCTCGTTAGCGTCCAGAGATTCATCTTCAGCAACCAGCGTAGCGATGGTTTCAGATTTGATGACATCAATCTGCGCGTAACGCTCTTGCTTGTCAGTGATGCGGTATGCATCGCTCAGACGTGCGCCCGCCAGTGCCGCAACGCGTGCATTCAGCGCGTCGTCTACGGCTTCTGGCTGCCAGTCCCAACGTGGTTTACCGGCTTCTTTCACCAGGTCGTTGATGTTCTGGATAACGATCTGCTGCTGCTCGTGGCCAAATACCACGGCACCCAGCATCTGGTCTTCGCTCAGCAGTTCTGCTTCGGATTCAACCATCAGAACAGCGGCTTCAGTACCTGCAACAACCAGGTCCAGCTTACTTTCTTTCAGCTCTTCCTGAGTTGGGTTCAGTACGTACTGGTCGTTGATGTAGCCAACGCGCGCGGAACCGATTGGGCCATTGAATGGAATACCAGACAGAGACAGGGCAGCGGATGCACCAATCATTGCCACGATATCCGGGTTAACCTGTGGGTTAACGGAAACAACGGTCGCGATAACCTGAACTTCGTTTACGAAGCCTTCCGGGAACAGCGGACGAACCGGGCGGTCAATCAGACGCGCAATCAGGGTTTCGCCTTCGCTTGGACGGCCTTCACGACGGAAAAAACCACCCGGGATTTTACCGGCAGCGTAAGTACGCTCCTGGTAGTTAACGGTCAGCGGGAAGAAATCCTGACCTGGTTTTGCTTTTTTCTGGCCAACAACAGTCACGAAGACTGCGGTATCATCCATGCTTACCATAACGGCAGCAGTAGCCTGACGCGCCATCATGCCGGTTTCCAGCGTGACGGTGTGTTGACCATACTGGAATTTACGAACGATCGGATTCAGCAAAGTTCTGTCCTTTCTTAAATGTTTGACAGCACACCACCGGCGTGCTGACGATTTAACCCGACCTTCTTCGCATCCTCGCGACTAATGACAACCGACACCCCCATGGGTGAAGCCTCTCATTAGCCGCGCGAACCTCTGCAATGAAGATCATTTATAGCAACAATACAATAGTTTCCAGTGAATTGCTGCCGTCTGGTTGAAAAAAGGGGCCATCAGGCCCCCTTTTCTGAAACTCGCAAGACTTAGCGACGCAGACCCAGACGCTCGATCAGCGAGGTGTAGCGTGCAACATCTTTACGTTTCAGGTAGTCGAGCAGTTTACGACGCTGAGAAACCATACGCAGCAGACCACGACGGCTGTGGTGATCTTTTTTGTGCTCTGCAAAGTGACCCTGCAGGTGGTTAATCTGTGCAGTCAGCAGTGCAACCTGAACTTCGGTAGAACCGCTGTCGTTAGTACCACGACCAAACTCAGAAACGATTTTAGCTTTAGCTTCAACGCTTAGAGACATTTTAAAACTCCAAAGTATAAAGAATGTAAGGATGCCGATCTCTAATTCAGCAATCCCAGTGTACGCCTCGCAAAATGTTAAACAATTTGCCAGACGTCAAGCGGCGATATTCTACTCGTCTCCCCTGCTTATCGCAAGGTGAGCCGTTATCACCGTTAAGCTTCAACAGGGTATTCGACGACCAGTCGGCGTGGGGCAACGCGTCCTTCACCATCCATTTCGCCCATACCGATAAATTTACCGTCATCACCTTCGGTCACGCGCACCAGGCCGCTGAGCGGCGCATCGGTCGTGCGAACCGGGTTTCCGTTTTTAAAGTAAACGGACGATGTTAAAGGGAGATTAACAATCGGGAAATCAGATGCCGGGCTATCCATTGGCATTAGCAGCGGATCAAGCAAATCTGCCGCAGCAATCCCCTGCTCTTCCGCCTGTTCGACCAGCGCATGAAGATGTTCAAGGGTTACCATCCGCTCGACGGGATATTTGCTGACAGCCAGGCGACGCAGGTAAATAACATGCGCACCGCAGCCCAGCTTTTCGCCCAGGTCGTCAATAATGGTACGAATATAGGTCCCTTTCGAACAGTGAACTTCCAGCTCAATTTCATCGCCTTCGTGGCGAATAAAGAGCAGCTCATACACCGTAATCGGACGGGCTTCGCGCGGGACGTCAATGCTCTGGCGCGCGTACTCGTAGAGTTTCTTACCCTGATACTTGAGTGCCGAATACATCGACGGCACCTGCAGCGTATCGCCACGGAAACTTTCCAGCGCAGCATCAAGTTGCTCTGCGCTGAACGTTACCGGACGCTCTTCAACAATTTGACCATCCGCATCTGAAGTGTCCGTACGCTGGCCAAGCCTGGCAACCACGCGATAGCGTTTGTCGGAATCCAGCAGATACTGGGAAAATTTAGTCGCCTCTCCCAGGCAAACCGGCAACATGCCGGTCGCCAGCGGATCCAGCGCACCGGTATGTCCCGCACGGTTGGCGTTGAAGATACGCTTAACTTTTTGCAGCACGTCGTTGCTGGAAGCGCCCTGGGGTTTATCCAACAGCAGCACACCATGCACGTCGCGCCCACGACGACGAGGACGACTCATCAATCCTCCTTGCTGTCGTCCGTCGGATTCACACGACGCTCGTCGTCGTGTTTCACCACGCTGGTCACCAGGTTGGACATACGCATACCTTCGACCAACGAGTTGTCGTAGAAGAAGGTCAGCTCAGGCACGATACGCAACCGCATCGCTTTGCCGAGCAGAGAGCGGATAAATCCAGAGGCTTCCTGCAGCGCTTTGATGCCGTTCTTCACTGCTGCTTCATCCTGATCGTTCAGGAAGGTCACGAACACTTTGGCATAAGCCAGGTCACGGGACATTTCCACGCCAGACACGGTGGTCATCATGCCCAGGCGTGGGTCTTTAATTTCACGTTGCAGAATGAGAGCGATTTCTTTCTGCATTTCCTGCGCTACGCGCTGTGGGCGACCAAATTCTTTCGCCATAATAAATTCTCCAGACAAAAAAGGGGCTAAAGCCCCTTTTTAAAATTATTGCCGGGTGGCGCGAGGCTATCCCGGCTTACTCTCGATCGTTACGCAATGGTACGCTGGATTTCGATGATCTCGAACACTTCGATCATATCGCCAACGCGAACATCGTTGTAGTTCTTCACGCCGATACCACATTCCATGCCGTTACGAACTTCGTTAACGTCATCTTTGAAGCGGCGCAGAGATTCCAGCTCGCCTTCATAGATAACCACGTTGTCACGCAGGACGCGGATTGGGTTGTGACGCTTGATGAGGCCTTCGGTAACCATACAGCCTGCGATAGCACCGAATTTCGGTGATTTGAACACGTCACGTACTTCAGCCAGACCGATAATCTGCTGTTTCAGCTCCGGTGACAGCATGCCGCTCATTGCTGCTTTAACTTCGTCGATCAGGTTATAGATGACGGAGTAGTAACGCAGATCCAGACTTTCAGCATCGATAACTTTACGCGCAGAGGCGTCAGCACGAACGTTGAAGCCAACCAGGATAGCGTTAGACGCTGCAGCCAGGGTTGCGTCGGTTTCGGTGATACCACCTACGCCAGAACCGATGATCTTCACTTTAACTTCGTCAGTAGACAGTTTCAGCAAGGAGTCGGAGATCGCTTCCACAGAACCCTGAACGTCAGCTTTCAGAACGATGTTCACTTCATGAACTTCGCCTTCGGTCATGTTAGCAAACATGTTCTCGAGTTTAGATTTCTGCTGACGAGCCAGTTTAACTTCACGGAATTTACCCTGACGATACAGTGCAACTTCACGCGCTTTCTTCTCGTCACGCACAACAGTCACTTCGTCACCGGCTGCCGGAACACCGGACAGACCCAGGATTTCCACTGGAATGGACGGACCCGCTTCCAGCACTTCCTGACCCAGTTCGTTACGCATCGCACGAACACGGCCGTATTCAAAGCCACACAGGACAATGTCGCCCTTGTTCAGGGTACCTTCGCGAACCAGAACGGTTGCAACCGGACCACGACCTTTATCCAGGAAGGATTCGATGACCGCGCCGCTCGCCATACCGTTACGGATCGCTTTCAACTCCAGAACTTCAGCCTGCAGCAGGATAGCGTTCAGAAGGTCGTCAATACCGGTACCGGCTTTCGCAGATACTGGGATGAACTGCGCTTCGCCGCCCCACTCTTCCGGCATAACGCCGTACTGGGACAGTTCGTTCTTAACGCGATCCATGTCAGCTTCTGGCTTATCGATTTTGTTGACTGCAACAACCAGAGGCACCTGCGCCGCTTTTGCGTGCTGGATTGCTTCAATGGTCTGTGGCATCACGCCATCATCAGCAGCAACAACCAGAACTACGATATCCGTTGCCTGAGCACCACGAGCACGCATTGAGGTAAACGCTGCGTGGCCAGGGGTATCCAGGAAGGTGATCATGCCGTTGTCGGTTTCTACGTGGTAAGCACCGATATGCTGGGTAATACCACCCGCTTCGCCAGATGCAACCTTAGTAGAACGAATGTAGTCAAGCAGAGAGGTTTTACCGTGGTCAACGTGACCCATGATGGTCACAACTGGTGCGCGCGGTTCAGCCGCTGCGCCAGTGTCACGGTCGCTCATTACTGCTTCTTCCAGCTCGTTCTCACGACGCAGGATAACTTTGTGGCCCATCTCTTCGGCAACCAGCTGTGCGGTTTCCTGGTCGATGACCTGGTTGATGGTTGCCATAGCGCCCAGCTTCATCATCGCTTTGATGACCTGAGAGCCTTTAACCGCCATCTTGTTAGCCAGATCGCCAACGGTGATGGTTTCGCCGATCACAACGTCACGGTTTACGGCCTGAGCTGGCTTCTGGAAGCCCTGCTGCAGAGCGGAACCTTTACGCTTGCCACCTTTACCACCGCGAACCGCTGCACGCGCTTCTTCACGGTCAGCTTTGGATTCAGCGTGCTTGTTGCCTTTTTTCGCTGGACGCGCAGCTTTAGTCGTGCGAGTACGGCTACGACCACCTTCAACTTCACGGTCGTTGTCGTCTTCTGCCTGGCGTGCATGCTGGGAAGTGGTAACGTGATAATCGCTGTTGTCTTCAGTCGGTTCAGCGGTATTCACACCATTCTTTTCATTTTCTTCTGCCATACGGCGCGCTTCTTCAGCAACACGGCGAGCTTCTTCTTCAAGCTTGCGGCGGGCTTCTTCTTCCGCTTTGCGCTTCAGCTCGGCAGCTTCATTTTCACGGCGGGCTTTTTCAGCCTGGGCAGTTTTTGTCATTTCGTCGGTCTGTTGATTGCTCACTTTGTCTTTTTCCGCAGCGTCACGCTTCACTTTATCACTTGCGTCGCGTTTCGCTTTTTCTGCGGCCTCACGTTCAGCTTTTAATTCTGCTTCACGTTTGGCAGTTGCTTCTGCCTCACGCTGAGCTTGTTCTTCCGCTTCACGCTGTGCCTGCTCTTCCGCAGCAAGGCGTTCTGCCTCTTGCGGATCACGTTTTACAAAGGTGCGTGTCTTGCGGACTTCAATTTGTACCGATTTGCTTTTACCACCGGTACCAGGAATGTTCAACGTGCTGCGCGTTTTGCGCTGCAGCGTCAGCTTGTCAGGCGTTGAACCGTGTTCACGGTTCAAGTGCGCTAACAAGGTTTGTTTTTCGTTCGCAGTCACCGAGTCATCAGCAGCCTTCGGGATCCCTGCATCAGCAAATTGCTGTACCAGGCGGTCCACGGAGGTCTGAATCTCGGCAGCCAGCGATTTTACAGTTACATCAGTCATGCTGTTCCTTCCTGCTACAGTTTATTACGCTTCGTCGCCGAACCAGCAAATATTACGTGCGGCCATGATGAGCTCGCCGGCTTTCTCGTCGGTTAAACCTTCGATATCAGCCAGGTCATCAACGCCTTGCTCAGCGAGATCTTCCAGCGTACAAACACCACGGGCAGCCAGCTTGAACGCAATCGCACGATCAAGACCTTCCAGATTCAGCAGGTCATCAGCCGGCTTGTTATCACCAAGGCTTTCTTCCTGAGCCAGTGCCAGGGTGGTCAGTGCGTTTTTAGCGCGTTCACGCAGGGCTTCAACGGTTGATTCATCCAGACCGTCAATTTCCAGCAGCTCTTTCATTGGCACATAGGCCAGTTCTTCCAGCGTAGAGAAACCTTCTTCAACCAGAACAGTGGCGAAATCTTCGTCAATATCCAGGTATTTAGTGAAGGTATCAATCGCCGCGTGGGCTTCAGCCTGGTGCTTAGCCTGCAGGTCATCAACGGTCATTACGTTGAGTTCCCAGCCGCTCAGCTGTGACGCCAGGCGTACGTTCTGACCGTTACGGCCGATCGCCTGCGCCAGGTTGCCCGCTTCTACAGCGATATCCATGGTGTGTTTGTCTTCGTCAACAACGATAGACGCCACATCAGCCGGAGCCATTGCGTTGATTACGAACTGCGCCGGATTGTCGTCCCAAAGGACGATATCGATACGCTCGCCGCCCAGTTCGGTAGAAACCGCCTGAACACGCGCGCCACGCATACCCACGCAAGCACCGACAGGGTCGATACGCTTGTCGTTCGTTTTCACCGCGATCTTTGCACGAGAACCCGGATCGCGGGCCGCTGCTTTGATCTCGATAACTTCTTCGCCAATTTCTGGCACTTCGATACGGAACAGTTCAACCAGCATTTCTGGTTTAGAACGGGTCACGAACAGCTGCGCACCACGTGCTTCTGGACGCACAGCATACAGAACACCACGGATACGGTCGCCAGGGCGGAAGTTTTCACGCGGCAGCATATCTTCACGCAGGATCACAGCTTCAGCGTTACCCGGCAACCCTTCTGATTTGATTTCCAGAGAGATGTTGTCGCGGTTCACTTTCTTCACCACACCCGTGATGATTTCGCCTTCCTGATCGCGGAACTGATCGACAACCAGCGCGCGCTCAGCTTCACGCACTTTCTGCACGATAACCTGCTTCGCGGTCTGAGTCGTGATACGGTCGAAGGTGACAGATTCAATCTGATCTTCAACATACTCACCCACGTTCAGACTTTCGTCTTCGTAACGTGCTGCTTCCAGCGTGATCTCTTTAGTCGGCTGGGTCACTTCTTCTACGATTACCCAACGACGGAAAGTATCGAAGTCACCGCTTTTACGATCGATTTCTACGCGAACATCGATCTCTTGTTCGTATTTTTTCTTGGTTGCTGTAGCCAGTGCACTTTCCAGCGCTTCGAAAATCTTCTCACGCGGCAGTGATTTCTCGTTGGAGACGGCTTCAACAACAGCCAAAATTTCTTTGTTCATCGCGGGCTTTTCACCTCAATCCAGACTGTTAAAAGTGGGGAACCAGGTTCGCCTTCTGGATATTACTCAGCGCGAACACTTCATCTTTGCCTTCGACTGTCACCGTGATCATCTCACCTTCTACGGATTTGATGACACCCTGCCATTTGCGGCGGTTCTGTACGGCCATACGCAAAACGAGAGCCACTTCTTCACCAGTAAAGCGCACATAGTGCTCGGCCGTAAACATCGGACGATCGAGGCCAGGTGAGGAAACTTCCAGGTTGTACGCGACGGTAATCGGATCTTCAACATCCATCACCGCACTGACCTGGTGGCTAACATCAGCACAATCATCAACATTGATGCCATCTTCACTATCAATATAGATGCGCAGCGTCGATGTGCGGCCGCGAACGAATTCGATGCCAACCAGTTCGTAGCCCAGTGCTTCGACCGGTGCAGTAATCATCTCTGTTAATTTTTGCTCTAATGTGGACAAGCCCACCCCCAAGACATAAAAAAAGGGCGTAAAGCCCAGTTATTCTGTAGTCAGATAACAAAAAACCCCGATAAATCGGGGCTTTAGATAACTGAACCCTATAGCCACAACGGTGGCCTGGAGCACTCTCCGAAAGAATTCTTTCAAATCCAGCTACGAAGGCTCTGAGTCTTCACAGTATATTTGAAAAAGAACTTTATGGGAAAGTGGTTGCGGGGGCCGGATTTGAACCGACGACCTTCGGGTTATGAGCCCGACGAGCTACCAGGCTGCTCCACCCCGCGCCTGAAACGTGGCAAATTCTACGCGTTTTAGAGAGAATTTGCAAATAATGCTGGGATTTGGTACCGAAGACGGGACGTTAAATCGGCGTTCAGTATATTGATAGTAGACCCCTCCTGTCAACCCAACTTCTACCAGGTAATAAAGAGGGAAATTTTGACAAAAAATGCACGAGTCTCTTCCGGTCATCGGTAAAAGATGATTAAATGAATACTCACTTATTTTGCATAAACATGCATCAAGAGCGAAAACGGTCTCTTAATCAGTCAATCAAGCAGGGTTTTATTTTATGACGACGATTCTCAAGCATCTCCCGGTAGGACAACGTATTGGCATCGCTTTTTCAGGCGGCCTGGATACCAGCGCTGCACTGCTGTGGATGCGCCAAAAGGGAGCGGTTCCGTATGCATATACTGCGAACCTGGGTCAGCCGGATGAGGACGATTATGATGCGATTCCTCGCCGTGCCATGGAGTATGGCGCAGAGAACGCGCGACTGATTGACTGCCGTAAGCAACTGGTGGCAGAAGGTATTGCTGCGATCCAGTGTGGTGCCTTCCATAATACGACTGGCGGCCTGACCTATTTTAACACAACCCCGCTGGGCCGCGCAGTGACCGGTACCATGCTTGTTGCCGCCATGAAAGAAGATGGCGTAAACATCTGGGGTGACGGCAGCACCTATAAAGGCAACGATATTGAGCGTTTTTATCGTTATGGCCTGCTGACCAACGCTGAGCTGCAGATTTACAAACCGTGGCTGGATACCGATTTTATCGACGAGCTGGGCGGTCGTCATGAAATGTCCGAGTTTATGATTGCCTGCGGCTTTGACTACAAGATGTCTGTTGAGAAAGCGTACTCAACCGATTCCAACATGCTGGGTGCGACGCATGAAGCAAAAGATCTGGAATTCCTGAACTCCAGCGTGAAGATCGTCAACCCAATCATGGGTGTGAAGTTCTGGGACGAAAATGTCAAAATCCAGGCCGAAGAAGTGACCGTGCGTTTCGATCGTGGTCATCCGGTTGCGTTGAATGGGAAGACCTTCTCTGACGATGTTGAACTGATGCTGGAAGCAAACCGCATCGGCGGTCGCCATGGTCTGGGCATGAGCGATCAGATTGAAAACCGTATCATTGAAGCGAAAAGTCGCGGTATCTACGAAGCTCCTGGAATGGCGCTGCTGCATATCGCCTATGAGCGTCTTCTTACTGGTATTCATAACGAAGACACCATTGAACAGTATCACTCTCATGGTCGCCAACTGGGTAAACTGCTGTATCAGGGCCGCTGGTTCGATCCGCAGGCATTGATGCTGCGTGATGCTCTGCAGCGTTGGGTGGCAAGTGCAATCACGGGTGAAGTGACCCTGGAGCTGCGTCGCGGTAATGACTACTCCATCCTGAACACCGCCTCTGACAACCTGACGTATAAAGCAGAGCGTCTGACCATGGAAAAAGGTGACTCCGTGTTTTCTCCAGACGATCGTATTGGTCAACTGACCATGCGTAACCTGGACATCACCGATACCCGTGAGAAGCTGTTTAACTATATTGAGAATGGTTTGCTCTCTGCCAGCTCCGGTAACGGTCTGCCGCAAGTTGAAAACCTGGAACATAGCGATAAGAAGTAATCGCCAGAAAAATGTAAAAGGCGCCCAATGGGCGCTTTTTTTATAGGGGTATCCAATAAACGACAGACGAAAAAAAAGACGTCTTTCGACGTCTTTCTTCTGGAATATTGGTACCGAGGATGGGACTCGAACCCACAAGCCCGTTAGGGCACTACCACCTCAAGGTAGCGTGTCTACCAATTCCACCACCTCGGTACTGAATACTTACTGCGGGATATCGCTGGTTGGCTTAGCCGGTGCAGCTGGCTGAGTCTGCTCAGTTTTCGCTGGCGCACTCAGATTTTCCCACTCGCTTCCTTTACTGGTCTTGTTGCTGTTGATATTGCCCAGCACCAGACTGATGATGAAGAACAGCGTAGCCAGAATCGCCGTTGTACGGGTCATGAAGTTCGCAGAACCACTTGAGCCAAACAGCGTACCGGAAGCGCCTGCTCCGAAGGAGGCTCCCATATCAGCGCCTTTACCTTGCTGCAGCATGATCAGCGCTACAAGAGCGATGGCTACAATAAGGAAAATAACTAAAAGAGCTTCGTACATAATCAACCTGTTCCTTGCGGATTTGCCGCATACCAATGCTTCGACCAATTAGCAGGATTTCGTGTTTCCCACTGAAGCGGGTGTGAATACTAACCAAAGCGAATGACCTTCGCAAGGGCATTTTCGACGCATTGTATCAACTGCGGAAAAAAACAGCAAAAAGCCATTAATTGCTTAAAACAAAGGCAGCAAGCGCCGCCTTTTTAGTCACTTACTGCGAAACATTATGCAGCTTTTACCGCATCGGCAATTCGATGGGCGAACTCAGTGACCTGCGCTTCATCTTCGCCTTCCACCATCACGCGAATGAGAGGTTCGGTTCCGGACTTACGCAGCAGAACGCGACCACGGTTACCCAGTGCAGATTCAACCTCGGCCATTACCGCTTTCACATTTTCACTTTCCAGCGGATCGCCATTGCCCGCGGTGAATCGCACGTTCACCAGGATCTGCGGGAACATTTTCATACCGCTGCAGAGATCGTGCAGGCTCATATGGTTGCGCGCCATAGCGGCCACGACCTGCAGACCCGCGACAATACCGTCACCGGTGGTGGTTTTATCCAGCAGAATAACGTGGCCGGAGTTTTCAGCACCGATGCGCCAGCCTTTCTCCTGCAGTTTTTCTAGCACATAGCGGTCGCCCACTTTCGCGCGGACAAACGGGATCCCCAGCTGTTTCAGCGCCAGCTCCAGACCCATGTTGCTCATCAACGTACCAACCGCACCGCCGCGAAGTTGACCCTGACGCAGACCTTCACGCGCGATGATATACAGAATCTGATCGCCGTCGACCTTATTACCTTCGTGGTCAACCATGATCACGCGATCGCCGTCACCATCCAGCGCAATCCCAAGATCGGCTTTTTCTGCCAGAACACGCGCCTGCAGTGCACGAACGTCAGTCGCACCAACTTGTTCGTTGATGTTTAGACCATCAGGTTCGCAGCCGATGGTGATTACCGTCGCACCCAGCTCGCGGAAAACATTTGGCGCAATGTGGTAGGTCGCACCGTTTGCGCAGTCCACCACAATCTTCAGGTGGGCCAGACTCAGTTCATTCGGGAACGTGCCTTTGCAGAATTCAATGTAACGTCCGGCGGCATCGACAATACGGTTCGCTTTACCCAGCTCGGCCGAGTCCACGCAGGTGATCTCTTTTTCCATCTCGGCTTCGATAGCTTCTTCCACATCATCTGGCAGCTTGGTGCCGTCGATGGAGAAGAACTTGATGCCGTTGTCATAGAACGGGTTATGTGAGGCCGAAATAACAATACCCGCTTCAGCACGGAAAGTACGCGTCAGATAGGCAACCGCTGGGGTTGGCATAGGCCCCGTAAAGGAAGCTGAAAGTCCGGCAGCCGCCAGACCCGCTTCCAATGCGGACTCCAGCATATAGCCAGAGATGCGGGTATCCTTGCCGATGATGATCTTACGTGAACCATGGCGTGCCAAAACTTTACCCGCCGCCCAGCCGAGCTTCAGGACAAAATCAGGAGTGATTGGAGCATCACCAACGCGCCCACGGATACCATCAGTGCCAAAATATTTACGATTACTCATAGCGTTTGTTTTCCTTCGCTGCCAGTGTGGCTTCCACCACACGCATTGCTTCTACTGTTTCTTTGACGTCATGGACACGAATAATGTGTGCTCCCTGCATCGCTGCAATCACCGCGCAAGCCAGGCTGCCACTTAAGCGCTCAGTCGGCCCTACATTCAGTAACTGTCCAATCATCGACTTTCTGGACATGCCAACCAGCAGCGGCAGATTGAAGTGATGAAATTCGGACAAGCGTGAAAGCAGCGCATAATTGTGAGAGAGATTTTTACCGAAACCGAACCCCGGGTCGAGCAGCAATTTCTCTTTTGCGATACCCGCACGTTCACAGCGTTCGATGTGCTCAATAAAGAAGCGATTTACATCGGCAAACACATCGTCGTATTTTGGGGCTTCCTGCATCGTTTTAGGCTGACCCTGCATATGCATCAGGCAAACCGGTAGCCCAGTCTCTGCCGCCGCTTCAAGCGCGCCCGGCTCGGTGAGCGACCGGATATCATTGATAATGTGAGCGCCTACTCGCGCAACTTCGCGGATGACCTCAGGCTTAGATGTATCAACCGATATCCAGACTTCGAAGCGCTGTGCGATAGCGTCAACGACCGGCACCACGCGCGCCAGTTCCTCTTCCACAGAAACATCCGCCGCGCCTGGACGCGTCGACTCTCCGCCAACATCAATAATGGTGGCACCCGCATTGATCATTAAATTTGCGTGCCTAACCGCCTCGATAAGCGTGTTATGCGTACCGCCGTCAGAGAAGGAGTCAGGGGTGACATTCAGGATACCCATCACATGCGGATGTGAGAGATCGAGATGCGAGTCCTGGGCGAATAATTTCATGGCAAAATCCCTGAGATTAATATGGTTAAACAGAAAAGAAAAACCCCGGAGCAAGCTCCAGGGTTTGAAGTACAAACATACTTTTCAAAAGCAGTGACTTACTTGTCACCCAACTGTTCTGACATGGTATTACCCGGGTTTGGCGTACGCGGCTCATCGACCGGACGCGGTGCACGCGGGGTGCCATTATTGTCAGAATTATTGGAAGCGCCTGGGTCTTCCCAGCCTGCTGGCGGACGCACTTCGCGACGGGCCATCAGGTCGTCAATCTGTGGTGCATCGATAGTCTCATATTTCATGAGCGCGTCTTTCATCGAATGCAGAATATCCAGATTGTCGTTCAGGATTTCACGCGCGCGACCGTAGTTGCGTTCGATCAGTGCCTTCACTTCCTGGTCGATGATACGAGCCGTTTCATCGGACATATGTTTCGCTTTTGCCACAGAGCGGCCCAGGAATACTTCGCCCTCTTCCTCTGCATACAGCAGCGGACCGAGTTTGTCGGAGAAGCCCCACTGGGTCACCATGTTACGTGCCAGATTTGTCGCAACTTTAATGTCGTTGGACGCACCGGTAGAAACATGTTCAACACCGTAGATGATCTCTTCCGCCAGACGACCGCCGTAGAGGGTCGAAATCTGACTTTCCAGTTTCTGACGGCTGGCGCTGATCGCGTCGCCTTCAGGCAGGAAGAAGGTCACACCCAGTGCGCGGCCGCGCGGGATGATAGTCACTTTGTGTACCGGATCGTGCTCCGGTACCAGACGACCAATTATCGCATGCCCCGCTTCGTGGTAGGCAGTAGACTCTTTCTGCGCTTCCGTCATCACCATGGAGCGACGTTCCGCACCCATCATAATTTTGTCTTTCGCTTTCTCGAATTCCACCATAGACACGACGCGTTTATTACCGCGAGCGGCAAAAAGCGCTGCTTCGTTCACCAGGTTAGCCAGGTCCGCACCGGAGAAGCCCGGGGTACCGCGCGCAATGATTGCCGCATCGATATCTGGAGACAGCGGTACGCGACGCATGTGTACTTTCAGAATCTGTTCACGACCACGAACATCCGGCAGACCGACCACAACCTGACGGTCGAAACGGCCTGGACGCAGCAGTGCAGGGTCAAGTACGTCCGGACGGTTGGTTGCCGCGATAACGATAATACCTTCGTTACCTTCGAAGCCGTCCATCTCAACCAGCATCTGGTTCAGCGTCTGTTCACGTTCATCGTGACCACCGCCGAGGCCTGCGCCACGCTGGCGGCCCACGGCATCGATTTCATCGATGAAGATAATGCACGGTGCTGCCTTTTTGGCCTGCTCGAACATGTCACGCACACGAGATGCGCCAACACCCACGAACATTTCAACGAAGTCAGAACCTGAAATAGTAAAGAACGGTACCTTCGCTTCACCTGCGATGGCTTTCGCCAGCAGGGTTTTACCGGTACCCGGAGGGCCGACCATCAGGACGCCTTTCGGGATCTTACCGCCCAGTTTCTGGAAACGGCTCGGCTCACGCAGGTATTCTACCAGCTCACCCACCTCTTCTTTCGCTTCGTCACAACCTGCAACGTCAGCGAAGGTGGTCTTGATCTGGTCTTCCGTCAGCATGCGCGCTTTGCTCTTACCGAACGACATGGCACCTTTGCCACCGCCGCCCTGCATCTGACGCATAAAGAAGATCCAGACACCGATAAGAAGCAGCATCGGGAACCAGGAGATGAAGATAGAAGCCAGCAGGCTTGGTTCTTCTGGCGGCTCACCAACCACCTTGACGTTTTTGGTCAGAAGGTTATCAAGCAGCTTAGGATCGTTCACCGGGATGTAGGTCGTGTAACGGTTACTATCTTTCTTGGTAACGTTGATCTCACGTCCATTGATACGCGCTTCGCGAACCTGGTCCTGATTGACCTCCTGCAGGAAGGTAGAATAGTCCACCTTGCGGCCATTCGACTCGCTGGGCCCAAAGCTCTGGAATACTGACATCAGCACAACGGCAATGACCAGCCAGAGTATTAGGTTTTTCGCCATGTCACTCAAGGGATTAACCTCATATTACAACTGTGTTAAAAACAGCGTCAGGATACTCTATATCCAGTTTCATTCAAACTTTCGCCTGAAATCTGCCGGTTATCATTTTCGCCCGGTCGCTACAATATACACTTCTCGGGAACGGGCCCGGGAAGAGTCCGGCTTACGAACTTTGACCTTCGCAAACAGGGAGCGAATTTCCTTAAGGTACTCCTCGAAACCTTCGCCCTGAAACACCTTCACAACAAAACTACCACCAGGCGCTAGTACATCACGACACATTTCTAACGCTAGCTCCACCAGATACATGGCGCGGGGGATATCCACCGCCGGTGTTCCACACATATTTGGTGCCATATCAGACATGACAACCTGGACCTTACTGTCACCTACACGATCAAGTAACGCTTTCACAACTAATTCATCACGAAAATCGCCCTGAAGGAAGTCCACGCCAACGATTGGATCCATTGGTAAAAGATCGCATGCGATGATGCGGCCTGAACCGCCGATCTGCGTTACCGCATACTGGGACCATCCCCCTGGCGCTGCACCAAGGTCGACAATAGTCATCCCCGGCTTAAAAAGTTTGTCACTTTGCTGTATTTCATCAAGTTTAAACCAGGCGCGGGATCGCAACCCCTTTTTCTGCGCCTGGAGTACATATTTATCGCTAAAGTGTTCCTGAAGCCAGCGGCTGGAACTGGCAGAACGCTTTTTACCTGTCATTTAACATTTCCGTCCTGGTTCATCGTTGCTTGCCTGTGACGTAAATTTCTACGCAGCTATTTGGCGATATTAGGGAGATGGCGGTAGAATGAACCGTTTTCAATCCCAACGTAAGCAAAAATATACGATGAATCTGAGTACTAAACAAAAACAGCACCTTAAAGGTCTGGCACATCCGCTCAAGCCTGTAGTCATGCTTGGCAACAATGGTTTGACCGAAGGGGTGCTTGCCGAGATTGAACAAGCGCTGGAGCACCACGAGCTGATCAAGGTGAAAATCGCCTCTGAAGACAGAGACACTAAAACCTTGATCGTGGAAGCCATCGTACGCGAAACCGGCGCCTGTAATGTACAGGTCATCGGTAAAACGCTGGTGCTCTATCGCCCGTCTAAAGAGCGTAAAATCTCGCTGCCACGCTAAGGATATCCTTAATCGAACACATTTTCTGTGTAAAACGAGGGATTTCTTTCAGCAGGTGAGCAAAATGCCACGCTCCTTGAGTTGATAAAAGGCCGCTATGCGGCCTTTTTCTTATCTTTACAATGTATCAACATCTTAGCGGAGATGCGAATTACAGGTACTCAACCTTGATAATTTCGTATTCCACTTCACCACCAGGGGTGCGGATGGTGACAACATCGTCCTTCTCTTTGCCAATCAGACCGCGAGCAATCGGCGAGTTCACAGAGATCAGATTCTGTTTAAAGTCTGCCTCATCGTCACCGACGATACGGTAAGTCTGCTCTTCGTCGTTATCCAGATTCAGCACACTGACGGTTGAACCAAAGATCACACGGCCATTGTTTGGCATCTTGGTGATATCGATAACCTGCGCATTGGACAGCTTAGCTTCGATATCTTTGATACGCCCTTCACAGAAGCCCTGCTGCTCACGCGCAGCGTGGTATTCAGCATTCTCTTTCAGGTCACCATGCTCGCGCGCATCCGCGATAGCGGCGATGATTTCAGGGCGACGCACGGATTTTAAGAAATCCAGCTCTTCGCGCAGTTTTTCGGCACCACGTAAGGTCATCGGAATAGCTTGCATTTGTTATACCTCTTAAACATTCCTGTAGGGAGCAGCGTTACCTGCCCCGGCACCTGACCCATGAACATCAAACCATGAGCGGGCCAGAAGCAAAAAGAAAACCGACCCGGGGGCAACGCCCCAGGTCAGCAGCAATTTTCAATTTGATATGCATTTTACCGCGAAGTTCACTATGGGTCATCGTTTACTTTGCAGTGCCATGCACCGTAGTATGACGGTTTGTTTTCGGGTTGTTAGCGCGAGATTATGCGATTTTCCAGATTTATCATCGGATTGACCACCAGTATAACGTTCACCGCTCAGGCCGCGAATGTTGATGAATACATAAATCAGCTCCCCGCAGGTGCCAACCTTGCATTGATGGTGCAGAAGGTCGGGGCGCAGGCACCAGATATTGACTATCACAGTCAACAAATGGCGCTGCCTGCCAGTACCCAGAAGGTGATCACTGCGCTCGCGGCTCTGCTTCAGCTTGGGCCTGACTTTCGTTTTACCACCACCCTTGAGACCAAAGGTCGCGTCGAGGGCGGGGAACTGAAAGGCGATTTGATCGCACGCTTTGGAGGCGACCCGACCTTTAAGCGCCAGGATATCCGCAACATGGTGGCGGTGCTGAAAAAGTCTGGCGTGCAGAAGATTGATGGCAACGTGTTGATCGACACGTCCATTTTTGCCAGCCATGATAAAGCGCCGGGCTGGCCGTGGAACGACATGACGCAGTGCTTTAGTGCACCGCCAGCTGCCGCTATTGTCGATCGTAACTGCTTCTCCATTTCGCTTTATAGCGCGCCCAAGCCCGATGATTTAGCCTTTATTCGTGTCGCCTCTTACTACCCGGTGACGATGTTTAGCCAGGTTCGTACGCTGGCAAAAGGCTCGCCGGATGCACAGTATTGCGAACTGGACGTAGTGCCAGGCGATCTTAACCGCTTCACGCTGACCGGCTGCCTGTCACAACGCGCCGATCCGCTGCCGTTAGCTTTTGCGATCCAGGACGGAGCAAGCTATGCCGGTGCCATCCTCAAAGATGAACTGAAGCAGGCAGGAATTACGTATTCCGGCACGCTGCTGCGCCAAACCCAGGCCAATCAGTCGGGTACCGTCATCGCCAGCAAGCAGTCTGCACCGCTGCACGATTTACTGAGGATTATGCTGAAGAAATCGGACAACATGATTGCTGACACCGTGTTCCGCATGATTGGTCATGCACGCTTCGGCGTTCCGGGAACCTGGCGTGCAGGTTCGGATGCCGTGAGGCAGATTCTGCGCCAGCAGGCGGGGATCGATCTGGGTAATACCATCGCTGTCGATGGTTCCGGATTATCGCGCCATAATTTGATCGCGCCAGCCACCATGATGCAAGTCCTTCAGTACATTGCACAACATGACTCTGAGCTAAACTTTATTTCGATGCTGCCACTTGCCGGACACGACGGCTCACTTCAGTACAGGGCCGGCCTTCACGCTGCCGGTGTAGATGGTAAAGTCTCGGCCAAAACCGGTTCATTGCAGGGTGTTTACAACCTTGCTGGCTTTATCACCACCGCCAGTGGGCAACGCATGGCATTCGTGCAGTATCTTTCCGGCTATGCCGTCGAACCGACCGACCAGCGCAATCGCCGTATCCCGCTGGTGCGTTTCGAAAGCAGGCTCTACAAGGACATCTACCAGAATAACTAACGATGAAACTACTTATAGTTGAAGACGATCTGTTATTACAGGAAGGACTGGCGCTGGCACTGGCGAATGAGGGATATGCACTGGACTGCGCCGCCACTGCGGCAGAGGCGGATGCGCTGATCCAGAGCGGCGAATACAGCCTTGTGATCCTCGATTTAGGCCTACCCGACAAAGACGGTGCTACGCTCCTGAGCCAGTGGCGACGCCGCGGTATCGCCAATCCGGTGCTCATCCTCACGGCACGTGATGCCATCGAAGACAGGATTAACGGGCTTGATTCCGGGGCTGATGATTATCTGGTGAAGCCGTTTGCTTTGGCCGAGCTTCAGGCTCGCGTGCGGGCCTTGATCCGCCGCTATCAAGGGCATAGTGATAACTTACTGACCGACGGCGATATTACGCTTAACCTGCAAACGCAGCAGGTTCTGTGCCAATCTCAGCCCGTCGAAGTCACGCCTAAAGAGTTTGCGCTGCTCACGCGCCTGATCATGCGCAGCGGGCAGACGGTACACCGAGAAACGCTGCAACAGGATATCTACTCCTGGCAGGACGATCCGGGGTCAAATACCCTGGAAGTACATATTCATAACCTGCGACGTAAGCTCGGCAAAGATCGGATTAAAACCGTCCGTGGCGTTGGCTATCGCCTGGAGAGCTACAAATGAACAGCATGCGTCGGCGATTAATGGTTTTGCTGGCGGTGATTTTGTTATTTTTCCAGCTGATAAGCGTGGTCTGGCTGTGGCATGAGAGCCGTGAGCAGATTGGTTTTCTGGTCAGCGAGACGTTGTCAGCCAAAGCCCGCAACAACCACGTCGAGAAAGAGATCCGTGAAGCCATTGCGTCGCTCCTTGTGCCTTCACTGGTCATGGTCGGCTTTACCCTGTTGTTTTCATTTTGGGCTGTGACCTGGATTACCCGGCCGCTCAACAAGCTGCGTACCAGCCTCGCCAACCGTTCGGCCGACAATCTCACGCCCCTGCCTATGTATTCCGATATGGAAGAGATTGGCGCGGTCACAACCTCGTTAAATCAGCTTCTCGCCCGGCTGGATCATACCATCCAGCAGGAACGTCTTTTCACGGCGGATGCCGCACACGAGCTACGGACACCCCTCGCCGGAATCCGGCTGCATCTGGAGTTAATGGCGCAATCTGGCTCGACACAGGCCACGACGCTGATCGGCCGCATCGATCAACTGATGCACACCGTTGAACAGCTTCTTATGCTGGCGCGTGCCGGACAAGCAATAGCGAGTGGTCATTATGATACCGTTAGCTGGACAGAGAACATCATTGCGCCACTTAGCCTTGAGCATGAAGCCAAAGAACATACGGTGATATGGCCAGCGAAAAGCCCGTTGACGGTCCAAGGCGACGCGGTATTGCTTCGCCTTATGCTGAGGAATTTATTGGAAAACGCTGCCCGCTATAGCCCAATAGGGACAACTATCGAGGTGAAGCTAACGGCACAGGAGAGTGGGTGCTGTATCAGTGTTATTGATGAGGGACCCGGTATCGATGAAGCACATCGCCAGTCCATTACCGAGCCGTTCCGTCGGCTTGATCAGCGCTACGGTGGCAGCGGCTTGGGGCTGAGTATCGTGCAACGTATCGTTCACCTCCACCACGGCAAGCTGACGCTGGAGAACGGTCCTGAGGGCGGCCTCATTGCCAGTTGCTGGATACCGTCGACCTTCAGTTAAAAAAGCCCCTATCAGGGGCTTTTTCAGGCATTAATGTTTGTAGATGAACTCGACACCTTCTTCGTCGTCTTCATCCCAGTCATCATCCCAATCGTCATCGTCGTCTTCCGCTTCCTGCTCTTCGAGCTGCTGGCGGTGGTAGTCATCCCACATGAATTCGACTTTTTCAGGCTGTTTCACTTCATCCGCTTGGACAACAGGGTTCTCGATGATGAAGCTCATCACATCCCAGCAGAGATCTTTCACGCCAACCTGGCTTGCCGCAGAGATCAGGTAGTATTTATCTTCCCAACCCATTGCTTCAGCGATAGCTTTCGCTTTCGCTTCTGCTTCCGCTTTATCCATCAGGTCGATCTTGTTGAAGACCAGCCAGCGCGGCTTACCTGCCAGTTTTTCGCTGTATTTTTCCAGCTCGCCAATAATGATACGGGCGTTATCAACCGGATCGGACTCGTCGATAGGATCAATATCAATAATGTGCAGCAGCACACGACAACGCTCAAGGTGTTTAAGGAAGCGAATCCCCAAACCAGCGCCCTCTGCCGCCCCTTCAATCAGACCTGGGATATCCGCAACGACAAAGCTTTTCTCGTGGTCCATTCGGACAACGCCCAAGCTCGGTACCAGCGTAGTAAACGGATAATCCGCCACTTTTGGCTTGGCGGCAGAAACAGCGCGAATAAACGTTGATTTACCGGCATTAGGCATACCCAGCATGCCCACATCAGCCAGCAACATCAGTTCCAGCTGCAGGTCGCGCGTATCACCCGGTGTGCCCATGGTTTTCTGACGAGGAGCACGGTTAACTGACGATTTAAAACGGCTGTTGCCTAAACCGTGCCAGCCACCTTTTGCCACCAACAGACGTTGACCATGTTTAGTCATATCGCCCATGGTTTCGCCCGTACCTTGGTCAATCACACGCGTACCGACTGGAACCTTGATGGTGACGTCTTTGCCACGTTTGCCGGTACAGTCACGGCTCTGGCCGTTCTGGCCACGCTCAGCACGGAAAGATTTTTCAAAACGGTAGTCGATCAGCGTGTTGAGGTTTTCATCCGCCTCCAGCCACACGTCACCACCATCGCCGCCGTCGCCGCCGTCAGGACCGCCACGAGGGATATATTTTTCACGGCGGAAGCTTACACAACCGTTACCGCCATCACCTGCCACGACCAAAATCGTAGCTTCATCAACAAACTTCATTTTACTCTCCGTAACTCATTCGCCTGAGCGGGGGACTACCACAACCGCTTCATTTTTGCGCCAACGTCCCCAAAGACGATGACCAATGGCGGAATACATCGCGCCCGCAACCACGACAAACGCACCGAGATAGCCCAACATGTTGAGCATCGGCTTGATGAAGACATCGGGCCAGGCCATTGATAACAAATCTGAAAATAACAGCGTAAACAGCGGAGTGAGCGTGATTAATGCGCTCACCTGTGCTGCCTGCCAGCGCGCCATTGCTTCGGCCAGCGCGCCATAGCCGACCAGCGTATTCAGCCCGCAAAATATCAGGCACGCCAGCTGCCAGTCACTGAGCTGAGCGATAACGCCCGGCTTAGCTAATGGCAGTAATGCTATTGTACACAAAGTGTACAGCAAAAGGAGGATCTGCTGTGAGGCAAGACGACGCAATAACACCTTTTGCGCGACGCCATAGCTCACCCAGACCGTTGCTGCCCCCACACCGAAAATGACACCCCAGGTGTAATCCGTCAGGCGGGTAAAAATCTCTATCAGGCTAGTGTTGAAGAACATCACCAAACCACAGAGCAGCATGCTCGCCCCAACGATCTGCGTCCCGCGCATCTTCTCCTTCAGGATGAAGACGCTGGCGACCATCATGCCAACCGGTGAAAGCTGACCAATCACCTGTGACGCCGTAGGGCTAAGATACTGCAGGGAAGAGCTGAACAGGATAAAGTTACCAAACAGTCCGCCCGTCGCGATGGCCAGCAATACCAGCCAGCGCGGTTTACGGAACAGACGCAGTGGTGGAAGCTTACCTTTGACTGCAAGAATCGCCCCGAGGCCAATGCTTGCCATCAGAAAGCGATAGAACACCACCGTAGGCGGTTCCATCACTTCCAGTACCTGCTTCATTGCAATTGGCAGTGCACCCCAACACATTGCTGTGGTGAGCGCCAAAAGAATACCAATGCCGGCCTGCTGCTTCATGCCCGTTTTCCCTACAGAAAATTTTCCGGGATTCCAATGTAAAAAGCCCCGCAACACGTTGCGGGGCTTTAATCCGTTACCGGACCGAGAAAACCTTACTCAGCAACGATGCTGATGTATTTACGGTTGTTCGGGCCTTTAACTTCAAATTTCACTTTACCGTCTGCTTTAGCAAACAGAGTGTGGTCACGACCGCAACCTACGTTGTTGCCAGCGTGGAATTTGGTACCACGTTGACGAACAATGATGCTACCCGCGAGAACGGATTCGCCACCAAAACGCTTAACGCCCAGGCGTTTAGCTTCTGAATCGCGACCGTTACGTGTGGAGCCGCCAGCCTTTTTATGTGCCATTTAAATCTCTCCTCAGGTCTTAGGCGCTGATGCCAGTAATTTTCACATCAGTGAACCACTGACGGTGGCCCTGCTGCTTACGGTAGTGCTTACGACGACGAAACTTAACGATTTTAACTTTCTCGCCACGACCGTGTGCAACAACTTCAGCTTTGATAACGCCGCCATCAACGAAAGGAACGCCGATTTTGACTTCTTCACCGTTTGCGATCATCAGAACTTCAGCGAACTCAACAGCTTCGCCAGTTGCGATGTCCAGCTTTTCCAGGCGAATGGTCTGACCTTCGCTTACTCGGTGTTGTTTACCACCACTTTGGAAAACCGCGTACATATAAACTCCGCTTCCGCGCACGTCCTCGTATGAATCAGAGTGCGCTATAAATATTCACAATAGGGCGCGAATATTACGCAAAACGCGAGCCTTTGACAAGTGCTACCGTCAATACATGAAGAAAAAAAACACAACACGTACGGTAACGTTTATCTGCGCGGTTTTTTCAGTACAATCAGCGATACTATTGATAAACCGAAACCCTTTGTGAACCCACATACCGTGGGATAAACAGGATAAAAAGCCCGGCTTTTGCGATGAATTTAGATAAAATCAACGAGTTAACCGCGCAAGATATGGCGGGTGTAAATGCAGCAATCCTGGAGCAACTCAACTCTGACGTTCAGCTGATCAATCAGTTGGGCTATTACATCGTCAGCGGCGGCGGGAAACGCATTCGCCCGATGATTGCAATTCTGGCCGCACGCGCCGTTGGCTATGAGGGAAATGCTCACGTCACCATTGCGGCACTGATCGAATTTATTCACACCGCGACGCTTCTTCATGATGATGTTGTGGATGAATCAGATATGCGTCGAGGGAAAGCCACGGCAAACGCCGCCTTCGGGAATGCGGCCAGCGTTCTGGTGGGTGACTTTATCTATACCCGCGCCTTCCAGATGATGACCAGCCTCGGTTCGCTGAAAGTGCTGGAAGTGATGTCAGAGGCTGTTAACGTGATTGCTGAAGGCGAAGTGCTTCAGCTGATGAACGTCAACGACCCGGACATCACCGAAGAAAATTACATGCGTGTGATCTACAGCAAAACGGCGCGTCTGTTTGAAGCGGCTGCCCAGTGTTCCGGCATCCTGGCGGGCTGTACCGACGCTCAGGAAAAAGGGCTGCAGGATTATGGCCGTTACCTTGGTACCGCATTTCAGCTGATCGACGATCTGCTGGACTATAGCGCTGACGGTGAGACGCTCGGTAAAAACGTCGGGGATGACCTGAACGAGGGTAAACCGACACTGCCGCTGCTCCATGCTATGCGCAATGGTACCCCTGAACAGGCGCAAATGATCCGCGACGCGATCGAGCAGGGAAATGGTCGCCATCTTCTGGAACCTGTACTGGAAGCAATGGCTATCTGCGGTTCTCTGGAATGGACGCGCCAGCGTGCTGAAGAAGAGGCAGACAAAGCCATCGAGGCGCTTCAGGTGATTCCAGACAGCCCATGGCGTGATGCCCTGATCGGTCTTGCCCACATCGCTGTTCAGCGCGACCGTTAATTTCTCCTCCCTTCCCCGTACGCTGTACGGGGAATTCTCATAAGTGCCAATAAATTCCATATTCACGTTAAATCATCAGCTTACAGGCCGCATGAATAAAGCCATGCCTTATTCTGAATATTGCTTCCAGTAACTCGAACTTTTTAAAGCACGGGTTCTAAGGCGGTATAGTAAGGCGGTCATTTCAGGAGAAATGGCGTAGGTAAAGACGAACATAAGGACAGCGTTATGGATACGAAATTTATCGACTGGCACACCGCAGATATTATTGCTGCATTACGCAAAAAAGGGACATCGCTTGCAGCGGAATCACGCCGCAGTGGCTTGAGCTCGTCAACACTGGCAAACGCCCTGACACGCCCGTGGCCAAAGGGTGAACTGATTATCGCAACGGCACTGGATACGCATCCGTGGGTGATCTGGCCTTCACGCTACCACGATCCCATTACCCATGAGTTTATCGACAGAACACGCATGATTCGTCAGAAAAAAATGAAGAGAGAGCAACGAGTGTGATGCCCTTTTTTTGACAGGAACAGCAACCCCCCGGTCATTTCTGGCAGGGGGCTGCCGGAACGATTACTCGCCCTTCACACGCTCGATATTAGCACCCAGCGCGCGCAATTTATCTTCGATACGCTCGTAGCCACGATCGATGTGGTAAATACGATCAACAACCGTCGTGCCTTCCGCAATACAGCCAGCCAGCACCAGGCTCGCCGACGCACGCAGATCGGTCGCCATCACCTGGGCTCCTGACAGTTTTTCTACACCGTGGCAAATCACCGTATTACTTTCGATCTCAGCACGTGCCCCCATACGGATCAGTTCCGGTACGTGCATAAAGCGGTTTTCGAAAATGGTTTCAGTGATGAAGCCGGTGCCTTCAGCAACAAGGTTCAGCAAGGTAAACTGCGCCTGCATGTCGGTCGGGAAAGCCGGATGCGGTGCAGTACGCACGTTGACCGCTTTCGGACGCTGGCCATGCATGTCCAGGCTGATCCAGTCTTCACCCGTCTCAATATCTGCCCCCGCGTCACGCAGCTTAGCCAAAACGGCATCCAGCGTATCAGGCTGAGCATTACGGCACACAATCTTGCCGCCAGAAATGGCTGCCGCCACCAGGAAGGTCCCTGTTTCGATGCGGTCTGGCAGAACGCGATACACACCGCCACCCAGACGCTCAACGCCTTCGATGGTGATACGGTCGGTACCCTGACCGGAGATTTGAGCCCCCAGCGCCACGAGGAAGTTGGCGGTATCTACAATTTCCGGCTCGCGCGCGGCGTTTTCAATGATGGTAGTGCCTTCTGCCAGCGTTGCCGCAGACATGATGGTGACGGTCGCGCCAACGCTCACTTTATCCATGACAATGTGCGCGCCTTTCAGACGGCCATTAACGGACGCCTTAACGTAACCTTCTTCCAGTTTGATCTCCGCGCCCAGTTTTTCCAGGCCAAAGATATGCAAATCAACCGGACGCGCGCCAATGGCGCAACCGCCTGGCAGAGACACCTGACCCTGACCAAAGCGCGCCACCAGCGGGCCAAGCGCCCAGATGGACGCACGCATGGTTTTCACCAGGTCGTAAGGGGCTGAGAAGTTGTTCACGTTGCTGGCGTCGATCCAGACGGAACCGTTACGCTCAACTTTGGTGCCCAACTGACCGAGCAACTTCATGGTGGTGTCGATATCTTTCAGTTTCGGTACGTTCTGAATTTCTACCGGCTCTTCCGCGAGCAGCGCAGCGAAGAGGATCGGCAGCGCCGCGTTTTTGGCGCCAGAAATTGTGACTTCGCCCTGGAGACGCGTTGGCCCCTGTACACGAAATTTGTCCATTGTTTGCTCTCTTATGAATTCAACCGTGCTGCGGGCGTAACGCCCTCAGCTCAAAAACCGTTTAGTTTGCGATCGCGAGCCCACTCTTGCGGGGTGAACGCTTTAATCGACAGGGCGTGGATGCGGTTATCCGCAATGTATTCCATCAGCGGCGCGTAAACAGCCTGCTGTTTCTTCACACGACTCATACCGTCGAAGATCTCACCCACAGCAATAACCTGGAAGTGACTGCCATCGCCAGAGACGTGGGCTTCCTGAAGGGAGAGTGCATTCATCAGCACTGTCTGGATTTCATTATTTTCCATGGGTTCTACATCATCTGATAGTGAAAACAAGCCCAACATCTTAGAGCAAAGTGGCGTCGTCTTAAACAAGCAAAAAGCCCCGACGATGAAACTGTCGGGGCTTTCAGAAGTAACGCACTGAAAATATTAACGAGGTAATACGTCCTGCGGCAAATTGTAGAGCTGTGCAAGCGTCACGACATTATCGCTTGCGCCGTGAAGCGTAACGCTTGTGCCCTGCTTTTTACCGACAGCAACAAGATGGGCCAGCAGCGCAATACCCGCGGTATCAACCCGCGTGACGTTGCATAAATCGATCAGCGTAACGCCCTGCATGGCTTCATGACGCTTATCCCATAGCGGGTTCAGCAGATCCTGATCGAGTTCACCAGAGAGTTTTAACCTCTCGCCCTCGCGTGCCCAACTCAATTGCTGTGACATTACTTTTTCTCGTCCAGCGAAATTTTCTGACGAGAGATAGACTGCAGCTGTGCGGTCAGGCCATCAATGCCTTTGGTGCGCAGCAGATCGCTCCACTCGTTTTGTTTAGTGGTGATCATGCTCACCCCTTCGGCGATCATGTCATATGCCTGCCAGTTACCAGTCTGGCTGTTTTTACGCCATTGGAAGTCCAGGCGAACCGGCGGACGACCGTTAGGATCGATAATAGTGACGCGGATTGGCACAATGGTCGCATCACCCAGCGGCTGTTCCGGTGCAATCTGATAGCTCTGACCGTTGTACATCGCCAGCGCCTGACCATAAGCCTGTTTCAGGTATTCGCGGAAGGCAGCAAAGTACGCTTCACGCTGTGCAGGAGTGGCATCTTTGTAATAGCGGCCCAGCACCAGCGCGCCCGCATATTTGATCTGCACATACGGCAGCAGTTCCTGATCAACGACCTCACGGAGATAATCAGGATTTGAACGGATTTTAGGCTGTTCATTTTTAAGGCGATCGAACGTTTTCTTCGCAGCCTCATCCATCAGTTTGTATGGGTTACTCTGGTCTGCCGCATGGACTGCAGTGAGAGGGGCGACAACCAGCATGGCAACCATTAACAGGCGTTTAAACATGAATGACTTCTCCTGATATTAATTCGTCGTGCCAGGGGTCGGCGTGACGTTAGTATGGTCTTCACTCTGCGCAGGGGCAGAAGCAGCATTTTTCTCATCCCCTTTACTGTTGTAAAGGAACTGACCAATCATATCCTCCAGCACCATCGCGGACTTCGTATCCTGGATAACGCTACCGTCTTTAAGGATAGTCGTTCCAAGCTCCGGATCTTCAAAACCGACGTTCAGGGCCAGATACTGCTCGCCCAGAAGACCCGAGGTACGAATGGAAAGCGAGCTGGTATCAGGAATATGGTTGTAGCGCTCTTCAATATCCATCGCGACGCGCGGCAGATACGTTTTCTCATCAAGCGTAATGTCAGTCACGCGCCCAATCACCACACCACCAATACGTACCGGTGAACGTGCCTTCAGGCCACCGATGTTATCGAAGGTCGCATAAATGCGATACGTTGGCTCGGTGCGAACAGACGTGATATCCGCCGCTCTCAGGCAGATGAACAGTGCCGCCAGCAGTGCCAGCACCAGGAACACGCCAACCCAAATTTCATTTTTTTTCGTTTGCATGAACTCAATTCCCAAACATCAGTGCGGTGAGCACAAAATCCAGACCCAGTACGGCCAGCGACGAATGTACAACAGTACGTGTAGTTGCACGGCTAATGCCCGCAGACGTCGGGATGGCATCGTAACCGTTAAACAAGGCAATCCAGGTGACCGTAATGGCAAATACCACGCTCTTAATCAGGCAGTTAACCAGGTCCATCCGTAAATCGATGGCATCCTGCATGGCGGACCAGAAGAATCCGGCATCAATACCTTTCCAGTGCACGCCAACCAGCGAACCGCCCCAGATCCCTACGGCGACGAAGAGGATAGTCAGCAGCGGCAAGGAAATCACCCCCGCCCAGAAACGCGGGGAAATGACGCGACGCAGCGGATCCACCGCCATCATCTCCATGCTGGAAAGCTGTTCGGTCGCACGCATCAGGCCAATTTCGGCGGTTAACGCCGATCCCGCTCGACCGGCGAACAACAGCGCAGCAACAACCGGCCCCAGCTCACGCAGCAGCGAGAGCGCCACCAGCATCCCAAGGCTGGTTTCCGCGCTGTAGGTTGTCAGTACAAGATAACCCTGAAGCCCCAACACCATGCCGATAAACAGCCCGGAAACAATGATAATGAGCATCGACAGCACGCCGACATTGTAGAGCTGTCGCACCAGTAACGGCGCGTGCTTACGGAATTCCGGTTTGCCGACCAGCGCGTTGAATAACATCAATCCGGCACGCCCGAACGTCCTGATGGTTTTTATGCCACGGTGTCCAAGAGCGGCCAACGCATTTAACAGCATGAGTGGCTTAACTCCCTATTCCCAATAAATCGTCACGATAGTCGCCCGCAGGATAACGGAACGGAACTGGCCCATCAGCGATGCCGTCCAGGAACTGCCGCACCCGCGGGTCGCAATTGTCCTGCAGCGCCTGAGCGCTACCGTGTGCGACGATCTTTTTGTCTGCCACGATATAGGCGTAATCAGCAATGCTCAGCACTTCCGGTACATCGTGCGAAACCACGATGCAGGTGACGCCAAGCGCGCTGTTCAATTCTGAGATTAACTTCACCAGCACGCCCATGGTGATGGGGTCTTGCCCAACGAAAGGTTCGTCGAACATGATTAAATCAGGTTCGAGCGCAATGGCTCGCGCCAGCGCCGCGCGACGTGCCATACCGCCTGAGAGTTCAGACGGCATTAATTTTGCCGCCCCTCGCAGCCCGACAGCTTCAAGCTTCATCGTCACCGTGCTTTTCAGCAGTTCTGGCGGCAGACTGGTGTGCTCGCGCAGTGGGTAGGCCACGTTATCAAAGACGTTCATATCCGTGAACAGTGCCCCCGACTGAAAGAGCATGCTCATGCGCTTACGAACAGTATACAGGCGCGATCGTGACATCTCCGGGATGTTTTCACCGTCGAAGAGAATTTCACCGCTATCCGGTGGGATCTGTCCACCGATGAGTCGCAGCAGGGTCGTTTTACCGATCCCTGATGGCCCCATAATGGCGGTAATCTTGCCACGCGGTACGGTCAACGAAATATCATCAAATATCAATCTATTGGCGCGAGAAAAACTCACTCCACGGACATCGACTATATTCGCCAGCGTTTGGCTCATTTACGGTTCCTTTCTTGCCCTGCTTCATGCGAAGCGTGAAGCTTAAATCAGCCCTAAACCCCACATTTTTACAGAATATTGGCTGGAGAGGTTAGCGAAAGCTGGCATTTGTTTTACTTTTCCGGCGCATAAAGTCAAAATTAGGAATTCGTTACGTCTCAGACTGTATGCAGCGCCAACAATTCCTGCGCGGTGGACCGGCAAGTATACCTGAAGAAAGGACTTTTGATGCTTTTAGCAACAGCACTGTTAATAATTGGTTTACTTTTGGTGGTCTACAGTGCTGACCGTTTAGTGTTTGCTGCATCCATCCTGTGCCGGCTGATTGGCGTACCGCCTATTGTCATCGGGATGACCGTTGTCAGTGTCGGGACCTCTCTTCCTGAAATCATCGTCTCGGTCACGGCATCACTGCATGGGCAGGTCGACCTTGCAATCGGCACCGCAATTGGCTCTAACATCGTTAATATTCTCCTTATTTTAGGCTTAGCGGCTCTCCTGCATCCATTTCGCGTGCATTCCGATGTTCTGCGCCGTGAATTGCCGCTAATGTTAATCGTAAGCCTGTTGGCGGGCTGCGTATTTTATGACGGCGTGCTGAGCTACAGCGACGGCATATTCTTGCTGGCACTGGCAGTCATCTGGCTGCTTTATAGTGTTAAAATCGCCCGCCAGGCTGAAAAACAGGGTCATGACAGCCTGACTCGCGAGCAGGTCGCTGAACTTCCGCGTGAAGGCACGCTGCCAGTGGCGCTGCTTTGGCTGGGCGTCGCACTGATCATTATGCCCATGGCGACCCGTATGGTAGTGGATAACGCCACGGTACTGGCAAACTTTTTCGCCATGAGCGAACTGACCATTGGCCTGACGGTTATCGCTATCGGCACCAGCCTGCCAGAACTGGCCACGGCGATTGCTGGCGCACGTAAAGGCGAAGATGACATCGCCATTGGCAATATCATCGGGTCCAACATTTTTAATATCGCCATCGTGATGGGGCTGCCCGCCCTGATAGCACCGGGGCCGTTTAATACGATGGCATTCACGCGCGACTATGGTGTGATGTTGCTGGTTAGCGTCATTTTTGCCCTGCTCTGCTGGCGGCGGCAACGACAGATCGGCAAAGGCGCAGGCGCGCTGCTGACGGGTGGATTTATCGTATGGATGGCGATGCTGTACTGGCTCTCGCCTCTTCTCTCTGGGTAAACGGAAACGCATTATGTCGCAAATAGAATTGCAGCCGGGTTTTGACTTTCAGAAAGCAGGCAAAGACGTTCTGGAGATTGAACGTGAAGGTCTGGCGCAGTTAGATCAGTACATTAACCAGGATTTTAGTCAGGCATGTGAGAAGATGTTCTACTGTGCCGGTAAAGTCGTGGTAATGGGGATGGGCAAGTCCGGTCACATTGGACGTAAAATGGCGGCGACGTTTGCCAGCACCGGAACCTCCTCCTTCTTCGTTCATCCAGGGGAAGCCGCGCACGGCGACCTGGGCATGGTTACGCCGCAGGATGTGGTCATTGCGTTATCGAATTCGGGTGAGTCCAATGAGATCCTGGCGCTGATCCCGGTCTTGAAGCGACTGCATGTTCCGCTTATTTGCATGACCAGCCGCCCGGAAAGCAGCATGGCGCGGGCAGCAGATATTCACCTGTGCGTTAAAGTACCTAAAGAAGCCTGCCCGCTAGGCCTTGCGCCCACCTCCAGCACCACTGCTGCGCTGGTGATGGGGGATGCTCTTGCCGTTGCGCTACTTGAAGCACGTGGTTTCACGCCTGAAGATTTTGCGCTTTCCCATCCTGGCGGCGCATTGGGGCGAAAACTGCTGCTGCGGGTGAACGATATTATGCATACTGGCGATGAGATCCCTCATGTCAGTAAAGACGCCTCTTTGCGCGATGCTCTGCTTGAAATCACCCGTAAAAACCTCGGTATGACGGTGGTATGTGACGACCTGATGATTATTCAGGGAATTTTCACCGACGGCGACTTACGCCGCGTGTTCGATATGGGCGTTGATGTCCGCACGCTCGGGATCGCCGATGTCATGACGCCTGGCGGCGTTCGTGTGCGTCCAGGCACGCTGGCGGTGGATGTGCTGAATCTGATGCAGTCCCGTCATATCACCTCAGTGATGGTTGCCGATGGCGACCAATTGCTGGGTGTGGTACATATGCATGATCTGCTGCGCGCAGGCGTAGTGTAATGAAGGATAAGACAATGAGTAATGCGGGTGCATCCCTTGCAACCTGTTATGGTCCGGTCAGTACCCACATGATGGCAAAGGCGAAAAACATCCGCCTGCTGATTCTGGATGTGGATGGTGTGCTTTCCGATGGCCTGATTTATATGGGCAACAATGGCGAAGAGCTGAAGGCCTTTAACGTTCGCGACGGCTACGGAATTCGCTGCGCGCTCACATCCGGTATTGAAGTTGCTATCATCACCGGACGTAAAGCTAAACTGGTAGAAGACCGCTGCGAAACGCTGGGTATTACCCATCTTTATCAGGGCCAATCCGATAAGATGGTGGCCTTTAAGGATTTGCTCGGAAAACTGGCTATCGCACCGGAAAACGTCGCCTATGTCGGGGACGATCTGATTGACTGGCCGGTGATGGCCGAGGTGGGTCTGAGCATCGCCGTGGCGGACGCGCATCCATTGCTGATCCCGCGTGCTGATTATGTTACCCATATTAACGGCGGCCGCGGTGCCGTACGTGAAGTATGCGATCTGCTTCTGCTGGCGCAGGGCAAGCTTGATGAGGCCAAAGGGCAATCGATATGAGTAAAACCAGACGTTGGGTTATCATTCTGCTTTCGCTTGCCGTACTGGTATTGATTGGGGTGAACCTTGCCGACCGCGACGATACGCAAACGGAAGTGGTCAACACGAGCGATCCCACCTACAAAAGCGATCACAGCGACACCGTGGTTTATAGCCCGGAAGGCGCGTTGAACTATCGCCTGATTGCCCAGCATGTTGAATATTTTTCAGATGACGGTATTACGTGGTTTACCCAACCGGTAATGACGACGTTCGATACCAACAAAGTCCCAACATGGTCGATAAAGTCAGACCGGGCAAAACTGACGAATGACCGTATGCTTTATCTGTATGGCCACGTTGAAGTCAACGCCCTGGCGCCTGACTCGCAACTGCGCAAAATCACGACGGATAACGCCCAGATAAACCTGGTGACTCAGGATGTAACCTCTCAGGATCTGGTCACCCTGTATGGCACAACATTTAATTCCAGCGGTCTGAGAATGCGCGGGAACTTACGCAGCAAAAACGCCGAGCTGATTGAAAAGGTTAGAACCTCCTATGAAATTCAAAACAAACAAACTCAGCCTTAAAGTAATTATCGCCAGTGCGATACTGGCAACCAGTCTTCCCGCGTTTGCTGTGACGGGAGACACTGAACAGCCGATTCATATCGAGTCTGATACCCAGTCTCTCGATATGCAGGGGAACGTCGTCACCTTCACGGGCAACGTCGTCATGACCCAGGGCACCATCAAAATTAACGCCGACAAAGTGGTCGTCACTCGCCCTGGTGGCGAACAGGGCAAAGAGATTATTGATGGCTACGGCAACCCTGCCACGTTCTATCAGATGCAGGACAACGGCAAACCGGTGAAAGGTCGCGCCTCGCATATGCACTATGAGCTGGCGAAGGATCTGGTGATCCTGACCGGTAATGCGTATCTGGAACAGCTCGACAGCAATATCACCGGCGATCGGATCACCTATCTGGTGAAAGAGCAAAAAATGCAGGCCTCCAGCGAGAAAGGAAGACGCGTCACCACCGTGCTTGTTCCTTCGCAGCTGCAGGATAAAGGCAAAAGCCAGGCCCCGGCACAGAAGAAGAGTAACTAATTCGTTATGGCAACATTAACTGCAAAAAATCTCGCGAAAGCCTACAAGGGTCGCCGTGTCGTAGAAGATGTCAGTCTGACCGTTAACTCCGGCGAAATTGTGGGTCTGCTTGGCCCGAACGGTGCGGGTAAAACCACCACCTTCTACATGGTCGTGGGCATTGTGTCGCGCGACGCAGGCAACATCATCATCGATGATGAAGACATCAGCCTGCTCCCGCTGCATGCGCGCGCACGTCGTGGTATCGGCTATTTGCCTCAGGAAGCGTCTATTTTCCGCCGACTCAGCGTTTTCGATAACCTGATGGCGGTTCTGCAAATTCGTGACGATCTGACCAGCGAACAGCGTCAGGATCGCGCCAATGAGCTGATGGAAGAGTTCCACATTGAACATCTTCGCGATAGCCTCGGTCAGGCATTATCCGGTGGTGAACGTCGACGTGTAGAAATTGCGCGTGCGCTGGCGGCCAATCCGAAATTTATCCTTCTGGATGAACCCTTTGCGGGCGTTGATCCCATCTCCGTTATCGACATTAAACGCATTATTGAGCACCTGCGCGACAGCGGGCTGGGCGTGTTGATCACTGACCACAACGTCCGTGAAACGCTGGCCGTATGTGAACGTGCCTATATCGTAAGTCAGGGCCATCTGATCGCTCACGGTACGCCGCAGCAAATCCTCGAAGATGAACATGTTAAGCGCGTGTACCTTGGGGAAGACTTCAGACTCTGATAGGGTAGAGGTAACGTAACGCCGAACCGGAGAAAAATGCTCTGAACATGAAGCAAGGTTTGCAATTAAGGCTCAGCCAACAATTGGCAATGACGCCGCAGTTACAGCAGGCAATCCGTCTGTTGCAACTGTCCACTTTAGAACTCCAGCAGGAGCTCCAGCAAGCGCTGGACAGCAATCCGCTGTTGGAGCAAACCGATCTTCATGAAGAGGTAGACACTCAGCAAACGCAGGACACTGAAACGCTCGACACCGCTGATGCGCTCGAACAAAAAGAGATGCCGGACGAGCTTCCGCTGGATGCCAGCTGGGATGAAATCTACACCGCCGGAACCCCTTCCGGAACGCGTGCAGACTACCAGGACGATGAGCTACCGGTTTATCAGGGTGAAACCACTCAGTCACTGCAGGATTACCTCATGTGGCAGGTGGAGCTCACCCCGTTCTCCGATACCGATCGTGCCATTGCGACGTCCATTGTCGATGCCGTTGATGACACCGGCTATTTGACCGTCACGCTGGACGATATTCTGGAAAGCATCGGCGATGAAGAGATCGAACTTGAAGAGATTGAAGCCGTTTTAAAGCGTATACAGCGCTTCGATCCGGTAGGCGTGGCGGCGAAAGATCTGCGGGACTGCCTGCTGATCCAACTTTCGCAATTCGACAAAGCAACGCCGTGGATCAATGAGGCCCGTCTCATCATCAGCGATCATCTGGATCTGTTGGCCAACCATGATTTCCGCACCCTGATGCGCGTCACGCGCCTGAAGGAAGACGTGCTGAAGGAAGCGGTTAACCTGATCCAGTCGCTCGATCCGCGCCCTGGTCAGTCGATCCAGACCAGCGAACCCGAGTATGTCATCCCTGATGTACTGGTCAGAAAGCACAATGACCGTTGGGTCGTTGAACTGAACTCAGACAGTATTCCTCGCCTGCAAATCAACCAGCAATACGCCTCCATGTGCACCAGCGCGCGTAACGACTCCGACAATCAATATATTCGAAGCAATCTGCAGGAAGCGCGATGGTTGATCAAAAGCCTTGAGAGCAGAAATGATACGCTACTCCGCGTCAGTCGCTGTATTGTCGAACAGCAGCAGGCCTTCTTTGAGCAAGGTGAAGAGTTTATGAAGCCGATGGTTCTGGCAGACATCGCCCAGGCCGTCGAGATGCACGAATCCACCATTTCTCGCGTGACGACGCAAAAGTATTTGCACAGTCCGCGCGGTATTTTTGAGCTTAAGTATTTCTTCTCCAGCCATGTGAATACTGAGGGTGGCGGCGAAGCCTCATCCACGGCAATCCGTGCCCTGGTGAAGAAGTTGATCGCCGCGGAGAACCCCGCGAAGCCACTGAGCGACAGTAAGTTAACCACCATGTTGTCCGACCAGGGTATTATGGTGGCACGTCGTACCGTTGCGAAGTATCGAGAGTCTTTATCCATTCCGCCGTCCAACCAGCGTAAACAGCTGGTCTGACACAACCGATAAGGAAGACACTATGCAGCTCAACATCACTGGACAAAATGTCGAGATTACTGAGGCTTTACGCGATTTCCTGAACACGAAATTCGCGAAACTCGAGCAGTATTTCGAAAGGATCAATCAGGTCTATATTGTGTTGAAAGTGGAGAAAGTGACTCATATCTCGGATGCAACCCTGCACGTTAACGGGGGTGAACTCCATGCTAGTGCGGAAGGGCAAGACATGTACGCGGCTATCGACGGCTTGATTGACAAGCTTGCGCGACAGCTTAATAAACATAAAGACAAACTGAAACAACACTAATTGTCCGGGCAGTTAACGGGTGCAGGAAGGCCTGTTGTGAAACACAACAGGCCATTTGTACAGTTAGCGCTTAGGTGAAATTATGATGAACAACGATTCCGCTCTTCAACTGAGCAATGTCCTTAACCAGGAATGTACCCGCAGTGGCGTTCACTGCCAGAGCAAGAAACGTGCGCTGGAGATCATCAGTGAACTGGCCGCAAAACAGCTGGGCCTGCCGCCACAGGTCGTATTCGAAGCCATTCTGACCCGTGAAAAAATGGGCAGTACCGGCATCGGCAACGGCATCGCGATCCCGCATGGCAAACTGGAAGAAGACACATTGCGTGCCGTCGGCGTGTTTGTGCAGCTTGAAACGCCTATCGCCTTCGATGCTATCGATAACCAGCCGGTCGACCTCCTCTTCGCGCTGCTGGTGCCTGCTGACCAGACGAAGACCCATCTGCATACGCTGTCACTGGTGGCAAAACGCCTTGCCGATAAAACCATTTGCCGTCGACTGCGTTCAGCCCAGAGTGATGAAGAACTTTATCAAATTATCACTGAAGCAGAAGGCATTCAGGATGATGCATAACCGGGAGATGGCCTTCACATCTGTTGTCCTGAGGAGAAACGGAACATGGTGCTGATGATCGTCAGTGGTCGTTCGGGGTCGGGAAAATCCGTCGCCCTGCGCGCACTGGAAGATATGGGTTTTTACTGCGTAGATAACCTGCCGGTGGTGTTGTTGCCCGATCTGGCGCGGACGCTTGCGGAAAGACAGATTTCTGCGGCCGTCAGCATCGACGTCCGTAACATGCCGGAATCACCTGAAATCTTTGAGCAGGCGATGAGCAATCTGCCTGATACCTTCTCGCCTCAGCTGCTGTTCCTTGACGCTGACCGCAATACGCTCATCCGTCGTTACAGTGACACCCGTCGTCTGCACCCGCTTTCCAGTAAGAACCTTTCACTGGAGAGCGCTATCGATGAAGAGAGTGATTTGCTGGAGCCGCTGCGTTCACGCGCGGATCTGATTGTCGACACCTCAGAGATGTCCGTTCACGAGCTGGCGGAGATGCTGCGTACCCGACTGCTGGGCAAACGCGAGCGAGAGCTGACAATGGTGTTTGAATCATTCGGCTTCAAGCACGGTATCCCTATCGATGCGGATTATGTTTTCGACGTGCGCTTCCTGCCTAACCCGCACTGGGATCCTAAACTGCGTCCAATGACCGGTCTGGATAAACCCGTTGCGGCGTTCCTCGACAGGCACACAGAAGTTCACAATTTTATCTACCAGACGCGAAGCTACCTTGAGCTATGGTTACCAATGCTGGAGACAAACAATCGTAGCTATCTGACGGTGGCGATTGGCTGTACCGGCGGTAAACATCGTTCGGTTTATATTGCCGAACAGCTGGCCGACTATTTCCGTTCACGCGGCAAGAACGTTCAGTCCCGTCATCGCACGCTGGAAAAACGTAAAACATGACCGTAAAACAGACTGTTGAGATCACCAATAAGCTGGGCATGCATGCACGCCCGGCGATGAAGCTGTTTGAGCTGATGCAGGGTTTCGATGCAGAAGTCCTGCTGCGTAACGATGAAGGCACCGAAGCGGAAGCCAACAGCGTGATAGCCCTGCTGATGCTGGACTCAGCCAAAGGCCGTCAAATTGAAGTCGAAGCGACCGGCCCTCAGGAAGAGGAAGCGCTGGCGGCGGTGGTTGCTCTGTTTAATGCCGGGTTTGACGAAGACTAACGTCCGCCACGTCGGCGGGTGGCGCTGCGCTTACCCGCCCTACATCAGATTGTTACGCTGCATAAAACCTTCTCCGCCCAACTGACGCATCTGGCGCATGATCCACGCCTGACGGCTTCGCACGTAGCCCGAGGGAGCATTGGCCTTAAAACGGATCGGATTAGGGAGTACAGCAGCTAACAGCGCGGCTTCGGACATACTCAGCCGGCTGGCGGGCTTATTAAAATAGCGCTGCGATGCAGCCTCGACGCCAAACACGCCGTCACCAAACTCCGCAATATTAAGATAAACGGTTAGAATGCGTTTTTTGCTCCAGACCGTTTCCATCCCCAGCGTCAATCCGGCTTCCAGCCCTTTTCGAACCCAGCTTCGGCCATCCCATAAAAACAGATTTTTTGCCGTCTGCTGCGATAGCGTCGACGCCCCTCGCACGCGATTTTCATGGCGCTCGTTATGGGCAAGTGCCTTCTCGATGGCTGTCACGTCAAATCCCCAGTGCTCCGGGAATTTCTGGTCTTCTGCCGCGATCACCGCCAACCCCATGAACGGCGAGATCTCATCCGCGCTCACCCAATTGGAGTGTGCGACATAGCCGAAATCGCCGATGAACCATGCTCCAATCTGACGTTCGACCATAACGGCCGAAAACGGCACCGGCAGAATACTGAATAAAGCGATTCCACCGCCCCAGAAGACGGCCAGCACGAGCACGACGCGCAGCAGGATGCGTTTTACCCACGCACCTGCACCGACTTTACGCCTCATTCACTGAGAACCAGCACGCGGTCCACCAGCTTTTCAATACCCGTGGCGGCCTCGGCAATATTTTGCGCCAGCATATACGCAGGCGTGGTGACAATTTTGTTGTCCTCATCCACCACAATGTCATCAACCGGACACGGTACGTGCTCGCCGCCCATCTCTTCGATGACTTCTGCGGTATCAATGTCGGTCCCAATGGTGAGACGCAGTGGGAAATCAAAAATTTTGGGCAACATCGCCGGCGCTATACAGATAAAGCCCTGCGGCTTACCCGCCGCATGCATTGCCAGAGACAGCGCTTTGAGATCCGCATCAACCTGGCATTCCGCGCCCTGTGAAGCAAAGTTGCTCAGATTTTTGGCCGCACCAAAGCCGCCCGGCACAATTAACGCATCAAGTTCTGAGGCATCAGCCTGTACCAGAGGATGGATATCCCCCCTGACAATGCGCGCGGCTTCAATCAGCACGTTACGGGTTTCGGCCATGGGTTCGCCGGTAAGATGATTTAATACATCCACCTGGTTTTTATCCGGCGCAAAGCAAACGACTTCCGCACCCTGTCGGGCCAGTGCCAGCAGTGTTAATACCGCTTCGTGTATCTCAGAGCCGTCATACACACCGCATCCGCTCAGAACGACACCCACTTTTTTCATCATCACGATCCTTCTTTGCAACTCGCTGAAGCACATTAATAATTCTGATTAAAACGCTATGCTTCACACATTTCACTGATTCCTGTAACAAATCATTTAAGATTTGCTATCTTAACTGCGTGCGGCCTAAATATTCAGGCGGCGTCCATGCGAAAACAACACAAAAAATCAGGCGCAGCCACGATTTCCCTGGTGTTGGCGCAGTATTCGCGCACCCCGGTTTAGCCGGGGTCATTTTTTTCTGTCATCCACCCAGGCTTTCAGTACCGCCACATCGTTCTGCCACTCTTGTTTCATCTCTTCGACCCAATCACCTACGTTATCTTCCCAGGCAGGTAAATCCGGTGACTGAATCTGTTGGCCCAGCTGTTGCAGGTGGCGAAGCCCAACCGAACCCGCGGCACCTTTGATCTTATGCCCTTCTTCGACAATGCCTTTCTGGTCACGCGCGGTGAGGTTCGATTCCAGTACGCTCAGGTAGCCTGGCATCATTTTTTCGAAGACGGCCAGTCCATCCGTAATCAGTTTTGGGCCAACCAAATCAATGTACTGCTCCAGCATGGCTGTATCGAGTATCGTTTGGGCTTTCGCGCTATCAACAGACGTCATGGTGCTCTCCTCTTCATCACAGGTATCCCAGAACTTCTTGATCATGGCGGTCAAGGCAGGCACCGCCAACGGCTTACTGAGCACATCATCCATACCGGCATCGAGGTACTCTTTTTTGTCTTTCAGTACGTTCGCCGTGAGGGCAACCAGCGGCGGCAGCTCGTCTGGCGCATATTTGCGCGTCAGCTCACGTGAGATATCCAGCCCGGTCATGTCCGGCAGCTGAATATCCAGCAACACAAGGTCATATTCACCCGGCGTAAACATCTCCAGCGCGGCTTTCCCGGTCATCGCCACATCGACGCTGTTACCCAGTTTTTCAAGCACGGAGCGCGCGACAATCACATTCAGCTCAATGTCCTCCACCAGCAGAACATGCAGAGCCGGAAGCGGCATATCATCGTTCTCAAAGGTGTCTTCGACTTCTTCAGCCACGGCCGGGGCATGCACGGTGAGCGTGAAGGTGGAGCCTTTGCCCGGCAGGCTGCATACGGTGATATCACCGCCCATGCTTTTCGCGAGCCGTTTAGACACCGCGAGGCCAATGCCCGTGCCGGTTGCAGGCTTACCGCCGTTGCTGTCCTTCACCTGATAATACATAGCAAAGATTTTGTCCTGTTCTTCCTGTGGAATACCAATCCCGGAGTCTTCTACCTCGAAGTGCAGCATGTCGCCCTGGTCATAGCGGATTCGAACGGCAACCCGTCCCTTTTGGGTAAACTTCACGGCGTTGCTGATCAGATTCCACAGGATCTGGCGCAAACGAGTACCGTCGGTGACCACCTTATGCGGCAGCGGCAGCGTGGGCTCCAGCACAAAGCTCAGCCCTTTTTGCTGTGCCTGCAGGCCGGAGAGATTCTCCAGGTCCGCCAGGAAACCGGTAAAATCCACAGGCTGGTTATCAAGCTGGACTTTACGGCGTTCCATTTTATCCATGTCGATAATATCGTTGAAGATATTACCCAGCGTAACCGCCGAAACATGAATCGTCTTGAGGTATTTCTCCTGCTCGCTGGTAAGGTCGGTATCCAGCAGAATACGGCTCAATCCCACAATCCCGTTAAGCGGCGTACGGAGTTCGTGGCTGATGGTCGAGATAAAGGTCGTCTTATCGCGGCTGGCGCGTTCAAGCGCATCCTGATAGCGCTTGCGCTCGGTGATGTCGCGGCCAAAGCCCATCAGCCCGTGGCGTTTCCCCACGCGGTCGTAATAGGGAACTTTACGGATCTCAAAGCAGGCTTTGCGCCCGTCCGGATAATCCAGCCACTGTTCATAGGTCAGGGAAACGTTGTGGCGGAACACTTTCTCATCGGTCTCCATCACTTTAGCCGCCGCCTCTTCGGAGTACACATCCTGCGGCTTGAGATTAACCAGCTGCTTTTCGCTTTTACCGGTTAATAGCTCCATCGCCCGGTTACAGCCGGAAAACTCTTTGTCTTCATTCCGATAGAAAACCAGGTCCGGCGAAGCATCAAGAAAGGAGCGCAGGAAAGAAGATTGCTGTTCAAGCTGAATCTGCGTCACTTCACGCTCTTTCATTTCGATTTTCAACTGCTCCAGCGTGGTCTGACGCTCGGCCTCCGCCTTCTCGCGATCGGCGATCTCCTGATTCAACTGCGCGATATTGTCCTTGAGCTGCACGTTGAGCTTCAGATCGCGCTCGCGCATCTCTTCCAGCTTGTCCACCAGCTTGGATAAACGCTGACGGGACTCTTCCAGTTGTTCAACCACGACAGAGAGAAAATAGACCGCCCACGGCGTTATCAGCAGGCCAAAAAAGATAGAGCGGATCACGTCGATACTTTCGACCTGACCATGCAGGACCATGGTCACCGCCATCTGCACCACGATAGCCAAAACGACCAGCGCCAGTGCCAGCAGCAGGGAGAAACGCACCAGCCCGAGCTTCATCATCAAATCGACGTAATACTGGGCAAGCATTCGAATTTGTTTCATAGAGGATCCCTTCACGACGTTATCGCTCAATAATACTCAAATTCGGGGCGAGACGTTGAAGGTTCTGAGAAAAAGTGCGGGGTGAAACAGGAGATTAGCCTCGCTCCCGGCGAACCGGCAGCGAGGAGAGGTCAATCAGGAGCGTTTCAGAAGTAGCCAGAGGCTGATCAGGAAGAAGCTGGCACTTGGCAACAGCGCGCCAACGACCGGCGGAATACCGTATACCAACGTCAATGGTCCGAAAATCTGATCGAGAACGTAGAACACAAACCCGAAGCTGATCCCGGTGACAACACGTACCCCCATCGGCACGCTACGCAGTGGGCCAAAGATGAACGACAGGGCCATCAGCATCATTACCGCCACGGACATCGGCTGGAAGATTTTGCTCCACATATTGAGCTGATAACGTCCGGCATCTTGCCCGCTCGACTTCAGGTATTTCACATAGTTGTGCAAACCGCTGATGGAGAGCGCATCCGGGTCGAGCGCCACAACGCCCAGCTTGTCAGGGGTGAGGTTGGTTTTCCACGTGCCAGAAACGGTCTGGGAACCGGTGATCTGTTTCGGATCGGTCAGGTTAGATTCGTCAACCTGCGACAGACGCCACTGCTTATGGTCGGGGTCAAACTTCGCCGAGGAAGCGTGACGCACAGACTGCAAACGACGTTCATCGTTGAAGGTATAAATACTAACGCCGCCCAGTTCATCATCGCCTTTTACGCGTTCGATGTAGACAAAGCTATTGCCATCTTTCGCCCACAGCCCTTGCTGGGTCGAGAGCAGTGAACCGCCATACATGGCCTGCGCACGATAGTTACGCGCCATTTGCTCGCCCTGCGGGGCCACCCACTCGCCGATTGCCATGGTCAGCAACACCAGCGGGATCGCCGTTTTCATGACGGACAGTGCCACCTGCATACGGGTAAAGCCCGATGCCTGCATAACAACCAGCTCGCTGCGCTGTGCCAGCATCCCCAGCCCCAGCAGCGCGCCCAGCAGAGCCGCCATCGGGAAGAAAATCTGCACGTCTTTCGGTACGCTGAGCAGGGTGTACATTCCTGCGCCCAGCGCGTCATAGCTCCCCTGCCCGGCTTTTTTAAGCTGATCGACAAATTTGATAATGCCGGAGAGCGAAACCAGCATGAACAGGGTCATCATGATGGTGGTAAAAATGGTTTTACCGATATAGCGATCAAGAACGCCAAACGCCTGCATTAGATGGCTCCTTTACGCGAGAAACGGGCACGAAGGCGGCGCATAGGCACCGTATCCCACAGGTTTAATCCCAGCGCCAGCAGGATATACAAGCTGTTGACCGTCCATGTCCATATCATCGGGTCGAGCTTACCCTTAGCACCATTGGAACGAATGGAGGTTTGCAGGAGGAAATAGACCAGGTAAAGCAGCATCGCCGGAAGCATGGACAGCACGCGTCCCTGACGCGGGTTGACCACGCTAAGCGGAACGACAATTAATGCCATCATGAACACGGTGAAGACCAGGGTGAGACGCCAGTGGAACTCCGCACGCGCTCTGTCGGTATCCGTATTCCACAGCGTGCGCATGTCCATCTGATCGGTATCCGTAGGATCGAGCGCGACGGCCTGATGACCAATAATCGCCTGGTAGTTCTGGAAATCGGTAATACGGAAATCGCGCAGCATGGCCGTGCCTTCAAACCGCGTTCCCTTGTTCAGCGTCACAATCTGAGAGCCATCTTTACGCTGCGCCAGCTGACCGGAATCGGCCACCACGACGGAAGGACGGGCATTCCCTTTAGTGCGTAATTGGGCAAGAAAGACATCGTTAAAGCGGCTGCCGTCCACGCTTTCAATGAAAAGAACGGAGTTTCCGTCAGTGGCCTGCTGGAACTGGCCCTGCGCCAGCGCCGCCATACCCGGGTTTGCTTTGGCTTCCGCCAACACTTCGTCCTGATGACGAGAAGATGCAGGACCCGCCCACATTACGTTCACCGCCGCAACAATACCCGTGAAGAGCGCCAGCACCATGGCGGCTTTTATCAGCACGGCTTTGCTCAAACCACAGGCATGCATCACCGTGATTTCACTCTCGGTATAAAGCTTACCAAGCGTCATGAGTAAACCGAGGAAAAGGCTTAACGGCAGGATAAGCTGCGCCATTTCCGGCACACCTAACCCGAGCAGAGAAAGCACCAGATTTGTTGGAATTTCGCCGTCAACCGCCGCGCCGAGGACCCTCACCAGCTTCTGACAGAAAAAGATCAGAAGAAGGATAAAGAGGATCGCCAGTTGGCTCTTCAGCGTCTCTCGCACCAGATATCTTATGATTATCACATTAAATACGCCCGTAAAAACCCGTCTTATTGCAGGAAAATTGCTTGTTTCATGGCTTAAACGTCATTTATTCTCTTGAGTCGTCGAAATCATCGCTAAGATTATAAAACCCGTCGGATTCACGCTTCAGGACATTTTTTGACGTGTCGAAACCGTAATAACGTAAGATTAACACGAAGTCACCACAACAGCGGACATGAGTTACGAAAGGTTTCAATTCTAGCCGTAGCTGCCGCCGTTGTCTTTAAGATTCAGGAGCGTAGTGCATGGAGTTCAGTGTAAAAAGCGGTAGCCCGGAGAAACAGCGGAGTGCCTGCATCGTTGTCGGCGTTTTTGAACCACGCCGCCTCTCCCCGATCGCCGAGCAACTCGATAAAATCAGTGATGGCTACATCAGCGCGCTGCTGCGTCGTGGCGAACTGGAAGGCAAACCTGGGCAGACGCTATTACTGCATCATGTTCCAAACGTCCTGTCCGAACGTATTTTGCTGATTGGCTGCGGCAAAGAGCGCGAGCTGGATGAACGCCAGTACAAACAGGTTATTCAAAAAACAATTAATACGCTGAATGATACCGGCTCAATGGAAGCCGTCTGCTTCCTGACAGAACTGCACGTCAAAGGCCGTAATACCTACTGGAAAGTACGCCAGGCTGTCGAAACCGCAAAAGAGAGCCTTTACAGCTTTGATCAACTGAAGACCAACAAGAGCGAGCCGCGCCGTCCGCTGCGTAAGATGGTCTTCAACGTGCCAACCCGTCGCGAACTGACGAGCGGCGAGCGCGCAATCCAGCACGGTCTGGCCATTGCTGCCGGGATCAAAGCGGCAAAAGATCTGGGCAACATGCCGCCAAACATCTGTAACGCAGCGTATCTGGCTTCTCAGGCGCGCCAGCTTGCAGACGCGTACAGCAAGAATGTCATTACCCGCGTTATCGGCGAACAGCAGATGAAAGAGCTGGGCATGCACTCTTATCTGGCTGTCGGCAACGGTTCCCAGAACGAGTCCCTGATGTCGGTTATTGAATACAAGGGCAATCCGTCTGAAGATGCACGCCCAATTGTGCTGGTCGGTAAAGGCCTGACCTTCGACTCCGGCGGTATCTCCATCAAGCCTGCCGAAGGCATGGATGAGATGAAGTACGACATGTGCGGCGCGGCAGCGGTGTATGGCGTGATGCGCATGGTGGCTGAGCTTCAACTGCCGATTAACGTCATTGGCGTGCTGGCTGGCTGCGAAAACATGCCTGGCGGTCGTGCCTACCGTCCGGGTGATGTACTGACCACGATGTCCGGTCAGACCATTGAAGTGCTGAACACTGACGCCGAAGGCCGTCTGGTGCTGTGCGACGTGCTGACCTACGTTGAGCGTTTCGAACCCGAAGCGGTGATCGATGTCGCCACGTTGACCGGTGCCTGCGTGATTGCGCTGGGCCACCATATCACCGGCCTGATGTCGAACCACAATCCGCTGGCGCATGAGCTTATCGGCGCGTCCGAGCAAGCCGGTGACCGCGCGTGGCGCCTGCCGCTCGGCGACGAGTTCCAGGAACAGCTGGAGTCCAACTTTGCGGATATGGCGAACATCGGTGGTCGTCCTGGTGGGGCTATTACCGCCGGTTGCTTCCTGGCACGCTTCACCCGCAAGTACAACTGGGCGCACCTGGATATCGCGGGCACCGCATGGCGCTCCGGTAAAGCCAAAGGCGCAACCGGTCGTCCGGTCGCGCTGCTGTCGCAGTTCCTGCTTAATCGTGCGGGTTTCAACGGCGACGAGTAAGGCCAACAGAGCAGTAAACCGTAGGCCGGGTAAGGCGACATAGCCACCCGGCTTAAGCATTTAAAGTCAGCACAAGAAGCCCCATATATGAAGAATGCAACGTTCTACCTTCTGGACAACGACACCCACCAGGATGGCCTCAGCGCCGTTGAACAACTGGTGTGTGAAATTGCCGCAGAACGTTGGCGCGCAGGCAAACGCGTTTTGATTGCCTGTGAAGATGAACAGCAGGCTATCCGTCTTGACGAAGCGCTGTGGGCGCGCCCACCGGAGAGTTTTGTTCCGCATAATTTGTCTGGCGAAGGTCCACGCGGCGGCGCACCGGTAGAAATTGCCTGGCCGCAAAAGCGCAACAGCAGCGCGCGCGATATTCTGATTAGCCTGCGGATAGATTTTGCAGATTTTGCCACCGCTTTCACAGAAGTGGTAGACTTTGTCCCTTACGAAGAATCTTTAAAACAACTGGCGCGCGAACGCTATAAGGCGTACCGCCTGGCTGGTTTTAACCTGAATACGGCAACCTGGAAATAATGGAAAAGACATATAACCCACGCGATATCGAACAGCCGCTTTACGAGCACTGGGAACAGCAGGGCTATTTCAAGCCTAACGGCGATGAAAGCAAAGAGTCCTTCTGCATCATGATCCCACCGCCGAACGTCACCGGCAGTTTGCATATGGGTCATGCTTTCCAGCAGACCATCATGGACACCATGATCCGCTACCAGCGCATGCAGGGTAAAAACACCCTGTGGCAGGCGGGGACTGACCACGCGGGTATCGCGACCCAGATGGTGGTTGAGCGTAAAATTGCCGCTGAAGAAGGTAAAACCCGCCACGACTACGGTCGCGACGCGTTCATCGACAAAATCTGGCAGTGGAAAGCGGAATCTGGCGGCACCATTACCCGTCAGATGCGCCGCCTCGGTAACTCCGTGGACTGGGAGCGCGAGCGCTTCACCATGGATGAAGGCCTGTCCAACGCCGTGAAAGAAGTGTTTGTCCGTCTGTACAAAGAAGATCTGATTTACCGAGGTAAACGCCTGGTAAACTGGGATCCGAAACTGCGCACCGCGATCTCTGACCTCGAAGTGGAAAACCGCGAGTCTAAAGGCTCCATGTGGCATATCCGCTATCCGCTGGCTGACGGTGCAAAAACTGCAGACGGTAAAGATTATCTGGTGGTGGCGACCACCCGTCCAGAAACCCTGCTGGGCGATACCGGTGTTGCCGTCAACCCGGAAGATCCGCGCTATAAAGATCTAATTGGTAAATTCGTTGTGCTTCCGCTGGTTAACCGCCGTATTCCGATTGTGGGCGACGAACACGCCGATATGGAAAAAGGCACCGGCTGCGTAAAAATCACCCCCGCGCACGACTTCAACGACTACGAAGTCGGTCGTCGTCACGCCCTGCCGATGATCAACATTCTGACCTTCGACGGCGATATCCGCGAAAGCGCAGAAGTGTACGACACCAAAGGTGAAGAATCCGACGTTTACTCCAGCGACATTCCGGCTGAGTTCCAGAAGCTGGAACGTTTTGCCGCGCGTAAAGCGATTGTTGCTGCAGTAGATGCTCTCGGCCTGCTGGAAGAGATCAAACCTCACGACCTGACTGTGCCATACGGCGACCGTGGCGGTGTGGTTATCGAGCCAATGCTGACCGACCAGTGGTACGTGCGTGCCGACGTGCTGGCGAAACCGGCTGTTGAAGCGGTTGAGAACGGCAGCATCCAGTTCGTGCCGAAGCAGTACGAAAACATGTACTTCTCCTGGATGCGCGATATTCAGGACTGGTGTATCTCCCGTCAGCTGTGGTGGGGTCACCGCATCCCGGCATGGTACGACAACGAAGGCAACGTCTACGTTGGCCGCACCGAAGACGAAGTACGTCAGGAAAACGACCTGAGCGCGGATGTTGCCCTGCGTCAGGACGAAGACGTGCTGGACACCTGGTTCTCCTCCGCACTGTGGACCTTCTCCACGCTCGGCTGGCCGGAAAACACCGACGCGCTGCGTCAGTTCCACCCAACCAGCGTGATGGTTTCCGGCTTCGACATCATCTTCTTCTGGATTGCCCGCATGATCATGATGACCATGCACTTCATCAAAGACGAAGACGGCAAGCCGCAGGTTCCGTTCCATACCGTCTACATGACCGGTCTGATCCGCGACGACGAAGGCCAGAAGATGTCCAAGTCCAAGGGCAACGTGATCGACCCGCTGGATATGGTTGACGGTATCTCTCTGGAGGAGCTGCTGGAAAAACGCACCGGCAATATGATGCAGCCGCAGCTGGCAGAGAAAATCCGCAAGCGCACCGAGAAACAGTTCCCGAACGGAATTGAACCGCACGGTACCGACGCTCTGCGCTTCACTCTGGCGGCACTGGCCTCGACCGGCCGTGATATCAACTGGGATATGAAGCGCCTGGAAGGTTACCGTAACTTCTGTAACAAGCTGTGGAACGCCAGCCGCTTCGTGCTGATGAACACTGAAGAGCAGGATTGCGGCTTCAATGGCGGCGACATGACTCTGTCTCTGGCAGACCGCTGGATCCTCGCGGAATTCAACCAGACGGTGAAAGCGTTCCGCGAGGCGCTGGACAGCTACCGCTTCGATATCGCGGCGGGCATCCTGTACGAATTCACCTGGAACCAGTTCTGTGACTGGTACCTGGAGCTGGCGAAGCCGGTAATGAACGGCGGTACCGAAGCAGAGCTGCGCGGCACGCGTAACACGCTGATTACCGTTCTGGAAGGTCTGCTGCGCCTGGCGCATCCGGTCATTCCATTCATTACCGAAACCATCTGGCAGCGCGTGAAGGTGATTGCGGGCATCAATGCCGACACCATCATGCTGCAGCCGTTCCCGGAATTTGACGCGGCCAAAGTGGATGAAGCCGCATCAGCCGATACCGAATGGTTGAAGCAGGCGATCGTTGCTGTACGTAACATCCGTGCAGAAATGAACATCGCCCCGGGTAAACCTCTGGAACTGCTGCTGCGTGGCTGCAGTGAAGCGGCTGTTCGTCGTGTTACAGAGAACAACACCTTCCTGAAAACCATGGCCCGTCTGGAAAGCATCACCGTGCTGCCTGCCGATGACAAAGGTCCGGTCTCCGTGACCAAAATCATCGACGGTGCCGAGCTGCTGATCCCAATGGCAGGCCTGATCGACAAAGATGCTGAGCTAGCACGTCTGGCGAAAGAAGTGGCGAAAGTCGATGTGGAAATTGGCAAAATCGAAGGCAAACTGGCGAACGAAGGCTTTGTGGCCCGTGCACCCGAAGCGGTCATCGCAAAAGAGCGCGAACGTCTGGTTGCTTTCGCAGATGCTAAGACCAAGTTGATTGAGCAGCAGGCGGTTATTGCCGCGCTGTAATGCTTTTACCCCTTACGCTTCAGGGCGTAAGGGGTTTTCTCCCTGAAAACTCCTCTCTTGCACTCCCCTTTCTGCAGTGCTATTAACAGAAATTGTGTGTCTATTTTTTTCATGAGTAATGCTATGAGCGTGATTACCCCCGTCGCGACGACGATGCGTCGGATCGCTGAGCAGGATAACCCGGCTATCGCCGCTGTTATCCGCACCGTCTCAGCAGAATATGGCCTGACCGCCGATAAAGGCTATACGGTTGCCGACCCGAACCTTGACGAGCTTTTCCAGCTTTACAGCCAGCCTGGCCATGCCTACTGGGTCATCGAGCAGGAAGGTAAGGTCGTGGGCGGCGGCGGCGTGGCGCCATTGAGCTGCAGCGAACCGGATATCTGCGAACTGCAAAAAATGTATTTCTTGCCGAGCGCACGCGGGCAAGGTCTGGCGAAAAAGCTGGCGCTGATTGCCCTTGAACATGCGCGTACACAGGGTTTTAAACGCTGTTACCTCGAAACCACCGCCTTCCTCAAAGAGGCCATTGGCCTGTATGAGCATTTGGGCTTTGAGCATATCGATGCACCGCTGGGTTGTACCGGCCACGTTGATTGCGAAGTCAGGATGCTGAAAAGTCTGTAATTATCTTTGCTGCCCTCTTCTGTTAAGCGGCGCTGAACTGAATGCTCTACACTCTCAGTTCACACCATAACGGGGGAAACACGATGTCGAAGATAAAAAGCTACGCCGCACCGCAGGCGGGTGCAGAACTTGAGCTGTACGAGTACGATGCGGGCGAACTAAAAGCAGAAGACGTCGAAGTACAGGTTGATTACTGCGGGATCTGCCACTCGGATCTCTCAATGATCGACAACGAATGGGGCTTCTCACGGTATCCCCTCGTTGCCGGTCATGAAGTTATCGGTCGCGTCGTGGCGCTCGGTAGCGCCGCGCAGGATAAAGGGCTGAAGATCGGCCAGCGCGTGGGCATTGGCTGGACGGCACGCAGCTGCGGTCACTGTGATGCCTGCATCAGCGGTAACCAGATCAACTGCCTCGAAGGCGCAGTGCCAACCATCCTGAATAAGGGCGGTTTCGCCGATAAACTGCGCGCCGACTGGCAATGGGTTATCCCACTGCCGGACAGCATTGACATTGAATCCGCAGGCCCGCTTCTGTGCGGCGGTATCACCGTCTTTAAACCGCTGCTGATGCACCATGTCACCGCCACCAGCCGCGTGGGCGTGATTGGTATTGGTGGTCTGGGTCATATCGCCATCAAACTGCTGCACGCGATGGGCTGCGAAGTCACTGCGTTTAGTTCGAACCCGGCGAAAGAGAAAGAAGTGCTGGCGATGGGTGCAGATAAAGTGGTGAATAGCCGCGATCCGCAGGCCCTGAACGCGCTTGCGGGTCAGTTCGATCTGATCATCAACACCGTCAACGTCGATCTCGACTGGCAGCCGTACTTTGAAGCGCTGGCTTACGGCGGCAACTTCCACACCGTGGGGGCAGTCATGAAGCCGCTGCCGGTTCCGGCGTTTACTTTGATTGGCGGGGATCGCAGCGTGTCCGGCTCCGCAACCGGTACGCCGTACGAGTTGCGTAAGCTGATGAAGTTTGCCGGACGTACCAAAGTGGCCCCAACCACCGAGCTGTATCCAATGTCGAAAATCAATGAAGCTATCCAGCATGTGCGTGACGGAAAAGCCCGTTACCGCGTGGTATTGAAAGCGGATTTTTGATGTGATGTGGCCCGTTGCGCATAGCGCCATCGGGCCATTTTAACTACTGCGCCAACGCCTTAAATACCTCTGCCACCGCCACAGCCCCCGGATCCGTCACGCCATCCAGATTCTCTTTATTCACATACGACGAGCGTCCCGCGCCGGCTTTCACCATCTTCGCAGTGGCCTCGGCACCTTGCTGTGCAGCCCGCGCGGCCGCCTGAAGATCGCCATTCTCCAACGCCTCAAGCGCCGGCTGCAGCGCGTCAATCAGCGTGCGATCGCCAAGATCCGCCCCGCCGTACTGCTTCATTTGCGCCAGCCCGCTCTGCAACGCCTGCGGCAATGAATGCCCATCATGAAGTTTCTGTCCAGCTGCGGTGAAGAAGATCGACATCAACACGCCGCTCGATCCGCCCATTACCGTTGCCAACCGCTCCCCCACCAGCAGCAGAAGCGTCGACACGTCGTTCAGCGGGAGTTTGTTCTCGTCCAGACGCAGCGCAATATCCCGCGCGCCTTGCGCAAAGGTAGAGCCGGTATCACCATCCCCCACTTTTGCATCCAGCGCGTTAAGGCGATTTTCCAGCTGGATCAGCGTTTTCGTTACGGACGCGACATACTCCTCAACCTGAGGATTGGATGATGGGGTATATTCCACGCGATCGTGAAGGGCGCTGTGCGCAACGGTACGCATGGGCGAAAACGCCACCGGCTTCTGCCAGCCCAGCGTCTCAACGTCGGCATGAAGCGCTTTTTCAAACAGGTCGTTGAGCTTGAGCAACGTCAGCGAAAAGCCCTTCATATCCAGCGCGCTCACCAGCGGTGCCGGGCCAATCAGATACGCAAGGTTCTCTTTCAGCGCCGAGTGCGCCAGCTCTTTGGTCAGCAGCGCCATTTCCAGTGCCGACACGCCACCAAGGTTGTTGATGAGCACCGCAAAGCGCCCCTCGCCCGCCTGCGCTTTGAGCGGCGTAACCAGCGTATCGATGATGGATTTGCTGTTCTGCGTATCCACCACGGACGCACCTGGCTCTCCGTGAATACCTAATCCCAGCTCCACATGACCCTGCTTTATGCGCCCCTCTTCGTCATCGCTGCCCGGCAGATTACAGGTTTGCATCGCCACACCCAGGCTCCATAGGTTATCGCAGGCCTGCTGGGCGATGTCCCGCACGTCGTATAGCGATTTTCCCTGCTCAGCGGCGTAGCCCGCAATTTTATGCACCAGCGCCGTACCGGCAATGCCGCGCGGCTGTTTGTTATCCGGCAGGGCAATGTCATCCGCTACGATCACCATCTCGACCTTCAGGCCGTAGCGTTTGGCTCTTTCAGCGGCCAGACCAAAGTTCAGTCGGTCACCGGTGTAGTTTTTCACAATCAGCAGGCAGCCCCGGTCGCCCGTCACGGCCACAATGGCATTCAGCACCGCATCCACGCTTGGCGAGGCAAACAGATCGCCGCACACCGCCGCCGTCAGCATCCCTTTGCCGACAAACCCGGCATGCGCGGGTTCATGGCCCGAGCCGCCGCCAGAAATCACCGCCACGCGGCTTTTGTCCCAGTCGCTGCGGGCGACTATGCGAATGGCGGGGTCAATATCAAGTTTGACGAGGTTTCCGTGCGGGGCTGAAATCAGAATGCCTTCAATAGCATCATTCACCAGCTGTTTGCGATCGTTAAAAAAGAATCTGGACATACATTCCCAAAATATTGTGAACCGTATGCAAAAGCATAGTCCGCACTGGGTAATACGCCGCAAACTCAGGAATTTACTCATCCAGATTGCCGTCAGGTTGCCTATACTCGACGCAGGACAAAAAGAGGACGTGCATCATGAGTACACCATTGTTAATTGCCAGGACGCTGGAAGAAGAGCTGTTTTTACTGCCTGCGATGGCGAACCGCCATGGCCTGATCACCGGCGCCACCGGGACGGGGAAAACCGTCACCCTGCAAAAGCTGGCTGAATCGCTTTCGGAAATTGGCGTACCGGTTTTTATGGCCGATGTAAAAGGCGATTTAACCGGCGTGGCTCAGGAAGGGACAGCGTCTGAAAAACTGCTGGAGCGCCTGAAAAATATTGGTGTGAATGACTGGACGCCGCATAACAATCCGGTGGTCGTATGGGATATCTTTGGTGAGAAAGGTCATCCAGTGCGTGCAACCGTCTCCGACCTTGGTCCGTTGCTGCTAGCCCGTCTTCTCAACCTTAACGACGTACAGTCGGGCGTGCTGAATATTATCTTCCGCATAGCCGACGACCAGGGACTGCTGCTGCTCGATTTTAAAGATCTGCGTGCAATCACCCAGTACATCGGCGATAACGCGAAATCCTTCCAGAATCAATACGGCAATATCAGCAGTGCGTCAGTAGGGGCGATTCAGCGTGGGCTGTTGACGCTGGAGCAACAGGGTGCAGAGCATTTCTTCGGCGAGCCGATGCTGGATATTAAAGACTGGATGCGTACCGACGGCAGCGGCAAAGGCATCATCAACATCCTGAGCTCAGAGAAGCTCTACCAGATGCCGAAGCTCTACGCCGCCAGCCTATTGTGGATGCTTTCCGAGCTTTATGAGCAACTGCCTGAGGCGGGCGATCTTGAAAAGCCGAAGCTGGTGTTTTTCTTTGACGAAGCGCACCTGCTGTTCAACGATGCTCCGCAGGTGCTGCTGGACAAGATTGAGCAGGTTATTCGCCTGATCCGCTCCAAAGGCGTCGGCGTCTGGTTTGTTTCGCAAAACCCGTCGGATATCCCCGACAACGTGCTCGGACAACTCGGGAACCGTGTACAGCATGCCCTGCGCGCCTTTACGCCGAAAGATCAGAAGGCGGTCAAAGCCGCCGCGCAAACCATGCGCGCTAATCCGGCCTTTGATACCGAAGCCGCCATACAGGCGCTGGGCACCGGTGAAGCATTGATTTCATTCCTGGACGCAAAAGGCAGCCCGTCAGTAGTGGAACGAGCAATGGTGATTGCGCCCTGCTCGCGCATGGGGCCGGTGACGGACGACGAGCGTAATGGCCTGATTAACCGCTCCCCGGTTTACGGAAAGTACGAAGACGAAGTGGATCGCGAATCCGCCTTTGAAATGCTGCAAAAAGGGGTGCAGGCTACGACTGAATCACAGGATGCCCCGACAGCCAAAGGCCAGTCCGTCGCTGTGGATGACGGTATTCTGGGCGGGCTGAAGGACATCCTGTTCGGCACTACCGGGCCGCGAGGCGGCAAGCGCGATGGCGTGGTGCAGACAATGGCGAAAAGTGCCGCTCGGCAGGTCACCAATCAGATTGTGCGCGGTATGCTGGGCAGTTTGTTAGGCGGCCGTCGGCGTTAAGCGAGGCACCCACGGGCGTCCCAACGCCGATCCCTGTACGCCATGCTCGTGCAGATAGCGGTCGATTTCCACCATCCCCGTCCAGCGATTCTCACACCACAGCGGTGCAAGGAGCGTTGGGCGGCGGGCGCTGGCGGAAATGCGATGGTAGATAATTTCCGGCGGCGTGTGGCGAATCATCTCCCCCGCCGTCAGCGTATATTCGTCGAGTTCGATACCGCTTAGCCGTCCAGCTTCCCAAGCTTTGGCCATAATGCTGCCCTTCACAATATGCAGCGGATGCAGCTTAATGCCGTCCACGCCCGTCTCAACGACCCTTTCCAGCGTCTCCAGCCCGTGCTGCTGACCTTCCCCCGGCAAACCAACGATCAGGTGAGAGCAAACTTTCAGCCCGCGCTCGCGCGCCAGACGCGTCGTACGCTGGTAACAGGCAAAATCGTGCCCACGATTGATGCGGTGCAGCGTTTTATCGTGCGCGGTCTGTAAACCTAACTCCAGCCAGATCTCATATCCCTGCTCTTTGTACTCGCTGAGCAAATCAAGCACCGCTTCCGGCACGCAGTCCGGGCGCGTACCCACGCACAGCCCGACAATATTGGCCTGGCTGACGGCCTGCTGATACATGGAACGCAGCACCTGCACTTCCGCCCAGGTGCTGGTATAGGCCTGAAAATAGGCCAGATAGTTTTTTGCACGGTTGACCAGGCTTGCCTGATGGGCAAGCTGTTCCGCAATGGAGTTATGCTGCTGCGCCTCGTCAACGAACGAGGCCACGTTACAGAAAGTGCAGCCGCCGCGCCCGATGGTGCCATCGCGATTCGGGCAGCTAAAACCGCCGTGCAGCGTCAGCTTGTGAACCTTTTGCCCATAACGCTGCAAAAGATCCCCACCAAACATATTGACTAATTTCTGTAACTGCATAATCTGATAGACCGTCCCGGAGAAAGGGGACAAGCCTGCCATTTTTAGCCTCTGTCGGCGATGACCTGGATCAATCGTCCTGGATGGCCTTTATCTATTTGAATAAATAATCGAGATTACTGCAATTTCATTCACGCAAGCCGTGATTACTTTTCCTTATGTTCTGATGGTTTTTTTTATTTATAGCGCCCACACTGAAAAACAGTGACTTTATGCGGGTTCACACCCTGTACTAGATTATTGTTCTGCTATAAATCTGCTATTCAGCACGCTGCATCGATAATACCGCTTTCATATAGTGAGTCAGATCACACTCCTCAGTGACATCCTAAGAGCCTTGGCGCATGTAAATATAGTTAAATATTGTTTGCATACAATCACATAAGAGCTCTTTAGCACATTTTTGTATAAATAAGATTGCCATTTGACCTGTGTACCAATTCCCGATAAGTTGGAAATCCGCTGGAAGCTTTCTGGATGAGCGGCCTGCTCATCATATTTATGCAGTAATTGAGATTCCCTCTGAAGCAAGTCCTCAAACTTGTTTACCTGCGCGAAAGGATGAAAAAGAGGGCGAATGCGAGGTACGCGTATGAAGCGCAAACCCCGTCGCCATGCTCTTTCTGTGCCTGTGCGCCACGGTAAAGTTCAGTGGGAAGCCCGACGAGCCTGGGGAGGTTCACTGATATGTTGTACGATAAATCCCTTGAGAAGGATAACTGTGGTTTCGGCCTGATCGCCCACATAGAAGGCGAACCTAGCCACAAGGTAGTGCGTACTGCTATTCACGCACTGGCCCGTATGCAGCACCGTGGCGCCATCCTTGCCGATGGTAAAACCGGCGACGGTTGCGGACTGCTGCTGCAAAAACCCGATCGTTTCTTCCGTATCGTTGCGGAAGAGCGCGGCTGGCGTTTAGCCAAAAACTACGCTGTCGGTATGCTGTTCCTGAATCAGGATCCTGAAAAAGCTGCCGCCTCACGCCGCATCGTCGAAGAAGAACTTCAACGTGAAACCCTGTCTATTGTCGGCTGGCGCGATGTGCCAACCAACGAAGGGGTGCTCGGTGAAATCGCCCTCTCCTCGCTGCCTCGCATTGAACAGATTTTCGTCAATGCCCCTGCGGGCTGGCGTCCACGTGATATGGAACGCCGTCTGTTCATCGCTCGCCGCCGCATTGAAAAACGTCTCCAGGACGATAAAGAGTTCTACGTCTGTAGCCTCTCGAACCTGGTGAACATCTATAAAGGTCTGTGTATGCCGGCTGACCTGCCGCGCTTTTACCTGGACCTGGCGGACCTGCGTCTGGAATCGGCCATTTGCCTGTTCCACCAGCGCTTCTCCACTAACACCGTTCCACGCTGGCCGCTGGCTCAGCCGTTCCGCTACCTGGCGCACAACGGCGAAATTAATACCATCACCGGCAACCGCCAGTGGGCTCGCGCCCGTACCTATAAGTTCCAGACGCCACTGATCCCCGATCTGCACGATGCCGCACCGTTCGTTAACGAAACCGGCTCTGACTCCAGCTCCATGGATAACATGCTGGAACTGCTGCTGGCTGGCGGGATGGACATCGTTCGCGCCATGCGTCTGCTCGTGCCGCCGGCCTGGCAGAACAACCCGGATATGGATCCGGAGCTGCGCGCGTTCTTCGACTTTAACTCCATGCACATGGAGCCGTGGGATGGCCCGGCGGGCATCGTCATGTCTGACGGTCGTTTTGCTGCCTGTAACCTGGACCGTAACGGCCTGCGTCCTGCGCGCTACGTCATCACCAAAGACAAGCTCATCACCTGTGCCTCTGAAGTCGGTATCTGGGATTACCAGCCTGATGAAGTGGTCGAGAAAGGCCGCGTTGGCCCGGGCGAGCTCATGGTTATCGATACTCGGGGTGGTCGTATTCTGCACTCCGCTGAAACCGATGACGATCTGAAGAGCCGTCATCCGTACAAAGAGTGGATGGAGAAAAACGTGCGTCGCCTCGTGCCGTTCGAAGATTTATCGGACGACGAAGTGGGCCGCCGCGAACTGGACGACGATACGCTTGCGAGCTTCCAGAAACAGTTTAACTACAGCGCAGAAGAACTGGATTCGGTGATCCGCGTGCTCGGTGAAAACGGTCAGGAAGCGGTTGGCTCCATGGGTGACGATACCCCATTTGCCGTGCTCTCCAGCCAGCCACGCATCATCTACGATTACTTCCGCCAGCAGTTTGCGCAGGTCACTAACCCGCCAATCGATCCGCTGCGTGAGGCCCACGTGATGTCGCTGGCCACCAGCATCGGTCGCGAGATGAACGTTTTCTGCGAGGCCGAAGGCCAGGCGCACCGTCTGACCTTTAAATCGCCAATCCTGCTGTACTCCGATTTCAAACAGCTCACCACCCTCAAAGAGGACCACTACCGCGCCGACACGCTCGACATTACGTTCGACGTGACCGAAGCAACTCTCGAAGATACGGTGAATGCGCTGTGCGACAAAGCCGAGCAGATGGTGCGTAACGGTACCGTTCTGCTAGTGCTGTCTGACCGCAATATTGCGAAGAACCGTCTGCCGGTCCCTGCGCCAATGGCGGTGGGTGCGATCCAGACGCGTCTGGTCGACAAGAGCCTGCGCTGCGACGCCAACATCATTGTTGAAACCGCCAGCGCCCGCGACCCGCACCACTTTGCCGTGCTGTTAGGCTTTGGCGCCACGGCTATCTACCCGTATCTTGCCTACGAAACGCTGGCACGCCTGGTCGATACCCGCGCCATCGATAAAGATTACCGCGCTGTGATGCTGAACTACCGTAACGGCATTAACAAAGGTCTGTACAAGATCATGTCCAAAATGGGCATTTCGACCATCGCCTCTTACCGCTGCTCGAAGCTATTTGAAGCCGTGGGTCTGCACGATGATGTGGCGAACCTGTGCTTCCAGGGCGTGGTCAGCCGCATCGGCGGCGCTGGTTTTGCTGATTTCCAGCAGGATCTGGTGAACCTGTCGAAACGCGCATGGCTGGCACGCAAGCCGCTGGATCAGGGTGGTCTGCTGAAATACGTTCACGGTGGTGAATATCACGCCTATAACCCGGACGTGGTACGCACGCTGCAGCAGGCGGTTCAGAGCGGTGAGTACAGCGAATATCAGCAGTACGCCGAGCTGGTCAACAACCGCCCGGCAGCAACGCTGCGCGATCTGCTGGCGCTGAATCCCGGAGATGACGCAGTCAGCATCGACGAGGTTGAGCCTGCGACCGATTTGTTCAAGCGTTTCGACACCGCTGCGATGTCTATCGGCGCGCTGAGTCCGGAAGCCCACGAAGCGCTGGCGGAAGCCATGAACAGCATCGGCGGCAATTCGAACTCCGGCGAAGGCGGCGAAGATCCTGCCCGTTACGGCACTAACAAAGTGTCCCGTATCAAGCAGGTGGCCTCCGGTCGCTTTGGCGTTACGCCGGCGTACCTGGTTAACGCCGACGTGATTCAGATTAAAGTCGCTCAAGGTGCAAAACCGGGCGAAGGCGGTCAGTTACCGGGAGATAAAGTCACTCCGTACATCGCCAAACTGCGCTACTCGGTGCCGGGCGTGACGCTGATCTCCCCGCCGCCGCACCACGATATTTATTCTATCGAGGACTTAGCGCAGCTGATTTTCGACCTGAAACAAGTCAACCCGAAAGCGATGATCTCCGTGAAGCTGGTTTCCGAACCGGGCGTTGGCACCATCGCAACCGGTGTGGCAAAAGCCTATGCGGATCTCATCACCATCGCCGGTTACGACGGTGGTACCGGGGCAAGCCCGCTCTCCTCCGTGAAATACGCGGGCTGTCCGTGGGAACTTGGTCTGGTGGAAACCCAGCAGGCGCTAGTGGCTAATGGTCTGCGTCACAAGATCCGTTTGCAGGTAGATGGCGGCCTGAAAACCGGCCTCGATATCATCAAAGCGGCGATTCTGGGGGCGGAAAGCTTCGGCTTCGGTACCGGCCCAATGGTTGCGCTCGGCTGTAAATACCTGCGTATTTGCCACCTGAACAACTGCGCAACCGGTGTTGCAACCCAGGACGAGAAGTTGCGTAAGAACCACTATCACGGCCTGCCGTTCAAAGTGACCAACTACTTTGACTTCATCGCCCGCGAAACCCGCGAGCTGATGGCGCAGCTGGGCGTGAAGCGTCTGGTCGACCTGATTGGCCGTACCGACCTGCTGAAAGAGCTGGACGGTTTCACCGCTAAACAGCAGAAGCTGACGCTGTCTAAACTGCTGGAAACGGCTGAGCCACACCCAGGCAAAGCGGTGTTCTGCACCGAGAAAAACCCACCATTCGACAACGGTGTGCTGAACGCCCAGCTGTTGCAGCAGGCAAAAGCATATGTGGATGACAAGCAGAGCAAAACGTTCTGGTTTGATATCCGCAACACCGACCGTTCAGTGGGCGCGTCGCTCTCCGGTTACATCGCGCAGACGCACGGTGACCAAGGTCTGGCAGCGGATCCGATTACCGCGCACTTCAGCGGTACCGCGGGTCAGAGCTTCGGCGTATGGAACGCCGGTGGCGTTGAGTTGTACCTGACCGGCGATGCCAACGACTACGTCGGTAAAGGCATGGCGGGCGGTCTGCTGGCGGTGCGTCCTCCGGTCGGCTCAGCCTTCCGCAGCCATGAAGCAAGCATCATCGGCAACACCTGTCTGTACGGTGCGACCGGCGGTCGTCTGTTTGCAGCGGGCCGCGCAGGTGAGCGTTTTGCGGTGCGTAACTCCGGCGCTATCACCGTCGTGGAAGGCATTGGCGATAACGGTTGTGAATACATGACGGGCGGGATTGTTTGCGTACTGGGTAAAACCGGCGTGAACTTCGGCGCAGGCATGACGGGCGGTTTTGCGTACGTCCTGGATGAAGACGGTGAGTTCCGCAAACGCGTGAACCCGGAACTGGTGGAAGTGCTGGACGTTGAAACCCTGGCTATCCACGAAGAACACCTGCGCGGTTTGATTACCGAACACGTGCAGCATACCGGTTCTTCGCGCGGCGAAGAGATCCTGGCGAACTGGCCAGCGTTCTCTGCGAAATTCGCGCTGGTTAAACCGAAGTCCAGCGATGTTAAAGCCCTGTTGGGTCACCGTAGTCGTAGCGCAGCAGAGCTGCGTGTGCAGGCGCAGTAAGGAATTCAGATGAGCCAGAACGTATACCAGTTTATCGACCTGCAGCGTGTTGATCCGCCAAAGAAACCGCTGAAGATCCGTAAAATTGAATTTGTTGAAATCTACGAGCCGTTTTCAGAAGGCCAGGCCAAAGCACAGGCAGACCGCTGCCTGTCCTGCGGTAACCCATACTGCGAATGGAAATGTCCGGTACACAACTATATCCCGAACTGGCTGAAGCTGGCCAATGAAGGGCGTATTTTTGAAGCCGCCGAGCTGTCTCACCAGACCAACACCCTGCCGGAAGTGTGTGGCCGCGTGTGTCCTCAGGACCGTTTGTGTGAGGGTTCCTGTACGCTTAACGACGAGTTTGGCGCAGTGACCATCGGTAACATTGAACGCTACATCAACGATAAAGCGTTCGAGATGGGCTGGCGTCCGGATATGACCGGCGTGAAGCAAACCGACAAGCGAGTGGCGATCATCGGTGCAGGCCCGGCAGGCCTGGCCTGTGCGGACGTCCTGACCCGCAACGGCGTGAAGGCGGTGGTCTTTGACCGTCATCCGGAAATCGGCGGTCTGCTGACCTTCGGTATCCCGGCCTTCAAGCTGGAAAAAGAGGTCATGACCCGCCGCCGTGAAATCTTCACCGGCATGGGTATTGAGTTCAAACTGAACGTGGAAGTGGGTCGCGACGTGCAGCTCGACGACCTGCTGAAGGATTACGACGCCGTGTTCCTGGGCGTGGGCACCTATCAGTCCATGCGCGGGGGATTGGAGAACGAAGACGCGCCAGGCGTATTTGACGCTCTGCCGTTCCTGATTGCCAATACCAAGCAGATTATGGGTTATGGCGAAACCGCCGAAGAGCCGTTTGTGAGCATGGAAGGCAAACGCGTGGTGGTGCTGGGCGGCGGTGATACCGCGATGGACTGCGTGCGGACTTCCATTCGTCAGAATGCGGCGCACGTGATTTGTGCCTATCGTCGTGACGAAGAGAACATGCCGGGTTCAAAACGCGAAGTGAAGAATGCGCGTGAAGAGGGCGTAGAGTTCCAGTTCAACATCCAGCCTCTGGGCGTTGAGGTGAATGCCAACGGTAAAGTGAGCGGCGTGAAAATGGCGCGCACAGAGATGGGGGCACCGGATGCGAAAGGCCGCCGTCGCGCAGAAATCGTCGCAGGCTCTGAGCACGTGATCCCGGCAGATGCCGTGGTGATGGCGTTTGGTTTCCGTCCTCACAACATGGAATGGCTGGCGAAGCACAGCGTGGAGCTGGATTCGCAGGGCCGCATCATTGCGCCAGAAGGCAGCGATAACGCATTCCAGACCAGTAACCCGAAAATCTTCGCCGGTGGCGATATCGTTCGCGGTTCTGACCTGGTGGTCACTGCGATTGCCGAAGGCCGTAAAGCGGCTGACGGTATTTTAAATTACCTGGAAGTGTAATAGCGGTTCTGCAATAAAAATTACGCAACGCTTAAAAAGGGTAACGGCACTGCCGTTACCCTTTTTTATATCCAACATCACGACATCTAATACTTACAGATAAACCAAGGTAATCGTTGCCTGACCATCCAGAGATGTATCATCAGTAATACCCAGGGTGGCGGTATCTTGAATTTGCAGAGCAGTCACCAGTGGGAATACCGCTGTTTTAAATGCTACCGGAGCTGTAGTTCCGCTATTTGCGGCACTGACTACAAGAAAGCTATCTGAACGTACCGCGCTTGGTGCTGCTCTCCAGGTATCTGCTGACCAGTCCTGGTTATGGCCTGTGACATCGCCAGAAACGCCGTCGATAGTGACTTTATTGTCTTTAACAAAAAGGGAATAGTTACCGATTTTCATCCCATCAGCTGTTTTACCAATACCATACAGAAAATACTTTTCACCTGTTGAAATATTGCTGCCATTGGTTTTACCGCCGGTGATGGCAATGCCTGCAACAGAATCTTTACGATCGTCAGAAACGCTCCAACCCACTTTAGTTGCAACCGTGCAGTTAATCGTCAGATTAATATCCTTCTGACCTAAGGCGTTAGTCGACGTATCGGAGAGTTCTCCAAGACGAAAAATCCCATAATCTACCACGCCACCATTGCTGAGCTCTGGTGTACAGGCGGAGTTCGTCAGGGTTCCTGTCACTTTCATGACTGCCGTCCCTGCCGCGAAAGCTGAGCTAACACACAGAGAAAGGGCTGTTGCCAGTAATACTTTTTTCATTTGTTCATCCTTAACATATGAGGGACTGCAATTATAAAAAATAATTTATGCACTATTTGTTGAGATATAAAATCCAATATCTCTATATGGCGATATAAAACCAACCCAAGCAATGCATTGACCTTAAAAATACTAACGAACATTATTATGCTCATTAACCATGATAAACCTCACAATTTAAATATGTTGTGAGACATAAAATCATAACGCTATATTTGCGTTCTTTATGTAATAGAAGTGGATAATTTTGCCTACTTTTTGAGTAGCATCCACGTCAAATCACTTTCCAGTTTGGTTTGATCCGCATTATTGCTAAAGACGCTGTCTTTGAGTACCGGAAAAATCGTCACGGTAAAGTTCATTTGCTGCCCACTGGCGACCTTACCGTTTTCTACCGCAATAATGGCTTCATTATTATTAATAAAGAGTGAAGCCCCCGTGTCACTTTCAGGCGTGAAATTAATCTGATCGCGCGTTTTACCGACGCTGTAACTTCTACCATCCAGCGTCATATTACTCACCTTAATCGCCACACCGCCATTTTGCCCAAACTGGAAGCGGCCCTTCTCACCGGCGGCGCCCTGAAGCAATGTGGCCATCTGCAGTTTATCCGGACAATACACGCTGACGTTAATTTCACGCTCTGGCATTTTGTTCCAGTTTTGTTGGGTACTCACGATGTTATCGCGACGCATCTGTTGATAAGCCACTTCAGACTGAGAAAGCGTTAATTGGCACTCTTCTGCGATTGCACTTTCAGAAACTGCTGCCACAAACAGCACGAACAACAGAGACAAACGTAAAATGTTCATCGGCATACTCCGTTCACTTCTTCATAGAAAGCGTCTTCATCTTTCTTATCTTTTAAGGTGTAACCCAGCTTACAGAGGCGCTTATTATCATCGTTAACGGCATAAAGTGCGGTTATCTGATCGGCATCGTTCAGGAACACGTGACCATCATCAACCACCGTGACGACGTAGTTTCCTTTAGCGTCCTCTACAGATAATCCTTTCGCCAGCGGCTTACCGTCCGCCTGCTTAATGCGCAGCATGACGCGACGGCTATTCAGCACCTTGAAGCTGACTTCGCTCACTGAACCGTGCGCGGCAGCGACATATTTCGTGCCGTTAGCCAGCGTCATACTTTGCGGTAGTTTATTGGCGTTAACTTCAATACGTGAGTTACGCCACTCATTCAGACCCGGCACCACAGCCTGTCCCCAGCGATCAGTCCAGACAGTCCCTTGCGGCGTCGTGATTTCTACGCCTGCTTTGGGTTCACTGAGTTTGGCAATCGCAAAGGTGTCTTTGATTGCATACGGCGAGAATGTGACGCCATCTTTGTGCATGGCAATACCACCTGTTAACGTGGCATTGTAGTTACGCTGATTATCTCCGCTGGTGCCGCCGCCAATACCCAACTGCGTGTAATGCAGGTTAGTGTTGATGTTGCCGTTAAAGCTGTTCTCTTTCGACTCCTGATCTCTGTCAGCCGAAATATAGTAATGGGTGTTTTCACTGAGCGCTCCGCTGTTCGCTACCCCATAACTGGTGCGATCCCCTTGCTTACGCATGTAGGAACTCAGGCTCTGCGAACCACCGAGCGGAATGCTCAGATTAACGTAAAAAAGATCGTCGTTCTGATCGTCATCGTTGGTGCTGCCCACTGCACTTTGCCAGTTAACGTTAACGGAGGCGTACTTGAATGTCTGTCCCCATGAAAGCAGGATGTATCGCGAATCGTCACCTTCTCCTGCGCTCTGGTTATAGCTAAACCCCGCACTAAAGGTGCCAGCCAGCGGAGTCGACCAGCGGATGTTGGTTGAATAGCTATTATCATAGCCTTCGTAATCATCATCCATGGCATCGGTCAGTTCGCGGTAGTCGCCACTGAAGTGTGCGACGCTTGCTGCTAAGCCAACATTCTCATTTAGGCTGTAATCGGTTTGGACTTCATTCTTAACTCCGCTCTTGCTTTCCCCGAACTGAGCCTTACTGGCAGCCATAGTGGTCGATATGCCCCAGTTTTCAGACACCATAAATTCAGTTCTGCCCCCTGCGGCCTGATAATCTTCAGCCACCACGCCGGAAGCGTACAGGTTCATCCACGGAAAGATTCCCCAACCATCAGAGACGTTGAATACCGTTGGATCGCTATAGTCGCTGTCGACATCCCTGACAACACCCGCAGAGATTGTCAGTCCACCTGGACGCGACAAATTTCGCGCCTTAACGGCAGAAGCAGGAATGATGTAATGGTTTGGCGATCCGTCGGACTCCACGACAGTCACATCGAGATCGACGTTACTGCGGACCATAGGGACATCGTCAAGCCTGAACGGCCCCGCGGGCACCAGGGTATTGTAAACCAGCCTTCCATTCTGACGGACTTCTACACGAGCCTGAGACGTTCGGGCAAGGCCTGCAACGCTAACGCCAGAACCCTCTTTCTGCAGGCCACGCGTCGGCATAAACTGAACCCCCGTTATGGGCACACCGTTAAGGACATCAGACATGGCATTGATCTGCCCAACCTGCATGGTCAGGCGCAGTGGGACTATCACATGCTCGGCGTAGGTATACAGGCTTTCTGCATTTCGGGTGCCATCATCGTCCGTCAATATGTAGCTGCTGCGCAGCGACCAGTCCAGGGCGTTAAAGCCCGCCTCAAGGCTCGCCTGAGAGTAGCGGCTGCTATCACTGCCGCTATATTCATTGCGCGTACTGAATAAGGAGTAGTTCAATAATCCTGCGGTCCCACCGTGCTGGAAGTTTTTGATGTCCGCCGACAGGCTGTTGATGGCCTCTTCCGGAAGATAAAGCTCAATGGCTTCCTGATTCGGTAGAGTATTCACCACCGCCTGTGGAAAGTCGCTACGAATATCGTGGCAGGTTTCGCTGGCCTTTATGGACTGAGGCATGATCCCGGCAAATTCCAGAAAGTCGTTATCGACACACAACGCACCATCTTCATTGAACCGCACAGCAGCCGCACCCCGATCGTTACCGTTGACCTTAACCGATACAGAATGGGTGCCAGGAAGGAAACGCGGTGCTTCTGCAAAATAGCGGTTTAGGTCTGCCCCAAGTCCGCGAGATTTCAAAATGTCGGTATCGAACGTAACTTCCCTCGCATGGAGAGTCGTCGCGTCAAGCAACAGCAGAGGAAGAGCGCCGTAAATCACAGCGCGCACAAAAAGTGCAAGGTGGCTTTTTTTACGCACCGCGAGAGTCCTTTATTATTTGTTCAGATCCGTTGTGAAGCTGGGTACTTCAACGCCATAGCGACTTGCAGGGAAAAATTTCACCTTGTTGTTTCCGCTGACGTTTTTCTTCATATCCACCGTCATGCTTTGTCCTGGCAAAAGATACGTTTTTGCCAACATTCCGGTGATGTTGCTCGGTTGAAGCACTACGTTTTGCGAGAGACGCACGACATATTTGCTCGGGTTTTTCACCGTCACGGAGGTTCCTGAGGAAGTCCATTCGAGATATTTCCAGGCATCTGTCACAACAGCGAGGTTCGCAGGGCGGATCAGAACGGGAATGTCCTGGCGAATATTGATGCCGATGCGGATAGTCTTGCTGTCACTTTTCGGTGGGATCCCCTCAAAGGTGACACGCTTAAAATGTTCTTTATCGAGCGGCGCGCTGCCCTGCAGCAGAAAACGCAGTTGCTGAGTCTGGCCCGGCTCCAGACGAACAACCGGTTGAGTGGTGACCAGCTTCAGCCCCTTATCGTCAGGCAGATCAATAACATCCGTATAAAGCAGAGCCGGATGGCTATCGGTATTTTTAACGTTGATGGTACCGCTGTGGGTTGCCTCATCGATGACCAATAAGCTGGTTTCCGGTACCATGCCTGCGGCGTGCACCGCAAACTGGGCCGAGAAAAGGGCTGCGGTGAAAAGGGTTTTGAAAAACGTTTCTTTAAAGCGTGACATATTACTGACTCCTTGAAGCACTACCCAACACTCCGTGTTATTGGCGCTGCTTTATAGAGAGGAGATAATTCCTCTCACCGTTAATTAAACTCACCTGCGCGATGAAAAAGCGTTACAAGTATTTCAGGCTGATGGTCAGCTGACCGTCCAGTGACGTATCGTCTGTAATGGCAAGCGCGTTGGTATCCTGAATCGCCAGAGAGGTCACCAGCGGAAAGGTAGCCGTTTCAAACGCAAGAGGCTCTACGCTACCTGGCGCAGCGACGGTAATATTGCGACTGTTTTGCCCTTCGCTCGCACCGTCAGTGTTCTTCGCCCAGGTCGTTGAGCCCGACTGTTGATAGACAGTATCAACCTGATTTCCATCGGCCAGCACGCTGTCAACCTTCACGAACATGGCATAAGAACCTATATTCACGTTACCGGCTTTGCCCACCCCATAAGTCTGGTTCGCGGTACTTTGCGATCCGCCGGTAAAGACGCCGTTGGCAACGGTCAGGTGCGCATTGGAATCGAGACGATCGTCAACCAGGTTCCACGCCACTTTCGTCGCTGCGGTACAGTTGATGGTCAAATCGATACGTTTTTGCCCGAGCTGATTGATACCTGTCGATGAAAGCTCGCCCATTCGAATAACGCCGTAATTCACCACCCCGCCATTACTAAACTCTGGGGTACAGGCCGTACTTGTAACTGTTCCTGTTATTTTCAGCACTGCCGTTTCCGCAGCAAAAACGGAACTCATGCAGAGTGATAACAGCAGGCCAATAATTACCTTTTTCATCTGTCGTTCCATAACCTATGAGTTGTTATTTTTATTCAGCGGTCGCAATGTGATGCGCTTCTGCTGAATAACAATGCTGAAAAGCACAGATGAGATAATATATAATTTATAAATACATGCAATTTAGCATTCTTAATATAGTCATTAAGATTTTCTGAATCGATAATGCACAGGTATGACTTACCCGAAAAAAAGAAGATATTATCTCAAATTCATAAAGTTAAACTATGTCTTATATTTTATACAGCGTTGACATACCGCCCCCAAAGCCAGATGCATACAGTTTATCAATATGCGTCGCGATCATTTTAAACTACAGCCAGGTAATTATTTTCGTTCGTACATAAAAAAAGAGAGTAAAATTATCTTCTACTCTCTTTGAACATATCTAATTATTAATACTGCAGAAACATTATAAATAACGCAGCGTAATTGTCGCCTGTCCATCCAGTTTAGTATCGTCAGTAATACCCAGAGTATTCGTATCCTGAATCGCTAACGTGGTCACCAGAGGGAAAGTCGCTGTTTTGAAGGCAATTGGCGTAGTTGTTCCCACTTGCGCAACCGTTCCGGAATAGACTCCGTCGGCACGTATAGAGCTACCCTTACGCCAGGTATTTTCGTTCCAACCCTGATTTTGCCCCACCACATCAACAGTCACGCCATCAGCAACAGCCTGGGTATCCTTCACATAGAGCGTATAGTTCCCAATTTTCATACCATCTGCGGTCTCACCGACGCCGAAGAAGTAATAGTTATCATAGGCTGTGATATCGGCACCGCCAGCGGTTGCATTGAGAACGGTAACATTTGCTTTGGAACTGCTACGGTCATCGCTGGCAAAAAAGGCGACTTTTGTTGCAACGGTACAGTTGATAGTAAAATCGATATTCTTTTTACCTAACTGGTTAACACTATCTGCCGACAGCTCACCCAGACGGATGTAGCCGTAATCTACGACTCCACCGCCGCTCAGTTCCGGCGTGCAGGCCGAGTTGGTGAGTGTACCCGTGACTTTCATTACAGCGGTGGACGCAGCAAATGCGGAAGAAACACAAAGAGAAAGTGCGGTTGCGAGCAAAATTTTTTTCATCTGTTAATCCTTAACGTATGATATTCGTAATGTTTTGTCCAATATTAATATTATATAATATTAATATTGAAAATTCATGCTGAGTGCATGCCGTTATAATATCAATAAGAACAATACATACAACTTAGAAAAATTAACGTTCACTTTTAGCCACTTTGAATAAATAAACAAGAACAATTCATGCGTCGTTAAATGCGTGGAAATGCATTGAATACATTTAATAGATGTATAGTTGAGTTAACTAGTTAAGAAAATCCTATCCAGTATAATAATAGTTATATACAAATAATTTATTACATCTTAATGCCGGTAAATACATTCTGAAAAAAAATATCCAGTCTGAATTTTCATTGAGACTGGATATTTAGCTGAGTTTTCAGGCCGTTATTTTACAACGCGTAACGCAGGGCGTCCTCCGCGCGGCGGTGGCGGATCGTCATCTGGGTCATTGTCGTCGTGATGGTCGGGCTTGTCACCATCGATAAGAGACATTACCGTTTCGCTTTCGCTCTCGGTTGCACCTTCATCATCATTCAGGCTGGCGACGTCTTCGTCATAAGCCGCTTCCGGCTCGAACATAGTACCCGCCCCGTTTTCACGGGCGTAAATCGCCAGCACAGCCGCCAACGGCACAGAAACCTGGCGCGGTACCCCGCCGAAACGCGCGTTAAAGCGCACTTCGTCGTTGGCCAGTTCAAGGTTACCCACCGCGCGCGGTGCAATATTCAGCACGATCTGTCCGTCACGCGCGTATTCCATGGGCACCTGAACGTCCGGCAACGTCACATCCACAACCAGGTGCGGCGTGAGCTGGTTATCCAGCAGCCATTCATAGAAGGCGCGCAGCAGATACGGACGGCGTGGTGAAAGTTGTGACATTTCCACAGTCATTAGCCTCGGCCGAGACGCATTTCACGTTCCGGTTCAGTTAAGGATGCCAGGAAGGAGTCGCGCTCAAACACGCGAGTCATATAGCCTTTCAGCTCTTTCGAACCCGGGCCGCTGAACTCAACGCCCAGCGTAGGCAGACGCCACAGCAGCGGAGCCAGGTAGCAATCCACCAGGCTGAACTCGTCGCTCAGGAAGAATGGCTTCTGACCAAATACCGGAGCAATCGCCAGCAGTTCTTCACGCAGTTGCTTACGTGCAGCATCCGCTTCAGACGAGGAACCGTTAACGATCACGTTCATCAACGTATACCAGTCTTTTTCGATACGCTGCATGTACAGGCGGCTTTCACCGCGTGCAACAGGGTAAACAGGCATCAGTGGTGGATGCGGAAAACGCTCATCCAGGTATTCCATAATGATACGGGATTCCCACAGGGTCAGCTCGCGATCCACCAGCGTTGGTACGCTTTGGCTCGGGTTGAGATCGATCAGATCCTGAGGCGGGTTATCCTTTTCCACATGCTCGATCTCAAAACTGACACCCTTCTCGGCCAGCACGATACGAACCTGATGGCTATAAATGTCAGTAGGACCAGAAAACAGCGTCATTACCGAACGTTTGTTGGCAGCGACAGCCATGAAAACCTCCAGGTATATTAAGAATTTACTGCTACCGGCCCAACGGGGCCAGCCAGATGATGTATCGCCCATCCCAGAGAAGAGACCTTGTTCAAAAAGCGAACAAAAATCGAGTATTCACTGATATTTGGGCAGAAAATTGGATGATAGTTTACCAGATTTTGATGGCTTTGTGGTGAGGGGATTCTGGAAATGTGGAAAAAGAGAAGATATATGCTTTGATGCTGTGGATAACCTGCAGATTATCCATAAAAAAAACCCGCCGAAGCGGGTTTTTCGCCAATCGTTCTGCATGAGCAGAAAAGGATTAACGTTTGGAGAACTGTGGACGACGACGTGCTTTACGCAGACCCACTTTCTTACGTTCAACCTGACGCGCGTCACGAGTAACGAAGCCAGCTTTACGCAGTTCAGAACGCAGGGATTCGTCGTACTCCATCAGAGCGCGGGTGATACCGTGACGGATCGCACCTGCCTGACCGGAGATACCACCACCTTTAACGGTGATGTACAGATCCAGTTTTTCTACCATATCAACCAGTTCCAGCGGCTGGCGAACTACCATGCGGGCAGTTTCACGACCGAAGTACTGTTCCAGAGAACGTTGGTTGATTACGATTTTACCGCTGCCCGGTTTGATGAACACGCGAGCTGCGGAACTTTTGCGGCGACCAGTGCCGTAGTATTGATTTTCAGCCATTGCCTATAATCCCGATTAGATGTCAAGAACTTGCGGTTGCTGTGCCGCGTGGTTGTGCTCGTTGCCTGCGTAAACTTTCAGTTTACGGTACATAGCACGACCCAGCGGGCCTTTTGGCAGCATGCCTTTAACCGCGATTTCAATCACACGCTCAGGACGGCGAGCAATCATCTCTTCAAAGGTCGCTTCTTTGATACCACCGATGTGACCGGTGTGATGGTAGTACACTTTGTCAGTACGCTTGTTGCCGGTAACAGCAACTTTTTCTGCGTTCAGAACGATGATGTAGTCACCAGTATCAACGTGCGGAGTGTATTCCGCTTTATGCTTACCGCGCAGGCGACGAGCCAGTTCAGTAGCCAGACGGCCCAGAGTTTTACCGGTCGCGTCAACAACATACCAGTCGCGCTGTACGGTTTCTGGTTTAGCTGTAAAAGTTTTCATTAAAAGCTTACCCAAATAATTAGTTACACGTTGGTGAACACCCAAACGTTTAGTCAGTTGAGGTTCACACGACAAAGTCCGGCAAACCTACCCCTTCGAATAGCACATGCCGACACATAGAAAGTTTCGGGAAAAAAACCTTCTCGTAACGTGGGGTCGCAAGATTATAGAGAAGTTGAGGTCAAAGATCGACCCTTAAATGTGATTCGGAGCGGGTTTTTCGGGGGGTGGGGATTGTGCGGTCTGGTCCCCTCACCCCAAACCCCTCTCCCACGGGGAGAGGGTAGCATTTATGGCATATGCTCACGCTTAAGGTACTCTTCGCTTTGCATCTCCTGCAGGCGCGACAGGCAGCGCTGGAACTCAAACTTCAACCGTTCGCCCTGATAGACTTCATATAAAGGAACCTCTGCGCTGACTACCAGCTTGACGTGTCGTTCATAAAACTCATCCACCAGCGCGATGAAGCGCCTCGCTTCACTCTCCATCAGCGGCGTCATCACCGGAACATCCAGCAGCATCACGGTATGGAACAGGCGAGAAAGCGCTATGTAGTCGTGCTGGCTGCGAGCATCCACGCAGAGCGTCGCAAAGGAGACGGCCAGCGTTTGATTCTCCACGCCAAGGGTTTGCAGCGGACGATGATTTATTTCCAACACGGGGGCGCTATCGCGTTTTGCGCCCGCCAGAGCCAACCACAGCTTATCCATCTGGCGTGTGGTTTCGTCGTTAAGCGGCGAGAGCCACAGATGCGCCTGGGTTAACGTCCGCAAGCGGTAGTCTACGCCAGCGTCAACGTTCATTATGTCGCAGTACTGCTTAATTGCATCGATAGCAGGTAGGAAGCGCGCCCGCTGGAGGCCGTTGCGATACAGTTCGTCAGGCGGAATGTTTGACGTCGCCACCAGCGTAATCCCGCGGGCAAACAGCGCTTTCATCAGACCGCCTAGCAGCATGGCATCGGTGATATCAGAAACAAAAAATTCATCAAAACAGAGTACGTCTGTCTCTGCCTTAAACCTGTCGGCCACAATCTCAAGCGGATCGCTTTTACCCTGCAATGCCGTCAGCTCTTCGTGAACCCGCAGCATAAAGCGGTGGAAATGGAGTCGCTGTTTACGCGTACCCGGCAGGCTCTGGTAGAACATATCCATCAGCCAAGTTTTACCTCGTCCGACGCCGCCCCACATATATAACCCACGTACCGGCGCATCTGTCTGCGGCTCTTTTTTTCCAAGCAACCGACCGAATGCCGCCTTCAGCCCACCGCTTTGCACCGCCTCTGCGGGTTTCGCTGTGAGCGCCTGATATATCATTTCCAATCGATTAACGGCTTCACGTTGAACATCATCCGGCTGATGTGAGCCCTCATTCAGGGCAAGTTGATAGCGCGATGCAGGGGACAGGTTTTGCATAATCTTGTTGTTATTCCTTCAATTAAAGCTCATCAGCAGGCGTGACTGATGAAAAAAAGGCCGTTCTACACTACGCGATGATACGTCAGGATTCCACTTCTGTAGAAATAGCGGTTATAGTGGCAATATCAGGCATAGGCAGGAGCCGAGCCAACACCCTACGGAACAACAAGACAACGGGAGAAGTTCATGACCTGGGAATATGCGCTAATCGGTTTAGTCGTCGGCATCATCATTGGTGCTGTGGCCATGCGTTTCGGTAATCGCAAATTGCGTCAGCAGCAGTCACTGCAATACGAACTGGAAAAGAACAAAGCCGAACTGGAAGAGTATCGCGAAGAGCTGGTCAGCCACTTTGCCCGTAGCGCCGAGCTGCTGGACAATATGGCGACCGACTACCGTCAGCTGTACCAACATATGGCGAAAAGCTCCAGCAGCCTGCTGCCGGAAATGACCGCGGAAACTAACCCGTTCCGCAACCGTCTGGCTGACTCTGAAGCCGGTAACGATCAGGCACCGGTTCAGATGCCACGCGACTATTCTGATGGCGCGTCCGGCCTACTGCGCGGTGGCGTAAAACGCGATTAATCGCACAACCTGAATTTATTTTACGGGTGCATCCCCTGCGCCCGTCCTTTCTTCCCGTCCCCAGCTATTATTTAGTCAAATACCTCATTGTTCAGCGGTTTAAAATTCAATAACATCAAGATGTTTTTGGGCCGTTCTTCTTTCATTTCCAGGATACGAGAGTCAACATCGATGAAGAAAAAAAACCAGCTGTTGAGCGCTATCGCGTTAAGTGTCGGGTTATCTCTCTCGGCGTCCTATCCGGCCGCTGCGGCACTCCCTTCCCAGGTACCGGGACAAGCCGCCATTCCAAGCCTCGCACCGATGCTGGAAAAAGTGCTGCCTGCCGTGGTCAGCGTCCAGGTGGAAGGCACTGCGCGACAAAGCCAGCGCGTGCCGGAAGAACTGAAGAAATATTTCGGGGATGAATCGCCAGACCAGCAGGCTCAGCCCTTTGAAGGTCTTGGTTCGGGCGTCATCATCGATGCGGCCAAAGGCTATATTCTGACCAACAACCACGTTATCAGCCAGGCAGATAAGATCAGCGTCCAGCTAAATGACGGGCGCGAATTTGATGCCAAACTGATTGGCGGCGATGACCAGAGCGATATTGCCTTGCTGCAGGTGCAAAACCCGAGCAATCTGACCCAAATCAAAATCGCGGACTCCGACACGCTGCGCGTCGGTGATTTTGCCGTGGCCGTTGGGAACCCGTTTGGCCTCGGTCAGACCGCCACTTCCGGCATTATCTCCGCGCTAGGACGCAGCGGGCTTAACCTTGAAGGGCTGGAGAACTTTATTCAGACCGACGCCTCGATTAACCGCGGTAACTCCGGCGGCGCGCTGCTAAACCTGAACGGCGAGCTTATCGGTATCAACACCGCCATTCTGGCGCCGGGCGGTGGCAGCATTGGGATTGGCTTTGCCATTCCGAGCAACATGGCGAAAACCCTGTCCCAGCAGTTAATTCAGTTTGGCGAAGTCAAACGTGGCCTGTTGGGCATCAAAGGGATGGAGATGAGCGCAGATATTGCCAAAGCGTTCAAACTCAACGTCCAGCGTGGCGCGTTTGTTAGCGAAGTGCTGCCGAACTCTGGCTCTGCAAAAGCGGGCATTAAATCCGGGGACGTGATTGTCAGCCTGAACGATAAACCGCTGAGCAGCTTCGCGGAGCTGCGTTCACGCATCGCCACGACCGAGCCTGGCGCTAAGGTGAAGCTCGGCCTGATTCGCGATGGCAAGCCGCTGGACGTGGACGTGACGCTCGACAAGAGCACCTCCTCTTCTGCCAGTGCAGAGCTGATTGCTCCGGCACTGCAAGGGGCAACCTTGAGCGACGGGCAGCTTAAAGACGGCACCAAAGGCATTACCATTGATACCGTCGAGAAGAGCAGTCCTGCCGCGCAGGCAGGGCTGCACCAGGAAGACGTTATCATCGGCGTGAACCGCACTCGCGTGCAATCTATCGCTGAGATGCGCAAAGTGCTGGAAAGTAAGCCGGCGGTCATTGCCCTGCAGATCATGCGCGGCAACGAGTCTATCTATATTTTATTGCGCTAGGCATTTGCGACTCCGGACATCGCCGTGGCGTGTGATGTCCGGATAACTCATGCTATGCTGCAAATCGTTCCTTTATTAACGACACGCGCATCATGCTTTTAAAGCTCTTTCGTTCCATTGCTATCGGTTTGATCGTTGCTGGCCTGCTGTTAGTGGCTATGCCGTCTTTACGTCAGTTCAATAAGCTGACGGCCCCTCAGTTTGACAGTACGGATGAAACGCCTGCTACTTATAATCAGGCGGTTCGCCGTGCCGCACCTGCCGTGGTAAACGTTTACAACCGCGGCCTTAACAGTTCGACCCATAACCAGCTTGAGATCCGTACGCTCGGCTCCGGCGTGATTATGGATGAACGTGGCTACATCATTACCAACAAACACGTGATTAACGATGCCGACCAGATCATCGTTGCCCTGCAGGATGGCCGCGTGTTTGAGGCCTTACTGGTTGGCTCTGATAGCCTGACCGATCTGGCGGTGCTGAAAATCAACGCCACGGGCGGCCTGCCAACGATCCCGATTAACCACAAGCGGACGCCGCATATCGGCGACGTCGTGCTGGCTATTGGTAACCCGTATAACCTTGGGCAAACCATCACTCAGGGGATCATCAGCGCAACCGGTCGAATCGGCCTGAATCCGTCAGGTCGGCAAAACTTCCTGCAGACCGATGCGTCGATCAACCACGGTAACTCTGGCGGCGCGCTGGTTAACTCCGTGGGCGAACTGATGGGCATCAACACCCTCTCGTTCGATAAAAGTAACGATGGCGAAACGCCGGAAGGGATTGGCTTCGCTATACCGTTCCAGCTAGCCACTAAAATTATGGATAAGCTGATCCGCGACGGACGGGTAATCCGTGGGTATATCGGTATCGGCGGTCGTGAAATTGCGCCGATGCACTCGCAGGGCGGCGGTATCGATCAGATCCAGGGCATTGTGGTTAATGAAGTCGCCCCTGGCGGCCCGGCGGCCAACGCAGGTATTCAGGTTAATGACGTCATTGTCTCGGTTAATGGCACGCCAGCCGTCTCGGCGCTTGAAACCATGGATCAGGTGGCAGAGATTCGCCCTGGCTCAATCATCCCAGTTGAAGTCATGCGTAATGATAAGAAGCTGACGATTCAAGTGACGATTCAGGAATACCCGGCCACCAACTAACAGACATAAAAAAACGGAGCGATAAGCTCCGTTTTTTTACCGGTGGAGTGCGTTTTACTTGTTAACGAACTCTTCGCCCAGCGTGATATCTTTCTTCAGCGTATCCAGCATGCCTTCCATCGCGTTCTGTTCAAACGCGCTCAGCGTGCCAATCGACTGATGTTCTTCGATACCATTTTTACCCAGCAGCAGCGGCTGAGAGAAGAAGCGCGCGTGTTCGCCGTCCCCTTCAACGTAAGCGCATTCAACAACGCCTTTCTCGCCCTGCAGAGCGCGAACCAGAGACAAACCAAAACGTGCCGCTGCCTGGCCCATAGACAGGGTTGCAGATCCGCCACCCGCCTTCGCTTCCACCACTTCGGTACCCGCGTTCTGGATACGTTTGGTGAGATCGGCCACTTCCTGCTCGGTGAAGCTTACGCCTGGGATCTGCGACAGCAGAGGCAGAATAGTAACGCCAGAGTGACCACCGATAACCGGCACTTCAACCTCTGTTGGCTGTTTGCCTTTCAGCTCGGCCACGAAGGTGTTGGAGCGGATGATATCCAACGTGGTCACGCCGAACAGTTTGTTCTTATCGTAAACACCCGCTTTCTTCAGCACTTCGGCCGCGATGGCTACGGTGGTATTTACCGGATTGGTGATGATACCGATGCAGGCTTTCGGGCAGACTTCAGCAATCTGCTGCACCAGGTTTTTGACAATACCCGCGTTGACGTTGAACAGGTCTGAACGATCCATACCCGGCTTGCGCGCCACGCCTGCGGAGATCAGCACGACGTCAGCGCCCTGCAGCGCAGGACGCGCATCTTCACCTGAGAAGCCTTTGATTTTCACAGCGGTAGGGATGTGGCTCAGGTCAACCGCCACACCTGGGGTTACCGGAGCAATATCGTACAGGGAGAGTTCTGAGCCTGAAGGCAGTTGGGTTTTCAGTAGTAGGGCAAGCGCCTGGCCGATACCACCAGCAGCGCCGAGGACTGCGACTTTCATCCTAAACTCCTTATTATGGTTAACTTTAAGTATCTTTAACTCCGTTGCGGCGACGATAATTCAGCAAGTAAATAATTACAATTTTCGTAGCTAAAGAATTTGAGGTCACGCGCTTTTCTCTGTTGTCAGAAAGCTATCCCACACCAGACGGCAACGAAATAAGAGGTGGTTACAATACACCTTGCCCCGCCACCAAAACAACATCATTTTGATAACATTTAATTTACTTTTTGGCTTATTTTCGCGGCGTGACCCAGGCATGTTTTCCGATAACGAAATCTGATAAAATCACTCCCTTTCATAACATTATTTCAGCCTACCATTCGGTAGAGAATTTGCATAAAAATTCATCCACGTGCATAATAATGTTGTTTCTATCGTCATATTCCGGGTGACTTATGCGAAGTTCGTCTAAGCAAGAAGAATTAGTAAAGGCCTTTAAGGCGCTACTCAAAGAAGAGAAATTCAGTTCTCAGGGAGAAATTGTTCAGGCGCTGCAGGAACAGGGCTTCGATAACATTAACCAGTCGAAAGTCTCCCGCATGTTAACCAAATTTGGCGCGGTGCGTACGCGTAACGCTAAAATGGAGATGGTCTATTGCCTGCCAGCAGAACTTGGCGTGCCGACCACTACCAGCCCGCTCAAGAATCTGGTTCTCGATATCGATTACAACGACGCCGTTGTGGTGATTCGCACAAGCCCCGGTGCCGCGCAGCTGATTGCACGCATGCTGGACTCGGTGGGTAAAACGGAGGGTATCCTCGGGACTATCGCCGGCGATGACACCATCTTTACCATCCCGGCTAGCGGTTTCTCCGTTAAAGATCTCCACGAAGCGATTCTGGTTCTGTTCGAACAGGAACTGTAATCCTCTGTCCCCGTAGCGCCGCTGCGGGGATTGTTCTGCTCCTGCCAGGTTTTCCCCCACCTTTCTACTGCCATAAATTTAACAAATAGTGCTTTTTACCACTCATTAACATTCACTTGGTGAATACTAAACTAAAAAATCGCACGAAAAATCAAAGTCTCATATCCCTATGATTTACTTATAAATAATGCATGGTCATGACGAAAAAATGACCTTTTTTATGCAATTTGGTTATAAAAATTACTTCTATTAACGCGCAATTCCCCATGAAACAATTAGTCTGGTATTAATTTTTACCGTTACTAGTGTATACTTGATTTTGTGATGAGGGTCACGAAACGAAGACCCCTATAAAAAATTCGACGAGGTAAAGAATCATGAAAATCAAAACGACTGTTGCGGCGCTGAGCGTCCTGTCTGTCCTGTCATTCGGTGCTTTTGCTGCTGACTCAATCAACGCCGATCAGGCGCAATCCCGCCAGACAATCGGTACGGTATCTGTCGGTGCTATCGGTACTTCTCCGATGGACATGCACGAGATGCTGAACAAGAAAGCGGAAGAACAGGGTGCATCATCTTATCGCGTTATCGAAGCGCGTAGCGGCGACCACTGGCACGCAACCGCTGAACTGTACAAATAAGTTTAAGTCCTATCAGAAGACGTCATTACCCACTCAACGGCACCAGGCATAAAAATAGCGGTTCAACCCTTCTCGCCGTTGAGGAAATCTATTCAGGAGCAAAGACTATGAAAACCAAACTCATCATCGCAACCCTTGGCCTGGCATCCGTTCTCTCTTTCGGCGCGAACGCAGCCGTTCAGCAGGTGAATGCCGACCAGGCGCAGAATTTGCAGTCTATGGGCAGCATCTCTGTAACGTCCATCACCGGTTCTCCGATGGATATTCGTCATGAGCTGGCCGCAAAAGCTGAAAAAGCAGGCGCCAGCAGCTACCGCGTCACCGAACTGAATCAGGGTGACCACTGGCATGCAACGGCTGAACTGTACAAATAAACCCTCGTCGTATCTCATCATACGACTTGCCCCTGGCCTTGTTGGTCAGGGGCTTTTTTTCGTTTAATCAGTGGCGTGCGTTGAAACGCAGCTGCCCTTCCAGCTCTTCTTCCGCTTCATCGAACAACAATATCAACGCGCCAAAGCGTCTTCGGAGTTTATCCGGCAGATGAATGAACTCTATTTCCAGCGGTAGCGGCAACTGGTTACCGGTGACCACATCCCACAATGTATCCAGATTCATGACGCTTTCCCGCTCAAGATCAAACACCCGGATAAATTCACGATAGAAGTCTTCCTGACTGTCGATCTCGTCAAAATCAAAGGTATAGGTTTTCATTGCCAGCCACCCAGTCCAGGCGAGCGGCAGATGCCGCCCTGTCTATTATAATCCCCCGATATGCAGGGTTTTAACTTCCAGAAACTCTTCCAGCCCCAGCACAGAACCCTCACGCCCCAGGCCAGACTCTTTTACTCCTCCAAACGGTCCAAGCTCCGTGGAAACGGCACATTCATTAATACCAATCATCCCGCTTTCAATTGCCTGTGAAACGCGGAAAACGCGCGACAGATTTTGCGTATAGAAGTAAGCCGCCAGACCATAGGGCGTGTTGTTGGCGCGCTGGATAACTTCATCTTCGGAGGTGAAACGGAAGCAGGCCGCTACGGGACCAAACGTCTCTTCTTCAGCCAGCTTCATGCCCTCATGACAGTCGCCCAGCACGGTGGGCTGCCAGAAATTGCCGCCGAGCGCATGAGCCTTGCCGCCTGCCAGCACGGTTGCGCCCCGAGCAACGGCATCTTCTACATGCTCGCGAACTTTGTCGACTGCGGCAGATTCAATCAGCGGGCCGACGATAACGCCCTCTTCCAGACCATTTCCGACCTTAAGCGCCTTCACGGCATCGGCCAGCTTATTCACAAACTTATCGTAGACGGTTTCCTGAATATAAAAACGGTTCACACTGACGCAGACCTGTCCGGCGTTACGGAATTTATTCGCGATGGCCCCTTTGACGGCAGCATCAATATCCGCGTCCTCAAACACGATATACGGGGCATTCCCCCCCAGCTCCATCGACACTTTTTTCATCGTCTCTGCGGCGTTACGCATCAGCGTTTTCCCCACGGAGGTCGAGCCCGTGAATGAAATTTTACGTACGTCGTGGCTGGCCATGATCGCATCGCTGATGTCGTGCGTATTGCCTGCTACGGCGTTAAGTACGCCATCGGGTACACCGGCCTGTTTCGCCAGCGTCAGCAGCGCAAAGGCGCTGAGCGGTGTATTGTTTGCCGGTTTGATGACCCCTGTACACCCTGCGGCGAGCGCCGGACCAAGCTTGCGGGTAAGCATGGCCATCGGGAAGTTCCACGGCGTGATCGCCGCCACGACGCCGATAGGTTCTCGGGTCGCCAGGATGCGGGAGCCTGGTTTTACTGGTGGAATAATTTCGCCGTTGGCACGCTTGGCCTGTTCGGCAAACCACTGAATAAAGCTGGCGGCGTACTCCACTTCACCTTCGGCTTCTTTAAGGGGCTTACCCTGTTCGGTGGTCATTAACTGCCCGAGCCAGCTTTTGTTTTCAATAATCAATTCATACCAGCGATAAAGGATCGCTGAACGCTCTTTCGCGGTTTTGGCGCGCCATGCCGGGAAAGCTTTCGCCGCGGCGGCAATCGCGTCTTCAGTTTCGGCCTTTCCTGCTTTCGCCACTTTTGCGATGACATCGCCGGTTGCCGGGTTGAGCACATCAAAAGTCGTGTCCAGCGTTTTCCATATACCATTGACCAGGTAGCCGGTCTGGAAAAGAACATTGTCCTGTAGAGACGGGGTTGTCATGTGTCCTCCCTTTCTGAATGAAAATGTCTGCAACTAAGTATAGCCACAAAAAAACCGACGCTTTTGGCGTCGGTTTTTTAGGTATTCAGCTATCCGTCAGGGCATTCTGGTAGCGATGCAGCATGGACACTAGCCGTCCCACCGGCTCTGTCACCTGAGGCGGGGCTTCCCAGATCGTAAGCTTCTCCTGATAGATGTCCAGTTCCTCAAGCAACTGCTTAAAGTAGCGACGGCGTTTGTCATCGCTGGAGGCGGCAAGCACATGGTCGGCGGTGCGACGCAGCTGGCGGTGAAAAGCTGATAGATCGTCATTGATCGGCACGGGCGCATTACGTAAACGCTGGTGCGCAATGATCATGGTTAACGCCAGACGGAACTTCGCGATATCTCCCGGGAATTTATTCAACAGTAAGAACAACTGCTGATACAGCGCCGGCAGATGATTTTCTTTACGGCGCGCGGTATTGGTCGTCATGGAAGATACGGCAGCCGACACAAACTGGTTCAGCAGCACGCGTCCCGTGCGCGCCTGTGAATTATCCCGGACCAGCAGGATCACCATCATCGCCAGGAAACAGCCCACCAGCTGACCCAGAGCACTGTCGAGGAACTGGCTGAAATGGAACGTCATTGGGTTATCCAGCACCAGAATGTTAATGGTACTGGCAAGGGCCCCGAGTGAACCCAGCCGGCGCTTCTGCACCTCGATCCCGATAAAGAACGCCATCACAGCCAGACTGATACAAAGCAACAGCATGCTTTGCTGCGTGGAGGGTAAAATCACCAGAAAATAGAGCGCACCAATCGGCAGAGCGGCTATCGTCCCGTACAGAAAGTCGATGGCGACCATACGCGGGTTAGGCAGACGCATCGCCAGCGCCGTCACGACGGCAATCATCACCATTGCGCCGCTGCCGGAGGTCCAGCCGGTCCACAGCCAGAACAGCGTGCCGAGCATACAGGCCAGCATAGTACGCCAGAAGTTGACCATCGCATGATGACGTTCAGCCGATTCCGCCTTGATCACCACTTCGCCCTGCAGCACTTCTTCTTCTGCCGCGCTGATTTTGGTATTGCCAATCACGCCGCGCTTCAGCAGCAGATAACGCGTCGCGGCCCCCACCCAGGTATAAATCGTAACGGGCGTGTCGCGTTCACCGGTCCAGGCAATCACACGACGCATGCGCTTGAGCTGCCTGTGCACGTCCTGCACCGTTTCGACCGGCTCGGCAAACAGTTCGCGGAAGGTATCCGTCACCACTTCCGGACGGGTGTTTTGAATCAGATAGGTTTCACATGCCTGGGTGATCAGCGTTAAGGAGACCGTGTTGAGCGCTTTAAGACGACGGTTGGCGCGCGTCCAACGAGACGATTCCATGTTGAGATTGCTGCGCATCCCTTCCAGCGCCTGGGTACGACGCACCAGCCCGCTCCAGGCCTTATCCACTTCTTCACTGTCACCGTGCGCAATGCACTGCTGCATCAGCTGGTACTGAGCCACGATCAGGGCATCCAGCTCGCGATCCACTTCCTGCTTGATGGAGCGCGGCGAGAAGAGCAGGTCCGCAACGATTGCACAGACGATACCAATCACGATCTCGCTGCAGCGTTCTACGGCAAACTGAGGGGCAAGCAGCGGTTCACTCTGAATGGTGATGATGATAATCAGCGCGGTATAGCCAGCAAGCCCCCACGCGTAGGAGTTCTCAACTTTGACCAGGGAAGAGACCCAGGTACAGAAGCCCGCCCAGATACAACACACCATCAGCATCAGCAGCGGCGTGCGGATCATCAGAATGATAATGGTGAGTGCAGCAATACAGCCGATAAACGTGCCGACGATACGCAACATTCCGCGGTAGCGAATCGCACCGGAATAGGGTTCTCCCCCCGCCGCAAAAGCGGGGCCAGCCGTGACGATAGCTGCCGTCAGCACTGCCCAGCGGGGAGTTTCAAGCTGGAAGTGAAAGCCGATAAACAGCGCCAGCACGATGGCACACGCCAGCTTCACGGCGAAGCGCAGGTGCTGACTGGCGATGGAAAAGAGTCCCATAACGATTAACCAAACTCGCGCAGGCGGTGGGCGATTTTACGGAAGATAGAATCCTGGCTGGCATCACGGTCTTTAGCACCGGTGATTACGACAGTTGCCGTGGTGCCTGCTGGCCACAGATTCCCCTGCTGTTCATCCAGATGGATGCGCACCGGCACGCGCTGTGCCAGACGAACCCACTCAAGGTTGGAATCGACGGTCGCCATCCCTTTTGTATCATTGCTGCTGCTGGAGTTGGTTACGCCAGCGGCAACGCTATCGACAGTCCCTTTCAACACGCGATTGCTGCCAAGCGGGGTGATCTCCGCGCGATAGCCCGGGCGAACGCCTTCCAGCTTGGTCTCTTCCATATAGGCGAGCACGTAGAAGGAGTTCTGTTTCACCAGCGCCACGGCAGTAGAACCGCGAGTAATAAACTCCCCAGCGTAGACATTCAGGTTGGTGATCCAGCCATCGGACGGCGCGCGAATTACGGTACGCTCCAGATCGAGCTTCGCCAGATCGCGCGTTGCCTCCGCTTTTGCCATCTGATGCAGCACGGTTTGCAGCACATTGTTAGACTGGTCAATCTCTTCACGAGACATCGCCTGAACGCCCAGCTGGTTGCGGCGACCGGCTTCCCGACGTTTCTCCGTAGCGAGCGCCTGGTAATAGGCTACGTCCGCTTCCGCTTCTTCCAGGGCTTTCTGATAACGCGGCTGATCGATGGTGAATAACACCTGGTCCTTTTTTACCAGTTGGTTATCGTGGACGTTAACCGCCGTGATAAGGCCCGCGACATCGGGGGCAATCGCCACCACGTCTGCGCTAAAGCGCGCATCGCGCGTCCACGGTGATTCGGTGTAATACACCCAGGCGCGAAATATTGCGATGAACGCGAGGATAACCAGTGCCATCGTGATAGCGGTGCGGGAGATTTTTCTTGTTAGCGTTTTCACATCAACCTCAAACAAACATGCGCGATATCAGGTAAAACAAACAGCAATACAGCGCGGTATTGAACAATGCAGGATGCCAGACGAAATCGTAGATCCCGGTAGGGACCAGCATCTTGCGCACCAGCCAGAAGATCGCCAGTGATAAAAGAAGCTCAAAAAATATCGGTGGGAACGACAGACCGAACACCACGATAACGGGAAACAGACTCATGTTGACCTTGATTAGAGAGAGCAGGCTACTGAATTTTTAAACATGCGCCGCCGCAGGAGAGCAAGAAAAGCCGGGCAGGAGTGGCGCAGCCATTATGTAATTAATAATATATTAACGTAACTGTTATGCTGTTATCTATAATATGTGATCTAAATCACTTTTAAGCCAGAGTGAACAATGGAACGTTTAAAACGCATGTCGGTCTTCGCCAAAGTGGTTGAACTGGGCTCATTTACCGCCGCTGCACGTCAGCTGCAGATGAGCGTCTCATCCATCAGCCAGACGGTGTCAAAACTGGAAGATGAGCTACAGGTCAAGCTGCTCAACCGAAGCACCCGAAGTATTGGGCTGACGGAGGCGGGTAAGATCTACTATCAGGGTTGCCGCCGCATGATGCTGGAAGTGCAGGATGTTCACGAACAGCTCTACGCCTTCAACAACACGCCCATCGGTACGCTACGCATTGGTTGTTCTTCAACTATGGCACAAAATGTTCTGGCTGCCATGACGGCAGAAATGCTGAAAGAGTACCCGGGATTGACCGTCAATCTGGTAACCGGTATTCCCGCGCCGGATCTGATCGCCGATGGGCTGGACGTGGTGATCCGCGTCGGTGCATTGCAGGACTCTAGCCTCTTTTCTCGTCGACTGGGCAGCATGCCTATGGTGGTCTGTGCCTCTAAAAGCTATCTGGCGCAATACGGGATACCGGAAAAACCCGCTGACTTAAGCAACCACTCCTGGCTGGAATACAGCGTTCGTCCGGATAACGAATTCGAACTGATTGCCCCGGAAGGGCTATCCACCAAACTGTTGCCGGAAGGCAGGTTCGTGACCAACGATCCCATGACCATTTCCCGCTGGCTGGTGGCGGGTGCCGGGATTGCCTACGTGCCGTTGATGTGGGTAATCAACGAGATCAACACCGGCGAGCTGGAGATCCTGTTTCCGCGCTACCAGTCCGATCCTCGCCCTGTCTACGCTCTGTATACCGAAAAGGACAAACTGCCGCTTAAGGTACAGGTGTGTATTAACTATCTGACCGAATATTTTGTCGAGGTAGCAGAACTGTTTCAGGGGATGCGAGAAAGAAGAAAGGAATAATGCTAATAACCCGGAAAGAAAGCTGAACGCATCTATATCCGGGTTTTCCTGCTGCACATTCAGAATTTACCCCGCCCTACTATCAACAATAGCGAATTGACAGTGCTACTGCCTGGCATTTACCGTGTAAGCAGTCTGATATTCAGACTGTTATTTAAATGTTACCAATATGAATAATAAAAATGAATTTCGCAGGATAAATTAAAACAAGGAACAGAAATGAATATATTTGAACAAACACCGCCGTCACGCAGGCGCTATGGCCTTGCCGCGTTCATTGGGTTGATCGCAGGGATTGTCTCCGCCTTTGTGAAATGGGGAGCTGAAGTGCCGCTTCCCCCACGCAGCCCGACTGATTTATTCACCGGTGCATGCGGACCAGAGCAATTAATACGCGCCGCAAGCCAGATTGATTGCTCGCGTAATTTTTTAAACCCACCCTATATATTCCTGCGTGACTGGCTGGGCGTAGTCGATCCTAACGCTGCCGTTTATACCTTTGCCGGACATATATTTAACTGGGTCGGCGTCACGCATATTATTTTCTCCATTGTCTTTGCCGTGGGGTATTGCGTAGTTGCGGAAGTCTTTCCAAAAATTAAACTCTGGCAAGGCTTGCTGGCCGGTGCTTTGGCACAGCTTTTTGTCCACATGATCTCATTCCCGTTGATGGGGCTAACGCCACCGCTCTTTGAACTGCCGTGGTATGAGCATGTATCCGAGATTCTGGGACATCTGATCTGGTTCTGGTCGATCGAAATTATTCGTCGCGATCTACGCAACCGCATCACTCACGAGCCCGATGCTGAAGTCCCGCTCAGCCACGCTCGTTAAAAAAAAGGCGCTACTCGCAGAGTAGCGCCTTTCACTGTCTTGTTGGTCCGTTTAGGCCGTTCCGCCCACCGTCAGGCTGTCCACTTTCAGCGTTGGCTGACCCACACCTACTGGCAAACTCTGCCCCTCTTTACCGCACACGCCCACGCCGTTATCCAGCTTCAGATCGTTACCCACCATAGAGATCTGCTGCATGGCTTCAATACCTGAGCCAATCAGGGTCGCGCCTTTCACCGCCTTGGTCACTTTACCCTTCTCGATCAGATAGGCTTCTGAAGTAGAGAAGACAAACTTACCGGAGGTGATATCCACCTGGCCGCCGCCAAAGTTTGGCGCGAAGATACCGTAATCGACGGACTCGATAATCTCCTGCGGCGTGGATTTGCCCGGCAGCATGTAGGTATTGGTCATGCGCGGCATTGGCAGGTGCGCATAGGATTCGCGACGACCGTTGCCCGTTGGCGCAACGCCCATCAGACGCGCGTTGAGTTTGTCCTGCATGTAACCTTTCAGCACGCCGTTTTCGATCAGCACGTTGTACTGGCCCGGCGTACCTTCATCATCGATAGAAATTGAGCCACGACGGTCAAGCATTGTGCCGTCATCCACCACGGTGCATAGCTCAGAAGAGACGAGTTGCCCTATCTGGCCGCTAAACACAGACGTACCGCGACGGTTAAAGTCTCCTTCCAGGCCGTGACCTACCGCTTCGTGCAGCAGGACGCCGGGCCAGCCAGCACCCAGAACCACCGGGAATGTCCCTGCGGGTGCGGCTACTGCAGAAAGATTCACCATTGCCATCCGCACGGCTTCTTTTGCCCACGCATCCGCACGCGCTTCACCGTCAACATCGCCGAGGAACCAGTCGTAACCAAAACGACCGCCGCCGCCGCTGGAGCCGCGCTCACGCTTGCCATCGTCTTCAACCTGTACGCTAATCGACAGGCGTACAAGCGGACGTACATCTGCCGCCAGCGTACCGTCTGTTGCGGCAACCAGAATCAGTTCATAGACGCCGCTCAGGCTGGCGGACACTTCCTGCACGCGTTTATCAGCGGCACGCGCCACTTTATCCACGCGGCGCAGAATATCCAGCTTCTCTTCACGGCTCATGCTCTGCAGGGGATCGATGCTGGTATAAAGCGCCGTGTGCTGCACTTCGCCGAACGTTTTCACGCGGCCATCGCCGGTGTCGCGAACGATAGTGCGTGCGGCCTGTGCGCTCTGTTCCAACGCCGCGAGGCTAATCTGGTCAGCATACGCAAAACCGGTTTTTTCACCGCTCACGGCACGCACGCCGACGCCCTGATCGATGTTATAAGAACCGTCTTTAATGATGCTGTCTTCTAAAACCCAGGATTCGTGATAGCTCGACTGGAAATAGAGATCGCCGTAGTCGAGACGACGTTCGGTCAGTTGACCAAGAATGGAAAACAGGTCCTGATGGCTCAGGCCGTTCGCTGCGAGCAAATGTTCACTTACCAGGTTCAGACTCATCGTATTGCTACTCGTTCGTTGCCGCCCGGGGCGGTATAAAATCGTATTTATTGAGAGTGAGGCAATTACCTGCCCACGTCAAATCATTGCTGTGCATCTTTGCGCGCCTGGCGCAGCACTTCATTAATCTGCGGCTTATCGATCGGACCGGTGATCCGATAACGCAGAATAGACACTTTACTCCACAGTGGCCCCAGCACTTTACTGGCTGCGAATACCGCTGCGCCGACGATCGGATTCACCACGAAGGCTGCCGCGACGCCAACGGTGGCAGAGATTTCAGGCGCCACCACGGCTTCCATATTCAATTCGCGGCGCACCAGGTCCACCGAGCCTTTCATCGCGATGTCAGCTTCCAGCCCGTCTACCAGCGTATCGTCAGTGTGCATGACGCCGTCTTTGATCCAGGCCGTGCTGCGAATGGAGTCATAATAGAACCCCTCGCTAAAGGTATCGCTGAAGTCGAAGCGCAGCTTACGCAGCAGGGCATCGAAACTCAGCAGCCGCAGTATCTGCCCGGCATGGCCGGTACTGACATCTGCAATTTCACCCTTCCCGAAATGCGTTTTTAGGATACCGTTAAGCGAAGCTTCATCCGGCGTCCACGGTGCTGCGCGCCAGTGGAGGTCGTAATTCACATTGAAGGACGATCCCCGCAGCGGCGTGCTGATACCAAAGAAATTCGCCATCGCATCCAGCTTGTTTCCCTTAATATCCCCTTTCAGTGAGGTGCGCTGCTCGCCCGGGTTATTCACCCATTCACCCGCTGCCGTCAGACGACCAAAACCGGTATCGATCAGCCCGCCAACGAGGCTCATTGTGTTGCCCTTAATGGCAAAATCCCCGTCGATGCGGCCATATTTTTGCCCCCACAGCCAGCACTCGGCACAGCGCAGCTGCAGATCGGGCCAACCGCTGAAATTCAAACGAGACGTGCCGCTGAAGGGTGACGCGCTCGCCGGCTGTTCCGCAGGTGCGGCCGCTGTCGGGTTGTAATAGAGATAGCGAATCGCAGCCTGCCACGGTGCATTGTCGCGCATGGTCAGTGTGCCGTTGATTTCTCGTCCCTGGGCTTCGACCTTCGAGCCGCTATCGGTCGGCTGCGAAACAATGCTCAGGTTATTCCACTGCTGCCCGCCTAGCGTTAGCGCTGGCGTGCGGACGGTAATGATTTTCGGGAACAGAGCAGCGTCGTCAACGTTTTGCCCTACTCCTTTCTGGAACAGCGCCAGCCATTCTGCGCCATCCATCGGCGGAAGATTGAGCTCAATGCCCTCCTGCTCAGGCAGCGGCGGCGTGGTTCGACTGTCTGTCGTCCAGATTGCCCTGTCGAGGGTGAGCTTGCGGTTAAGCAGCCAGCGGCTGTTAAAGTGGTTTGTCCCCCCTGCGCTGCCGGTCAGCGCGAAGCTGCTCAGATTGCCATCCACGTTAAGCTTCACCGGCAGAGACTGTCCGGCTTTTTTATCCAGCGGAACAGGGAGCTGGCTGTTGAGGTTTTTCAGATCGCCCGTGATATCGACGTTATACGTCGCGCTGGCGTGATACGGCAGCTCGATGCCCACCTTGCCATTCCACGATACGCTGCCATCCACCGACTCGGCGAGAGGCTTCGGCAGCACATCCATATGCGATGGCTGCCAGTTGGCGTCCATGTTGACGGCAACCTGATACGCCTTTTCACCCTCAGTGGTAGAGAAGTCGATATTGACGGGTTGGTTAAACCAGTTGGCCTGGAGCGGCCCACTCTTCAGATTACCGTTCACAAAGCTGAACTGCCCGCTGAGGTTCTTCAGGGTGCTTTCCAGCGGTTTGATATACAGGCTGTTGTTATTAAGATGCACGTCGCCTTTGGCGGTGGTGATTTCCCCATCCAACGGGATGTCCAGATGTAAGCGAGCATTCACATCGCCGTCTAACTGGAGTTGTTCAAGCGTGGCCGCCAGGGAATCTTTCAGCGGTGTATCCTCAAAGTACGGGCCAACGGCCTTGCCCGGGCCGTGAATATCCGCATCAATGAGCAGCTTCTCTTTTGAGTAATCCGGAATATTTGCCGTCAGGTTACTGGCCATCACGCCGCCCAGCGCGACGCTGTCCGTCTTCATCCACAAACCGTCGTTGATAAAATTGAGTTCGATATCGAGGTTTTTCAGCGCAGGCCAGTCCGGCTGGAAAGCAAAGGTGGCATTGTGCAGAGGCACCAGCACCTGGAACTGACCTTCATTGTGTTTGTAGGGGAACAGGTGCGGGTTACCGCCGTAAACCAGGGTGGCGTTATCTGCCTGACCGCCCTGGATTGCGCCGCTCAGGTAGTCCACCAGCGCTTTGCCCATCAGGTTTTCCGGGAAGTAGCGCCAGGCCTGAGAACCGTCGCTGGTGCTGATGCCCGCCAGAATGCCCAGCCACGGCTCTTCGCCTTCAGGCTGGAGATAGCGAAAATCCCCACGGGCGTCAAGCGCTTTGGCTTTGACATCGATATGCCGACCATCAAGCTGGAAGCCTTTATCGTTACGCTGCCAGTTGAGTATCGCGCTACCTTTTTCAATTTCCAGCGGTGCGCGGAAGACCGTTTCGTAAGGCATTTTGGCGTCATGCATTTCGACCGTCAGCCTGCCGTCCTCAACGCTTCCCTCCAGCTTACCGCTGAAATTTTCAGCACCCGGCAGGAGTTTCCATTGTTTCCAGGCCAGATCTTTCCATGTTGCCTGGAAACGGGTTTTCTCCGTCGCCTGAAGCGGAATATCCAGCCCCAGAGAGTCTATCTTCCCGCTCGGCTGGGTCGCCAGCCAAATCTCGCCCAGATCCGGCGAGAGCTTCGCCGCCATAGTGCGTAACCCTTCTATTGCGGCCAAATCGAGATTACTGGCGCGGATGCGCAGCTCGTCGCTGCGTTTACTGCTCGCGCCACCGACATCCTGCTCAGGCATCCAGGCCAGCGTCAGCGCGCCGCGCGGCCAGGGTTTGCTGTCCATGGTGATCCGCGTATCCGGGATGGCAAACTGCCAGCCCCCTTTCTCCTGCGTCACATGCGCAGTAAGGTTGTCGACGGAAAGCTGATGCTGCGTATTTTCACCTTTCCAGCTAGCACCGCCCTGCTTCAGCCAAATATCACCGCTGGCAAATTCCCCTTTGGTCAGGGTCATCCAGCCTTCGAGGCTAAAACGGGCAGTTTCAAGCTGCATATTTCGCTGTACCCAGTCTCCCAGCCACGGCTTTACATCCACATCGTCAGCCTGCAGCCACACTTTGCCATTATTCAGCAGACCGTTATCGTCACGCAGATCCATACGCACCTGCATTACGCCGTGCTGCCCGTTCAGGCTTGAGAGATTAACCAGCCCCTCAGCACGATGACGTTCTGTGCCGTTAAGCCAGGTCAGCTGGGGGATCGCGAGTTCGGCGCGCTGGCCAGAAAGTGTAATAAAGCTCACTTCGCTGTCGCGCAGATCGAAATGATCGAACTGGCGGAGGAAGAGATCGCTGAAACGGTTGGCTTCAAGGCCCTGATTGCTATCACCGCCAGAGAGCGGCGTATTGGTCAGAAACTGCAGCTGATAAAAGGTGAGATCGCGAAACTGCCAGCGCAGATGCAGCAGACTTTGCCAGACATCCAGCGCCAGGGTCACGCGTTTGATTTTTAGATAGCCGCCATCTTTCAGGCTGGCATTGATATCGCGCACATCCAGCGTCGGGCCAAAGTTCTGCCAGCTGGCGCTGACCTGGCTCACGTCCACCGGTACACCCGTGCTGGATTCAATTTTTGCCAGTATCTGCGGACGCCAACTGTCGAGATGCGGCAAAACGAGGCGCAGCCCGCTCACGAGCAACGCGACAATCACGACAAGCGATGCCCCTGTAAGCAGTAAAATCCCCGGCAATCGCCTCACGCATCTCTCCTTGTCAGCTTCGTTCTCGCAGCGTACTGCGTCTTACATCATGACGACGTCAAACTGCTCCTGGTTATAGAGCGGCTCGATTTGCACTTTAACCTGTTTGCCGACAAAGATTTCCACTTCAGCCAGCGCGTGCGACTCTTCACCTTTGAGGGCCTCAGCCACAGCAGGGGAAGCATAGACCAGAAAACGGTCAGAGTCGTAGGCGTGATGGACACGAACAATTTCACGCATGATTTCGTAGCAGACCGTCTCAACCGTCTTTACCGTACCGCGCCCGTGGCAGGTAGGACACTCATTACACAGCACATGTTCCACGCTCTCGCGGGTCCGTTTCCGGGTCATTTCCACCAGCCCAAGCTGGGAGAAGCCGTTGATGCTGGTTTTGACGCGATCTTTACTCAGCGCCTGCTCCAGCGAATGCAGCACGCGGCGGCGGTGATCTTCATTACTCATATCGATAAAGTCGATGATGATAATGCCGCCCAGATTGCGCAGGCGAAGCTGGCGCGCAATGGCCTGCGTCGCTTCGATATTGGTATTAAAGATGGTGTCATCCAGGTTGCGATGGCCGACAAATGCACCGGTGTTGATATCCACGGTGGTCATCGCTTCGGTCTGATCGATGATCAGATAGCCGCCGGACTTCAGTTCAACCTTACGCTCCAGCGCACGCTGAATTTCGTTTTCAACGTCAAAGAGATCGAAGATCGGCTGACGGCCAGAGTAGTGCTCCAGCAGGCCGGGCATTTCCGGAATGTACTCGGCGGTGAACTCCAGTAGCGCCTCATACGTCAGGCGAGAGTCCACGCGAATCCGATCGAGCTGCGCGTCGGCGAAATCACGCAGGACGCGCTGAGCGAGCGCCAGCTCACCGTACAGCTGGTAGCGGGTCTGATTGCGCTTCTTACGCTCCATTACCTTAGTCCAGACGCGTTTAAGATAGGCGGCATCCGACGCCAGGTCTTCTTCGCTGATCCCTTCCGCCGCAGTACGGATGATAAATCCGCCCTGCTCATCGCAGTAGGCGCTAACCACTTTTTTCAGACGCTCGCGCTCGGTCTCGCTCTCAATACGCTGGGACACACCCACGTGTGACGCGCCAGGCATAAAGACCAGATAGCGGGAAGGCAAGGTAATGTCGGTCGTCAGACGAGCGCCTTTGGTACCGAGGGGGTCTTTCACCACCTGCACCATTAGATCCTGCCCCTGACGCACCAGCTCAGAGATGTCACGCACGGCAAACTGTTTTTGTTCTTCGCCTGCCACGCATTCGGTATGCGGCATGATGTCGGAGGCATGTAAAAATGCCGCCTTATCGAGTCCAATATCTACAAAAGCCGCCTGCATACCCGGTAGTACACGACTAACACGACCTTTGTAGATATTGCCTACTATTCCGCGTCGCGCTTCACGTTCAATATGAATTTCCTGAAGAATGCCACCATCAATGTAGGCCACACGGGTTTCCGATGGCGTTACGTTTACCAACAATTCAGCCGTCATAATTATCCCTTCTCTCACGCAGTGAGTTAAAATTGCTCAGCAACTCATACGTTTCCACCAGCGGTAAGCCGACTACGGCGTGATAGCTGCCATTAATCTTCCTGACAAAACAGCCACCCAGCCCTTGAATACCGTATGCACCTGCTTTATCCATCGGTTCACCGCTGGCAATATAAGCGGCAATCTCGTCGTCGGTAAGCACTCTGAACGTCACGTCCGTCACAACCAGGCAATCGAGCACGTGCTGGCTGTCTGCCAGCGCCACGGCGGTCATCACCTGATGCGTTTGCCCAGACATTTTGCGCAGCATGCGCGCCGCGTGCTCTGCGTCGTGCGGTTTCTCAAGCACCTCACCGTTAAGAATCACGATGGTATCTGCACCTAACACCGGCAGGTCACGCGGCGTCTGCGCCACGCCGGCCTGCGCTTTCTCGCGCGCCAGACGAGAGACGTACTGTTGAGCGCTTTCACCCTCAGCACGTTTTTCTTCAATACCGGTGACGATACGTTCAAAAGAGACGCCCAACTGGGTGAGCAACTCCTGACGACGCGGAGAACCGGAGGCAAGATAGAGAGACGTCATAGAAACCTTTTATTGCACGGCAAATTGCTGGCGAACCTTGCGCATAAGCAGGAACAACCACGGCCAGAGCACACCGTTTACTACACTACTCCAGAACACTTCCGGTCGGAAAGAGACGTTGATCACTAAAAACTCCGCCCAGAAAACAACAATATCCGCGGCAAGCGACAAAAGCATCACGACCAGCGCCTGTTGCCAGAGCGCGAGGTTACGAAAGAGCTGGAATTTAAGTGCGACGAGGTACGCAATAATACTCATCGACAAGGCGCGTACGCCAAGCGTTGAGCCACTAATGAGATCCAGTATGGCACCCATCACAAAACCTGTGCCGACATTTACCCGATGCGGCAGGGCAAGGATCCAGTAGAGTAAAATGAGCAATACCCAGTTTGGCCGGAAAACAAGAATGTCGTCCGGCCAGGGCATGATTTGCAGTAACAGCGCAATGAGAAATGAGAGCCAAATAACCCAGCGTCCCTGGCTACGATAACTGGCCACTACTGCCCTCCAGAAGAGAGTTGTGGCGGTGGCGGCGCATCCGGAAGCGGCTGCGTTAAGCCTGTAGCAGGAGCCGGTACTGGCGCAGGCGGCCCCATAGCATCCGGTGCAGGAAGAACCTGCGGCATCATCTGCATCAAACGTTCGTTGGCGACGCGATGCACCTCTTCAGGCGTCATGGGATTAGAACCGTTACGATCGGCTCCCCACAGCAGCAGCAGGTAGCGCAGACGCTGCAAACCTGCCGTTGGACGCGCCTGAATCACGGTGTAGGCGCGCTGAGTGTCGAGCTTAACCGAAGAGACAACCGCAACCGGATATCCCTCAGGGAAACGACCACCCAGGCCGGAGGTCACCAGCACGTCACCCACACGGATGTCCGTGTTGGCTGGCAGGTGTTCCAGCTGCAGATCGTCCGTACAGCCGTTACCGGCCGCAATCACGCGAATATCGTTGCGCAGGACCTGAATCGGCAGCGCATGCGTGGCATCGCAAATCAGCAGAACGCGACTGGTCAGTTTGGCGACGGCCACAACCTGACCTACAACGCCTTTATCACTGATCACTGGCTGCCCTTCATACACACCGTTCACGCTACCTTTGTCGATCACAACCTGATCGCTGTAAGGATCGTTAACGGTGGAGATGACCTGGGTAACCATTTTCTGCTCATCCTGACGCAGTGGCGAGCCAAGTAACTCGCGCAGACGCGCGTTTTCCTGCTTATATTGCCCCAGCATCAGCAATTCGCTGTTTTTCAGCAGCAGTTCCTGGCGTAATGCCCGGTTTTCAAGTTCGAGTTGGTCACGCGAAGACAGCGTTTGAGAAACGGAGTCGAGTAACTCACGGGGACCATTTGATATAAAGTAGAAAGGACTGACGGCGGTATCCATGTACGTTCTGATCTGGCTGAACGTACCGAGGCGGCTATCGGCAATAATGACCCCAAGCGCAACCAGAACCGCCAGGATGAGGCGAAACTGTAGCGATGGGCCACGGCTAAAAATTGGCTTCATAGGCTATGCGTATTCTCGCGTCAGAGAGAAAGGGTAGCGATGCGCTACCCTTTCACAATGACTACTCTTCGCTGAACAAGTCGCCGCCGTGCATGTCGATCATTTCCAGCGCCTTGCCACCACCACGGGCGACGCAAGTCAGTGGATCTTCTGCAACTACGACAGGAATACCTGTCTCTTCCATTAACAGGCGGTCGAGGTTACGCAGCAGCGCACCACCACCGGTCAGAACCATACCGCGCTCGGAAATATCGGACGCCAGTTCTGGTGGACACTGCTCCAGGGCAACCATCACCGCACTGACGATACCGGTCAGCGGCTCCTGCAGCGCTTCCAGAATTTCGTTGGAGTTCAGGGTAAAACCGCGTGGAACGCCTTCAGCCAGGTTACGACCGCGAACTTCGATTTCGCGAACTTCATCGCCTGGGTAAGCAGAACCGATTTCGTGCTTAATACGCTCTGCGGTGGCTTCACCAATCAGAGAGCCGTAGTTACGGCGAACATAATTAATAATGGCTTCATCGAAACGGTCACCACCGATACGCACGGAGGAGGAGTACACCACGCCGTTCAGGGAGATGACGGCCACTTCAGTGGTACCACCACCGATATCCACCACCATTGAACCGGTCGCTTCAGATACCGGCAGACCTGCGCCGATTGCCGCAGCCATTGGCTCTTCAATGAGAAACACTTCACGAGCACCTGCACCCTGAGCGGATTCACGGATAGCACGACGTTCAACCTGGGTAGCGCCAACCGGCACACACACCAGTACACGCGGGCTTGGGCGCATGAAGCTGTTGCTGTGAACTTGCTTGATAAAGTGCTGAAGCATTTTTTCAGTCACGAAGAAGTCAGCGATAACGCCGTCTTTCATTGGGCGAATGGCAGCGATGTTGCCAGGGGTACGACCCAGCATCTGCTTCGCGTCATGACCCACTGCGGCTACGCTTTTCGGCGAGCCGGCACGATCCTGACGAATGGCCACAACGGAAGGCTCATTCAATACGATGCCTTGTCCTTTTACATAAATAAGGGTATTCGCGGTACCCAGGTCAATGGACAGGTCATTGGAAAACATGCCACGAAATTTTTTCAACATACTAAGGGATAATCCTGAAAGCTGGGGCGGAAAACAAAATCCGCTTACTTTACCAACCACACACAGCAGCGACAAGGCGCAAAAATCGTCTGCTACGGTGAAAATTTGTGCAGTACGTTTCCTTTGTTACAAATTCATCCCCTGAATCCCTCAGGGCTGAGTAAACAGTAGCGTCCCTCACGTTCATTTGTAACCCGTTAAAGGTCGTTCACTGGCTTTTTGCTCGTCAAACTCAAAGCTACAGGCGCGATATTCTACGTGAAAACAAATTAAACGGCAGGTCAAACCGAGTATCTTTGCAAATATTTTTTCACATTGGTGTCAAGCGGCTGAGAGGAGGCAAAAAAATCGCCCTGGCCGCCCGTAACACCGCGCTCTGTCAACATCTGCCATTCGCTTCGCGAACGTACGCCTGCGGCAAATACTTGCGTTTGCGTTCCTTTGCACGCTTCAACCAGACTCTGCACCAGCAGCTGGTTTTCCGTACGCTTTTCGATATTTCTTACCAACCCTGGATGAAGCTTTAATAACTCTACATCCAACTCCTTGATCCAGCTGGTACTGACTAGCGTCAGACCCGCCTGCGTCACCGCAACGCGAGCCCCAAGTGCATTGATTAAACGCACTACCGGGCGTAACCGGCTGATGTGTTGACCTACATCAGCCTCAGCAAGTTCAAAAATAATGTGTTTACGTTGCGATTTTTCGCATTGCATTAATGTATCGCGCAGCCAACGTTGGAAACGTGGGCGAATTAACGACTCTACGGTGACCTGTAATGCCAGGTTTTCGTCTGGCCAGAAGGATAAAAACGGTATCAGCCGGGTAATTTGCTGGCGGTCATACTCTTCCGAAAGCCCAAATTGCAGCACCATCGGCAGATATTCTGCAGAAATGACCTCTTCCGTGCCGTCGAAAATACGACACATCAGCTCGCGATGATGAACATGCCCGTTTTTCATGACCGCCGGTTTTTGATAAATCCGTGGCCCGCCGCGACTCAGCATTTGCTCAATGAGCGTTCTCCAGCGCACGTTGCCACGGCCTTTTTCGGGCAGTGAGTCGTCATACACCGCCCAGCCGTTTGCCCCCTGCAGCACGGCATTGCGGGTCGCCGCTTCCGCGTGCTCCATGACCTGTTCTGTTGACTGACCACCGCGCCAGGCGCAAATCCCCATATGCACCATGTCGTCTCTGTCGAGCATTTTACTTTGCGGCAGCGCATCCACGGCCTTGAGCAACTGGCTGGCGATGCTTTCCGATTCCTTCAGCGTACGGTGGGGTAATAGTACGGCAAAGTCGCTGCGGTGATAACGCGCCAGAAGAGAACCTGGATAGCGCATGATAAACGTGGACAGCAGGTTGATCAGGGTAAAGAGGTTTTCTTCTGCCACGCGCCTTCCCCAGGTGTCGCGTAGCAGATCAAAATCGGGCAGGCGGATCATCATCACGACGCCATGCGTCCCCACTTTCTCAGAGTCGTCCAGCAGTGTGGCCAGCTGGTTATCAAAGAAAAGGCGGTTATTGAGGCCGGTTTTATTATCCTGCGCGGCGTAAGAGCGGATTAACGTATCCATGCGGCTACGCTGGTCGCTAGCGAACTGCACTTCAGAGAGCAGCGTGTCCAGCGCGCTGCTGGCACGCGACGGCCATTCATACACCGAACCGCGCACCTGCGGACCGCGTTCACCGTTTAAAATCCGCACCGAACGGGTTTCCAGCAGCTCCTGGCCGGAGAGCTGGCGACGCAGCCAGCGCACCGCAAGAAATATCAACAGGACGATAAACGCGACAGCCACGGTTAGGGGGGCGGTGGTCATGAGTGAATGGAAGTAATTGGCCATCGGATCCAGGTAAACTATACGTATCGTCATCCCTGGATTTTTGAGCGAATGAACCGTTATCTCCCGGTACTGATTCACTATGCCCGCGGGCTGATAGCTACTCGGACGTACGTGGCTGAAAACCTGATGCTTTCCTTGCTTAATGTCGATCTGAACGATATCAACCGGTACCATCAGCTCGTCCAACTCGCGTGACAGCGCCGGGAGCGAGGTGGTGATCAAGCGTGTATCAATAACCGACGCAACGGATTGGACTCGGTTGACCAGCTTGTCCTGGATAGCGTTATAGAAGCTCAGGGAACAGCCAAGCAGCGTGACAAAAATGGTTAGCCCCGTCAGCAAGGTGATAAAAGCGGAGAACTTCGTCGTTAATCGCATCCTTGAGATTACTCCGTGGGTTGATGGGGTAGCGAGTAAGTACTAACTTGCATTTCAGATGCGGCATACTACCAAACCTGATGTATCTGGCAATTTATTGCGTTAAATCGGCATTGCGTATCATTGAGCGAGTATAGTCTTCAGAAATAATTTTCCAATCATCGATAGTAGCGAGGACCCTGTATGCAGGCTTTGATCTTAGAACAGCAGGACGGCAAAACCCTTGCCTCGGTGCAAGCCGTTGAAGAGAGCCGACTGCCCGAAGGCGAAGTAACCATCGACATCGACTGGTCCAGTCTGAATTATAAAGATGCGCTGGCGATCACCGGCAAAGGTAAAATCATCCGAAATTTCCCGATGGTGCCGGGTATCGACTTTGCGGGCCGTGTGCATACCAGCGAAGACCCTCGCTTTCATGCCGGACAACAGGTTCTGCTTACCGGTTGGGGCGTCGGTGAAAATCACTGGGGGGGCCTGGCGTCACAGGCACGCGTGAAGGGCGACTGGCTGGTGCCTATGCCGAAAGGGATGGATGGCCGTAAAGCGATGATCATCGGTACCGCGGGTTTTACCGCCATGCTATGCGTAATGGCGCTGGAAGATGCGGGTATTCGTCCTGACTCCGGCGAAATTGTTGTGACCGGTGCCAGCGGTGGCGTCGGCAGCACGGCAGTCACCCTGCTGCATAAGCTGGGTTATCAGGTCGCCGCGGTCTCTGGCCGCGAGAGTACGCATGACTACCTGCGTCAGCTCGGAGCCCAACGGATCCTGAGCCGCGAAGAGTTTGCTGAAACCCGTCCGCTGGAAAAACAGATCTGGGCAGGCGCGGTCGATACCGTCGGTGACAAGGTGCTGGCGAAAGTGCTGGCACAGATGAACTACGGCGGGTGCGTGGCGGCATGCGGTCTGGCGGGCGGATTTGCTCTCCCCACCACGGTCATGCCGTTTATTCTGCGCAACGTTCGCCTGCAGGGTGTCGATTCCGTTATGACTCCAGCAGCCCGCCGCGCTGAGGCTTGGGAACGTCTGGTGCGCGATCTACCCGAATCGTTCTATACCCAAAGTGCAACTGAAATCACCCTCAGCCAGGCACCTGAATACGCCAGCAAAATTATGGACAATCAGTTCCACGGACGCGCGCTGGTAAAAATTGGCTAATGTTCAAATTTTCGTGACATATTCGCGCTAACCCTTCTCCTCCGTCATGCTTAGAAAAACGCATGACGGAGGATGCCATGAAAAACCGAAAACTGACGGAAGCCGACGTAACGTCCGAATCTGTCTTTATGTTACAGCGCCGCCAGATCCTGAAAATGCTAGGCATCAGCGCCACTGCCCTGACGCTCACCCCTGCGGCCCATGCCGACCTGCTCGACTGGTTTAAAGGCAACGACCGACCAAAAGCCCCTTCCGGTGCGCCACTCACCTTTACGAAACCCGCGCAATGGCAAAACACACTGGCCCTAACGCCGGAAGATAAAGTCACCGGCTACAACAATTTCTACGAGTTCGGTCTGGATAAAGCCGACCCTGCCGCGAACGCGGGCAGCATGAAAACCGATCCCTGGACGCTGAAAATTGAGGGGGAAGTGGCGAAACCGATGACGCTGGATCATCACGATCTGACGACCCGTTTCCCTCTTGAGGAGCGGATTTACCGCATGCGCTGTGTGGAAGCCTGGTCGATGGTAGTGCCCTGGGTCGGTTTCCCACTGCATAAACTGCTGGCAATGGTGGAGCCCACCAGCAACGCAAAATACGTCTCTTTCCAGACGCGTTATGCCCCGGACGAGATGCCCGGTCAGAAAGATCGGTTTATCGGTGGCGGGCTTGAATATCCGTATGTCGAAGGATTACGGCTTGATGAAGCCATGCACCCTCTTACGCTTCTGACCGTCGGCGTTTACGGTAAAGCGCTCCCACCGCAGAACGGCGCCCCGATACGCTTAACCGTCCCGTGGAAATATGGCTTTAAGGGGATTAAATCTATCGTCAGTATTAAGCTCACCCGCGAGCGCCCGCCGACAACCTGGAACCTGGCCGCACCGAACGAATATGGTTTTTTCGCCAACGTGAATCCGCATGTGGATCACCCCCGCTGGTCGCAGGCCACCGAGCGTTTTATCGGTTCGGGCGGCGCGCTGGACGTGACGCGTCAGCCTACGCTGCTGTTTAACGGTTATGCGGATGAAGTGGCGTCGCTGTATCGCGGCCTGAACCTACGGGAGAACTTCTAAGTGCGTTTAACGGCTAAACAGATAACCTGGCTGAAAGTGCTGCTGCATTTAGCCGGATTGCTTCCTTTCATCTGGCTCTTCTGGGCAGCCAGTCAGGGTCTCTTTAGTGCCGACCCGGCTAAAGATATCCAGCACTTCACGGGTCGGATGGCTCTGAAATTTCTCCTGGCAACCTTGCTGATTTCCCCGTTGGCGCGCTACGCTAAACAACCCTTATTGATCCGTACCCGCAGGCTTTTAGGGCTATGGTGCTTTGCCTGGGCGACGTTGCACCTGACCAGCTATGCACTGCTGGAGTTGGGCATTAACAATCTGGCATTGCTGGGTCGCGAGCTGGTGACGCGTCCTTACCTGACGTTGGGCATCGTGAGCTGGTTAATTTTGCTGGCATTGGCGCTTACGTCGACGCAATATGCGCAGCGAAAACTGGGTAGGCGCTGGCAACTTCTGCATAATTTCGTCTATCTTGTCGCGATCCTCACCCCGATACATTATCTGTGGTCCGTGAAGATCCTCTCACCGCAGCCTATCCTCTACGCGGTGCTGGCGGTGGGCCTTTTAGCGTGGCGCTACAAGAAGTTCCGCCAGTGGTTACGATAGCGCACGAAACTGTGCGTTTTCCCGCAGATTACTTATCAACCGCGAATCTTTTTTGGATAGCGGTTGATAATCTTCCCTGATAAGACCAGTATTTAGCTGCCAAATGCTACGAAATCGTTATAATGTGCGACTTTGGTTTTCCTGACGGAGTTTTTAGACTCTGATTAGGTGACAATCGCGCATTGAAGGTATATTTTGTTTTTTACCCGAGATTCGCAGGAGATAGCGGCACAATGGCTGATAAATTCCAGATCTTAGTTTTGAACGGACCGAACCTGAACATGCTCGGCACCCGTGAGCCAGAGAAGTACGGCTCGCTGACATTGAGCGAAATTGTTAACCGTCTGAGTACGGAAGCAGTGGCGCTGAATGTGGATTTGGATCATTTTCAGTCAAACGCGGAGTACGCAATCATCGACCGTATTCATCAGGCTAAAGACAATGTGGACTATATCCTGATCAATCCGGCCGCGTTTACGCACACCAGTGTTGCTATTCGCGACGCACTGCTCGCGGTGAGTATCCCGTTTATCGAGATCCACCTAAGCAACGTGCACGCCCGAGAGCCGTTCCGTCACCATTCCTACCTGTCAGACATCGCCACGGGTGTTATCTGCGGGCTGGGTGCGGACGGTTATTCATACGCTTTACAGACAGCGGTCAAACGCCTGTCACAATCACACTAAACAAGAGTACGGAACCCACTCATGGATATTCGTAAGATTAAAAAACTGATCGAGCTGGTTGAAGAATCAGGCATCTCCGAACTGGAAATTTCTGAAGGCGAAGAGTCTGTACGCATCAGCCGTGCAGCCCCAGCCGCTAGCTTCCCGGTAATGCAGCAAGCTTATGCAACGCCAATGATGCAACAGCCTGCGCTCGCCGCAGCCGTAGCACCAGCAGCAGAAGCCGCACCTGCAGCAGCTGCAGAAATCAGTGGTCACATCGTACGTTCCCCAATGGTTGGTACTTTCTACCGCACCCCGAGCCCGGACGCGAAAGCGTTCATCGAGATCGGTCAGAAGGTCAATGTAGGCGATACCCTGTGCATCGTTGAAGCCATGAAAATGATGAACCAGATCGAAGCTGACAAGTCAGGTACTGTGAAAGCGATTCTGGTCGAAAGTGGTCAGCCGGTTGAATTTGACGAGCCGCTGGTCGTCATCGAGTAACGAGGCGAACATGCTGGATAAAATTGTTATCGCCAACCGCGGCGAGATTGCACTGCGTATTCTTCGTGCCTGTAAAGAACTGGGCATTAAGACCGTGGCTGTGCACTCAAGCGCGGACCGCGATTTAAAACACGTATTGCTGGCGGATGAGACGGTTTGTATTGGCCCGGCTCCGTCCGTAAAAAGCTATCTGAATATCCCGGCTATCATCAGCGCCGCTGAGATCACTGGCGCGGTGGCAATTCACCCGGGTTATGGCTTCCTCTCTGAGAACGCCAACTTTGCTGAGCAGGTTGAACGCTCTGGCTTTATCTTCATCGGCCCGAAAGCCGACACTATCCGCCTGATGGGCGACAAAGTGTCTGCTATCACCGCGATGAAAAAAGCTGGCGTACCAACCGTACCCGGCTCTGACGGCCCTCTGACCGACGACATGGATGCTAACCGTGCTCATGCTAAACGCATTGGCTACCCGGTTATCATCAAGGCGTCTGGCGGCGGCGGCGGTCGCGGTATGCGCGTTGTGCGCAGCGATGCTGAATTGGCTCAATCCATCTCCATGACCAAAGCGGAAGCCAAAGCGGCTTTCAGCAACGACATGGTGTACATGGAAAAATACCTGGAAAACCCACGCCACATTGAAATTCAGGTGTTGGCTGACGGTCAGGGTAACGCTATCTATCTGGCTGAACGTGACTGCTCCATGCAGCGTCGTCACCAGAAAGTGGTCGAAGAAGCACCTGCACCGGGCATTACCCCGGAACTGCGTCGCTACATCGGCGAGCGTTGCTCCAAAGCGTGTGTCGATATCGGCTATCGCGGTGCGGGTACTTTTGAGTTCCTGTTCGAAAACGGTGAGTTCTATTTCATTGAAATGAATACCCGTATTCAGGTTGAACACCCGGTTACCGAAATGATCACCGGCGTTGATCTGATTAAAGAACAGCTGCGTATCGCTGCGGGTCAGCCTCTGTCCATCAAGCAGGAAGAAGTTGTGGTTAAAGGCCATGCGGTAGAATGCCGTATCAACGCCGAAGACCCGAACACCTTCCTGCCGAGCCCGGGTAAAATCACGCGTTTCCACGCGCCGGGTGGCTTTGGTGTGCGTTGGGAGTCTCATATTTACGCCGGCTACACTGTACCGCCGTATTATGACTCAATGATCGGTAAGCTTATCTGCTACGGCGAGAATCGTGATGTGGCCATTGCCCGCATGAAGAACGCCCTGCAGGAGCTGATCATCGACGGTATCAAAACCAACGTTGATCTGCAGATGCGCATTATGAGCGACGAGCATTTCCAGAATGGTGGGACTAACATCCACTATCTGGAGAAAAAACTCGGTCTGCAAGAGAAGTAAGCGAGCATCGTTGTTAAAAGGCCGGTTATCCGGCCTTTTTTATTTCTGGGGATCGGAAAGCCCCATCATGTACAATCCCCGCTTTCTTCATCCACAAGGGACAAACAATGGACAAGCGTTTTGTTCAGGCCCATAAAGAAGCGCGCTGGGCGCTGTGGCTGACCCTTCTCTATCTTGCCGCCTGGTTAGTAACTGCTTACTTACCTGATTCCACGCTTGGCATCACCGGCTTGCCACACTGGTTTGAAATGGCCTGCCTGCTGGTACCCCTGGTGTTTATTCTGCTCAGTTGGTTAATGGTGCGCTTTATCTTCCGTGATTTCCCGCTGGAGGATAACGATGCAAACTGAAATCATCACCGTACTGGCCATCTACTTAATTGTGGTGTTTGGTCTCTCTTTTTATGCCATGCGCAAACGCAGCACCGGATCGTTTCTGAGTGAATATTTCCTCGGAAGCCGTTCAATGGGCGGTTTCGTGCTGGCTATGACGCTGACCGCAACGTACGTCAGCGCCAGTTCATTTATTGGCGGACCGGGAGCGGCCTATAAATACGGGCTGGGCTGGGTATTGCTGGCGATGATCCAGGTGCCAACCATCTGGCTTTCGCTGGGCATCCTCGGCAAAAAATTCGCCATCCTCGCCCGTCGCTATAACGCCATTACGCTGAATGACATGCTGCAGGCGCGCTATCAGAGCCGTGCTGTAGTCTGGATTGCCAGTATCAGCTTGATTATTGCCTTTGTGGGCGCGATTGCCGTGCAGTTTATTGGCGGAGCTCGTTTGCTGGAAACGGCGGCAGGTATCAAGTACGAAACCGGGCTGCTTATCTTTGGGATCACCATCGCACTCTACACTGCGTTCGGTGGCTTCCGGGCCAGCGTGCTGAACGACACCATGCAGGGCATGGTGATGCTGATTGGTACGCTGGTGCTGTTAGTTGGCGTAATTTATGCGGCAGGTGGTTTGCATAATGCGGTGCAAACGCTTGAGCAGATTGACCCTAAACTGGTTAGCCCACACGGCGCAGATGATATCCTGACGCCTGCGTTTATGACCTCCTTCTGGGTGCTGGTCTGCTTTGGTGTTATTGGTCTGCCACACACAGCCGTGCGCTGTATCTCCTATAAAGACAGCAAAGCCGTTCACCGCGGGATTGTAATTGGTACCATCGTTGTCGCGCTGCTGATGCTGGGAATGCACCTGGCAGGTGCGCTGGGACGAGCCGTATTGCCGCACCTGACGGTTCCGGACCAGGTGATCCCAACGCTGATGGTCCAGGTCCTTCCGCCTTGGGCTGCAGGGCTTTTCCTCGCTGCCCCCATGGCGGCCATCATGTCCAACGTGAACGCGCATCTGCTGCAGGCTTCTGCCACCATCATCAAAGATCTGTGGCTCAGCGCACATCCGGCTAAAATGCATAATGAGCAAAAGCTCAAACGCATCTCGACCTGGACAACACTCGTGCTTGGCATCCTGATGATGTTAGCCGCCTGGCGTCCACCGGAGATGATCATCTGGCTGAACCTGCTCGCGTTTGGCGGACTTGAAGCTGTCTTCCTATGGCCGTTGGTGTTAGGTCTCTACTGGGAGCGAGCGAATGCCGCGGGTGCGTTGAGCGGCATGATTGTTGGCGGTGTGCTTTACGCTGTACTCGCCACATTTAAGATCCAGTACCTGGGCTTCCATCCGATTGTGCCTTCGTTACTGCTAAGTTTACTGGCGTTTGTGGTAGGTAACCGTTTCGGTCAGCCTGTCCCACAGCCCGCTATGATTTCTACTGATAAATAAAGAGTTTTGCCATGCCGTGGATCCAACTAAAACTGAACACAACCGGCGCTAATGCCGAAGAGCTGAGCGATGCGCTGATGGAGGCCGGCTCGGTTTCTATCACCTTCCAGGACACGCATGACACGCCGGTCTTTGAACCACTGCCGGGCGAAACGCGCCTGTGGGGTGATACCGACGTTATCGGCCTGTTCGATGCCGAAACCGACATGAAAGAAGTCGTCGCGATTCTGGAAAATCATCCTCTGCTGGGCGCGGGTTTTGCGCACAAAATCGAACAGCTGGAAGACAAAGACTGGGAACGCGAGTGGATGGATAACTTCCACCCTATGCAGTTCGGTAAACGTCTGTGGATCTGCCCAAGCTGGCGTGACGTTCCCGATGAAAACGCGGTCAACGTGATGCTCGATCCGGGTCTGGCATTCGGCACAGGGACTCACCCGACGACCTCCCTGTGCCTCCAGTGGCTAGATGGTTTGGATCTGGAAGGTAAAACCGTGATCGACTTCGGCTGCGGATCTGGGATCCTCGCTATTGCCGCGTTGAAGCTGGGTGCCGCAAAAGCCATCGGGATCGATATCGATCCTCAGGCAATTCAGGCCAGCCGCGATAACGCCGAGCGTAATGGCGTTTCCGATCGTCTTGAGCTGTATCTCCCGGATGCGCAGCCAGAAGCCATGAAAGCCGATGTGGTGGTTGCAAATATCCTGGCTGGCCCGTTACGTGAACTGGCACCGTTAATCAGCGTGCTGCCCATTGAGGGTGGTCTGCTGGGGCTTTCGGGTATCCTCGCAAGCCAGGCCGATAGCGTTTGTGACGCCTATGCTGACCTCTTTGCACTCGACCCGGTGGTGGAGAAAGAAGAGTGGTGCCGCATTACTGGTGCTAAGAAGTAATCTTTTGGCGTGGTCATCCGACCACGCCTTTCCCCTTTGATATTCCTCACGCCTCCTGCCGTTCTTTCGCTAGAATACCCCTTCAAATCATAATGATATTTGTTGATTTGGATTATAAAATTCACAGGAAGAATATTATGACTCATATTACTGGCAAGGCGGCGCTGCTGGCGCTGAGCATGATCTCGGCTTCAGCGTATGCATCACACTGGAGCTATGAAGGTGAAGGCGCTCCAGAGCACTGGGGAGAGTTAGACGAGGCCTATAAAACCTGCCAAAGCGGCGTAAATCAGTCCCCGATCAATATCGATTCCACGGCTAAAGCCCACCTCGCGCCTCTGCAAACCCATTACATTGAAGGTCCTGTCACTCTGACGAATAACGGGCATACCATCCAGGCAAGCGAACTGGCCGATACCCGCGACAGCATTGTCCTCGATAAACAAAGCTGGACCTTACAGCAGTTCCATTTCCATGCCCCGAGCGAAAATACGGTGCACGGTAAAAAGTATGCGATGGAAATGCACCTGGTGCATAAAAATGCCAGCGGGGAACTGACCGTTGTTGCTGTAATGTTTGATAAAGGGGCCGCAAACACTGAGCTGGAAAAGCTGTGGGGGATCATGCCGGGCCAGGTGGAACAGAACATCACCATCAAGCAGAATCTCGATCTGAACAAGCTCCTGCCGAAAGACAAAACGTACTGGCGCTTTAGCGGTTCCCTCACCACCCCACCGTGCTCCGAAGGCGTTACCTGGATTGTTCTCAAGCACCCGCTGACAGTCTCTACGTCGCAGTTAGAGAAATTCACCCATACGATGCACCATGATAATAACCGACCGATACAGTCACTGCATGGCCGCGTTGTTGTCGAATAACGTACATTTTGTGTTCTGAGATCATGTTCTAAAATGCGACGGAGATCGCAAAGAACCGTCATAATCTGCTGCTAAAAACAGCAGATTATCCCGTTCTCGTCATGCATTTATTCAGAAATGATGAGAAGTTACGGGAAATTGTAAGCGCCTACAAAATAGCCATCAAAACATAACTCAATGATTTAAAAAGTGAATAATTCTCAGCGATACGACTGGGCGGCGATTCCTTGATCTACAACAGAGGATTGTTCAAAGTTTGGCCTTTCATCTCGTGCAAAAAATGCGTAATATACGCCGCCTTGCAGTCACAGTATGGTCATTTCTTAACTCATGCGCATCGGACACCACCAGCTCAGAAATCGCCTGATCGCAGCCCCTATGGCAGGTATTACAGACCGGCCGTTCAGGACGCTGTGCTACGAGATGGGAGCCGGTTTAACCGTTTCCGAGATGATGTCGTCTAACCCGCAGGTTTGGGAAAGCGATAAGTCCCGCCTTCGGATGGTGCACGTTGATGAACCAGGTATTCGCACCGTGCAAATTGCCGGAAGTGTGCCTGAAGAGATGGCAGATGCCGCGCGTATTAACGTGGAAAGTGGCGCCCAAATTATTGATATTAATATGGGTTGCCCGGCCAAAAAGGTGAATCGCAAGCTTGCAGGTTCAGCCCTTCTGCAATACCCCGATCAGGTGAAGTCTATCCTGACGGCGGTTGTCAGCGCAGTGGACGTTCCTGTTACGTTAAAGATTCGCACGGGTTGGTCGCCGGAACACCGTAACTGTGTAGAGATTGCCCAACTGGCCGAAGACTGTGGCATTCAGGCCCTGACCATACATGGACGCACTCGCGCCTGTTTGTTCAATGGTGAAGCTGAATACGACAGCATTCGGGCAGTTAAGCAGAAAGTTTCCATTCCGATTATCGCGAATGGTGACATTACTGACCCGCTTAAAGCCAGAGCTGTGCTCGACTATACGGGAGCTGATGCTCTGATGATAGGACGTGCAGCTCAGGGAAGACCCTGGATCTTTCGGGAAATCCAGCATTATCTGGACACTGGAGAGTTGCTTGCTCCACTGCCACTGGCAGAAGTTAAGCGCTTGCTTTGTTCGCATGTTCGGGAATTGCATGACTTTTACGGTCAGGCAAAAGGGTACCGAATTGCGCGTAAACACGTATCCTGGTATCTCCAGGAACACGCTCCAAATGACCAGTTTCGGCGCACATTCAACGCCATAGAGGATGCCAGCGTACAGCTGGAGGCGTTGGAGGCATACTTCGAAAATCTTGCGTAATGAAATAAAGAGCTGACAGAACTATGTTCGAACAACGCGTAAATTCTGACGTACTGACCGTTTCTACCGTTAACTCTCAGGATCAGGTAACTCAAAAGCCCCTGCGTGACTCGGTTAAACAGGCACTGAAGAACTATTTTGCTCAACTGAACGGTCAGGATGTTAATGACCTGTATGAGCTGGTATTGGCTGAAGTTGAACAGCCACTGTTGGACATGGTGATGCAATACACCCGCGGTAACCAAACCCGCGCTGCGCTGATGATGGGTATCAACCGTGGTACTCTGCGTAAGAAATTGAAAAAATACGGCATGAACTAATTTCGATTAGCTAAATGCTTGTTTAAAAAGGCGCTAACCGGCATGGGGAAGCGCCTTTTTTATTGCCCGCGTCTGCAACCGTCAACGCTTTGTAAACCTTCTCTTTTCCCGCTTTTAAAGCGCTCCATTTCGTGTATATTTCCACCACTTTACTGGCTCTCTTCTCCCGGAATGACACAATGATTCGTAAATACTGGTGGCTGGTAGTCTTTGCTATCTCAGTTTTCATTTTTGATGCACTGCTGATGCAGTGGATTGAACTGATGAGCACCGAAACCGACAAGTGTCGCAACATGAACTCCGTTAATCCGCTAAAATTAGTCAATTGCTCAGCGCTCGAATAAGCGACTAACGTCCGGGAAACATCCGCTATCACCTATTAAAAACAGGGGTTTAAATCCCTTTTCGTCATTTCCGTACGGTGATAATGTCTCGCCCTTCCCAACCGCTCTTGCAGAACCTCACACTCGAGTTAAACAGATCATGCTGGTTAGCCAATACAACCAAATCCTCGTCGTCATCTCCTTTATTGTTGCCATCCTTGCCGCTTATACGGCGCTGAATATGGCCGCGCGCGTTGCAGGGAGTCAGGGGATGACTGCGCGTGTCTGGCTTGCTGGCGGCGGCGTTGCGATGGGTATTGGCGTGTGGGCCATGCACTTTATCGGCATGCTTGCGATGGATCTCTCCATGAGCATGAGCTATAACGCCGCGCTGACGGTGATATCAATGGTTATCGCCATTGGCTCGTCTATGTTTGCGCTCTGGCTTGTCAGCTGCGAACAGTTACGCTTGCGCCGCCTGCTGCCCGGCGCGTTGGTTATGGGTAGCGGCATTGTTGCCATGCATTACACCGGCATGGCAGCGCTTGAAGTCACGCCCGGCATTATCTGGGATAAAACATGGGTAGCCATTTCAGTGGTCATTGCGCTGGCCGCCTCGCTCACCGCCTTGTGGCTGACGTTCCGCCTGCGGCACGAAGCAGCCCAAGTTGCGCTGATGCGCCTGGGCGCCGCCATCACCATGGGAGTGGCGATTGCTGGAATGCACTATGCCGGTATGAAAGCCGCCCAGTTCCCGATGTCGACGATGGCCCATCATCACGGCATTAATAGCAGCTGGCTGGCCGTGCTGGTGAGCGTTGTCGCGCTTTCCATCCTGGGGATTTCACTGCTGGTATCAATGCTGGATGCCCGCCTTCAGGCTCGCACGTCGCTGCTTGCTTCCTCTCTGGCAGAAGCGAACCGGGAACTGGCTCAGCTTGCGCTGCATGATACCCTCACGCGCCTGCCCAACCGCATCCTGCTTGAAGACCGCCTGGATCAGGCCATCAGCAAAGCTGACCGTGAAGGTACGCATTTTGCCTTGATGTTCATGGATCTCGACGGATTCAAAGCCGTCAATGATGCCTACGGTCACGATGTCGGTGACAAGCTGTTGGTTGCCGTCACACAGCGTTTACTGCTCCCGTTGAAGGGGCAATTTACCCTTGCACGCATCGGTGGCGACGAGTTTGTTCTGCTGGCGGAGGGAGAAGGTCCGGACGATGCGGCGTCCCTGGCTAACGCGCTCGTTCGCGCCATTGATAGCCCATTTAACCTTGATCCGTATGAGCTGATGGTGACGCTCAGTATTGGTATCGCGCTGTATCCGCACGACGGTAAAACCGATCGCGAGCTGATGTTTAATGCTGATGCGGCGATGTACCATACGAAACATATGGGCCGTAACGGCTATCACTTTTTCCAGCCCTCCATGAATACCCTGGCGCAAACCCATCTCCAGCTGATGAACGATCTGTGGCAGGCAATAGAACGTGATGAATTACGTCTGCACTATCAGCCAAAATTCCACGCGCCAGCAGGCCCCGTTCTTGGGTTCGAGGCACTGCTGCGCTGGCAGCATCCGAAGCAGGGACTGCTGACGCCAGACCTGTTCCTGCCGCTGGCAGAGAAAACGGGGCTGATCGTTCCGATTGGCAACTGGGTCATCAACGAAGCCTGCCGTCAGTTGCATGAATGGCACCAGAAAGGACATCAGGACTGGTCGATGGCGGTAAACCTGTCAACGCTGCAGTTTGAACAACCGTCCCTGGTTAAGACGGTGCTTGACTGCCTGGCACGCCACAACCTACCACCAGAAATGTTGATCCTTGAAGTCACTGAAACCACGGCCATGAGTAATCCCGACGAAAGCGTGCGAGTACTCACCGAGCTTACGAATGCCGGAGTGAAAGCCTCCATTGATGATTTTGGGACCGGGTATTCAAGCCTGCTTTATCTCAAACGCTTGCCGGCTTGCGAGCTGAAAATCGATCGTGCTTTTGTGCAGGAACTGAGCGGAGAAACTGAAGACGCCACCATTGTCTCAGCCATTGTAGCGCTGGCAAAAACGCTCAATCTGAAGGTGGTAGCTGAAGGCGTGGAGACCGAAGCGCAGCAAACCTTTTTAACCGCATTGGGCTGTAATACGCTCCAGGGTTATCTGCTGGGTAAACCGGTCAGTGCGCAGACCATTGAGGCACTTTGCGCGCAGGGGGAGATGTTACCTGGCGCCGGTGCATAATCATCATGAGGCGATACTCGTATTACGGGGAGTGTCACCAGAATGTTATCGACCAGCGCGGGTGCCTGATGATAAAGATTAAAACTGTCGCTATTCATTAACCAGTTTTTAATAATCCCGCTAAAAAAACCATGAAATACAATCAAAGTGAGTTCAACATTGATCTGCGACGAAATGACGTTCCTCGAAATACATTTCTCCAGCATCGCTCGCAGATGTTCATAGTTAAAACCAATGCGTTTTCTAATTTCACATTCTGTAATTATGTCATTATTAAATTCACACTTATGATACAAGATTTGTAAAAGCGCGCACTGACGGGGCTCTCGTGCAATATACTGCAATGCAGTTATAAATTGCTCACGAAGCATTAACAAAGGATCATCATTTTCGGCAAGCAAAAGCTTGTCGTGAATAATGTCACGTAGTGGCAATTGCGCCTCCCAGATAGCATTAAATATTTCTACTTTACTGGAGAAATGCCAGTAGATAGCCCCTCGCGTGACCTTTGCTGCATCAGCGATATCCGTAAGTGTGGTGTTCGCTACACCGCGCCTAGCAAACGCCGTGATGGCAGCCTCAATCAGCTGCTGTCGGGTTTTTTGAGCCTCTTCTTTCTTTTTACGTGCCATAGACTACTGCTCATCACTCACAAGGTTAATGCTGTATCAAACGATAAAACCTGAGTATTCACTAAAAACCGTTTTACTTTTGCACAAAAAAAGTCAATTGGCTTGATCTATAATTAAGCCAAATATATATCCGCAATTAAATTCACTAAACATATGAAAGACGCTAACCCAATTTAAGTTACTGAATAAGATCGCCAGGCGTATACCGTTGAACTCATCGAAACAGCCACTTATTTTCACTTTCACTCCTTTTATTCGCACTTATAAATTAAAAAACATTAAATACCCTCATTATTATATGCAGCTACATTTGTTTTGCCCCCTGCCCTTGTCACCGATGCACGGAAAATATCGGTTAATGGGTATTTAAAGGAACAGTAATGACGAATCATTTCAGACGCTTACCCTTAGCCGGTTTTATTGTCTGCGCCGCACTGCTCACCGGATGCGATGGGCGGGAAAATCAGCAACAACATCCGCAAGCCCCTCAGGTCAGCGTGCATATTGTGAAAAGTGCCCCCCTGGCGGTGACCACTGAGCTTCCTGGTCGAACAGACGCTTTTCGCGTTGCGGAGGTCCGTCCTCAGGTAAGCGGCATCATCCTGCGCCGTAACTTCACGGAAGGCAGCGATGTGAAAGCGGGAGATTTTCTTTATCAGATCGATCCCGCAACGTATCAGGCGGCGTATGACAACGCTAAAGCCGAGCTGTTGAAAGCGGAGGCCGCAGCCAATATTGCGCATCTGACGGTGAAACGTTACGTCCCGCTGGTCGGCACACAGTATGTGAGTAAACAGGAGTATGACCAGGCCGTAGCAACGGCCCAACAAGCGGACGCCAGCGTTGTTGCTGCGAAAGCGGGTGTTGAAAGCGCGCGAATCAACCTTGCGTACACGAAAGTAACGTCCCCTGTTGAAGGGCGTATCGGTAAATCGAGCGTGACCGAGGGGGCACTCGTCACGAACGGGCAAGCTACCGCGTTGGCCACGGTACAGCAGCTCGATCCGATGTATGTCGATGTCACGCAGTCCAGCAATGATTTCATGCGTCTTAAGCAAACCAGCCTGCAAAAGGGCGACTCCACCAGCACGGTCGAACTGTTGATGGAAAACGGTCAGCCTTATCCGCTGAAAGGCACGCTGCAGTTTTCTGATGTGACGGTCGACGAAAGTACCGGCTCTATTACCCTGCGCGCGATTTTCCCCAATCCTCAACATCTGCTGCTGCCGGGCATGTTCGTGCGCGCGCGCATTGATGAAGGGACACAGCCGGATGCCATTCTTATTCCGCAGCAGGGCGTAACCCGTACGCCACGCGGTGATGCAACCGTCCTGGTTGTTAATGATAAAAACCAGGTTGAATTGCGTACGGTCGTTGCACCTCAGGCTATCGGCGATCGCTGGCTGGTGACGGAAGGTCTAAAAAACGGTGATCGCGTGATCGTCAGCGGCTTACAAAAAGTCAAAGCTGGCGCCACCGTCGTGGCCACACCAGATACCGCCAATGCTCCAGTCAGTTAAGGGTCCACAACATGGCTAACTTCTTTATACAAAGGCCGGTTTTCGCCTGGGTACTCGCCATTATTCTGATGATTGCGGGCGGGCTGGCTATTCTCAAACTGCCTGTTGCGCAGTATCCGACCATTGCGCCGCCCGCCGTTGCCATAACCGCCACTTATCCAGGTGCTGATGCTCAGACGGTGCAGGATACCGTGACGCAGGTTATCGAACAGAACATGAACGGCATCGATAACCTGATGTATATGTCATCCACCAGCGATTCCGCGGGCAACGTCACCATCACGTTGACCTTCCAGTCAGGCACAGACCCGGACATTGCGCAGGTTCAGGTTCAGAACAAACTTCAGCTCGCTATGCCGTTGCTACCGCAAGAAGTCCAGCAACAGGGGATCGGCGTAGAGAAATCCAGTAGCAGCTTTTTGCTGGTTGCCGGCTTCGTTTCGGACAATAAAAATCTCACGCAGGACGATATCTCTGACTACGTGGCGTCTAATGTGAAAGATGCGATTAGCCGAACGACAGGTGTGGGTGATGTTCAGCTATTTGGCGCCCAGTATGCGATGCGCATCTGGCTCGACAGCAATGCGATGAATAAATACCAGCTGACGCCTCTGGATATTATCAACCAGTTAAAAACGCAAAACGATCAAATTGCCGCAGGTCAGCTCGGAGGAACGCCATCTGTTCCTGGTCAACAGCTAAACGCATCCATCATTGCGCAGACCCGCCTGAAATCGCCGGAGGAATTTGGCCGCGTGACGCTGAAGGTGAACCAGGACGGCTCCACGGTGCATTTTAAGGACGTAGCGCGCATTGAGCTGGGTGGCGAAAACTACAATATGGTCACAAAAATCAACGGACAGGCGGCAACCGGTCTGGGGATTAAGCTGGCAACGGGTGCAAACGCGCTAGATACGGCTGCCGCCATCAAGAGCAAACTGGCGCAACTGCAGCAATTCTTCCCTCAGGGGCTTAAGGTGGTCTATCCGTATGACACCACGCCTTTCGTGAAGATTTCGATCCATGAGGTAGTAAAAACCCTGTTTGAGGCGATCATTCTCGTCTTCCTCGTCATGTATCTGTTCCTACAAAACCTGCGTGCAACGCTCATTCCTACTATCGCAGTACCGGTCGTTCTGCTGGGGACCTTCGCCGTGCTGTCGGCATTTGGCTTCTCCATCAATACCCTGACGATGTTCGGGATGGTGCTGGCAATAGGTTTGTTAGTCGATGATGCCATTGTGGTGGTCGAGAACGTCGAACGCGTCATGGTCGAAGACAAACTCCCGCCAAAAGAAGCAACACAGAAATCGATGGAACAGATCCAGGGCGCACTGGTGGGTATCGCCATGGTGCTCTCAGCGGTCTTTATTCCGATGGCCTTTTTTGGTGGCTCGACAGGCGCAATTTATCGCCAGTTTTCGCTGACCATCGTGTCGGCAATGGCGCTGTCCGTGCTGGTTGCGCTGATCCTCACCCCTGCGCTTTGCGCAACATTGCTCAAGCCGGTTTCCAACAAGCATCATGTGAAAAAAGGTGGCTTTTTCGGCTGGTTTAACGCGCTCTTTGACAAGAGCGTGGAGCATTACAGCAACAGCGTGAGCGGTATTTTACGCAAAACCGGCCGTTATCTGGTGGTGTACGTCATCATCGTCGGCGGAATGGCGGTGCTGTTCCTGCGCCTGCCGACCTCCTTCCTGCCTGAAGAGGATCAGGGGGTGTTTATGACAATGGTTCAACTCCCGGCAGGTGCTACACAGGCGAGGACACAGCAAGTCCTCGATCAGGTACAGGACTACTACCTGACGACAGAAAAAGCCAATGTTGAATCCGTCTTTACCGTTAACGGTTTTAGCTTTAGCGGTCAGGGTCAGAATGCCGGCATCGCCTTCGTTAGCCTGAAGCCCTGGGAAGAGCGCTCGGGCAAAGAAAATGGCGTGGGAGCAATTGTGAGTCGTGCGACGAAAGCGTTCAGTCAGATTAAAGACGGACTCGTGTTCCCGTTTAATCTCCCCGCGATTATCGAACTAGGTACCGCGACGGGCTTCGACTTTCAGCTGATTGATCAGGCAAACCTCGGACATACGCAGCTAACTGAGGCGCGTAATACATTGCTCGGTATGGTGAAAGAGCATCCAGACCTTCTGGTGCGCGTGCGTCCAAACGGTCTGGAAGATACCCCTCAGTTCAAACTGGATGTCGATCAAGAGAAGGCGCAGGCGCTGGGCATTAGCGTCTCTGATATCAATCAGACGATCTCGACGGCGCTCGGGGGCACGTATGTGAATGACTTTATCGATCATGGCCGTGTGAAGAAGGTGTATGTGCAAGCTGATGCCCGCTTCCGTATGTTGCCAGACGACATCAACAACCTCTACGTGCGCAGCGCAAATGGTGAAATGGTTCCTTTCTCATCCTTTAGCAGCGCACATTGGGTGTACGGCTCACCTCGCCTTGAGCGCTACAACGGGATGCCGTCCATGGAGATCCTCGGCGAATCCGCATCAGGTAAAAGTACCGGAGAGGCAATGGTCATGATGGAGAGCCTGGCAGCCAAACTGCCTTCCGGCATCGGTTATGACTGGACGGGTATGTCTTACCAGGGACGGCTTTCCGGTAACCAGGCGCCTGCGCTGTACGCTATCTCGTTGATTGTGGTCTTCCTGTGTCTGGCTGCACTCTATGAAAGCTGGTCTATACCCTTCTCTGTGATGCTGGTTGTCCCGTTGGGGGTAATTGGCGCGCTTCTCGCTGCATCTTTACGGGGATTAAACAATGACGTTTATTTTCAGGTCGGCCTGCTAACCACGATCGGTTTATCAGCCAAGAACGCCATTCTGATCGTTGAATTTGCTAAAGATCTCATGGAGAAAGAAGGCAAAGGGATTATTGAAGCCACACTGGAAGCCTCGCGAATGCGTCTTCGCCCCATATTGATGACGTCCCTGGCCTTTATTCTCGGCGTTATGCCTCTGGTGATTAGCAGTGGCGCCGGGAGCGGTGCACAGAATGCCGTAGGTACGGGCGTGATGGGCGGTATGCTGTCCGCAACCCTTCTGGCTATCTTCTTCGTGCCCGTTTTCTTTGTGGTAGTCCGGCGACGGTTTACAAACCATAAGGATTAATGGATACCTAAAAGGCACCGCTGGTGCCTTTTTTATTTCATATAAACAGCTAATTAGCCTGCTATTATATTCAGTCTACTAATAGTATATTTACCTTAAGTAAAAATAAGCGTAATGATAACTTCACATTTCCTCCACTAATTCATCTGCATGACGGTCTTTTCTCCATGATTTTTACAATCAACATAAATTGAGATTATTCCCCATGCTACGCAGGCTTATACCGGTGGTAAAATAGCCTCCAGTTCGTTAATAGCCCTCCTGGCTTTATAACGGATGAGAATTAATACTGAGGTAACATCATGAAAAGATTCATTTCCGTTGCACTACTCGCTGCGCTGCTTGCTGGATGCGCGCACGACTCTCCATGTGTACCGGTATACGACGATCAGGGCCGATTGGTGCACACGAATACCTGTATGAAAGGTACAACTCAGGATAACTGGGAAACTGCCGGTGCAATCGCAGGCGGTGCAGCCGCAGTGGCTGGTTTGACGCTGGGTATCGTTGCTCTGACTAAGTAAACATTCTCTTTGAAAGCGCGGCGTTGTCCGCGCTTTTGCTTATCCATAGTGCAGTTTTTCATCAAAGTAAAAAATGCCCGTTCTCTTTCCCATAGGGATAAATTAAACCTGGATTCCCGTCATCTTTTTCGCGCCTCTTTCTTTAAATTTCATATTACACCGTGATGATTTTCACCGATTAATTCCATTTAATACCCTGCCAATATTCACGTCGGTAATTACCTGCAGTTCTTTCTACAGGAGATCAAACTTTTGCTCTGATTTGTGGCGTAGGTTGGAATTTCGCACCGTTTCAGGGCATTCGATTTATTTAACCCTGTCTACACTCAGCATTATGCGTTCACTTCTCTCTTATTTTGATGAGCGCAAAACCTGGCATCACGTTTGCTTTATAAACGATGGCCAATGCCACAGACAGGTAAAAGCGTTTTAAAACGCCTCAATAACGATAAATTTCGCCACACAGGATGCATTATGAAAAAGACGATGATAGCCAGCCTGGCCGCCGCGGGCGTGCTGTTTGCTGTAACCGGTCAGGCCCACGCAGGTACGACGCTGGATGCCGTTAAAAAGAAAGGTTTTGTGCAGTGCGGTATCAGTGACGGTTTGCCTGGCTTCTCTTATGCCGATGCTAACGGCAAATTTACCGGTATTGATGTGGATGTCTGCCGTGGCGTTGCCGCAGCCGTATTCGGTGATGACAGTAAAGTAAAATATACCCCACTGACGGCGAAAGAGCGCTTCACCGCGCTGCAATCTGGCGAAGTGGATATGCTCTCCCGTAACACCACCTGGACCTCTTCTCGCGATGCGGGAATGGGAATGTCATTTACCGGCGTCACTTATTACGACGGTATTGGATTCCTTACCCACAATAAAGCTGGCCTGAAAAGCGCTAAAGAGCTGGACGGTGCGACGGTGTGTATTCAGGCCGGTACAGATACCGAACTTAACGTCGCGGATTACTTTAAAGCGAATAACATGAAGTACACCCCGGTGACCTTTGATCGTTCTGATGAATCTGCCAAAGCGCTGGAATCTGGCCGTTGCGATACGCTGGCATCCGATCAATCGCAGCTCTATGCCCTGCGTATCAAGCTGAGTAAACCGGCTGAATGGATCGTTCTGCCTGAAGTGATCTCTAAAGAACCCCTTGGCCCAGTGGTTCGTCGTGGCGATGAAGACTGGTTCTCCATTGTTCGCTGGACGCTGTTCGCCATGCTGAATGCTGAAGAGATGGGGATCAATTCTAAGAACGTCGATGAAAAAGCCGCTAATCCGTCCACGCCTGACATGGCACACCTGCTGGGCAAAGAAGGCGATTTCGGTAAAGATCTGAAGCTGGACAATAAATGGGCTTACAACATCGTCAAACAGGTGGGTAACTACGGTGAGATCTTTGAACGCAACGTGGGCTCGGAAAGTCCGCTGAAGATCAAACGCGGCCAGAACAACCTCTGGAATAATGGCGGCATTCAGTACGCTCCGCCAGTGCGCTAAGTATTTGCTGTAACGGGCACTGCCTATGCAGTGCCCAGCCCAGAGTCATGGTTACCGAGGTTTTTTATGTCCCATCGCCGCTCCCCCGTAAAAGGATCGCTATCCTTTTCTCATCCCGCGGTTCGCGCCTGGCTATTCCAGATTATTGCTATCGTCGTCGTTGTGTTCGTCGCCGTTTATTTAATTCATAACACGGTGACTAACCTGAATAATCGCGGCATCACCTCAGGCTTTGCCTTTCTGGATCGCAGCGCGGGTTTTGGCATTGTTCAGCATCTTATCGATTATCAGGAAGGTGACACGTATGGACGCGTGTTTGTGGTTGGTTTACTGAATACACTGCTGGTCTCAGCGCTGTGTATTGTTTTCGCGTCCATTCTGGGCTTTTTCCTCGGCCTCGCGAGGCTGTCTGAAAACTGGCTGTTGCGGAAATTATCGACAATTTACATCGAGACATTCCGTAATATTCCACCGCTACTGCAGATCTTTTTCTGGTATTTTGCCGTGTTGCGTAATCTGCCAGGTCCCCGCCAGGCCGTCGACGCATTCGATCTTTTATTCCTGAGTAACCGCGGGTTATATATTCCTTCGCCTCAGGCTGCCGAAGGAGTGTATGCCTTCATCGTCGCGATTACCGTGGCACTGGTCGTCTCCGCAGGACTGTTCCGTTATAACCGCAAGCATCAGATTAAAACCGGTCAGCTTCGTAGGACCTGGCCCACAGCTGCAGTTCTTATTATCGGCCTGCCCTTAGCTGCACATGGGCTTTTTGGTGCAGCGATGCACTGGGATATTCCACATCTGCGCGGTTTTAACTTCCAGGGTGGCATGGTATTAATTCCGGAACTGGCCTCTCTGACGCTGGCACTTTCTATTTATACCTCTGCATTTATTGCGGAAATCATCCGTTCGGGCATCCAGGCTGTTCCTTATGGGCAGCATGAAGCTGCGCGCTCGCTTGGTTTGCCCAATACAGTAACGCTTCGTCAGGTCATTATCCCGCAGGCATTGCGGGTCATCATCCCACCGCTGACCAGTCAATACCTGAATATCGTCAAAAACTCATCGCTGGCCGCAGCCATTGGCTACCCGGATATGGTGTCACTGTTCGCAGGAACGGTACTTAACCAGACCGGCCAAGCCATTGAAACCATTGCTATCACCATGTCTGTCTATCTGATCATCAGCCTGGCCATCTCATTGCTGATGAACCTCTATAATCGTCGTATCGCACTGGTGGAGCGCTAAGGATCTATGATGACAAAAGCGATGTTGTCGCACTCTTCGCGTCCATCGAGACCAATCGGTGGACGTTATATTAACTGGGCGCGTAAGAATCTGTTTTCCAGCTGGAGTAATAGCCTGCTGACCATTGTTTGCCTGTGGCTCATGTGGGAGCTGATCCCGCCACTGCTCAACTGGGCTTTTTTTCAGGCTAACTGGTTAGGCTCCACTCGCGCTGACTGTACGAAAGCAGGTGCATGCTGGGTATTTATCCATGAGCGCTTTGGTCAGTTCATGTATGGGTTGTACCCACATGAACAACGCTGGCGGATTAATTTGGCACTGGTTATAGGCCTGTTATCCATCGCCATTATGTTCTGGAAAAAGCTTCCTCATCGCGGTCGTTACATTATCTGCTGGGCGGTGGTGTATCCCATTGTCGTGTGGATGCTGCTGTACGGAGGTTTTCTGGGATTGGAGCGTGTTGAAACCCGCCAGTGGGGCGGGCTGACGCTTACGCTGATCATTGCTTCTGTGGGGATAGCCGGCGCTTTACCGTGGGGAATTTTACTTGCACTGGGACGGCGTTCAAAAATGCCGGTCGTACGCGTGCTTTCCGTCATCTTTATTGAATTCTGGCGTGGCGTACCCCTTATCACCGTACTTTTTATGTCTTCAGTCATGCTGCCGCTTTTCATGGCTGAAGGCACAACAATAGACAAACTGATTCGTGCTCTGGTCGGGGTGATTCTTTTCCAGTCTGCCTACGTTGCTGAGGTAGTGCGAGGTGGACTGCAGGCATTGCCTAAGGGCCAGTATGAAGCAGCTGAATCACTGGCACTCGGTTACTGGAAAACGCAGGGGCTGGTAATACTCCCTCAGGCACTCAAACTGGTTATTCCCGGCTTGGTTAATACGATCATTGCCCTGTTTAAAGATACGAGCCTGGTGATCATCATCGGCTTATTCGATCTCTTTAGCAGCGTGCAACAAGCGACCGTTGACCCTGTCTGGTTGGGTATGTCCACTGAGGGATATGTTTTTGCTGCCCTGATCTACTGGATCTTCTGTTTTAGCATGTCGCGCTATAGCCAGCATCTGGAAAAGCGCTTTAACACCGGGCGTACACCGCACTGAGGAAATTATGAGCCAGATTACTATGACACCTGCCGACGCGATGATTACGCTGGAAAACGTTAATAAATGGTATGGACAGTTTCACGTCCTGAAAGACATCAATCTCAAGGTAAAACAGGGCGAACGCATCGTACTTTGCGGCCCCTCAGGATCGGGAAAATCGACGACCATTCGCTGTATTAACCACCTGGAAGAACATCAGCAAGGGCGCATCGTTGTCGATGGTATCGAACTGAATGAAGACATCCGTAATGTCGAACGCGTCCGTCAGGAAGTGGGGATGGTATTTCAGCACTTTAATCTGTTCCCGCACCTCACCGTTCTGCAGAACTGTACCCTGGCACCAATTTGGGTGCGGAAGATGCCAAAAAAAGAAGCTGAGGCACTGGCGATGCACTATCTGGAACGCGTGCGTATTGCCGAACATGCCAATAAATTTCCGGGGCAAATATCGGGTGGCCAACAGCAGCGTGTGGCCATCGCTCGTTCTCTGTGTATGAAGCCTAAAATAATGCTGTTTGATGAACCGACATCCGCACTGGATCCGGAAATGGTGAAAGAAGTGCTGGATACCATGATTGGGCTGGCGCAGTCAGGGATGACCATGCTGTGTGTGACGCATGAAATGGGCTTTGCCCGAACGGTGGCCGACAGAGTGATCTTTATGGATCGTGGCGAGATAGTCGAAGAGGCACCACCAAATGAGTTCTTTGCTCATCCGAAGTCTGAACGTACTCGGGCCTTCCTGTCACAGGTGATTCACTAGTTGTTTGCCTTGCCCGGTGTAGCTACGCTTACCGGGCAAGCGTATTTTACAGTATTTTAAACGCAAAAAGGCCATCCTTGCGGATGGCCTTTTCACTTGTTTGATGCCTGGCAGTTCCCTACTCTCACATGGGGAGACCCCACACTACCATCGGCGCTACGGCGTTTC
>NZ_JBAKHK010000070.1:0-350 GCF_036903355.1 Enterobacter sp. UNJFSC 003
GGCTCAGGCTGTGGTGCCGCTACGGGTTCTGCAGGCTGGAAAGCCTGTTGTGCCGGTTGCGGTGCTGAATGCACAGGCTGCGGCGCTGGCGCGACCTGTGGCGAAACTGGCTGCTGCAACGGCTGTTCAGGCTGCGGCTGATAGGCAGGCTGCTGCACCGGCTGCGCTGGACGCGGAGCATGTTGCGGCGGTACCTGCGCTTCAGGCGGCTGCTGGACCGGTTGACGCGGCTGCGCAGACGCATAAGGCGGTTGGTACTGGTGTTGCGGCGACGGACGAGCAGCCTCATGCTCCTGAGCGTTAGCCGGGGCATGATTCACGCGGTGAACACGAACCTCACCAACGCCCTC
>NZ_JBAKHK010000071.1:0-349 GCF_036903355.1 Enterobacter sp. UNJFSC 003
GAGCAATTAACTGCGCCGCGCCAGGGCTGGTATGAATCACGACAACTGCATCGTTGTAGTCGATATCCAGCACCAGATTTTTCAATGGACTGGAGGTGGTTGGTACACCCAGTTCAGCTAGCAGGCAGTAAACCATTTCCATTTTGGCATTGCGTGTACGTACAGCACCAAACTTGGTCAACATCCGCGAGACTTTAGACTGATTAATATTGTCAAAGCCTTGCTCCTGCAACGCGGCGACGATTTCGCCCTGGGAGCTAAATTTCTCTTCTTTAAGTAATGCTTTAAATGCTTTAACTAGTTCTTCTTGCTTAGCCGAGCTTCGCATAAGTCACCCGATATGGTGGTT
>NZ_JBAKHK010000072.1:0-348 GCF_036903355.1 Enterobacter sp. UNJFSC 003
GGTTAACGTCCATTGGCGGCGGTTACGCAGCCATGAGCGATAACACCTTCGGCGCACCGAAAAATCTGCTGCTGGCAGGCGTGGTCTTAGCCTTAATTATCCTGCTTAACCGTCAACGTAACCCTTACTTACGCGTGGCCTCACTGGTAATTGCGATGGCGGCCGGATATGCGCTGGCGTGGTTTATGGGCATGTTGCCAGAAAGCAACGAACCTATGACGCAAGAACTGATTATGGTGCCAACGCCGCTCTATTACGGTCTTGGCATTGAATGGAGTCTGCTGCTGCCGCTGATGCTGGTCTTTATGATCACTTCGCTGGAAACCATTGGCGATATCACGGCGACCT
>NZ_JBAKHK010000073.1:0-347 GCF_036903355.1 Enterobacter sp. UNJFSC 003
AAAATTTGAGAGACTCGAACACACATTACTGTGTGTCGTTTCAATTTTCAGCTTGATCCAGATTTTTAAAGAGCAAATATCTCAAACATGACTCGCTGCTCACACAACGGAATCAGTTTTGAGATACGGGGGTCGGCGACTTTCACTCACGAACCAGCAAGTGGCGTCCCCTAGGGGATTCGAACCCCTGTTACCGCCGTGAAAGGGCGGTGTCCTGGGCCTCTAGACGAAGGGGACACTGAAGTCTCAATCGCAAGACGCCTTGCTATTTACTTTTCATCAGACAATCTGTGTGAGCACTACAAAGGCAGGTTCTTTAAGGTAAGGAGGTGATCCAACCGCAGGTT
>NZ_JBAKHK010000074.1:0-344 GCF_036903355.1 Enterobacter sp. UNJFSC 003
GCGGCCACCGTCAGGGAGTGATCCCCTTCCGCCAGATCGGTTTCCGGCGTGTAGCTCCAGTTGCCGTTTTCATCCACCGGCGCGCTGCCGATCAGGTTGCCGTTGTCGTAGATATTGACGTGATCGATATCGTCGGTAGCCTGTCCTGCAAAGGTCGGACGGGTATCATCGGTAGTACCGCCGTCAGCGATAGGGCCGGTTACCGGGCCAACATCGTCGGTCAGCCCCAGCGAGCCATCCACGATCCCGGAGGTAATGTTGTCCGGCGCGGTGGTATCGAGGGTAAAGTTCCAGGCCGCATCATCGGTGCCGCTGATCTGCGGGCCTTCCAGTCCGGCCTTGTC
>NZ_JBAKHK010000075.1:0-343 GCF_036903355.1 Enterobacter sp. UNJFSC 003
ACCCCGTACCGTAAGGTGCGGGGTTTTTTGCTTTTGTATTTTCCCTTCCTGAAACTTTCTCACCTTTCACCTGCAGATGCGTATTCATGCCGCCCTGCATGGGAATAATGGCGTGGAAAATAATCAGAAAATAAAGCAGGGGGAGTCATGATAATGACGGCCGTCGCACATATCAGCCAGGTGGTACGTTCGCCTGTGAACAGAAAGTTCGACGTTTAGCGAATGCTAAAAAGCAAAAACCCAGCCTATGGCTGGGTTCTTTAAATAGTGGTGCCCGGACTCGGAATCGAACCAAGGACACGGGGATTTTCAATCCCCTGCTCTACCGACTGAGCTATCCGGG
>NZ_JBAKHK010000076.1:0-341 GCF_036903355.1 Enterobacter sp. UNJFSC 003
CGCAAAATTGAGGCACTGGCGGATGGCATTATGGATGCCGGGCTGGTATCGGTGCGTGAACAGGCGCGTCCAGCGGCGCAGCAGTCTGAAGATGAATTGTTACGCCAGCGGGAGAAAATCAACCGCAGTCTGGATGTGCTGGAAGGATATCTGGTCGATGGCACACTCAAAACCGATACGGTCAATCTGGCGACTATCGCCATTGCCTGTGCCGTCGGATATCTCAATTTCCGCCGCGTTGCGCCAGGTTGGTGTGTCGACCGCCCACACTTAGTCAAACTGGTCGAAAACCTGTTTAGCCGCGAAAGTTTTGCTCGCACCGAACCGCCAAAGGCTTGATG
>NZ_JBAKHK010000077.1:0-333 GCF_036903355.1 Enterobacter sp. UNJFSC 003
CCTTGAACATATGAGTCTGATGGGGTCGAAAAAGTACCCGCAGGCTGACAGTCTGGCCGAATATCTCAAAATGCACGGCGGTAGTCACAATGCCAGCACTGCGCCGTATCGCACGGCTTTCTATCTGGAAGTTGAGAACGACGCCTTGCCTGGTGCGGTAGACCGCCTGGCCGATGCTATTGCTGAACCTTTGCTCGACAAGAAATATGCCGAACGTGAGCGTAATGCGGTGAACGCTGAATTAACCATGGCGCGTACGCGTGACGGGATGCGCATGGCACAGGTCAGCGCAGAAACCATTAACCCGGCACACCCCGGTTCAAAGTTTTCTGG
>NZ_JBAKHK010000078.1:0-332 GCF_036903355.1 Enterobacter sp. UNJFSC 003
GCCTTTACGGGCGCGAGTTTGCGCTTCCGCTTTCACTTCCTGCCAGATAGCTTCATCATGCTGCGCCCAGCCGCTAAAGCCCCAACGCCCACGGTGCAAGCCTGGTGCGCGATCGGTCGCCAGCATCGCTGCTTCAATCAGCAACGTACCGGAACCACACATCGGATCGAGCAGCGGTGTTCCTGGCTGCCAGCCGGATCGCATCACAATAGCGGCTGCCAGGGTTTCTTTGATCGGCGCAATACCAGCACGATCGCGATAGCCACGCAGATGTAAACCATCACCACTCAGATCAAGAGCGATACTGGCGGTTTCTTTATGCAGCCAGACGT
>NZ_JBAKHK010000079.1:0-329 GCF_036903355.1 Enterobacter sp. UNJFSC 003
GTGGTGTTGTCACGCAACCTTCCGCAACTGGGCATTGCCAATCTGCGTGTTCGTGATCAACTGCTGGAAATTGGCAGTCAGCAACTGGCATTTACCCATCAGGAAGCGAAGCAGTTTTTTGATTGCCGTCTGTCATCGCCGATTGAAGCCGCAGAAAGCAGTCGGATTTGCGATGACGTTTCCGGTTGGGCGACGGCACTACAGCTAATCGCCCTCTCCGCCCGGCAGAATACCCACTCAGCCCATAAGTCGGCACGCCGCCTGGCGGGAATCAATGCCAGCCATCTTTCGGATTATCTGGTCGATGAGGTTTTGGATAACGTCGATCT
>NZ_JBAKHK010000007.1:0-194184 GCF_036903355.1 Enterobacter sp. UNJFSC 003
ACGGACGCGGGGTGGAGCAGCCTGGTAGCTCGTCGGGCTCATAACCCGAAGGTCGTCGGTTCAAATCCGGCCCCCGCAACCAATACGTCGAAAAACAATAAACACCTTAACGGGTGTTTTTTTGTATCTGTCGTTTGTGAATTTGCCGGGCGTTACCCGGCGTCAAAACTATCCTAGACGCGCCAGCGTTGCCCCATCCGAGAAGTACGCCCGTATCCCTGCCAGAATTGACTCTGCCACTTCCTGCTGGAATTTTGCCGTCTTGAGCTTGCGCTCCTCTTCAACGTTGCTGATAAACGCGGTCTCGACCAGAATGGACGGAATATCCGGTGCTTTAAGCACCGCAAACCCAGCCTGCTCCACGCTATTTTTATGCAACTTGTTGACCCCGCCCAGCTTGCCTAACACCGCTTTACCAAATTTCAGGCTGTCGGTGATGGTCAGCGACTGCACCATATCGAACATGGTGTGGTCGACATAGCGATCGCCACTCTTGCCGACGCCCCCGATCAAGTCAGAGGCGTTCTGGGTATCTGCAAGATATCTCGCCGCGGTGCTGGTCGCCCCTTTCGTTGACAGTGCAAACACCGACGATCCGCTCGGCTGGCGGCTGGTAAAGGCATCAGCATGGATAGAAACAAACAGATCCGCGCGCTGCTTTTGCGCTTTCGCCACGCGGACTTTCAGCGGTATAAAGACATCTTCATTACGCGTCATGTAGGCACGCATATTGCCTTCTTTGTCGATCAAGGCCTTCAGACGGCGCGCAATCTGCAGCACGACGTCTTTTTCGCGCGTGTGATATTTCCCGATGGCCCCGGAGTCTTCCCCGCCGTGCCCCGGATCGAGCATGATCACAATCGGACGATCGCGCCCTGCCTTACCCGGCTTCGGGCCACTTTGCGCTGGCGGAACCTGCCTGTCGAGATCGCCTTTGTTGTAATCCTCCAGCAGGGCCAGCAGAGGATCCTGGATATCCGTCGCGTTGGCCGGATAGAGATCCATGACCAGACGCTCTTTAAAGGTCGCCACAGGTGCAAGCGCAAACAGCTGCGGTTTGACGTTCTGCTTCAGCTCAAACACCATGCGTACGGTTTGCGGATCAAACTGCCCTACGCGTGCCGATTTGATAAACGGATCGTCTCCGCGGATCTGCGCTGCCATTCCCTTCAGAACCGAATTCAGGTTTACGCCTTCGATATCCACGACAACACGCTCAGGATTACTGAGGGCAAATTGCTTATATTTCAGTACGCGATTGGATTCTACCGTCACGCGCGTATAGGTGGACGATGGCCAGACGCGCACCGCCACCACCTGGCTTGTGGCGGCAAGACCCACCTGACTGACGCTAAGCAACCACATTGCCCCCGCCCCTTTTAACAAGCGGCGACGGCTTATTGCTGAATTGGATCCCGACATGCTTCTCCCGAGCAAGAAATCTGACTGATATACAAAACGTCCAATTGGACCGAAAACTTTAACGAATGACGCATAAACTGTCATCTATAAAAGGGTAAACAATCATACGCTAACGCACGGATTACTTATAAATTTCTCTGTGTCGCAGAAAATTTAGGCTTGCACATGCGGTCAAATTCGAATAAAAATACATAAATTACGAATAAACATTCATTAAGGTTGTGTCATGGTGAAGGAACGTAGAACCGAACTGGTCCAGGGATTCCGCCATTCAGTTCCCTATATCAACGCCCATCGGGGAAAAACGTTTGTCATCATGCTCGGCGGTGAAGCCATTGAGCATGAAAACTTTTCCAGCATCGTCAATGACATTGGCCTACTGCACAGTCTGGGCATTCGTCTGGTCGTGGTGTATGGCGCCCGCCCGCAGATTGATGCCAATCTGGCTGCCCACCACCATGAGCCGATTTACCATAAAAATACCCGTGTAACAGATGCAAAAACGCTTGAGTTAGTCAAACAGGCTGCGGGTTTGCTGCAGCTCGACATTACCGCGCGTTTGTCGATGAGCCTGAACAATACGCCTTTACAGGGCGCGCATATCAACGTCGTGAGCGGCAACTTTATTATTGCTCAACCGCTCGGCGTGGACGACGGCGTAGATTACTGCCACAGCGGCCGCATTCGTCGTATTGATGAAGAAGCGATCCACCGCCAGCTGGACAGCGGCGCCATCGTGCTGATGGGGCCGGTGGCCGTTTCCGTCACCGGAGAGAGTTTTAACCTGACGTCAGAAGAGATTGCCACGCAGCTGGCCATCAAGCTAAAGGCGGAAAAAATGATTGGGTTTTGCTCCTCGCAGGGCGTCGTTAACAATGAAGGGGTAATTGTGCCGGAGCTGTTCCCTAATGAAGCGCAGGCTCGCGTGGAAGAGCTGGAAGAACAAGGCGATTACAACTCCGGGACCGTGCGTTTCTTACGCGGTGCCGTGAAAGCCTGCCGGAGCGGCGTGCGCCGGAGCCACCTGATCAGCTATCAGGAAGACGGCGCCCTGCTGCAGGAATTATTCTCCCGCGACGGTATAGGTACACAGATTGTGATGGAAAGTGCGGAGCAGATCCGTCGTGCCACCATCAACGATATCGGCGGTATCCTGGAGCTGATCAGCCCGCTGGAACAGCAAGGCATTCTGGTTCGCCGTTCCCGTGAGCAGTTGGAAATGGAGATCGACAAATTCACCATTATCCAGCGCGATAATCTGACGATTGCCTGCGCTGCGCTTTATCCGTTCCCCGAAGAGAAAATTGGTGAAATGGCCTGCGTTGCGGTCCATCCTGATTACCGCAGCTCATCGCGTGGCGAAATGCTGCTGGAGCGCGTTGCGCTTCAGGCGCGTCAGATGGGGCTGAGCAAGCTGTTTGTGCTCACCACGCGCAGCATTCACTGGTTCCAGGAACGCGGCTTCACGCCGGTGGATATCGATTCACTGCCGGAAAGCAAGAAAGAGATGTACAACTATCAGCGCCGTTCCAAAGTGCTGATGGCCGATCTGGGATAACACGACGCCCTCGCCGTACGGCGCGGGCGTTTTCTCAGGCGGTTTCGAATAGTGCGCTTAACCCGCTTCTCCGTTCGGTACGGGTGGCTATCGCCTGAACCAACACGCGTTCATCGGTATACAGGGACAAGCGCTGACGAGCGCGCGTGATGGCGGTGTAAATCAGCTCGCGGGTAATCACCGGGGAAAGCTGCGTTGGCAGGATTAACGCCGCATGGTTAAACTCGGAGCCCTGGGATTTGTGTACCGTCATTGCCCACGCCGTGTCATGTTCTGGCAGACGGCTGGGCTGCACGGACTTGACGTTACCATCCGGCATCATGAACCAAACGCGCAGCCCCTGTCCGCGGTCAAGCGCAATCCCGATATCACCGTTAAATAACCCCAACGCACTGTCGTTGCGCGAAATCATTACTGGCCGTCCCTCATACCAGCGCGAGTGAGCTAAACGGGTTATTTTGCGCTTCTGTACCAGTAACTGCTCCAGCCTGTCGTTCAGGCCACTTACGCCAAGCGGCCCTTCCCTCAGCGCGCACAGCAATTGATACTCTCCAAAAGCAGCGATAACCTGCTCCGGCGCGTTTTTCTGTTGCACATGTGTCAGGAAATGCTGATACCCCTGCAGGGCATCGTCCAGCATCGTCTGATACTCTTCCCCGGTTTGCAGCGATTTTTTCTCAATATCGCTGAAGCTGCCGTCAAACACCGTGCGCGTATTGTGCCGATCGCCTCTGTTCACCGCCGAAGCCAGTTGACCAATACCGGAATCGCTCCCGAAGCGGTAGCTTTTCTGCAGCAGGCACAGGCTGTCGCGCAGCGCACCGGCCAGCGGATTGTTATCACCTTCCAGCGTACAGCCTGTGAGCCGCGATAACTCTTCAGCCCGCCCGGTGGTATAGCCCTGGCTGGCATATGTGCAAATATCGCCCAATACCGCGCCGGCTTCAACGGAGGCAAGCTGATCGCGATCGCCCAAGAAAATGACCCGCGCGTGAGGCGGCAACGCCTCAATCAACCGCGACATCATGGTCAGGTCGATCATTGAAGCCTCATCCACCACCAGCACGTCCAGATGTAGCGGGTTGCCGGCATGGTAACGCAGACGCTGACTACCCGGCTGCGCGCCGAGCAGCCGGTGTAACGTGCTGGCTTCGTTAGGGAAAAGCGCAAGCTGAGACTCGGTGAGCGGCAGTTGTTGCAGCGCCCCACCCAACGACTCCGTCAGACGAGCCGCCGCCTTTCCGGTAGGTGCTGCCAGCCGAATACGGCACTTATGATCGCCCGAAAGCTGAATCAGCGCGGCGAGCAGCTTGGCTACCGTGGTCGTTTTTCCCGTTCCCGGGCCGCCAGAAATCACTGAAATCCGTCGCGTTAAAGCCACCGCCGCCGCAACTTTTTGCCAGTCGATTGCTTCACCTGAGGTAAACAGCGCATCCAGCGTTTGCCGGAGCTGCACTTCATCGCAGGGAAGTGGAGCGTTTGTCTCGCTAAAGAAGCGAGCCACCGTGAGTTCATTGCGCCACAGCCGGTTAAGATATAAACGCTCACCAATCAGGATCAGCGGCGTTTGACTTTCTCCGCTGCTTACTGCAGGGGAATGGAGCAAAAGACTCTGCCAAGCAACCCCTTCCCCTAAGAGAGCAAAACAGGCCTGCAGGACCGGCGGCATATTCTCCTCACTCACCAAACGCGATAGCGGCAGGCAGACGTGCCCTTCACCCGCGTCTTTGCTGAGGAGAGCCGCCGCAAGCATCACGGCGGGATTTTCATCTGCGACCATGATGGCAAACTGCACGTCAAGATGGCGCAGCGCTCGCTCCTCTACCGCGTTCAGCAATAATTCCTGCATCGTCATGCCACCTCCTCCGTGGTTGCGGCAAACAAATTATCCATTTTATCGATCAGTGCCTCATCCGGGCGCGTGCTGAAGATACCGGAATGAGGGTCAGCCGCATCCACGCCCCGCAAGAACAGGTAGATAACCCCGCCAAAATGATCGTCATAACGGTAATCCGCAATGCGATGGCGTAAATACCGATGCAGCGCCAGAGTATAGAGCTGGTACTGAAGATCGTAGCGATGCATTTGCATGGCTGATGCCATCGCCTGCTGGGTATAGGCTTCACTGTTTTCACCCAGCCAGTTTGATTTGTAATCCAACAGGTAATAGCGCCCGTCGTAACGGAAAACCAGGTCGATAAATCCTTTCAGCATTCCCTGCACCTGACGGAAATTCAGCGGCGGACAACCGGCGGATAACGGATCGTGTTCGCGGATCAGCGCGTCAAGCGCGTCGGCTTTGAGCGGGCTGGCGATAGGAAGGTAAAACTCCATCTCCACTTGCTTGTGTTTGGCCGTCAGTTGACTGAGTGAAATGCCCTGCTCCGTGAGCGGCGCGTGCAAAATGGCGCTGATCCAGTCGCTAAGAACCGGCTGCCACTCCGCGTCATACCCCCCGCTCTGCAGCATTTTTAATACCCACTCTTCAGAAACCGGCTGGGTGAAATCCAGTTCTTCAAACAGGCTATGCAAAAAGGTGCCCGGCGACGCGCCGCGCGGAAACTGATGCGGAGTCAACGTGGGTTCGGGCAGTACTTCACCCACGCCCGCAGCATCCACGTCCAGCTTTGGCATCAGATCCTGGGCAATACTTTGTCCGTGCTGCTGCAGGCCGGAGTAGCTGGTAACGCGCCAGTCGTCGGCAATGGTTCGCGCAATCTGGCGGGCATGCAGCTCGGGTTCACGCGGCTCTGACATCTGCCAGCGGCTGTTATCGGGTTGTGTCGGGACCTGCAGGGCAATATGGTCACCGCAGAGTGATTCCATACACTGACGCAAGCCTGCCGCATCTTTTGCCTCACCGAGCTGGATTAGACGCCCCAGCGCACTAAGATGAAAATCGCTCTCCCCCGTCTTTTCACCACGCCGACGAAACAGTGGGGCTATGCCCAAACTGCAGTGCCAGACAGAGCGGGTAAGTGCCACATAAAGCAGGCGTAAATCTTCCGCCAGACGTTCAGCTTCGGCCAGTTCAACGCTGCTTTCGGCTTTACTGAGATCGAGCACTGCTTCGAATGAATGACGATCGTGATAAAACGCCTGATCCTGCACGCGATAATTGGCAATAAAGGGTAGCCAGACCAAGGGATATTCGAGACCTTTCGATTTGTGGATGGTGACGATTTGCACCAGATGCTTATCACTCTCCAGGCGCATTTGCTGGCTGGACGAGTTACTGTTCGGGTCAGCAATTTGCTGCGACAGCCAGCGAACCAGCGCATGTCCACTCTCCAACTGAGTGCCCGCCTCCTGCAGCAGCTCGCTGATATGCAAAATATCTGTCAGACGGCGCTCGCCACCGGCCGTTGCGAGCATATTTTCCGCGACATGACGCTGCGCCATCAGTTCGCGCAGCATTGCCATCACGCCGCGTTTTTGCCAACGTTCACGGTAGTGAACAAATTCTTCTACAACAGTATCCCAGGCGGATTCATCGTGATTAAGTGCATCAATATCACGCGCGGTCAGCCCAAGCATAGAACTTGCTAGCGCGCTGCGTAGCGTGCTTTCACGCTCGGGAGCGAGCACGGCCTGAAGTAGCCATAGCATCTCCTGAGCTTCAAGCGTCTCGAAGACGCTATCGCGATTTGAGAGATAAACGGAGGGAATGTTCAGCAACGTCAGGGCATCGCGGATCAGCGCGGCTTCCTGCCGGCTACGGACCAGCACCGTAATATCGGACGCTTTCACAGGCGCAGATTTCTCGCCTTTCCACAGTATTGCCTCGCCGCGCGCACCCGCGCTGAGCCAGTCACGGATTTGAGCAGCGCAGTGCTGAGCCATGGCGCTTTGATAATCTGCAATGCCACAGCCTTCACCGTCCAGTAGCAAAAAGTTCATCGCTGGCTGCGCTATACCGTTGAGCTCGAACCGCAATGACGCGTTTTTCTCTGCAGACTTTACCGGCTGAAAGGGGATTTCACGGAACATGAATGCCGTTTCCATACGGTTGAAAAGCGTATTGACGCTTTCAACCATACCGGGGGATGAACGCCAGTTAGTGTCTAGCGTGTAGTGCGCTTCGACTTCGCTACGGGCTTTCATGTAGGTGAAAATATCGGCGCCGCGGAAGGCATAAATGGCCTGTTTCGGGTCGCCAATTAGCAACAGCGCGGTATCGGGCTGTTGCCGCCAGATGCGGCGGAAAATACGGTATTGCTGGGGATCTGTATCCTGAAATTCATCGATCATCGCCACCGGGAACCGGGTGCGAATAGCCGCGGCGAGCGCCTCGCCAGTTTCACTGCGCAGCGCTGCGTCAAGGCGGCTCAGCATATCGTCAAAACCCAGCTCGCCCCGGCGGCGCTTTTCACGGGATACGGCTTCACGGATCTCCGTCATCGCACGGGCGATCATCAGGTCATTGATCGTTAGCGGTTCAGCCAGCAGGCCGTCGATAGCCACAAACAGAGGATGCTCGGGAACAATACCATCCGCTTTGGTTCGCTCAACCAGAAAACGCTGCGAGAATTTCTCCAGCGCGTCCGGAAGCTGATATCCACGCGTCGCCTCCTGTGCCCAGGCGGTGATCTTGTCGATCCACTTGCTCTGATTACCTCGGTTAAATTTGCGTCTGTCGATGCCGGAATTTTCGATAATGGCCTCAATTTCACCCACCGACTCATTCCACTTCTGTTTTAAGGTCGCGATCTGCGTGACGATCTTTTCATGGCGCGATGCCAGCGTTTCATCCGCTGGCGGCGGAGACTTAATGACCGGCGCTTCGCCTTGAAGGTAGCGCTCAATAGCCCGCAGAAGCTCTTCAGGGCCTTTCCATAAGGCATGAACGGCTTCGGCGATATCTCGTGGTAACGGATAGCAGTGACGACGCCAGAAATCAGCGCAGGCCTGGTAACGAAGTTCGGATTCATCTTCGATAAGCTGTTGTTCAAACAGCATGCCGGATTCAAAGGCATTCAGGCTCAGCATACGCTGACAAAAACCGTGAATGGTGAACACGGACGCGTCGTCCATTTGTCGTTCGGCCAGGAGCAGCCATTGGGCTGCCTGCTGCTTATCGGCAATCTCGTCGAGGAGGCTCGCGTACAGGGGATTATCCGTGCTCTGGCGCAGACAGGCGATGCGCAGCTCGTGGATATTGGAACGAATACGACCGCGTAACTCGGCGGTCGCTGCTTCGGTAAAGGTCACCACCAGCAGCTCTTCCACGCTTAAAGGACGGGAAAAGGCGGCATTGCCGCCAAGCCCTAACAGTAGACGCAGATAGAGCGCGGCAATGGTGAACGTTTTTCCCGTTCCCGCTGAGGCTTCAATCAATCGTTCACCCTGTAGTGGTAAACGTAAGGGATCAAGGGACTCAGCGGTATCGGTCATTCTTTCTTACTCCAGGGCATAGATTGCTGCAGTGCACTGACGCTCTTCCAGACTTTCCAGCCTTTCGGGTTTACATATTCCGTTTTCCCGTTCTGGCTACCGGAAACCTGAGACAGAATCGCCATTCCCTGCGGTTTCACCACCGCCTGATGGAAGAAGTCGGCAACCTTCTGAGGCGTCAGCTGGTTTATCTCGGCCACTACTTTATCACGCGAATCAAACTTCAGATTACCGCGATCAAAATCTTTGCTCAGTTGAGACGCTTCTTCACCCAGCGTCTGCGGCGGCTGCATGACCTGGGCGATCACGGCCTGCTGGATCTGGGCAAATTCTTCTGGCTTCATGGCACGCAGTTTTTCTTCCGCTTGCGGGAAGAACGCCTTATAACGCTGCCACAGATAAGCAGGCTGTTTATCGCTGCTTTGAAGCAGGAAGCCAAGGCCCCACTGACGCCCAACGTTCATGGAGAAGGCAAAGACCGCGTAGCCAAGCTGTTCTTCAGTGCGCAGCTGGTTGTAGAACCACGGTTGAATAATTTGTCCCAGTACCGCGCTCTGCGCAGAGCTGGCAAATTCATCATAGCCCGTAGGCACAAACACGGCTGCTAGCGCAGAATCCGTGCTGCTGCCCGCTTTTTCAAAGATGACATTCTGCTTTTTCTCAACCAATACGTCCTGGTTCCGGCACCATTCATCGCCTTTAGACCCGAGCTGTGTACGGACATTCTGCGCCAGCGTTTTGGCCTGGTCTTCGCTCATATTCCCGACAATCAGGAACTCAGGGCGAGTGTTAGTTTTCAGCGCGTCACGGTACATAAGCACGTCTTTTAATGAGATGGATGGCAGCAGAGCGCGGCGTTCCTCACGTTGAAAGTACGGGATTTGCGACAGCATCTGCGCAGGCATAATGGCCTGATCGTAGGCTTTGCCTTTTTCCGCAGAATCCATCATCTGTGCATACCAGGATTTGGCCTGCTCAAGCTGCTCTTCCGTTGGCGCATAGCTGAAATAGCCTTCCAGCAGGGCCTGGAACAGCTGCGGCAAGCGCTGGGTGTAGCCATTCGCGTTGACCATCAAACCATTATTGGCATTGGTTGAGAAACTGATCCCACCGACAGCGGCCTGATTGCTAAGCTGATCGAGTGCGATCCCCGCCAGATAGTCATTCAGCGCAAACATCACCTGATTCTTCGCGCTATCCATCGCTTTCGGGTTACGCAGAACCACGCTGACATCGGCTTTTGGCTCACTCGCGAAATAGCGGCTTGGGGTGTAAACCACGCGCAGCGTCGGCTCATCAACGATAAGCTCAGGGTGGGGATACGCTTTGGGGGTTTTGATCAGCGAGAAGTCATCCGGGATGTAAGGGTTCAGCTCCGGTAACGTCAACGCAATATCCCCGGTTTTTTTCTGCCAGTCCGTGAAGGTTTGCTCGCTGATTTTATCGACCTGATACGGGGCATCCACAAAATAGGCCGTTTTGTTATGCGGTTCGTTCGGGCTGATATACCAGATACGGGCATTCTGCGGCGTCATCATCGCCAAACGGGCTTTAACCGCCGCGGCATCATACTGGTCGGCAATATTGACCGCATCCAGCGTATGTTCCACCGGCACGCGGATCATGGTATCCGCCAGCCATTCGACGTAGTCCATATCACGCGTAATCGACGGGTAACGGAAATCGAGATCCAGCACGTGCGCCAGTTCATCAAAGTAGCGTTTATCAACCCCTTTCTCGCGCAGTAAAGAGAGATAGCTGAAGATCGCTGCCACGACGTCGTCACGATGAGCCAGTCCTTTGTCCGTCAGGGTCGCAGAAATGGCCAACACGCCGCTATTGCCGTTAACCACCGGATCGGAATCAGCGCGAATACCTTCTACCAGTCCCTGCTTTTGCAGCCAGTCAGAAAGAGTGCCCGGACTGCGGTTACCAATAAGATAGGTCACCAGTTCGTCGGTTTTGCTGCGAAACTGCGCGGTGTTGTTATCAATACGGAACTCTACGCGCAGCACTTTGCGCGGCATGGCCGGAACGTAGTGGATAACGATCCCTTTTTGCGCGTCTGTCACCACCGGCACGTTAATCTGCGGCACATCGATATTTTTATTCGGCACGCGGCCAAATGTCTGAGCCGCCATGCCAGCCAGTTCCGGCAACGGTTTGTTGCTGTAGATGACTGCCTTCATCAGGTTAGCGGAATAATATTTATCGCGAAACGTGTGCAATGCCTCAAGCACCGGGCTGTTCGGTTTGTCACTCAGCGTCTCAAGATTGCCACCGGAAAAACGTGAGCCCGGGTGCGCAGGGTTGATGGTTTCGGCGCTAACCTGCGCCATGCGCATGCCGTCTCGCGTGCGGGCCATGGTCAATTCGGCATTCACCGCGTTGCGTTCGCGGTCGGCGTATTTTTTATCGAGAAGTGGCGCAGCAATCGCATCTGCAAGACGATCAACCGCCCCTTCCAGCGCATCATTTTCGACTTCAAGATAGAATGCCGTGCGGTACGGCGCGGTACTGGCATTATGGCTGCCGCCATGCATTTTCAGAAATTCAGACAGGCTATCTGGCTGCGGGTATTTTTTGGACCCCATCAGCGTCATATGTTCCAGATAGTGTGCAAGGCCCGGGTGCGCTTCGGGATCTTCCAGCGACCCAACCGGCACAACGAGTGCCGAGAGAGATTTCACCGCCTGCGGATCGGAAACCAGCAGTACAGTCATCCCGTTATCAAGATGAATAGCCTGATACTGGCGAGTATCTTTTTCGCTCTTACGGATAGTTTCCTGAACGGGTTGCCAACCGGAGTCTGCCTGAGTGATGGGAGCCCAAAGGGCGACAAACAAAACAAACGCTTTGAACAAGGTGCTGCCTGGCATTAACGACCTCTTTATCACGGCTACATCATTAACAAACTGCGTGCTGGACACGCCAGCATCTCTTTCTTTGGGTACATCAGTCCGTGATAAGAAGTGCATCATAAATGAACACCCCTACGCTGCGCAATTTTTATACAGCGCTCAGGACTGATTAAATTTGAACAACGGTAACAGGTAGCGTTGTGCTTCTTCCGTGATAACCTCGAAGTACTCTGGCTCAAGCGTTCGCCATAAACGCTGGTACCAGACATCTTCGCCTTCACCGCGCACCATCATGTTACCTTCATAGGTCTGAACAAATTTACTCCGCGCTTTCTGTAGTGAAGCGTCATCCATTAACATGGCATCATTCTCTGCGTCATAACAGGCTTTTATCCAGGCCCCACCACTTTCTGGCAATAACAGCAGCGGTTTGCTCATTCCCCGACGGTAACCGTCGACATACAGGGATAAGTAGCGTAATGCCTGGTCTGCCTCCATCGGCGGAAAGCGCCACTCGCCGTCTTTACGGACAAATATCCGGCTTTCACCTTTATTACCGACTGCACTGTAGACAAGATGTTCGAGCCAGAGTTGCAGCCCCTGTGAAACACTGAGCATCGCGGGCCGCCAGCGCAGAAGCCCATCAGGCTGAACCTGGGTTAGCCATCCAGTGAGCTGTATACCGCCGCAATCGAGATCGATTTCAATGCTTTTCCCGGGCTGCCGACATTCAAGTACCCTGTCGGCAAGCGTCTTCATCTCCAGGCACTGCGCATCCCAGGTGATTTCCCCAAATGCGCCGTAGGGCAGTTGCCCCGCCGCGCGGTAGCGACGGTAAAGCTTGTCGGCATCTTCCTGTTCAACCAGCGCGTTCAAAAGCTGCAGGTTGAGCTGATAACGCTCCAGGCCTTCAAGGGTAAAAGGCTCTGCATCAGGGATCTCGCTCTCTTCTGAACGGAAGTTAACCTGTAACCGTTGCTGGAAAAAGGCACGGACCGGGTGTGCCCAAAAACGCAGAAGCTGTTCGAATGTCAGAGTATCAATGGGCCGCGCCTCAAGCTCTTGAATGAAATCGGAATGCGCTTTTCCCTCATTCTTCGCCGCCGGAAGCCACTCTCGGGCATAGCTTTGATATTCATTAGCAACATAATTCGCCGGATCAAACGGCATACGACTATGGCAACAGGTGATATGGGTTTTCACCCGCTTCTCGCTCTCATCGCAGTTCAGTTCTTCGTCACCCGGCAAGTAATGACTCTGCCCAATGTAGTCCACCAGCTCCTGGACCAGAACTGACGGGAAACGCTCGCTGTTGTCCTGAATCGAACGACCGATATAGCTGATGTACAGTTTGCTCTGAGCTGAAATGAGCGCCTCAAGGAAGAGATAGCGATCATCATCGCGGCGGCTACGGTCCCCTCGTTTTGGTTGCGAACTCATCAGATCAAAGCCCAGCGGCGGTAACGCGCGCGGATAAATACCGTCATTCATGCCAAGCAGGCACACCACTTTGAACGGTATCGAACGCATGGGCATGAGGGTGCAAATATTGACAGGGCCAGCAAGGAAACGCTGGCTGATACGCTCCTGATCGAGTCGTTGCGTCAGCTCATCGCGTAGAAGGGAAAGAGGAACCGCCTCGGTATAGTGGGAATTAACGCCTTCATCGACAATTGCCTGCCACTGCTTTTCAATGAGCGCCATCGCCGCTTCCGTTTCGCTGTCCGGCAGGAAGAAATCGTTAAGCATCTCCCGGCAAACCGGCAGCCACTCGTCCAGCGGGCGTGCCTGCATCAGCCCACGTCGCCAGAGGTTAAGCTGCATCAGCAGCGAGGCTAAGTGGCCGACCAGCTCAGCGATTAATCCGCTGGATTCATCGTAGGGGAGCACCTCTTTCCATTCGCCTTGGCTGCTTTCCATTGCATAGCCCAGCAGCATTCGGGTCAGGCCGAAGTGCCAGGTGTGTTGACCGGTAGGCGGCAACTCGAACGCCTGGACATTATCGTCATCTATCCCCCAGCGCACGCCAGACTCGTTGACCCATTGGCGAAGGTAGCGCAGCCCCTCTTCATTGATGTTGAAACGCGCGGCCAACACCGGAACGTCCAGCAAAGCCAGCACATCTTCGGAGGTGAACCGGCTATCAGGCAGTGACAGCAGGCTGATAAAAGCCTGCAGTGCCGGATGCGACTGGCGCGCACGGCGGTCAGAAATAGCGTAAGGCAAGTATCGCTCGCCCGTCGCGCTGCCAAAAACAGCCTGAATAAAGGGACTGTAGCTGTCGATATCCGCCACCATGACCACGATATCGCGCGGCGTTAGCGTGGGATCGTCCTGCAACATAGTCAGCAGCCGGTCGTGGAGGATCTCCACCTCGCGCTGCGGGCTATGACAAACGTGGACGGTGATGCTGCGATCGTCAGGATCCAGTTTCCGCTTGTTGTCGCTGCGTTCGAACTCGCGTGCGGTTACGCCCATCACTGCACGGTTTTCCAGATCCAGAATGTCTAGCTGAATATTATGTAGCAGGCTGTCAGGCGTGATATCGACAAATGCATCGACATCACCTTCCCCTGACGATGTAATGTCTGAGAGCATATGAATGTAGTCGCGCCCCAGCTTGCCCCAGGAGGCAAGCAGCGGGTTTGGCAGATTCTGAATCCCTTCCTCATCGAAAAGCTGTCCGGCAGTTGCACTGTCTTTAAACAGCGGCACGGATCGTTCTTCAAAGAGGCGCTTTCTCTGGCGAGTCACCAGCCGCGAGAGCCAGCGTTCATCGAGGATATCCCCCCAGTACTGCCGGCAAGGGTTAGTAAACAAAATATGAATATCAATATGTTTACCCAGTGCATTCAACGCCCTGAGATAAACAGGGGGCAATGCGGATATCCCGCAGATAAAAACGCGTGACGGCAGTCGGGCTGGAGGCTCCGATGCATTTTCGAGTATCGAGATAAACCGATCGTACAGATTGGCACGGTGCCATTTAGGCTGCCCCAGTTTCTCAGTATGTTCCACCAGCGCTTTCCACAGCGGCGCCTGCCATATCTGCGCTTCGGGTAAACCGTCAACTAACTCGCCCGCTTCCCAACGTATTAACCAGTCAGAACGGTAAACCAGATATTGATCGTAGAGATCGGCGGTACGCGATGCCAGCTGGAACAGTTTGCGCTTATCGGTATCGTCATTGAGGTAGTGACGCAGCATAGTGAATTCGTCGAGCATCAGCATATCCGGCAGGAGCGCCATCAGCTTCCAGCTCATGCTTTGCTTGTTGAATGCGCTCTGCTCAGGAATGTCCGGCAGTACGCGGACAAACATCTCCCAGATAAAGCTGGCGGGTAGCGGGAAATCGATGTTCGCCGCAATACCAAATTTACGGGAAAGCGACATTTGCAGCCACTGCGCCATACCGGTACTCTGCACCAGCACCATTTCTGGCTCAAAAGGATCGTCAAGCCGCTCGCGCTCAACGATAAATTCCATCAGTGCCTCCAGCACATCCAGACGATTTGAGTGGTAGACCCTTAACATAAACGCTCCCGACTACTGGCTAACCGGGCAATGCAGACGCGTTATCTCACCGCGTCGCCCCAGAGGAGAAATAAGTGTAACCGTGATGCTGACACATCCGGACTGCATTGTCTGCACCCGGTTTACCTGCCAGCCTGGTGGAAGCGTACTGGCCTTCAGCTGTGCCTGGTTCCAGACGCTGTGCCATAACTCACGATATTGATTCAACATGGAGAAGCGAACCGCAAGTGCCCGGTGATAGCCAGATAGGGCAGTGACAATCACCACCAGCAGCATCATCGCCAGTAAGACCTCAACCAGGCTAAACCCGTTTTCTCTGCTCATGGCAACTGACATAGCGCAGCCTCCTTTAGGGGACAAAAATCACTCCAGCCATGAGGTGAGAAATGAATCAGACCATCAGTCACCTCTCCCGTGCGCCACAGCATCAGGTCGTTCTTTCCTGCAATAAGTAAAACGCGCGCCTCGCTGAGTAAACGCAAGCAAACGCGCTGCGTCTGTCGCTGTTTACACTGAATATCCGGTTGTAATAACCAGCGCTGAGCCCGCCCCCACTCCAGGGCCGACTGCGCAAACGCCTGCTCCTGGACCGAGCGACTTTCACTGCCCACCAGCGCGCTAAAGGAAGCGAGCTGTTGGTTTAAACCGGTGAGGATTAATGTACCGAGCACCAGCAAAAGCAAAACCAGTGCGAGCGACGACATCCCGCGCTCGCGGTTCATAAGTTATACCCCGTGACCCCATAGCTGGCTTGATAAGCCGTGCCTGACTCCCCCTTACGAAGGGCGGCCAGTTCAATCGTTAACTCAGGAGCAAAACCCGCATGCTCCGTTTTGCTCACCATAAACTGCTGGACAACAATTCTTTCCGGGTCGGTAAGCTTCTCCCACCCTTTTCCCTCACAGGAGGTTGCTCCACGCAGGATTTCCAGCGCTCCCGACTCAAGACGAAAACCGGTAATCTCGTTTTCTGACGCAGACGTATCCCAACTGCCGTTGCTGTTTGCATCCCATCGCACAATGACACAGCTTCCCTGCCTTCCTACCATCAGGCCCTGCCCCTGACAGTTTCCCGCGCAATATCCCGCTCGCTGAAGCTGTTTTCCAATGGCAAAAAGGCGTTGCCAGACCTCCTCTTCACGTTCCCGCAGGCCAGACTGCAGTAGGGCAGCCCGCTGTAAACCGGGAAGAAAACGTGATGCGCTTAATAGCAGAATGCTGCTTATCGCCGCAGCAATCAGGACTTCTGTAAGCGAAAAGCCACGCTGGTTCATCGACATGAACTGTCTCCCTCGGTATTACACATCCGTATGCGTCCTCCATTTGAAACGATAATTAGCCATTCTCCTGCGCGGCTTTGTACGCGTATCCGACCTGCCCATGCCGTATCCCTTAAACCATAAAATCCTAATGAGGGCGTGACCTCGCTTATCGTCACTTCAGGCCAAAGGGGAATCAGTACATAAGGACTGCTCTTGTCACACCCCTTCACGGCAGAACTCATCAGGCACGGGCTCTCCCCATTCTGGTGAAGTACGATGAGGTGGTCACGATTGTGTCGAGTTGCGTCGTTGCGCAGGGTGACCAGGTAGTCACGTACCTGCCCCGCGGTTTGCCACAGCCGCTGCTCGCGCTGCCAGCTGTCCCAACCGTAAAGCCCTGTCGCGCTGAGAATGACAACCAGCGAGATGGCAACCAGGGTTTCGATAAGCGTAAAGCCGTTCTCTTTGTTCATGCGGGGAGTGTGGCGAAGTGCGGACAACTCGGCGAGCAAGGAATGTGATGTTTGCGAGCGGCTTTCCCGAGAAATTCGCCTGTTGCAGGTCGTTGCATCAAGGCTGGAAAGAGGCTCGAAAAAAAATGAAGACGAAAAAAAACCGGCGCGTTAACGCACCGGTTGTGTGAGTATTTGCCGTATCAGATAGCCACGGGGGCTTTGATACCTGGATGCGGATCGTAGCCTTCAATCTCGAAATCATCAAAGCGGTAATCGAAGATCGATTCCGGTTTACGCTTGATGACCAGTTTTGGCAGGGCACGCGGCTCACGAGTCAGCTGCAGATGCGTCTGTTCCATGTGGTTGCTGTAAAGATGGGTATCACCACCGGTCCAGACAAAATCCCCTACTTCGAGGTCGCACTGCTGCGCCATCATGTGAACCAGCAACGCGTAGCTGGCAATATTAAATGGCAGGCCGAGGAACACATCGCATGAACGCTGATAAAGCTGACAGGAGAGCTTGCCGTCCGCCACATAGAACTGGAAGAACGCATGGCACGGTGCCAGCGCCATTTTATCCAATTCGCCCACGTTCCAGGCGGAAACAATAATTCGGCGCGAGTCCGGATCGTTTTTCAACTGATTCATGACGGTCGTGATCTGGTCAATATGGCGGCCATCTGGCGTTGGCCATGCACGCCACTGCTTGCCGTAAACCGGGCCCAGGTTGCCGTTATCATCTGCCCATTCGTCCCAGATTGAGACATTGTTTTCGTGCAGATACGCAACGTTGGTATCGCCTTGCAGGAACCAGAGCAGCTCATGAATGATCGAGCGCAGGTGGCAGCGCTTTGTCGTCACCAGAGGGAAGCCTTCTTGCAGATTGAAGCGCATCTGGTGGCCAAAAATGGAGAGCGTGCCGGTGCCGGTACGGTCATTTTTCGGCGTGCCCTCATCGAGCACTTTTTTCATCAATTCAAGATACTGTTTCATGGTTCCTCAGGAAAGTTGTTGCTGTGGACGACGACGATACGCCCAAATCATCATAATGGCACCCGCGACAATCATCGGGATTGAGAGGATCTGTCCCATGCTGATGTACTGCACCCACTCGCCGGTGAACTGCGCATCCGGCTGGCGGAAGAACTCAACGATGATACGGAACGCGCCGTAGCCAATCAGGAACAGGCCGGAGACAGCTCCCATCGGACGCGGTTTGCGGATAAACAGGTTCAGGATGATAAACAGCACCACGCCTTCCAGCGCCAGCTCGTAGAGCTGAGACATGTGGCGCGGCAGAACGCCGTAGGTATCAAAAATGGATTGCCATTCAGGGTGCGATGGAAGCAGAGCCATATCTTCCGCGCGGGAGCCCGGGAAGAGCATGGTAAACGAAACGCTCGGGTCGACACGCCCCCACAGCTCGCCGTTGATAAAATTGCCCAGACGACCCGCGCCCAGACCAAACGGGATCAACGGTGCGATAAAATCAGCAACCTGGAAGAAATTACGCTTGGTGCGCTTGGCGAAAATGACCATCACCAGGATCACACCAATCAACCCCCCGTGGAAGGACATGCCGCCATCCCAGACGCGGAACAGATACAGTGGATCGCTCAGGAATACCGGGAAGTTATAGAACAGGACGTAGCCAATACGGCCACCGAGGAATACGCCGAGGAAGCCAGCATACAGCAGGTTCTCGACTTCATTTTTCGTCCAGCCACTGCCAGGACGGCTGGCACGACGACCCGCCAACCACATGGCAAAAATAAAGCCCACCAGGTACATCAGACCATACCAGTGAAGCGCTACAGGTCCTACTGAGAAAATGACCGGATCAAATTCCGGAAAATGCAGATAACCACTGTTCATCTGTCACCACAAGATGTTGTTATTCCGCTGAAAGTGGACAGCGGTACAAATGCACTACTGCTTGTCGCAGAGGCTCCAAAGTTGCGAATCATAGCATAAGGCAGACACGGAGGATGCGACTGAGATGTAAAAGATGTGTATATGCGGTTGCGTGGCTTGTTCTCCCTCTCCCCTAAAAGGAGAAGGAGTATGGCGGCTTATCGGCCGCCGCGGATGAGGCCACCCATACCGCGTCGCTCCATGAAAGCCGCGACCTGATGACGAACTTCGGTTGCCATCTGCGCTTCAAGACTGCGCTCCGCCAGCTCGCGGGCATCGTCGATGTCGATATGGCGTAACAGGTATTTCACTCGGGCAACAGAACGGCCGTTCATCGATAAATGGCGGAACCCGAGGCCAATCAGGATTGCCACACACATGGAGTCTCCGGCCATCTCGCCGCACAGACGCAAATCGAGATCGTGTTGCTCCGCTTCACGCGCAATCATCGCCAATGCCCGAAGCATCGCCGGGTGCAGGCTGTCGTAGATGCTGGCAACCCGCGTGTTGTTCCGATCGACGGCCAGAATATACTGCGTCAGGTCATTGGTGCCGACGGAAATAAAATCGACGCGGTTTGCCAGCTGCGGCAGCATAAAGACCATTGACGGGACTTCGAGCATCACGCCAATCCGCGGTTTAGGGATCGCGTAGCCGATCATCTCTTCGACTTCACGGCCAGCACGTTCGATCAGCCTTCTCGCCTCGTCGATCTCATCAATACTGGTGACCATGGGCAGCAAAATACTGAGGTTGCCCGTCGCCGCATTCGCACGCAGCATCGCGCGCACCTGGATCAGGAAGATCTCCGGCTGATCGAGCGTAATGCGAATGCCACGCCAGCCCAGGCACGGATTTTCTTCACTGATCGGCATGTAGGGCAGCTGTTTATCCGCACCAACATCCAGTGTACGTAGCGTGACAGGTTTGTCGTTAAACATCTGCAACATGCCCTGATATTGAGCAACCTGCTCCTCTTCTGAGGGAAAACCGCTTTGCAACATGAAGGGGATTTCGGTGCGATAGAGGCCAATGCCATCAATGCGGCTACCGAGCTTCTCTTCATGCTCAGGGCTTAAACCGGCGTTAAGCATGACTTTGATCCGCTCGCCGCTTTTGAGCTGCGCGGGCAGGTTGACGTCATCTTCCGCCAGTTTGCTTAATTCATTTTCTTCACTGATAAGGCGCTGGTATTCCTGAAGCAGAACCGGCTCAGGATCGACCAGCAGCTCACCGCGATATCCGTCCACAACCAGGGTGCGCCGGTGCAATACCGACGGCTGGATATCGGCGCCCATAACGGTGGGAATACCGAGAGCGCGTACCATAATGGCGGCGTGAGAGTTGGCGGCGCCGTCGCGGACCACCACACCCGCCAGCCTGTCCTGCGGGAGTTCTGCCAGCGTCGTCGCCGAGAGTTCATCGGCAACCAACACAAACCGTTTTGGCCAGGCATTCGCGCCTTGAATAGTATCGTCGAGGTGGAACAACAGGCGTTGCCCCAGAGCACGTAAATCTCCTGCACGCTCTTTGAGATAACCGTCGGTCAGCGCGGCAAACTGCTCGGCGAATTTTTCGATGACCTTTTTAACAGCCCACTCTGCGACTGCGCCTTTATCCACTTCCGCAAACAGCTCGCGGCGCAGACGCGCATCGGAAAGCAGGTGTGAATACAGGTCGAAGATAGCCGCCGTCTCCTTTTGCGCGCCTGCAGCAAAGCGTTTGCTGTAGCGACGAAACTCGTTGGCGGCTTCCTCCAGCGCTGCGGTAAGACGCTCACGCTCAAGCACCTCATCTAACGTGGAGGCTTCGTAAACCTGTTCCATCAGAGGCAGCGTCGCATCCATCCAGCCTTCGGCAATCGCCACGCCGGGAGACGCGGGAAGCGCGCGAATACGCGTATGACGGTACTGGCCAAAAAGGGCCGCAAGCTGAGACTGAGAGAGGATCGCGGCCATCTGCGTCGCCAGCGTCACAAGGAAAGACTCTTCGCTTTCATCGAATTGACGCAGCTCGCGCTGCTGAACGACCAGAACGCCAAGCAGCTGACGCCGCTGGATAATAGGTACACCCAGGAATGCGCGGAAGCGCTCTTCTTTTACGGAGGGGATATATTTAAAGCTGGGGTGCTTTTGCGCATCGGCAAGGTTGATAGGTTCCGCCAGCCGCCCTACGAGGCCAACAATACCTTCATCAAACGCAAGCGTAACGGTGCGGCCGCGCGGTTTTTTCAAACCACGGGTCGCCATCAGGTAATAGCAACGCCGATCATGGTCGGCCAGATATACCGAACAGACTTCGGTCTCCATCGCAAGACAGATGTCAGTGACCAGAATATTTAACGCTTCGTTCAGACGAGGCGCGCTGGCCACCTTCTCGACTATTTCTCGCAAGCGGGTGAGCATGATTTGCGTAGCTTAACCTCTTTTACGTCGCCAGGCAGGTGCGCTTTGCGGCTTAGGGGGGATCTCCTGAAGCTGCATCACAACACTTGCGAACTCTTTCATCACCCTACGGTAAACATCGCGCTTAAATGACACGACCTGCCGAACAGGATACCAATAGCTTACCCAGCGCCAGCCATCAAACTCTGGCGTACTGCTGGTTTGCATATTGATATCTGAATCGTTGCCCACCAACTGCAGCAGAAACCATTTTTGTTTCTGGCCGATACAAACCGGCTTTGTGTCCCAACGCACCAAACGTTTCGGTAACTTGTAACGCAACCAGTTGCGAGTCGAAGCCAGGATGCGAACATCTTTTCGGCTTAAACCGACCTCTTCAAACAGCTCCCGGTACATCGCTTGTTCTGGGGACTCTCCTGGGTTGATCCCGCCTTGCGGGAACTGCCAGGAGTGCTGACCATATCGCCGGGCCCACATTACCTGGCCCTGACGATTACAAATTACTATTCCTACGTTCGGGCGGTAGCCATCGTCATCAATCACCGGACTACCCCAAACTAAACCTGATATATGAATGATTGTTTCACACTACAGGGAGGCGGTAAACCACTCTCTTACAGGCCTGCAACCTAATAACATTTGAATAACTCACAAATTTGGGCTGAGTTATAAACAGATGAGTGACCAAGACGGCAATTTTATTCACCTTTTCTGTGGATATAGTTGTGAAGAAGTATGGAATTACCGATGGACAACCTGAATCATTCTCTTAAGCCCATCGTTATCCCATAGAAATAAAATTAATATTTTCATATTGTTAACCATGTTTTTGCACAGTACATGATGATTAACGTGACGATCGTCACATCAACGATCACCGTACTGATGAAAGATCGAACAGCGTCGGTTTTATCCACAGATTGTGCCAATTAGTTAGACACAAATTGTCTGAATATTGGATTTTCGTCGCACGTCAAGGCTGTAAATTGAAACAGTAGTGAGGGTTATTCCCAGTTATCCCACTTTTCTGTGGATAACATGGTGTAAGATCCTGTTCATTGTCAGTGACCAGAATTGAACAACCCTTTTTTGGACTTTCAGCAATTCCTTTTTCACGGATAAAAAAACCTATAAATCATACACATGGAAATTGAGTACAGAAAAAGTTAAGCTCTATCCACAGGGGATAAATTCTTAGTCTATTTTTTAATCAAAAGGTTACCTTAATGCATCCGCTTACTCCCATGATTTCCCCCCCTTCTACTGAGCCTGAGTTACTGCACCAGGCGCAGCGGCTGGCGGGCTTTTCGCTTGGCGAGCTGGCGGCGATGGCCGGATTAGCGATCCCCGACGATCTTAAGCGAGATAAGGGCTGGATCGGTATGTTGCTTGAACTCTGGTTGGGGGCAAGTGCAGGGAGTAAACCCGAGCAAGATTTCGCTACTCTGGGCGTCGAGCTGAAAACCATTCCTGTCGACAGTCAGGGAAAGCCGCTGGAAACCACATTTGTCTGCGTTGCGCCGTTAACCGGTAACACAGGGGTCACGTGGGAAACCAGCCACGTACGGCATAAACTGAAGCGGGTGCTATGGGTACCGGTTGAAGGCGAACGCCAAATCCCGCTCGCAGCACGTCGTGTGGGCGCACCGCTGCTGTGGAGTCCTGACGAAGATGAAGAGAGACAGCTCAGACTCGACTGGGAAGAACTGATGGATATGATTGTCCTGGGTCAGGTCGAGCGCATCACCGCCCGCCATGGCGAGGTATTGCAGCTCCGCCCAAAAGCGGCGAACAGTAAGGCACTGACCGAGGCTATCGGCGCACGGGGAGAACCGATACTGACGCTGCCCCGGGGTTTTTACCTTAAAAAGAATTTCACAGGGGCACTGCTTGCACGCCATTTCTTACTAAAAACGTAGTTTTTTAACGAATTTTGCGACCTATCAAACACAATCGCCTGGTTTTTAAGATTTTACCGCTTCCTCCTGTCGAATAATCAGGTTATTACTACACTATGATTTGATACGAGCCAGGTGAGGACGATAACGATGAAAAAATGGGCAGTGTTAATTTCAGCAGTGGGTTTAGCGTTTGCAGTATCCGGTTGTAGCAGTGATTACGTCATGTCGACTAAAGATGGACGCATGATCCTGACCGATGGCAAACCCGAAGTTGATGATGATACCGGTCTGGTGAGCTACCGCGACCAGCAGGGCAACAAGATGCAGATTAACCGCGACGACGTTTCACAAATTATCGAACGATAAGCAGATAAAGGTCAGTCGCTTGCTGGCCTTTTTGTTTTTTTCCTTCCCCTTTTGCTTCCCCTCTGCCATGTTTATATTCCTTTGTCGGGAGGTTCCTGACGCGGTCTACATGTCTTTTGTCTACATGTCTAATGAAGGAAGCCGGCTATGCATTATCACCGTATCCCCCACAGCTCTCTGGAAATAAGCCAACTGGGGTTGGGCACGATGACATTTGGTGAACAAAACAGCGAAGCCGATGCCCATGCACAACTCGATTATGCGGTCAGCCAGGGCATTAACCTGATTGATGTCGCCGAAATGTACCCCGTACCACCTCGCCCTGAAACACAGGGGCTTACTGAAACCTACGTTGGCAACTGGCTGGCAAAACGTGGCAACCGCGAAAAACTGGTTGTCGCCTCGAAAGTCAGCGGCCCTTCCCGCAATAACGATGCCGGGATCCGCCCTCATCAGATCCTCGATCGTAAGAATATCCGCGCCGCGCTGGATGCCAGCCTGAAGCGCCTGCAAACCGACTATCTCGATCTCTACCAGGTACACTGGCCTCAGCGTCCGACTAACTGTTTTGGCAAGCTCGGTTACAGCTGGAATGAGAGCGCGCCTGTGGTGAGCCTGCTGGAAACGCTTGAAGCCCTGACGGAGTGCCAGCGCGCGGGTAAAATCCGCTACATCGGCGTTTCTAATGAAACGGCGTTTGGCGTGATGCGTTACCTGCATCTGGCGGATAAACACGAACTGCCGCGCATCGTGACCATTCAAAACCCCTACAGCCTGCTGAACCGCAGCTATGAAGTGGGCCTGGCAGAAGTGACGCAGTATGAAGAAGTGGAACTGCTCGCCTATTCCTGTCTGGGCTTTGGCACGCTGACGGGCAAATACCTGAACGGCGCAAAGCCTGCTGGGGCGCGTAACACGCTCTTTAGCCGCTTCACCCGATACAGCGGCGAGCAAACGCAGAAAGCCGTTGCGGCCTATGTGGATATCGCGAAGCGTCACGGCCTTGATCCTGCCCAGATGGCGCTAGCCTTCGTGCGTCGTCAGCCGTTTGTTGCCAGTACGCTGCTGGGCGCGACAACCATGGAACAGCTGAAAACTAACATTGAGAGTTTCCATCTGAATCTGAGTGAAGAGGTCCTGGCGGAGATTGAAGCGGTACACCAGGTGTATACGTACCCTGCACCGTAATAAAAGCAAAACGGCAACCATGTTGCCGTTTTGAGTGTTTGCACCCTCTCTCGTGGGAGAGGGGCATCAGGCTTCATATATCAACGCCGACGTTGCCACATCCACAGCCCGGCAATTGCCAGCGCAAACAACCCGCCAAAACCGACGCCAATCGCCACAACGGGTGCACCCGCTTTGACTGCCAGCGAATAGAGCCCCAGCATCAGTAGCATCGCCATATTCTCGCCAAGGTTTTGCACCGCAATGGCATTGCCCGCGCCAACGGTCTGCTTGCCGCGCTCCTGCAGCAGCGCATTTAGCGGTACAACGAAGAAACCACCCAGCATCCCAATCAGGATCAGCAGCGCATAGGCGGGCAATAACGCGTGTTGCAGCGAGAAGAACAGCACCCCTACGCCGATCAACATTCCCGCGGGCATACAGCGCGCGACGGTTTCAAGCGTCACCAGCCTTGCCGCCGCCCCTGCCCCTACGACAATCCCGATAGCCACCATCGCATTAAGGTAGGTTGGCGTCGCGTTGTCGGCGATACCCAGCGCAACCGGCACCCACAGCACCAGCAGGAAACGCAGCGTGACGCCTGCGCCCCAAAACATACTGGTACCCATCAGTGAGAAGCGCGTTTCACCGTTAAGCCACAGCACGCGGCAGGCATTAAAGAAGCTGCCCGTCATCGGCTTAAAGCGCCAGGATTGGCCAGGACGTGCCACCGGCAGCGCCGGGATAAACAGGTTGGCGATAACCGCCCCGCCGTACACCACCGCGCAAACGCCCAGCGCCGCCAGGACATGCCAGTCTGCCAGCACGCCGCCCGCGACGGAGCCGAGCAGAATGGCCGCAATGGTGGAAGATTCCATCAGGCCATTGGCTTTCACCAGTTTATCGCCCGTCGTCAGCTCGCCGAGAATGCCATACTTCGCCGGTGAGTAGGCCGCCGCGCCAATGCCCACCAGCGTGTAGCCGATAAACGGGTTGATACCAAAGCAAATGCTGGCGGCGCCGAGCAGTTTCAGACCGTTAGCAAACATCATCACCCGGCCCTTGGGGAAACTGTCGGCCACCTGGCCCACGAAAGGGGCAAAAATAATGTAAGCGCCCACAAACACCATCTGCAGGATCGGCTGACTCCAGTCGGGATAAAACTCCGCTTTCAGCAGTGCCAGCGTGGCAAACAGCAGGGCGTTGTCACCAAAGGCAGAGAGAAACTGAGCGGCGGTGACCGCCATCATGCCCTTCGACCAAAGCGAAGTGTTAGTGTTCACTGACTCACGCATTTTGCTGTTCCGCCTCTTCGACCATGCCTTTGAGGGTCACGAAATCGGGCTTACCGCTACCCAGCACCGGAAGTTGTTTGAGATAGCGAATATCACGCGGTACCGCCAGTTCAGGAATACCGTGCTCGCGCGCATGTTTAAGTAGCTGGTCACGCTTAAGCTCGCTGTCGGTGGTAAAGAGCACCAGTGCCTCACCTTTATTGGCATCGCTCTTGACGACGGTGGCATGCATCTTGTCGGCAGAAACCGCTGTCGCCAGCAGCTCAACCATCTCCAGAGAAACCATCTCGCCCGCAATCTTGGCGAAGCGTTTTGCGCGCCCCTGAATCTGCACAAAGCCTTGCTCATCAAAACGGACAATGTCACCGGTATCGTACCAACCCGCCTCAACCTCACCCTGAATATTTTCTGCCGTCGGGGCCTCCAGCACGCCCGGATTTTCCACGCGCAGATAGCCGTTCATTATGTTTGGCCCTTTCAGCTGTAGACGGCCACCGTCCTCAATGCCCGGTACGGCCAGCAGACGCGCGTCCATCCCCGGTAAAATTCGCCCCACGGTACCGGGTTTCGCCGCCATCGGCACGTTGATGGAGACCACTGGCGCACACTCTGTGACGCCATAGCCTTCAAGGATGCGCAGACCAAACTTGTCCTGCCAAATCTGCCGCGTGCTGTCCTGCAGTTTCTCCGCGCCAGCAACCACATAGCGCACGCGGAAGAAGTCATACGGGTTAGCAAAACGCGCATAGTTACCGAGGAAAGTTGACGTCCCGAACAGCACGGTACAGTTACGGTCATACACCAGTTCCGGCACAATGCGGTAGTGCAGCGGGCTTGGATACAGGAAGACTTCAGCGCCAGTCAGCAGCGGCGTAAACAGCCCTACCGTCAGACCAAAGGAGTGGAACAGCGGCAGCGCAGACATAAAACGATCGTTGGCCGTAAAATCAGCAATGGTTTTGATCTGCTCGACGTTCGCCAGAATGCTCTTATGGCTGTGAACGACCCCTTTCGGATTCCCTTCTGAGCCGGAGGTAAACAGAATGATGGCATCATCTTCCGGCTGCTGTTTAACCTGCGCCAGACGCGGCATCAGCAGGTGAGCAAAAATCCACAGCTTATCGCTCGTCGTGACGTCCGCTTTCAGATCTTCAAGGAACACCCATCGCACCTGGGTCAGTTGCTCCGGCAGGTGCCACAGCTTGCCTTTATCAAGGAATTGGCGGGAGGTAAAGATGGTGTTGATTTGAGCCGCGGTGATAGCGCTGGTTAACCCTTTCACGCCCGCCGTGTAGTTCATCATCGCCGGAATACGACCGCGGGAAACCGCACCAAAAATCACCGCCGCGCTGATACCGGCATTCGGCAGCATCAGGCCAATCTTTTCGCCGTGCTTGCTGTATTTCTCAAGAATACGGCCCACGAACAGCGTCTTGGTCAGCAGTTTACGATAGGTATCCGGCGTAAAGTTAATGTCTTCGATGCAGTTTTTCTTCGCGCCATAGCGGTACTGCGCCGACAGCAGGGACTCGTACAGCGTTTCGCGCGGGCGCACGGCCATGCGCGCTTCCATCATTATTTGATGCAGCATTTCACCGGCCATTTTACGACGATCCCGGGCGCGCGGGGCTTCCGGCATCGGCAACGACGTTGGCGGTAAAATATGGAGCGTAATTTTCGGGAACAAACGCTGCTTCACCAGCCCTTTCAGCCGGCTGAAATAGGTCAGTTCTGCCCCATCAATGCGTAACGGCACGACTGTCGCCCGTGACTTCGCCGCAACGAAACCGGCGCCGTCATAAATTTTCATCAGCGAGCCCGTCACTGAAATACGCCCTTCAGGAAAAATAACCACCGGACGCCCCTGCTCAACCAGACGCACCAGGTGTTTGATCATCATCGGTTTTGTTGGGTCGAGTGGCACAAAATCAATCAGCGGCGCCAGCCAGCGCATATACCATTTTTCGCTGATGGAACTGTACACCGCGAATACGGGCCGCACGGGTAAAAACAGCGCCAGTAAAATGCCATCAATAAACGAAACGTGGTTAGGCGTGATGAGAACGCGTTCGCCGTAAAGCGCCTGGGCATTGCCCGTCACGCGGAGGCGAAAAAGGATACGAAACAGTGTACGGAAGAGTCCAAAAAGCATCTCAACTCCCTTTGCCAGCAAGGATAAAAGGTCTAAATGTTGGCAGATTACACGAGAAGTGGGGAGGGAGCGACTGCAAATACTGAGGCGAAAAAAAACCTGCGCATCCGCGCAGGCTGGTGCAAGAGATGAGTACGAAACCGTACTAAGAATTCTCACCAATCAATACCTCTGGGATCTTGATTGTGGCTGTTCACTACCGGCTTCGCCAGTGGGAAAACGCAAGGGAATGAGCCTAAGTGCAACGAGGTGTGAATATTCTCTTTTGCTGTTACAGGTTGAACTATCAGGCAAAAAAAAACCTGCGTAAAAACGCAGGCTGGTGTAAATCGTGTTAATCAACCGGGGTTGATTTCACCTATCAATACCTCTGGGATCTCGACTCTATCAATCTGCCCGTCATCTTCGCCATCGGACAATCGCAACAGCCTACGGCAAAGTGTAACTAAAGGTTCGGAATGACATTATTTTGACATGTCTGACCGTGTAACGATTACACAGAAAGGGGTTGTTCTGCGTCACGTTTGTCGCGTGTGTCACCCCGCTCCCCTTGAATGCGCGGCGCTTTTCCGCAACACTAGTTGGTGTGTAACCGCTTACCCCCACTAAGAAGGTATTAAATGGCGACAATTAAGGATGTGGCCCGTCTGGCTGGTGTGTCCGTTGCAACCGTATCACGCGTGATTAACGACTCCCCGAAAGCCAGTGACGCATCACGCCAGGCTGTGCAAAGCGCCATGGAATCCCTGAACTACCATCCCAACGCCAATGCCCGCGCGCTTGCTCAGCAGTCGACCGACACCATCGGACTGGTCGTCGGCGATGTCTCAGATCCGTTTTTTGGTGCGATGGTGAAAGCCGTTGAACAGGTTTCTTATCAAACTGGCAATTTTTTGCTGATTGGCAATGGCTACCACAATGAACAAAAAGAACGTCAGGCTATTGAACAGCTGATGCGTCATCGCTGTGCCGCGCTGGTTGTCCACGCCAAAATGATCCCCGATGCTGACCTCATTCATCTCATGAAGCAGATCCCGGGTATGGTGATCATCAACCGCATTATCCCTGGGTTTGAAAAACGCTGCGTAGCGCTGGATGACCGCTACGGTGCCTGGCTTGCGACTCGCCATCTGATTCAACAGGGCCATACCCGCATTGGCTATCTCTGCTCTAACCACCCTATTTCCGATGCTGACGACCGCCTGCAGGGCTATTACGATGCGCTGCGCGAAAACGGTTTACCGTGCAACGATCGTCTGGTGGCTTACGGAGAGCCGGACGAGAGCGGCGGTGAACAGGCGATGACGGAACTTTTAGGGCGCGGGCGGAATTTTACCGCGGTTGCCAGCTATAACGACTCGATGGCCGCAGGGGCGATGGGGGTGCTCAATGACAACGGTATTGAGGTGCCTGCAGAGATTTCCCTGATTGGGTTCGATGACATACTGGTGTCGCGCTACGTGCGCCCTCGCCTGACCACCGTGCGTTACCCGATTATCACCATGGCAACGCAGGCCGCAGAACTGGCGTTAGCCCTGGCGGATCAGCGTCAGCCGCCTGATATTACGCATCTTTTCAGCCCAACGCTGGTACGCCGTCACTCTGTCGCACAGTTGGCTGAAACGCCAGAGGAATAGCGATAGAGATGTACCGTTTTGTTCGGGTACTCCAGCGCATCACCGATGTACTGCCAGCCGTAACGTTCGTAGAAGTCGCGGCAGGCGGACCAGAGATGCAGCTCGGTGTACCCTGCCTGAGCGGCATACGCGATGACATGCTCCTGTAACTGTCCTGCCAGCCCTTTTCCTCGCGCCGCGTCATCAACATACAGTGACGCCAGCCACGGAAAGAGATCCTGACGGGCGATCAGATCGCAACGCCAGAGCCCCACGGTACCCAGAAGCTGTTCGCCTTCAACGGCAATAAACGTCAGGGGCAGCGCACCCGGCGTCTGGCTGTGCTCGACGATACTTTGAAAGAACTCGCGCGGTAAGCCGTCGCCAAAGGCCAGCCAGATCCAGTCGGTCACCGTGTCCGCATACTGCGGCGCGTCGTAAAGCGGCAGAATAGTCACACCATTTTCCCCTGGAAGATTGGCAGCGATTCAAAAAGATAGCCGTCAAAATCCGGTGCGTCTTCATCAGATAACTCAAGCAGGCTCTTTTTCACGTTCTCCAGATGCTGAAACATCGCTTGCCAGGCCCCCATCACGTCGCGGCGACGGAGTGCGGCAAGGATAGTTTGCCTGTCACCCAGCCATTTCAGGCGATACGCGCGGCTGGCAATATGCACGTTGAACTGCTGCCACAGCGGGCTACTGTCCATGTGGTGCCAGATGCTCTCCACGGTCGCCAGCAACATCTGGTTTTGCGTCGCGCCCGCCAGCACCAGGTGGAACATTTTATTGTTGTCCTGGCTGCTGTCGTCGGCAGCAATCGCCCGCTGCTCCTGCTCGATGATGCGGCGCAGGTTATCGATATCGGCGCGCGTCGCCATTTTGGCGGCAAACGCGGCAATGTTGCTTTCGAGCAGCTGGCGCGCCTGTAAGATTTCAAACGGCCCCACGTCGCTATTGAGAAAACGCTCTTCTTCGTTCTCGTGTTCTTCCGGGATGCGCATAACGTACACGCCAGAGCCCTGGCGGATATCCACCGTGCCCTGCAGCTCCAGCATGAGCAACGCCTCGCGCACGATGGTGCGGCTCACGCCATAGGTCTCGGCAATATTGCGCTCAGGAGGAAGGCGCGACCCAACGGGATAATGCCCCTGGATAATTTGCGCCCGTAAATCCTCGCCAATTTCCTGGTACTGTTTTTTTTCCGGCAGGATGACAGCCTTATCCACGTTACCACCTGTGTTTTCAGTTAATGCGCAGGCCGGGCGTCCTCCCGGCCAGTTTTTGCGCTATTTTACCAGAACCTGCCTGGTTTTCGCTTACTTCCATTCATCATCAATTGAGAGCGTGAGCACCCGCTCATCGTGCAGCTGGCGGAACCAGGCGGCCGACCTTTTCGCACGCCGCGCGCGGTTATCCTCCAGATCGATCTCAATTAACCCATAGCGATTTTTAAACGCGTTCATCGGTGAAACGTTGTCGGTGAAAGCCCACAGCATATAGCCATGACAGTTAGCGCCCTCCTCCCGCGCCAGCAGCGCGTAATAGAGGTGCTCGCGGATAAAGTCGATGCGGTAGGTGTCCTGAATAATGCCCTCAGCGCTGCGGAACTGCGCTTCGTTTTCAACGCCCATACCGCTTTCTGCCACGAACCAGCGAATGTTGCGGTAATCGTTTTTGATCCGCATCGCCATGTCATAGACGATGCGCGGGTAGATCTCCCAGCCACGGGATGTATTCATCCGCCGTCCTGGCAGCTCAAACGGCTCGTAATAGTAGGCAGGGTGAAAAGGCGTCTGGGGATGCCAGGCCCGTGAAGGCGCTTTTACCCGGTGCGGATAATAGAGGTTAATGCCAAGCTCATCGACGGTATTTTCGGCGATGAGCGTCAGCTCATCTTCCGTGTAGTCCCACGCCACCTGATGCTTATCCAGCAGGGCAATCAGTTCCTGCGGATAGCGTCCGTGTACCAGCGGATCGAGAAAAACGCGGTTGTAGAACAGATCATAGACCTCAGCGGCACGCACGTCGTGCGGCGCGCGGGAGCGCGGATAGGTTACTTCTGGGTTCAGAATGCAGCCCACCGAGCCTTGATACCCTTTTTCACGGAACAGCTTAACGACCTTTGCCGTCGCCAGCACCTTATGGTGATTCCACTGCATCCATTTATGGGTGTTCTGCTCATACGGCCAGCGCAGCGCATCAAGATACACGCGGGTCTGCACGACAATTGGCTCGTTGAAGGTAAACCAGCGGGTCACTTTGGCGTGGTAGCGTTCAAACACTTTTTCCGCATAACGTACAAATAGTTCGACAACCTGCTTCGAGCCCCAGCCGCCGTAAGTTTCCAGCAGCACGCCCGGCAGTTCATAGTGCTCAAGGCAGATCATCGGCTCAATGCCCTGTCGGTGCATTTCATCAAACAGCGCGTCGTAATACGCCGCGTACGATTCATCCACCGTCACGTTTTCATAGTCGGTTAAAAAGCGTGACCAGTTGATCGAAGTGCGGTAGTGCGTTAGCCCTGCCTGCTTCATCAGGGCGACGTCTTCACGGAAGCGGTTGATAAAGTCGGTCGCCACCGCCGGGCCATAGCCGTTGTGCCAGACGTGACGATCGTTTTTGTACCAGAGATCAATCCACGAATCCTGACCCGCTTTCTTGCCGCTCCAGCCCTCGGTCTGCCAGGCCGACGCGGCCGCTCCCAGGATGAAATCCTGCGGTATCGCCATCTGTTTTATGCTCATGACATCCTCATACGTTGTCGGTGGCTTGCTGTAGCGCTGCCTGATCGGCACGGCGTGAGGCAATTTTCACGAACGGCAGGTAAATCAGCACGGCCGTCACAATGCAGATCAGCTGGGTGATCACCGCGCCCATCGATCCTGCGGTGGAAAGCCAGGCGTTGATCAGCGGCGGCGTGGTCCACGGCACCATGACGACGGCTTTACCGGCAAACCCGGTCACCGTTGCAAAGTAACCGATTGAGCCGGTGACCAGCGGGGTGATGATGAAAGGAATGGCGAGGATCGGGTTAAGCATGATTGGCATACCGAAGATCACCGGTTCGTTGATGTTAAACAGGCCCGGTCCAATGGAAAGCTTGGCGATCTCTTTCATCTCTTTGCGCTTGGTGGCGATCATCACGGCGATCAGCAGGCCAATCGTCAAACCGGAACCGCCGATGCTCATATACACATCCCAGAAGGGCATGGTGATGATATTCGGCACCTCTTTGCCCTGCTCAAACGCGCTCATGTTAACGGTGATCGCCCCGAGCAGCAGCGGCTCGCGGATCGGCTTGATCATCTGGTTGCCGTGAATGCCGATGACCCAGAAAAGCTGGGCGACAAACATCAGCAGCAGGATCCCCGGCAGGCTTTGCACCACTCGCTCCAGCGGCTGCTGTACCACCTGATAAACCGCATCGTAGAGATACATGCCGGTGATCTGATGGAATACGAAGCCGAACGTGGCAATTGCGGTCGTGGTGATAATAGCCGGGATCAGCGCAGAGAACGATGCCGCCACGTTAGGCGGGACGGTATCCGGCATCCTGATCTTCAGCCCTTTACGGTTCTCCAGCCAGCAGTAGACCTCTACGGACAGAATGGCGATAAACATGCCGAGAAACAGGCTGCGGGTGTCAGAGAACTGGCGCAGCAGCACGTCTTTGACCACGTGCATTTCGCCGTCCACCAGCATTTCCACGGTAGTCGGCGTCACGCAGATAAAGCAGATCACCGCCAGCAGGCCCGGGAACAGCGACTTGATGCCGTTGATACGTCCCAGCTCAACGCCGATCAGAAAGACAGCGCCGATGTTGAGGAAGTTGAGCGTGGCGTAATTTAACGCGCTGGTGATTGGCTTTAGCGCGGCGAGAAACGACAGCGACTGGAAGCTCGCCAGGCCGTTTTTCGGATCCAGCACCATGTTGGAGATCAGCACGGAGAATGCCCCAACGATGATGACCGGCATTAAGGTAATGAAAGCAGACTTGATCGCCATGATGTAGCGATAACTGTTGAATTTCGTGGCAAAACTGCCCAGAGCGTCGATCAGTTTTTCCTGTAATGCCATAGGGTAATACCTCAGTAAAAGGGCTTTTATTGAATAAGGTGTACAGCCGGATACTATTGGCATACCAAAAATAGCTTCAGGGGAGTGATTGTTCTGTGATTAAGCTCCCAACGCCGTGATAGGTATTCCAGATTGTGATTTTTGACCATTTTGGCATACCACTTTCAGTCATTTATGTTGGGCTGACGGATCGTTACCAAAAAGCGTGATCCTGGTGGGGATTTTGCCCTGCCCGCGTCGCTTATGCGCCGGATGGTCTGTGTTAAACTGCAAACCATTACGTGGAATCAGGAATGTCTAATGGCAACAATGCTGGATGTCTCACTGCGTGCGGGCGTGTCGAAAGCGACGGTATCGCGCGTGCTGAACGGCACAGGTCAGGTTAAAGAGAGTACGCGTCAGCAGGTTTTTGCTGCGATGGAAGAGCTGGGCTATCGCCCGAATTTTCTCGCACGTTCGCTTGCTAACCAGACCAGTAACAGCATTGGTCTGGTGGTCTCCACCTTTGACGGCTTCTATTTTGGTCGCCTTCTGCAACAAGCCTCGCGGCAGACGGAAACACACGGCAAGCAGCTGATCGTCACCGATGGCCACGACGCGCCGGAACAGGAAGAACAGGCGGTGCAAATGCTCGCCGATCGCAAGTGCGACGCTATCGTGCTGTACACCCGCTACATGAGTGAAAAAGCGATCATGAAGCTTATCAACAGCGTGCAAACCCCGCTGGTGGTCATTAACCGTGAAGTCAGCCAGGCAGCGGATCGCTGCGTCTTCTTTGAACAGCAGGATGCGGCCTTCAAAGCGGTGGATTACCTGATAAGCCAGGGCCACCGCGAGATAGCCTGCATTACCGTGCCGATCCATACGCCTACCGGCAAAGCGCGCCTGATGGGCTATCGCAAAGCGCTGGAGAAGCACGGTATTCGGCTGGACGAGCGGCGGATTAAATATGGCGATGCGGGAATGACCCGAGGCTATGAGCTGTGCAATGAATTAATTACCGAAGGCGTATCCTTTAGCGCCCTGTTCGCCTGTAATGATGATATGGCGCTGGGCGCGTCTAAAGCATTACACCAGTCGGGGCTGCGGATCCCGCAGGATATCTCGCTGTTTGGCTTTGACGACGCCCCAAGCGCGAAATGGCTGGAGCCCGCACTGTCGTCGGTTTATCTGCCTATCGATAATATGATCGTGACGGCTATCGATCAGGCGATCCGGCTGGCGAAAAACCAGCCGGTCGAAGCGATCCCGCCGTTTACCGGCACGCTGGTGTTACGCGACTCGGTCACCACGGGGCCGTACTTTACTCAGATGCATTCCAGCGCCAGCAGTTCCTGAATCGTCTGGCGACGGCGAATCAGACGCGCCACGCCATTATCAAACAGCACTTCCGGCAGCAGCGGGCGGCTATTGTAGTTAGAGGACATCGACGCTCCGTACGCGCCGGTATCGTGCAGCACCAGATAATCGCCCGGCTTCACGTCAGGCAGCGCGCGGGTTTCTACTTTGCCACCTTCCTGCTGGGTGAATACGTCGCCTGATTCGCACAGCGGCCCCGCAACGACCGTTTCAACGCGTGGCGCCTGCGTCAAATCGCGGCCATCAGCAGCCAATGCGGTAATGTGGTGATAGCTGCCGTACATGGACGGGCGCATCAGATCGTTAAAACCCGCGTCAATCAATACGAAGTGGCGAGACCCCATCTCCTTCACGCTGCGTACCTGCGAAACCAGCACCCCGGCCTCCGCGACCAGGAAACGGCCCGGTTCAATCTCCAGTTCTACCGGATGCCCCAGATGGGCGGCGATTTTGTCGCGCGCGGCGCTCCACAGTCCGTAATAGTGATCGGTATCGATCGCCTCTTCACCTTCGCGATAAGGAATGGAAAGACCGCCTCCCGCGGAGATCGCCTCCAGATTCTGACCGAACTCCACTACCTGGCGTACCATCGCACCGCAAACCTGCTCAAGGTGACCGTAATCCACGCCGGAGCCGATGTGCATGTGAATGCCCACCAGCTTCAGGCTGTAGCGCTGAAGTACCTCCAGGGCGGCAGGCAGATTGCTGTACCAAATCCCGTGCTTGCTGTTCTCGCCGCCGGTATTGGTTTTTTGGCTATGACCATGCCCGAAGCCCGGGTTCACGCGCAGCCAGACGCGATGCCCAGGAGAAACCTGTCCAAGCTGTTCCAGCATATCCACAGAACCGGCGTTTACCGGGATCTGCAGCGCGTGCACGCGCGCAAGCGTTGCGTCGTCGATGAGGTCAGCGGTAAAGACAATGGCGTCGCCGTCGGCTTTTGGATCAAATCCGGCCGCCAGCGCGCGCTCAATTTCACCTAATGAAACAGAGTCGACCTTCACGCCCTGCTCGCGCATCAGGCGCAGGATGTGAATGTTGGAGCACGCCTTCTGCGCAAAGCGCACCACGTCAAACTGATGCAGTGCGGCAATTTTCTCGCGAACGATCTGCGCGTCGTAGACCCACACGGGGCAGCCAAACTCGGCAGGCAGGCGCAGCAGGTTGTCGGCGTTCAAATCGGTATCAGTCTGGTTCAGCGGGCGTGGCATGGTTTTCTCCGGGTCAATGCGTTTTGATGATTACGCCACAGCACGAAGAGAATAAAAAATATCGTTTTATCGTGAGTCTATGCAAAAATGATATGGATAACGTTAAACCATCAGGTGCCCTATGCCCGCCGTTAACCTTCGCCATATCGAGATTTTTCATGCTGTGATGACTACCGGCAATCTCACGGAAGCTGCGCAGATGCTGAATACCTCGCAGCCGACGGTTAGCCGCGAACTGGCGCGCTTTGAAAAAGTGCTGGGATTGAAGCTGTTTGAACGCGCGCGCGGGAGGCTGCACCCAACGGTACAAGGGTTACGTCTGTTCGAAGAAGTGCAGCGCTCCTGGTACGGGCTGGACAGGATTGTTAGCGCGGCGGAAAGCCTGCGTGAGTTTCGTCAGGGCGAGCTGTCTATCGTCTGCCTGCCCGTTTTTTCCCAGTCGTTCCTGCCCATGCTGCTGCAGCCTTTTCTGGCACGCTATCCTGAGGTCAACCTGACGATTGTTCCGCAGGAGTCACCTCTGCTCGAAGAGTGGCTTTCGGCGCAGCGTCACGATTTAGGCCTGACGGAAACGCTCGCGACGCCTGCAGGTACGCAGCGCACGGAGCTACTCTCTTTAGATGAAGTCTGCGTGCTGCCCGCGGGACATCCGCTTGCCGCCAAAAGCATGCTGACACCTGCAGATTTCCACGGTGAAAACTACATTAGCCTGTCGCAGACCGACAGCTATCGACAGCTTCTGGATACGCTATTTGCCGAACATCAGGTGAAACGTAGAATGGTAGTCGAAACGCACAGCGCGGCGTCGATTTGCGCCATGGTGCGCGCGGGAGTGGGTGTGGCCGTGGTCAATCCGCTCACGGCGCTGGATTACGCGGAAAGCGGCATTGTTATCCGCCCCTTTAGCGTTTCCGTCCCCTTCACCGTGAGCCTGATTCGCCCCCTGCACCGTCCGGCGTCAGCGCTGGTCGAAGCCTTTAGCGAGCACTTAATTGAACATGCCCGTCAGGTAGTACTTCGCTTACCTGGCCTGCAACACGCCTTATGACAGCATAAACGCCACGGCATCGGCAGCATGGATCGCTGTGGTATCAAACACCGGGATGGGGCTTCGTTCAACCGGCACGAGCAGGCCGATTTCTGTACAGCCGAAAATCACGCCTTCCGCCCCCCGCTGTGCGAGTTTTTCCATCACGCTGACGTAGTACGCGCGGGAAGATTCGCTGAAGGTACCCAGGCAGAGTTCATCAAAGATAATCTGGTTGATGCGCGCCCGGTCGGTCTCATCCGGGATCAGGCTTTCAATGCCAAACTCGCTGCTCAACCGCCCGCGATAGAAATCCTGCTCCATGGTGTAGCGAGTTCCCAGCAGCGCCACGCGGCGCATTCCGGATGCGCTAATTGCACGCCCGGTCGCATCGGCAATATGCAGGAACGGCAGCGAGCAGCGGTCCTCAATATGCGACGCCACTTTGTGCATGGTATTGGTACACAGCAAAATACCTTCGGCACCGGCACGCTCCATCCCAAGCGCCGCGTTAGCCAGTATCTCACCGGCTTTGTCCCATTCGCCGCTCGACTGACAGGCTTCGATTTCATGAAAATCGACGCTGTGCAGCAGCAGGCTTGCGGAGTGCAGGCCACCGAGACGTTGCTTCACCCCTTCATTGATCAGGCGATAATAGGGGATTGTTGATTCCCAGCTCATCCCGCCAAGCAAACCTATCGTTTTCATCATCCCCCCTTATGTGTTTATCCCAGTGAAGCAAACTTGTGATCCTGTTTCCAGTTCTTTGTCGCGTCGTTTCTTTTTAACTCAGGGTGAGATAAATTAAATGAAACAATGTTTCATCATATAACAAGGCGGAGATATGTTTATTTTCCATAAAGAGACCACGCTTGACGATCTGGGTAATGGCGTGACGCGCCGCATTCTGGCGCACGGTGGTAAGATGATGGCGGTAGAGGTAAACTTTGAGCAAGGAGCAATCGGCCCTCTGCACAATCACCCGCATGAACAGTTAACCTATGTTCTGTCCGGCGAGTTCGAGTTTACTATCGGTGAAGAGAAACATGTCGTGACGGCGGGCGATACGCTTTATAAAGAGCCGCATGTTATGCACGGCTGCGTGTGCCTGAAGCCCGGCACCTTGCTGGATACCTTTACGCCAGTGCGCGAAGATTTTCTGAAATAAAAAAAGGCGCTGTTTTCAGCGCCTTTTTGTCGTCGACGTTATTCTGTCACGGGCGTGACTGGCGTTACCGTCTCTGGCAGAGGGATACGGGAAAGCATCGCCTCGCGTAACAGCACGCTCCCGCAGGCAAACAGACCGCCAAGCATACCTGCCAGCAGCACAATCAGCGCCTTGCCTGGTCCATCTTTTTTCACCGGCATAGACGGTGAAAGCTGATATTTAAACGGCTCAAGTTTGACATCTTCCACGGACAGTTTTTGCAGCTGAGTCAGATAGTATTCACGGTTCTGGAAATCCGCATTCAGCTCGGCCACATCCTTGAGATTTTTTTCAATCTGCAGCTTTTGCGCAATCCCGTCTGCACCCAGCGCCACGGAGTAATCCGGATCGTCTTTTACTGCTTGCCCGTTGCTGTAGACCGGCTTTTTGATGCCCGCCGCGTTGGCGACTTCAAGGGAATAGTTCAGGCGCTGCAGGTTCGTATTGTGAATATTGGTCAGACGCACCCGATCCAGCTCCAGCTGCTGCTGGACCACTTTGGTTTTCAGGGTGATCTGGTTACGAATATTCTCCATTGTTTCCCGTTCAACGATGCGAGAAATATAGTCGATATAGCCCTCAAGCACCGTCTGCGCATCGCCCGCCGTCGGCGCGGTAAAGCTGAGCGTCCACGAGACGTAAGGCGCTTTATCCGCGTCTTTTGCCTGGGTGTTATCTACCGCTTTCATTTTTTCTGAAATATTAACCACAGCACGATGCAGCTCAAGCGGGTCGACCTCGGTGCCTTCGAGCTGAGACATCACGTAGGGTGAATTCTTCATGTACTCTTCAAGCAGCGACTGCGACTGAAACTTTTTAATGAATTGGTTAAATACGTCAGGACGCGCAACCTTCACGTCCACGTCCAGCACCTGCAAGGCAACCATCATTTGACGCAGCGGGTTCCACTGCGTCTGTTCTGCCGGGGTGATCACCGCTTTACTGGTCCATTTTTGCGGCAACATAAACGCAATCGCCAGCCCCGCCAGCGCAAAGGCAAACGCAATGGCGATAATGCGTTTTTTTGCTGCGAGCAGGACGTCCAGTAATCCCAGAAGGTCGATCTCTTTCGTATTGACTGCCGGGGAGGCATAACGGGGAAAATCAAGATCCGTATTTTTTTTGAAATCCATCGCTGACATAACCGTTCTTCTTTTGAGGGCGCAGTAATTTCTGCCTGAATGCTTCTGGTGGTCCGATGATACAAGAGTCTAAGAATTATCTGAACGTAAGTTTGGTCTATCCTGGCACTCACTATTAAATTTAGTAGTTAGTTCTCTACCGTTATTGTTGTTACTTATCATGTAGTTTCTCCTGCCTCACCCTTTCCCACTGGATTTGATTGCTTGAAATACAGCAAAAATGCCACCTTCCTCACCTTATTGAAACACCGTTTCGACCGCGATCACATTTCCATCATTAAGCGAATGACGCAGAAATAAATAGCAATAAAATAAAATAAAACGATGTTTTAGTATTCAAGAACAGCGGTTCGCCTGTTTTGAAACCCAAACGATTCGCAATAAGGACAAACCAAAAAAAGCGTTATAAAACAAAGTTAAATGCAGTTTCGCTTTACGTAGCATCCAGAATTTCCGTCCTTATGCTGTGCTCGACAGGCGTCAGGCGACGTTACAAATGCAGATTCCGTTTTAAACCATTGATTGCCAGGTAGGTATGTATGAATGAAAACAAGCTGCTGGGGTTAGCGTGGATATCACCTTACATAATCGGGTTGATACTCTTTACGGCTTTCCCCTTCGTCTCATCGTTCTTCCTCAGCTTTACGGATTACGATTTGATGAGTCCGCCGGTGTTTAACGGCATCGAAAATTATCGCTACATGTTTACCGAGGACACGCTCTTCTGGAAATCAATGGGCGTGACCTTTGCCTATGTATTTCTGACCATCCCCTTAAAACTCGCCTTCGCATTAGGGATTGCGTTTGTTCTGAACTTTAAATTACGCGGCATCGGGTTCTTCCGTACCGCTTACTATATTCCGTCGATTCTCGGCAGCTCCGTCGCCATCGCCGTTTTATGGCGCGCGCTGTTTGCCATTGATGGCCTGTTAAACAGCTTTATTGGCGTGTTTGGCTTTGACCCGGTGAACTGGCTGGGTGAGCCGTCGCTGGCCCTGATGTCGGTGACGCTGCTGCGCGTCTGGCAGTTCGGTTCCGCGATGGTGATCTTCCTGGCGGCACTGCAAAACGTTCCGCAGTCGCAATATGAAGCAGCCATGATCGACGGTGCCTCTAAATGGCAAATGTTCACTAAAGTCACCGTGCCGCTGATCACGCCGGTCATCTTCTTCAACTTCATCATGCAGACTACCCAGGCGTTCCAGGAATTTACCGGACCGTACGTGATTACCGGCGGTGGGCCAACCTACTCAACCTACCTGTTCTCACTCTACATCTACGACACCGCCTTCAAATACTTCGACATGGGCTACGGCGCGGCACTGGCCTGGATCCTGTTCCTGGTGGTGGCGGTTTTTGCCGGTATCGCCTTTAAGTCTTCAAAATACTGGGTGTTCTACTCCGCCGATAAAGGAGGCAAAAATGGCTGATATCCAACAACTCTCCACGGCAAGAAGCATTGCAGAGCGCGAAGTGGCCCGAACGCTGCGCAGAGAGAAAATCAACGCCAGTATTCGTTATGTGATCCTGCTTTTTGTCGGCCTGCTGATGCTCTATCCACTGGTGTGGATGTTCTCGGCGTCGTTCAAACCGAACCACGAAATCTTTACCACCCTGAGCCTGTGGCCTGCACATGCAACCTGGGACGGGTTTGTAAACGGCTGGAAAACCGGGACCGAGTACAACTTCGGCCATTACATGCTCAACACCTTTAAGTATGTGATCCCGAAAGTGATCCTGACCATTATCTCCTCCACCATCGTGGCGTACGGCTTTGCTCGCTTCGAGATCCCGTGGAAGAAATTCTGGTTTGCCACGCTCATCACCACCATGCTGCTGCCAAGCACCGTGCTGCTGATCCCGCAATACCTGATGTTCCGTGAAATGGGCATGCTGAACAGCTATATGCCGCTGTATCTGCCTCTGGCCTTCGCGACGCAAGGGTTCTTTGTCTTCATGCTGATCCAGTTCCTGCGCGGCGTGCCGCGTGACATGGAAGAAGCCGCGCAGATCGACGGCTGTAATTCCCTGCAGGTGCTGTGGTATGTGGTGGTGCCGATCCTCAAACCGGCCATCATTTCCGTCGCCCTGTTCCAGTTCATGTGGTCGATGAACGATTTTATCGGCCCGCTGATTTACGTTTACAGCGTGGACAAATACCCGATTGCACTGGCTCTGAAAATGTCCATCGACGTCACCGAAGGTGCGCCGTGGAACGAAATTCTGGCAATGGCGAGTATCTCCATTCTGCCATCCATCATTGTCTTCTTCCTGGCACAGCGCTACTTCGTCCAGGGCGTCACCAGCAGCGGAATTAAAGGTTAAGAGGGAAATATCATGGCTGAAGTTATCTTCAACAAACTGGAAAAGGTTTACTCCAACGGCTTCAAAGCGGTACATGCTATCGACCTGAAAATCGCTGAAGGGGAGTTTATGGTGATCGTCGGACCATCCGGCTGCGCCAAGTCCACGACCCTGCGCATGCTGGCCGGGCTGGAAACCATCAGCGGCGGCGAAGTGCGTATCGGCGAAAAGATTGTGAACAACCTCGCGCCGAAAGAGCGTGGAATTGCGATGGTGTTTCAGAACTACGCGCTCTATCCGCACATGACGGTACGCGAGAACCTGGCGTTCGGCCTGAAGCTGAGCAAGCTGCCGAAAGACCAGATTGAGTCTCAAGTGAACGAGGCAGCTAAAATTCTGGAGCTGGAAGAGTTGCTGGACCGCCTGCCGCGCCAGCTGTCCGGCGGCCAGGCACAGCGTGTGGCCGTTGGCCGCGCGATTGTCAAAAAACCGGACGTTTTCCTGTTCGATGAACCCTTATCAAACCTGGATGCCAAGCTGCGTGCCTCGATGCGTATCCGTATTTCTGACCTGCACAAGCAGCTGAAAGCCTCCGGTAAACCGGCCACCACCGTTTACGTAACCCACGATCAGACCGAAGCCATGACCATGGGCGACCGTATCTGCGTCATGAAACTTGGCCACATCATGCAGGTGGATACCCCGGACAACCTTTACCACAGGCCAAAGAATATGTTTGTGGCGGGCTTCATCGGCGCACCTGAGATGAACATTCGTCAATGCCAACTGGTGGAAAATGCGGGGCAACTGCATATCGCCATCGGCAATGAAACCATGCCGTTACATGCTCAAATGCAAGACAAAGTCACGTCGTATGCTGGTCAGGAGGTCTTCTACGGCGTGCGCCCGGAGTTCGTTTCGCTCTCCGATGAGCCATTCCTTGAAGGCGGCTGCAGCGGTGAGATGGTGCGAGTAGAAAATATGGGCCACGAATTCTTTGTGTATCTGAAGGTTGCTGACTACGAACTGACTGCCCGAATTCCTTCCGATGAAGCTAAGCCAATGATTGATAAAGGCCTTCATCGTAAGGTGTACTTCAAGTTTGATATGAATAAATGTCATATTTTTGACGCAAAAACTGAACAGAACATCTCTCTCTGATGGAGTAATAAAAATGAAAAAAGTGCTTTTAAGCGCAGCAATCTCCGCTACCCTGGGCCTTACTGCTTTGCCATCGATGGCGCAAGATGTTGATTTACGTATGTCCTGGTGGGGCGGAAACGGCCGTCATCAGGTGACGCTGAAGGCGTTGGACGAGTTCCATAAACAGAACCCGGACATCAACGTTAAAGCAGAATACACCGGCTGGGATGGACACCTCTCGCGCCTGACCACGCAGATTGCGGGCGGAACCGAGCCTGACGTCATGCAAACCAACTGGAACTGGCTGCCGATCTTCTCTAAAACCGGCGATGGCTTTTACGACCTGAACAAGATGAAGGACGTGATCGACTTAACGCAGTTCGATCCAAAAGAGCTGCAGTCCACCACCGTTAACGGCAAGCTGAACGGCATTCCGATCTCTGTGACCGCGCGCGTCTTCTATTTTAATGATGAAACCTGGAAAAAAGCCGGCGTCGAATACCCGAAAACCTGGGACGATCTGATGGCGGCGGGCAAGACATTCGAGAGCAAGCTTGGCAAGCAATATTACCCGGTGGTTCTGGAACACCAGGATACGCTAGCGCTGCTGAACTCTTACATGATCCAGAAATACAATATCCCCGCCGTGGACGAGAAGACCAAAAAATTCTCTTACAGCAAAGAGCAGTGGGTTGAATTCTTCCAGACCTATAAAAAGCTGGTGGATAGCCACGTCATGCCGGACACCAAATACTATGCGTCATTTGGTAAGAGCAACATGTATGAGATGAAGCCGTGGATTCAGGGAGAATGGGGAGGCACCTATATGTGGAACTCCACCATCAATAAATATTCCGACAACCTGAAGCCGCCTGCGAAGCTGGCGCTGGGCAACTACCCAATGCTGCCGGGCGCAACGGATGCGGGTCTATTCTTCAAACCTGCACAGATGCTCTCGATTGGTAAATCGACCAAAAACCCGGAAGCGGCCGCGAAGCTGATTAACTTCCTGCTGAACAGCAAAGAGGGTGTGGATACGCTGGGTCTGGAACGTGGCGTCCCACTGAGCAAAGCGGCGGTGCAGTTCCTGACGGAAGACGGCACCATCAAAGAGAGCGATCCTTCTGTAGCGGGCCTGCGCCTGGCGCAGTCTCTGCCTGCGAAGCTCTCCGTATCGCCATACTTTGACGATCCGCAGATTGTGGCGCAGTTCGGTACATCCCTGCAGTACATCGACTACGGCCAGAAGACCGTGGAAGAAACGGCGGCGGACTTCCAGCGTCAAGCTGAGCGTATTCTGAAACGCGCCATGCGTTAATAGCGTCCCCCGCTAGCCCTGTGCTCAGCGGGGGATAACCTCGCCTTTCGATCGTTCAGAAAGGCGCAGCGTTATTCGAGCTGCCAGGCACCTGCCTCCGTTAAGCATGACGAACCGCCCCAGGCGAACAGCGCGAGTTCCCGACGGCCTGCATCCGGATAAATACGGCTGCTCAGGCAAGCTTCGCCATCGTTTACAAAAACTTCTACCGACGAACTATCGAAGAACACCCGCAGCGTCAACGCCTTACCGGCAGTTAATGGCACACTGCGCGTGCCGCACAGGCCATAGTGCGGATAGTGACGCTCCAGCACCAGCCGCTGCATCTGCGCATCAACATAGACGCGCAGGCCGTCGCCAAAGCGGAGTCCGTACTGTTCGGCGCTGCTGTTAGCACAATCCCAGTGCAGGATGACTTCCATAGCCTCGCCGTTTTCCATCATAACCCTCTGCTGGTTTTTCAGGAGGGTGACCGGCCACGGGAACCAGGCACCGCGCAACCCCTCAACCTCTTTGGCCGGACGCATTTGCAGGCGGTTATCCGCACCCAGACTCAGCTCACGCGGCAGCGAAAGCATACCCGCCCAGCCGTCCTGTTGCTCCGGCAATGGCGATTCCCACATATCCAGCCAGCCAATGACGATGCGTCTGCCATCTGGCGCCAGGAAACTTTGCGGCGCATAAAAGTCATGACCGTGGTCCAGTTCAACAAATCCGCCTTCGCGGGTGAACGTCTGTCCTGGCTGCCATTCGCCGAGGAGATACCCGCTCTGGAACAGATTGCGGTTCTGGTAGCCGTTTGCCTCCAGTCCCTGGGGAGAGAACATCAGAACGCGCTTGCCGTCGAGGATGAAAAAATCCGGGCACTCCCACATATAGCCCATCGCGTTTTCCGCTTCATCAAGCACCCCCGCATCATGCCACTGGCGCAGATCGGCCGATTTATATAGCCGCACCTGCCCGGTATCCCCCTCGCGAGCGCCGACGATCATGTACCAGTCATCCCCTTCACGCCATACTTTCGGGTCCCGGAAGTGGTGCATACCCGGCGGAGTGTCTACCACTATCCCCTGGCGTTCAAAGTGAATACCGTCGCGGCTGGTCGCCAGACACTGGACCTGAAAGAGGTTGCCCTCATCACCGGGATCGCCATGGAATTTATGCCCGGTGTAAATCAGCGCCAGCGTATCGCCGTCGACCACTGCCGAACCGGAGAAACAGCCATCTTTATCTTCCGGGCCTTCCGGGGCAAGCGCCACCGGCAAATGTTCCCAGTGCACCAGATCTTTACTGCGCGCATGCCCCCAGTGCATAGGCCCCCATTCGGTTGAATACGGATGATGCTGGTAAAACGCGTGGTACCAGCCATCAAACCATACCAGCCCATTCGGGTCGTTGATCCAGCCCGCTCGGGCGGCCAGGTGGTAGCGCGGATACCAGCGCAGGTTCAGCGCCTCGCGTTTAGCCTGGAGTTCCTGTTCTGCGTTGGAAATGGTGTACATCATAGTCTTCACTCTTTTTGATTCAGATAGCGGAGGGTTGCGAGACCAGCGGGTCTGAGGACGACCGCGAGGCGCGCAGCAAGAAGATGGAGATAAAGGTGGTGCTGAACACCAGCAGTCCCATAATTAGATAAGACTGGGCGAAGCCATATTTCTCGTAGCTATAGCCTGCCAGCGGCGAAAGCACCGTGGCGATGATCGAGCTGGTGCACGCAAACCCCACCAGATACAGCGTGGATGAGAGACGTTTATCAAAGTTAAGGCTGTTGTATTTAAAGATGGCCACCAGCAGAACCGGCAACTCTAGCGCGTGCAGCAGCTTGGTGATAGAGATAAGCAGCGGGCCTTCTACCAGCCCGGAGGCGACCATGCGGCTCGCCATCACCATTCCGGCGAAGATGAGGCCGTTTTTCGCACCGATACGGTTCACCAGCCATGGCGCACAAAACATGCCAGCTGCCTCAAGGAAAACCTGGAATGAGTTTAGATAGCCATACATAGCATTCCCTTCCTGGAGCGTCGGGAACTGAGAAGAGAAGTAGACCGGAAACTGCTGATCGTAAACGCCATAAATGCAGGTGCCGATGACGAAGAACACCAGCGCCCAAAAGCGCGGCAGGGTGAGCAGGCGCAGCGCGTCTTCCAGCGTCACCTTCCCCCCCGCCACCGCTTCTTCCATCGCCTGTGAGGCGGAGAAAACCCGCAGCCGCGCCAGCAAAATGAAAAATACCAGCCCCGAGCAACTGGCCACCGCAAAGTTGAATTTTGGGTTGATGTTAAAGAGTAAACCGGCAAAGAACGTTGCAACCGCCCAGCCCAGCGAGCCCCACATCCGCGCCTTGCCAAACTCAAACTGGCTCTGTCGTGCCACGCGCTCGGTATAGGATTCTAAAACACCGATACCGCCGTTGAAGGTCAAGCCGATGTAAATTCCGCCGAAAATGCTGCCAAGCAACACGTTAATCTTCAGCAGATAGCCAAACAGTAAAAAGGCCGGTCCGGAGAGGATCAGCAGTACGGTGATGTACCAGAGTAGATTTTTCCGCAGGCCGAGCTTGTCCTGAATGAAACCGTAGCAGACCTGGGCAAACAGCGCAGAGACGGAGAGCACCGCGTAGATAATGCCGGTATCCCCCGGCTTCAGGCCCACCTCCTGATGCAGCCAGATAGAGAGCAGCGATCCGGAAGAGGACCAGCAGACAAAAAAGAAAAACAATAACGCACTGAGTAACGGGTAGCTTTGAGAGTGATGTTTCTTCATCATGACATTCTCATCGTGGAGGAATGCCACAAATGGTAACGTTAACAATTGGAATAACTCATGTCATTTTGCTGAGATTCATGATGTTAATCACAAAAGTTAACGTTAACATTGATGTGGTGCGATCGCGATCAACTATTTCTCACCTGCACGCACGTCGCGCGTAAGATAGAATATCGACCGATCTTTTACATCAGCAGCTTAGCAAGGGCGGAGTAATTAACATGGCATCGCTGAAGGATGTGGCAAAGCTGGCCAATGTGTCACTGATGACGGTATCCCGCGCGCTCAACAGCCCGGAAAGGCTGAAACCGGAAACGCTGGCCCGGGTTCAGGCCGCTATCGAACAGACCCATTACGTGCCCGACCTGTCGGCGAAAAAAATTCGCGGGGCGCGCGCCATGCCGAACACCATCGGGGTGCTGGCGCTGGATACGGTGACCACGCCCTTTTCGGTAGACATTACGCTGTCGATTGAAGAAACCGCGCGGGCGCACGGCTGGAACAGCTTTGTGGTCAACATGTTTACCGACGATAGCCCGGAGACCATGGTCGACCTTCTGCTCTCTCATCGCCCGGACGGGATCATCTACACGACCATGGGGCTGCGCAAGGTGCCACTTCCAGCCAAGTTACTAACCCTTCCCTGCGTGCTGGCAAACTGCGAAAGTTTGCACGATCCAGTGGCCAGCTACATACCGGATGACGAGCAGGGCCAGTTCTCTGCGGTACAGGCTTTGCTGGCCGCGGGCTACCGTCGCCCCCTTTGCCTGCATCTGCCGGCTAATCATCTGGCTACCCTTCGCCGTCGCCAGGGGCTGGAGCGTGCCTGTCGGGAAGCGGGAATCGACCCAAATACCCTGGATCACTGCTATATGGAATACGGCGATGAACACTATCGCGATATTCCAGCACGCGTTCTGGCGCATATTCAGCAGCAAACGCCGCTGTTCGACTCCGTGATTTGCGGCAACGATCGTATCGCGTTTATGGTCTATCAGACGCTGCTGGGGCAAGGGTTGCGTATTCCGCAGGATGTGGCGGTGGTGGGGTACGACAACATGGTGGGGATTGGCGATCTGTTCTTACCGCCCCTCTCAACGGTGCAGCTACCTCATTACGAAATCGGGCGCCTGAGCGCCCTGCATATTATTAACGGTGACAGCCATCGTGAGACGATACGGGTCGCAAGCCCGTGGCTACCCCGAGAGTCGCTGTAACTAGATACCGATATCGCGCAACTTCTCCCCCGCCATCAGCTTGCGTTCAATGTGTTCCAGCGTCACGCCTTTGGTTTCAGGAATAAGCCAGAACGTCACGCCGATAAACGCCACGTTCAGCGCCGTGTAGAGCCAGAATGTTCCGGCAGCTCCGATCGAATCTAGCAGCGTCAGGAAGGTTGCGCCGATGATCATATTCGACACCCAGTTCGTGGTGGTGGAACAGGTGATCCCAAAGTCGCGGCACTTCAGCGGCTGAATTTCCGAGCACAGGATCCATACCACAGGCGCCGCGCTCATCGCGTAACCGGCAATGCACATCATGGTCATTCCGACCGAGAGCCAGGAGAGCCCGCTTGAGGCCGTGCCGTTGTCAAACTGCATCAGGCAGTAGCCGAGGATCAGGGTTCCTATCGCCATGACGCTAAAACCAATCTTCAGCGCGGGTTTACGTCCGGCTTTATCCACGGTAAACACCGCGATAAAGGTGGCGAACATAAAGGTCAGCCCCACCAGGAGCGTGGCAATCATTTGCTGTTCGGTCGTGGTGAATCCGGCCATTTTGAAAATGCGCGGGGCGTAATACATGATGATGTTCATGCCGGTAAACTGCTGCATCGCCTGCAGCAACATGCCGAGGAACACCGCCCGACGCACGTTACGGTTGATCTTAAACAGCGACCAGCCGCCCTGCTTCAGCTTGAGGCTTTCGCGGATCTCGTTCAGCTCTTCACGCGCTTTTTCAGAGGTATCGCGCAGCATCCTCAGGACTTCCTCCGCCTCCACGTGACGGCCTTTTTGTGCCAGCCAGCGCGGGCTGTTCGGCAGGAAAACGACCAGCACAATCAGTACGAGCGCGGGCAGCGCCAGCACGCCCAGCATCGCGCGCCAGTTGCCGCTGTAGCTGAACCAGGTATCGGACAAGAACGCCAGCACGATTCCGAGCGTGACCATCAGCTGGTACATACTGATCATCTTGCCGCGCACGTTCTCGCTCGCCATTTCAGAGAGATAGAGCGGCGCGGTGTAGGAGGCAATCCCGACCGCCACGCCGAGCAGCACGCGGGAAAGTAAAAGCACCTCTACGTTGGTGGCTAACGCGGAGCCAATCGAGCCCGCAACAAACAGGATCGCCCCAATCATCAGGCTGTATTTTCGCCCAAGGCGGAACGAGAGCCAGCCGTTAAACAGCGCACCGATGGCCGCCCCGAGCATCATGCTGCTCACGACCCACTCCTGCAGGCGGTTGCTTAGCGTAAAGTGATCGGTAATAAACGGCAGCGCACCGGCAATGACGCCGATATCCAGACCGAACAGCAAACCGGCTACGGCGGCTGAGATAGAGACAAACTGGTTCATGCGGCGGGTATCGCGCAACGCGCGGGGCATGAGGATAGAGTCATTTATTGAGGTCATATTTTCCTGCCTGAACAGTGAAATGCGTTAACTGACGTTACGAGATAGCGGAAAAAAGTGTCAGGCTGGAATTCGCGAAGATATGGATTATATCGCTGCGACATAGCGTTCTGTGATGGACATTACAATTTCAACTAATGCTGAAATACCGCCATTTTTTAATAATCACTTAGTTATCAATTAATAAAACTGTGATGAATGTCATTTATGACTTTTTAGTATGGATTTTTCATCTTACGCTATATGGATAATGGCAATTTTTGGTGAAAAAAAACCTCCGCCCGTAGGCAGAGGTTCTTTCGTAAAGCCGACTTAGCGGGCCAGCCAACCGCCGTCAACCGCCACGGTGTAGCCGTTGATGTAATCAGATGCAGATGACGCAAGGAACACAATGGGTCCCATCAGATCGCTTGGCAGACCCCAGCGGCCCGCAGGGATACGCTCAAGAATGGCCGCACTGCGCTCTTCATCCGCGCGCAGCTGCTGGGTGTTGTTGGTCGCCATGTAGCCAGGTGCAATCGCGTTAACGTTGATGTTGTGCTGCGCCCATTCGTTCGCCAGCAGACGGGTTACGCCCATTACCGCGCTTTTAGAAGCGGTGTAGGACGGCACGCGGATGCCACCCTGGAAGGAGAGCATAGAGGCGATGTTAACGATCTTGCCGCCATGGCCCTGGGCGATGAAGTGCTTCGCCGCCGCCTGAGACATGAAAAACACGCTCTTAATGTTCAGGTTCATAACGTCGTCCCAGTCGCGCTCGCTGAAGTTGATCGCATCTTCACGACGAATCAGGCCCGCGTTGTTCACCAGAATATCAATATGGCCAAACTCCGCTACCGCACGATCCAGCAGTTCAGGAATGGCGTCGATTTTACGCAGATCGGCGGTCAGGCTCAGAAAACGGCGGCCCAGCGCGGTGACGCGTTCAATGGTTTCAGTGGGTTCTACAATGTTGATACCCACGATATCGCAGCCCGCTTCCGCCAGACCCAACGCCATGCCCTGGCCCAGGCCGGTGTCACAACCGGTCACCACAGCCACTTTACCTTGCAGAGAAAATGCATCCAGAATCATGTTAGTTCCTTACTCGTTTAACGCCTGTCACGAACAGGCAGGTATATGCTTAACTGCCCGCGACTAGCGCAGATCCTTAACAGCGACGTGGTCCATGTCATCAAAGACCTGGTTTTCTCCGACCATACCCCAGATAAAGGTATAGGCTTTCGTCCCCACGCCAGAGTGAATAGACCAGCTCGGTGAAATCACCGCCTGCTCGTTATGCATCACGATATGACGTGTTTCCTGCGGCTGCCCCATCATGTGGAATACGCAGGCGTCATCATCCATATTGAAGTAGAAGTACACTTCCATGCGGCGCTCGTGGGTGTGGCACGGCATGGTGTTCCACAGGTTGCCCGGCTCAAGCTCGGTCAGCCCCATGCTGAGCTGGCAGGTTTCCAGCACATCCGGTACAAAGTATTTGTTGATGGTGCGACGGTTGCTGGTGAGGTTATCGCCAAGCGTTACCGGGGAAACCTCCGAAGGCGTCACTTTTTTGGTTGGATACGTCGAGTGGGCCGGCGCGCAGTTGTAGTAAAACTTCGCCGGTTTGCCGCTGTCGTCACTGGCAAAGACCACTTCCTTCGCCCCTTTCCCCACATACAGCGCATCGCGATGGCCGATTTCGTAGCACTCACCATCGACGGTGATGGTGCCCGGCCCGCCGATGTTAATCACGCCTAACTCGCGGCGTTCCAGGAAATAGCTCACGCCCAGCTGTTTACCCACTTCCCCGCCGACGGAGACGGTTTTCGTCACCGGCATAATCCCGCCCACAATAATGCGATCGATGTGGCTATAGACCAGGGTGTATTTGTCGGCGTCGAACACCTGTTCAACTAAAAATTCATTGCGCAGCCCCTGAGTATCCAGCGTCTTCGCGTGCTCACTGTGGATGCTTTGTCTGATGTCCACGGTAACCTCCAGATTGATCGTGCCTGAGAGCAAAATAATTAACGAAACATCGTTCCGTTTTCATGATGTGGACATAGTAAACGCTGAGAATAGGGTTTTCAATTGCAATTAAAACAACGTTTCATTTTTTATGTTTATTTATACCAGAAATGGCGTTTCGATCACGATTAATCCAGGGAGTGATAAATGCCGTCAATGAAAATGGCAAAGTGCGCTATCAGTCACACACATTGAAACGGTGTTTTGATAATTTAACACCCAGTTTTTAACTCAATTTCCGTACAAAGGAGTGCATTATGGCTAAAGGTATGCGGGTCACGCTGAACTACGAGATCGCACGCGATCCGGATACAGGCGTGGAAGTCACGCGCCTGACCCCTCCAGAAGTCACCTGTCATCGCAATTACTTTTACCAGAAGTGCTTCTTTAACGATGGCAGCCATCTGCTGTTCGCCGGGGAGTTTGACGGCAACTGGAACTATTACCTGCTGGATCTGAAAAAAGCCGAAGCCGTTCAGCTGACGGAAGGCGCAGGCGATAACACCTTTGGTGGGTTCCTCTCGCCGGATGATAAATCCTTCTACTATGTGAAGAACGATCGCACGCTGCTGGAAGTGGATTTACACACCCTGGCAGAGCGCGAAGTTTATCGCGTGTCTGACGACTGGGTCGGTTACGGCACCTGGGTAGCAAACAGCGACTGCACCAAACTGGTGGGTATCGAGATTGCCAAAAGCGACTGGACGCCGCTGAATGACTGGAAAATTTTCCACGACTTCTTCCACAAAGGGCCCCACTGCCGCCTGCTGCGCGTGGACCTGAAAACGGGTGCAAGCTCAACGATCCATGAAGAGAAGAACTGGCTGGGTCATCCCATCTACCGTCCGTTTGATGACCACACCGTGGCCTTCTGCCATGAAGGCCCGCACGATCTCGTCGATGCCCGTATGTGGCTGGTCAACGAAGACGGCACGCAGGTTCGCAAAGTAAAAGCGCACGCGGAAGGTGAAAGCTGTACGCATGAGTTCTGGGTGCCGGACGGTTCGGCGCTGGTATATGTCTCTTACCTGAAAGGCCAGCAGGGACGCACGATCTCCCGCTACAACCCGGATACCGGCGTTAACGAAGCGGTAATGCAGATGCCCGCCTGTTCGCACCTGATGAGTAATTTTGACGGCACGCTGCTGGTGGGTGACGGCTCAGGTACGCCTGTCGACGTGAAAGACACCGGCGGTTACACCATCGATAACGATCCCTATCTTTATGCTTTTGACGTGGCGAAAAAAAGGTACTTCCGCATCGCCCGGCACGACACTTCCTGGGCGACGGTGGCCAATAGCCGCCAGGTGACCCATCCGCATCCCTCCTTTACCCCGGATGAAAGCGCGGTGCTGTTCAGTTCCGATAAAGACGGAAAACCTGCCCTCTATATCGCGAAACTCCCCGAGCAACCAGAAATGTTGCATGCATGATTTGAGTTAGTGTTTCTGTAACTGGCCTTGCCCTCTCTTATAGAGGGCTTTTTTTGGCCGTCAGGCGAGCGTTAGCGGAAACAAAAAAACCGGCTCGTTCTGAGCCGGTTTTTTCCCGGAGGTACTGCTTATTATTTAGAATGAATATGCCACGCCCAAACGGAAGCGCGTCTGGCGTTCATCGGTTTCTTTCACGCCCACGTTGCCCACTTCAACGTACGGTGCCCAGTTTTTATCCCATTTATAGGCCAGCTTGGCGTTATATTCGTTGGAGTAATCTTTATTGTTATTACGAATCATGCCTTCAGAGCTTTTTGCGTATACGTAGTTCAGCTCGGTACGCCAGTCACCTAATACCCAACCCACCCAGGCATCGCCACGGTTAACTTTATCATCTTCTTTATTCGAGCTTGACGGGTAGCGCGTATATTCATAGCGGTAACGTGCTGCCACGTAAAAACCATTGTCGAAACTATATTGCAAATGCAGATTCGGTTTATAAATGGTGCGGCTGTCATTACTTTCAATGGTGAAGGCAGGCGTCAGGGCAATATTATCCGTCGCTTTCCAGCGCCAGCTTATTTGATCTTCGTGACCGTTACCCACAACATCCGCAAACGGCTGGTCAGCCTTATCGCCACCTGATTTCCACTTTGCTTCCACAGAAAAACCTAAGCCGTTAGCAAAGCGGTGCGAAACCGAAACGCGGTCCGCGTTCGAGCCGCTGTCAATGTATTCATGACGCAGATCGACGGTAACTGCGCTAGCAGCGAAAGAGGCACCAATAAGGGAAGCAAGAGCCAGAGATTTCTTTAACATGAAAAAACCCTCAATTAAAATAATGTTTCGTTTTTATGAAACTAGAGTTTATTTTTTATGCACCGTAATTTTAGTGACCAGGATCGTAATTATTTGTTTCATTTTTTTTGGCAAAGATCGACGTGAACCCCATCAACAAATAAAGGGGATTAAGGTTAAATTTCCGGAGAGAGATCACAGCAGGAGGTTAGACAAGGAAATAATTCATCGCGCAATTATTCGCATTACGCGTGAGATTGCGCTGAGAAAGGTAAATAAGTGATACAGACAGTCAAAAAAAAACCTCCCATTGGGAGGCTATCTTAGAAAGGATGACGCTATCGCTCAATGGCAAGTGCGACGCCTTGTCCACCGCCAATGCAGAGCGTCGCTACCCCTTTACGGACGTTACGCTTCTTCATTTCATGCACTAACGACACCAGAATGCGGCAACCGGACGCACCAATAGGATGGCCGAGCGCAATGGCGCCACCGTTGACGTTAACCCGAGACGGATCCCACTCCAGCATTTTACCGACTGAGATCGCCTGCGCGGCGAAGGCTTCGTTGACCTCGATAAGATCCACATCCCCAAGCTGCCAGCCCGCACGCTCCAGACAGCGGCGGGTTGCATAGACCGGCGCGATCCCCATTAGCGCGGGATCGACGCCCACGCTGGCAAAGGCCTTAATACGCGCCAGCACCGGAAGATCCAGCTCAAGCGCTTTGCTTTCGCTCATCATCATCACGGCCGCAGCACCGTCGTTAATAGAAGACGCATTACCCGCCGTGACGGAACCCTGCGTTTCAAAAGCAGGGTTGAGCTTTGCCAGCCCTTCCGCGCTGGTATCGGTGCGCGGTTGCTCATCGGTATCGATGATGAGGGCTTCACCGTTCTGGCGCCGCGTGTTGACGGGGACGATTTCATCGCGAAAGCGCCCGGAATCAATCGCGGCGCGGGCTTTTTGCTGCGAACTGAGCGCCCAGGCGTCCTGCAGCTCACGGCTGATGCCATATTCACGTGCCAGATTTTCCGCCGTCACGCCCATATGATAGTCGTTGAAGGCATCCCATAGGCCGTCATGCACCAGGCTGTCGAGCAGCTGGCTGTTTCCGAGCTGCGCGCCGGTTCGGCTGTCTGTTAATACATGTGGCGCACGGCTCATATTCTCCTGCCCGCCGGCAATCACCACATCTGCCTCGCCGCACTGAATGGCCTGCGTCGCAAGATGCAGCGCTTTTAAACCAGAACCACAGACGTCGTTGATGGTAATAGCCGATACGGTGTTGGGCAGACCGCCTTTTAGCGCCGCCTGACGGGCAGGGTTTTGCCCGGCGCCCGCCGTCAGAACCTGGCCCAGGATCACCTCATCGACTTCATGTGCTGCGATCCCGCTGCGTTCCACCAGCGCTTTAACCACCACGCTACCCAGATCAACAGCCGAGTGGCGCGCCAGCGCGCCCTGAAAACAGCCGATAGCTGTACGCAACGCACCCACTATAACGACATCTTTCATCACGACCTCTGTGTTAAATGACGTGACGATAGTAGATGATTGTTATCAACAGTTGATGCAAATGTTTAGGAAAAGTGAGTTTAGTCACAGGATTAGCGCGCATCCTGCAAATATTGCCGCAGCCAGCTTCCGGCAACGCCTGGCGGAGATCGCTTGTTCCACAGCAGATCGATCCCGATCGCGCGTGGCCAGCCGGGGACATTCAGCTGCACCAGCGATTTCGATGCGGCGAATTCGTCCACCAGCGCACACGGCAGCACGCACCAGCCAAAACCCTGAACCGCCATACTCAGAAGCAGCAGGTAGTTCGGGGCTGACCACACCGGCCCTCGTGCGAGCGTTGCTTCACGTTCGAGATAGGTGCTTATCCGTAGCTCACGCCAGCCGTGCAGTTCATCGGCCTGGATTTCAGCTTGCCCGGCAAGCGGGTGATCCGCGCTGACATAAATCGCCATTCGGGTCTGTACCGGCAGCCGGGTAGCCCCAATATCGGTCGGATAAGCGTCGCGCGCTTCCGTCAGGCCAATCTGCGCCCTCTCCTTCTGCAGCAGATCGATAACGTCTTCTTCCTCGCCAATCAGGCATTCAAATTCTGTATGCGGAAATCGCTGGTCGAACTGCTTCATCAGATTTTCCAGCACGTCCGGGTTGAGCGTATCGGAGAGCACGAACGTTAGGCGCGCCTCGGTTTGTGCCGTTAACGATACCGCGAGTTCATCCAGCCGGGCGCTGGCGGCAAGGATTGACTGAACATAACCCAACACCTGCTCGCCCTGAGCGGTGAGCACCGGCTGACGCGCCGATCGGTCAAAAAGCGCAAACCCCAGATCGGCCTCAAGGTTTGCAATGGCGGTACTGACAGTGGACTGGCTTTTACGCAGGCGGCGTGCGGCGGCGGAAAAGGAGCCGGTCGCGACAGTTTCAACAAAGGCGTTAAGGGCTTCGGGGGAATAGCGCATGACCTATCTACTTTATCGATGGATACCATCTTTAATATATCAGCTTTAGCGATAACAATAGGCGCCATCAACGCCCATACCGGCGAATTAATGAGGTCTTTCCCTATGCAACATCAAGATACACTCCAACGAAAACTGCCGGAGCGCATCTTCCATGCCGTCTGTTTTGAAGGCATTGCCACGGCGATCCTCGCCCCAACGGCGGCGTGGCTCATGCAGCGCTCTGTGGTCGAAATGGGTGGGCTGACGATTATCCTGGCCACCACGGCGATGCTGTGGAATATCCTCTACAACGTCGGCTTTGACCGTTTCTGGCCCGTGCAGCGGGTAAAGCGCACCGCCAAAGTCCGTGCGCTGCACGCGCTGGGGTTTGAGTGCGGGTTTATTGTCATCGGCGTCTCTATCGTTGCCGCGGTTCTGGGCGTCACGCTGCTCCAGGCATTCACGCTGGAAATAGGTTTCTTCCTGTTCTTCCTGCCGTACACCATGTTCTATAACTGGACGTATGACACCCTGCGCGAAAAATTTATCAAGCGCCGCCAGCAACGACGCGCTCTGGCAAGCTAATTTCACTTCTGGCCGGATCCCTTTTCCGGCCAGCCTCCTTCGAAGCAACTGCGCCCTCTCCTCAGATCTATGGTAAATTGCACCTCTTTTTGTTCGTTTTATAGTTGATACGTTGCTCTAATGTCGAAAATTTGGTCAAAAGAAGAGACTCTCTGGAGTTTCGCCCTCTATGGCACTGCCGTGGGGGCAGGAACGCTGTTCTTGCCCATCCAGCTTGGATCGGCAGGCGCGATTGTCCTGCTGATTACCGCCCTCGTGGCCTACCCTTTAACCTATTGGCCGCATAAAGCGCTGGCGCAATTTATCCTGTCGTCGAAAACCCAAGGCAACGAAGGGATCACGGGCGCAGTTAGCCACTACTACGGCAAGAAGATCGGTAATCTGATCACCACGCTCTATTTTGTCGCCTTCTTTGTGGTGGTCCTGATCTACGCGGTGGCGATCACCAATTCCTTAACCGAACAGTTGGCAAAGCGAATGACGGTGGATACCGGCGTGCGCATGCTGGTTAGTTTTGCTGTGGTGCTGGTACTGAATCTGATCTTCCTGATGGGCCGACATATCACCATTAAGGTGATGGGGTTCCTCGTGTTTCCGCTGATCGCCTATTTCCTGTTTGTGTCACTGTACCTGACGGGAAGCTGGCAGCCGACGCTGCTCACCAGCCAGATGGCGTTCGATCGTCACACGCTACATCAGGTGTGGATCTCGATTCCGGTGATGGTTTTTGCTTTTAGCCATACCCCGATTATCTCGACATTCGCCGTAGATCGGCGCGAGAAATACGGCGACGCAGCCATGGGTAAATGCAAAAAAATCATGAAGGTGGCGTACCTGATTATCTGCCTTAGCGTGCTGTTCTTTGTGTTCAGCTGCCTGCTGTCTATTCCGCCGTCGTACATCGTGGCCGCAAAAGAAGAAGGGGTTACTATTCTGTCGGCGCTGTCGATGATGCCCTCTTCTCCGGCATGGTTAGGCATTTCTGGGATTATTGTGGCGATAATTGCGATGTCGAAATCGTTCCTCGGCACCTACTTTGGGGTGATTGAAGGGGCGACGGAGATTGTTAAGTCGTCGCTGAACCAGGTCGGGGTGAAAAAGAGCCGCGCCTTTAACCGCGCGATTTCGATTCTGGGCGTGTCGTTGATTACGTTTGTGGTCTGCTGCATTAACCCGAACGCAATCTCGATGATTTACGCCATCAGCGGCCCGCTTATCGCCATGATCCTGTTTATCATGCCGACGCTGTCGACCTATCTCATTGCGTCACTGAAACCGTATCGCTCCATCGGCAACCTGCTGACGCTGATTGTCGGCGTGCTGTGCGTGTCGGTGATGTTTGTCGGCTGAGTCTGTACTGCCCGGCATCATGCCGGGCAATATTCTCACGCACGGATATCGTCATATTCCCGCGTTTTATCAAATTCATGTTTCGCAAACGGGCACAGCGGGATAATTTTACGGTTCTCACCGCGCATCTTCTCCACCACTTTCGCCACCAGCTGTTTACCGACGCCCTGCCCCTTCAGGCTCTCATCCACATCGGTATGCTCAATGATGCTCAGGTGCTCGCCGGTGGGCACGAAGACAATCTCCGCAACCTGGTTTCCCTGTGCATCGTTAACGTAAAACTTATTATGGCCTTCCAGAATTTCCATGGTTCCTCGCTTATTTTTGGCGGTACTTCAGCGCACCGCTCGGGCAGGTATCAATCACGCGTATAACGGTTTCTACATCCACTTCATCGGGAATAATCCACGGCTTACGCTTCAGGTTAAACAGCGCCGCGCTGCCGCGCACGCAGTTACCTGAATGTTTGCAGATCCCGGTGTTGAAGTAGACGTCAATTTTCTCCCCGGTATAGGCCCGGTAACCCGCATCCAGTAGCTCTTTTTCCACGACATTGCCTCTGTAATTATTGTGTTGCTGAATGAAGAATAGCCTTACCCGATCCCGATGGCTATAACGCTGAAAACGAAAAGCCAGCTCACAACTCTGTTCTCGTCAGATTGCTTCCGACATTTGCGCATGTCAGGCTCCGCGAATATCTCCCTTTTGCATGGTTGCCACAGGCTGAATGAAACGCAGACTCTCTTTTCAGGTGAAGCTTTTTCTCGCGCTGGTGTGCTTTTCCTGCCTGCTATTGGTTCTGCTGGGCACCATCCTGTTTCACTTTATTGACCGGCAGCTGCATCACGATTTAGGCCAACGCGCCCGCGTGCAGGCCAGCGAAATAGCGCTAATGCCGGGGCTGGCGGAGAAAGTTGCGGCCAGAGATATTCCGGGCATTGCCCGTTTAATTCAGCCGCTGCGCGCGGAAAGCGATGCCAGCTATATTGTTATTGGCGATATCCATGAGCAGCATCTTTATCATTCCGAGTCGCCGGAGCGCCTGAATTTACCGATGATCGGCGGCGACAATGCCGAGGTGCTTAAAGGCAAGACCATTATTTCCGTGCGACAGGGCGGAATAGGCGTGTCATTACGCAGCAAAGCGCCCATCTTTAACGCACAGCATCAGGTGATTGGTATTGTCTCGGTCGGTTATTTGACCTCGTATATTGCCAATATTAACGCCCATATTCTTTGGCAGTCAGGGCTATACGGTATTGGCCTGCTGTTGCTGCTGTTTATGTTCTCCTGGCTGTTCACCCGTAATCTTAAAAAGCAGATGTTTAGCCTTGAGCCGAAAGACATTGCCCAGCTGGTTTTGCAGCAAAAAGCGCTGCTGGAGGCGATGTACGAGGGGGTATTTGCGATTAACGATAAAAAGCAGCTGATTTTAATTAACCGCGCGGCCAGAGAGATGCTCGACATTCATCAGAGTGAGAAAGAGCTTATTGGTAAACCGCTGGAAGACGTCCTGCATACCTCTCCGGGCTTTTTATCCCAGCGCTACGCGTCAGCGAGTCGCGGCAGTCACGACCAAATTGCGGTGCTGAATCAGCGTGAGGTGATCGTTAACCGCGTGGCCATTGAGGTCGACCCCGGCGTTGAAAGCGGGTGGGTCTATAGCTTTCGCGATAAAAATAACATTAACACCCTCAGCAGCCAGCTCAGCCAAATCAAACGCTATGCGGACAACCTGCGCATTATGCGCCATGAACAGCTGAACTGGACGGCGACGCTGGTAGGGCTGCTGCAAATGAAGCACTATGACGAAGCGATTCGTTACGTTCAGGTGCAGTCGGAAGGCGCACAGCGCGTGCTGGATTTTGTCTCGGCCCATTTTACCTCTCCGGCCCTGTGCGGGCTGCTTTTAGGTAAATACGTCGGCGCGCGGGAAAAAGGAATTGAGCTGCTGTTCGATCCCGCCTGTCATCTGACCCGGATGCCAGCTACCCTCACCGAAACTGAGCTGATGTCGGTGATCGGTAATTTGCTGGATAACGCGGTTGATGCCACCCTGAAAGCCCCGGTGCCCGCGGCGGTAGAGCTCTATATTTCTGACCGCAACCAGGAACTGCTGATCGAGGTCGCCGATCGTGGCTGTGGGTTAGACGATGACATGAAGCCCCATATCTTTCAGCAGGGGTTCAGCAGTAAACCGGAAAAGGATAATGAAATAATCGGCTCAGAGCACGGTATTGGACTGTTTCTGGTGGCAGGATATATCGATAAGGCTGGCGGCAGCATAGAAATCAGCGATAACACCCCGCAAGGCACTATTTTCTCTGTATTTATTCCCAACCCACTCCCCGTTCGACAGGGCTAAAGCATGACCCGACCACTTGATGTTGTGATTGTTGAGGATGAGCCGCATCTTGCGGAGCTGCATCGTGAGTATATTGAGCAAAATTTTCATTTACGCGTGGTGGGCATTGCTGCATCGATTGAACAAGCGCACAGCCTGATCCGCCAGCATCAGCCCCGGCTTATTCTGCTGGATAACTATCTCCCGGACGGCAAGGGCGTAGACTTAATCGACCATCCGCTGCTGAAGGGCTTTGAATGTTCGGTGATCTTCATCACCGCCGCAAGCGATATGCAGACCTGTAGCCACGCCATGCGCAGCGGCGCATTTGATTACCTGATTAAGCCCGTCTTTTTCCAGCGCCTGCACGCCTCGCTGGAACGGTTTATGCGTTTCATCCACACCGTGCAGCAGGTGAAGGTTGTCGACCAGCATGCGCTGGATCGCCTGTTCCATTTGCCTGCCGCAGAATCCCCGCTTGCCCCGTCGACAAAGGGGATTGAGCCCAACACCCTGGAGCGTATCAGGCGTTTTTTTGATGATAACCCCGAGAGTACGATGTCGGTGGAAGAGGTGGTCGAGAACGTTGGCATCAGTAAAACTACCGGGCGGCGCTATCTTGAATTTTGCGTGGAAAGCGGGTTTATCAGCATCGAAATGCTGTATGGCAATATTGGTCATCCCAGAAGGCTATACCGTAAAGTCCCGGATAAAGCGTAATTCTTCGCTGCCTAAGGTTCGCGGATTTAATGGTGTTAATTGCTGAAACGATGCCGACAATCACACTTCGGAATCATTGCCCTTGCCCCCCTATTGCCTGCGCGACCCCATCGGTTATGTTGACCATTAGTTCCTCAAATGTAACTAAAAGGTTAATTATAATGTCGAACATCTTCCGAATTTCTCTGATTACCGCTGCCATACTGGTCTCCTCTTCCGCAATGTCTGCCTTGCCGCAGGGCTACCCTACGGAGTATCAAAAAGTCGTGGATGCGGCGACCAAAGAGGGCAAAGTGGTGATCTACTCCACCACCGACACCAAAGCCGCCGGGCCGCTGATTGAGGGCTTTGAAAAGACGTACCCGGGCATCAAGGTTGAATACAACGACATGAACAGCACCGAGCTGTACAACCGTTTTATTAGCGAACAGGCTTCTGGCGGCGGTAGCGGTGACGTGGTCTGGAGTTCATCTATGGACACCGGGCTGAAGCTCGCCACTGATTACGCCATGGAGTACAAATCTCCCGAGCAAAGCCAGCTGCCAAAATGGGCGGTCTGGAGCGACAAAGCGTATGGTACGACCTATGAGCCCGTGGTCATTATCTACAACAAGCGCCTGATCCCAGCCGCTGAGGTACCGGACTCCCACGCGGCGCTGGCTAAGCTTATCGCCAGCCAGACGGATAAATTCAAAAGCAAAGTAACCACCTACGACATTGAGAAGTCGGGACTTGGTTTTATGCTCTCGGTGCAGGATGACAAAGCCGATCCGAATTACTTCAAAACCCTGGCGGACATCGCCAAAGGTGGCTTAGCGGTGCAGTCGTCAACCGGCACCATGATGGAACGCGTCTCATCCGGCGAGAACCTGATCGGCTTTAATATCCTCGGCTCGTATGCCGAAGCCCGCGCAAAGAACGATCCGTCGCTTGGCATTTCCTACCCAAAAGATTACACCCTGGTGTTATCACGCGTCTCCTTCATTAGCCAGCAGGCGCAAAACAGCAATGCCGCGAAGCTGTGGCTGGACTATGTCCTGTCTGAAAAAGGGCAAAGCATTCTGGCTAATCAGGCTGACATCCCGTCCATTCGAAACGATATCGACGGTAAAAATGATATCGAAGGCCTCACCAAAATCCTCGGCACGGCGCTGAAACCGATCCCGGTTGATGAAAGCCTGCTTGAGTATCTGCAGCCAAAGAAACGTTTGGAATACATCAAACAGTGGCGTACCGCCGCCGGTAAATAAGCCCTGAGCGCGACGCGTGTCGTCGCGCCTTATTTCCTCGACCTGAAGTCGTTTTGCTGGGTTTCAACGCCAGGGATATCCCATGAATACATTACGCAGAAAGTGGCAAAGCCTGCCGCGTGGCATTGTCGTGTTGATAACTGCGCTGGTTATCTACGTGCCTTTGTCGTTTATCGTGATCCAGAGCTTCCTGTCCGCCCCCTTCTTTTCACCGGCAAAAGAGTGGAGCCTTGAATCATTTGGTTTTATCTTTACCGACCCTGATTTCTATAAAGCCCTGAGAAGCGGTTTTATTCTCGCGTTTGGTCTGGTCATCATCGCCATTCCACTGGGCGGCGTGTTGGCCTTTCTGATGGTACGTACCGACCTACCCGGGCGCCGGCTGATTGAACCGCTGATCCTGGTACCCATTTTCGTATCGCCAATGGTATTAGGATTTGGCTATGTCGTCGCAGCTGGACCGGTTGGGTTCTTGTCCCTTTGGGCGCAGGCGCTGATTGGCTTTGTGCCGTGGAATATCTATGACATGTCGAGCATCGTGATCATCGCGGGCCTGACGCACGTTCCGCATGCCTATCTTTATATCTCTTCCGCGCTGCGCAGCGTGGGTTCCGATGTGGAAGAAGCCGCGCGCACCGCGGGCGCGTCGCCTCTACAGGTGATGACATCCGTTAGCCTGCCAATGGTGCGCCCTTCGATCCTGTACGCCATCGTGCTGCTGTTCTTCCTCGGGCTAGAGGTGTTTGGCCTGATGCTGGTGCTCGGCGACCCGGAAGGCAACATGGTGCTGGCCACCTATCTGTATCAGTTAACCAATAAGCTCGGCACGCCTTCCTATCACCTGATGGCGGCGGTTGCCGTGGTGCTTATCTGCATCACCATCCCGCTGGTCATGCTCCAGCGCCGCCTGATGCGCACCGCTAACCGCTTCGTCACCGTAAAAGGCAAAGCGTCGCAGGCGCGTGCCTTACCGTTGGGCAAATGGCGCTGGGTAGCGGGCGCGGTCGTGGCATTCTGGCTTACCGTTACGATTGGCGTACCGCTGCTCGGCGTGGTGTTACGCGCCTTTATCTCCAACTGGGGCGTGGGCGTATCGCTATGGGACGAACTTTCTCTGAGCACTTTCCGCACCATTTGGGCACAGCCGAACCTGCTGCGCGCTATCGTTAACTCGATGTCGATTGGCGTGATTGGCGGGGCGCTGGCCGTAGCCTGTTATCTCTTTGTCGGCATCGCCATGCACCGCAAACCGGATAACACCACGCGTTTTCTTGACTACAGCGTGCTGGTACCGCGCGCCGTGCCTGGCCTGCTAGCGGGTCTGGCCTTCCTGTGGGTGTTCCTGTTCCTGCCGATGTGGCTGGATAACGCATTGAAATCGGGCTGGCTCTCTGGCTTTGCCTGGTCCGACTGGATGCGTGAAAACCTGGTCGTCTGGTTACGTTCACTGCGCAGCACCATTTTCAGCGTCTGGCTGGCCTATACCGTGGTATGGATGGCCTACGGACTGAGGCTCATCTCCTCCACGCTGCTGCAGGTAGGGCCGGAGCTTGAAGAGGCGGCCCGCAGCACGGGTGCCACGCGCGGGCAAATTACCCGTCACGTCACGATCCCGCTGTCCCGCTACGGGCTTATCGGCTCATGGCTGCTGATGTTCCTGATCTTTGAGCGCGAATACTCAACGGGGGTGTATCTGCTCTCGCCCGGCACGGAAACCATCGGCTCAATGCTGGTTTCGCTGTGGGCTGCAGGTGCGATTGATATTGTGGCGGCACTCTCCTTTATTAATATCCTGCTGGTCGTAGTAGGTCTGGGCGTTGCCCTTCGTTTCGGAGTCAAATTACATGATTGAATTAGCGGTAGACGATCTGCACTTAACCTATGGCGACAATCCTGTTTTAAAAGGTGTCTCCATGAACCTGAAGCGTGGCGAAGTGGTTTCCCTGCTGGGGCCTTCCGGCAGCGGTAAAACGACCCTGCTGCGTGCGGTGGCCGGGCTGGAAAAACCGACTCAGGGCTCGATTGTGATCGGCAAAAATACCGTTTACAACGGCACGCCGCGCAGCGAAATCCCGGCTGAAGAACGCAATCTGGGGCTGGTGTTTCAGTCCTACGCGCTGTGGCCGCACAAAACCGTTTTTGAAAATGTGGCCTATCCGCTCAAGCTGCGCAAAGTGCCGGCCAAAGAACTCCAGCAGCGCGTGCAGGACGTGCTGGACCAGCTTGGTCTGGGCCATCTTGGCAAACGCCACCCGCACCAGCTTTCCGGTGGACAGCAGCAGCGCGTGGCGATTGGCCGGGCGCTGGTGTACAACCCGCCGGTGATTTTACTGGACGAGCCGCTCTCAAACCTCGATGCCAAGCTGCGCGAAGAGGCCCGCGTGTTTCTGCGCGAGCTGATTATCAAACTCGGGTTATCGGCACTGATGGTGACGCATGACCAGAACGAAGCGATGTCCATTTCTGACCGCATCCTGCTGCTCAACAACGGCAAAATCGAGCAGCAGGGCACGCCGCAGGAGATGTACGGCTCGCCGAAAACGCTGTTCACGGCTGAGTTTATGGGCAGTAACAATCGCCTGCACGGGAAGGTAACAGAGGTACGTGACGGCAAAGCGCGTATCGAAGGGAAAGACTGGGTGCTGTGGGGACAGTCGGGTGAAGGCGTGCGAAGCGGGGAAGAAGCGACAGCGGTTATCCGCGTTGAGCGCGTGGCGGTGGTCGACGGGCCGGGTGACAACCAGCTTGCGCTACCGCTGCTCACCAGCATGTATCTTGGCGACCGCTGGGAATATTTGTTCCGCACAGCGGCGGATGATTTTGTAATCCGCGCCTACGGGCACGAGGTTCGCGACCCGCAGCACTGCCACCTGTCGTTGCCTGAGAAGCACGTGTGGATATTCCCGAAAAAGTGATTGTAAAAAGGCTGCGTAATGCAGCCTTTTTTACGATTACGGAGTCACAATATTGAACCAGAAATCAAAGGTGTCGAGGCAGCTGAGCATCTCTTCGAGCTTCGCCTGACTGCCGGTGAGGGTGACATCACCGTTCTCCTGCGCCTTTTTCAGGGTTGTTTCTTTCAGAATGATGTTGTTCAGCGTGTCGCGGCTGAGCGTGATCGTCGCATCCGCATCTTTCGCAACCGTGTTCGCGGTATGGTTCAGCACGCCATTTTCCAGCTCCAGCTTGTACTGACCGCCATCACTGCCGAGATCGACATTGAAGACCGCTTTCACATTGGCGGCTTTCACGCCGTTAATGTGCACGCCGAGGAAATCAAAGAACATCTCCGGTGACATCGCGCGAACGGTATCCGGGCTGGCAGCATTCGGCGTTGGCAGTTTCTGCACGCCGCTACGCAGTTCCTTCGCGCCGGTCAGGTAGAAATTACGCCACGGGCCGGACTCCGCCTGATAGCCCAGCTGTTCGAGCGCATCGGCTTCCAGATTTCGAGCCACCTTGTTCGTTGGCTCTGCAAATACCACCTGGCTCACAACCTGCGCTACCCAGCGATAGTTGCCCTGAGCATAATCGGCTTTGGCTTTATCGAGAATCGCGCTGGCGCCGCCCATGTAATCGACGTATTTTTTCGCCGCATCGACCGGGGGAAGTTCATCCAGCGTTGCAGGATTACCATTAAACCAGCCGAGATAGAACACGTAGGTGGCCTTCACGTCATGGCTCACAGAACCATAATAACCCCGGCTCGCCCAGGATTTGGCCAGCCCGTCCGGCAGCGCAAAGTTGGCGGCAATTTCATCGCGCGTCAGCCCTTTGTTTGCCAGTCTCAGAGTCTGATCGTTGATGTAACGGTACATATCACGCTGATTTTTCATCAGCTTAACCACGTTGTCATTACCCCATGTCGGCCAGTGGTGCTGCGCCATGATAATCTCGGCTTTATCACCCCAGCGTTCAATGGCGCTGTTGATGTATTTTGACCAAGCCAGCGGATCGCGGATTTTTGCTCCGCGTAAAGAATAGGTGTTGTGCAGCGTATGGGTGACATCTTCCGCGGCTTCAATCATCTTCTTCTCTTCCACGTACCAGAGCATTTCAGACGGTGCCTCTGACCCTGGCGCCATCATAAAATCATACGTCAGGCCATCGATAACCTCTTTCTGACCATCTTTGGTGATGGTGTTGGTGGGTGCGATCAGCGTCACGGTACCGGCCGAGGTTGTGGTACCCAATCCCGCCCCCACCTGCCCTTTTGCGTTAGGCGTTAACAGATTGCCGTACATATAGCTGGCGCGGCGGCTCATGGCATTTCCGGCCATAATGTTTTCCGACACCGCTTCTTTCATAAAGCCCGCCGGAGCATACACTTTCACGTTGCCGGATTTCACATCGGCTTCATTTATCACACCGCGCACGCCGCCGTAGTGGTCAACGTGGCTGTGGGTATAAATCACCGCCACAACTGGCCGTTTGCCACGGTATTTATAATAGAGTTCCATTCCCACTTTCGCGGTTTCGGCAGAGACCAGCGGGTCGATTACCGTGATCCCTTCTTTCCCTTCCATGATCGTCATATTTGAGAGGTCAAGGTTGCGGATCTGGTATACGCCGTCGGTGACTTCAAACAGTCCACCGATATTAATCAGCTGAGACTGGCGCCACAGGCTTGGGTTAACCGTATCCGGCGCTTTTTGGCCTTCTTTGATAAAAGCGTACTGCTGGGGATCCCAGATGACATTACCTTTTTCACCTTTGATGACCTCCTGCGGCAGCGCCGCAATAAAGCCTTTATGCGCATTACTGAAGTCGGTTTTATCAAAGAATGGCAATTGCCCGTACAGCGCTTCATTTCTGTTTTTCGTACTGGCGGTTGCGTCCTTCGCCATTTCTTGCGCCATGACGGGGAAAGCAGCCAGCGATGTGGATAGCAGACAGGCAACGGTCACTGCGCTAACGCGTGTTTTCAGTTTCATACATCCTCGACGGGTAATAATGAATTTCGATGACATAAGGCTAACATCTGAGCGTTTCATTCCCATTGATAATATATTTAAAAATAAACAAATTTTACCTGAAGAGGCTCCTGCCTTATTAGATAATCACCCTCTTTATTTTAGCCCCAGGTAATTCCATGAAGAGATTGTCATTAGCACTACTCAGCCTAATTGTATTAACCGCATGCAGTACCTCTCAACCTGATAAAGTTGAGAAAATTAACCGTCTGCATATCCCTTTGGTATTACCGGGAGAAAAACCGCCTGCGGTTGAACCATCGCATATCGCATCGCTTTATCGCCAAAACCAACAGCAGATTAACCAGTTAACAAGCAGCCTTAAAGAGCATTATTTACAGAACGCCACCGCCAAGGATATTTTTACCGAAGACAGCCCAGTACAGCCTGTCTACGCGTCGCTGACGAAACTGGAGCAGTTAGACATGATTAATCAACAATACCTGAAAGATAAAAATGAAGCCGGCCTGCAAAATATTCATATTGCCCTTAAACCATTAGCGGCTGGATAAATAGGCAAAAGCCCGACTACTCACGTAGTCGGGCTTTTTATCCTCACGGATGGAGGAGATATTAATCGTGCTGACCAAAGCGGTACGTTAATCCTGCCGTAACGGAGCTTACGTCGCTACTTACGCCAATCTGGTTGGCATTACCCACGTTGCTTACCCATTGATACTCCAGACGCCCCGCCCAGTTTTTGTTGAAAGCATATTCCGTGCCCACGGCAGCAAGCGGGCGTACGCCGGTATCAAAACGATTGTGACCACTTACATCAGATTCAGCACGGTAGGCCATCGCCCCGGCACGACCATAGATATCCCAGCTATCCGTCAGGCCATAGCTGGCCTTCAAGGACATCTGTAAACCCTGACTCTTCATTTGTGCACCCGCGCTATGGTGGCCATTGATTTGCATATTACCTAAATAATCATACCCGCCTTCCACCGCCAGCCACGGGTTAATCTGGTAGCCAGTATAAACACCGCCGCCCACGTTATCGTGATCGATATTATACTGGTTTGAACCGCTGTTATTATCACGCGCTTTTGAACCGGTATTTGCATCAAAATAATGTGACCAACCAAACTTGGCACCGCTATACCATGTCCCCGCATCGGCAGCCGCAAACGCGCTGGTAGCAGTAAAAGCATTAGCAATAATTAAAGCGCAAATTGTCTTTTTCATAGAAAATCCCGTTTACTCTGTTGAATAGCGTTAAGTGAGCAAACGATACAGCCAAACAAGAGCGTCGTTAATGTAATTCCTGTTTAATTTTAAATTTCCGTCAAAACGACTCCGGAAGGTGACCTACTTCCAGTAAATACCCGCCACGTCTGAAAGCAATATACTTCCCCTGCTTAAGCGCGGACAAAACATTAAGAATACTGCTGCGGGACAGCAATGTCCTATCCTGAATATAGTCAAGAATAGTGGTACGCATGCGTGCTTCTTCCGGAAGTAATATCATCTCCTGCAGATGATTACGAATAACAGAATAGGTTCTCTGTTGTACGACCTGCGCATCGCGATAAATTAAATAGGCCGTATGGTAAGACAATACCGCCGCAACCTCCTCCCAGACGCCCTGCTGTCGGAACAGATCTTCAGCCTGTGCCGCGTCGACACGCAATATTGTCGACTCCGTTTCAGCCCGCAGGATATGCCCTTGCGTCGGCTGGATCATCTCGGCGATGCCAAAAAGATGAGGCTCGTATACCGTGACCAACAGTAATCCATCCGAGGCGCGCAGCATGGAGAGTTCGCCATGCTGAAAAAGATACATTTGCTGACGACCTTTATGTGTCCAGGTGATGCGTTTTCGGGGAACAACCTTCACTTCCTCAGCAATCGGTTCCAGGATCCCGGTCAAACGTTCAATGGATTTTTCGGGACGAACAGGTGGTAAAATATGCATGAGAGATCCTTAAAGCAATAGGCCATGCCAGTATAGACCAGCGGTTGCCTACTCAGAATGGGTAACTGTAGTTCACGCTGGCAAACCAGAGATGGGGCTATCATAACTGCCTGCAAAAGCACAGAATGTTTTAATCTGTGCGGACTGCATATGGAGATACTCGACTGCCAGACCAATATTGGCAGCAGGTGTGATTTGCTACTGCGCTCCCTAATCGATCCCCAGCCCATAATTGCCGTAAAGCACAAAACCGGCATAAAAGTTGTCGGTCACTTTCTGGCTGTAAAAGATGCTGGCGGTTGGAAACGTCTTCATGACATCACCAGGGCTTTGCTGCGCCCCGTTATTCAGCTGGTAATCAATTACCCCATCCATCACCTGCACTCCTCCGGTGACTCTGTGATCGGGTAGATGCGTCATTCCAGCAGGGTTGGTCATTATTGTGGAAGCATCCTACGCGCGGGCCGCCTGCCCTGCGCCTGCAAGCGCGGTATCTTCAGTGCTGGTTTCATAAAAATAGAGGGCGCTGACGTGGGCACATGACGCGGCCAATATGTCAGTGCACAGAACTATTCGTATTTTCATTTTTAACTCGCTACAGGGATATTTTGCGCACAGATATACCAGGGGATATTTAGCAAGCACAAAGAAAGGAGGTTTAATTTTAAATTTTGGGGGCAGGCTGACTGAAAGTCAATATTATCAACGGATCAGAAGTGTCTATTAAACCCGTGGCGATTCAATGGTCTTACACGTATCAAGTTTGTCGAAGAGATAAAACAGGTTGTAGATAAAGAATTTGAAACAGCGCGACGAGCTAAAACCGATGAAGAATGTATTGTATGCATCAAAAATCTTCGTGCTGAAACAGACAACCTGCTTGAACAAGAGCGTCTGTTAAAAACCAAGTCCACACAGCTTTACGCGAAGATCGAGTTTGTTAAGGAAAATAATAAAATCGTCGGTTATGTTATATCCGCTGTAAATGTGGTGCTATCAGGCGTGGTTCTCTTTGGTGGTTTTATGATGTTATCCACTATGGGGCCGATTGGTATGCTGGCTGGGGCAGTCCTGATTGCCGATGGAATGAACGGATTAACGAAAGAAGTGCTCAACTTTGATCAGCCAGCAGGACATAAACCCTCGCAAGGTATCATTGCTGACTCTGCGATGCGTACGGCCCAGTTCATGGGATTTAATCCTAACGCGGGCCTGGCTCTCTATAATGGCGTTACTCTTGGCGCCAGTGTGTACAGCATTGTTGGACTCGCTCGAAAAACTGGAGCCTGGAGATTATTCCGCTGGCTTCCACAGGATGACTATCGCAAAGTCAGCACAATGAGCACTCCTAAGCTAACAATGAAGATTGTCGGTTATGGTGTTAAAGCAAAAGTGATTTTCGATCTATTGACAACCGAAAATGGAACCAGTTAATTCTTGATAGTTTTTCGGTAACGCCAGGATTTATAGGAAATTACCGGCGGCTGTGCAAAGGACATAATGGCAACCCCAAAGATCATCGCCAGCCCCCATGCAAATGCTCTATCAGGTGAGCTGAAGACGATAAGTAGCAGTAGGATTAAGGCACACACAGCTACTACTCCCGCCAAGGTAACAAATCGCCTAGCGAGGTCATTTATGGCCTCCCCAAGCGTTCCTCCATATTTTTCAATATTGCTTTTTATCTTCTGCAATTCGGGCTGCGTAAACCCTGAACGTAACAAAGCCTCATCAGTCACTTTCATCGTATCGTCCCTTATCTTCCAGAAGTGCTTTCCCAATCGCTGATTGTGCAAGCAATCATACTGATGAACTTTACAGCAATCCACATGATGTTTGTGCAATGTATCAGATATCAGACCATAGAAGCCATAAAGCCCCGTTAGTGGTACAAGCAACAAGCGGAACGTAGCGACTTCATCAGGCCAACCTGGTTGGTTTCGCTTTGCGAAAGTCACCAGTGACCAAATCAGATTGTCAGAGGGATCACACCTTATCAGGGTGCTCGTGTACTGTTAGGAGCGTGAGCGAAGCGCTGGCAGAGCCTGCATGTCGTGTGCAGGTACGTTTACACCTGTTTACGTGGCTCATAGGGCCACACATCGGGCTTAAATGCGTGCGATCAATCTGTTCGGGAGTTATGCCAGGTATACGGCTTTTTGTTCGTTGTTTACTGTCGCGGTAAGAACTCAGAACCACCGCCAGCGTGATGATATGCTCCCTTGTACCACAGACCAATCACGCGACAGGTGCGGGCGTAGAGCAATGGGGAGTTTAAGTTGTACCTGCTAAAGCGGGGCAACGTAACTAACTGATAAATCATAACTTGTTGATTTATCAGGAGATTGGAGCGGGCGAAGGGATTAGAACAAACCCTACAACAACTTGAAAAATATATAATTCCCAAGTTATATCTTAACTTATACCCCCAAAGATACCCCCAAAGCACAGAGGCTTTGAATTCAAGTAATTACCTTTGTCGATAAATCAGCAGGAAGCGAGATGATAGCAAATGGCAGACATACTCGAAAGCAGCGACGCCGTTAGTATCAGACTAATTACGATTTAATAAACCCAGATCGCGGCGGGCCCTTATGATATCAATATTCGTGAGATATGGCGTTTGTTCTGGCCAGCTAAACCCTTTGCGATCGATACGAATCAGTTCGTACTTTTCCACTAGAAAGTTAATGGCATTAGCGAGGGTGATACCGGCATCGATATGTTCCTGTATAACGGTTTCATCACAGAAAGGTGTATCGTTTAGCGTCAGACCATAATGCTGTTCCAGCAGCCGTGTAAGTAGCATTTGCCAGACAGCCACGGGCGACAGGCATGGCTTCGCTGCCCACAGGGTTGTTGCTGGTTGATATTTCATTTTGTTCTCGTGAAAGTAATTAATATTGAGTGGGATAAATGGCGATATATATGTAGCCGCAACTACCAAGAGTATCGGCTTCGCACGTGAGTCCGTTGTGATATAGCGTGACGCAGTGCTGATGCCGGGAAGAGAGTTCTCCGCTGGTGAGCATCAGCTCCAGTTGTTTGAGTATCAACGGAAAGACCTGATCCAGGTGCAGCGCGTCATCGTCGCTGAAAGCACCGTTGAATCCGGCCCGGTCAGCGAGAAAATGCACCCGGTTGCCTTCCTGCACCAGACGAGCTCCAAAACGGGGTGTGATCGTACTCTTTAGCCCCCACTGCTGGCAGGCTGGATTCTCCGGCTTGTCACCAGATTCTGAGTGATTGTTCATTATTGTTCCTGATTAAAGTAAAGGATTAATTGAGAGTAACACTTCGAAGAATGACATAGGGACCATTGCGGTCCTGACGACGTTCAGCAAACACGGCCAGAACACCGCGTATGTCCTCCACCTCGCGGCCAGCATAATGGCAGATACTGCCTGACCATTTATATTTGCCCGTACTGAAGCGAAACAGTCGGGAGCCAGGATGTTGCCGGTACAGGGTCATTGCCTGGCGTTTGCTGATGATTTTCATATCCAGCCTCGCTCTGCGAACGACACAATGCCCTCTGAACCGATGACCAGATGATCGAGCGTGTTCACATCAACCAGTGCTAGCGCTTCTTTAAGCCTGCCCGTAATGTTGCGATCGCATTGACTGGGCTTCGGGTCACCGGATGGATGGTTATGCGCCAGTACGACAGCTGCAGCATTGAAGCGAAGCGCTGACTTCACTACCTCACGGGGATGGACCTGGACATTGTTAATCGAACCGGCAAACAGCGTTTCGCTCTCCAGTAAACAGTGCTGGTTATCGAGATAGAGCACCATAAACACTTCCCGTTCTTGTCCGGCCAGCTGTAACCGAAGCCAGTCACGGGCAGCAGTGCTTGAGGTGAAGGATATGCCGGGCTGGCGCAGATATTTATCCAGCAAGTTGATAGCACGACGAATGGTGCGTTGGGCATAGGGGGTTAATCCGGATGTCGCGGTAAGCAGGTAATCATGTTGAGCCATAACCGCCAGCGGAAAAAGTTCAGGCTGTGATGATACCGGGGATAATGCGATATTCATGTCAGGTATTCCTCAGTCGATTAGATGCATAATGGCGCTGCATTCCGGATGGTTTAGCGCGTAGTCACGTAAGTGATAATAGTGCTCAGTCATCGCGTCACATTCGGTGCGACAAGCGTGGTGGCTGTATGCCATCAGGCAGGCGATTATCCCTGCTGCTTCACTGGTGAGCTCTGCGCCATTGCCGTTCATGCTGTTGAACAATGCCCACGTCTTATCGTTCTCTGACTCAGGAGCCATGAAAGCACCGCCGTTACCGAGCGTCGAAAAGTTCCAGATACCACCGTGGTAATCGGCACACAGCCGGTCCATCCAGGCAAAAATACAGGTTTCAAGGGTTATCCATTGTGGAATGGAGCCAAAGTGCTGCGACCAGAAGGCAGTACGCTGTTCATCGGGCACGGGCGTACATACGATGCGCACTGTATCAGCGTGTGGTGAAGCGGGGGATTCAGCCACTGTGCTGGTCAGGATGAGTATGTTGTTCATTTAGTTTCCTTTGTATTTCATATAGGTTGTCGAGACGAAGTGATGGGCAGGACTGCGCATAGCCATCCTCATCACAGCACGAAGGCCAGCTCCCCTCAGTGATGCTTAAGCTGCACTGGCTGAGTTCACCGGGTCGATAAAGAAGGTGTGAGCACCATGCGCACAAGTCGTCATCGGAGATAGAGCGGCTGTATGGATTATTCTCCAGGGTGGCCTGGCGGGCGCTATCAGGCAGCGGTGGCATCAGCTCAGTGCCTGCTGCAGTTCTTCCGCCATCACCCAGAGTGCCCGGTTGAGCTTAACGTCGCCGTCTATGCCTTTAACCGCGCGAGTATGGCTGCGTTTGCCTTTGGCAGTACGTCCTGACAGACCCCCTTTCAGCAGGTTCTCTTGGCAACGATTGAAAACTGACCACAGGTCGTCCTGACGGTCTTCATAGCGGCGGGGTATCAGTATCTGGGATGCCGTCACCGGCTGGTGCTCTTCCCCGAAGCGATACGTCAGCGCGGCTCTGGCAAAAGCTTGTTGTATCGGTGGGGGAAGTAGCAGCGACTGCATCGCATCCCGATTTTCTTCAACCCTGTCAAAAATCCCCAGTACCTCGTAAGCCCCTTCAATGACCTTTTCCACCACATTGCCTTTGTGCGGGACGCGCACCTCACCAAAGGTTTCGCCGCAGACAAGCCCGTTCTGGCAGACAAAACGAAACAGGCCCGGCAGCATCTGGTATGAGCTGGAGCCGTCGTGACTGTTAAGCAGGATGATTTCGGGGACCTGTTTGCCGGTGATTTGCCCCTCACGCCTGAGACGCAGCATGTGCTTTGTGTGATCGCGTTTATTCAGGTCGCGCACGCGGGTCTGGCAGGCAAAGAACGGCTGGAAGCCTTCCCGCTGTAGGTTATCCAGCAAGGTGATGGTCGGGATGTACGTGTAACGTTCGCTGCGGGATTCATGTTTTTCTTCGCTGAAGACGCTGGGCACGTAGTGCGCCAGTTCATCGTGGGTTAACGGACGGTCGCGGCGCACGAGGCTGGCAGTGCCAAAACGGCTGGCTAAGCGCATGGGTAACTCCTTTGATTACATAAATGAAAAGGCCATACCTCCCGAAGGAAGTACGGCCTTTTAGTGAACAAAAATAACGGGGTTAATACCTGGGGGAATACGGTCAGTACTAGGGATGCCAGAAGAGTAGGCTTTAACTCAGAACAAGGACCAAGACATAAACAATGCAGGATGTTAGATAGAGAACGCCTGCTATCATGTCAGTATCCTTACTGATGGTCGGCCAGACGCGCGAGGGAGGCAATACGGGTTTCACCCTGCGCCAGGCTGCAGTTATTGGCCTTGGCGGATACGAGTGCGCCAGCGAGCGCCGGGGCCAGTTTCGGGGCCGGATATTGCCAGCTCCATGCCACTGGACCGTGATCGGATACGCCGTCATTTTCATAGAAATGGAAAACAAAGCTTCCCTTTTTATAATTCAGCATACGTGACGCTGCGCGTGTAAGATCCGGTGAGACTTGGCTGTCGAAAAGTGTCACTGTCTGTTCCGCATGTGTCCTTATCTGACGCTCTTCCTCCGGGTAATACTGGATGGTCATACCCGTTGCGCCTGATGCCTTACCTCCGGTGATATCTTTCAGCCAGTAGAAAATATTCAGGCGCTTTTCCGGGCCGTTGCAGGTAAGAATAAACTTCTGCGTTTCCTTACCCTTTGTGGCGCTAATTATAAAATCATCCACGCCATCCATGATGTGGTCATGCATGACTTGCACATTTCCTGCCACCTCGCCTGTGACGATAACGGGTTTAATGTCATAGGCAGCAGCACGGCTCACCTGAGTCCATAATACCGCGACGACAATCAGCAGCCGGGCGATAACGTTTACCGTTTTCATTTTTTCACTCTCCCGCTTCGGGTAAAACGACATAAATATCCCGGCCCCTGACCTCAATGGTCACAGGCTCCTTTACACCGGTATTCAGCAATGCCTGCGCCTGCCAGAAACGACCGCTGACCTCTTCATGCATTTCCGTGACGCGGATACAGCGCTCATCACTCCCCTCTTTATGCAGGATTTTCGTCACGACGGCACAGGCACTCTGCGCCAGATTTTCTGTACCTGAGGTTTTCTTAAACTGATTTATCGCCACGAATGACAGCACTGTACAAAGCAACCAGACCTGCAGAAGCCGCCACGATTTGCCCTGCATCTGGTCGCGCTGGCGAAGGTAAACAAAATTCAGAGGAAACCACAGCCATGAAGGTGGTGTGATGCCCTGCTTCATCAGGTTTATCCGGTCCAGTAACACCCAGACTAGGGCAACAATCATATAAATGACCCCGGCAACGCCCTGCGGAAAGTTCAGGTAAAGCACAATCCAGAGGGTCGGGAGAATTGCCGCCAGACACCATGCGAACAGGTCCTGACGTAATAACGGATAAGATTTCATAGCGATTCCCCCGAATTGCTCTTTTCTCTGTTAAACACAGGGACGCACAAAGACATAAAATACTCCTTAATAAACAAATTACTGGGATGGTTAAGAAAGGTTTGCTGGTTATTTTCAGCGCAGATCGTACTGCCTAACTTTCTGGTGTGATAATCGTTAATTCAGATCGATAATTGATTACCGATCGTTATTTTCTATCGAATGAGACGATCGATAAACTTAATCTGATAGTCAATACCTATTATCCGGTTTCATTTCGATCGTCGAAACAGATCGAACAGGTGCTGAGAAAAGACACGATAAAATCAGAACAGGAGATGCCAGACGGCGCGGGCAACAGTCAGCAACCGGTGGCGGATCTGGTGAAGATAGTGAACCAGAATCCCGGAAGTCTTCAGAGTGTTCACCGCTTCATCAAATATCTCCCCGGTCACACGGACAAATCCATCACGGGCAGTTTCCCTGACTGTGTCGGTCCGAAGTTCGGGGTGCAGATGGCGGGAAACTGCGCTGCCGCTGTGTACTGGTAACGCCAGTATCAGGGCCTCCACCCAGTGATGCAGGTTGTAGTGCTCTGCAGCAGAGACGGCAATGACCGGGTGGGCAGTGGCGAAAAGGGTTTCAGCCAGTCGGGTTTTAGCCTGCAGGTTCTGTTGCTGCTGTTGCGAGGGCCGGTGATTCAGCCCATCCCATTCCCGGCAGGGCTCTATTTTGTCTGCCTGGCTGAGGACAAACAGAAAGCGCTCCGGTTCTGCTCCGCTGCGGAGTAAATCGCGGTAACAGCGGATATCCTCGTTCCAGGCCCGTTCATCGGCTTTGAGTACCCAGACAATCAGGTCCAGCCTGCCGGACCACGCCTGATACAGGCTACGGTACAGACTGTCCAGCTCCGGGGTTTCGCCAATACCCGGAAAATCTACCAGTGTCAGGGTATGTGTGCCGTGAGTGACCCGATAGCGCTGAACGGTACGGGTACAGCCGCTGATGGCATCAACCCTGGCGGGAGGTGGGCTGAACAGGGTATTGCAGAGGCTGGATTTCCCTGTGCCGCTTTTTCCCATCAGTCCGATACAGGGTTCATAACTTATGATACTGCTGAGTTGACGGTATATCTTTTCTGTAGCATCAGCAGGTAACTGTGAAAGGAGCTGCTGTAGCGGCATTATTTTAGAGGATTCATTGTTCATATTTCACCTGTGATAAAACAATCTTGTTCAATATCACAGGAGTAATATAGGCCTGAAATAATTTACAACTCAATCACCCGGCGTTAAGGTTTCAGCAGATACCTCTTCTTCTGGCTTTCATTCATGGCTTTAAACTTCAGACGTTCTTTACTAAATGAAATATCAACCCCTTTGATAATCACAGATTCAGGTAACGTCTTCTCAGGGAATTTTTTTGGTAAAGTTAATACCGGTATAAAAAATGCCCCGGTTGTATCTGTCCGGGACGATTCAGCGACCTTACACAGACCTCTGGGAATTCTTCGTCCTGCTTGAGCGACAGCCTCGTATTTTATATAGCGTAAGTTTTCAAAATCCAGCACCCCGCCACATTTGTCCCATTCGCTCCTGCTGACAGTAATCATCCTGCACGTTGCAGTAAAGGTCCCTGAGTACAATCCGGTGGCAGTGCTGGTATTACAGTAATAACACGCCACATATGTCTTCAGCACAATCCGAAACGATTTATCGTTAACTTCGTGACCATGATTGCTAAAATGATTAGCAACGTGTTCAAGAATTTTATCGTCAATTGTTTCCATCAAAGACTTATGGTTTTGCCGTATCAAGGAGCTCTCTCCGTTATTAGGGAAGTACACCTCAGGCAGTCCGATGAAATCAACCGAACCGTTCACACTGAATTCCCTCGAATTAACATATTCGGGAAAAAGCTGAACCGGAACGTGTTTACCTTTGATGTCATTATTAGCCATCAAATTCTCTCTCTCTTTTGTGACCAGAGAGTAAAGATAATGAGACGCACTTTTTTTCCCATTCGACTTCACCGCTTTGTCACGAAGAAACGCCTCAGTCTCCTCATCAGAATAGTACATCGTTGCTTTGTATTTATACGCCATACATCCCCCCCGGCTGTTCCTGATTTCTCTGCATTTACCTGCTGGTTTACATTCCTGCTCCGGAACTCCACCCATCACTATCGCACAACCAATTTACCTTAATTTGATGGTAATTAAAAAATAAAAAGTACCCTAAAATTGATAAGGTATAGGTTATTAATTACATGCTATAAAATTTAAAAGTGACCTATAAAAGTAGGCTACTTTCAATTTTAACATTTAAATTCATTGCGTTAATTTAAATGCAGTAGTTTCTGTAACTTACCAGATACCATCTACTCAGAAGGTTCTTTTTTACCTTGAGAATCTCACTTAACCGGAAGTTAGTTAAAAATTACTGCGATAACAATCTTCTCAGACGCTGCCCGTCATACCCAATGGACCGCTATGGCATGACATCTGCTCCGGGTAAAAGAAGTGACGTTTTATGCATCTCTTATGCGACAGAGGAAAGTGGGTAACAGCCAGCTTCATTGATTTTTTACACGGTCTTCCATCCCCTGAGGAAGGCTGCAACACAACACTGAGAACCAGTCATTCCTCCTTTTCACATTCAACGTAAAGGAGATATCCCCATGAATACATCACCTGCTCTGCTGAACGACCAGCTTGTCGATATGGCATTCATCACCACCTATACCGAAATGACAGACAAATGGTTCTACAAACTCATCAGTGAAGGACTCTTTCCTAAGCCAATCAAACTGGGTCGTAGCTCGCGCTGGCTAAAGAGCGAAGTGGAAGCCTGGTTGCAGCAGCGCATAGCAGACTCCCGGGGTAACTGAGCATGTCTGTAAAATAGTGGAAGTAAGGTTTAGCTCCTGGTGGCCTGGCAGAAGCATAAATGGACAAAACAGATGTTGTCCATGAGCACTTCCGAATATCCTGATTATCAGATTTTTATTTATATTCTGAATTGCTAACCCTGGAGTAAACTCTGAACGCCTATAATATAAAGCCCCGCATGTGGAAAGGCTTTTGTGTATATAAGTTATATTCAGTTGTACAGTATATATATTATATGCAAAGAGACTAATACCCTAAGATATAAATACATATAAACATACATAAACAAGCTAATGGTATATGTAGGCAGATATGAAAAATGATTAAAATGTATCTCCAGGAATTCATGTGTTTTTAGTATGAAACACACAACACTGACTAATTAAATATAAATCAACAGAGTGCATGCAATAATTCCGCTTATGCAATCCATATGCATCATTTCAATTTAAATACCTTAATACACATTCAAAAAAATATGTGTTAAATGTCAAAAAGAGAGCCGCATCTCACAAATAGAAACCACAATATTAACTCTTAAGTTATAACTACCAGGGGATAACAACGGGAAAATAACGCCCCCTACCCAGTAAAGGCATAAATATCAAACAACCAATGTATTCATTACTGCCATTCGCTCTGGCAGGGACTTCGCTCGTCTGAAACAGACTCAAAAGGAGTAATATTTATGACTAACAGGAAATTTGGGCAAATCAATCCGGGTTATATGAAACGTATTACGGATATCATCAACTTCGCGACAAAAGCCCACGCCAGGACATCCGTATTCACCTTCGTACTCAGACTGCCTGAATATCGTGATACGGGCGACAGTATTGCCTGTGTCCCTGATCTGAGTTCAGGATTGATGGAACGAGTCATAGGGGCGCTGATATCCCGTGTCACAACCCATCAGAAACGACGTAAGCGGGAAGGCCATCAGGTGTGTCCAACGGACCTGAGATACGTCTGGGTGCGCGAGGTGGGAACCAGCGGTAAATCACATTACCACATGGCGATATTCGTTAACAAAGATACGTTTAATGGATTAGGGAATTATTCGAAAGAAGACCATAATCTGGGGAGTTATATCTGCGAGGCCTGGCTAAGTGCGCTGGGTCTGCTCGAATTCCCTGAGTACAGGACGCTGGTTAACCTCACCAATACGCCGCACTATCTGGAGCGTCTTCGGGTGGACCGCTTTGGGCAACAGATACTGAAGTTACGGAGCCACCTGGAATACTATGCCAAAGAATACACCAAGTCCTACAACAATGAAGAACGCTCATTCGGGGGAAGCATAAGATAAGTCAGTACAGTGCAGGGAGATTTTCTCCCGGCACTGGCAGAACTCTGTGTGATTGTCAGCCCAGGAACTCACACCAGATCTCGCATCGGACTGGCAACAACTAAATCCCCGTCAACCTATTTAACATTCATACCACCGTGTATCCACCGTTGCAGATTAAGTCGTTGCTCCAGTTCACCCTCAAACATATTGAACTATGGTTTGATGGGAAAATGAGTTAATATTTCCATTATTCCGGAAATATAGAAACGAGACACAAATGGAGCTTTCAAAAGCAGCAGACACTCTGAAAGAGCTGGGTCATCCTACACGACTGAGCGTGTACAGAGAGCTGGTTAAAGCCGGACATGAAGGGTTACCGGTTGGCGAACTGCAGAAGCGGCTCGACATCCCTGCCTCTACGCTGAGCCATCATCTCTCATCGCTGATATCAGTTTCTCTGGTACGCCAGGAACGTCAGGGTAGAACGCTCTTTTGCCATGCTCGATATGAAAACCTCGAGGCTCTGATTGCCTTCCTGACAGAAGAATGCTGCTCAGGAACTGACGACTGCCTCACCCTGCCCCAGACGACGGAGAAGTAAAATGACAGGTGATCTTAAGAATGTTGATTCGGGTTTGTTCGACACCTCAATCACAGAGGCAAGATTCGGTGTTCCTGCCGTTCCCCATCCTCCACGTATCCTCATGTTGTACGGCTCTGCGCGCGAACGTTCCTACAGCCGACTGGCAACGGAAGAAGCGGCAAGGTTACTGACCGCCATGGGCGCAGAAGTGCGGATCTTCAATCCTTCTGGCTTGCCTCTTCCTGATGATGCGCCTGACTCGCATCCTAAAGTCATGGAACTGCGCGAGCTGGTTCGTTGGTCCGAAGGGATGGTGTGGTGTTCCCCTGAACGCCATGGTGCGATGACCGGCATCATGAAGGCCCAGATTGATTGGATACCGTTATCAGAAGGTGCAGTTCGCCCTTCACAGGGTAAGACACTGGCCGTTATGCAGGTCTGCGGTGGCTCTCAGTCTTTCAATGCCGTAAACCAGATGCGCATTCTTGGCCGCTGGATGCGGATGATCACCATCCCGAATCAGTCCTCTGTCGCAAAAGCCTGGCAGGAGTTTGATGAAGATGGACGCATGAAGCCGTCGTCTTATTACGACCGGATCGTGGATGTGATGGAAGAACTGGTGAAATTTACTCTGCTGACCCGAGGTAACTCAGCCTATCTCGTTGATCGCTACAGCGAACGAAAAGAGTCTGCAGAAGAACTTTCACGGCGGGTTAATCAGAGCAAAATTTGAGGGCTGGTATGAGTGATGTAACAGCATTCAACAACTGCATGAGCGTGTTCTGGCGGCAACATGAAGCCGAACTCTCTCGCTTTCTGACATCAAAGACTGGCGATAGCGAAAAAGCAGCAGACCTTCTGCAAGAGCTATTCCTACGTGCCCGCGCTCATTCAGACAGTTTCTGCGGGATGGAGAATCCGCGAGCTTGGCTGTACCGGGCGGCGAGGAATCTGCTGATTGATGAGTACCGCACCACCAGGGAGTTTGTTGATCTGGAAGAAGATGCCCCATTAACAAACGCATCCCCTGATGCAATCTCAACGCTGGATATTTGCCTGCCTGAAACATTACAGGCTTTATCCGAAGATGATCGGTGGTTGATTGAAGAGTCCGACCTTAACCGGCGTCCCCAGCAGTCTCTGGCCGATGAACTGGGAATTACGCTTACGGCGTTTAAATCCCGTTTGCTTCGGGCAAGAAAGCACCTGAAAGAAACGATGACAGAACTTTGTCAGATTGAGGCGGATGACACGTCTCCCGTCTGCTGCCACAAAAAAATGAATTAATCGCGCATCTTTTTCCCACCACCTTCGTTTACCTCAGTGTAAAGCCAAATGACTAAACACTGAGGTAAACACTCCATGTCAAAAATTGAGATCTTTGAAGCTGCAGGCTGCTGCGCAACCAGTAGCGTTGTGGTCAGTGACGAAGCTGTCAAATGGAACGCCAGCGCCGAATGGGCAAAAAAAAATGGCGTTGATATTCAGCGGCATAGCCTTGCGAAAAACCCGCAGCAGTTCCTGAATGACCCTGTCATCAAAGAGTTTCTGAACACTTCGGGACTAGAGTCCCTTCCAGTGACCTTGCTCGACGGCAAACTCGTAATGGCAGGCAAACTCCCGAATCGTGAAGATATCGCCCGTTGGGCCGGTATTCAGCTTCCTCAGGACTGGAGTGAAGACAGCACGCAACCAAGCTGCTGCTGCATTCCACGTATGCCTTAATTACAGAGGAGCTATCACTGATGAATATGCCATTTTTAAAAGACATTCCCCCGTTCATTTTCTTCACCGGTAAAGGTGGAGTAGGTAAAACATCCCTCGCTTGTGCTACTGCGGTGTGGCTGGCCGATCAGGGTATGAGAACGCTTCTGGTGAGTACCGATCCGGCTTCCAATGTCGGTCAGGTATTTAGCCAGACTATCGGCCACCGAATAACAGATATCAGTACCGTCCAAAATCTTGCGGCGATGGAAGTTGACCCGATGGCTGCAGCGCAAGCCTATCGTGACCGAGTGCTCGACCCTGTTCGCGGGCTGATGCCTGCCGATGTAGTCAGCAGTATTGAAGAGCAACTCTCCGGTTCTTGTACTACGGAAATCGCTGCATTTGATGAGTTTACTGGTCTTCTTACCAACCATGAGTTGCGGGAAAAGTATGACCATATCGTATTTGATACTGCGCCAACCGGTCATACCATCCGTATGCTTGAGTTGCCAGGGGCCTGGAGCGGTTATCTCGAAGCGAACCCTGATGCCGCCGCTAACCTCGGGCCGCTGGTGGGGCTGGAGAAACAACAGCACCAGTACTCAGACGCGGTTAAGGCGCTCTCTGATGCTGCACTCACGCGTCTGGTTCTGGTTGCCCGTGCCCAGGCTTCGACACTAAAAGAGGTTTCCCATACGCATGATGAGCTGTCTGCTATCGGTTTGCAGCATCAACACCTTGCTATTAATGGTGTCTTGCCACCATTTGTGGGTGAGAATGATCCGCTGGCGCAAAGTATTTTGGCTCGGGAGGGAAAAGCACTTCTTGCTATGCCAGAGAATCTGGCGAACCTTCCCCGCTCGCAGCTGTTTCTGAAGCCATTTAATCTGGTCGGTCTCGAAGCCCTGCGTGGGTTATTTACAGAGAGCGAAGCCTCGATGTCTCTCCCAACTACCACGCTAAATACTCTGGATTTACCGAAACTTGCCTCGCTTGTGGATGAACTCAGCCTGACAGGTAAAGGTCTGGTCATGACGATGGGTAAAGGCGGTGTGGGCAAAACGACTGTTGCGGCATCGGTGGCGGTATCTCTGGCAAAACGCGGCCATAAAGTCCATCTGACGACGTCAGATCCGGCAGCACATCTGTCTTACACGCTGGATGGCTCGCTACCAAACCTTCAGGTCAGCCGTATTGACCCGAAAGTAGAGACTGAACGTTATCGTCGCTTTGTTCTGGAAAATCAGGGGAAAGGGTTAGATGCAGAAGGGCTAGCGGTGCTGGAGGAAGATCTCCGCTCTCCCTGTACTGAAGAGATCGCCGTCTTCCAGGCATTCTCGCGGATCATCAAAGAGGCAGACGACCATTTTGTCATTATGGACACTGCGCCAACGGGCCATACGCTTCTGCTACTGGATGCAACAGGAGCCTATCACCGGGAAATGGTGCGTCAGATGGGGCAAACACATGACCATGTGATGACACCAATGATGCAATTGCAGGACCCGGAGAAGACGAAGGTGATTATCGTGACGCTTGCCGAAACGACACCTGTACTGGAAGCAGCAAATCTGCAGCAAGATTTGCGTCGGGCTGAAATTGAGCCATGGGCATGGGTAATTAATAGCAGTCTGGCTGCTGCGAAACCGTCCACACCGTTCCTCGTAACCCGAGCGAGTCGCGAACTGCCGCTGATAAATGACGTTACAGAGCAGTATGCAAAGCGCATTGCATTAGCGGCACTGCAAAATGAAGAACCCGTAGGTACGGCTCTGCTGGCAAAAATGGCAGGCTAACAGATGGGGCTGCGGCCCCATCTTCTGTAGCCAAACTTTAGCTTATACAGGTTATAAGTTTAAGTACTTAACCTGCTGTCGCGAATTCCGGTAGTTTGTAAAACACCATTACTGGAGTAACACGATGCACATTATTAATGCTGAAGAACAGCACATTACCGCAATACGCAATATCTATGCTCACCATGTTCTGCATGGTACAGGTAGCTTCGAAACCGAACCTCCGGATACGCAGGAAATGCTTAACCGACTGAGGAGCATTCAGTCTCGGGGATTCCCTTGGTATGTCGCTCTGCATGGCGATACGGTCATCGGCTACTGTTATATTTCCCGTTACCGCGAACGCCATGCCTATCGGTATACGGTCGAAAATTCGATATATATTGATTCGGCTTATCAGCGACAGGGCGTCGGAAAAGCACTGCTCGATCATGCATTAAAATGGGCCGAGTCCGAAGGCTATCGCCAGATGATTGCTGTTGTGGGTGACAGCGCTAACGTCGCTTCTGTAGCGCTGCATATCCGCGCAGGATTTACTGAAATAGGTACATTAAAGGACATTGGTTTCAAGCATGGCCGCTGGCTTGACACGGTTTTGCTGCAAATGAAACTTGGTGAAGGGAATAGTACTCTGCCAGAAGATTCAGATCTTATGCTCTGAGGCAGGAATAAGGGGGCATCAGCCCCCTTTATATTTATTTCAATCGCTTACCTGTTTCATCAACAACTTTCTCGCCGTCTTCCTTTGCAAATGCGCCTTTTTGCGCATCCGGAAGAATATCCAGTACCACTTCGGAAGGACGGCACAGGCGCGTTCCCAACGGTGTCACCACAATCGGGCGGTTAATCAGGATCGGATGCTGAAGCATAAAATCGATTAACTGATCGTCAGTAAACTTGTCTTCGGCAAGCCCCAGTTCTTCATAAGGCTCGACATTTTTACGCAGCAGCGCCCGTACTGTAATCCCCATATCTGCGATAAGTTTGACCAACTCATCGCGTGACGGTGGATTTTCAAGGTAATGAATGACTGTCGGTTCATTACCGCTGTTGCGGATCATCTCCAGCGTATTACGCGACGTGCCGCAGGCTGGGTTGTGATAAATGGTGATGTTGCTCATATCAGTATCTCATTACAAAGTGAAAGAGAGACGTAGCGCCAGCGCGGCTAGCGTTACAAACAGCACAGGCAGAGTCATGACGATCCCGGTGCGGAAATAGTATCCCCAGGTGATGGTCATGTTCTTCTGTGAAAGGACATGCAGCCAGAGCAGCGTTGCCAGGCTACCAATAGGTGTAATTTTCGGGCCCAGATCGCAGCCAATCACGTTGGCGTAGATCATCGCTTCTTTGATAACGCCTGTTGCGGTGCTTCCATCGATAGAAAGAGCGCCAACCAGCACGGTAGGCATGTTGTTCATGATGGAAGACAGGAAAGCCGTCAGGAAGCCAGTACCCAGCGTCGCAGCCCAGAGTCCTTTATCCGCCAGTACGTTCAGCACACCGGAAAGGTATTCGGTTAGCCCGGCGTTGCGCAGACCGTAGACCACCAGGTACATCCCCAATGAGAAGATGACGATCTGCCATGGCGCACCGCGCAGCACTTTGCCGGTGTTAATGGCATGGCCTCGTTTAGCTACTGCAAACAGGATCACAGCTCCAACAGCCGCAATCGCGCTAACGGGAATACCGAGCGGCTCGAGGACAAAGAACCCAACCAGCAGAAGAATTAAAACTATCCAGCCGGTTCTGAAGGTTGCCAGATCTTTAATCGCCTTTGCCGGTGCTTTCAGGAGAGCCAAGTCGTAAGTCGGTGGAATATCTTTGCGGAAGAACAGATGCAGCATCACCAGCGTGGCGATAATAGCGGCAATATCCACCGGCACCATTACCGACGCATACTCAGTGAAGCCCAGTCCAAAGAAGTCCGCCGAGACTATATTCACCAGGTTTGACACGATAAGCGGCAGGCTGGCCGTATCGGCAATAAAACCGGCAGCCATGACGAATGCCAGCGTGGTACCTTTGCTGAACCCTAATGCAAGCAGCATGGCGATGACTATCGGCGTCAGAATAAGTGCCGCACCATCGTTGGCAAACAGTGCCGCCACCGCCGCACCGAGCAGAACGATATACGTAAAGAGCAAACGTCCACGACCGTTACCCCAGCGGGAAACGTGCAGCGCTGCCCATTCGAAAAAACCGGACTCATCAAGCAGCAGGCTGATAATAATTACGGCAATAAAGGTCGCCGTCGCGTTCCAGACGATATTCCACACCACCGGAATATCGCCCACATGCACAACGCCTGATATCAGAGCCAGTCCCGCTCCCAGCATTGCACTCCAGCCGATCCCTAATCCCTTCGGTTGCCAGATAACCAAAACAATGGTCAGGACAAAAATAGCGCCTGCCAGTAACATAAAACCTCCTGACAGGGCGACTTTGCCGCCCTGTATATGCCAAAAAATTAACTCATCAACTCTCTGAGCTTTTCAATACCGGCGGGCTCTGACGCCAGCACCGGAACAAGCGCTATACGCTCAGCGTGCTGATTCTTAACAGCCTCAATCTGAGGCCGTTCCTGCCGGGCGCGCTGGCAAAGCAACGGAGAACGCGTATCCGCAATGGAAAGGCTGTTATTGATAATCCAGCCCCACGGATGAATCCCCGCTCTTTCAAGGTCAGCCTGCAGGTTTGCCGCCTCCAGAACCGGTGTGGTTTCAGGAAGCGTAACAAGCAGAACTTTGGTTCTATCCGGATCCTGAAGCTGCATCATTGGGGTAGTAAAATGACCTTTACTCCCCATTTTTTTGGCAATCTCTCGGTGGTAAGCCCCGGTCGCATCCAGCAGCAACAGCGTGTGTCCGGTAGGGGCGGTATCCATGACAACAAACCGTTTACCCGCTTCACGAATCACCCTGGAAAAGGCCTGAAACACGGCAATTTCTTCAGTACAGGGAGAGCGCAAATCCTCTTCCAGTAGCCGTTTCCCTGCTTCGTCCAGATCGTTACCCTTCGTCTCAAGAACATGCTGGCGATAGCGTTCGGTTTCTTCGTGTGGATTAATCCTGCTGACCTGCAGGTTATTAAGGCTACCGTTCAGCGTGGTACTGAGATGTGCAGCGGGATCTGAGGTGGTGAGATGGACATCAAATCCCATATCCGCCAGCCTTACGGCGATGGCAGCAGCCATCGTGGTTTTCCCTACGCCACCTTTGCCCATCAGCATAATCAGGCCGTGTTCACTGCGAGCGATATCCTCGACCAGGCCAGAGAGCGATAAGTTTTCAGGCGTGTAGTGGATGTTCGTTACCGGGAGCGGTAATGCCTCAGAACCGGTATCCAGCAGTCCCTTCAATGCTGAAACACCAACCATATTGACTGGCTGTAGTAATAGGGTATCTGTCGGTAGCCCAGATAAACCGGCAGGAAGATTTGCCAGTGCCTCCTGCTCACGTTGCCATATCGCAGCGGCCAGGGCGTCATGTTCAGCTTCGGCTTTAGGCAGCACACCATTAATCACCAGGTATTGGTTTTTCAGGCCAATTGCGGCGAGTTCTTCATGGGTGTGGGCGACTTCCTGCAGCGTAGATTTTTGCAGTCGCGCAACCAGAACCAGGCGGGTACGTTCAGGATCGGATAACGCCTCTACCGCATGAGCATACTGCTCACGCTGCTTTTCCAGCCCGGCCATTGGGCCAAGACAGGAAGCACCATCCGGGTTACTTTCAATGAAGCTACTCCAGGCACCGGGAAGCTGGAGAAGGCGAATCGTGTGGCCCGTCGGCGCTGTATCAAAAATGATGTGATCGAAACGGGTCAGCAGAGAAGCGTCGGTCAGTAAGCCAGTAAACTCGTCGAACGCAGCAATCTCTGTCGTACAAGCTCCTGAAAGCTGTTCACTGATGCTGTTAACAACGTCATCAGGCAAAAGATCTTTAATAGGGTCAACGATTCTGGCGCGGTATTGCTGGGCGGCTTCCTGCGGGTCAATCTCCAGAGCCGAAAGACCAGGAACAGCAGTTACGGGCTGGATAGTGTTACCGATAGTCTGATCGAATACCTGACCGACGTTAGAGGCAGGGTCGGTACTGACAAGCAGAACACGCTTTCCCAGTTCAGCCAGACGTATAGCCGTTGCGCAGGAAATCGAAGTTTTGCCGACACCTCCCTTACCGGTGAAAAACAGGTAAGACGGGATATTCTGTAAGAATTTCATATGTCCTCCTGACATATTCAGCAACAGGAAGTATTACCACCACAGCAGCTGGTGGGAGCTAACCCTACCTTTTCCAGCGGAATACCGAACCAGCGAGCCAGCTCAGCACGTTTTGGGTATCGCCCTGCCATCACCGTTTCACCGTCCAACAGCAGTAGCGGAAGCCCTTCTGCTCCAGATGCTTCGAGGAATGCTTTCGCTTTCTCATTCTGAACAAAGCTCATGGGCTGCTGCGCCAGGTTGTAACGTTCAACCTGTACACCACGTCCTTTCAGCCACTGCACATCAGCAGAAAAATCAACCAGAACCTGATCGACATCTGAGCCACATACGCCGGTACTGCAGCACATTGCCGGGTCAAACACCGTTAACGTCTTCATTCTGAATACCTCACATTCGTAAAATCATATATGTTCAGGCAAATTTTTTAGATGCAAACAGCCTTACCGCTACCAGAGCAGTTTGCCGATGCCAGCTTACGGGCGATGGCCTGTACATCGTCCTGTTGGCTTAACCAGGCCTGCTCAATCACCTGAGCGGCCCAGGAAGGAATATGCGGGGATAAGCGGTAGTGAACCCACTTGCCCTGTTTGCGATCCAGCAATAGACCACTTTCCCGGAGCATTGCCAGATGGCGGGAGATCTTAGGCTGAGACTGTTCCAACGCAGTGCAGAGATCGCACACGCACAGCTCTCCCATCTCCCTGAGCAGCAGCACGATGCCCAGACGGGTTTCATCGGAAAGGTTTTTGAAGAGTTGTAAAGATGAGAGCGACATTATGACTCCTTTGCTGTAAAAACGTAGGGTACTCTTCACCCAAAAAAAATCAACAACACATCCGAAAAAACGAATATGTACTTTCGGTTGAACAATCAATACTGTGTACTTCATTAATCAAACAACGATATGACCATCATTGATGTATGGAAATATCTACCGCCCAAAGCAAAGACGCCAATTTCATTCAACTTCATGAAGGGTTAGAAAACATCAGTTATCTGGTTCTTCCACTGATCCTCAGAGAGATATCGTGGCTTCCATTCCAGACCTTCCCAGCCACAAACTAAAAAGGAAATTGCAAATCGCTCATCATAATTTCCGATTAAGTTGGTTCCAACGTCAACCTTAACCACCAAACCAAGAGACTGAAGATACCCAATTGCTATCATTACTTCCTGGTAATTTATTGATAGTCTTGTTTTTATTGTTTTTAATGTTACAGAGGAATGCGAGCATCCGCGGGAACGCACCATGAGTAGGTACAAAAATAACCTCAGCGCATTAAGTTCGTGAAGGCTGCGGTTAGTCATAGACTCAAAGGCCGTGATTCTATTTTTTTCATCAATGACCCCTTTAAACGGTAGCTTACACCAGTGTCCATTGGCAGAGCTAAACCTAGCAACCCTTCGGACCCCATCTTTCCGTTCACAATTCAGCAAAATATACTTCTTCTTCCGATCACCAGAAACCTCAATAGCTTCAGAGTGTTCCAAGAAACGCAATCCATCGCTAACCAACTTTCTGCTCAATGAACAGAGTTGCGAAATCTGATCATAGGTGAGGTTAGCACTGTAAATACCATTTTCATCAATCTCAGATTTTAAGCAAATCAACATGAAGATTTTCAACGCCGATATACCTTGAGATACTTGGTTTTTTTTTAATTGTTTTAAGAGACCGCAATCTCTCATGATGTAGTAAGGCATTGGTTTCCATAGAAAATTCATATCACTTACCTACAACTATTGAGTAGACAAAAAGAAGGATGGCTATTGAGAGAGCCAACTTAGTGAGATCGTCAGAAATCACTGCTAACCTTTCAAGTAGTTTTACCATATTTTCCAATGACATACACACACCTCGCATCGAAATATTATCGCGTTTTTTCGAAGTATGCACCGTTACTTAAAAGACTAAAAGTCTTTTAAGTAACATCTTTCTAGAAGTAGGCACAGGAATAATAATATATCAATCAATGAGATAACGAATATTTATAGTTCACGAAGATACCATTACAGTTCATAAAGTACTGCTTTTTATAAATTGAGTATGATTCTACGGTACCTTGCCGGGGTATGTTGCATCAGTTTCGAAGGTAGTGCGGAAACCCTTCATGAGGCAGCTCCGTTTCTATGTGCGGGTCTTTCCTTGAGCACGATCACAAACACATTTGTAATGGCATTGCACACATGGCAAAAAAACAATATTCCTTTAGAAGGTTGCATCTGGATGATGAGAAATTGACGCCTCTATCTCATTCTGATTTGAAAATGCTTTTAAAAATTCATAAAACCATTACTATCAATAGGTTATTGAATAAACTTGGTGGTGTTATGTACCTGAAAATTTTGAAAGTATGGAATTTCCGAAAGTATGGCTCTTCGGAGGAGATTGATCTAAACAAACCAAATTTATGTTTGCACCTTAAAAAAGGTCTTAATGTTTTAATAGGTGAAAATGACTCAGGGAAGACAGCGATAATAGATGCTATTAAACTGGTTTTAAAAACACATAGTTTTGAATGGATCAAAGTTGACGAAAATGACTTTTATAAAAATACAGACCGACTTAGAATTGAATTAGTTTTTGACGACATGGAAAAAGAAGCCCATCATTTTAATGAATGGGTAGAATACCATCGTGACGGCGATAGGATACATCCTTATTTGACGTTATCTTACGAGGTATATAAAAAGAATGGAAGAATAATACAATCAGATATAAATGCGGGAAGTTACAACCAAGGGAAAGCACTTAAAGCTGAAGCAAAGGAGTATTTAAAAACAACATATTTAAAACCACTTCGTGATGCTAACTTTGATTTAACTCCTAAACAAAACTCTAGACTATCACAAATACTTAAAACTCATGCAGCCTTTAATAATAAGGACAAAAACCATAGACTCCTTGATCTTTTTATAGAGTTCAACACTAACGTATCCCTTTATTTTGAAGGGAAAGATTCTCAAGGCAATATCATTCCGGATGACAGCAAAGGTAAGGAATTAAAAGATAAAATTGAGGGGTTCGCTAGGGATTTTATTGATGAATCTATATCGACTAATTTTGAAGTAACCCCAGCCAACATCAAATCGATTTTAGAAAAGTTAGCTCTGAAGATACAAGACGGCATTAACCCTGGCCTTGGGACATTAAACAAATTATTTATGGCTGCAGAGTTACTTCATTTAGAGGAAAGTGATTGGTCTGGATTAAAACTATGTTTAATTGAAGAACTAGAAGCACACTTACACCCCCAAGCTCAAATGAAAGTTATTGAATCATTACAAAAACATAATGATATACAAATATTAATTACATCACACAGCCCAAATCTCACATCTAAAGTTCACTTAGAAAACTTAATTCTTTGCCATTCTGGAAGTGTTTTTCCTTTAGGGAAAGAGTATACAAAGCTAGATGTAGAAAATGGAGATTATCTGTATTTAGAGCGTTTTCTTGATGTCACAAAATCAAATTTATTCTTTGCCAAAGGAATATTAATGGTGGAAGGTTGGTCTGAAGAAATCCTCTTACCAGCAATAGCAAAACTTCTAAAAAAACAAGGAGTAATTACTAAAGATTTTACTGATGCGGGCATAGCTGTTGTCAATGTTGCCAGCGCAGAATTTATACGTTTTAGTAAAATATTCCTTAGGAACAAGGAACCGCTGATTCCAATACCCGTTGCAATAATCACAGATGTTGATGTTCGAGCCTTCGAAAGAAAAGTAATTAATGAGGATAAAGCAGATAAAGCAAAAAAAAATGAGTATGATTATATAAAAATAGATGAAGAAATAATTGAAGAAGAATCAACAAGGAAAGTAATTGAAAAAGAGGATGAGTTCAATAGTCAAAATGTCAGAGTATTTGTAACAAAGCACTGGACTTTAGAATATAGCCTCCTAAAATCTCCAGTTTTAGGCGAATACTCAAAACAAGTCCTTTGCGATATGCACAAAAATATCAACAAAGATGATATTGAAAAAGAACTAGCAATAAAATTATTCAATAAAAGCCTATGTAAGACAGACTTTGCATATAAACTAGCTCAAATAATTGATCCATCCTCTGAAAAACACGATCATAGAATAGTCTTACAAGAAGATGACAGATATATATCTTCGCTGATTGAAGGAGTAAAATATGTCTGTAATTAACATAAGTGATAATGATATTTTATATGCTGAATCCATTCTATTAAAAAATGGAGATCGTTTTGATCAAGAACGTATAGATTTCATCAAAAATTTGCAAACGATAGATTTACAAGCAGTACCGGGCAGTGGGAAATCCACAGCGTTACTAGCAAAACTTCTTATACTAGAAAGGCATATGCCATTTTCAGATGGCCGGGGTATTCTGGTAATTTCCCATACAAATGCTGCAATTGATGAACTTAAAAGTAGAATTGGAAAGTATTGTCCAAAACTTTTTACCTATCCTAATTTTATTGGAACTATACAAAGCTTCACAAATACTTATCTAGCAGGTCATTACCTGAAACTTAGATTTAATACTCAATTAAGAATAGTTGATGATCAACAATTCATTGACTCATTAATTAAATATTACACGAAAATCAAATGGGATGACAATTATGGAAAGTTAGCTAAGTTTTTTTACGGTAGAAATATCAAAGAAGCCAAACGACTCGGAAAAAACCTTGGTAATGAAGACAGTAAAAGCATAAATAAAATATGTGAACTTTTAATTGAAGAAAACATTAAAAAATTACACTTTGACTTTATAGAGAAAAAATTTCAAGTTTCAGGTGAATCAACTGTTCTATTAAGTGACGAAAAAAACTTAAAGTTCAATGGGTTAGAAATGTTATTCACTGAAACATTCAAAAATGGAATTCTGTCTTACAGATACGCTTATCTCTTCGCCAATGAATTTATCACTAAATATCCAAAAATAATTGATACCATTGGTAATAGATTTCAATATGCATTTGTAGATGAAATGCAAGATATGGACGCATTACAGTATTCTCTTTTGGAGAATTGTCTTCATAATGGAAAAACAGTTTATCAACGCATAGGTGATAATAACCAAGCAATTTATAACACCGATAATGAAGAAAGTATAAACTGGGTTGGACGCCCCTCAACCTTAAATATTCAAGGCAGTCATAGACTTAGTTCACCCATTGCAAATGTTGTAAGTAAATTGTCCCTTACGCATGCCATAGTTATAGGAAATAATAATCAATCAAAAATAAAACCAATTATTCTATGTTATCGAAGTAAAGATATTAAAAAAGTCATACCAAAATTCAATGAGCTTTATGATTGTTATTTAAACTCAGGCCAAATCCCTAAGCTTGATAACCCGGTAAGAGCAAGCATTGCTTGGGTTGCAAAACCAAGGGAAGATGACAAACTATCTCTTGTAAACTTTATAAATATAGATAGTTTACCAGAACTAAAATCAAATAACTTAAATACATTGCATGACTATTTTCTTATATTATTAAGAAAAAGTAATGTAACAATAAGCGATACATGTAATTTATTAATAAACTCAACTCTATTTTTGCTGAAATCATATAGTATCAAAGATGCCAATGGTTATTTTTACACAAAGAAAACATTAATTGAATACATTAAGAAATTAGACGAAAAACATTATGAGGATTTAAAAAAACTTCTATATAGAGTAGCAAGTAAGTTCATTCTGGGTGACGAAGTATATTTTGAAATGTCTAAAAAAACGATCATATGGACATTCAAAAAGATTTCTGAAATTGATATTCATGACGATAATTTCTTTCTGCAAGATGCAAAAAAAATAATAACCGCGACTCCAGTCATTAAAGAAATACCAACTAAAAAAAATTCAGAACACTATACAGGTACAATACACTCTGTTAAGGGACAGACACATTCCTCCACATTATACTTAGAAACTTATTTCAAAAAAAACTATGAATCCTTTGTTCTAAAAGAGTTTTTTGAAGGCAGGAATTGTGTTGATATAATTAGCAGCATTAAAGATGAGATTGGTAAAATAGAGATTGAAATCACAAAATTAAAAAACGGATATGGGGAAAAAACAAGAAAAGCAAAAATAAAAACCTTGCAAGCAAAAATGGCGTTAATTGAACGTTACGCAAAAATGATGTATGTAGGATTTTCAAGACCTCAGCACCTATTATGTTTTGCTATAGATGAGTCTAGATACAATCAATTAAAAATAGATACTACATTATGGGATGTAATTAATGTATGAGTTTTATATCTTAATACTAACTCCATGTATTTCAACAAATAAAACATCTTTAGTAGGGCCGAACATGGCCCTGAACTCTTGTAAACGACCATTAATCTATTTAAAAACTTAGATTGGAAGTAAAGATATCTTGTAAAAATAATTCACAATTAAAAAACCTCCTTTTATGAATGGTCCTTAATCATTGTAATGGTGCTGTACTAGACAAGAAATAGTTGTGGGGCACACTTTAAATTATTTTGCTATAAATTCCGCATACCACTGCATCATCTCCCTTCTTCCTTCCAAGTATTGAGCGTGATTATATGTCCCACGAATTGAGTTCTTATCGACATGAGCCAGCTGTAACTCAATCCAGGCCGAGTTGAATCCCTGCTCATGCAAAATGGTACTCATCGTGTGGCGGAATCCATGCCCTGTAACGCGTCCTGCATAGCCGATGCGCCTTACCAATACAGTTAATGCCATATCACTCATCGGTTTCTTAGGATTATTACGTCCTGGGAACAGCAACTCTCCTGCTCCCGTCATGGGTTTAAGCTGATTAAGCAGGTCAATTGCCTGGCTTGATAACGGAACCAGATGAGGTCGGCGCATTTTCATTCGCTCTGCTGGTACGTTCCAAACCTTCCGCTCAAAATCAAACTCCTGCCACTCCGCTTGCCTCAATTCCCCAGGCCTTACTCCAGTCAAAATAAGTAATTGCATCGCAATCTTAACAATCACACTACCGGCATAGGTGTTCAGAGTCCGAAGAAACTCAGGCAGTTCATCTTGAGTTAAAAAAGCATAATGCTCTTTCTCATGAGGAGTCACGGCGCTGGCTAGATCAGGTGCTGGATTGTACTCGGCCCTGCCGGTCACAACGGCATACTTCCAGACCTCTCCACAACGCTGGCGAACCTTGCGGACTTTCTCTGTTGCCCCTCGTGCTTCTATCTTAGAAAGGACTGCAAGCAACTCCATCGGCTTGATATCTTTGATTGGCCGGTGACCGATATAAGGAAAAACATCCTTTTCAAAGGTTCTCAGCATCTCTTCACGGTAGGAGACAGACCAGCGGTCATAGCGGCGCTGATACCACTCCCGCGTGAGAGCCTCAAATGAGTTTTCTGCGTCTTGTTGACGACTAAGTTTTTCAATTTTTCGTTCAAGAGAAGGATCGTTGCCAGCCGCTAATGTCCTTTTTGCATCCTCACGCTTACTTCTAGCCTCAGCTAAAGAAACATCGGGGTAAACGCCAATAGCGAGCAGCTTCTCTTTACCTAGCGAACGGTATTTGAGTCGCCAGTATCTTTTACCGTTGGGATTAACCAGAAGGTAAAGACCACCACCATCAGCGAGTTTGTAAGGCTTATCTTTAGGTTTTGCAGTTTCAACCTGACGAGCTGTCAGCTTCATTGGGGGTACCTCTCAGCAGGGGGTACAATTATACCCCCATCCATACCCCCACATTGAGCTTGACCCTGGGGGAGTACAATTGAGTTCCATAGACTAATAGAATGCTATAACCGCTGATTTATCAAGGGAAAATTGAGTTTGGTAGACTTCAGGAGACTTGAGTTTGGAGCGGGCGAAGGGAATCGAACCCTCGTATAGAGCTTGGGAAGCTCTCGTTCTACCATTGAACTACGCCCGCTTTGAGGTGCGTAAGGCATTATAGACCTTACGCCTCTTCATACAAGTCTATTCTCGACTAAACGATGATAAAATAATCACTTAGCACTTCGGTTTACTGCCCTGCGCCGGAAGATAACGCTGCGGATCGATGGCCGTCGCCTTATAGCGTATCTGGAAGTGCAGCTTCACCGAATCCGTCCCGGTGCTGCCCATGGTCGCAATCTTCTGACCAGCCTTCACGTTCTGTCCGTTGTTGACCAACATGGTATCGTTATGCGCATACGCCGTAATGTAATCCTCACCATGTTTAATCATGATCAGATTACCGTATCCGCGCAGCTGATTGCCGACATAGACCACCTTCCCTGCCCCGGATGCATACACCGGCGTACCACGTGCAGCAGTGATATCAATCCCTTTATTGCCGCCTTCAGATAATGAATAAGGCACCGCGACTTTGCCGCTGGCAGGCCATATCCAGCAGCGCTGCCCGACCGGTGGCCAGGAAGATTGCGGTACCGTATAAGACGGCGTCACTTTAGCGGTTTTGCCTTTTGAGGACGATTTTTTACCCGTGGAGGCGCTACCGTTAACCTTCAGCTTCTGCCCCACTTCGATGGTGTATGGCGCAGAAATATTATTCAGCCGCGCCAGGTCTTTCACGCTGGTGCCGGTCGCGCGGGAAATGCGGTACAGCGTATCTCCGCGCTTAACGGTATACACCGCGCCGGAATAGCTGCCCATATCCGACGATTTGCTCGAGCAGCCCGCCAGAAGTAGCGTCAGCGTCAGGCAAAAAACGGCAGGTATAGGGTTTCTCGTCAGGCGTCCTGCAAACAAAACAGCTCCTCGGTCAGCGTGAATGGCGCACTATGATAGCAGCCCACACTCATTTGGGTCATGCCCTTTTCCGCTCTGTGGGCCAAACCGTTCGTATAAGAATGCAGTATAATAATGCCGCAGTGGGTGCTGAACCCTCTGGCATGATTGGTACTGGAGCAAGAATGAATATTCAGGAACACGTTATTTTGGTAAATGACCAGGGAAAGGTGATTGGCACTCAGGAGAAGTACGCCGCGCATACGTCAAATACCCCGCTGCATCTGGCCTTCTCTTCCTGGCTGTTTAACGCCAAAGGTGAATGTCTGATTACCCGGCGTGCATTAAGCAAAAAAGCCTGGCCTGGCGTGTGGACGAATTCTGTCTGCGGTCATCCACAATCGGGTGAAGAAACCGAGCAGGCCATTATCCGCCGCTGCCGCTTTGAAGTCGGTGCTGAAATTACGGCTATCACCGCCGTTGCACCAGAGTTTCGCTATCGGGAATCCGATCCCTCCGGGATCGTTGAAAACGAGATTTGCCCAGTATTTGCTGCTCGCGTCACCAATAGCATCACAATAAATGACGACGAAGTGATGGAACATCAATGGGTTGAGCTTGAAGCGTTGTTCCGCGCGCTGGATGCCACGCCGTGGGCCTTCAGCCCGTGGATGGTCATGGAGGCCACCACCGCTCGCGATAAACTTCGCGCCTTTGCAGCGCAATAAAAAAGCCCCGGCGGTAACCGCACGGGGCTTTTTTTATGTCCAGAAGACTTATTTCACCGGACGCATCGCCGGGAACAGGATCACATCACGGATGGTGTGGCTGTTGGTAAACAGCATAACCATACGGTCGATACCAATACCCAGACCCGCCGTTGGTGGCAGACCGTGCTCCAGCGCGGTCACGTAGTCTTCGTCGAAGAACATCGCTTCGTCGTCGCCTGCCGCTTTCGCATTAACCTGATCCTGGAAGCGCTGCGCCTGATCTTCTGCATCGTTAAGCTCGCTAAAGCCGTTGCCGATCTCGCGGCCACCGATAAAGAATTCGAAGCGGTCAGTGATTTCTGGGTTCTCGTCATTACGACGCGCCAGCGGAGAGACTTCAGCTGGGTATTCGGTGATGAAGGTAGGCTGAATCAGATGCGCTTCGGCCACTTCTTCGAAGATCTCGGTCACGATACGGCCCAGACCCCAGCTCTTCTCAACCTTGATACCGATGCTTTCTGCAATCGCTTTCGCAGAATCGAAGTTATCCAGATCGGCCATCTCGGTTTCAGGACGGTATTTCTTGATGGCTTCGCGCATGGTCAGCTTAATGAACGGCTTGCCGAAATCGAAGACTTCTTCACCGTACGGCACTTCCGTCGTCCCCAGAATGTCCTGTGCCAGCGTACGGAACAGGGATTCGGTCAGCTCAATCAGATCTTTATAATCTGCGTAAGCCATATAGAGTTCCATCATGGTGAACTCTGGGTTATGGCGAACGGAGATGCCTTCGTTACGGAAGTTACGGTTGATTTCGAACACGCGGTCGAAACCACCGACCACCAGACGCTTAAGGTACAGTTCCGGCGCGATACGCAGGTACATGTCCAGGTCCAGGGCATTGTGATGAGTGATGAACGGACGTGCTGACGCACCGCCAGGGATCACCTGCATCATTGGGGTTTCCACTTCCATAAAGTCGCGTTTAACCATGAACTGCCGAATGCCGGCCATGATCTGGGAGCGAATTTTGAAGGTCTTACGAGATTCATCGTTAGAGATGAGATCGAGGTAACGCTGACGATAGCGCGCTTCCTGATCCTGCAGGCCGTGGAATTTATCCGGCAGTGGGCGCAGGGCTTTGGTCAGCAGTCGCAGCTCGGTGCAGTGGATAGAGAGTTCGCCGGTTTTGGTTTTGAACAGCTTACCTTTAGCCCCCAGGATATCGCCCAGGTCCCATTTCTTGAACTGCTCGTTGTAAATGCCTTCCGGAAGATCGTCGCGGGATACATACAGCTGAATACGACCACCCACGTCCTGTAAGGTGACGAAGGACGCTTTACCCATGATACGACGGGTCATCATACGGCCAGCCACAGACACTTCGATGTTCAGCGCTTCCAGCTCTTCGTTTTCTTTACCGTCGAAGTCAGCGTGCAGTTGGTCTGAGGTGTGGTCACGACGAAAATCGTTTGGGAACGGCACGCCCTGCTCACGCAGCGCAGCCAGCTTCTCGCGGCGGGATTTCAGTTCGTTATTAAGATCGACTACCGCGTCAGCGCCCTGTGCTTGTTGTTCAGACATGTTGGTTCCTCATAACCCTGCTTTCAAACTTGCTTCGATAAATTGATCCAGGCTGCCGTCCAGCACCGCCTGCGTGTTGCGGGTTTCAACCCCGGTACGCAGGTCTTTGATGCGGGAGTCATCAAGGACGTAAGAACGGATCTGGCTGCCCCAACCGATGTCGGATTTGTTGTCTTCCATCGCCTGTTTCTCAGCATTTTTCTTTTGCATTTCCAGTTCATAAAGCTTGGCTTTCATCTGCTTCATGGCCTGGTCTTTGTTCTTGTGCTGGGAACGGTCGTTCTGGCATTGCGTTACCAGCCCGGTCGGAATGTGGGTAATACGCACCGCAGATTCCGTACGGTTAACGTGCTGACCACCCGCACCGGATGCGCGATAAACGTCAATACGCAGGTCCGCCGGGTTAATTTCAATATCGATATCGTCTTTCACTTCCGGGTAGACAAACGCGGAACTGAAGGAGGTATGGCGACGGCCGCCTGAGTCAAACGGACTCTTACGCACCAGGCGATGAACGCCGGTTTCGGTACGCAGCCAGCCGTAAGCGTAATCACCGATGATCTTGACGGTCACGGACTTCAGGCCCGCAACTTCGCCCTCAGACTCTTCGATAATTTCGGTTTTGAAACCGCGCGCTTCAGCCCAACGCAGATACATACGCGTCAGCATGCTGGCCCAGTCCTGTGCTTCAGTACCGCCAGAGCCAGCCTGAATATCGAGATAGCAGTCAGCGCTATCGTATTCACCGGAGAACATCCGACGGAATTCAAGCTGTGCCAGCTTATCTTCGAGAACGTCGAGTTCCGCCACGGCTTCGTTGAAGGTTTCTTCGTCGTCAGCTTCGACGGCAAGCTCCAGCAAACCGGAAACATCTTCCAGCCCCTGAGACATTTGGTCGAGGGTATCTACAATCGCTTCGAGAGAGGAACGCTCTTTACCCAGCGCCTGTGCACGTTCAGGTTCGTTCCACACGTCCGGCTGTTCCAGCTCGGCGTTTACTTCTTCAAGACGCTCTTTCTTGGCATCGTAGTCAAAGATACCCCCTAAGAACGTCGGAGCGCTCCGTGAGGTCCTGAATACGGTTTTTTACCGGATTAATTTCAAACATGGTCTGTTTTCTTTTATGGACTTGTCAAAATGCGGTGATAAGAGCGGGATTGTACCGAATCCACGCCCTTTTTTGTAGCTTTACTGACGCTAAATTGGCCAGATATTGTCGATGATGATTTGGAGGGAGCGGTTACCGCGAAACTCGTTAATATCAAGCTTATAAGCCAGCTCAACTTCACGCACGCCGTTGTCTGGCCAGATAGCGGTGTCGACGTTAAAGGCAATCCCATCCAGCAGTGGACCACCGCCAACCGGTTCTACCATCACTTTGAGATGGCGCTCACCCACAATGCGCTGTTGCAAAAGCCGGAATCGGCCATCGAACAACGGCTCAGGGAACATCTGCCCCCACGGCCCCGCATCGCGCAGCATCTGTGCGACGTCCATCGTCATCTCGGCTGCTGATAGTGCGCCGTCGGACACCACTTCACCCTGAAGGAGTGCCGGGTCAATCCAGTCGGTTACCAGCTCGCCGAACAGGCGCTGGAATTCGTCGAACTTGGTCTCTTCGAGCGACAAACCTGCCGCCATCGCGTGACCGCCAAACTTAATCATCAGCCCAGGGTGCAGCGTATCCAGGCGCTCCAGCGCATCGCGCATGTGCAGCCCCTGAATCGAACGACCAGAGCCTTTGAGCGTGCCGTCACCGGCCGGGGCAAACGCAATGACCGGGCGGTGGAACCGCTCTTTAATGCGCGATGCCAGAATCCCCACTACGCCCTGATGCCATTCTGGGTGATACATCGCCAGACCGCCCGGCAGCGTATCGCCGCTGCGTTCCAGCTTTTCGCACAGGGTCAGCGCTTCAGCCTGCATCCCTTGCTCGATCTCTTTGCGCGTCTGGTTTAACGCATCCAGTTCATTGGCAAGCACACGTGCTTCACCAATGTTATCGCACAGCAGTAGCGCCACGCCGACGGACATATCATCCAGCCTTCCGGCGGCGTTCAAACGCGGCCCGAGCGCGAAACCTAAATCGCTTGCCGCCAGCTTGAGCGGATCGCGGTTAGAAATTTCCAGCAACGCCTTAATGCCCGGACGGCACTTGCCCGCCCGAATGCGGCTTAAGCCCTGCCAGGTTAAAATGCGGTTATTGGTATCCAGCGGCACCACGTCCGCCACGGTACCCAGCGCAACCAGGTCGAGATACTCCGCGAGGTTCGGCACCGCAATCCCGCGGGACTCGAACCAGCCTTTATCCCGCAGCAGCGTACGCAGCGCCAGCATCAGATAAAATGCCACGCCGACGCCCGCCAGGGATTTCGACGGGAAATCACAGTCACGCAGGTTCGGGTTAATTATGGCTTCGGCGGCAGGCAGCGTTTCACCGGGCAGGTGGTGATCCGTGACCAATACCGGGATCCCCAGGGCATGAGCATGATCGACACCCGCATGGGAAGAGATCCCATTATCGACGGTCAGGATCATCTGCGCACCGCGCGCATGGGCCTGATCGACCACTTCCGGGCTGAGCCCGTAGCCATCTTCAAACCGGTTCGGCACAAGATACGTGACGTTATCGCAGCCAAGCGCGCGCAGGCTGAGCACGCTCAGTGCGGTACTGGTTGCGCCATCGGCGTCAAAATCCCCCACCACGACGATACACGTCCCTTCACGGAATGCGTTGTAGAGCATGTCGGTCGCCTTTTCGACGCCGCTCAGCTGCTGCCAGGGCAACATGCCTTTGACGCCGCGCTCAAGATCCTCTGCTGAACGCACGCCACGGCTGGCATAAAGGCGCTTAAGCAGCGGCGATAGATCGTCAGGTAAATCAGCCGTTTCAACCGCTTCGCGGCGGCGCAATTTTATCGGGGCTTTCACGCGGATTATTTACCACCCGTCTGTTTCATGTGCGCGTCGAGAAACTCTTTCATCTCTTTTGGTCCCTGATAGCCCGGCACCACATAGCCGTTGCTCAGCACGATGGCTGGCGTACCGTTCACGCCAAACTGCACGCCCAGCGCGTAGTGGTTGGCGATATCGATATCACAGGACGCTGGCTGCACGCCTTTACCGTTCATGGCGTCGTCAAAGGCTTTGTTACGGTCTTTAGCACACCAGATCGCCTTCATGTCCTGCTCGGGCTGGCTTTGCACGCCCGCACGCGGGAAGGCCAAATAACGCACGGTAATACCCAATGCGTTATAGTCTTTCATCTCTTCATGCAGCTTGTGGCAGTAGCCACAGGTGATGTCGGTGAAGACGGTAATCACATGCTTTTCCTGCGCCGCTTTGTAAACAATCATCTCTTTTTCAAGCGCGTTCAGGTTCTTCATCAGCAGCTGGTTAGTGACGTTCACCGGCTGGGCGCCGCTCACGTCGTACATCGGACCCTGAATAATGTGCTTCCCGTCTTCGGTCACATACAGCACACCGCTGTTGGTTAAGACGGTTTTCATTCCCGCAACCGGCGCAGGTTGAATATCGCTGCTGGTGACGCCGAGTTTGGTCAGCGACTGTTTAATAGCGGCATCATCCGCATGGGCAACACCGGTAAATGAGGCTGCCAGCAGGGTGAACAGCGCAAAAGACTTTTTCATATGTGATCCTGTTACAATTCGTCGGCACTCACGCACGAGGGTGGTGCTGTTGGTGTAGCTGCCGCAGGCGTTCCGTCGCGACATGGGTGTAAATCTGCGTCGTTGAAAGATCGCTGTGTCCCAGCAGCATCTGCACGACGCGTAAATCCGCACCGTGGTTTAACAGATGCGTCGCGAAGGCATGACGCAATACGTGCGGGGACAGCTTTTCACTGTCGATGCCAGCCAGTGTGGCGTAATGCTTAATGCGATGCCAGAACGTTTGCCGGGTCATCTGCTGCGCGCGAAGGCTGGGGAACAAGACGTCTATAGAAACGCCGTTCAGCAGCCACGGACGCCCGTGCTCCAGATACGTTTCAAGCCAGTAAACCGCCTCTTCACCCAGCGGTACCAGCCGTTCCTTGTTTCCTTTACCTATCACGCGAACGACCCCCTGGCGCAGGCTAATGTCGCTCATCGTCAGACCAACCAGTTCCGAAACGCGCAAGCCGGTAGCATACAATAGCTCAAGCATGGCTTTATCGCGTAACTCCAGCGGCAGGTCAACCGCGGGCGACTGTAATAATCTCTCAACTTGTGCTTCGCTGAGATCTTTCGGCAAACGCTGCGGAAGCTTAGGGGATGCCAGCAGCGCGCTGGGATCGTCCGCGCGTATTTTCTCACGGTAAAGATGCTGAAACAGCCGACGCATTGCGCTTAGTAGACGCGCGGAACTGGTGGCCTTATAGCCCCCTTCCATGCGTTCGCCCAGCAAAGCCTGCAGGTCGTCGTGTTGCGCGGTTTCAAGCGACAGCTCTCGGCGCGCCAGCCATTCCACCAGCATGTTGAGATCGCGCCGGTAGGCACTGAGCGTATTCTCGGCCAGGTTTTTCTCCAGCCAAAGCGCATCGAGAAACTGTTCGATGAGTGCGAGATCCTTTTCCACATCAGCCCCTATGATTCTGCAATCAGGCCATTATGCCTGATTGCTACCGGTTTCTGGTACACTACGCGCAAAGTCATAGCAAGAATTGAGATAGTTACGCGATGAATATTGGTCTTTTCTATGGTTCCAGCACCTGCTATACCGAGATGGCGGCAGAGAAAATCCGCGACATCATTGGCCCGGAACTGGTGACGTTGCATAACCTGAAAGATGACGCGCTTACGCTGATGGAGCAGTACGATGTGCTGATCCTTGGCATCCCGACCTGGGACTTCGGCGAGATACAGGAAGACTGGGAAGCCATCTGGGATCAACTCGACACGCTCAATCTCGACGGCAAAATCATTGCAATGTACGGCATGGGCGATCAGCTGGGTTATGGCGAATGGTTCCTGGATGCGCTCGGCATGCTGCATGACAAGCTGGCACCAAAAGGCGCCACGTTTATCGGGTACTGGCCAACCGAAGGGTACGAATTTACCAGTAAAAAACCGATAATCGCTGATGGGCAACTGTTTGTCGGGCTCGCGCTGGATGAAACCAACCAGTACGATCTGAGCGATGAACGCCTGCAAAACTGGTGCGAACAGATTCTGGGCGAAATGGCAGAGAAGTTTAGCTAACGCGCGCTTATTCCTGCGTCGGCTGTTGCAGCAAGGTTCGACGCAGGTCTCGCCACTCTGCGCTGTCCATACTGTCGGCTGCCAGCCACAGGTGCTGACGACGTCCGCCCTCCACGTTACGTAACCGTAACATCATGCCGGAACTGAGCATCCAGGGCATACCCAAGATTTCCCATTCCTTCCCCTGCCATCGCAGGCGAGAATCCATCAGTAATTTGATTTCCCCCTGACGGGCATTGATCCGACGCTGGCTGCGAACGCTGTCAAAGACGACAAACGACAGCAATAACAGCCACAGCGGCGTATAGCTAAGCGGCCACGGCATCAGTAAAACAAATGCCGCAACCAGGCCGTGGAGCAATAACGACATCCACTGCGAGCGCCACGAGACGCGGAGATCAGATTGCCACAGGACCACGTTCCCGATTCCGTGTTTGAATTAATTGCACCATCCGTTGCAACTCGGTGTCGGCGGGTTTGCCGTGATTCATCAGCCAGTTGAATAAATCAGGATCGTCAGACTCAAGCAGGCGAACAAACAGACGCTTATCCTCATCGCTTAAGGTGTCAAATTCATATTCGAAGAAAGGCATGATGGAAATATCAAGCTCACGCATACCGCGGCGACACGCCCAGTGGATTCGGGCCTTGTTGTTAATATCCATGTTCTGTTTCCTGCATTACGTTTGGCACAGTCGGTACCCCTTTCAGTGTTCTTTATTTCTCTGCGGGGACACTCGCTAGTGTAACGTGTTTTTGACCGTTTCTTTACTGGAATATTGCGAACGTCGAGCTGGCTTCCACAATAAACCCTACAAAGACAGAGGATTTCACTGTTTTGCGTAGCGCTACGCATTACTGCGTTATGGCACGAATGGCCTGCTGAAAGCGCTTGCATTGCCTGTAGTCTCTTTTACCATTAGGCATTATCAAAGCGTTAAGCAATTCAGGATATCACTATGGCCTTTACTCCATTTTCTCCTCGCCAGCCCGCCGCCTCTGCGCGTCTGCCGCTGACGCTTATTACTCTTGATGACTGGGCGCTGGCGACACTGAAGGGTGCCGACGCCGAAAAATATCTGCAGGGGCAGGTCACGGCCGATGTCAGCCAGATGACTGAACATCAGCACTTGCTGGCGGCGCACTGCGATCCTAAAGGCAAGATGTGGAGCAACCTGCGTCTGTTCCGTCGTCAGGATGGGTTTGCCTTGATTGAGCGCCGCAGCCTGCGTGATGCTCAGCTCACCGAACTCAAAAAATATGCGGTCTTTTCCAAAGTGCTCATCGCCGCGGACGATGAGCATGTGCTGCTGGGCGTAGCGGGTTTTCAGGCTCGTGCGGCGCTGAAAAATGTGTTCAGCGAACTGCCTGATGCGCAAAAACAGCTGGTTCACGAAGGCGAAACATCCATTCTGTGGTTTGAACATCCCGCTGAACGCTTCCTGCTGGTGACCGACGTCGCCACCGCCGAGCGCGTGACCGAAGCCTTACGCGGCGAAGCGCAATTCAACAATAGCCAACAGTGGCTGGCGCTGAATATTGAAGCGGGACTGCCGATAATCGACGCCGTAAACAGCGCGCAATTTATTCCTCAGGCTACCAATATTCAGGCTCTGGGTGGGATCAGCTTCAAGAAAGGCTGCTACACCGGTCAGGAAATGGTGGCACGCGCGAAATTCCGCGGGGCGAACAAACGTGCTTTATGGACGCTTTCAGGCCATGCCAGCCGTGTACCGGAAGCCGGTGAAGATCTAGAGCTGAAGATGGGTGAAAACTGGCGCCGCACCGGCACGGTTTTAGCTGCCGTGCAGCTTGATGATGGCAGCCTGCTGGTTCAGGTGGTGATGAACAACGATATGGAAGCCGACAGCGTATTCCGCGTGCGTGATGATATGAATACGCTGAGTATTGTGCCGCTGCCGTATTCACTGGAAGAGTAATGCTGTATTGCCCGGTGGCGCTGCGCTCACCGGGCCTAAAAACTACACCTGCCCTACGTACAAATAGATCGCCAAAAAGTGGCATACGCTTCCGCCCAGCACAAACCCGTGCCAGATAGCATGGTTGTATGGGATCCGCTTGCAGACGTAGAAAATCACACCCAGCGAGTAAACCACACCACCGACAGCCAGGAGCGTAACGCCGCCTACGGACAGCTTCGTCGCCAGCTGATAAACCACAATCAGCGACAGCCAGCCCATCGTCAGGTAAGTCACCAGTGACAGCACCTTAAACCGGTGTGCGATGGTCAGCTTAAACAAGATCCCCAGCAGCGCCAGGCTCCAGATAACCATCATCAGGCCACGCGACAGCGGCGAGTTTAACCCTACCAGCAAAAACGGCGTGTACGTGCCCGCAATAAGAAGATAGATAGCGCAGTGGTCAAATTTTTTGAGCCAGAGCTTGGCCCGTTGATGGGGGATCGCGTGATACAACGTAGACGCCAGAAATAGCAGGATCATACTCCCGCCATACAGGCTGTAACTGGTAATTGCCATTGCGCTGGCGTTGGAATCCACCGCCTGCACAAGCAACAACACTAAACCGACAATCCCAAACACCAGGCCAATGCCATGGCTTATACTGTTGGCTACTTCCTCAGCCAGTGAATATCCCTGTGCGATTAATGGTTTTTTCACCATACAAAACTCCGGGAAAACTAAAGATGATTATTCATCGCCAGACTATGCTAACTGAGAATGATTCCAGTGAACACCTGTTCGCTAAAATAAAGTTATACATTACATTTCCAAATGGCAATCAGACAGTTACACCTTAATTTCAGCGAACAAGTGTTTCTATTTATTTCAAATACATTTAAAATCAATCACATAAAACTGGTTCTGATTGGGATAGATTTCCGCAATCACGCTTTTCAGCGTCTCCAGGGTCATATTCTCCTGTTCTGCGTGTTTTTCCGTCAATGCCTCCAGCGTAACGGTCGACGTTCCGGTCACTTCGATAGTGCAAAAATATCCCTCATCTTCATAGCGCCCTACGCGCAGGATATCGCCCACCTTGAAATGGGACTCACTTTCGTCCCGGATAGTGATGGTTTTACGCCCTGCCAGAATGTCTTCCTGAAAGCGCTGAAAAAAAGTGATGTCGTTTGGCTGCATGTTATTATTCCCTGAAGAAAAGTCTGATGAGTGAGTTTAGCCATTGTGAGCATGTTCTCCCATTCCGCCGTTGCCAGCCTCAATAACCTTGAGATGATGGTCTACAACTATGTCATTAAAAACCGTGACAAAGTAATGTATATGACCATCCGCGAGCTGGCGGACGCGGCTGGCGTCTCAACCACCACGATCCTGCGCTTTTGCCGCAAGCTCAACTGCGAAGGCTACTCTGAATTCCGGGTGCGCTTTAAACTCTATTTAGAACAGAACGAACCGCAGCAGGCTAACTTCGGGGCCAGCGAAATTATCAGCTTCTTTAAAAGCGTTAACAATGAAGAATTCGACGCGTTACTGGATAGCGCGGTAAATATTATTTTATCGTCCGAGCGTATTATATTTGTTGGCGCAGGCACCTCGGGCTCGCTGGCAAAATATGGCGCGCGATTCTTTTCAAATATCGGTAAATTCAGCAATCATATCGACGATCCTTATTTCCCTGTTACCAACGATATGGCCAAAAATGCGCTGGCGATTGTTCTGTCTGTCTCCGGCGAAACAGAAGAGATCTTACGCTTCGCCAGCCAGTTCAGCCTGCACCACTGTAAAGTGCTCTCGATCACCAGCCATGAACACTCCCGTCTCGCGAAACTGGCTGACTTTAATCTCTCCTGGCATGTTCCACAAACACGTATTGCTGGCGTCTACGATATCACCACGCAAATACCCGTCATCTATATTCTGGAGTCACTGGGGCGAAAGCTGGCGAAGAAACTAACGGAATAAAACACCCTGTTTTTTAGATGTGACAAATCACAATTCGCGTAAATTGTTATATCGTGACATTTAATTTCGCTTTGCTAGACTCGATCCCAATGAGTCATTTATTGGGAATAGCAGTGATGAAAAAATTGACCTTACCAAAAGATTTTTTATGGGGTGGCGCGGTCGCGGCTCACCAGGTTGAAGGGGGCTGGAACAAAGGCGGCAAAGGGCCAAGCATTTGTGACGTGCTTACCGGTGGTGCCCACGGCGTACCGCGTGAAATCACGCAGGAAGTGGTGCCGGGCAAATACTACCCAAACCATGAAGCCATCGACTTCCACGGCCACTATAAAGAGGATATCAAGCTGTTTGCCGAGATGGGCTTCAAGTGTTTCCGCACCTCTATCGCCTGGACGCGTATCTTCCCGAAAGGTGATGAAACGCAGCCCAATGAAGAAGGGCTGAAGTTTTACGACGACATGTTCGATGAACTCCTGAAATACAATATCGAGCCGGTGATCACCCTCTCCCACTTCGAAATGCCGCTGCATCTGGTGCAGGAATACGGTGGCTGGACCAACCGTAAAGTGGTCGATTTCTTTGTGCGCTTCTCTGAAGTTGTCTTCGAGCGTTACAAGAATAAGGTCAAATACTGGATGACCTTCAACGAGATCAACAACCAGCGTAACTGGCGTGCCCCGCTGTTCGGTTACTGCTGCTCTGGCGTGGTCTATACCGAGCACGATAACCCGGAAGAGACCATGTATCAGGTGCTTCACCACCAGTTCGTGGCCAGCGCGCTGGCGGTGAAAGCGGCGCGTCGCATTAACCCTGAAATGAAAGTCGGCTGCATGCTGGCAATGGTCGCGCTCTATCCGTTCTCCTGCAAACCTGAAGACGTGATGTTCGCACAGGAATCCATGCGTGAACGTTATGTCTTTACCGACGTTCAGCTTCGCGGTTACTACCCTTCATACGTGCTGATCGAATGGGAACGTCGCGGCTTCACCATCAAAATGGAAGCAGGCGACGAGCAGATCCTCCGCGAAGGCACCTGCGACTACCTGGGCTTTAGCTACTACATGACTAACGCGGTCAAAGCGGAAGGCGGTACCGGCGATGCCATTTCAGGTTTCGAAGGCAGCGTGCCGAACCCGCACGTGAAGGCGTCAGACTGGGGCTGGCAGATTGACCCGGTCGGTCTGCGCTATGCGCTTTGCGAACTGTATGAACGTTATCAGAAGCCGCTGTTCATCGTGGAAAACGGTTTTGGCGCCTACGATAACGTGGAGCAGGACGGCAGCATCAATGACGACTACCGCATCGACTATCTGCGCGCGCACGTGGAAGAGATGATTAAAGCCGTTACGTACGACGGAGTGGATCTGATGGGTTACACGCCGTGGGGCTGTATCGACTGCGTCTCCTTCACTACGGGTCAGTACAGCAAGCGTTACGGCTTTATCTATGTGAACAAGCATGATGACGGTACGGGCGATATGTCGCGTTCTCGTAAGAAGAGCTTCGAGTGGTATAAAGGCGTGATTGCCAGCAACGGCGAGACGCTTTAACGTTACCCGTCCTCTCCCCGCGGGGGAGGACGACTAATTTACTTTCCGCCCGCTAGCTCAATAAAGCTTCCCGTCACGTACGACGCCTTCTTGCTCAGCAGCCAGACAATCGCCTGCGCCACCTCTTCCGGCTGGCCGCCACGCTGCATCGGAAGCAATGCCTTGACCCGATCCACGCGTCCCGGTTCCCCCCCAGAGGCATGGATGTCGGTATAAATCAGTCCAGGCCGTACGCAATTTACGCGAATGCCTTGTGCCGCCACCTCCAGCGCTAACCCGGTAGTCAGTGAATCCACCGCGCCTTTGGACGCCGCGTAATCCACATACTCACCCGGTGCGCCCAGGCGAGATGCCGCCGATGAGACATTCACAATCGCCCCGCCCTTGCCGCCGTGTTTGTGCGACATGCGCTTAACGGCTTCACGACAGCAGAGGAAATAGCCCGTGACGTTGGTGGTCAGCACGCGATTTATACGTTCAGCCGACAGATTTTCGATGGTGGATTGTTCAAACAGGATCCCGGCGTTATTCACCAGCGCGATCAACGGCTCGCCTTCACGGTCAAGACTGTCGAACATCGCCAGCACCTGAGCTTCATCGCTAATATCCGCACGCAGGGCAAAGGCTTTACCGCCCGCCTCGGCGATCTGATTGATGACGTCCGTCGCGGCTTTGGTGTTGTGGTGATAATTCACCGCGACGGTGTAGCCTTCTGCTGCCAACTGCAGCGCAGTTGCTTTACCAATGCCGCGGCTCGCGCCAGTGACCAGTGCAATGCCCATTATCTTCTCCCAATAAAAAAGCCGGGTGGCGGCTTCGCCTTACCCGGCTTACGTTACTCCATCTGGACGATTACTGGTATTCGCTCATCGGCACGCAGGAGCAGAACAGGTTGCGGTCGCCGTAGACGTCATCAAGACGCTTCACGGTTGGCCAGTATTTGTTTGCCACGCCAGCCGGGAAGACAGCCAGCTCGCGGCTGTAGCCGTGGGGCCACTCGGCGACCATTTCGTGCTGGGTGTGCGGCGCGTTGACCAGCGGGTTGTCTTCCAGCGTCCACTCACCGTCCATCACGCGATCGATCTCCATACGGATGGCCAGCATCGCGTCAATAAAGCGGTCTAGCTCGGCTTTGCTCTCGGACTCCGTTGGCTCGACCATCAGCGTACCCGCAACCGGGAACGACATGGTTGGCGCATGGAATCCGTAGTCGATCAGACGCTTGGCGATATCCAGTTCGCTAATGCCGCTCTGCTCTTTCAGCGGACGAATATCCAGAATGCACTCGTGCGCCACGCGACCATCACGGCCGGTATAGAGCACCGGGAAGGCAGACTTCAGGCGGGTCGCAATGTAGTTAGCGTTCAGAATTGCCACCTGACTTGCCTGCTTCAGCCCTTCAGCCCCCATCATGCGGATGTACATCCAGCTGATTGGCAGGATAGAGGCGCTCCCGAACGGTGCAGCAGAGACCGCACCCTGACGGGTCAGCATGCCTTCAATCTGCACAACGCTGTGGCCAGGAACAAACGGTGCCAGATGCGCTTTCACGCCGATTGGGCCCATACCCGGACCGCCACCGCCATGTGGAATACAGAAGGTTTTGTGCAGGTTCAGGTGCGACACGTCCGCGCCGATAAAGCCTGGAGACGTAATACCGACCTGCGCGTTCATGTTCGCGCCGTCGAGATAAACCTGACCGCCAAACTGATGCACTACTTCGCACACTTCGCGGATAGTTTCTTCATACACGCCGTGGGTGGACGGATAAGTCACCATGATGCAGGAAAGTTTATCGCCCGCCTGCTCGGCTTTCGCACGCAGATCAGCAAGGTCAATGTTGCCGTTTTTATCACAGGCAACCACTACCACTTCCATGCCCGCCATCTGGGCAGAGGCCGGGTTGGTGCCATGCGCGGAGCTTGGGATCAGGCAGATATCGCGGTGCCCTTCGTTGCGGCTTTCGTGATAGTGACGGATCGCCAGCAGACCCGCGTATTCACCCTGCGCGCCAGAGTTCGGCTGCATGCAGAGTGCGTCATACCCGGTCAGCTTCACCAGCCAGTCGGAAAGCTGGTTGATCATCATATGATAACCCTCCGCCTGTTCTGGCGGGCAGAATGGGTGTAGCTCAGAAAACTCAGGCCAGGTAATGGGGATCATTTCGGCTGCAGCGTTCAGCTTCATGGTGCAGGAGCCCAGCGGAATCATCGCCTGGTTCAACGCCAGATCTTTGCGCTCGAGAGAGTGCATATAACGCATCATCTCGGTCTCGCTATGATAGCGGTTGAACACTGGATGCGTCAGGATCGCGTCGTCACGCAGCATGCTTGCCTGAATTGAGCGGCTGTCGAGCGCGACCTCTTTGTCGAGCGCGTCGATGTCCAGACCGTGCGCATCACCCAGCAGCACGCTGAACAGGTTCAGGATATCTTCACGGGTGGTGCTTTCATCCAGCGTAATCCCGACGGCGTTGTGGATGTCGCTGCGCAGGTTGATCTCTGCCGCATTCGCGCGAGCCAGCACTGCCGCTTTGTCAGCCACGTCGACACACAGGGTATCGAAGAAGTGGGCATGGCGCAGCTTAAGACCTTTTTGCTGCAGGCCGCAGGCCAGAATATCGGCCAGACGGTGAATGCGGCTGGCAATGAGCTTCAGGCCCGCCGGACCGTGGAATACCGCATACAGGCTGGCGATGTTGGCCAGCAGAACCTGCGAGGTACAGATGTTGGAGTTCGCTTTCTCGCGGCGGATGTGCTGCTCGCGTGTCTGCATCGCCATGCGCAGCGCGGTGTTACCGGCAGCATCTTTTGAGACGCCGATAATACGGCCAGGCATGGAGCGTTTGAATTCATCTTTTGCGCCGAAGAAGGCCGCGTGCGGGCCACCGTAGCCCATCGGCACGCCGAAACGCTGTGCAGAGCCGAAGACAATGTCCGCACCCTGTTTGCCCGGCGCCGTCAGCAGGACGAGTGCCATAAAATCGGCAGCGACGCTAACAACGACTTTGCGCGCTTTTAGCTCGGCAATCAGCGCGCTGTAGTCGTGAACTTCACCGGTGGTACCGACTTGCTGCAACAGCACGCCGAAGACATCCTGGTGATCCAGCACTTTGTCAGCGTCATCAACGATCACGTCAAAGCCGAAGGTTTCCGCACGGGTGCGAACAACGTCCAGCGTTTGCGGATGTACGTCTGCGGCCACGAAGAAGCGGTTCGCATTTTTCAGCTTACTCACGCGCTTAGCCATCGCCATCGCTTCGGCTGCCGCGGTAGCTTCGTCCAGCAAGGAAGCGGAAGCGATATCCATGCCGGTCAGATCCAGCGTCACCTGCTGGAAGTTCAGCAACGCTTCCAGACGCCCCTGAGAGACTTCTGGCTGGTACGGCGTGTACGCGGTGTACCAGCCCGGATTTTCCAGCATATTGCGCAGGATGACCGGCGGTAACTGCACGTTGGTGTAGCCCATGCCAATGTAAGACTTAAAGCGCTTGTTACGGCCAGCAATGGCCTTCAGCTCCGCCAGTGCGGCGAATTCCGTGGTGGCTTCACCTACCTGAGGCGGCGTAGCAAGCTGGATATCTTTTGGCACGATCTGGCCGATCAGTGCGTTTAATGAATCCGCGCCAACTGTCTTCAGCATATCCTGCTGTTGCTGAGCATCCGGCCCAATGTGACGTTCAATGAAGGCGCCACGGTTTTCAAGCTGGCTTAAAGTCTGTGTCATGAGCGATGGTTCCTGAAACGTGCAGTGAATGTGTTTTCTCCCTCTCCCCAAGGAGGAGAGAGGTATGGCTTACTCGTCTTCTAACAGTGCTTCGTACGCGGTCGCATCCAGCAGCGCAGCAATCTGCGATTCGTCGCTGGCTTTGATCTTGAAGATCCAGCCGCCTTCATAAGGCTCGCTGTTGACCAGTTCCGGGGAGTCGCTTAGTGCGTCGTTCACGGCAACAATCTCACCGCTGACGGGGGCGTAGATATCAGAGGCCGCTTTTACGGACTCGGCCACCGCGCAGTCGTCGCCCGCGCTGACGGTGGCACCTACGTCCGGCAGGTCAACAAATACCATGTCGCCCAGCAGCTCTTGCGCGTGCTCGGTGATCCCTACGGTGTAAGTGCCGTCCGCTTCTTTGCGCAGCCACTCGTGTTCTTTGCTGTATTTCAGTTCTGCTGGCACATTGCTCATTGGAGTTCTCCTGATAAAAATGATTAGGCGACCGGCTTACCGGCGCGAACAAAAATCGGTTTGGTTACGTTGACCGGCATTTCACGGTTGCGGATCTGCACCACTGCCGTTTCGCCAATGCCGGCCGGAACGCGCGCCAGTGCAATACTGTAGCCCAGCGTCGGTGAGAAGGATCCGCTGGTGATCACGCCTTCGCGATGGTTGCCATCGGCATCGGTGAAACGCACCGGCAGCTCGCCGCGCAGTACGCCTTTTTCAGTCATCACCAGGCCAACAAGCTGTTCAGTGCCCTTTTCACGCTGCAGTTCCAGCGCTTCACGGCCAATGAATTCGCGGTCGACCGGTTCCCAGGCGATGGTCCAGCCCATATTAGCGGCCAGCGGAGAAACACCTTCGTCCATTTCCTGGCCGTACAGGTTCATGCCCGCTTCCAGGCGCAGCGTATCGCGCGCCCCCAGACCAGCAGGCTTCACGCCCGCGTCCACCAGCGCGCGCCAGAAATCAGCGGCTTTCTCGTTAGGCATCGCAATTTCGTAGCCCGCTTCACCGGTATAGCCGGTGGTGGCGATAAACAGATCGCCTGCCTGCACGCCGAAGAACGGCTTCATGCCTTCGGTGGCGTTACGCTGCTCGTCGCTGAACAGCGAGGCCGCTTTTGCCTGGGCGTTTGGCCCCTGAACGGCAATTAGCGACAGGTCATCACGAACGGTGATGTCGATGGCGTAAGGTTCAGCGTGTTGAGTGATCCAGGAGAGGTCTTTTTCGCGGGTAGCGGAGTTAACAACGAGGCGGAAGAAATCTTCAGCGAAGTAATAGACGATGAGGTCATCAATCACGCCGCCGGAGGCATTTAGCATGCCGCTATAGAGCGCTTTACCCGGCGTCTTCAGTTTGGCGACGTCGTTTGCCAACAGATAACGCAAAAACTCCCGGGTGCGGCTACCGCGCAGGTCGACAATCGTCATGTGGGACACGTCGAACATACCGGCATCGGTGCGCACCGCGTGGTGCTCATCAATCTGTGAGCCGTAGTGCAGCGGCATCATCCAGCCGTGGAAGTCCACCATGCGGGCGCCACATAACACGTGTTGTTCGTACAAAGGAGTCTGTTGAGCCATCTTTTCCTCGTTGAATAAGCAGGGCTGTCTTGCGTTTCGTGTGCCTGAATAGCCACAAAACCCGGCGCCGGGATCGCATTTCCGACCTTGACGCAAACGTTCTCTTTTACCTGAACTTACCACCGAAACCGGCGGTTAACCATAAGGTAAAACAGGTCATCACATTAGCTTATGACCAAAAAACGCTGAAAAGCCTACAGAGTTATTCACTGGAATAATGCGATTAAACCCGCATAAAGTTAACACTCGCCTAACATAATTTAGAACATGGTGATATTTAATGCCGAAAATCAGGCCAAATTTCCGTGACATCAAAAACGCGACATTAGTTAATCTAATGCGAAAAAGGAGGTGGAATTAGATTATTTCAAACGAGGACATTTCCCCGGCGCAGAGGCCGGGAAAATAAAATGTGATGGGGGTCTAAGTTAGCGCAGCCAGTGCGGGAGATCGTTAAGACCCATCGCCTGGCGAAGGAGTTGAGGTTTTACACCCGGGAGAGTATCGGCGAGCTTGAGACCAATGTCGCGCAGCAGCTTTTTGGCCGGATTTGCCCCGGCAAACAGCTCGCGAAAGCCCTGCATGCCCGCCAGCATCATCGCCGCACTGTGCTTGCGGCTACGTTCGTAGCGGCGAAGATAGAGATGCTGACCAATATCTTTGCCTTCACGCTGCAGACGACGCAGCTCCTCAACCAGTTCGGCCGCATCCATAAACCCGAGATTCACGCCCTGCCCGGCCAGCGGATGAATAGTATGTGCCGCATCCCCCACCAGCGCGAGGCGGTGCGCCGCAAACTGACGCGCATAACGGCCGGTTAACGGAAACACCTGGCGTTCACTCTCAAGCGTGCACAGGCCCAGACGGTTATCAAACGCCATGCACAGCGCCTGGTTAAAGGCCTCCGGCGTGGCTTCCTGCATCAGCTGCGCTTTTTCCGGCACCAATGACCAGACGATGGAGCACAGGTGCGGATCGCTCAACGGCAGGAAAGCGAGAATGCCGTCGCTGTGGAAAATCTGGCGTGCAATGCCGCCGTGTGGCTCCTCGGTGCGAATTGTCGCCACCATCGCATGATGCCGATAATCCCAGTAAGTCAGCGGGATATCGGCTTTATTACGCAGCCAGGAGTTCGCCCCATCCGCGCCCACCACCAGACGGGCAGTCAACATATCGCCGCTCTGGAGAGAGATAAACGCGTCGTTTTCGCCCCATGCAACCTGTTGGATTTGCGCGGGGGCGATTAGCGTCACGTCGCTGCAGGACTGGGCTTTTTGCCATAGCGCATGGTGGATCACCGCGTTTTCGATGATGTGGCCCAGATGGCTATAGCCCATGCTTTCATCATCAAACGCAATATGACCAAAGCTGTCTTTGTCCCACACTTCCATTCCGTGGTAGCAGCTGGCACGCTGCGCCACGATATCTGACCAAACGCCAAGGTGCGTCAGGAGCTTTTCGCTAGCCGCATTGATTGCCGAGACACGCAGTTCCGGCGGCGCATCCTGCGCAACGGGCTGCGGCTGCTTTTGTTCCAGAACGGCCACGCGAAGGCCGCTGCCCTGTAAACCGCAGGCCAGCGCCAGCCCGACCATTCCGCCGCCAACAATGGCGACATCAACATTTTGCACGGTGATAACTCCTTAACGCGCGACCCAACCAAGCGTCCGCTGCGCCAGCACGTCACGTGCCGGAATGAATAGTTCCATCGCCATCAGCCCGAGGTTGCGACCCGCAACCAGCGGTGCCCAGCGATTGGCAAACAGATGCACCAGACCATCGGTAACGCCAATCGTCGCCTCTTTGTCGGCCTGGCGTCGCTTCTGGTAATGGCTTAACACTGAATACGCTCCACAATCTTTTTGCTCGCCCCACGCCTGTGCCAGTGACTCGGCCAGGCTAATGACGTCACGCAAGCCAAGATTGAAACCTTGCCCGGCGATCGGATGCAGCGTTTGCGCGGCATTGCCCACCAGCGCGACGCGATGGGAGATAGACTGCGATGCGGTCGTCAGCGACAGCGGATAAACCGAACGTTTGCCCGCATGCGTAATACGCCCAAGACGCCAGCCGAAGGCTTTCTGCAGCTCGGTACAAAAACGGTCATCAGACCAGGACTGCACCTCGTCGACCTTTTCCTGCGGATGGCACCACACCAGCGAGCAGCGGCCTTCTGACATCGGCAGCATGGCCAGCGGGCCATGTTGCGTAAAGCGCTCAAAGGCTCTGCCGCAGTGCGCAGCCGCCGTCGAGACGTTAGCGATAACGGCTACCTGCCCGTAAGGCTGCGACTGCCATTCGACGCCACACTGGGTACCGAGCGCAGAACGCGAACCATCTGCGGCCACCAGAAGCTGGCCCTCAAGGACTGCGCCGTTTTCCAGCGTGACGCTGACCGCGTCTTCACTGCGGCTGAAGCTGGCGACGCGAGCCGGACAGTGCAGCGTGACGCCCGGTGCATCCTGTAACAGACGGAACAGGCGCAGGCCAAAATCATGCAGTTCAATAACCTGACCCAGCGCGTCAATACGGTAATCATGGGCATCAAGTGTTACAAACCCGGCATGGCCGCGGTCGCTGACGTGAACGGTATTAATCGCCGTCGCACACTCGGCAATGGCCTGCCATATGCCAATCCGCGAGAGCTGCTGACAGGTTCCCTGCGCCAGCGCTATAGCGCGGGCATCAAAACCGGGATGATGAGCGGCCTGCGGCGCAACGGCTTCCACCAAATGCACCGGCAGTTGTCCTTTCGTCAAATGCGAAATAGCCAGCGCCAGCGTGGCGCCGGTCATGCCGCCGCCAACGATAATCACGCTCATACGCGTGCCGCTGCCATCAGCGCCTCAATATCATCGGCTTTTTTCACGACGGTTGCAGTCAGATTCTCGTTGCCGTTTTCAGTGATAACGATGTCGTCTTCAATGCGAATGCCAATTCCGCGATACTGTTCCGGAACATCGGCATCCGGGGCGATATACAGCCCTGGCTCAACGGTTAACACCATACCCGGTTCTAGCACGCGCGAACGCTCGGAACCATAAGCCCCCACATCATGCACATCCAGCCCCAGCCAGTGGCTCAGGCCATGCATAAAGTACGGGCGATGGGCGTTCTCGGCAATCAGGGTGTCCACGTCACCGTTCAGAATGCCGAGTCTTACCAGGCCGGCAATCATGATGCGCACCACTTCGCCGGTCACGTCCTGAATAGACGTTCCCGGACGATACAGCGTCAGCGCGGTCTCAAGAGACTCGAGAACGATGTCATAAATCTCGCGCTGAGCGGGTGAGAATTTTCCGTTAACCGGGAAAGTACGGGTGATATCCCCCGCATAGCCCTGATATTCGCAACCGGCGTCAATGAGTACCAGATCGCCGTCGCGCAGCGCACTTTCGTTTTCGGTGTAGTGCAGAATGCAGCCGTTTTCCCCGCCGCCAACAATCGTGTTGTAGGACGGGAAGCGCGCGCCGTGGCGGTTGAATTCGTGGTGGATTTCCCCTTCAAGCTGATATTCGAACATACCGGGACGGCATTTTTCCATCGCGCGGGTGTGCGCCAGGGCGCTGATTTCCCCCGCCCGGCGTAACACGTCGAGCTCTTCTTCAGACTTGAACAGGCGCATTTCATGCACCACCGGGCGCCAGTCCGTGAGCGTGGCTGGCGCGGACAGGTTCTGTCGTGAACCTTTGCGCAGCTTATCCAGCGCGGTAAAGACAATCTCATCGGCATAGGCATATTCGCCCTGCGCGTGATAGAGCACGTCCAGACCGTTGAGCAGTTGATAGAGCTGCTGATTGATTTCGCTAAAGGCCAGCGCACGATCGACGCCCAGCGTCGCTGGTGCAGCCTCTTGACCAAGACGTCGGCCAAACCAGATCTCCGCCGTCAGATCGCGGACGCGGTTGAAAATAACGCTGTGATTGTGGGTGTCATTGCTCTTAATCAGCACCAGTACCGCTTCAGGTTCATTGAACCCGGTGAAGTACCAGAAATCGCTGTTCTGGCGGTAAGGGTATTCACTGTCGGCGCTGCGCGTGACTTCGGGCGCGGCAAAAATCAGCGCGGCACTTCCCGGCTGCATTTTTGCCAACAGCGCCTGCCGACGGCGAGAATACTCTTGATTTGAGATAACCATGACACCCTCCTGTGCGTTCTTGTTCTTAATGTAAGGTTGGCTTGCGGACTTCCGGCGCGGTTGGCTGAGATCGCGTAAAGTTGTCGTGGCACAGCAGAGACGCCACGCGTACGTACTCAATGATCTCTTCGAGAGACATTTCCAGCTCTTCCTGGTCTTCGTCCTCGTCGTAGCCAAGCTGCGCAATGTTACGCAGATCGTCGATTGCTTCGCCCGCTTCGCCGGTCACTTTGTCGAGCTTCGGCTGCGTTACGCCCAGGCCAAGCAGGTAGTGGTTGACCCAACCTGCAAGCGCATCGGCGCGATCGAACACGCTGACGTCATCGCCTTCAGGCAGATAAAGCTGAAAAAGGAAGCCATCGTCTTCCAGCGAATCGCTGGTGACAGAGTGCATTTTACGCAGCGCTTCCGCTAGCTCGTGACCAAATGCCAGCCCTTCGTTCGTCAGGTCGTGAAGCAGCGGCTGCCAAGAGCTGTCGTTGTTTCCACCGCACAGCATGCCACTGATCAGACCGTGCATTTCGGCAGGGGTTAACCCCACTCCCTGCTGGTTCAGTAACTGGTTTAAATCCTTGTAACCAGGCATTTCGTTCTGTTTAGACATGCGCATTCGTCATCGTTGGAGGAATATTCATGATATGCTACCACTTTGGACCCTGGTGACACCAGAAAAGGGCTTGTATCTTCACATCAGGGTAGCTATAGTGTCGCCCCTTCGCAGCCCCCGGGGCAGTAAGCGAAGGCAGCGCAGTCAATCAGCAGGAAGGTGGCATGTCTGCACAACCCGTCGATCTCCAGATTTTTGGCCGTTCACTGCGAGTGAATTGTCCGCCTGAACAAAGGGATGCTTTGAATCAGGCTGCGGACGATTTGAATCAGCGGTTGCAAGATCTAAAAGAACGCACTAGAGTCACAAATACTGAGCAGCTGGTCTTCATCGCCGCGTTGAACATCAGCTATGAACTGACTCAGGAAAAAGCAAAAACCCGCGACTATGCGGCAAGCATGGAGCAGCGCATTAAAATGCTCCAGCAGACCATTGAACAGGCGTTGCTTGATCAAGGTCGCAATCCCGAAAGACCGGGACCAAAGTTTGAATAACACTTCTCAGTTGACTATGGTAGAGTAACTGGGAAGACAAAATTTCTCTGAGATGTTCGCAAGCGGGCCAGTCCCCTGAGCCGATATTTCATACCACAAGAATGTGGCGCTCCATGGTTGGTGAGCATGCTCGGTCCGTCCGAGAAGCCTTAAAACTATGACGACACATTCACCTTGAACCAAGGGTTCAAGGGTTACAGCCTGCGGCGGCATCTCGGAGATTCCCTCTCTCTTCTTCTACCAACTACCATGACTCTATTTCCTGAAGTTCCTGCATCGCGCCAGGACATCCGTCAGTTAATCCGTAAACGACGCCGTGCGTTAACCGCCGAACAACAAGCCCATTTTGCTCAACACGCTGCTGCACGAATGATGGTATACCCGCCTGTCGTCATGGCGCATACGGTCGCCCTGTTTCTGTCGTTTGATGGCGAACTGGATACCCAACCGCTCATCGAACAGCTCTGGCGTGCCGGGAAGAAGGTGTACCTGCCGGTGCTGCATCCGTTTAGCGCGGGAAACTTGCTCTTTCTCCACTATCACCCGCACAGCGAGCTGGTGGTGAATCGTCTGAAAATCACTGAACCCAAACTCGACGTCCGCGACGTGCTGCCGCTGTCTGAGCTGGATGTCTTGATCGTGCCGCTGGTTGCCTTTGATGAGCAGGGTCAACGTCTGGGGATGGGCGGCGGTTTTTACGACAGGACGCTGCAAAACTGGCGGCAGTATGGGCTACAGCCGGTGGGTTACGCGCACGACTGTCAAGGTGTGGAGGCGTTGCCGGTGGAAAAATGGGATGTGCCGTTGCCGGCAGTGGTGACGCCCAGTAAAACCTGGACCTGGTAGAACAAAGCCGGGCGGCGGCGGCACCTTACCCGGCCGTCAAAATCAGTAAAGCAGACGCGCGCGAATCGTCCCCGGAATCGCCTTCATGCTCAGCAAGGCTTTCTCGGCAACATCATCATCCGCTTCAATATCAATTACCACGTAACCCATCTGAGAGTTCGTTTGCAGATACTGGGCAGCAATGTTGACGCCCTGCTCGGCAAAGATCTGGTTGATGGCGGTCAGCACACCCGGGCGGTTTTCGTGGATGTGCAGCAGACGACGACCACCGTGCAGCGGCAAAGAGACTTCCGGGAAGTTCACCGCAGAAAGCGTAGAGCCGTTGTCGGAGTATTTGCTCAGTTTACCCGCCACCTCAAGGCCGATATTCTCTTGCGCTTCCTGAGTCGACCCACCAATGTGCGGCGTCAGGATCACGTTGTCGAATTCGCACAGCGGAGAGGTAAACGGATCGCTGTTGGTTGCGGGTTCCGTTGGGAACACATCGATAGCCGCGCCCGCCAGATGTTTACGCTTCAGCGCATCGGCCAGTGCCGGAATATCAACAACCGTGCCTCGCGCGGCGTTGATCAGCAGCGAACCCGGCTTCATCAGAGCCAGCTCTTCCGCACCCATCATGTTTTTGGTAGATGCATTTTCCGGCACGTGGAGGCTGACCACATCGCTCATGTTAAGCAGGTCTGACAGATGCTGGACCTGCGTTGCATTGCCCAGCGGCAGTTTGCTTTCAATGTCGTAGAAGAAAACATGCATGCCGAGAGATTCCGCCAGAATACCCAGCTGCGTGCCGATATGGCCGTAACCGATAATCCCCAGCTTTTTACCACGTGCTTCGAATGAGCCAGATGCCAGCTTGTTCCACACGCCGCGGTGCGCTTTGGCGTTGGCTTCAGGAATACCGCGCAGCAGCAGCAGCAGCTCGCCAATCACGAGCTCGGCCACGGAACGGGTGTTCGAGAACGGGGCGTTGAAGACGGGGATACCGCGTTTAGCCGCAGCATTCAGATCGACCTGGTTGGTGCCAATGCAGAAGCAGCCGATAGCAACCAGCTTTTCCGCCGCTGCAATAACATCTTCAGTCAGGTGAGTACGGGATCGCAGGCCAATGAAATGGGCATCACGGATGGACGCTTTCAGCTCTTCAGTATCCAGCGCGCCTTTGTGAAATTCGATGTTGGTGTACCCTGCCGCGCGGAGGTTATCGATTGCTTTTTGATGCACCCCCTCAACCAGCAGGAATTTAATCTTGTCTTTCTCCAGTGATACCTTTGCCATTTACCCGACCCTGTTTTTGTCTGAACTGATGTTGTGCTGGATTTGAATCCGCTGTAGCCAACATATCAAAAAAAACTATTGCAGCAATATGAACGTTTGCGTCGGCACTCTGAAGAAAAGTCATACGGGGCAAAATGGCAGAGCAAAATGCTGCGGATAATTATTAACGTGGCAGGATCGGCAAAAGTGGTGCAAAAACGTGACACAAGTCACCGAATTTAGCTTTTCAAAATTTTTTTAGCGGGGGGCGTGCTCCCCCCGTCAGATCATTTTACGATGGTTTTCACACCGTCAGCCGTACCGATAAGCGCCACATCCGCGCCACGGTTGGCGAAGAGGCCTACGGTGACGACGCCAGGAATACCGTTTATGGCATTTTCCAGCGCAATGGCATCGAGAATTTCGAGGCCGTGAACGTCGAGGATCACGTTACCGTTATCGGTGAGGACGCCCTGGCGATATTCCGGACGACCGCCCAGCTTGACGAGCTGTCGCGCCACAGCGCTTCGCGCCATTGGGATCACTTCTACCGGCAGGGGGAAGTTACCGAGGATATCGACCTGCTTGGACGCATCCGCGATGCAGATGAATTTGTCCGCTACGGAGGCAATGATCTTTTCGCGGGTCAGCGCCGCGCCACCACCTTTGATCATCTGCATATGGCCGTTGATTTCATCCGCGCCATCCACGTAAATCCCCAGACGATCCACTTCGTTGAGATCGAAAACGGTAATGCCGAGGCTTTTCAGCTTTTCCGTGGAAGCATCAGAGCTGGAAACCGCGCCCTCGATCTGCCCCTTCATCGTGCCCAGGGCATCGATAAAGTGTGCCGCCGTTGATCCCGTACCCACACCGACAATGGTACCCGGTTGTACGTACCGGAGTGCGGCCCATCCTACTGCTTTTTTCAGTTCATCCTGCGTCATGATCGTTTTGCCTGTGGTGTGAAAACTTAGGCCGCATTATAGAACACGCCGGATGGATTTCGTCTGCCACGAAGGGAAAATTGTGTCATAGTGCAGAATAAGCAAAATTAAGGAGTACGCCAGAGCAATGAAACGTCCGGACTACAGAACACTACAGGCACTTGATGCGGTTATTCGTGAACGAGGTTTTGAGCGCGCGGCGCAAAAGCTGTGTATTACTCAGTCCGCCGTATCACAGCGTATCAAACAGCTTGAAAACATGTTCGGGCAACCGCTGCTGGTGCGTACTGTACCTCCTCGTCCCACTGAACAAGGGCAAAAGCTGCTCGCCCTGCTGCGCCAGGTTGAACTACTGGAAGATGAATGGCTGGGTGACGAACAGACAGGCTCTACCCCGCTGCTGCTCTCTCTGGCGGTGAATGCCGACAGCCTCGCAACCTGGCTATTGCCTGCGCTGGCACCGGTCCTCGCCGACTCCCCTATCCGCCTTAATTTGCAGGTAGAGGATGAAACCCGCACCCAGGAACGTTTGCGTCGTGGGGAAGTGGTTGGCGCGGTCAGTATCCAGCCTCAGGCGCTGCCAAGCTGTCTGGTCGATCAGCTGGGCGCGCTGGATTATCTGTTTGTCGGTTCCAAAGCCTTTGCCGATCGTTATTTCCCTAATGGCGTCACCCGCGCAGCCCTGCTTAAAGCACCGGCCGTGGCGTTCGACCATCTTGACGATATGCATCAGGCCTTCCTGCAGCAAAACTTTGACCTGCCGCCGGGCAGCGTACCATGCCATATCGTGAACTCGTCTGAAGCCTTCGTTCAGCTTGCACGTCAGGGCACCACCTGCTGCATGATCCCGCATCTGCAGATTGAAAGAGAGTTGAAAAGCGGTGAGCTGATTGATTTAACGCCGGGGCTGTATCAGCGTCGGATGCTTTACTGGCATCGTTTTGCACCTGAGAGCCGCATGATGCGCAACGTCACCGATGCGCTGCTGGCGTTTGGGCATAAGGTATTGAGGCAGGACTAAAAACGACGCCGGGTGACCCCGGCGTACGCATTACTGAGCGGGTTTCTGCTGCGCGGCAGCAGGTTCCAGCTCAAACACCACATCGACCTGATCGTCGAACTGAATCGTTGGCTGCTCATAGGTTTCCTGAGCAGAAACCGGCGCGGCATCCGCCTTCATCATTCGCACCATCGGGCTTGGCTGGTAGTTAGAGACGTGGTAACGCACGCTATACACCGGGCCAAGCTTGCTGTTGAAGCCAGAAGCCAGCTGCTGCGCCTGATGAATTGCATCATCAATCGCGGCTTTACGTGCTTCATCTTTGTATTTCTCAGGTTGCGCAACGCCCAGTGAGACAGAACGAATTTCGTTCAGACCCGCCTTCAGCGCGCCATCCAGCAATGCATTCAGCTTATCCAGCTGGCGCACGGTGACTTCAACGGTGCGCACGGCACGGTAACCTTTCAGAATACTTTTGCCGTTTTGATAATCATAATCCGGCTGAGTACGCAGGTTAGCGGAGTTGATATCCTTTTTACCTACGCCATTCTGCTCAAGGAAAGAGAGATATTGCGCAACACGATCGTCAGCCTGTTTTTTGGCGGTAGCGGCATCTTTCGCCGAGACGTTCACCTCAATTGCCAGGGTTGCAACATCCGGAACCGCGTCCACGCTTGCGGTGCCTGAAGTGACGATGTGCGGGCCATTAGGCAATTCACTCGCCTGAACCGACATCGCGCCTAAACTCACTAATGCCGCCAGGGCCATCACGTTAAACTTCACTGTTATTCCTCCATGTTGCGAAGAGTGCCCCATCAACAGGGCGCATGCCAGCAAGCTTAGCGCGTCTTGTTCAGTTGTCCATAAGACAACGCTTAGTTGAACAATCCCTGAACATGGTGGATCCCCTCTTTTGCCAGTTGGAAGGCGATAAACCACATCACCAGCCCCACAAGTGTATTAATGATGCGCTGCGCTTTGGCGGTCCGTAACCGCGGTGCCAGCCAGGCGGCCAGAATGGCAAGGCCGAAGAACCACAGGAAAGAGGCGCTGACCGTTCCGAGCGCAAACCAGCGCTTCGGTTCAACGTCCAGCTGTCCGCCCAGACTCCCCAGCACTACAAAAGTATCGAGATAAACATGCGGGTTGAGCCAGGTCACGGCCAGCATGGTGACAATAATCTTCCAGCGTCCCTGCTTCATGACTTCGGCGCTCGCAAGCTCAAGATTGCTGCTTATGGCCGTTTTCAATGCGCCAAACCCATACCACAGCAGAAACGCCACGCCGCCCCAGGTGACCAATGCCAGCAGCCACGGGGACTGCATCAGCAATGCGCTACCGCCAAAAATGCCCGCGCAGATCAGCAGTAAATCACTCACCGCGCACAACAGCGCAATCATCAGATGATACTGGCGGCGAATCCCTTGGTTCATCACAAATGCATTTTGTGGACCGAGGGGAAGTATCATGGCCGCACCTAGCACAAGCCCTTGAAAGTAATAGGATAACATGACGTACATCTCACACAGTTGTCTTGGGGGCAGACTATACTGCGAGAGTAACATTAGATGAAATGGATAATATTAATTGGGTATTAGCAGCGCTAATAATAGAAAAGCCCGGTGGCGCTCGCGCTTACCGGGCCTATGGCAGAAGGTTACTCGACTTCTTTCATTTTTTTTACGTTCACGTCCATCTGCGGATACGGGAAGCTAATACCATTGGCATCAAATTCGCGTTTGATGCGTTCCAGCACGTCCCAATAGACATTCTGCAGATCGCTGCTTTTGCTCCAGATACGTACCACGAAGTTAATGGATGACGCGCCCAGTTCGTTCAGACGCACGGTCATTTCACGATCCTTAAGGATGCGTTCATCTGATTCAATGATATCGGTGATCAACTTCTTCACCAGGTCAGTATCAGAATCGTAGCCAACGCCGACGATCAGTTCATTTCGACGAACCGGCTCACGAGAGAAGTTCGTGATGTTGCCGTCGATAACTTTCTTATTTGGCACGATAACAATTTTGCCATCAGCTGAACGCAGCGTGGTTGAGAAAATCTGTACGTTCAACACCGTTCCTGCGGTACCGCCAAGATCAACATATTCTCCCGCACGGAAGGGACGGAAGGTGACCAACAGCACGCCAGCCGCAAGGTTGGCAAGCGAGCCCTGCAGCGCCAGACCCACGGCTAAACCTGCGGCACCCAGTACGGCAATCACAGAGGCGGTCTGAACCCCAACCCGGCCTAAGGCCGCAATGAGGGTGAAGGCAATAATTGCGTAGCGCACCAGTGCGGAGAGAAAGTCAGCAACGGTGGCGTCAATATGACGGGACAGCAGAACGCGATTGATACCTCTGGAAACGGTGCGGGCAACGATCATCCCGACAACAATGATGGCAATCGCCGCAGCAATATTCACAGCATAGCTAATCAGTAGGGCCTGGTTGCGCACCAGCCAGGTACCCGCGTTGTTAATGCCATCTACTACACCAAGATCGTCCATTCATTTATCCTTATGCTAAACCAAAACATGAAAATCCATCCCCCATGGAGACAGGCAGGTCAGTAAAGGGTAAACAAAAAGAGCAGAGTTTGCCAAGCAGATCACAAAATCAGTGAAAGCAGGCTCTTGAAAAACCATAAAAAAAGGCCCGCATTTGCGGACCTTTCTGATGCTATGAACAGCTCAAATTACAGAACGTCAACCGCGTTCAGCTCTTTGAATGCCTGCTCCAGACGGGTGATCATTGAAGTCTGTGCAGCACGCAGCCATACGCGTGGATCGTAGTATTTCTTGTTCGGCTGGTCTTCGCCTTTCGGGTTGCCCAGCTGACCCTGCAGGTAAGCTTCGTTGGTTTTGTAGTATTGCAGGATGCCGTCCCAGGTTGCCCATTGGGTGTCGGTATCGATGTTCATTTTCACTACGCCGTAGCTTACGGAATCTTTGATTTCCTGAGCAGAAGAACCGGAACCGCCATGGAAGACGAAGTTCAGGCTGTTGTGCGGCAGGTTGTGTTTCTTGGAAACGTATTCCTGAGAATCACGCAGGATGGTTGGGGTCAGAACCACATTACCTGGTTTGTAAACGCCGTGTACGTTGCCGAAAGACGCGGCAATGGTGAAGCGCGGGCTGATTTTGCTCAGCTCGGTGTAAGCGTAATCAACGTCTTCTGGCTGGGTGTACAGTGCAGAAGCGTCCATGTGGCTGTTGTCCACGCCATCTTCTTCACCACCGGTGCAACCCAGTTCGATTTCCAGGGTCATGTCCATTTTGGACATGCGCGCCAGGTACTTGGAGCAAATTTCGATGTTTTCGTGCAGAGACTCTTCAGACAGGTCAATCATGTGAGAAGAGAACAGTGGCTTACCAGTAGCCGCGAAGTGTTTCTCACCTGCGTCCAGCAGACCGTCGATCCATGGCAGCAGTTTCTTCGCGCAGTGGTCAGTGTGCAGGATAACCGGAACACCGTAGTGCTCGGCCATCTGGTGTACGTGGTGCGCACCAGAGATAGCCCCCAGGATTGCAGCGCCCTGAGGAACGTCAGTTTTCACGCCTTTACCTGCGATGAACGCAGCGCCGCCGTTAGAGAACTGAACGATAACCGGTGCTTTTACTTTTGCAGCGGTTTCCAGTACGGCGTTGATGGAGTCGGTACCCACGCAGTTAACTGCTGGCAGAGCAAAGTTGTTTTCTTTAGCTACCTGGAACACTTTCTGTACGTCATCACCAGTGATAACGCCAGGTTTTACGAAATCAAAAATTTTAGACATGTTGCTTAGTCCTGTATCTTCGGCCGTTAGAAAAGGTGCGAGCTCTTATAAGCGCGCTGAAAATTGGGCAGGTTTCCCTGCCCTTGAATGGCTTACTTCTTAGCGCGCTCTTCGAGCATTGCTACTGCTGGCAGAACTTTGCCTTCCACGAATTCGAGGAATGCGCCACCACCAGTGGAGATGTAGGAGATCTTGTCAGCGATACCGAACAGGTCGATTGCTGCCAGGGTGTCACCGCCGCCTGCGATAGAGAACGCTTCGCTGTCGGCGATAGCGTTAGCAACGATTTCAGTACCTTTGCGGAAGTTCGGGAATTCGAACACGCCAACAGGGCCGTTCCACAGGATAGTTTTGGCGTTTTTCAGGATTTCAGCCAGTTTCTGTGCAGAAACATCGCCCAGGTCCAGAATCTGCTCTTCATCTTTGATGTCGTTTACAGATTTCAGGGTCGCGGTCGCAGTTTCAGAGAACTCGGTCGCAACGCGAACGTCAGTTGGAACTGGGATATCGCAGGTTGTCAGCAGGCGTTTTGCTTCGTCAACCAGGTCTGCTTCGTACAGAGATTTACCGACATTGTGGCCTTGAGCAGCAACGAAGGTGTTCGCGATACCACCGCCAACGATCAGCTGGTCAGCGATTTTGGACAGGGAATCCAGAACGGTCAGTTTGGTAGAAACTTTAGAACCACCAACGATAGCCACCATTGGACGAGCCGGTTCTTTCAGTGCTTTACCCAGCGCTTCCAGTTCGTCCGCCAGCAGAGGACCGGCACAGGCGACGTCCGCGAATTTACCGATACCGTGGGTTGACGCCTGCGCGCGGTGAGCCGTACCGAATGCATCCATCACGAATACGTCGCACAGTGCAGCGTATTTCTTAGACAGCGCTTCGTCGTCTTTCTTCTCGCCTTTGTTGAAGCGAACGTTTTCCAGAACCACCAGTTCACCAGCAGCCACTTCAACGCCGTCCAGGTAGTCTTTCACCAGGCGAACCGGGTTAGACAGTTTGTCTTTCAGGTAATTAACAACTGGCAGCAGAGAGAACTCTTCGTTGTACTCGCCTTCGGTTGGACGACCCAGGTGGGAGGTTACCATCACTTTAGCGCCCTGCTTCAGAGCCAGTTCGATGGTTGGCAGAGATGCACGGATACGCGCGTCGCTGGTCACTTTGCCATCTTTAACCGGTACGTTCAGATCGGCACGGATGAAAACGCGTTTACCTGCCAGATCCAGATCGGTCATCTTAATTACAGACATGGTGAATCCTCTCGTTGATTCTTAAAGTTTTGCAGACGCACTATGCGTCTTACCTGAAACCTTGCGCGGCCATTGCTAACGTGGTGTCGAGCATTCGGTTAGCAAAGCCCCATTCGTTATCACACCAGACCAGCGTCTTGATAAGGTGTGCGCCACTTACGCGCGTTTGCGTACCATCAACGATGGCGCTGTGCGGGTCGTGGTTAAAATCTACTGAGACCAACGGTAATTCCGTATAGTCAACTATACCATGAAATGCACCCTGTGCCGCTTTTTGCAGCAACAGGTTGACTTCACAGGCTTTTACCGGTTTCTTCACCGTTACGCTGAGGTCAATTGCGGTCACGTTGATCGTCGGAACACGCACGGCAATGGCTTCAAAACGGTCGTTAAACTGCGGGAAAATACGGGTGATCCCTGCGGCCAATTTGGTATCGACCGGAATGATCGACTGACTCGCTGCGCGAGTGCGTCGCAAATCCGGATGATAGGCGTCGATAACCTGTTGATCGTGCATGGCGGAATGAATTGTGGTCACGGTGCCGGACTCAATGCCATACGCATCATCTAACAGTTTGATGACCGGAATAATGCAGTTGGTGGTACAGGAGGCGTTGGAGACAATGCGGTGTTCGGCTTGCAGCTCTTGCTGGTTAACACCATAAACGACGGTGGCGTCGAGGTCGTTGCTACCGGGATGAGAAAACAGAACCTTTTTGGCGCCAGCAGCCAAATGCGCTTCGCCATGCTCGCGGTTACCGTACACGCCGGTACAGTCAAGCACCACGTCCACGCCCAGTTCACGCCAGGGTAGCCCGGTAATACTGTTCTCATGTAGCACGCGGATGGTATCGTCACCGACAAACAGCTGATCCCTTTCCTGGCGAACGTCCCAGGCAAAGCGTCCGTGGCTGGTGTCATATTTCAACAAATGCGCCATGCCCGCAGCATCCGCCAGTTCATTGATTGCCACCACGGTTATTTCCGCACGACGCCCGGATTCATATAAAGCACGAACCACGTTGCGCCCGATGCGGCCGAAGCCATTAATCGCTACGCGTACGGTCATAGATCTCCTGCAAAGCTATCCCTGAGTTGAGGTGGCTGAAAGAGTAATCCAGCTACGACCGAAGGGGAATGCCTGCCTATCACAAACTGCGATTGATTGGTCAAATGTCGAACATATCATCGACTGAAACGCTTCAGCTAGAGTAAGCGAAAAGAGGAATAAAAGGAATGTCAGTCCAGCGCTATAAGCCAGCTATATGACTTGCGTCACATTTTCGATGGAATAATTTACAGCGAGGTAAATGCAAAACGGTAACCGAAAGGTTACCGTTTTGAGTATTTCATCCTCTCCAGGTAGGAGAGGATTGGGGTGCAGGCACCAGCCCGCACCTAACGAACAGCTACAGCAGTGCTTTCGCTTTCGCGACAACGTTCTCAACGGTGAAGCCGAACTCTTCGAACAGCAGCTCTGCCGGAGCAGATTCACCGAAGGTGGTCATTCCGACGATGGCGCCGTTCAGGCCAACATATTTGAACCAGTAATCTGCGATACCCGCTTCTACAGCTACACGTGCAGAGACAGCTTTAGGCAGCACGGACTCACGGTATGCAGCATCCTGCTTGTCGAACGCATCGGTAGACGGCATGGAAACCACGCGCGCTTTAACGCCTTCGGCAGACAGCTTATCCCATGCCGCAACAGCCAGTTCAACTTCAGAACCGGTGGCGATGAAGATCAGCTCAGGCTGGCCATCGCAATCTTTCAGCACGTAACCACCGCGCGCGATGTTCGCCAGCTGTTCTTCGGTACGATCCTGCTGGGCCAGGTTCTGACGGGAGAGGATCAGTGCGGTCGGGCCGTCTTGACACTCAACGCCGTACTTCCACGCCACCGCGGATTCAACCTGGTCACATGGGCGCCATGTGCTCATGTTTGGGGTCACACGCAGAGAAGCAACCTGCTCAACCGGCTGGTGAGTCGGGCCATCTTCACCCAGACCGATTGAGTCGTGGGTGTAGACCATCACCTGACGCTGTTTCATCAGCGCAGCCATACGTACAGCGTTACGCGCGTACTCTACAAACATCAGGAAGGTAGAGGTATACGGCAGGAAACCACCGTGCAGGGAGATACCGTTCGCAATCGCGGTCATACCGAATTCACGTACACCGTAATGGATGTAGTTACCGGCAGCGTCTTCGTTGATCGCTTTCGAACCCGACCAGATAGTCAGGTTAGATGGAGCCAGGTCAGCGGAGCCGCCCAGGAATTCTGGAAGCAAAGGACCAAAGGCTTCGATCGCATTCTGGGACGCTTTACGGCTAGCGATTTTAGATGGATTCGCCTGCAGCTTAGAGATGAATTCGTTCGCTTTCGCGTCGAAGTCAGACGGCATGTCGCCTTTCATACGGCGAGTAAACTCAGCCGCTTCCTGTGGGAACGCTTTCGCATAGGCAGCGAACTTCTCGTTCCAGGCCGCTTCTTTAACCTGACCGGCTTCTTTAGCATCCCACTGTGCATAAATGTCAGACGGGATTTCGAATGCAGGGTGGTTCCAGCCAAGCGCTTCGCGGGTCAGTGCGATTTCCGCATCGCCCAGTGGTGCGCCGTGAGAATCGTGGGTACCTGCTTTGTTCGGAGAACCGAAGCCGATGATGGTTTTGCACATCAGCAGGGACGGCTTATCCGTTACCGCGCGCGCTTCTTCAACGGCACGTTTAATCGAGTCAGCATCGTGACCATCAACGCCACGCACAACGTGCCAGCCGTAGGCTTCGAAACGTGCTGCGGTGTCGTCAGTGAACCAGCCTTCAACGTGACCGTCGATGGAGATACCGTTGTCGTCATAGAACGCAACCAGTTTGCCCAGCTTCAGGGTACCAGCCAGGGAGCACACTTCGTGAGAAATGCCTTCCATCATGCAGCCGTCGCCCATGAATGCATAGGTGAAGTGATCGACGATGTCATGACCCGGACGGTTGAACTGCGCCGCGAGGGTCTTCTCGGCAATCGCCATACCCACTGCGTTAGCAATACCCTGACCCAGCGGGCCGGTGGTGGTTTCTACGCCAGCGGTGTAACCCACTTCCGGGTGACCTGGAGTTTTGGAGTGCAGCTGACGGAAGTTTTTCAGCTCTTCGATTGGCAGATCGTAGCCAGTGAGGTGCAGCAGGCTATAAATCAGCATTGAGCCGTGGCCGTTAGACAGGACGAAACGGTCGCGGTCAGCCCAGGCTGGGTTCTGCGGGTTGTGGTTCAGGAAGTCACGCCACAGGACTTCGGCGATATCAGCCATACCCATAGGGGCGCCCGGGTGGCCGGATTTGGCTTTCTGTACTGCATCCATGCTCAGCGCACGAATAGCATTAGCAAGCTCTTTACGTGAGGACATTTTAACTCCAGATCGGACTGTTAAAGGCCATGCCCTTGACGACAGCGCGTTTTGGGCTACGCCGGAAAAAAGTGCCAACAATGTAACCCAAGCCGCAAGTCATGTACATGGAGCATTCTTTTGCATCTTAAGAAATCTCTGGATCATGCTCGCATGTTGCGCAATCCGCTCGCCCCCCCCTGTAGATATTCCTTATACTTAGCCCAACACCGGCTTCGCTGACGGTGCACTTTTCAGATTTTATTCAGATTAACGAGTACGGAAGCCTTCTCATGAAAATGCGTGCAATAGTGCTGGCCCTGGGAACAACGCTCCTGCTGAGCGGCTGTCAGAATATGGATTCTAATGGCCTGATGTCCTCAGGCGCAGAAGCCTTTCAGGCTTACTCTCTGAGCGACGAGCAGGTGAAAACCCTGAGCGACCAGGCCTGTAAAGATATGGATGCAAAAGCGACTATTGCTCCGGCCAATAGCACCTATACGCAGCGTCTGAATAAGATTGCCTCTGCGCTGGGTGACAACATCAACGGCCAACCGGTGAACTATAAGGTGTACGTGGCAAAAGACGTTAACGCCTTCGCGATGGCAAACGGCTGTATCCGCGTCTACAGCGGGCTGATGGATATGATGACCGACAACGAAGTCGAAGCGGTCATCGGCCACGAAATGGGCCACGTTGCCCTCGGTCACGTGAAGAAAGGCATGCAGGTCGCACTGGGCACCAACGCCGTCCGTGCGGCAGCGGCCTCGGCGGGTGGTGTTGTCGGCAGCCTGTCCCAGTCCCAGATTGGCGATATGGGCGAGAAGCTGGTTAACTCCCAGTTCTCCCAGCGTCAGGAATCAGAGGCCGACGATTATTCTTATGATCTGTTGCGCAAACGCGGCATTAATCCATCCGGCTTAGCCACCAGCTTCGAAAAACTGGCAAAACTGGAAGCAGGCCGTCAAAGCTCCATGTTCGACGATCACCCGGCATCGGTTGAGCGCGCACAGCATATTCGCGATCGAATGGCCGCAGACGGAATTAAATGATTTTATCAGGAGGCATATTTGCCTCCTTTTTATTTCGCATGAATTGTTAACTTAACCGCACGTATCGATAACACCGCCAGAATCCCTGCCAAATCAACACCCTGCCCCTGAAACGTCTCGTCACATAGTTATTGCAATCGGTAAATATTCGGGTAATTATCCCGCACGCAGCACTCCAATTTAATATATCAAGACAGAGACGTTCCCTCCGTGAAAAAAGAATTATCGTTAGTTGCTTTAGGCTTATTCGCCGCATTACCCGCCGTTGCAAGCCAACAATCAGACAGCCAGGGTTTTATTAACGACAGCCATTTGGATCTGTTTTTACGCAACGCGTACATCAGCCGCGATTATCATCAGGGCCAGCAGGATAAAGCCGAATGGGGTCAGGGAATTATTGCGACCTTTTCGTCAGGCTATACCGAAGGGCTGGTGGGCTTTGGCGTGGACGGTATCGCCCAATATGGCGTCCGTCTGGACGGCGGCCGCGGCAAGAGCGGCGCGGGCGGCATCGACTTCTTTAAACAGGAAGACGATGGACGTGCAAAATCCGACCTGGCGAAGTTTGGCGCAACAGCCAAAATGCGTATCTCCAATACCGTGCTGAGCTACGGCAACCAGCGCCCGGAATTACCTATTGTGAATGCCGACAGCTCGCGCCTGCTGTTTGAAAGCTACACCGGCACGATGCTGACGTCGAAAGAGATCGACGGACTGGACGTGAACGCCGGTTACTTCACCGACCAGCAGCGTAAAAGTGACGACCGCCACAACAGCGGCCTGAAGAGCCTCTCCTTCGGCGGTGCGAGCTATCAGTTCAACGACCAGTTCAGTGGCGCGCTGTATGCCTCTCACGTTGAAGAGGTGATGAACAAGCAGTATCTGGGCATGAACTTCAAACAGCCCTTCAACACCGGGCAACAGCTGGTGCTCGACTTTAACGGTTATAACTCCCGTCTGAATCAAGGTTACGCAGACAGCCTGGATACCGGGCGCAGTAACGCCATCTGGAGCCTGGCGGCGAGCTACATCTGGGATATTCATACCTTCAAAGTAGCATACCAGCAGAGCAGCGGCAGCACCGGTTACAACTACGGCGGCTACCGCGACCAGGGCGGCGTGGGTGACGGCGGTAATACCATCTGGCTGGCAAACTCTTACTGGTCTGATTTCAACGGCGAAGACGAGCGTTCATGGCAGGCGTCTTACGGTCTGGACTTCGGCGGCCTTGGCTTGCCGGGGCTGAGCTGGACCACGGCCTACGTGCGCGGCGATAACATTAAAACCGCCGAAACCAGCAACGGCAAAGAGCATGAGTGGTTTAACCAGATCCAGTACCAGGTGCAGGATGGCCCGGCCAAAGACCTGAAGCTGAAGCTGCGCTATTCCGTGCTGCGCGTTTCCAGCAACGCCAGCGACTATAACGTGGGCGGGGATGAGATCCGCGCTTACGTGGAATATCCGTTTAACGTGTTCTGAAGACAATAAAAAACCTCTCCATGGAGAGGTTTTTTTCACATCACGTGAGGCTTATTCGCCTCTTTTCGCCGCCTGGATGTAGAGCATTTCCAGCGCCAGCGTCGCCGCGGCCAGCGCGGTGATTTCAGACTGATCGTAAGCCGGAGCCACTTCGACAACGTCCATACCGACGATGTTGAGATCCTTCAGGCCGCGCACCAGCTTTATGGCGCGGTCGGACGTCAGGCCGCCGATCACCGGCGTACCGGTGCCCGGTGCAAACGCAGGGTCAAGACAGTCGATGTCGAAGGTCAGGTAAACCGGCATATCACCGACGATCTGCTTAACCTGCGCGATGATGTCGTCCACACCGCGATCGTTCACCTGTCCTGCATCCAGTACGGTAAAGCCATTGTCTTTATCGAACTCGGTACGAATACCGATCTGCACGGAGTGGTTAGGATCGATCAAGCCTTCGTTTGGCGCGGTGAAGAACATGGTGCCGTGGTCAAATTCACAGCCGTTCGCGTAGGTGTCGGTATGCGCATCAAAGTGCACCAGCGCCATTTTACCGAAGTGTTTCGCGTGAGCGCGCAGCAGTGGCAGAGTCACGAAGTGGTCACCGCCGAAGGAGAGCATACGCTTACCGGCAGCCAGCAGCTTTTCGGCGTGCGCCTGCAGTTTTTCGCTCATCTCACGCGCGTCGCCGAAGGCGTACACCAGGTCACCGCAGTCCACCACGTTCAGGCGCTCGCGCATGTCGAAGTTCCACGGGAAGCGGTTATGCTCCCAGGCCAGGTTAGTCGATACCTGACGGATTGCCGCAGGGCCGTGGCGACCACCGGCACGGCCAGACGTGGCCATATCGAACGGCACGCCCGTGATGACCCAGTCAGCGTCGCTGTCGTAAGGCTGGAAGTTCATCGGAAGGCGTAAAAAACCAAACGCGTTAGATACCAGAGAGTTATCGTACTGATGACCTAAAGTGCTCATGTCCTGACCTCTTTTAAAGTCGATACATTAAAAACAGATGAAAAAAAATCCCCTCCGCGTCGTTAAACCCGACGAGGAAGGGATTGATTCGTAAATCGCTAATTGGGGCGAATTATCGCCGGTAATGCATGCGGGTTCAAGAGAGTATAGGGCATTGTACGGTCTGATGCCCTCATCCCAACCCTCTCCCGGCGGGAGAGGGAGGTTTCCTACTCGTCTTCCAGATAAGTGTACCCGTACAGACCCGCTTCAAACTCTTCCAGGAACTGCTGCTGCAATGCATCGTCCAGACCGGTGTTTTTCACCTGATCGCGGAACTGGGTGAGTAGTTTTTTCGGATCCAGCTGAACGTATTCCAGCATGTCCGCCACGGTGTCCCCCTCGTCGGACAGCTCAACTTCCACGCTGCCGTCAGGGAAGACAAACACGTCAACCGCCTCGGTATCGCCGAACAGGTTGTGCATGTTGCCGAGGATCTCCTGGTACGCACCGACCATAAAGAAGCCCAGCATTGGCGGATTCTCCGGGTCGTACTCCGGCATTGGCATGGTGGTCGCGATACCGTCACCGTCTACATAGTGATCGATAGCGCCGTCTGAGTCACAGGTGATGTCCAGCAGCACTGCACGGCGTTCCGGCGCGTGGTTCAGCCCTTCCAGCGGCAGAACCGGGAACAGCTGATCGATACCCCAGGCATCCGGCATAGACTGGAACAGCGAGAAGTTGACGTAAATTTTATCCGCCATACGTTCCTGCAGCTCGTCGATGATCGGACGGTGCGCGCGGTTGCTTGGGTCGAGTTGTTTCTGCACTTCATGGCACATGTTCAGATACAGCTGCTCCGCCCACGCGCGCTCCTGCAGGCTAAAGGTGCCTGAAGAATAACCCACGTGAATGTCGTGCAGGTCCATCTGGCTGTCGTGCAGCCATTCGCGCAGGGAACGACGCGTACCCGGCTCATGCATTTCCTGCCAGGTTTCCCACATGCTTTGCAGGGAACGCGGGGCATCATCTGCCGGAGGCGTCGCTTCGGTAGTTTCGCTGCGCTCAACGCCGATAATGTTAGAGACCAGCACCGTATGGTGCGCGGTCACCGCGCGACCGGATTCGGTGATCACCGTCGGGTGCGGCAGGCCGTTCTCTTCACAGGCGTCGCCGATCGCCCAGATGATGTTGTTGGCGTATTCGTTCAGGCCGTAGTTCACGGAGCAGTCAGACTGCGAGCGGGTCCCTTCGTAGTCCACGCCCAGGCCGCCACCCACGTCGAAACACTGAATATTCACGCCAAGCTTGTGCAGCTCAACGTAAAACCGTGCGGATTCACGTACGCCGGTCGCGATATCGCGAATGTTGGCCATCTGCGAACCGAGGTGGAAGTGCAGCAGCTGAATGCTGTCCAGACGACCGCGCTCGCGGAGGATCTCCACCAGCTGCAGCACCTGGTTCGCCGCCAGGCCGAACTTGGATTTTTCGCCGCCAGAGGATTGCCATTTACCGGACCCCTGTGATGCCAGACGCGCACGCACGCCAAGGCGTGGGATCACGTTCAGACGCTCGGCTTCTTCCAGCACGATTGCAATTTCGGTCATCTTCTCGATAACCAGATAGACCTTGTGGCCCATCTTCTCGCCAATCAGCGCCAGACGAATGTATTCACGGTCTTTATAGCCATTACAGACGATCACCGACCGGGTCATGCCCGCGTGTGCCAGAACGGCCATCAGCTCCGCTTTTGAACCCGCTTCGAGCCCCAGCGGTTCGCCGGAATGGATCAGGGATTCAATCACGCGGCGGTGCTGGTTGACCTTGATCGGATAAACCAGGAAGTAGTCGCCTTTATAGCCGTAGGATTCACGCGCACGCTTGAACGCGGCGTTTATAGAACGCAGGCGATGTTGCAGGATCTGCGGGAAGCAGAACAGTGCAGGCAAACGCTGGCCCTGCGCTTCACGGGCTTTCACCAGTTTGGCGAGATCCACGCGCGCGTCAGGGACGTCGGGATCCGGGCAGACGCTAATGTGGCCCAGTTCGTTGACGTCGTAGTAATTATTGCCCCACCAGGCAATATTGTAGGTGCGCAGCATCTTGCTGGCTTCCTCGGAGCTCATCGCAACCTCCTGCATAGAACGTAGTACACCCTGTTCGCCCGCTGACGAAGGCGAAAAAGAAGACATGTCGTCAGACATAGCGAACCTCAACTCTTTGTATTAAGTGTAAAACAGTTGACTACTATCGCAGCGTTACACGGCGATAACAACCCATAAACGGCTACGTTTCCCAGCAGAGTATGCTGAAATCCAGGCCGTGCGACCGGTTTCTTATTCATATCATTGTAAAACACGTATCCGAACTCTGTATGACAAGGTTCGGCGAAACCACGAGATAACTCTTGTATTAACAAGAGCGCCCTTGTTCAGTTTTCACAAAGCGTAACCGGCCCTGGAATTCTGAGAAGCGCCGAGATGGGTATAACATCGGCAGGTTTGCAGACTAGAAATGCGGGTTGCGGGAATCAGATGCACGCCAGAACGGCTGCGCTGAATTAACGGAAAACGATGGTTCATTATCTCGTATCACCTCCACGGCCGCCTCTGCTGAAACGGACCACAAGCCAAAGCTAAAAGTTCACTGCTTAACCCGGCTGGAAGTGGCGACACGATGAGTTCATCGAGCGCTTTTTTTGTATGAGCCGCGCGCCGCGTTTTATACCGAGAAGGCGGCTAAAAAGCAAAACAAAAATGCGCGGGTTGCCAGTACCGTCAGGAAATATTTCCATCGTTGATTTCAACAGGGTGAGAGGTAAGTCAAAAAAAACTGGAAATGGGGTGAAGAAGTGACCTAAAATAGACGTCCAGATGTTAATCCATCCATACCGATTAACACTCAGACTGCCAGTGTCAAAAACCTGCAGGCCTTGGTAGAATTATCTCCATTGGCTATTCCACACAGCAGCTTGAGCTAACCAAATTCCTTTTAGGTGAAATAAAACATGGCAAAACACCTGTTTACGTCCGAGTCCGTATCAGAAGGACATCCTGATAAAATTGCTGACCAAATTTCCGATGCGGTGCTGGATGCGATCCTGACCCAGGATCCTAAAGCGCGCGTAGCGTGTGAAACCTATGTCAAAACCGGCATGGTTCTGGTCGGCGGTGAGATCACCACCAGCGCATGGGTTGATATCGAAGAGATCACCCGTAACACGGTGCGTGAGATCGGGTATGTGCATTCTGATATGGGTTTTGATGCCAACTCTTGCGCAGTACTGAGCGCCATTGGCAAACAGTCTCCAGACATCAACCAGGGCGTTGACCGCGCCGATCCGCTGGAACAGGGTGCGGGCGATCAGGGCCTGATGTTTGGCTATGCAACCAACGAAACCGACGTGCTGATGCCAGCGCCGGTTACCTACGCACACCGTCTGGTGCAGCGTCAGGCTGAAGTGCGTAAAAACGGCTCTCTGCCGTGGCTGCGTCCGGATGCAAAAAGCCAGGTCACCTTCCAGTATGACGACGGCAAAATCGTGGGTATTGATGCCGTAGTTCTGTCAACCCAGCATTCCGAAGATATCGATCAGAAATCCCTGCAGGAAGCAGTGATGGAAGAGATCATCAAGCCGGTGCTGCCGACAGAGTGGCTCAGCGCTGCAACCAAATACTTCATCAACCCAACCGGACGCTTCGTTATCGGCGGCCCAATGGGCGATTGCGGCCTGACCGGCCGTAAAATCATCGTTGATACCTACGGCGGCATGGCTCGTCACGGTGGCGGCGCATTCTCCGGTAAAGATCCGTCTAAAGTGGACCGTTCTGCTGCCTACGCTGCACGTTATGTTGCGAAAAATATCGTTGCTGCAGGCCTGGCTGACCGCTGTGAGATTCAGGTGTCCTACGCCATTGGCGTGGCAGAACCGACCTCCATCATGGTTGAAACGTTCGGTACTGAGAAAGTGCCTTCAGAGCAGCTGACCCTGCTGGTGCGTGAGTTCTTCGACCTGCGTCCATACGGCCTGATTCAGATGCTGGATCTGCTGCACCCAATCTACAAAGAAACCGCTGCATACGGTCACTTTGGTCGCGAACATTTCCCATGGGAAAAAACCGACAAAGCCGCTCTGCTGCGTGAAGCTGCCGGTTTGAAATAACCGACTGACAGTAGCGTTAAACAGGCCAGCCTTTGTGCTGGCCTTTTTTATGCCGGATGATGGTAATATTTGGAACCGCTTACACCCCACTCTATAAACCTCGCTTTCAGAATAATCTCTTTGCATGATCGTATTTCTTCTGCTGTTACATTTCATTTCAGTTAAGTCTGAAATTGAGATAAACGCGATGCGCATCAACTCATTTCCCTCTATATTTTCAAAGCTTTAATTACATTTACAGTTGCACATCAGTGTAACCGATTACACCAATGTGATTTGTCTCACATATTTTTACGGGTTCCTCACTTACCCTTAACATTGATAAAATTGATAACCCAACTGGAGGGCATAATGCCTGACAATAAAAAACAGGGGCGTACGTCCAATAAGGCGATGACATTCTTCGTCTGCTTCCTCGCTGCCCTGGCAGGATTACTCTTTGGCCTGGATATCGGCGTGATTGCCGGTGCATTACCCTTCATCACCGATGAGTTTCAGATCAGCGCTCACACCCAGGAATGGGTGGTCAGTTCGATGATGTTCGGCGCAGCCGTCGGTGCCGTGGGCAGCGGTTGGCTCTCGTTCAAACTGGGTCGTAAAAAGAGCCTGATGATCGGTGCGATCCTGTTCGTAGCCGGGTCATTGTTCTCTGCTGCAGCCCCGAACGTTGAAGTGCTGCTGGTGTCTCGCGTGCTGCTCGGCCTGGCCGTGGGCGTGGCGTCATATACCGCTCCACTCTACCTCTCCGAAATTGCACCGGAGAAAATCCGCGGCAGCATGATCTCCATGTATCAGTTGATGATCACCATCGGTATTTTAGGTGCTTACCTTTCTGATACCGCGTTTAGCTACAGCGGCGCATGGCGCTGGATGCTCGGTGTCATTATCATCCCCGCCATCCTGCTGCTGATTGGCGTCTTCTTCCTGCCGGACAGCCCGCGCTGGTTTGCCGCCAAGCGCCGTTTCCACGACGCCGAACGCGTGCTGCTGCGCCTGCGCGACACCAGCGCAGAAGCAAAAAACGAGCTGGAAGAGATCCGCGAAAGCCTGAAGGTCAAACAGTCCGGCTGGGCCCTGTTCAAAGAGAACAGCAACTTCCGCCGCGCGGTGTTTCTGGGCGTGCTTCTGCAGGTCATGCAGCAGTTCACCGGAATGAACGTCATCATGTATTACGCGCCTAAAATCTTCGAACTGGCGGGTTATACCAATACCACCGAACAGATGTGGGGCACGGTTATCGTGGGTCTGACCAACGTACTGGCCACCTTTATCGCCATCGGTCTGGTTGACCGCTGGGGACGTAAGCCAACGCTGACGCTGGGCTTCCTGGTGATGGCTGTAGGGATGGGCGTACTCGGCACCATGATGCATGTGGGCATTCACTCTCCGTCTGCACAGTACTTTGCCGTCGCCATGCTGCTGATGTTTATCGTTGGATTCGCGATGAGTGCCGGCCCGCTGATTTGGGTTCTCTGCTCTGAAATTCAGCCGCTGAAAGGGCGTGATTTTGGTATCACCTGCTCTACCGCGACCAACTGGATTGCCAACATGATTGTCGGCGCAACCTTCCTGACCATGCTTAATAACCTGGGTAATGCCAATACCTTCTGGGTTTACTCCGGTCTTAACCTGTTCTTTATCGTTCTGACTATCTGGCTGGTTCCAGAAACCAAACACGTGTCGCTGGAACATATCGAACGTAACCTGATGAAAGGCCGTCCATTGCGCGAAATTGGCGCACACGACTGATCGTACTGCCGGGGAGGCGCCTCTTGCGCCTCCCCGCTTCCCGCTTTATGCTCTGCCCCTATGAAAGCTCCCCGTCTTCCCATCGCCCTTCAGCAAGCCGTTATGCGCAGCCTGCGGGAAAAACTCGCCCAGGCAAACCTGAAGCTTGGCCGCAACTACCCCGAACCTAAGCTTGTCTATCAACAGCGCGGCACCGCTGCCGGTACGGCCTGGCTGGAATCCTATGAGATCCGCCTCAATCCGGTTCTGATGATGGAAAACCAACAGGCATTTATTAACGAAGTGGTTCCGCATGAGCTTGCGCATCTGCTGGTGTGGAAGCACTTTGGCCGCGTGGCGCCGCACGGGAAAGAGTGGAAGTGGATGATGGAAGCCGTACTCGGCGTTCCAGCCCGCAGAACCCATCAGTTTGAGCTGGAATCGGTTCGCCGTAATACCTTCCCCTATCGCTGCCGGTGCCAGCAGCACCAGCTCACCGTTCGTCGTCATAATCGCATCGTACGCGGCGAAGCGACCTACCGCTGCGTTAAATGCGGCGAACCGCTGGTTGCGGAATAATCATTAGAACTTTCAGGAACTTTCCTGATCTGACTGATTGCATACAGGAACAACATTCGTTACGTTGCGGGCTCGTTTTGACACGGAGTGTAAGATGTCCCGTAATTTTTCTCTCGCGGTTGCCTTTCTCGCGACGGCACTCTCCGGCCACGCGCTGGCCGAAGGTATCAACAGTTTTTCTCAGGCTAAAACGGCAGGTGTTAAGGTTAACGCCGACGTGCCGGGCGATTTCTACTGCGGATGTAAGATTAACTGGCAGGGAAAAAAAGGCATTGTAGACCTTGAATCCTGTGGCTATAAGGTGCGTAAAAACGAGAACCGCGCCAGCCGAATCGAATGGGAACATGTGGTTCCAGCATGGCAGTTTGGCCATCAGCGTCAGTGCTGGCAGGATGGCGGGCGTAAAAACTGTGCCAAAGATCCGGTTTATCGCCAGATAGAAAGCGACATGCACAACCTGCAGCCGGCAGTGGGTGAAGTGAATGGCGATCGCGGTAACTTCATGTATAGCCAGTGGAACGGTGGCGAAGGCCAGTATGGTCAGTGCGGCATGAAGGTGGATTTCAAAGATAAAGTCGCCGAGCCACCTGCCCGCGCGCGCGGCAGCATTGCCCGCACCTACTTCTATATGCGCGACCGTTACGACCTCAATCTATCCCGGCAGCAGACGCAGTTGTTCAATGCCTGGGACAAGCAGTACCCGGTAACGGAGTGGGAATGTCAGCGCGACGAGCGTATTGCCAAAGTACAGGGGAATCATAACCCTTACGTCCAGCGGGCTTGCCAGGCGCAAAAGAGCTAACCTACACTAGCGACCATTAGCATACACCGCATCACATATGGAATTTCTGACTATGCGCATTCCTCGCATCTACCATCCTGAACTGATAACGGCGGGCCGTGAAATCGCCCTGTCTGACGAAGCGGCGAACCACGTTGGCCGCGTACTGCGCATGGGCGCGGGCCAGGCGGTTCAACTGTTTGACGGGTCCAATCAGGTTTTTGACGCTGAAATAACGCGTGCCGACAAAAAAAGCGTGCATGTGAATGTGCTGCGCGGCAACGTGGATGACCGTGAATCGCCCCTTCACATTCATCTGGGCCAGGTGATGTCGCGCGGTGAAAAGATGGAGTTCACGATTCAGAAATCCATTGAACTGGGTGTAAGCCTCATTACGCCACTTTTTTCTGAGCGCTGTGGCGTTAAACTGGATGCGGAACGTCTGAACAAAAAGATTCAGCAGTGGCAGAAAATTGCCATCGCAGCCTGTGAACAGAGTGGCCGCAACCGTATTCCGGAAATCCGCCCGGCGATGGACCTGGAGGACTGGTGCGCTGAAGACGATAACGGGCTTAAGCTCAATCTTCATCCCCGTGCCAGCGCCAGCATCAATACGCTGCCGCTCCCCGTTGAACGGGTACGCCTGCTGATTGGCCCGGAAGGCGGCCTGTCGGCAGACGAAATTGCCATGACCGCACGTTACCAGTTTACTGATATTCTGTTGGGACCTCGCGTTCTGCGCACTGAGACAACGGCACTCACAGCCATTACCGCGCTTCAGGTACGGTTTGGCGATCTGGGTTGACGCATTATTGGAGAGAAAAATGATCAAGCTCGGCATCGTGATGGACCCCATCGCAAACATCAACATCAAGAAAGATTCCAGCTTCGCTATGCTGCTGGAAGCGCAGCGTCGCGGGTATGAGCTTCACTATATGGAGATGAACGATCTCTACCTGATCAACGGTGAAGCCCGTGCCCGTACCCGCATCGTTAACGTCGAGCAGAACTACGACAAATGGTATGCATTCGGTGACGAGCAGGATATCCAGCTTGCCGATCTCGATGTGATCCTGATGCGCAAAGATCCCCCTTTCGATACCGAGTTTATCTACTGCACCTATATCCTTGAGCGCGCAGAAGAAAAAGGGACGCTGATCGTCAACAAGCCGCAGAGCCTGCGCGACTGTAATGAGAAGCTCTACACCGCATGGTTCTCAGACCTGACGCCTGAAACGCTTGTCACCCGCAGCAAAGCACAGCTGAAACAATTTTGGCAGAAGCACGGCGACATCATCATGAAGCCGCTGGACGGAATGGGCGGTGCGTCTATTTTCCGCGTGAAAGAGAGCGACCCAAACATTGGCGTTATTGCCGAAACGCTGACCGAGCTGGGGACACGTTACTGTATGGCGCAGAACTATCTACCTGCTATCGTCGATGGCGACAAACGTGTTCTGGTGGTGGACGGCGAACCCGTGCCTTACTGCCTGGCGCGTATTCCGCAGGGTGGCGAAACCCGTGGAAACCTGGCGGCCGGTGGTCGTGGCGAACCGCGTCCATTGACTGAAAGCGACTGGGAGATTGCCCGCCGCGTTGGCCCAACGCTTAAAGCCAAAGGCCTCATCTTCGTCGGTCTGGACATCATTGGCGATCGTCTTACCGAAGTGAACGTCACCAGCCCAACCTGTATTCGCGAAATTGAGGCGGAATTCCCGGTCTCGATCACCGGAATGCTGATGGACGCCATCGAAAAGCGTATCGCCTAAATAACTGACCAATACTGTTAGTGACAGCGCCCGGCTTTCTCCGCATACTGGGGCTGTCGCTTTTTAAACCAGGAAACAGTACCTCTGACAATGAATTTACAGCATCACTTTCTTATTGCCATGCCTGCTCTCCAGGACCCGATCTTCCGTCGCGCAGTGGTCTATATTTGTGAATACAATGAAGACGGCGCGATGGGGATTATCATCAACAAGCCGCTGGAAAACCTTCAGGTTGAAGGGATTCTGGACAAGTTGAAAATCTCCGCTGAAGAGCGTTTGCCGGAGGTCCGTCTTGATAAACCGGTGATGTTGGGCGGCCCCCTCGCAGAAGATCGTGGATTTATCCTTCATACACCGCCGATCTTTTCCTCCAGTATTCGTATCTCGGATAATACCGTGGTCACAACGTCTCGCGACGTGCTCGAAACGCTCGGCACCGCGGCGCAGCCTTCCGAAGTGCTTGTTGCGCTGGGTTACTCCTCATGGGAGAAAGGCCAGCTTGAGCAGGAGATCCTCGATAACGCCTGGCTTACCGCGCCTGCAGACATGAACATCCTGTTTAAAACCCCGATTGCTGACCGCTGGCGCGACGCGGCGAAACTGATTGGCATTGATATTCTGACCATGCCAGGCGTCGCGGGGCACGCATAATGAGCGGAACACTTCTGGCGTTTGATTTTGGCACCAAGAGTATCGGCGTCGCCGTTGGCCAGCGAATCACCGGCACGGCTCGCCCTCTCTCTGCGCTAAAAGCCAACGACGGCACGCCGGACTGGAACCTTATCGAGCGTTTGCTCAAGGAGTGGCAGCCAGACGACGTAATTGTCGGATTACCGCTGAATATGGACGGCACAGAACAACCCCTCACCGCCCGTGCGCGTAAGTTCGCCAATAAAATCCACGGCCGCTTTGGCGTGTCAGTCAAGCTGCACGACGAACGACTGAGCACCGTCGAAGCGCGCGCTGGCCTGTTTGAACACGGGGGGTTCCGCGCGCTGAACAAAGGCAGCGTGGATTCTGCGTCTGCGGTCATCATCCTCGAAAGCTATTTCGAACAGGGTTACTGAGCGTCGGGGCCTACAGACGCCCCTGCGCCCGCCGCTCTGCCAGGCTTTGCTCAAAATTCTGCATACCCGCCTGCTGTCCCGTTTGTATGATGCCGGGCAGCTGCCACGTTTTACCTTCCCGGATGAGATTTGCGGCAGCTGACGTGTTCACTAAAAGTTCGTAAAGCGCCACGCGCCCGCCGTGAGCATCCGGGCGCAGCTTTTGCGCCAGTACCGCCCGCAAACTCCCTGCCAGCTGATTACGCACTGGATCTTTCTCCTGTGCAGGAAAGGTATCCACCAGCCGTTCAACGGCTTGCGATGCACCGCGCGTATGCAGCGTCGCCAGCACCAGATGGCCGGTTTCCGCCGCCGTCAGCGCAAGGCGGATGGTTTCGCTATCCCGCAGTTCCCCCAGCAGAATGACGTCCGGATCTTCGCGCAGCGCGCTACGCAGCGCCGATGCAAAGGACGGGCTGTGCTGGCCAATCTCCCGCTGCTGAATCAGGCAACGTTCGCTCTGATAGACAAATTCCACCGGGTCTTCGAGCGTCAGAATATGACCGTCAGTATGATGATTAAGGAAATCCACCATCGCCGCGAGGGTGGTCGATTTACCGCTGCCGGTGGCGCCCGTCACCAGAATCAGTCCGTTATCATGGGATAACAGTTCAGGGATCACCCGCGGTACGGCCAGGGACGCAAGCTGCGGACACGTTACCGGCAGTAACCGCAGCGTTATCGAAACGCCCTTCATGTGGCTAAACGCACTTCCGCGCAGGCGTTGGTTTCCCGCAACGGTTACGGCAAAATCGACCTGTCCATTAGCCCACCACGCTCCTTGTTGCTCATCGTTGAGCCAGGCTTTTAATAGCGCGTCGACATCGGGCGGCGGAAACGGTGCCGGTTCAAGCCGCCCTAACCTGCGCCAGCGCGGAGGGGAATCACGGCACAGGTGTAGATCGGAGACATTATGCTTTACACTAAGGGCCACAATTTCTTCCACATCCATAGACTACTCCTCGGAAAATGAACGACATCGCGCATAACCTGGCACAGGTCCGGGACAAAATCTCAGCCGCTGCAACACGTTGCGGTCGTGCTTCAGAAGAAATTACGCTGCTTGCAGTGAGCAAAACCAAGCCTGCGAGCGCTATCGCAGAAGCGATTGACGCCGGTCATCGTGCGTTTGGTGAAAACTACGTCCAGGAAGGCGTGGACAAAATTCGCCACTTCACCGAGCGGGGGAATACCGACCTGCAGTGGCACTTTATTGGTCCATTGCAGTCGAACAAAAGCCGCCTGGTGGCCGAGCACTTCGACTGGTGCCATACCGTCGATCGTCTGCGTATTGCCACGCGCCTGAACGAGCAGCGCCCGGCCGAGTTGCCAGCGCTTAACGTACTGATTCAGGTCAATATCAGTGATGAGAACAGCAAGTCCGGGATTGCACTGAGCGAACTGGACGCACTGGCGGCAGAAGTGGCCGCTCTGCCACGCTTAACCCTGCGTGGTTTAATGGCCATCCCGGCACCTGAGTCAAGTTATGAAAGGCAGTTTGCCGTGGCACAGCAAATGGCGGTAGCATTTGAGGCGCTTAAGGCGCGCTACGAATCGGTAGACACGCTTTCTCTTGGCATGTCGGATGATATGGAAGCCGCTATAGCGGCAGGCAGCACGATGGTGCGCATCGGCACGGCAATTTTCGGTGCGCGCGATTACACCAAATAATAAGGAAACCTGAGGAACGCCATGAAGACGTTGACTTTCCTGCTCTCAACGGTCATTGAGCTGTATACGATGGCGCTTTTACTTCGCGTCTGGATGCAGTGGGCCCGCTGTGATTTTTACAATCCGTTCTCGCAGTTTGTCGTGAAAATCACACAACCTGTTGTGGGGCCGCTGCGCCGTATTATTCCGGCAATGGGCCCGATTGACAGCTCGTCTCTGCTGATGGCGTTTATTCTTAGCGTTATCAAAGCGATCGTGTTGTTTATGGTCATTACCTTCCAGCCGATTATCTGGATTGCTGCCGTACTGATTCTGATCAAAACCGTTGGGTTGCTGATCTTCTGGGTACTCATGGTCATGGCGATCATGAGCTGGGTGAGCCGGGGCCGCAGCCCGGTGGAATACGCCCTGATTCAGCTGGCAGAACCCCTGCTGCGTCCGATTCGCAGCTTGCTCCCGTCTATGGGCGGTATCGACTTCTCACCTATGATCCTCGTACTGCTGTTGTATGTGGCTAACATGGGGATCGCCGAGTTGTTGCAGGCGACAGGCAACATGCTGCTGCCGGGGCTGTGGATGGCGCTATGAGTGCAGTAAGCACTTGCGCTGACGGGCTGGTTTTACGGCTGTATATTCAGCCCAAAGCCAGCCGGGACGCTATTGTAGGGCTGCATGGCGACGAGTTAAAAGTCGCCATCACTGCTCCACCGGTTGATGGCCAGGCGAATGCACACCTGACCAAATATCTGGCAAAACAGTTTCGTGTCGCCAAAAGCCAGGTCATCATTGAAAAAGGTGAACTCGGGCGGCATAAACAGGTAAAAATCCTCAATCCGCACGCTATCCCGACGGAAGTCGCGGCTCTGACAGAACAGGACTAGACCATGCAGAAAGTTGTTCTCGCTACCGGTAACGCCGGTAAAGTGCGCGAGCTGGCCTCGCTATTAAATGATTTTGGGCTGGATGTGGTCGCCCAGACCGAACTTGGCGTGGACTCTGCCGAAGAGACCGGACTGACGTTTATCGAAAACGCGATCCTGAAAGCACGCCATGCTGCGCAGGTTACCGGCCTGCCCGCGATTGCCGACGACTCCGGCCTGGCCGTCGATTTTCTTGGTGGTGCGCCGGGGATTTACTCCGCGCGCTATTCAGGCGTTGATGCCACCGACCAGCAAAACCTCGAAAAGCTACTTGTCGCACTGAAAGATGTGCCTGACGAACAGCGATCCGCGCAGTTTCACTGCGTTCTGGTCTATATGCGTCACGCAGAAGACCCAACGCCTATCGTCTGCCACGGCAGCTGGCCGGGAGTGATAACCCGCGAAGCGGCGGGCAACGGCGGCTTTGGCTATGACCCGATTTTCTTTGTCCCAACTGAGGGCAAAACCGCTGCGGAGCTGACCCGCGAAGAGAAAAGCGCGATTTCACACCGTGGACGCGCATTGAAACTGTTACTGGAAGCATTACGTAATGGCTAATCTGCCACCTCTGAGTCTTTATATTCACATCCCGTGGTGCGTGCAGAAGTGCCCGTACTGCGATTTCAACTCGCACGCGCTGAAGGGCGAAGTGCCGCATGATGATTACGTTGCGCATCTGCTGGCCGATCTGGATGCCGATTTACCTTACGCACAGGGACGTGAAGTGAAGACCATTTTCATTGGTGGCGGTACGCCGAGCCTGCTATCAGGCCCGGCGATGCAAACGCTGCTGGACGGCGTGCGAGCACGCCTGAATCTGGCAGCGGATGCTGAAATTACAATGGAAGCCAACCCCGGGACCGTTGAGGCCGACCGTTTTGTCGATTATCAGCGTGCGGGCGTGAACCGTATCTCCATCGGCGTGCAGAGCTTTAGCGAGCCGAAGTTAAAACGTCTGGGGCGTATTCACGGCCCGGAAGAGGCTAAGCGTGCTGCAAATCTGGCAACAGGGCTGGGTCTGCGCAGCTTTAACCTCGATCTGATGCACGGTCTGCCTGACCAGTCGCTGGAAGAGGCGCTGGACGATCTCCGTCAGGCCATTGAGCTGAATCCGCCGCACCTTTCGTGGTATCAGCTCACCATTGAACCCAATACGCTGTTTGGCTCTCGCCCTCCAGTGCTGCCGGATGACGACGCGCTGTGGGATATTTTTGAGCAGGGCCACCAGCTTTTAACTGCCGCGGGCTATCAGCAATACGAAACGTCCGCGTACGCGAAGCCGGGCTACCAGTGTCAGCACAACCTGAACTACTGGCGCTTTGGCGACTATCTGGGAATCGGCTGCGGCGCGCATGGCAAAGTGACCTTCCCGGACGGGCGCATTCTGCGCACGGCTAAGACTCGCCATCCGCGTGGATATATGGAGGGGCGTTACCTGGAACGACAGCACGATGTCGAGACGGTGGATAAGCCGTTTGAGTTCTTTATGAACCGTTTCCGCCTGCTGGAAGCCGCACCCCGAGTAGAGTTTGCGCGATACACCGGGTTGCCGGAGTCAGTGATTCGTCCACAAATTGACGAGGCGCTGGCGCAGGGGTATCTCACGGAATGTGAGGAATACTGGCAGATTACCGAGCACGGCAAACTGTTCTTAAACTCCCTTCTTGAGCTGTTTCTCGCCGAAGATTCCTGAAGGCTGATTCAGCATTTCGCATCCCGTTCTGCCGGCTGAGGGAAAGGCTGGCAGAGTGTGTGGATGGACAAATCAAAACAACTCCGCAAACGAATGACGCCTGAAGAATTACGCCTCTGGTATTTGCTCAGAGGTCGCCACTTCTGTAGGTATAAGTTTCGCCGCCAGATGCAGGTTGGCACGTATATCGTCGATTTTGCTTGCTTTAAGGCGAAGCTGAGCGTTGAGCTGGACGGTGGGCAACATCAGGAAAAAGAGGCGTATGACTTACGAAGAACCGCGTTCTTAAACGCAAACCGCTGGGACGTTTTGCGGTTCTGGAATAATGAATTTAGGGCAAATGAGGAGGAAGTGATGATGGTTATATTGCAACGACTGCAGAGCCTGATACCCTCTCCCACAGGGAGAGGGTACGATTACCCCCTCTCCCCTGGGAAGAGTGTCGGGGTGAGGGGCCCAGCGCACAGAGAACTTACTTCAGCGTCCCCACCAGCGCCTTACGGCTATCCTCCAGCGACACCACGCGTTTGCACACGTCTTTGCCAAACTGCTGGAAATCATCTTCCTGATTCTTCCACTCGTTCTGAATCGACGTCTGCAGGCCGCCCAAGCTACCCAGAACGCCCTGCAGCGGGTTACCGCCGCCTTTCAGCACAGCTTTCGCACCCATTTCGTTGATGCTGTCCTGCAGAATACCGCCCATCGCCTGGTTCACCAGCTGCTGGCCGTCGGCACGCACTTCATCAATCGCTTTATAGTGGAACGTCAGACCGTCGGTGCGATTCTCGATAATTCGGTTCATCTGCTCTTTCAGCTGTTTATCCAGCTTGGTCAGACGGGTGCGCATATTGCTGCTCTCACCCACCTCTTTAGTGATGATCTTATCCAGCGCCACGCGGCTCTTTTCAACGCGCGTCAGTGCACCGTCGTTAATCCATGGCAGCGCAGTACGCAACTCGGCCTGATAATCTTTCGCCTGCTCTCGCTGGGCAGCGGTCAGATTTTGCTGTTTGCCGTTAAACGTGACGTTACCGTCCGGGGTGATCACCAGATTGCCGTTTTCGCCTTTGACCTGCACGGTTTGCGGGCTTAAGACCACGTCGTCACGCGGGGTGACGCTACATTTATAATCCGCATGGGCGGTGGTTCCGATTGCCATTAAAGCAACAGCCAGCAACGTTTTGCGCATCTTAAACACTCCCTCAGACAAAATGGGCCAGCTAATGCTGGCCCTTGACTGCTTTATTAGTCCCACCAAACGTCGAAAAGTTCGCTGACGCGGACATCTTCCACCTTGTGGTCTTCAAGCCATTTGCGTACCAGTGCCTGATGTTCTTCGGTGCATTTACCGACTTCCTGGGTGCAGATCAGACCTTCCCACGCCAGATAACCGCTGCCATCAAAGGCCAGCTTGTTTGGCTCGATCACCTCGTTGATAAACGCATCAACGTCCTGATCGATCTGCTCAACGCTGGTCCCTTCCGGGAAACGCCAGGCAACAGAGAAGCCCACTTCCTGGAATTCTTCAATGTGCATCTTTTTACGCAGACGACGGCTACGATTCTTCGCCATTATTTCACCCTCTCGAACATTAAGTCCCATACACCGTGACCAAGACGATGGCCACGCTGTTCAAATTTTGTGACCGGACGTGAATCCGGACGCGGTACATAGTCGTTGCTTGCAGACTGGTTTTTATAGCCATCCAGAGACGACATCACTTCCAGCATATGTTCCGCATAAGGTTCCCAGTCGGTCGCCATATGGAATACGCCGCCAAGCTTTAACTTACTTTTCAGCAGCTCTGCAAACGGTGCCTGAACGATACGGCGTTTATTATGACGTGCTTTGTGCCACGGGTCAGGGAAAAAGAGCTGAACCATGTTCAAAGAATTGTCAGGAATCATTTTGTGCAGCACTTCCACCGCGTCGTGACACATCACGCGCAGGTTCTCAACGCCCTCTTCGTGGGCCATTGCCAGGCAAGCGCCTACGCCCGGAGAGTGAACTTCAATGCCGAGGAAGTTTTGCTCTGGACGCGCTTTTGCCATGGTCACCAGAGACGTGCCCATACCAAAACCGATTTCCAGCGTCACAGGCGCTTCGCGGCCAAACAGTTCGGCAAAGTCGACTGGCTGTTCAGTGAACTCAACGCCCATCACCGGCCAGTAGTTGTCCAGCGCGTGTTGCTGCCCTTTTGTCAGGCGACCCTGACGGCGGACAAAGCTGCGAATACGGCGCAGCGGGCGACCGTTTTCATCAAATTCCGGTGAAATGACGTCGTTTTTCATAAAAGAGTTGTCTGCTTGTGAGAATGTTCAGGAAACGGGCATTATCCAAAGTTAAGGCTTCTATGCAAGCATGGGAAAGATCCGGTTTACAGCAGAGGGGGGCTGTGCTGCAATCTGCGTCCCTGATTATACGAATCGATGAACATGCAAGCCTCTCAATTTTCAGCCCAGGTGCTGGACTGGTACGACAAATACGGGCGCAAAACCCTGCCCTGGCAAATTGAAAAAACGCCTTACAAAGTATGGCTCTCCGAGGTGATGTTGCAACAAACGCAGGTCGCCACGGTCATCCCATATTTTGAGCGTTTTATGGCGCGCTTTCCGACGGTAACCGATCTGGCAAATGCCCCGTTAGACGAGGTGCTGCACCTGTGGACAGGGCTTGGCTACTACGCCCGTGCGCGCAATTTGCACAAAGCCGCACAGCAGGTCGCGACGCACCACAAGGGTAAGTTCCCGGAAACGTTCGACGAGGTGGCGGATTTACCCGGCGTCGGGCGCTCAACCGCGGGCGCCATTCTCTCTCTGTCTTTAGGCAAACATTTCCCGATCCTCGACGGTAACGTCAAGCGCGTGCTTGCACGCTGTTATGCGGTTGACGGCTGGCCGGGAAAAAAAGAGGTCGAAAAACGCCTGTGGCAGATCAGCGAAGAGCTTACCCCGGCCAAGGGCGTCGAACGGTTTAATCAGGCGATGATGGATCTCGGTGCGATGGTCTGCACGCGCTCAAAACCCAAATGCGAACTCTGCCCGGTCAATGATCTTTGCGTAGCGTACGCCAACCATTCGTGGGCGCAATACCCGGGTAAGAAGCCAAAACAGACGCTGCCGGAACGCACTGGCTATATGCTGTTGATGCAGCGGGGTGATGAGGTGTTTCTCGCCCAACGTCCACCGAGTGGCCTGTGGGGTGGTCTATACTGCTTCCCACAGTTTGAAGATGAAGATTTACTGCGTGAATGGCTTAAACAGCGCGGCATTGCTGCCGATAATCTCACGCAACAGACTGCATTTCGCCATACCTTTAGCCATTTCCACCTGGATATTGTGCCAATGTGGCTTCCCGTGTCCTCATCCACCTCCTGCATGGATGAAGGAACGGCTCTCTGGTATAACTTAGCGCAACCGCCGTCAGTCGGGCTGGCGGCTCCCGTGGAGCGCCTGTTACAGCAATTACGTGCCGGTGCAATGATTTAGCATCGGTCAGAAAAAGAGGAATGAGTATGGCCAGAACGATTTTTTGTACTTTCCTGCAGCGTGACGCTGAAGGCCAGGACTTCCAGCTCTACCCGGGCGATCTGGGTAAGCGCATTTTTAACGAGATCTCCAAAGACGCCTGGGGACAGTGGCAGAAAAAGCAAACCATGCTGATTAACGAGAAAAAACTCAGCATGATGAATACGGAACACCGGAAATTGCTGGAACAGGAGATGGTGAACTTCCTGTTTGAAGGCAAAGACGTGCACATCGAAGGCTATACGCCGCCGGAAAAATAACTGCGTGCGGGGGCAACCCCGCCGTTAAAGCAAACACAACACGCACTCCCGGAATGATGAAAAAACTTTTAGCGCTAGCCCTTGTTGCGCCGTTGCTTGTCTCGTGTTCGTCAAAAAAAGGCGATGATTACAACGAAGCCTGGGTCAAGGACACCAACGGTTTTGACATTTTGATGGGGCAGTTTGCCCACAACATCGAAAACATATGGGGATTTAACGAAGTTCTTATTGCCGGACCTAAGGACTACGTTAAGTACACCGACGCCTATCAGACCCGTAGCCACATCAACTTTGATGACGGTACGATCACCATTGAGACCATTGCGGGCACTGAACCTGCGGCACATCTTCGCCAGGCGATTATCAAAACCCTGCTAATGGGTGACGATCCCGGATCTATCGATCTTTACTCCGATGCCGACGACGTCACGATCTCCAAAGAGCCGTTCCTGTACGGGCAGGTCGTCGATAACACCGGTCAGCCTATCCGCTGGGAAGGCCGTGCGACGAAATTCGCGGATTACCTGCTGCAAACGCGCCTGAAGAGCCGTACGAATGGCCTGAAGATTATCTACAGCGTCACCATCAATTTGGTACCGAACCACCTCGACAAACGTGCGCATAAGTATCTGGGCATGGTGCGTCAGGCCTCGCGCAAATATGGCGTGGATGAGTCGCTTATCCTGGCCATTATGCAGACCGAATCGTCCTTTAACCCGTATGCGGTAAGCCGTTCTGACGCGCTGGGTTTGATGCAGGTCGTTCAGCATAGCGCCGGTAAAGATGTATTCCGTTCGCAGGGTAAATCGGGCACCCCGAGCCGCAGCTATCTGTTCGATCCGCAGAGCAACATTGATACCGGTACCGCCTACCTGGCGATGCTCAACAATGTCTATCTCGGCGGTATTGATAACCCAACGTCACGCCGCTATGCGGTGATTACCGCCTACAACGGCGGTGCAGGTAGCGTGCTGCGCGTCTTCTCAAGCGACAAGGTGCAGGCTGCCAATATCATTAACAGCATGGCGCCAGGCGATGTCTACACGACGCTGACCACCCGTCACCCATCGGCAGAGTCACGTCGGTATCTTTATAAAGTGAACACGGCGCAGAAAACCTACCGTCGCCGCTAATCAGAACACCTTCTCCTGCCGGGAGAAGGTGTTCTCCCCCTCATCCATACGAAAATGTTATTTGCATCACAATCCAAACTGCAAATTAATGTGGATTGCATTTTTTTGCGGGAGGTAACAAAACATATCGTTGCCAACTGATAGAATTGCATCAAATAACAACCCTGAATGTTCCCAAAACAACATATCTCCCGCTCACTTGTGAGGAAAGTAACATGAACCTTAAGCTGCAGCTTAAAATCTTGTCGTTTCTGCAGTTCTGCCTGTGGGGTAGCTGGCTCACCACACTCGGCTCCTATATGTTTGTGACGCTCAAGTTCGATGGTGCGTCTATCGGTGCCGTTTACAGCTCGCTCGGTATTGCGGCTGTTTTCATGCCAACGCTGCTCGGTATCGTGGCGGATAAATGGTTAAGTGCGAAATGGCTCTACATGCTTTGCCATCTGGTAGGCGCGGGGACGCTGTTTATGGCGGCCGGCGTCACCACGCCGGGGGCGATGTTCATGGTGATCCTGCTGAACTCGCTGGCCTATATGCCAACGCTTGGCCTGATCAACACCATCTCCTACCACCGCATTAAGTCTGCGGGGTTGGATATCGTGACTGACTTCCCGCCTATCCGTATCTGGGGCACCATTGGCTTCATCATGGCGATGTGGGGCGTGAGCTTCGCAGGCTTTGAGTTGAGCCACATGCAGCTCTATATCGGCGCAGCGCTCTCCGTAGTGTTGGCACTGTTCACCCTGACGCTGCCGCACATTCCAGTGTCAAACCAGCAGAAGAACCAGAGCTGGAGTTCAATGCTCGGTCTGGATGCGTTCGCGCTGTTCAAAAACAAACGCATGGCGATCTTCTTTATCTTCTCCATGCTGCTGGGTGCGGAACTGCAAATCACCAACATGTTCGGCAATACCTTCCTGCACAGCTTCGATAACAACCCGCTGTTTGCCGGCAGCTTTATCGTTGAACACGCCTCGGTGATGATGTCCATCTCTCAGATTTCTGAGACGCTGTTCATCCTGACCATCCCGTTCTTCCTGAGCCGCTACGGCATCAAGAACGTCATGCTGATCAGCATCGCGGCATGGATGTTGCGCTTCGGTCTGTTCGCTTACGGCGACCCAAGCCCGTTCGGCACCGTGCTGCTGGTTCTGTCGATGATTGTTTACGGCTGCGCCTTCGACTTCTTCAACATCTCGGGTTCGGTGTTTGTAGAAAAAGAAGTGAAGCCTGAAATTCGCGCCAGCGCTCAGGGTATGTTCCTGATGATGACCAACGGCTTCGGCTGTATTCTGGGCGGTGTGGTGAGCGGTAAGGTGGTTGAGATGTACACCACCAACGGCATCACCAACTGGCAGCCAGTGTGGCTGATCTTCGCCGCGTACTCGCTGGTGCTGTTCTTCGCGTTTATCGCGCTGTTCAAGTACAAGCACGTTCGCGTGCCGAACGGTGCGCAGCCGATCGCACACTGATCTTGAGTGCCTTTTTAGCCCGGTGGCGCTACGCTTGCCGGGCTATTTTATTTCAGAGAGCACCCAGCCCACCGACAATAAATCCGCGCTCCCTCCCGGGCTTAAATGCCGTTCGATCAATGCATTATCCATTCTTTCCAACGCATCACGATCCCACCCCTTAGCCAGCAGATCGCGGGCGTAGCCCTGAACGTAGCGCAACCCTTCCATGCCCCCGCGCGAAACAAGGTTGCTGTCCTGATTGATGGCCATCAGGCGTAACAGCAGGTCATGAAGCGAATGTCCATTCCACTGTGCCAGCGCCTTGCGCACCGTGGCAAACCCGCTTTCCGCCTCACCTCGTGCGCCCGTTAAGCCGTACTGCTGAAACTGCCTCTCTCCGGCCGTCGCCGGCCCGCTTCTACCCTCAAGCTCGCGCGTCACCAGCCCACGACAGAGGTTGCTGACTTCACAGCACAGGCTTTCGGCGCTGACATTTTCCAGACGACCAGCAGCGAAGCACAGTAAACCGAGGGCAAAAATACCGCCTTTGTGCGTGTTCACTCCGCGCGTCGCGGCATACATCGCCTGCTCACAGGCTATTCCCATCGGCCGGATAATCCGTAGCTGTTCGTCAGCGGGTTTATCTGCATGCGCGTTACCGAGCTCGGCAAAGCGCAAAAACCACGGCGTAATCGCCGCAATGCTGCGGACAAACAGCCCGTGGTCCATATCGCGATGGGAGCCATTATTGAGTTTGTCCACCAGCCCCGGCTTGGGCGTCAGTTCCAGCTCCTGCCAGAGCGCCGCTTCGGCAAGCGCGGGGACATCGGCCGGGCGCAGTTTAGTCGCGAGCAAACCAGTCATCGATCGTCTTCTCCACGCGGGCGACCACCTGTTCGACAGGATGGTTGCGCGAACGTGAACAAGCGTGGGCAGGCTCGTCACAAATCAGGCAGCGACGCAGGTGTTCCCCCAAAGACTGGCGTCCAACGTGACCATTTTCAGGGCAGATCACGTCCAGATCCCACAGTCTGCCGAGCGGATGGGTCTGCTCCAGCTCCGCGCAGTGGGCCTTAATTTCTGCCGCAGGATGGGCAACGCACCACAGCGCTTCTGGCCCGGTCGGGAGCCATAGCACCTGGCGGTCCAGTACCTGCCAGCGGTTTTCCCACAGTAGCTGGTCACACATCTGCAGCGCCACGCCCATGGTGTTGCGATAGCGCAGGCTGTCTTTGATTTCCCCTGGCGTAACCAGGGTGAGGGAAATCACCGGTTGTTGATAGTGCTCAAGCATGTCAACCTGACGCGCTGCGCGGCGCTCTTTCGCCGCCAGCAGCTCCTCCAGGCTGACACCCGCACGCACGGGTGTCGCTATAGTCATGGTTACTCCTTAACTTGCCGTACAGTGTCGATCACGCTGCCGTCACGGTAGCGGATCACCCCGACAATCTTGTCGGTAAACGCAATGGGTTTAGGCACGCCGGTCAGGGACGTTGCCCGCTCAAACAGCGCGTTGATGTCCACAATCTTCAGCCCGGCGGCAAGCAAACGTTCGCGGATTTCCGGGCGCGCCGGGTTGACCGCGATCCCGTGATCGGTGACCAGCACGTCGATGCTCTCCCCCGGCGTCAGCCGCGTTGTCACGCGCTTCACCACCGTAGGAATACGGCTGCGCAGCAGCGGCGCCACCACAATCGTCAGGTTAGCCGCCGCGGCGACGTCGCAGTGCCCGCCAGACGCGCCGCGCATCACGCCGTCGGAGCCGGTGATGACGTTCACGTTGAAATCGACGTCAATCTCCAGGGCGCTGAGGATCACCACGTCGAGCTGGTCGCAGCTCGCCGCTTTGCTGCCCGGGTTGGCGTAGACGTTGGTCGAAATCTCCACGTGGTTCGGGTTACGCGCCAGCGAGGCCGCCGCCTGGCCGTCAAAGCACTGGGTATCGAGCAGCTTTTCGATAAGCCCCTTCTCGTGCAGATCCACCAGGCTGCCGGTGATGCCGCCGAGCGCAAAGCGTGCCTTGACGCCGCTGCGCTCCATTTTCTCTTCCATAAAACGGGTACAGGCGGTGGCCGCCGCGCCGGAGCCGGTCTGCATCGAGAAGCCCGGTTTGAAATAGCCTGAATGCTCAATCACATCCGCCGCATTGCGGGCAATCATTAGCTCGCGCGGGTTGCTGGTCACGCGCGCCGCGCCGACGCTGATTTTCGCCGGGTCGCCGACGCTCTCCACCTGCACGACGAAGTCCACCTGGTCCTGCACCAGGCTCGCGGGCATATTGGGGAACGGCACCAGCTCTTCGGTCAGCAGCACCACCTTACGGGCGAAGTGCGCGTCCACCATGGCGTAGCCCAGCGAGCCGCAGCAGGATTTGCCGTGCGTGCCGTTGGCGTTGCCAAATTCATCGCTGCACGGCACGCCGAGAAACGCCACGTCGATATTCAGCTCGCCGTCCTGCAGCAGCTTGACGCGCCCGCCGTGAGAGTGAATTTGCACCGGTTCGTCCATCAGCCCGTGCGAGATGGCATCCGCCAGCTTGCCGCGCATGCCGGAGGTGTAAATCCGGGTGATGACGCCGCTCTCAATATGTTCGATCAGCGCGTCGTTACAGGTCATCAGCGAGCTGGAGGCCAGCGTCAGGTTTTTAAAGCCCATCCGTGCCAGCAGCGCCACAACGGTATTGATCACCCGGTCACCTTCGCGGAATGCGTGGTGGAAGGAGATGGTCATCCCGTCCTGCAGACCGCTGCGTAATACGGCCTCTTCAACGGTCGCACACAGTTTTCGGTTATGTTTAGCCTCGCTGTCTGCCAGCCACGGCGTCGCGCTGTGCGCAGTATCAAAGGGTTTTAAATCCCGCAAATGGGGAAAATTCACATGGAGAAGTTCTGTCTGATTCATTGTGTAATCCTTAACGACGCACGCCGGAGGCCGCCGCACGTTCGAGCACCACCTGCGCGTGGTTAATTATCGGGGCATCGACCATTTTGCCGTTGAGCGACACCACGCCGAGACCGTTACGTTCACCCTCTTCTGCGGCTTCAATCACGCGTTTCGCGTGATCCACCTCTTCCTGCGTCGGGGCATAGGCGTTATGCAGCAGGTCAATCTGGCGCGGGTTGATCAGCGATTTACCGTTGAAGCCCATCTTGCGGATCAGATCGACCTCGCGCAGGAATCCGGCCTCGTCGTTAACGTCTGACCACACCACGTCGAAGGCGTCGATACCTGCGGCGCGGGCGGCATGCAGTACGGCACAGCGGGCATAGAACAGCTCGGTGCCGTCGCCGCGCTCGGTCTGCATGTCCATGACGTAGTCAAAGGCCGCCAGCGCGATGCCAATTAAGCGCGGAGAGCTGCGGGCAATCGCCACGGCGTTGATGACGCCAATGGCCGACTCGATCGCCGCCATTACGCGGGTGGAGCCAACCTCGCGTCCGCATTCACGTTCAATGCGCTCCAGGTGGCCTTCCAGCTCGTAGATATCTTCCGGCGTGTCGGTTTTCGGCAGGCGGATCACGTCCACGCCAGCCTGCACGGCGGCCTCCAGATCCAGCAGGCCAAACGGCGTGCTCAACGGGTTAATACGCACCACGGTTTCGATATCCTGATACATCGGGTGCTGAAGCGCGTGGAACACCAGCATGCGCGCGGTGTCTTTCTCACGCAGGGCGACAGCATCTTCAAGGTCAAACATGATGGAGTCCGGGCGGTAGATAAACGCGGTTGACAGCATGGCGGCGTTAGCGCCGGGCAGGAACAGCATACTGCGGCGGAGTTTACTCATTTCAGCGCCCCCCAGTTGATGGCCTGGTCATCTGCTGCACGCAGAAGCGCGCTTTGCAGGCGGGCGCGGATCACGCAGTCCAGCGCCCCTTTGTCTTCAATAATGATTAATCCCTGGTGCACGTTCATGGCGCGCAATGTGTCGTTGACCACCTGGCGAATTTGCTCGCCAAACTGCTTAATCACTTCACTGTGGATGACTATCTCCAGCTCGCCGTGAGCGGGAGCGATTTTCACCATCAGGTCGCTGGACTCCTGCGTTCCGGCCAGCGCCTCCCTTACAATTTTCATGATAAATTCCTGGTAGTTAAGCGACTTCCGCACTCGCACGGTAATGTGTTTCGAGGTGCGCGAAGGTGGAGTCCGGGACAATCTCCCGGATCCGGGAAAACTGCTGTGTCTTCAGTAAACGGCGCACTTCGGACGCTGAAATGGCGTTGCCGGTGGCCTTTATGCGCGGCATTTCCACCACGTCAATATGCGAGGCGAGCAGATCGTGCAGCGTCTGGTTGTACTGCCGGGTAATGTCGCAAAACGGCTCCGAGCCAATAAAGCGATGGGTAATCCCCAGCGCCGGGGCGATGAACTCCCGGAAGATCAGCACGTCAATTTCGCTCCACGCCTGCTGCACTTTGCCGGTCTCCTTCAGGAAGTAGGCCGGAAACGTGGCGCGGGAGATGATGTACTGCGAGCCTTCGTGCACCACCACGTTCGGCAGATGCGCCACGCCCGCACGCACCATGTCGAGGCGCGCGCTAAACGGGAAGAACGAGGCATCTTCGCGCACCACGAACAGATGAAGGGCATCGCACTGCCCTGCCGCCTGCTCCACCAGATGGCGGTGGCCGAGGGTGAACGGATTGGCGTTCATCACTATCGCGCCAATTTTTTCCCCACATTTACGCATCCTGGAGAGGGACCGGCAGTAACGTTCGATGCCCTGCGGGGTGTTCTCCATCAGCACCGCATTGTTACCACTCTGGGCAATCTGCCAGAAACCGCTGCGGGCAAAGCGCTCCTTGTTGCACGGACGCGTGCAGAGGAAAAGATGAAAATGGCCGCGCTCCAGCGCCGCATTTTCGACTTCTGCCAGCAGGCGCGCGCTGAGGTTCTCGCCCCGAAGCTGCTCGTTCACTGCCACACACTTAATGACATTCACCGCAAGGCCAGCGCAACCCACCAGCTGCGAGCCGGACCAGGCTTCGACGAAAAGCGTGATGTCGTTATCCAGGCCAAGGCCGCTGTCTGCCAGCAGGTAACGGATCTGGCTTAAGCGTTCCGGGTGTTTCGCCACCAGGGTGTGACGAAAATCGATGGGTTGCGATTGCATACTGCCGCCTTACTTAATGGGCTGCCGCAAGCGTGGCTGCTGGCGCTTCCACGATCACGTTGCTCAGATGACCGATATGCTCGATCTCCACCTCGATGCGATCGCCCTCTTTCATAAACAGAGGAGGGTTACGCTTTTTACCGACGCCGCCAGGGGAGCCGGTGATGATCACGTCGCCAGGGCTTAAGCGGGTGAAGGTGCTGATGTATTCAATAAGCTCCGCCACCTTGTGGATCATGCTGCTGGTGTTGTCTTCCTGAACCATACGGCCGTTCAGCCAGGTGCGAATCGCCAGCCGGTGCGGGTCTGGGATCTCATCGGCTGTCGCCATCCACGGGCCAAACGCGCCGGTCTGACGCCAGTTTTTACCGGCGGTAAACCAGGTGTGCTGCCAGTCGCGGGCGGACCCATCCATATAGCAGCTGTAGCCCGCCACGTGGCGCAGCGCGTCGTCGCGGCTGATGTTCTCCCCCGCTTTACCGATAATCACCGCCAGCTCGCCTTCGTAGTCGAATTCGCTGGAGTGGCGCGGCTTCAGCACCGGCTCGTTGTGTCCGGTCTGTGAATCCGGGAAGCGGACAAACAGGGTTGGGGCCGGGTTATGCTGGTCAAACTCCTTGCGCTTGTCGGCATAGTTCATGCCCACACAGAGAATTTTTTCCGGCTGCTCAATCACCGGTAAGAAGGTGATAGCGTTCATCGGCACATCTACCGCATCGTTGATATAGCGGGTGGCCTGCGCCAGCCCGTTGCCCTGCAGCAGCGCTTTGAGGTCGCTGTACTGGTCGCCCAGACGGCGACGTAAATCAATCACACCTTCGGCCTGCACGATGCCGTAGCTGCGTTTTCCCTGGTATAAAAAGCTTGCGAGTTTCATTGTTCTTTCCTGAAAACTTAAACGAGGAAGTTGCCCAGAATCAGCAGTGAGATAGAGACGTTAATCGCGCCGCCGATACGGGTAGCAATCTGGGCGAACGGCATCAGGCTCATACGGTTGCCTGCGGTCAGGATCGCCACGTCGCCGGTACCGCCCTGGCCGCTCTGGCAGCAGGACACGATGGCGACATCAATAGGGTGCATACCAATCTTTTTGCCGACGAAGAATCCCGTGGCGACCAGTGCAGAAACGGTGCTGACAATCACCAGCAGGTTGCTGACGGTGAAGGCAGCGACCAGTTCGTGCCACGGGGTAATAGCCACGCCGACGGCAAACAGGATGGGGTAGGTCACAGAGGTCTGGAAGAATTTGTACACCACCTGAGAGCCTTCAAGCAGACGCGGAGAGGCGCCGTTGCAGAGCTTCACCAGCACGGCCATAAACAGCATGCCAACCGGTGCAGGCAGGCCAATCAGCTTGTGGCCGAGCATGCCCAGCATGTAGAGCAGTACCGCCAGCAACGCGCCGGAGGCGATAGTGGTGACGTCCGCTTTACCGGAGAATGCGGGCTGAGAGACGGTGGCATCCGCATTCGCGCGGTTTGGCATCAGCTGGCCTTCACCCGTGAGGTGCGGATAACGTTTACCAAGCTGGTTCAGACAGCCGGAGATAATGATTGCGGTCAAACCGCCGAGCATCACCATCGGCAGCACGCGGCCAAGCGCCACGCCCTGATCCATATGGAGTAAAGTGGCATACCCGATAGAGAGCGGAATCGCCCCTTCGCCCACGCCGCCCGCCATGATCGGCAGAATGATAAAGAAGAAGATCTGGAACGGTTCAAGGCCCAGAGCGATACCTACGCCCATCCCGACAATCATGCCGACGATTTCACCGCACAGCATTGGGAAGAAGATGCGCAGGAAGCCCTGAATCAGCACGGTGCGGTTCATACTCATGATGCTGCCGACAATAATGCAGCAGATGTAGAGGTAGAGAATGTTGGTGGATTTGTAGAACTTGGTCGTGGACTCGACCACCACATCCGGCAGCAGGCCGTAGTAAACCAGTGCGGAAGGAATAAAGGTGGCGCAAATCGCCGCCGCGCCGAGCTTGCCGACAATCGGCAGGCGTTTGCCAAACTCGCCGCAGGCAAAACCAAAGAACGCCAGCGTCGCGACCATCACCACGATGTCGCTCGGCAGTTTTCCACCCAGACAATCAATGGCAATCAATACACCCGCCAGAACAAACAGTGGCAAAGGAATAATCCCGATTTTCCAGGTATCCATAATATGCCACCAGCGCTCTTTCAGCGAGGGACGCTGAATTTCAATCGGGTCGAGGGTAACAGAGAAAGAATCGTCAGTTGTGCTCATAATAAGCCCCTTAGTTATTTTGTACGTTCAGCTTAGAGTCACAAAGGCTTACTTTATGTGAGGGAAGGCATATTAAAAGCGAAGTTTTAATGGCCACTATGGTTTTAATGGTTTCTTTTATTTAATGTGATTTACACCTTATTTATTGCCGTGGTTTTTATGGTTTCTTTTCCTAATTGAACATACAAATAACATTTATGAATTTAGCTTTGGGCTGAGAAGGCTTTCGGATAATTCTTTTACAAACCTTGCTGTGCAAGGGATCACAAGTTTTCGGCAAGGCGAGCATCCACCGGGGAAAAGATGATATATTAGCCCGACTTGTTGATACCCTGCGTGATAGTGATGAAAGTGTCGTTTCAGATAAAGCTGTTTATTTCGCTGGTTGCTTTTTTCTCAGTGCTCTTTGCATTGCTGGGAGGATATTATTATGTTGACGTTGGCCGACAGCTTTATCAGGAAATGAGCACCCGCGCCAAAATACAGGCAGAAGAGATTGCGCTTATTCCGACTTTACGTAATGAAGTCGAAGAGAAAGATACCCAGGCCATCCATGACTTTATGCAGAAAATAGCCGCCCACAGCGACGCCAGTTTTATTGTGGTAGGGGATAATAAAGGATTACACCTGTTCCATTCCGTGTTTGCCGACCGGGTCGGTACCACGCTGGTGGGGGGGGATAACGAAGAGGTGTTACAGGGCAAAAGCACCACCACCATCCGTAAGGGAGGGTTGGGTATTTCTCTGCGCAGCAAAGCCCCCATCTTTAACGACGCCGGGCAGGTGGTGGGGATAGTCTCAGTGGGCTATCTCACCAGCTACCTTGATACCATCACCGTCAATAAAGTGGTCAACATCCTGATTGCCGCCGTGCTGCTGCTGTTTGCCCTGTTTATTTTCTCCTGGTTCTTCACCCGCAGCATAAAGAAGCAGATCTTCTCCCTCGAACCGCGGGAAATTGGCCTGCTGGTGCGTCAGCAAAAGGCGATGATGGAGTCGATTTATGAAGGGGTGATCGCTATCGATGACGACCTGCGCATCGAAGTGATCAACCAGGCGGCGCGTAAATTATTGGGCCTGAGCCAGCCAGCGCGCGAGCTGCGCGGACAGCTGATTAATCAGGTCATCGAGCCCGTCCCGTTTTTCTCGACGCAGACCATGCTGGCGAACGATACCCATGACGAAATATGCCGCTTTAACGATCTCACGGTCATCGCCAGCCGGGTTCGCATCATGCTGGAAGATTCCCTGCAGGGTTGGGTAATCACCTTCCGCGATCGCAACGAAATCGACTCGCTGAGCGCCCAGCTCAGCCAAGTCAAACGCTATGTCGACAACCTGCGCATCATGCGTCACGAGCAACTCAACCGCATGACGACGCTCTCCGGCCTGCTGCATATGGGGCGGTATGCAGAGGCGATCGGCTATATTCAGGCGCAATCAGAACACGCTCAGGAGCTGCTGGACTTTATCTCTTCCCGCTTCAGCTCCCCCACGCTGTGCGGGCTGCTACTCGGTAAAGCCGCGCGTGCCCGAGAGAAAGGCGTCGAGCTGGATTTCGACCCCGCATGCCGCATGGACAAGCCGTTCCTGACTCTGCCTGAAGAAGAGCTGATTTCCATTATCGGCAACCTGCTGGATAACGCCATTGAGGCGACCCAGCGCTCTCCGCTTCCCCATGCGCCGGTTGAAGTGCTGATAAAACTGAGCGAACAGGAGCTGATTGTTGAAGTAGCCGACCAGGGCGTTGGCATTAAACCGGAGATCCGCGAAAGGATATTTGAACGCGGCATCACCACCAAAACGCGCGGCGATCACGGTATAGGTCTGTATTTGATCGAAAGCTATGTCACTCAGGCTGGCGGTGCCATTGAAGTTGCCGATAACACCCCACAGGGTGCTATTTTCTCACTGTTTATTCCCGCCCGGCGTCCCGCACAGGAACTGGAAGAGAACGATTATGCATCATGAACTTATCGACGTACTGATTGTTGAAGACGAGAACGAACTGGCGCAACTGCACGCGGAGCTTATCGGCAAACACCCCCGACTGCGGCTGGTGGGGATTGCCTCGTCCCTGGAGGATGCCCAGATTCAGCTTGAGAGCAAACAGCCAAAGCTGATGCTGCTGGATAACTACCTGCCGGACGGCAAAGGCATTACGCTTATCAGCAACCCCATGCTGACCCGCGCCAACTGCTCGGTCATTTTCATCACCGCGGCCAGCGACATGGATACCTGCAGTCAGGCTATCCGTAACGGCGCGTTTGACTATATCCTGAAGCCGGTCTCCTGGAAGCGGCTTAGCCAGTCGCTCGAGCGCTTCGTGCAGTTTGCCGAACAACAGCGCGTCTGGAAAATTGTCGACCAGCAGAACGTCGACTCACTCTATCAGCTGCAGGCGAAAAACTACCGCCAGGACAACGGCAGCAAAGGCATTGAAGAGAATACGCTGGCGCGGGTGCAGACGCTGTTTAATGACAAAGCGACACACTGCTTTTCCGTCGATGAGGTGGTTGACGAAACGGGGTTGAGCAAAACCACTACCCGCCGCTATCTGGAGCACTGCGTGGAGGTGGGGTTTCTGACGGTGGAGATGCTGTACGGCAAAATTGGGCATCCAAGGAGGATGTACAGGCGTAGCGCGGTGTGATAAAAAACGCCCTCTCCTGGTGGAGAGGGCTGCGGCACCTACTGCTTCAGCACATACCCGTACAACCGCTTAATCCCGTCAGCATCTTTCTCGCTATAAACGCCCTGCAGTTCCGGCGAGAAGCCCGGCAGCATGTTGATGCCCTCCTCCAGCGCCAGGAAGTAGCGTTGCACCGCCCCGCCCCACACTTCACCCGGCACCACGCACAGCACGCCCGGCGGATAGGGCAGCGCGCCTTCAGCGGCGATACGCCCTGCAGCGTCACGAATACGCACTAACTCTACGTTTCCGCGAATGTACTCCTGATTAGCATCCTGCGGGTTCATCACCGCCGCCGGGAGACTGTCTTTGCGGAACATCGCCTTCTGCAGATCTTTTACGTTAAAGCTGACGTACAGATCGTGCATTTCCTGACACAGCTGGCGAAGGGTGTAGTCACGGTAACGCACCGGGTATTTCTGATAGATAGTAGGCAGCACGTCCGCCAGCGGCGTGTCATCTTCTATATGCTGTTCAAACTGACCCAGCATCGCCACCAGCTGCGCCAGCTTCTCGCTGCTTTCCGCAGGCGTTAGCAGGAACAGGATCGAGTTAAGATCGCACTTCTCCGGCACGATGCCGTTTTCACGCAGGTAGTGCGCGAGGATGGTTGCCGGGATCCCGAAATCGGTATAGTCACCGGTTTGGGCATCAATACCCGGCGTGGTGAGCAGCAGCTTGCACGGATCGACAAAATACTGCTCGCGGGCATATCCCTCAAAACCGTGCCATTTTGCGCCCGGCTCAAAGCTAAAGAAGCGAAGCTCGCTGGCAATGGCGTGAGTCGGGTGATCCTGCCACGGACGCCCTGCCACCACAGGCGGAATAAAGGGTTTGATCATGTGGCAGTTGGCAATGATCGCTTTGCGCGCCTCGATGCCCAACTCAACACACTCCGCCCACAGCCTGCGCCCGCTTTCGCCTTCATGGATCTTGGCGTTTACATCAAGCGCAGCGAACAGTGGATAAAACGGGCTGGTGGAGGCATGCAGCATGAAAGCATTGTTGAGACGCTTGTGCGGGCAAAAACGCGTCTGTCCACGCAGGTGGTTATCTTTTTTATGGATCTGCGAGGTTTGCGAGAACCCGGCCTGCTGCTTATGCACCGACTGGGTCACAAAAATGCCCGGATCGTTCTCGTTCAGTTCAAGCAACAGCGGCGAGGTGTCCGCCATCATGGGAATAAACTGTTCGTAGCCCACCCACGCGGAATCAAACAGGATGTAATCACACAGATGGCCGATCTTGTCGATCACCTGACGGGCGTTGTAGATCGTGCCATCGTAAGTCCCCAACTGAATGATGGCCAAGCGGAACGGACGTGGCTCATCCGCTTTGTCCGGCGCAACGTCACGAATTAAGCTTCGCAAATACGCGTCATCAAAACAGTGCTCGTCGATTCCCCCAATAAAGCCAAACGGGTTGCGTGCCGCTTCAAGGTAGACCGGCGTAGCGCCCGCCTGGATCAACGCGCCGTGATGGTTAGACTTATGGTTGTTGCGGTCGAACAGCACCAGATCGCCGCGCGTCAGCAGCGCATTGGTCACCACCTTATTGGCGGCGGACGTGCCGTTCAGCACAAAATAGGTTTTATCCGCGTTGAACACTTTCGCCGCGAACTTTTGCGCATGCTTGGCGGAGCCTTCGTGGATCAATAAATCTCCGAGCTTCACGTCGGCGTTGCACATATCGGCGCGGAACACGTTCTCACCAAAGAAATCATAGAACTGCCGGCCAGCAGGATGTTTTTTGAAAAACGCGCCGTGCTGGTGCCCCGGGCAGGCAAACGTGCTGTTGCCCATCGCCACGTACTGGCTCAGGGTGTCAAAAAACGGCGGCAGCAGGTTCTCTTCATAACGACAGGCGGCGCTCTCCAGTTCCAGAAAATCCTGCGCTTTACCCGATATGACTGCCGAAACACCTTCTGGAACCTCGTTCGGCTCCTGCGAGAACATAAATACCGGCAACTGAAAGCCCGTGCGTTTCAGTAACGCAAGGATGCCGCTACAGCTTTCAGCGATCGTAATGACGACTGCCGCCACGTCGGTAAAATCAGTGTTATCCAGCGTCACCTTTTCACGGTGCGTAGACACAATGGACACCAGCTCGCGGCTGACGGCAATTTTCATGGTTTTCATAGGCGCAGTTACCCTCACCGAACGGTGAGACAGGAGGAGAAAATTCGCGCAATAATGTCACCTTTTATTTTAGGCCGCAACAGGCAATCCTTATGCATTTATCCCTGCAAAGCTTACCCTTAAAACAGCGCTGGCATGTCATAATCATGCAATACCAATGATTAAGTAACGGGAGTGTACTGTGGTTATCGGGCCATTTATCAACGCGGGTGCCGTCCTGCTGGGCGGCGTTCTCGGCGCAGTGTTAAGTCAGCGATTACCGGAACGTATTCGCTCATCTATGCCCTCCATCTTTGGCCTGGCATCGCTGGGCATTGGTATTCTGCTGGTGATCAAATGTGCCAACCTGCCGGTGATGGTGCTGGCAACCCTTCTCGGGGCGTTAATTGGCGAGTTTTGCTATCTGGAGAAAGGCATCAATAACGCCGTGAGCAGAGCGAAAAACCTGATCTCTCGCCCGGGTAAATCGAAAAGCGGCAATCACGAGTCTTTTATACAAAACTACGTCGCCATCATTATTCTGTTTTGCGCCAGCGGCACGGGGATTTTTGGCTCAATGCAGGAAGGGATGACCGGTGACCCCAGCATCCTGATTGCGAAGGCCTTTCTCGATTTCTTTACCGCCACCATTTTCGCCACCACACTCGGCATCGCCGTCGCCGCGATTTGCGTGCCCATGCTGCTGATTCAGCTGGCACTCGCCACCTGCGCCACGCTGATCCTGCCCCTCACCACGCCAGCGATGATGGCAGACTTTACCGCCGTTGGCGGCCTGCTGCTGCTGGCAACCGGGCTACGCATCTGCGGAATAAAGATGTTTGCCGTGGTGAATATGCTGCCCGCGTTGCTGCTCGCCATGCCGCTATCCGCGCTATGGACGCATTTTTTTGCTTAAGATTGCGGCTAACTGGTGAGAGAGTGTGCAGTCTGTAACGAAAACAACATTTTTCGTTGACGAGGGAAGGCGGATCGGGTTTAATGCGCCCCGTTGCCCGGATAGCTCAGTCGGTAGAGCAGGGGATTGAAAATCCCCGTGTCCTTGGTTCGATTCCGAGTCCGGGCACCACTTATTTAAAGAAACCAGCTTAACGGCTGGTTTTTTGCTTTTGGGGTTCCGGTAGATTTCTGGTCGCGATGCTCGCCAATCCCCCTGTCCTACTTCTGCCATCCAGCATGAGTATTTCTCTTGAGCTACTCCCTGCCCTTCCGGTCACAGTGACGTTGTCAGTTCAGCGGCGTCAGTCCGGAGGCCTTCGAACAGGCCTCATCGTGAGGACAGAATTTGTCTACGGGCGTGGGGTCAGTCCAAGACTCCGTCCTTCTTCATCCTCACACTGCAGCAATAAAAACACTCTCACCAGGCCAAATAGATCAATATTGTCAGTTAGGCTCAGCTCGGTGCCATTCAAGATATGACATAACCTCAACGCCCCCGGAAAATATCGGTGAGGCCGAACTCAATTTCAATACCCCCCCCTGAATATCAACAACTCTAGGCTGAGTCTGCCCTGTCCAGTTAGGAAAAAGAGACACGTACATGCTGTGTTGTAACGTCTGTTCCAGCTCATTAACAAAGAATTTCCCACTATAGGCAATATAGCTTGTAGCCTCATGACAATATTCGTCAGGTGTCGCATCGAACCAGTCTCCTGATTTAAAATCAGTTCGTTCAGGCAACATTAATTGAGCAGACATATACCCATCAGGGGTGTAAATAATTAACCCTTTAGGTTTTTCTCCTAACCTGTGAATAGGATTACCCCCAGTAACAGGAACCTCCACATAAGAAAATAATTCCCATGCGCCAATCAGTTTTTCACGCAACGACATAAGCACCTCTTGTTTGTGCAATACTTAAAAGATTAAAGTGTTCAAGAACATTTCTGAGATACTATTTGTCTTCGAAGAAGTTATCTGGTAACTGCCCCGGAGGCATATTGATTACATCATCATTATTCGGACCTTCATTTTTCATATATGTTACCTGCGCAAATTCCGGAATGATGACATAAGGATATGCCGGACCTTCATCACGGAATTTTTTCATATCTTCCATGAATTCATTCTGATAACAAATGGTTTTTTCCGGATGCTGGCCTTCTCCGGCAATCCACTGTGGGAAGAAAATTGTACCGTGAACAAGCTCACGATTCATATCAAAAATCAGGCTTACACAGGTACCTGTCGGCTCATGCCAGTCAACTTTATAGATGCCAGGTGCAAACTGAATAGCATGCATTTTCTGGTTGGTCACCCAGCGTCCCCCAACCAATCCCTGGTGAATACGGTAGTCGCATGTATCTTCATTGCGCGCATACCATTCGTATTTCCAACCATTATCATAAGTATACACAAAGTGGGTGCCGACGAATCCTGACAGGTCTGAACTCATTTTCTGAAGGGTGCTATTTTCCATTACTTTATCCTTAAATATCTAAAATAGAGACTAAAATAACAATGACTCCGATCTCACGAAAACATCTTAATATCGCTAACCCAGATATAAAAGCGGCAAAATCCGATTTTATTCATTCATCTTTTAGATTAATCAAAGGTTACCTGACGCCTGTCACTTTTTGTATGTTCCGACTATTGTCATTGACGTAGTACACTACTAGCGGTTTGATGCCTGAAGAAGATAGTTGAAGTACTTTACCCCCTGGTTTTTCACCATCTCGCATCTGCTTATCAAGAATTAAATTCATTGTCGGGTTCAGATAACGTGCGCCGGACTATTTATCGACATACGTAAGAGTAGGAAAATATTTATACTTTTTCAGCATATCGTCGCAGCCCTTATTTTTCAGTCTCTCGATGAAGCGTATTAGACTCCTTCATGACAACATAGCAACTATCTTTATCCCCAGCATGGAATAAAATTGCCGGAGAATGCGGAACTCTTCTGACGTCCACGCTACCGCTCTTTTCAGTCCTGACTTAGTCGCCTGCACAGCAATATCGTATCTGGGACAATGAGGTAATAACCTATCCTCAGCATGCATATGACCGTAATGTTCTTTTAAAAATTCAATCGCATCAGGGTACCATTCCCAGATTTGGATGAAACCCGTTTTTGCAACCTGCTTTCTGATTAATCCAGATGACGAGCAACAAGTACGCTTGCGTGGGTCACCGTCGATTTTTAACGTTTTATGCATAGCCACCCTGTCGCTCCTGCAGATCCACGCCGGCAAATTTCGTCAGCTGACGACTAATGCTGTTTTCTTTGTAGCAGGTCAGCAGCGCCGGGGTCAGTTCCCCCTCTTTCAGTTCTGCACCCACCGGACGGCCGACAAACTCCACCTCGCCACCGTGGCTCTGCGCCAGCTCTGCTTCCTGCTGCACGTCCGGGCGTTCATCCGATTGTGCGTCGAGCAGCGGACGCAGACGTTCCAGCTGGCTCTGGCCCAGCGTCAGCAGCGGCCACAGCCCGTCACAGCGAACCAGTTTCTGTTTGTCAACCAGCGCCATCAGCAGATGGATGCTGCGAATTTGTTCCTCGCCGTTAAGAGAAGCAATCAGCCAGGCTTCCTGCATCAAGGTCTGAATGGCATCAGACAGCTGTGGGCGGCGGCAAACCGAGCGCGGCTGCTTGTCCAGCCAGCCCAGCAAATCCTGCCAGATGGCGTCCATATCCCACTCGTAGCGGCGTGCCAGCACCGTCAGATCACCTTCCCCCTGTTCGAGCAGCTTCAGCAGCCAGTGCTCCGGCAGGATTTCTGCGTGCGCGCGGGTCTGACACAGAGAGGCTGCCCCTTCCATCGCGCGGGCACAGTAAGGGTTCAGACGTCGCAACAGGATGGCTGGATTTTCCATGAGATTCTCTCTTTGTCGGTTCCTGGACACGCTACCGCCCCTCGCTGTTCACCAAAGCGCATAAGGTCAGGCAGGCAGATTGTTTTTTCTTTGCTGAGTGCCCGCATCTGAGGCACTCAGCAAAAAACTGCGGACAGGAAAATCTGCCCGCATCAGGATTACGCCGTGGCGCGTTCGTTCCAGGAATCGGAATGAATGATGTTGCCGTCCTTGTAGGTCCAGGTGATTTTTTCGTAACGCAGCTCAATGCGCTCAAGGTGGTTGTGCTTCTCTTTAGAAGGATCCTTGATGTCATACATTTCAGGATTTACTTTCACCACTTTGACGTTTTCCAGTCTGGTGTTGAAGTACTCAACTTCCTGGCCCGCGTCGTTGATTTTGTACCACCTGAATTCCGCAGACTTGAGGGTCTGACCGGTGGTCACAGCCTTGTACAGGTACGGGCTGGACGAGTCGATTTCCTTGGTGAACAGGAACGGGGTGTGGATACGGGTACCGGTCAGCTTGCCGGTGTTGTTGTCGGTCGGGATGTACAGGTTATGTTCCTGAGCGACCACTTCGATGCTGCCTTCACGATCCTGAACGTCCACAGAACCTTTGATGTCCGCGCCGCCGTCGTCCTTCAGCCAAAGATAAACAGGAATTGCCATCGGATTTACTCCATTAATGTTGAGAAACGCCATCATCCTGCGATGACGCTGGGGTTTTGCCAGGTATCTGGCAGGCACTGGCCTGCGGTACCAGACTGATTTCGACACGGCGGTTGAGCGCGCGCCCCTCCGGGGTGTCGTTGGTTGCGATCGGACGGCTTTCGCCATAGCCCTGCACCGCAAAACAGCTTTCCGGCACGTCGCCGGTGTCACGCATCCAGTTGCGCACCGCTTCGGCACGCCTGAGTGACAGCGTCTGGTTCAGTTGCGGATTGCCGGTGTTATCGGTATGCCCGGACACGACAATCAGCCAGCCCGGCTTCGCCCTGATACCGACCAGTGAGTTCACCAGCATTTTGGTGGTTCCGGATTTCAGCGCCGACTTACCCGAATCGAACAGCGACATGCTGTCGAGGCGGACAATTTTCGATATCGGTTTGGGTTTCGGCTGTGGTTCAGGCGGTGGTATGCAGGTCAAGCTTTAGATTAATACGTGCCTTTGGCACTTCATTCTGGAAACTATCAGCCATCTCATCATCCCTCGGTTTATCGCTGCACGCACTTTCAGACTAAAGTGATTTACACGCGATAATAGAATAATGATCGACTTATGATCAATTAAACAGATCTTTAATTGGCACAAAGAAAAATCTTAAGAATTTCCTGCTAAATATGAATAGCAAATTGTACTGACACATCAGCAAATAAAACTACGCGTAATGCAATAAACAAACATTTATATCGAAAAAGTTAAATGAGGCGGAAAGTTGTTAATAAAAAGATCTTTATTTGATTCAAATCAATATCAAAGAGCAGAATAGCCAGCCCATATTAATTTTTGGCTAAAAGGTGAAAATTAAAACGAGAAGGCACGCAGGCTTATCGAAAGCCATGCCCACGTTTGAAGTGAAAAACACGACCATGCAAATTAAGAAGGTATCAGAGACATTAACGGGTGTGGCCTGACAGAGATTGGTAATTTACTACAAAGGCAGTAATGCTAACTCGGCACCAGCTTGACGGCGAGAAGTTTATGGGCATGGAAAATCAAATATTTACATCTGGGTATCTTCATCACCCTATTGAGAGTCCAGTTAAATGGTTCAGTGTATGGCTGATGAAAATTAACTTCGAGACGCTTCTCTTTCTAGTCACAAAACTATTACAAGCTTACCAAACGTCAGGCCTCCACCGCCATTATATCTTGTTGAACATAATTGCTACCTGAAAATTTGTACAGATAAGGATATTTAACGTCATTAGACGTCTGATAATGAATATTCCTAAGCGCATTCCATGTCCTCTGTAAAATTCAGATTCTGGAGATTGTTACTGTCGGTAGATTTTGTTAAAAACATCCATGCGGGTTGCTATCTGTAACAGAGATAATTTCAGAAGTTGTATTCTCAAGGATAAATCATGGCTGTAAAGATCAGGATGGAAAATCGCCGAACGGGTGAATGGGTAGCAGGTATGTATGGTTTTTCCTGGACAACACTCTTTTTTGGTCCTTTCCCGGCACTTTTTCGCAGAGATTTCCGGACTTTTATCACCTTGATGTTGGCGATAATACTGCTGGGCCTTTACACGCTGGGTGCTGGAGCGATAATACTCATTATCATCTGGGCATTTAAATATAATGGATATTATACCAATACATTGATTCGAAAAGGTTTCTCTTTTGCTGGCACTCATCCTGAAAAGCAACTCAATGCCTTAAAATTAACGTTGCGGCTTAATGCTGAGAATCTGCATTACTCTTCACAATAAAACAGAACAGCTCATTATTTCACTTTTTGTGGAGGAATATCAGTGCCTCATATTCTTTACCGATCGGGTGTTTTCGTTTGCCTTTTTGTTTCCATCACAGCCATTGCAAAGCAAAATGAGTGGTTTTTAGCACAGGAGGAAGGTGCCCGCGAATATGTTGTCGAAGATACATTGGGTAATGTGCTTAACTTTGCCTGTGAGACAACATTTAATGCGTCATCCCCTAATCTTATTGGCGAACGCATCTTGTATCTTTATATCGGCTCTCAGGCATACGATTCAAATACTCAAACTATTACACTGAGTATGGAAAACAAAAGCTATCACATTGGTGCAGGTTCTATCTGGGGAGATGGACAATGGTATGCCTTCTGGGATGGCACACAGAACAAAGAAGCTAACATCGTTAATGTTTATGTGGCCGGAAAGAAAATTGCCGCTTTTACTATGCACAGAGCCGCTGAGCTTTATCAGCAAGCTCCCAATGATGGGTGTATAAAAAAAATCCTGTAATAAATCCTGTTTTTTATAAAAGATAAAGCAGGCCCGGATATGTTTTGACTTTTACTCACAGCCGGAGCCAATGGCCTTCTATGAAAAAAAAAAGCGAATCACAGAAAATTCTCCGTATAACCGTTTTGGATGAGCAGCCCATTGTATGCAGAGGGATACAATCTATCCTTACCGGTAAAGAGGGGCTGGAACTGATCGGGCTTTTTGGCAATCGTCACGATCTCATCGCTATTCTGAGGAGCCGTGAAGTTGATCTTCTGGTACTGGACTACCAGCTTGGTGGTGAGGAGATTGACGGGTTATACCTTATCAAGTATCTGCGCGCGCAGTTTCCCCGATTAAAAATTCTTATTTACTCCTCTATCGCCAGCCCAGCTATTCTCCAGTTGGTTATGCATGCCGGAGTGCGGGGCTATGTCAGTAAAAATGAAGATACCGAGATGGTGGTTCATGCCATCCGTCAGGTCGGCGGCGGAAAAACCTTTATTACACATGAGATGCAGCGGCAGCTTGACCGTTTTCGGGAAGCGGACGCGAAAAGCGAGAATGAGCTCTGGCATGAGGGGGCAAATATCAGCGTGTTAAAACGCGATCTCTCCCCGCGAGAAACTGAAGTTATTCGCTGTTACCTGGCGGGTATGACACTGATGCAGATCGCCGCGAAATATTCACGCAGCCGTAAAACTATCAGCTGCCAGAAGCAGACTGCTTTACGGAAATTGGGATTACGCTCCGATCTGGAGCTATTTAAATATGGCGAGCATCTAAAGCTGAGCTAAAAACGTAAACAGCCTGACGACGATGGAAGCCGTCAGGCTGACTCAGAGCCTTTCTATTCCTGGGCTGTCCGGGTCTGGCATGTCACCACTGATGACGCTCTGGAAAGAGTGTGGATTTGCTGATGCATAGAGCTTAACTCCTGCTCCGCCTGCATACGGTTAACCATCTCCGGCTGCTGCGCGCTCCCTTTATCTATACGCATGAAATAGGTTTTGCCCCCTTCCAGCGTCAACGCCCACGGCTGCTCCCTTTTTCCGGCATAAGCGGGCGCATCGTTGATATAACTTCCCAGCGTATGGCTGCCCGGGGTCAAGCAGAATGCGTTGTATCCCCCCGGCAGCAGCGCCGTCTGAAACTCCCCGTCCACATAAACATGCGCCGCACCGTCAGGGGTCCCTGTATCAGCACGATAATAAATTACCTGAGACTGAGACGGCGGTACGGTTGATACCGGCGCATATTGTTTTCCCATCGCATTACGCGCCAGGGCGGTGTTACCACATAGCGCAGCACCTGCCAGCAGCATAACTAATAATATATGTAGATCAGCTTTTTTCATGACTCCTCCATGGGCGCCCTGTAAGGCACCCAATCAATACGGTTTAGGGTAAATTAACGTCAAGCGATAAGAGAGTACGTCAATGGATCATGCCCCCCTGTTGCAGAAGCAGAGCAAGATCGCTACCCGTTGGGTGTAAGACGCTGTAGTGATCCCCGCTTGCCTCATTGAGGTGCTGATCCGCTACCGGCAGAGCATTATCATTGCCATGTTGTTCACCCGGCCTGCTCGCCTCTTCTTTTTGAACCGTACCCGCATCGTCAAACCGCCAGGATTCCTGTTCCGTGGCCAGAACATCTGTACTGGACAGCATATTCCCTTTACTCCCCTGCCCTTCTGCCGCCCCGTTACCCTGCGCGGTCTCTGCATTCACCGATAAGCTAATATCAGCGTGATGATCGGTCAGGTTTAGAGAGAAATTCTCTTTTGCCGCCGAAGCTTCACTGATATCAGTGAGGTTTTCCTGCAAAGGTGCCTCTAACGGCTCAACTGATAATGTAAAGACGGGGGTTTTCTCACTGCTGTTGCCCGCCGCATCAGTAGCTATAACTTCAAACGTGTGCTGACCAATCTCAAGATCGTTGGTGGGGGTATAGGACCAGGTATCTTTAGTACCCGCGATGGTGGTGCCCACCTCTACCCCATCGATAAATATGGTGACGTTACTACCCGCCTCGGCGTTACCAATCAAGGTTGGGCGACTGTCATCGCTGGCTTCTCCGTCGTAGACCAACCCAGAATCTACACCTGCATCATCGGAGGCATAGAGAATAGAAGACGTGGGCGCAACGGTATCTACCGTTAATCCCCATGCCGCCGACTGGCTACTGGTATTCCCGGCGGCATCCACGGCAACGGCGGAGAACTGATGTTCACCGTCAGACAGCAAGTTATCCACCTTGAAGCTCCATGCACCGGTGGCGTCGGCCTGCACGGTACCAGCCATCACGCTGTCGATGTAAATGGAAACCATGCTGTCATGCTCTGCCGTACCGTTGATCACCGGCAGGTTGTCATTGGTCAGGCCGCCATTACTGATATCTCCCATAATCCCGGGAACATCATCGGTTGCGGTCGTAATGACCGGCGTTTCGCTCACCGTATCTACCACAACAGACCAGTCGTTACTTAGCCCGCTGCTATTGCCCGCCGCATCGGCCGCCGAGGCGGTAATCTGATGCGTGCCATCTGCCAAACCCGTTTCGGGCGTAAAGGTCCAATCGCCGGTATCGCTCGCCGTAGTGGTGCCCACTGCGCTACCGTCGACATATACCGTGACGGTGCTGTTCGCCTCAGCCGTTCCGCTAATAGCCGGTTGTGCGTCGTTGGTCAGACCTGCTTCCGCAACAGCACCGGTAAGGGCATCCACATCATCCGTTACACCCGTAATAACCGGCACATCCGGCGCCAGAGTATCAATGGTAATGGGGATAACGGTGGCAGGCGCCGATTCGTTGCCCGCAGGATCGGTGGCGGTTACGCCCAGATCGTGCTCACCATCCGCCAGTGGTATATCCGGTGTAAAGGTCCATGCGCCCGTATCATCCACAACAGCCGTGCCGAGCGGCGTATCACCATCAGTGATGGTGATGGTATCTCCCGGGGTGCCGGTGCCGCTCAGGGTCGGCTGATTGTCATCCGTCAGGCCCCCTGGCGCAACAGGGCCGACGATGGCTCCCACATCATCATTGATATCTGTCACCGGCGTATCGGGCGGCGTGGTGTCGATGGTAAGAGCAAATACCGGCGTCGGATCGGTCTCTCCCTGGGAAGGGCTGGAAGCCGTGGCGGTGAAGTCATGTTCGCCTTCAGCAAGAGAGGCGGATGGCGTTAAGGTCCACTCTCCCTCCGGCGTGGCGGTCACTGTACCAAGCAGCGTTCCCCCGTCGTAGACGTTCACTGTCGCTCCTGGGGTGGCGGTACCGTTCAGCGTCGGAGTGGCGTCATTGGTAGCCTGGCCGGAAGTTAACTCCCCGGTAATTGGGCTGACATCATCAATGGCATTCAAGATGGTTACGGCTAACGGCACCGTATCAACAATAAAATCGGTTGGCGCGCTTTCGTCGCCAACGTTTCCGGAGGCATCCACCGGCTGCGCGGTGAAGCTGTGTTCGCCATCGGCAAGCGGAGCCTCAGGGCTAAAGCTCCAGTTACCCGCATCATCTGCCGTCACGCGACCAATTTCAGCGCCGTTATCCCGGATAATCACCTCAGCGCCAGGTTCGGTTTTACCACTATAGTCGGGCAGATTGTCATCGGTGGTATCACCGCTGGCGATCGTGCCGGTAACCTTGCCGACATCATCTGTCAACAGAGGAGATCCTTCGATCTGCGGCGTGGTATCCACAATAATGGGATAAATGGCGGAGGGGGCAGAGACATTGCCGGCCGGATCGGTCGCCGTCACCGCCAGATCGTGCTCACCATCCGCCAGCGGCGTGTCCGGCGTAAAGGTCCAGTTACCGCTATCGTCTACGACCGCAGTGCCGATTGGCGCCCCGCCATCGGTAATGGTGATGGTATCGCCCGGAGTACCCTGCCCGGAAACAGTAGGCGTATTATCGTCAGTGACGCCGCCGCTTACGATGGAGCCAGTAGTAGGGGCCACATCATCATTAATGACACTGATTAACGGCGCATCCGGGGCGGTAGCGTCAATAGTGACATCCCAGGGTTCGGATTGCGCACCGCTGTTCCCAGCAGCATCCGTTGCCACGCTGGTGAAGCTGTGCGTACCATCCGCCAGCGGAATGGTCGGGGTGAAGACCCATACTCCGTTATTGTCTGTCACCACATCACCAATTTTGTTTCCATTATCATAGATAGCGATGGTGGCATTCGGATCGGATTTTCCGGTAAGCGTTGGCGTATTGTCGTCAGTCAGGCCGCCGGAAGCAACGGAACCATGAACGGCTCCCGCGTCGTCACTCACCTGAGTAATCTGGGTAGTAGGCGGCACCACAGCTACAGGTGCCACGGTAGTATCATCAGTTGCCCCGGTGCTGCTGTCCGTATTACTGCCGCCACTGTTATCACCGCCACCGCCACCGCCACCGCCGCCACCACCACCCGCTAATGCAGCGGCAGCGCCCCCCGCCACAAGCAGGCCCAGCAGTCCCATCCAGACAGGGCTGATCATCCCCACGGGTGCAACTAATGCCCCCACGCCGACAACGTTATCGCTACCCAGCACCAGGGCCGACGAGTCACCGCTCAGTAAGGCAGCGGCTTCATGGGCGTCGCGCGCATCGGAAGCGATATATTCGTGATAGCTACCGTCTTCGCCTTTACCAATCACCTCCCCGTCATAGTCGTAGAAATCTTCAATGATAAGGCCTGGATGATCCAGGTCTTCCCCCTCAAAGCTGATCCACAGGTTGTGGCCTACCCGTTTGACGGTAATATTTTCAGGTGCAGTACCGTTTACATCTTCGGTTAATAAATACTTGCCCCCTGCAATCGCTTTTACAATGACTGGCTGTACTGTAGTCGATAGTGCGCTGGTATCGGCATTAACTTCCGCCGCTTCAACGATCTTGCTGTTGTTCACCACCGCAATATGTATATGATTATTTTTCATTATGTTATTAATCCTTCGAAATGCAATTTATATCCTTACCTTTACCGTCCTGGCATACTATTTCTGAACTGAGACGCACGATACTGACTCAATGCAGAACTATGCTGATCATACCGCCGATGTGTTTCAATGGGTCTTAAGACGCGTCGTAAAAAACGTATTTTGAGGATATTTCTCACCAGACATTCGCATTAAGAACATCCGCGAGATTATCTGAAGAATAATCTCATCTTTCTGGCCACTTCAGAGTGATGATTAATTATAACTTTCAGACATTTCGGGTTTTTTTGAATTAAAAATCGCGGTAAGAATATATCAACAGATAGACTGAAAGTAACAATAAATAAATCAGGTCATAACATGGAACGTGATACAGACCAGAAAAATAGTGTCTTTTTGAATGTGGGCATATTTCTCTGGGGAATGGCGCTGCTGGCATGGTGTTATGAATATCGAAGGACTGCAACCGCCTGTTTTTTGCTGCTGTCACTCTCTTTTGCCATGCATGTTCAACAGGAAAAGATGCTTACCGCTATGTTTGGAAAAAATAAAACGACCGGGGATAAAGATGAGACCCTCCCATTCTCTGTTACACCGACTATCCCGCCACAGATAAAGGAGAACGAGCTGTCAGAACCAGAATCACTACGCAGCGACAGAGCGAATAGCACGATCATTGCCACCGATGTGGAGTTTGAAGGTAATATTAACGCCAGTGGTCAGGTATATGTTTACGGCAAGGTAAAAGGCAATATGACCTCTGCTGAAGGTCTGGTAAAAGTGATGCATAACGGTCTGGTCACGGGCAATATTCTCTGTCGGGAGCTGATCATTGATGGCATGATAGAAGGCCACTGCCAAGCTAATACAATTCATATCTGCGAACATGGTCGCCTGGACGGCACCATGACATACGATCAGTTCTCAGTGAAAAAAGGTGGCATCTTTACAGGACAGGCTAATCAGTCACGCCATCGTGAAGCTGTGATCAACGTTATCGATATTAATCATGAGACTTTTTATGGTCCCATCCAGAAAGAGAAAACCGCTAATCCGAAGATAAACAAATGATACTTTCTACCAGAAACGTTTTCATATGCTTTCGCCATAACAAAATATATTTACTATGCAAAAATCTGACGCTTCCTGAGAAAGCTAATCCCTATCCCTCCGCAACGGCGTTTTTTTATCCTAATCTTACTTTCCATCGTATCTTCTTTTTAAAACAGGCAAAAGAATTTTCGACACAATCATTTGAATTTAAAGAAATATCTTAATTCAAGCATACCCATATTGATAAAAACCCCAACCCATGCAACGATAAGCCTCCTTCTAGTGGAAGCAATAATAATACGAGTAGTTGTATATTCTGGTGATACATTTGCCCTCCTAACGGAGGGATTTTTTTTCGGCTCAACGCTATCCTTGTATAACAGCCTATGTAAACACCTGCATCGTTGTTATCCATTTTGATATTTTAAGCTGCAGGGTATATATGAAAGTGCGATTTTTAGCTCGCGTCCTCACCTGGTGTGATCTCTGTAAACGTTAGCTATATTAGCAATAATATTTTCACCAGGATAATTCTTTAGCATTAGATGCTATCCGCAATATTTCCATAAAAATAAGAGCATTATCGCCAAAACAAACTTTACAACAAGAGATACCCTTCGATACCAGGTATATCTTGCCCTATATAACATCCACATTAACATGGAGAGCTTTCATGAAGAGACTTATTTTATCTATCATTGCCGCGGGGCTTTTTTCTACCTGTCATGCAGCCACTAATAGCTGCCAGGAACAGAAAGATGATATTAGCCGCAAGTTGGCCGTCGCGAAAGAAGGCGGTGACAGCTATGCCGAACGCAGACTTGAAACAGCACTGTCTAAAGTCAATACCTGGTGCACAGAAGGGCAGCAGAGTAATAAAGCAGGAAATGAAGTTCGTGAAAAAGAGCGCAAAGTCAAAAAAGCTGAGCTGGAGCTGGAGGAGGCCCAGGACGATCTGGCAGAAGCACAGCAGGATGGTAGGGCCTCTAAAATCCGCGATAAAACCCGTAAGATTGAAGAGAAGAAATTAAAGCTGGAGTCAGCAAAAGAAGAACTGGAAGAGGCAAAAAGCGATTATCAGCGACTGAATTAGTCAAAGGATAAAATGTTTTAAGCTTCTACAGCTATAACCAGGAATAAAGGAAAGGGGCAAAAGTATATACTCTTTGCCCCTTTCCTTTATTCCTAACGAATTGCTAATCGACTTTTCCCCCTTCGTTACCTCTTCCTCTGGCGAGTTTTTGGTTACTGTTATATCTTATTTAGTGAGCCCCATAATATTCATGACTTTCTTTACAGAAAAGTCCCATTACAGGGTTCCCATTATTGATTTAACTTTGTTGGCTATGAGAATATATACCCCCTCCGTTGTACTTATAACAATAGAGTTAGTGTTCGTTTTATATGTTCCTTTTGCCTCCACATGGGGGCTTTTTTTTATTTATCCGCGTTTTTTTCCATTCTACTATACATAAAAAAACCGGGGCATTGCCCCGGTTACATCCTGCGCTAATTTATTTCTCCCGGAAAGCTTCCTGAACCCGGAGTAGTGGTCTCAGGAGATACTGCAAGAGACTCTTCTCGCCGGTTCGGATATCCACCGTGGCTGTCATACCGGGGATCACGCGGAGTTGTCTGCTACCCGCTTTGGTCAGCGTATTGCTTTCCGTCAGCACCATCACCCGATAGTATGTCTCATCCACACCCTGCCGCTTCGGCATTTTGGCTTCCTCATTCTTCAGCGCTCCGGGGCTGATACTCTGCACCCGCCCTTTCAGACCGCCATAGATGGAGTAGTCATAGGCGGAGATTTTCACCATCGCCTCCTGACCCGGCGCGAGGAAAGCAACATCCGACGGCCTGATTTTGGTTTCAACCAGCAGTTGATCGTCCAGAGGGGTTATCTCCATGATCTCCGCTCCCGGCTGGATGACGCCGCCGATAGTATTGATGCGGATGCTGTTCACCACGCCACGTACGGAAGAACGGAGTTCGGTACGCTCCAGAGTGTCTTGCCTGCCAAGCGCCGTCTCCTGAAGGCTGCTCATCTCCACTTCCACTTTGGATAACTCATCGTTCGCTTCGCTGCGATAGCGGTTACGGCGATCGACAATTTGCAGCTCGGTATCATTCGCCTGGCGCTCAAGCTTCAGTACCTCTGTATTGGAAAGCAGAGACTCGGCGGCGAGTTTCTTCGCCATAGCCAGCTCCTTGGCAATCAGCTCTCTGGTTTTTACATAGCCCGCGATAGACTCATCCAGCCCACGTTTACGTAAGCGGTAAGCATCCATCTCTCTCGCAATCAGGTCTGGCTCTTTTTGTACCTCTGGGGGGAAAATGATATCCGTCCCGGCAGCCTCCGCCGTCAGTCGGGCCGACTGCGCTTTCAGGGCCAATAGCCGGTTGGCGCTCTCGCGAAACGACGCTTCCGCACGGGTCGGGTCAATACGGGCAACAATTTGTCCCTTCTCTACCGTATCCCCTTCATGCACCAGCAATTCTTGTAAAATCCCTCCTTCCAGGCTCTGCAAAACCTGCTCGCGGGAGCTGGGGACTATCTGCGCGGTGCCGGTGGTGACCTCTTCGATATTGAAAGTAGCGGCCCAGATTATCGCCAGGGCAAACATCGCAATGATCCCCCCAAAGATATAGAGCCAACCCTCCCAGCGATCTTCTCCTGCAGCCCGGACAATCTCACTGGCCGTCGCATTGTTGGTATGGAACGACGTATCGGTACGGTTAATACCGTCTTCAGAAGCAACAGGCTGTTTTTTAATAAAAAAATTACGCATCTTTCTCACCTATGCCGCCACCGGCTTACCTTCAACAACATTTGGCTTTGCGGAAGCACGCAGTACCGAGGCCGCCGGAATATTGCCATCGTTAAGCATGGCGACGATCTCCTCTTTCGGGCCGTCAGCCACCTTCATGCCTTCGTCCATGACGACAATGCGATCTACATACTTAAGCACCGCCGGGCGATGGGTCACGATCACCACGGTACGCCCCTCCATAGCGGGAACCAGCGCCTGAAGTACCATACGTTCCGAGCCCATATCCATGCCGGAGGTAGGTTCATCCAGCAGCAGCACATCCGGCTCGGTCAATAGCGCACGGGCCAGCGCGATCGCCTGTTTTTGCCCGCCGGAGAGCGTCTCGCCTCGTTCCCCCACCGGCATCCCGAAGCCCATCGGATGACGAGAGACGATATCACTCACGCCAGTCATCTGCGCCACGCGCATCATTTCTTCATCGCTGGCCCATGGGGCGCCCATCAGCAGGTTGTCGCGAAGCGTACCGAACATCAGACGCGGCTCCTGGTTCACCAGCGCGATCCTTGAACGTAGCTCCCCCTTTTCAATCTGGTTGATATCGACGCCACTAATTTTGACGGTGCCTCCGACCGGTTCATACAGACCAACCAGCAGGCGCAAAAGCGACGATTTACCGCTGCCCATTTTCCCGAGGATGGCAACCCGCTCGCCGTGACGTAAGGTCAGATCCAGGCGGTCAACCACTGCTGGCAACTCTTTGCGGTAGCTGAAACTCAGATCCTGACAGACGATCTCCGTCTGACTGCCCTGAGGAAGCTGCATATACACTTTTTCCTTTTCGCGTTCAGTCGGCGTTTTCATCAGCTTGTTAAGAATATCGAGCGAGGTTTTAGCCTGCTGAATGCGCAGTCCCAGCGCCGCAAGGGTGGCGATAGGCATAACGGCGCGCCCCATTAACGTCATGGTGGCGATAATGCCGCCCATCGAGATCTCACCATCCCCCACCAGATATGACCCCCAGAGCAGCAGCAGCACCGTGCCAAACTGCTGGGTGGTCTGGATCATGCTCGATCCCATCGTCGACAGAAAACGCGACTTCATGGAAACAGAGGAGAGTTTAACACTGGCGATATCGTGCTTACCGGACACCAGGTTCTCGGCGCGCAGCGCTTTAATCGTTTCAAGATTATCCAACGTCTCTATTACCAGGCCGTAGCGGTTACTGCCGATTTTTATCGATTCTTCCGCGTGGCGCTTCAGCGGGAGCTGCATCAGCAGCACCATGCTGACGATAGTCACTAAAATCAGAATCACGCACCAGACGAGCGGCCCGGCAACCATATGGATAACAAATAAAAAAAGCACAACGAAAGGCAGATCCGCCACCGTGGTAAGCGCCGCCGAGGTAGTCAACTCCCGCACACTCTCAAAGCTCTGCATGATATTGCCGAATGCGCCGCTGGACTGGGCGCGGTTTTCCATCTTGCCCTGCAATACATGGCGGAAGATCTGCGCCCCCAGGATAAGATCGATCTTCTTTCCAGCCCGGTCGGTCACCCACGCTCGCGCCACGCGCGCAGCAAGCTCAAAGAGCAGCGCCAGCATGACGCCAATCGCCATCGTCCAGAGGGTGACATAGGACTGATTGGGCAGAACGCGGTTGTAGACCGTCATGGTAAAAATGGACATCGCCAGCACCAGCACGTTGATGACCACGGAGAGCGCCGCCGCCTCAAAGATGTAGCGTTTAAAGCGCCAGAGTGTATGCCAGAACCAGTGCTTACCGGTCAGCTGCACCAGATCTTCAGCGCGATGGTCCATATGGGCTTTTGGCCGTATCAGTAGCATCTCGCCGCGATAATGACGCATCACCTCTTCCGTCTTAATCGCGACCGGCTGGCTGCCCAGCAACGGCAGGATTATGCGGCACTGCTCAGCATCGTAATGGGTCAGCACCACGTAGCTGTCCTGATAGCGAATGACCGCGGGCAGTAAAAAGGATTTCACATCCATTAAGGCAATCTGCCGCCACACCGCCATCATACTGCGTCGTTGCAGCACCAGATTGGCCCATGTTTTCTGTTTATCGGGCTGGCTGCTGTCAGGGCAGCGCGGCATGCCATCAGTGATTTCGCTGAGGGTTAAGCGCACATCGAATAGCCTTAGCGCGTTTTGTAATGCCATCGGCAGGCTAACATCCGATGCCTCGTGCGATGTCATCGCCTCCTCACCATCAGGTCGTCGCGGAGAAAGTTTTTGCTGTGTCTCTGAAGTTGTCATGTCCTGTTTCTCTTTTTACTACCCATTCCACGGCCATGCGCGCAGCGCATTCTGCGGAGCATTGGCCTCTTTCTGGCTTTTAGGGATGAACGTGCTCTGCTGAGGCTCTGACGCGATCAACGGTGTACGGGTGGATGAAGTCGAAGCCGAAGCCACCGTCTCAGGTTTGTTCTCCGGCGCGGTTAATAGCGCACTATGCGAAGTGACAGGAGCTAAAGCCACCGTCTCAGGTTTACTCTCCAGTGCGGTTACTGGCGCGCTATGCGAAGTGACAGGGGCTAAAGCCATCTGTTGCGGCTGATTCTGTGGCGCAGTTAACAACTTGCCGCCTTCGGAGGTATCGCTTGTCTTCTCTACCGCTTTTTTAAAGGCTTCGATATCTTTCTCGTCGGCCAAAGTGCTGTTTTGCCGCGCGTTGGCGGCAACTTGCGCATTAAGCGTGCTGATGGCATCCGCCGTCTGTTCTTTTCGGCTCTGCGCTGAGGTTGCCAGCGGCGCGCCGGGCAGCGCTGGGACGTTTTTCGCCAGATCGCTCATCTTTCCAAGGGCGGCCACAATCTGCCACTGGGCGGCGGCGTATTGCACCTTCTGCTCCTCAAGACTTGCCAGGCTGGAGTAGTAATCCGTAGCAAAAGAGATCAGATCGGTCAGGGGACGCTGGCTGGCAAAGAACTGCACCTCACCCGCTTTCCATGTTTTCAGGGCGGATTCAGACTGCTGTTTCAGGGCGTTGATCTGCTGCTGGCGTAGCGGCAGTGAAATCCAGAGCTGCTCCAACTGCTGCTGAAGCGAACGCAAGGTGGCATCCATATCCTGCTCCGCAGAGGCCAGGCGCTGGGTCTGCCCCTTCACCGCCGAGGCGCCTGACCCGCCATCCCAGAGATTAATATCGCTGCTTACCTGAAGTGTGGCTGCCTTAAACGGCTCCATTTCGCCATTATTACGTGGACTGTCGAGGCTCAGCTTTACGTTCCACTGCGGACGATTCCACTTGGACGCGAGTTGCAACGCCGCCCGTGCTTCGTCACGTTTGTAGCGGTATACCGTGTAAGTAGGGTTGTCCATCAACGCTTTTAGGCCGATATCCAGACTTTCAGGCAGCAACCCCGCCTGTTTCAGATCGGGCAGTTCGCTGGTGAGGACAATATTTCTGTTAAGCAGCAGTGAGAGTTGCTTCCAGGATTGTTGCAGGGTGGTATTACTGCTCTCGCGGGTCGCGACAACGGAGTTTAAGCGCGTGGCGACCTGGTTGATCTCCGACGCTCGTCCGGGGTCAATGCTGGCAATGGTTTTTACCCGTTGCAGCAGATCGTTAAGGGCGACAATCTCCTGATCGAGGATCGCCACAACTTTAGCGTTGGTCACCGCCGAGGTGAACAGGGTCAACGCCTGTTGGTTAATGGTTTCGCGGGTCGCCATTACCTGGGCGCGCTGCATCGAAAACGCCGCCTCTTTACCCTGAACCGTATCGTCAGTGCGTCCGTGATCGTATAACACCTTGCTGATGCTAATATGCGGCGCAATAGGGTTATTTTCATAACCCGGCTGCCCGGAATAGGCCGTGGAACTTAATCCGGCACTTAATTGAAGGCTATTACCCGCTTTTGCCTGCTCAATATCAAAATAAGCAGCGCTGGTTGAAGAGACCGCAGACTGAATAGAAGGGTGATCTGCCGTCATCCGTAAAATATCTATAAATTCGGTCGCATTCGTTTTAAATACAGGGGATAAAAACAGAAGAGCAGTAATATATTTACAGGAGCTACCCTGTGAAAATTGCGCGATTACGGACCGTTTCATAATTCCCTTACAAGTGCAAAAGGCTAATTAATTGCGAAAAGATTTTTACAAAGACAGTCTTTAAGGCGGTGGCCGAAGCCACCGCCTTGGTGCTGCTTACACTACATTAAGGCCATGCTGAACCATCAGTTTAACGGTCGTATCATCATTATGAACGTACACATCATAAGTCACACCGTGATCGGTTTCAGACGTTGAAGCCGTCCAGCCAGATTTATCGATGCTGACCGTATCACGTGCGCCGCTCGTATTTGAATCGCCGTCGTCACCGGTAATTTTCAGTATATGTTCAGTCTCTCCATTATCTTTGGTCATTTCGAGAATATCGTTCGCGCTAATAACCAACGTCTGCGCGGCGTTATTCCCCATGTGGATAGTCTCGATGCCACTGATTTTCGACGAGACGCTGCCCAGTTCGAAATTATTATTCGAATCCCAGACCAGCGTATCTTTTCCTTCCCCACCATCAATACTGGTAAAGGAAGTGCTGTTAATAAAGATGGTGTCATCCCCACCTTTACCGTCGATGGTTATAGCGCCGCGCCCATCCAGAGAATCATTACCTTCCGTACCGTTGAGGTAGAACTGGGCAGGCTGATAATCAATATGGGTCACGCCATCACCAACATCGGAGAGGCCCAACGTTTCAACCAGGTCAACCAGGCGGCCTTTAATAGCCGAACCGCTGCCGTCGCCTACCCCTTCATCGGTCCAGGTGACGTAGAGCTGTCCCCCTTCGACAAAGGTGGCGCTGACATCAACCTGATCGCCGTAGGTCAGCTGGTTGATCTGCATCTCCTGGCCGACTTTGTTGCCATTGGCGTCAAAGTCCTGGGCGTAGATCCCGTAGGTACCCGTACCCGCATCGCCGTCGGTCGCAGAGATAAATACCGCCACAAAGCTACCATCAGCACGGCTGACTACGGTTGGCAGGTGCTGATTGCCAACAGTATCGGTGTTAATGAGGAACTCATTTGACAGCGCTTTACCGCTTTCGTCGTAGATGCGTCCCCATACGCTGTAGCCGCTCTGATCCGGCCCGTTGTTGTCGCTGGAGTCCCAGCTGACAACAAAGTTACCGTTATCCAGCGCTGACACGGTGGCTGAGGCTTGGTCGCCCGCAGTCGTTTGGTTGACGACCGTAGGGGTGCCTGCCGTATGGGTCACCGGGTCATACATCATCACGCTAGTGTCGTAGCCGGTTCCTTTCACCGCATATGTAATGGCGATCTGCCCACCGCTAAGTTGCGTGATGGAGGGCAGGGAGCTCCAGCCATTGCTATTGCCTATTAATCCTGTACTCAGGCCAGTTGATGCGAGATTAATCTCGTCCGTCACCGGGGAGTTATTCACATCGTACTGACGGGCATAAATCTTATACTCGCCGTCAACGATAGCTTCCCAGACCACCATATAGCCACCGTCGTCCAGCGAGGTGACATCTGGGTTCTGCTGGCTTGTCGCCCCTGCACCAGAACTGATATTAAACTCTGAACCAACTGCGGTAAGCCCGGTAATATTACCGTCCTTGTCATAGGAGTAGGTATATTGCTGACCTTTGATGTAGTTGGCCCCGCCCGTTCCCGGACTGGTCCAGACGACTTCAATATTGCCGTTCTCCAGCACTACCGGCGTCAACTGGTTGCCCGTGGTGGTGGAGTTAACGGTAAACTCAGCGCCCACCGCCTGCCCTTTGGCATCCAGCATCTGGCCTTTGATGGCCGTACCGGAGCCGTCGCCGCTGGCGGAAACCCAGACTTCAAACAGCCCACCCGTCGGCAGTGAGACCACCTGAGAGTTGGTCTGATCGCCGGTCGTGGTGGTATTGACCGTAAACTCCGAGTAGTAGGCCGCGTTCGGGTCGATCACGATACCTTCTACACCCATCCCGCTGCCGTCCACATTATCGGACTGCCAGGTGACGTAGACGTTACCGTCGGCGGTCAGGGTCGCATCCAGAATATGGGTGACGTCGGCGGAATCCCCGCCGGTACCCTGGTTGCCCAGCGTGGTGGTGTTGACGATAAACTCGCGTCCCACCCTGTGATCGGCCGCGTCAAATCGCTGCGCATAAATCGCCGAGCCACTGCCATCGCCCCCTTCGGAGCCCCAGATAAGCAGGTAGCCGCCATCTTCCAGCGCCACACCCACCGGCTTGTACTGCTTGCCCGTCGTGTAGCTGTTGACGATGAAGTCACCCGTTCCCTGCAGGGAAACCTTGCCCGTTTCAGCATCCACGATGTAGTGCACCGCACGGATATCCGAGCCGTTCGCTCCGCTGTCGTTGGTATCCCAGTAGACCACGAAGCTGCCGTCTGCAAGGGTCAGCACGTCCGGGTAGTTCTGGCTGGCGTCCATGGTGGTATTCACCTGGAAGGCGCTGCCCAGCGGCTTACCGTCCGCTCCGAAGATCTGCCCGACCACACCGGTGGAGCTGTTATCTGACGGGCCGCTCGCCGCGTTCCAGACGGTGATATACATCCCGCTGTGCGCCGCATCGGTAAAGGCAGCCATCTCCGGACCGCCGCTACCGCCGATGCTGGTGCCGGTCGCCACCGTCACTTCACCGGTGGTCGGCTGGTTATCGGCATCATAAGTACGCTGAACAACGCTCTTCGCCTGATCAACCCAGGTGATGATATAGCCGCCATCGTCGGTTGCCAGCACGCTAGGACTATTCTGCCCGCCGCTGGTGGTGACATTCACCAGGAACTCATCGGTCATGGCCTGCCCGTCAGCACCGTATCGGCGGGCAACAATACCATCCTGATCGTTGTCCAGGCCGCCATAATAGGACTCATAAACCACCAGGAAGCCGCCATCAGCCAGGGCCACCACCTGCGCACTGTCCTGGTTATTGGCAGTACGCTGGTTGACCTGCTGCTCGGTGCCAATCTTATGCACGCCGTCTGCCTCATACAGCTGCATATAGACATCCATCTGCGACGTAAGGCCGACACTCGTCGTGTTTTGCCACATCACCACAATACGGCCGTCGGCCAGACGGGTGGTGGTCGGGTTAGCCTGATCGTTATCCGTCGTGGTATTGACCTGCGCGCTCTCATTCAGCAGATCGTAGTTATCCAGCGCCGAGCCGCTGATCAGAATTGGCGCACTCTGATTGCCCGTCACATCCGTCGCAGAGATATAGCCGTTATCCCCTACGCCAAGTGGGTTAGGCTCAATGCTCCATGCTCCAGTGCTATCGGCAACCGCGGTATGCTCTATGCCTTTGGCATCGGTCACCGTGACCGTGACGCCTGGCTCGGTCTGACCACCCAGTTTATCCGCCGTATTGGTAGAGATACCCACGTTCGGCGGTACAGTGTCATCCCCGGTCTGGGTTGAGACGGTAGACGGCTGATAATCAATCAATGTCGGATCGTTATTCTGCGGCGTCTGCTGCTCCAGCCCCAGCGTATCCACCAGGTCGACAATGCGTCCTTTAATGGCAGAGCCGTTACCGTCACCCACACCCGAATCGGTCCAGGTTACATAGAGCTGCCCCCCTTCAAGGAAGGTGGCATCCACTTCCGTCTGGTCGCCATAGGTCAGCTGGTTGATACGCATCTGCTGGCCAACTTTGTTACCATTGGCATCAAAGTACTGAGCGTAGATACCGTAAGTACCGGCCCCTGCATCCGCGTCGGTCTGCGAAATAAACACGGTGACAAAGCTGCCATCGGCACGGCTCACCACCTTCGCCAGATGCTGGTCGCCAACGGTCGCGGTATTGATGATGAACTCATTCGATATCGCTTTACCGGTCGCATCGTAGATACGGCCCCAGACGCTGTAGCCGTTCTGATCCGGTCCAGTGTTATTGTTTGAGTCCCAGGTCACGACGAAGTTGCCGTTATCCAGTGCACTGACGCTCGGTGAAGCTTGGTCGTTGGTCAGCGTCTGGTTGGCGATAAACTCGGTTCCTACGGTCTGAGTAGACGGATCGTAGATGCGTACCGCCGTGTCATAACCCGTCCCCTTCACGGTATAGGTAATGGCAAGCATACCGTTGTTCAGCGTGGTGACCGACGGCAGCGGTTCCCAATCGGCAATAACTAAGAAACCGCCAGAACTGAGGGTGGTAGATGTCAGAATCTGCTGATCGGCTACTGGTGATCCCTCGGCGTCGTACTGACGACCATAGATCTGCCATGTACCGTTCACCGCGGCCTGCCAGACCACCATATAACCGCCATCTTCCAGGGTGGTTATAACCGGCGCCCCCTGGTTTGCAGCGGCAGTACCGTTATTAACGTTAAATTCAGCCCCGGAAGTCGCTACACCGTTCATCACACCGTCACTATCGTAACTGTAGGTGAACTTCTGGCCTTTGATATAGCTGCCGGATGACCAGACCACTTCGAAGGTACCGTCTGCCAGCACCGCCACCTGTGGTGCGGTTTGATCCCCGGATGTCGTGGTGTTAACCACAAACTCTCCACCCACCGGCTGCCCTTTAGCATCCAGCATCTGGCCCATCACGCAGCTACCGGAGCCGTCGCCGCTGGCGGACTGCCAGACCACAATAGCGCCGCCGTCAGGCATGGCCGCTACGGAGGAGACGGTTTGTGCGCCAGTAACGGTAGTGTTGACCGTGAACTCGGAATAGTAGGCTGCATCCGGGTCGATCGCGATGCCGCTCACGCCCATCCCGCTGCCGTCCACATTATCGGACTGCCAGGTGACGTAGACGTTACCGTCGGCGGTCAGGGTCGCATCCAG
>NZ_JBAKHK010000080.1:0-328 GCF_036903355.1 Enterobacter sp. UNJFSC 003
CTCCAGGACCTGGTGTTAACTGATTGGCAGCGTATCGGGAGCGGTAGCCCCGGGGTGGAACTCCGCGGGCAGGTCGCCGGGGAGGAGGTATGATAAGCACCGTCGCATTATTTTGGGCTTTATGTGTCGTTTGCATTGTTAACATGGCGCGCTATTTCTCATCACTACGCGCGTTGTTAGTGGTACTGCGTAACTGCGATCCATTGCTCTATCAATATGTTGATGGAGGGGGCTTTTTTACCTCACATGGCCAACCCAACAAACAGGTGCGTCTCGTTTGGTATATCTATGCCCAACGTTATCGCGATCATCACGATGATGAATTTAT
>NZ_JBAKHK010000081.1:0-326 GCF_036903355.1 Enterobacter sp. UNJFSC 003
CACCACCGTTTCTCAACCGATGATCACGTTGCTGCTGATTGCCTGCCCGCTGCTGCCATTCATCATTATGGCGATTTGCAAAGGCGATCGTTTGCCATCGCGTTCCCGCGGCGCGGCCTGGGTGTGCGGCTACGACCACGAAAAATCAATGGTGATTACCGCTCACGGTTTTGCCATGCCGGTGAAACAGGCGTTTGCGCCAGTGCTGAAACTGCGCAAATGGCTGAATCCGGTGTCGCTGGTGCCGGGCTGGCAGTGCGAAGGTAGTGCGTTGCTGTTCCGCCGGATGGCGCTGGTTGAACTGGCGGTACTGGTGGTGATTATTG
>NZ_JBAKHK010000082.1:0-325 GCF_036903355.1 Enterobacter sp. UNJFSC 003
CTTCACGTCCGGCAATATTTCCGCGAACAACTTGTCCGAGCGGCAACGTCTCTGATAACAGTTCGCTTAAAGGGCAAAATGTCACGCCTTCCTGAGCTGCGCGTTTGAGGAGATCCACAAAATTATGCTGATAAGCGCAGCCTTCAACTTCTGCATGAATGGTATAAACCGGCGTGCCTTTATCTCGCAGGATGCGGTTGAGTAACCAACCGTTAAAATCTTCTGCTTTCACATCCCGACCAATCACTTCATCCCAGGTGGGTAAGGTCACCGGAATTTGCGCAGTGCCAGGGTTTCCTGATTCGAGCAATGGACGGAACGGCAT
>NZ_JBAKHK010000083.1:0-324 GCF_036903355.1 Enterobacter sp. UNJFSC 003
GTTCTGGTGCTTGCCGACAACCTGCTGCTGATGTACCTCGGCTGGGAAGGCGTGGGCCTGTGCTCCTATCTGCTGATCGGTTTCTATTACACCGATCCGAAGAATGGCGCAGCGGCAATGAAAGCGTTCGTCGTGACCCGTGTGGGTGACGTGTTCCTCGCTTTCGCACTGTTCATTCTTTACAACGAACTGGGCACCCTGAACTTCCGCGAAATGGTGGAACTGGCACCAGCGCACTTTGCTGACGGCAATAACATGCTGATGTGGGCGACGCTGATGCTGCTGGGCGGTGCGGTCGGTAAATCTGCGCAGTTGCCGTTGCAG
>NZ_JBAKHK010000084.1:0-322 GCF_036903355.1 Enterobacter sp. UNJFSC 003
GCCGAGGCCAATTGCCCACACCAGGATCCCGATGTAGTTACCTTTCAGCAGCGCGTCAATGGGGTTGGAAACCATGCTCATTACCAGTCCGCGCATCACTTCGACAATGCCTGACGGCGGCGAAATATCACCCGCGCTACTGGACAAGTGCAGGGTAGAAGGGAAGGCAAAGCTGAAGACTACTGCGGCCAGAGCTGCAGAGAAGGTGCCCAGCAGATAGAGGAACAAAATAGGACGGATATTGGTTTTCTGCCCGTGCTGGTGGTTAGCAATAGATGCCATTACCAGCATCAGCACCAGGATGGGGGCAACAGCTTTCAGT
>NZ_JBAKHK010000085.1:0-322 GCF_036903355.1 Enterobacter sp. UNJFSC 003
GCCCATACAGAAGCGCGTCGATCCTGCCGCTTTCGCTTTGCGCGCCGACTCCAGCACCTGTTCAACTTCCATCAACCGCTCGGCTTCCAGCCCGGTTTTGTAGCGCGAGCTTTGCGGGCAGTATTTGCAATCTTCCGGACAAGCTCCGGTCTTAATCGACAGCAACGTGCTGACCTGCACCTGACGAGGATCGAAATGCTGGCGATGCACCTGCTGCGCTTCAAACAGCAGATCCAGCAACGGTTTTTCAAATAATTCTGTGACTTGCGACAATGTCCAGCGTGGGCGGTGAGCCATGGGGCTTCTCCAAAACGTGTTTTTT
>NZ_JBAKHK010000086.1:0-318 GCF_036903355.1 Enterobacter sp. UNJFSC 003
GATTTCTGACTGTGTTAGCCTGGAAGTGCTTGTCCCAACCTTGTTTCTGAGCATGAACGCCCGCAAGCCAACATGTTAGTTGAAGCATCAGGGCGATTAGCAGCATGATATCAAAACGCTCTGAGCTGCTCGTTCGGCTATGGCGTAGGCCTAGTCCGTAGGCAGGACTTTTCAAGTCTCGGAAGGTTTCTTCAATCTGCATTCGCTTCGAATAGATATTAACAAGTTGTTTGGGTGTTCGAATTTCAACAGGTAAGTTAGTTGCTAGAATCCATGGCTCCTTTGCCGACGCTGAGTAGATTTTAGGTGACGGGTGGT
>NZ_JBAKHK010000087.1:0-316 GCF_036903355.1 Enterobacter sp. UNJFSC 003
GCGATGCCAGCGTGCAGGTGAGCGTCACCAACGTGAACGGCAACAGCGCGTCGGCGGGCCGCGAGTACAGCGTGGATGCCACCGCGCCGTCCGTGACCATTAATACCATTGCGTCAGACGACATCCTGAACGCGACCGAAGCGCAGGCTGACCTGGCGATCTCCGGCACCAGCACCGCCGAGGCGGGCCAGACCGTGACCGTGTCGCTGAACGGCAAGGACTACACCGCGACGGTAGGATCAGACGGCACCTGGACGCTGAGCGTTCCGCCGGCTGACCTTGCGGGTCTGACCGACGGCAGCGTGACCGTTACGGC
>NZ_JBAKHK010000088.1:0-315 GCF_036903355.1 Enterobacter sp. UNJFSC 003
GTTCACGGTGCGTAATAATGAGTCCTGCCCAAAGTGCGGGGCTGAACTGGTTATTCGATCCGGGAAACACGGTCCGTTTCTTGGATGCTCACAGTATCCGGCGTGTGACTACGTCCGTCCTCTGAAATCTTCAGCGGATGGACATATCGTCAAAGTTCTGGAGGGGCAGGTTTGCCCTGCATGTGGCGCAAATCTGGTATTACGCCAGGGACGCTTTGGTATGTTTATTGGTTGCATTAACTACCCTGAATGCGAACATACCGAACTTATCGATAAACCGGACGAAACAGCAATTACATGCCCCCAATGTCGGAC
>NZ_JBAKHK010000089.1:0-313 GCF_036903355.1 Enterobacter sp. UNJFSC 003
GCTCTGGACAGGACCAGCATACGATCTGCCGTCAGTCCCGCCTGATTGCCGGAAAGGACCAGCGTTTTGTTGAAATCGGACAGGGTTGAGTTGCCCTGATACCAGGCATACGCCAGCGCACCGGTCGCCACCGCCAGCGAGGTGGCCCCCACCATCGGCAGGGTGATCGCACCGGCAAGCCCCCTGAACATGGGGATCATCCCGCCGAAGGAGTCCTTCACCTGCCCCCCCTGTTGCAGCAGGATCAGCCACGGACTTTGCCCGCCTGCAAGCTGCGTGGCCACGTCGGTGAACTGTGCAGGCAGCATACGCA
>NZ_JBAKHK010000008.1:0-187934 GCF_036903355.1 Enterobacter sp. UNJFSC 003
AGCGCCGATGGTAGTGTGGGGTCTCCCCATGTGAGAGTAGGGAACTGCCAGGCATCAAACAAGTGAAGAGGCCATCCGCAAGGATGGCCTTTTTGCGTTTTTCTCCCTTACCGACACCCATAAACTAATCACCTATCCTTCCCTATATACGGTAAACTATCCCGGTTTTTGCATCAGGATAGCGTCTATGAACCACTCCCTTAAGCCCTGGAATACCTTTGGTATTCAACGTAATGCTCATCAAATTGTACGTGCCAATAATGCTCAGCAATTGCTGGATGCATGGCAAAATGCAACAGAAAACGGTGAACCCGTACTGATTCTGGGCGAAGGAAGTAATGTCCTGTTTCTCGAAGATTTTGCGGGAACGGTGATCGTTAACCGCATCATGGGAATTGATGTCGAAGAGCGCGCTGACAGCTGGCATCTGCACGTAGGGGCCGGAGAAAACTGGCATCAACTGGTGCAATACACCCTGGAAAAAGGGATGGCCGGCCTCGAAAATCTTGCCCTTATACCGGGCTGCGCGGGATCGTCACCCATTCAGAATATCGGTGCGTATGGCATCGAACTCAAAAACGTTTGTGAATACGTAGACTGCATTGAATTAGTGACGGGAATGGCACAGCGTTTGACCGCTGAAGAGTGCCGCTTCGGCTATCGTGACAGTATCTTCAAGCATGAATATCAGGATCGCTATGCGATCGTGGGCGTCGGTTTGCGTCTGGCGAAAGCCTGGAAACCGATCCTCACGTACGGCGATCTCACCCGCTTCGATCCGGCTACCGTGACTCCCCGCGATGTATTTGATTCCGTTTGTCATATGCGAATGGCCAAGCTTCCCGATCCGAAAGTGAACGGAAATGCGGGGAGCTTCTTCAAAAATCCGGTTATCAGCAGCGAAACCGCAGCAGCATTACTTGCCGGATGGCCAACAGCGCCGCACTACCCTCAGCCTGATGGCAGCGTGAAGCTGGCTGCAGGCTGGCTTATCGATCAGTGTCAGTTAAAGGGTACCTCGGTGGGCGGCGCTGCCGTTCATCAACAGCAGGCGCTGGTGCTAATAAATCAACGCGATGCAACCAGCGATGATGTGATAAAACTGGCGCATCATGTTCGTCAGCGCGTGGGCGAAAAATTTAACGTCTGGCTTGAGCCAGAGGTCCGCTTCATTGGTCGTACAGGTGAAGTGAATGCCGTGGAGGCCATTGCGTGAAGGACAATACCATCCCTTTAACCCTGATAAGCATCCTTGCTGACGGTGAGTTTCATTCTGGTGAGCAACTGGGTGAGCGGCTGGGCATGAGCCGTGCCGCTATCAATAAACACATTCAGACGCTTCGGGACTGGGGTGTCGATGTTTTCACGGTTCCCGGGAAAGGTTACAGTCTGCCGGAGCCCATTCAGTTGCTGAATGAAGAAGCGATCCGCGGCCAAATCGGGCATGGCAAGGTCGCAGTCTTGCCGGTTATCGACTCGACCAACCAGTACCTTCTGGACCGGCTGAGCGAGTTGTCATCGGGAGATGCCTGTGTTGCCGAGTATCAACAGGCCGGGCGCGGCCGTCGCGGGCGCAAGTGGTTCTCGCCATTTGGTGCCAATCTCTATCTGTCCATGTACTGGCGACTCGAACAGGGTCCGGCAGCGGCAATTGGCCTGAGCCTGGTGATCGGGATCGTGATGGCAGAAGTGCTGCACGATCTGGGTGCCGATAAGGTGCGGGTAAAATGGCCGAACGATCTCTATCTTAACGATCGTAAACTTGCCGGTATTCTCGTTGAGCTGACGGGAAAAACGGGTGATGCGGCGCAAATTGTCATTGGTGCAGGGCTGAACATGGTAATGCGTAACGTGCAAAGTGACGTGGTTAACCAGGCGTGGACAAACCTGCAGGAAGCGGGGCTCACCATCGATCGAAACACCCTTGCAGTACGCATGATCAAAGAACTCCGTAGCGCATTAACCCTCTTCGAGCAAGACGGACTTGCACCGTTCCTTTCGCGCTGGGAAAAACTGGATAACTTTATCAACCGCCCGGTAAAATTGCTGATTGGCGATAAAGAGATTTACGGTACTTCCCGCGGTATCGACGCGCAGGGGGCGCTATTGCTTGAACAGGACGGCGTAATTAAACCTTGGGTCGGTGGGGAAATTTCGTTAAGAAGTGCAGAATAAGAAAGATCCTCTCCCCGGTGGGGAGAGGATATAAAGTACGTTATTGAGGATAAGGAACCCAGTCGCCACCGTTCAGGCGAACATACGGTTTGTTCTGGTACTGAATCACCACCGCATTGGCATTTTCCGACACTTCAGCCGTTTGCGGCAGCTTACTGGTGAGCTGATCCCAGTTCACGCTATCTTCCACAAACAGCTTACCGTCAACCGCACGGGCGACCAGCTCGGAAATGGCCAAATAGCTGCTTGGCTGAGTAATCTCAATCGGTGCGCCCTGATGGGGAGCCTTCATACCAAAGAACTTAATCCCGGCGGGTACGTTGGTGATGGATGGGCTTGGAATATCGCGCAGGCCCGAGACCTGCATTCTGTCACCTTTCAACGCAGCACCGTGTTCTGGCACCACGACCACCATCACTTTACGACCTGATTTTTCCAGCTCGGTGAAGAAGGCATCCAGCTCATCAAAGAACTTCTGCGCACGAACTTTATAATCTGCCGTTTTGCTCACGCCTGGGTAATGGTTTCCGTCGTGAAGCGGTAAGGTGTTATAGAAGGTCGCGCTGCGTGAATCACCTTCTTTGCTGACGGTCTGCAGCCAGCGTTGCAGCACGGCGGTATCGTCATACACAGGCGAACCGTCGAAGCCCAGCAGCGTAACCGGTAGACCCGTTTGGTCCATCAGCGGTGCCTGCATCCCTCCCTCCTGACGCACCTCTTTCAGGAAATTACCAAACTGGCCGTTATGCCCCAGCATCAGATGCTGCGTAAAGCCCAGTCTGGAGAGGTTATCAAACAGATAGCATTGGTTTCCGGCCGGTTGATACAGGTTTTTATGCGATGGCTGACCACAGCTTGCGCGCAGCAGGCGAATAGCCGCCGGGCCGCTGTACGAGGTCGCAGAGTTAAAATCTTTAAACTGAATATCGAAATGGGACCACAGCGGGTGCGAGGCTAACCCGGCGGCATCAACGTCAGCCCAGGAGAGGGAACAGATGTTGATCACCAGTAATTCGAACGGCTGTGCATCCGCAGGCAATGCCTCAGGGAACGTGGTATGACGCTTGTCTTCAGCGGTGTAGAAGCTGGAGAGCCACGCGTTCAGGTTGGTGGAGGTGGGCGGTGCGGTCTGCGTTGGGATATCGCCCACTACAGGCGTATCGCCTGCCGTTGTTACGGTTGCCGCAGCGCTTCCCCCGGTAGTGGTCACCGTCGTCGTCGGCTGACCAGCCGGCCACAGTGAGAAGCTCGGCCCAGCCAGGGTCAGGACGTTAAACCAGATCATGATCGCCACGACAAACACCGTGACGCGGATCCACTGGGCCAGGAACAGCCAGGCTACCAACAGCACAAAGACAGAACCAATCATCTGCCAGTTAATGAAGCGCTCGGTCAGGTCGAGGATATAGTCTGAACTGAACCCCGCAACCTGAGAACCCTGGCTCATAATGCTTTCTGGTCCCGGTAGCCAGGTGTCATGCCAGAACAGTGCAAAACCAATTGGGATAGCAACCCAGTGGCGTAAGCGATGCAGCCTGATGTTCGGAATGGGCATCAGAAGGAAAGCCATAAACACCAGGTTAAGTAGAGGATGGAAGTTCAGATAGCCTGCCCACAGCAGACCAAACTTCACCAGAAAGTAGAAGTTCCAGCCCGAAAGGCCGCGCCAGTATTGCCAGAGCGGCGATGGCGCCGACGTGGTATAGGTAGAATTAGTCATGTTTTCGGTTTGCCTTGACGTTCGGAGCTCGTGTCAGTGTTCCGGCTGGTTTGATGTAGCGAGGTTTTACAAACAACATTCTGGTCGTATCGCGAATACGGCGCAGAGAATGGCGCGCATAGTAGCCGAGCGGGAAGAATATCAGCGCGCAAAGAATAACCAGTTGAATGATATCGCTGAGATTCATGATGCGCTCTCCTCGTGCTCGGATAACAAGCGTCGTGGTTCTGGGATCCGGCGCCAGACATGCCCGTCATGCTTAGCATTGAGAATCGGTTTGACGTCACTGCTCATGGGTAACGGTTTTGCCCACTGTTCCGGAGCCAGGGCCCGCATCTGTACCAGTTCCGCATTAATAAGATTATCTTCGAACCAAATCATGCGGTTAGAGAAAATATCGCCGGTAGGCAGCGGGAAGATATGGTTGAGGGCCGTATCCAGATCGTTTACCCGGCAGAAGGATAAAAACAGTACAAGACGGTTGTCGCCAATCGTCATGATGTCTCCGGTGCGGTTTGGTCGACATAAGGTCAGTGCCTGCTCAACGCGAATCCCCGGAACCGGGCGCAGGGCTACCATCACCCCTTTTCCGTCGGCCGGAAGCAGGGTGTTACTCATCATGTTGCCGACAGCATCACAAAAGGTATCCCACTTTTGATAGCCGCGTAGCTTCATCGGCTGCGTCATCGAAAGTAGGGTGGAGATATCTTCCGGCACGTGTCGGCTAAACTGCTGGCCCTGAATGCTCTCAATCAGCGTCAGGCAACGTGACAGCGGTGCATTCCATGGAATGACCATATTCGCACCACAGCCCAGCAGCAGACGCTCGTCGGTTGCGCGCAGGCTGGTCGTATTTTCACGTACCACGATTTTCAATGCGCTACCGCGCTGGCGGCGCAAGGTGTGTATGTGTCTTGCCAGGGTTTCTATTTGGTTATTCTGCATTAAAGAGAAAACAATGGTCGCAGCCTGCGTTGTGCGCGCTTCATTAAATAAGGCTTCATTCGTTTCGTACAGTGACCAATTTTCAGAGAGAGGAGGCGCGCCTTCTAAAACAGCCAGATGGCTTAGAATACGTTTTTCATCGCTGCGCGGCTGAACGACCGTTTCTTCCTGGCGTGACAGATGCCACTCACCCTCAATATGTTTGAGATTCAGCTGCTGGCGCGCACTCACTCCTTTTTCATTGCACCAGAATGCAATATCGTAAAGGTAGCTGTCTGCCTGGTCATGGATACTGGCAAGACCGAAAAGAGAACGATACTCACCCATTAAAAGTGAGAAAAGCTTGTCATTATTACTGCCGGGGTTTACAACCAATAGCGTGCAGTTGTGGTTCGTTGCCCATTTATTGGTTCTTGCGAGCCACTTCAGCAGTTTTTCAGCCGGAATATTTTGTAGAGTATTATTCGAGCATTTAAGAATCAAAAAATAGTTATCCGGATCAATCGAACACTGAATGTCGCGGGTCAAAAAGTATAGACTATCCGCTTCCGTGGACATGGAAAATAATTTCACAGTTTGTGGACCACGATCGTTTTCAAGCCTGATGATTTTTTTCGGTTCTTCGCCCATTGTAATGACGGCAACGCGGGAATCCTTATCCTGCGCGGCAATAGTTTGATTTACCAAACTTATGGCGTCTTCATTGCGATCCGTATTAATCCACCAGACTCCTCCGACTGGCATGTGGCGCAATTCGTCCCATAATGACTGGATGCCAATAGAAAATATGGAGTCCACGGTGTCCCTCTTTTCGTCGAATTTCTCTGTATCTCAGTTTACTAGCGAAAGCGTAGAAATAAACCTAACATTGAAATTAAAGAACATCAGATTTAGCATGTAAATGAAATTTCGTAGGCAGGAAGCCTCGCTGCATCTGATCGTGTGATTTTACTCAAAGGGATGAAATAAGAATGCATAATAATGAATCCGGTACAACCGTTGACTCCAGCCTCGGTTACACATTCCAAAACGATTTTCTGGCACTTATGCAGGCATTTTCTTTGCCTGAAATAGATTACACCGATATTTCCCAGCGGGAACAGTTGGCCGCGGCTATTAAACGCTGGCCTTTATTAGCTGAATTTGCCCAACAACAATAAGGGAGCCATTGATGGCCATACTCGGATTACAGGGCGTCCGTGGTGGAGTGGGTACAACCTCCATCACCGCAGCGCTGGCGTGGTCATTACAGCTATTAGGTGAATCGGTGTTGGTTATTGATGCCTCCTCCGATAATTTGCTGCGCATGTCATTTAATGTTGATTTTACGCGTACCGAAGGCTGGGCCCGCGCGCTGCTTGATGATAAAGACTGGCGCGATGCGGGCCTGCGCTATACCTCCCAGCTCGATTTGCTTCCCTTCGGTCAATTGACCGAAATGGAGCGCGGAAATGAAGCCGCATATCAGCGTCTGTTTTCTCAATTCACGACCGCGCTGCAGAGCCTGAAAGAAAAAGGTCACTATCACTGGATCCTGCTGGATCTGCCGCACGGCGCCGCCTCGCTGACGCGCCAGCTTCTTTCCCAGTGCGATCATGTGCTGTCTGTTGTGAATGTGGATGCAAATTGTCATATCCGTTTGCATCAGCAGCCATTGCCCGCAAATGCCCATATTTTGATTAACGACCTGCGCATCGGTAGCCAGATCCAGGATGACCTGTACCAGGTTTGGCTGCAAAGCCAGCGCCGTCTGCTGCCGATCGTCATCCATCGTGATGAAGGCATGGCCGAATGCCTCGCTTCTAAACAGCCGCTCGGCGAATACCGCAGCGATTCACTGGCGGCGGAAGAGATCCTGACGCTGGCTAACTGGTGTCTGCTGCACTTCGCCAACAGGGCGGAGCCGGGCAGGAGCGCTGTATGAGCCGTCTGTCGACCTGGTTACTCATCCCGCCGGTCAGTTCGCGGTTAAGCGAGCGTTATCGGCATTATCGGCGGCACGGCGCTTCGTCATGGAGTGCCGCATTCGGCTGTTTATGGATGATTCTTGCCTGGATGTTCATTCCGCTCGAACACCCGCGCTGGCAGCGTATTCGTGCCAGGCACAGTGAACTCTATCCGCACATTAATCCCGACAGACCACGGCCGTTAGACCCGGCACGCTATCTCATTCAAGCCCTCTGGCTGGTGGCTACAACGCCACGTTCGGAAAAGAAGACCCCGCGCTGGCGCAGTTTCGATCGTGTGGCGAACTTACGTGAACGCTACCATCAGTGGCTCGACAGGCTGCCAGACAGCGTTAGCGACAAGACCAGCCATCTTGATAACCACAAAGAGCTCGGGCACCTGCATCCGGGCTTGCGGCGTTTTATTCTCGGCGTGATTGTCGTCTTCTCGCTCATTCTTGCGCTGGTTTGTATTACGCAGCCGTTCAACCCGCTGGCGCAGTTCACCTTCCTGATCCTGCTGTGGGGCGTCGCGCTGCTGGTCCGACGGATCCCAGGGCGCTTCTCAGCCCTGATGCTGATTGTGCTCTCGCTGACCGTCTCCTGCCGTTACATCTGGTGGCGTTATACCTCAACGCTGAACTGGGACGATCCGGTCAGTCTGGTGTGCGGTTTGGTTCTGCTGTTTGCAGAAACCTATGCCTGGATTGTGCTGGTGCTGGGCTATTTTCAGGTGATCTGGCCGCTCAATCGCCAGCCGGTTCCGCTGCCGAAAGACACAAGCCAGTGGCCGTCGGTCGATCTCTTTGTGCCGACCTATAACGAAGATCTGAGTGTTGTTAAAAACACTATCTATGCGGCGCTGGGTATCGACTGGCCAAAAGATAAGCTCAAAATCTGGATTCTGGACGACGGTGGTCGCGAGGAGTTCCGACAGTTCGCGGAAGAGGTTGGCGTCGAGTATATCGCCCGTACCACTCACGAGCACGCGAAAGCCGGGAACATCAACAACGCGCTGAAATATGCCAAAGGGGAGTTTGTCTCCATCTTTGACTGTGACCACGTGCCCACGCGCTCGTTCCTGCAGATGACGATGGGCTGGTTCCTGAAAGAGAAAGAGCTGGCGATGATGCAGACGCCGCACCACTTCTTCTCACCGGATCCGTTTGAACGTAACCTCGGCCGCTTCCGTAAGACCCCTAACGAAGGCACGCTGTTCTATGGCCTGGTGCAGGATGGGAACGACATGTGGGATGCCACCTTCTTCTGCGGCTCGTGTGCGGTGATCCGCCGTGGACCGCTGGATGAAATTGGCGGCATCGCCGTGGAAACGGTGACCGAAGATGCCCACACCTCGCTGCGTTTACACCGTCGCGGGCATACCTCTGCCTACATGCGTATTCCGCAGGCGGCAGGTCTGGCAACAGAATCACTGTCGGCACACATTGGCCAGCGTATTCGCTGGGCACGCGGGATGGTGCAGATTTTCCGTCTCGATAACCCGCTGATGGGGAAAGGGCTGAAGCTGGCGCAGCGTCTGTGTTACGTCAACGCGATGTTCCACTTCTTATCCGGTATCCCGCGGCTCATCTTCCTGACGGCACCGCTGGCGTTCCTGCTGCTTCATGCTTACATCATCTACGCGCCCGCGCTGATGATTGCCCTGTTTGTTCTGCCGCACATGATTCACGCGAGCCTGACGAACTCGAAAATTCAGGGTAAATATCGCCACTCGTTCTGGAGTGAAATCTATGAAACGGTGCTGGCCTGGTATATTGCACCGCCGACGATGGTGGCGCTGATTAACCCACACAAAGGCAAATTCAACGTCACCGCGAAAGGCGGACTGGTGGAGGAAGAGTATGTTGACTGGGTCATTTCCCGTCCGTACATCTTCCTGGTTCTGCTCAATATCGTGGGTATTATCGCCGGTATTTGGCGCTACTACACCGGCCCTGAAAACGAGATCCTGACGGTGTTCGTGAGTATGGCATGGGTGTTCTACAACCTGATTATTCTCGGCGGCGCGGTGGCGGTGTCGGTGGAAAGCAAACAGGTGCGCCGCGCGCATCGCGTTGAAATCACCATGCCTGCGGCGATAGCCCGTGAAGATGGACATCTCTTCTCCTGCACCGTGCACGACTTCTCTGACGGAGGGGTAGGTATCAAAATCAACGGCCAGGCAAAGGTGCTGGAAGGGCAGAAGGTCAACTTACTGCTTAAGCGTGGCCAGCAAGAGTATGTCTTCCCGACACAGGTTGTGCGTGTGTCGGGGAATGAAGTGGGTCTGCAGCTGATGCCGCTGACCAAGAAGCAGCATATTGATTTTGTGCAGTGTACGTTTGCCCGCGCGGATACGTGGGCTCTCTGGCAGGACAGCTTCCCGGAAGATAAACCTCTGGAAAGCCTGCTGGATATTCTGAAGCTGGGGTTCCGTGGCTATCGTCACCTTGCAGAATTTGCCCCGTCGTCGGTGAAAATAATTTTCCGGTCACTTACTTCACTGGTTTCCTGGGTCGTGTCGTTCATTCCTCGCCGACCTGAGCGGGATGAGGCGAAGCAGGCGGACCCGGTTATGGCTCAACAATGATGATAACGCGATGAAAACAAAACTTTCCTGGTTATGTGCAGTGGCAATGGGGATGAGTACGCTTCCCGCAACAATGGCTAACGCAGCGCCTGATAACGCCGCGGCCACGCCTGCTCCAACGGTTCCCGTCGTCGCGCAAGCGACTGACCCGGTTGTCACTGCGGCACCGGGCCAAACGGAAAATATCGTTCCAAACCAGCCGACAGAGGGTAACACCCTACCTGCAGACGACAACGTCGTCGGACAGGTGATGCCGGGAGTGCGCGGTGCCAACGCGCCCGTCGTTGCGGAAAATGCGCCATCGCGCGATGTGAAGCTGACGTTCGCGCAAATTGCGCCTCCTCCGGGCAGCATGGTTCTGCGCGGTATCAACCCGAACGGCGGCATTGAGTTTGGGATGCGTAGCGATGAGGTTATCTCTCAGGCAATGCTCAATCTGGAATACACGCCGTCACCGTCGTTGTTGCCGGTACAATCTCAGCTGAAGGTGTATCTCAACGACGAGTTGATGGACGTTCTGCCGGTCACCAAAGAGCAGCTGGGCAAGAAAACCCAGGCGCAGGTGCCGATCAATCCGCTGTTTATCACCGACTTCAACCGTGTGCGACTGGAGTTTGTGGGTCACTATCGCGACGTCTGTGAAAACCCAGCCAGCAGCACGCTGTGGGTAGACGTAGGCCGAAATTCATCCCTACAGATGACCTACCAGTCGCTGGCGCTGAAAAACGATCTTTCTGCCTTCCCGGTACCATTCTTCGATCCGCGTGACAACCGTCAGCTCACTCTGCCGATGGTGTTTGCGGCGTCCCCGGACGTGACCGAACAGCTGGCTGCCACCATTGTGGCGTCGTGGTTTGGTTCCCGTTCCGGCTGGCGTGGCCAGAGCTTCCCAGTCATGTACGACAAGATGCCGGACAAAAATGCCATCGTCTTTGCGACTAACGCAAAACGCCCTGCGTTCCTGCGCGACCATCCGGACGTCAAAGCGCCAACCGTTGAAATGATTAGTCACCCGGACAACCCTTATGTGAAGCTGCTGGTGGTCTTCGGTCGCGATGAAAAAGATCTGGTGCAGGCGGCAAAAGGCATTGCTCAGGGAAATATTCTGTTCCGTGGTAACAGCGTCGTCGTCGATGACGTAAAACCGCTGCTGGCGCGTAAGCCATATGATGCGCCGAACTGGGTACGCACCGATCGCGCAATTACCTTCGGCGAGCTGAAAACCTATGAAGAGCAGCTGCAGTCTACGGGGCTTGAGCCATCACCGATTAGCCTGTCGCTGAACCTGCCGCCGGACCTGTATCTGCTGCGTACCAACGGGATTGATATCAACCTCAACTACCGTTACACCGCGCCGTCGACCAAAGACAGCTCGCGCATGGATATCAGCCTGAACAACCAGTTCCTGCAATCCTTTAGCCTGACAAGCACACAGGATACAAACCGTCTAATGCTCCGTCTGCCGGTGCTGCAAGGCCTGCTGGACGGTAAAACCGATGTTTCTATCCCGGCGCTGAAGCTGGGCGCAGTAAACCAGCTGCGTTTTAACTTCCAGTACATGAACCCGATGCCTGGCGGTTCGGTGGATAACTGCATCACCTTCCAGCCGGTGCAGAACCACGTGGTGATAGGGGATGAGTCGACCATCGACTTCTCGAAGTATTATCACTTTATTGCGATGCCGGATCTGCGGGCCTTCGCCAATGCCAGCTTCCCGTTCAGCCGCATGGCCGACCTGTCTGAGTCGATTGTCGTGATGCCGAAAGCGCCAAGCGAGGGCCAGGTATCGACGCTGTTGGATACGATGGGCACCGTCGGGGCGCAAACCGGTCTGCCGGCTATTAACGTGACCCTCACGGACGAGGGTAGCCAGATCCAGAACAAAGATGCCGATATCATGATTATTGGCGGCATCCCGGACACGCTGAAGGACGATAAACGCGTCGATCTGCTGGTGCAGGCCGCTCAGTCGTGGGTTAACACCCCGCTGCGTCAGACCGAGTTCCCGAGCATTATGCCAGACAGTGGCGATCGCCAGGCGAACGTCAAAACCACCGTCAGCTCAACGGGGCCGATGGCCGCTATCGTTGGCTTCCAGTCTCCGTATCACGATCAGCGCAGCGTTATCGCGCTGTTGGCGGACAGTCCTCGTGGTTATGAACTGTTAAATACCGCCATGAATGACAGCGGTAAACGCTCGGCAATGTTTGGCTCCGTCTCCGTTATCCGTGAATCGGGCGTCAACAGCCTGCGCGTAGGGGAGGTCTACTATGTGGGCCATCTCCCGTGGTTCGAGCGTCTGTGGTATGCGCTGTCTAACCATCCGGTGTTGCTGGCCATTCTGGCTGCGGTCAGCGTGGTATTACTGGCTTGGGTGCTGTGGCGTCTGCTGCGTATCATCAGCCGTCGTCGCCTGAACCCCGACAATGAGTAAGATGTGATGAAAGTCTTTCGCTGGTGTGTATTAGCCGCGTTGATGTTGGGGGCGTCGAATCTTCGCGCCGCCTGTACCTGGCCTGCATGGGAGCAGTTTAAAAAGGATTACATCAGCGAGAGCGGGCGTGTCATTGATCCCAGTGACACGCGAAAAATCAGCACCTCTGAGGGGCAAAGCTACGCGTTGTTCTTTGCGTTGGCCGCGAATGACCGCAAGGCGTTTGACCTGCTGCTGACGTGGACCCGGGATAACCTGGCCCAGGGGAGTCTGGATGACCATCTGCCGGCGTGGTTATGGGGGCAGAAAGATAAAGAAAGCTGGGCGGTGATCGATCCTAACTCTGCATCCGATGGCGATATCTGGATTGCCTGGTCGCTGCTCGAAGCGGGTCGATTGTGGAATCAATCGGACTATACCCGCACGGGCAAGGCGCTGCTTAAGCGTATTGCCCGCGAGGAAGTGGTGAAAGTCCCCGGGCTTGGCTCAATGTTGCTACCCGGTAAAGTCGGTTTTGCTGAAGAAAATGCCTGGCGTTTTAACCCCAGCTATCTTCCGCCTCAGCTAGCGAGCTATTTCACGCGCTTTGGTGCCCCGTGGACCACGCTTCGTGAAACCAACCAGCGGTTACTGCTGGAGACGGCACCGAAAGGTTTCTCACCTGACTGGGTGCAATACCAGAAAAACAAAGGCTGGCAGCTCAAGCAGGATAACGCGCTGGTGGGCAGCTATGACGCCATCCGCGTCTATCTCTGGGTGGGGATGATGAGTGATAAAGATCCTCAGAAAGCTCGGCTGCTGGCGCGCTTTCAGCCAATGGCGGCAATGACCACGAAACAGGGTGTTCCGCCGGAGAAAGTGGACGTGGCGAGCGGAAAAGCCACAGGCAATGGCCCGGTCGGTTTTTCCGCCTCCATGCTGCCATTCTTACAGCAGCGGGATGCGCAAGCGGTACAGCGCCAGCGCGTCACGGACCATTTTCCCGATAAAAATGCCTATTTCAGCTACGTGCTGACACTCTTCGGGCAAGGATGGGATCAGCATCGTTTTCGCTTCACCGCAAAGGGTGAATTAATACCGGATTGGGGCCAGGAATGCGCAAGTTCACAATAAATCTACTCAGTTTATCGCTTGGCCTGGCGCTGATGCCGTGGGCCCAGGCCGCCAACTCCCCGCAGCAGCAACAGCTGCTGGAGCAGGTGCGTCTGGGGGAATCGACGCAGCGTGAAGATTTGGTGCGTCAGTCGCTCTATCGCCTTGAGCTGATAGACCCGAACAATCCTGACGTCATTGCCGCGCGTTTCCGCTACCTGCTTCGTCAGGGCGATACCGCCGGGGCGCAAAAAGAGCTGGATCGCCTGAAAGGGATCGCCCCGAGTTCCGGCGCTTATCAGTCGTCGCGTAATACGATGCTGCTCTCCACGCCTGATGGACGTCAGGCGCTACAGCAGGCGCGATTGCTTGCCACGACGGGCCATACTCAGGAAGCGATTGCCGCCTATGAGAAGCTCTTTGCCGGCAATCCGCCGAGTGGCGATCTGGCTACGGAATACTGGAACGTGGTGGCGAAAGATCTCGCCCGTCGCGGTGCGGCCATTGAACAGCTGAAGAAGATCAACGCCAGCAGTCCCGGTAATACCCAGCTACAGGCCACGCTGGCGCAGCTGTTATTCCAGACCGGGCGGAGCGATGAAGGCTTTGCGGTACTGCAGGAAATGGCTAAGTCCACCGGTGGCCGTAATCAGGCGTCTGATATGTGGTATCAGCAGATCAAAGATCGGCCTGCCAGCAGCGCCAGCGTCAGCGCGTTACAAAAATACCTGAGCGTGTTCAGCGATGGCGATAGCGTGGCGGCGGCGCGTTCACAGCTTGATGCACAGCAAAAACAGCTTGCCGACCCCACGTTCCGTGCAAAAGCAGAAGGGTTAGCGGCGGTGGATGCCGGGCAGGGCAGTAAAGCGGTGACGGAGCTGCAAAAAGCGGTCAGCGCGAATCATACTGACAGCGAAGCCGTAGGCGCGCTGGGTCAGGCATATTCACAGAAAGGCGATCGCGCACGCGCGGTGGCACAGTTTGAAAAGGCGATCGCACTCGATCCGCAGAGCGACAACCGGGGCAAGTGGGACAGTTTGCTGAAGGTGAACCGCTACTGGCTGCTGATCCAGCAGGGTGATGCCGCGCTCAAGGCGAATAATCCGGTGCAGGCAGAGCGTTACTATCAGCAGGCGCGCAGCATCGACAATACCGACAGCTACGCGGTACTTGGGCTGGGGGACGTCGCGGTGGCGCGTAAAGATAATGACGCCGCCGAGCGTTATTATCGCCAGGCATTACGTATGGACAGCGGAAACAGCAATGCGGTACGCGGCCTTGCCAATGTGTATCGTGCGCAGTCACCTGAGAAAGCCTCTCAGTTTATTCAGTCGCTCTCTGCCAGCCAGCGTCGCAGCATTGATGATATTGAACGCAGCCTGACCAACGAACAACTGTCTGCCCAGGCAGAACAGCTGGAAAACCAGGGCAAATATGCCCAGGCCGCTGAAATTCAGCGACGCCGTCTGGCGCTCGCGCCGGGTGATGTGTGGATAACCTACCGCCTGTCACGCGATCTTTATAGCGCCGGCCAGCACGGCCAGGCCGATAACCTGATGCGCCAGCTTGCCAGCCAGAAACCGGCAGACCCGGAACAGGTGTATGCCAACGGGCTGTATCTCTCGGGTAACGATCAGGATCGCGCCGCGCTGGCACACCTGAATACGCTGCCGCGTAGCCAGTGGAACGGAAATATTCAGGAGCTGGCAGATCGCCTGCAAAGTAATCAGGTGCTTGAAACCGCGAACCGCCTGCGCGACGGCGGTAAAGAGCAGGAGGCAGAAACGCTGCTTCGCCAGCAGCCCGCCTCAACCCGAATCGATTTAACGCTTGCGGACTGGGCGTTGCAGCGTGGCGACCGCACGGCAGCGAAAACTGCCTACAACACGGTATTGCAGCGTGAGCCACAAAATGAAGATGCAATCCTGGGCCTGACGGAAGTCTACATAGCCGAGGGCAGCAAGGATGCGGCGCGCGCAGAGCTGGCGAAACTGCCTGTCGCGCAGAATGGCCAGCCGCCGTCGCTTAACATGCAGCGCCGGATCGCCTTGGCGCAGGCCGGTCTGGGTGATTCAGCCGCCGCAGAACAGACGTTCAACGCCCTCATTCCTCAGGCCAAATCGCAGCCTGCGTCGATGGAAAACGCGCTGGTATTACGTGACGCGGCGCGTTTCCAGGCCCAAAACGGCCAGCCGCAACAGGCACTGGACACGTATAAAGACGCGATGGTGTCGTCTGGCGTCACCGAGACGCGTCCGGCTGACAACGACAGCTTTACCCGCCTGACCCGAAACGACGAAAGCGATGACTGGCTCAAGCGCGGCGTGCGTAGCGATGCCGGCGATCTGTACCGCCAGCAGGATGTTAACGTTACGCTGCAGCATGATTACTGGGGCTCAAGCGGCACGGGCGGTTATTCCGACCTTAAAGCGCATACCACGATGCTGCAGGTCGATGCGCCGCTGTCAGACGGACGGATGTTCTTTCGCAGCGACCTCGTGAATATGGACGCGGGTTCGTTTGCCACCACCAACGGAACCTACGATCCGAAGTGGGGAACCTGTGCTGAAACGCCGTGTAGCGGCAGCACAAATCAGACAGGCAATGGCGCAAGCGTGGCCGTTGGCTGGCAGAATAAAACCTGGGCGTGGGATATTGGCACGACGCCGATGGGCTTTGACGTGGTCGATGTGGTCGGTGGCGTAAGCTATAGCAATGACCTCGGTCCGATTGGTTACACTCTGAATGCACATCGTCGCCCGATCTCCAGCTCCCTGTTGGCCTTTGCTGGTCAAAAAGATACCAATACCGGCACCACCTGGGGCGGCGTGCGTTCAACCGGTGGTGGGGTGAGCGTAAGCTATGATAAAGGCGAAGCGAACGGTATCTGGTCGAGCCTGAACATGGACAGCCTGACCGGTAAAAATGTGGAAGATAACTGGCGCATCCGCTGGATGACCGGCTATTACTATAAGCTGATCAACGAGAACAACGAGCGCTTGACGGTCGGCGTCTCTAACATGCTCTGGCATTATGACAAAGATCTCAGCGGCTACTCGCTGGGGCAAGGGGGTTATTATAGCCCGCAGGAGTATGTCTCCTTTGCGCTGCCAGTGACCTGGCGCAAGCGCACCGAGAACTGGTCATGGGAGCTGGGCGGCTCCGTCTCCTGGTCGCATTCCAAGACAAAAGATGAGCTGCGTTATCCGAACCAGGGGCTGATCCCTACCGATGAGCCGGGTCGCTATACCGACAGAGGCGCAATGGAAACGGGTAGCTCGTCCTCTGGCACGGGTTATACCGCAAGAGCCATTATTGAACGCCGCGTGACGTCCAATTGGTTTGTCGGAATGGGCGTGGATATTCAGGAAGCGAAAGACTATACCCCAAGCCATGCGCTGCTCTATGTGCGTTACTCTGCTGCAGGCTGGCAGGGCGACATGGACTTACCGCCGCAGCCGCTAATACCTTATGCGGACTGGTAATCGGATTTAACTTAATCCAATTGTAAGTATCTCTTAAAAGCACGGCGATCGGGTATACTCAGGCGCGCCAGGTTTACACCCTGGTGCGCCCTGCGCTTCGAGTTTTGTGGAGAGTCATTTTGCGTGTCAGCCGTTCCTTAACAATCAAACAGATGGCGATGGTTTCTGCCGTCACGATGCTGTTTGTATTTCTCTTCTGCGTCATTCTGCTGTTTCATTCCGTACAGCAGAATCGCTATAACACGGCTTCACAATTAGAAAGTATTGCCCGCTCGGTGCGTGAACCGCTGTCGGCCTCCATCCTGAAAGGGGATATCCCTGAGGCTGAGGCGATCTTAAAACGCATCCAGCCTGCCGGAATTGTCAGCCGTGCGGATGTCGTGCTGCCTAACCAGTTCCAGGCATTACGGATGAGCTTCATCCCGGAGCGCCCCGTGCCGATGATGGTGATGCGCCTGTTTGAACTTCCGGTACAAATCTCTCTGCCTGTCTATTCCCTGGAGCGACCCGCCAACCCGCAGCCGTTAGCCTATCTTGTGCTGCAGGCCGACTCCTATCGCATGTATAAATTTGTGATGAGCTGGGTTGCTACATTAGTAACCACTTACTTACTTTTAACGCTTATTCTGAGCGTGGCGCTCACCTGGTGCATTAACCGGCTCATTGTACACCCTCTGCGACGCATCGCCCGGCAGTTGAATGATCTCTCTCCTCAGGATCAGGTAGGGCATCAGCTTGAACTTCCTCGCCTGCATCACGACGATGAAATAGGCATGCTGGTGCGCAGTTACAATATCAACCAGCAGCGCGCGATGCGCCAGCAGGATGAGCTCAACAGCAGCGCCACCCGTTTCCCGGTATCCGATTTACCGAACAAAGCCTTCCTGATGGCGTTGCTTGAGCAGACCGTTGCCCGGCAGCAAACCACGGCGCTGATGGTGATTGCCTGCGAAACCTTGCAGGACACGGCGGGCGTACTCAAAGAGAGCCAGCGTGAAATGCTGCTCCTGACGCTGGTGGAGAAGGTCAAATCGGTTCTTGCCCCGCGCATGGTGCTCACCCAGGTCAGCGGCTATGACCTTGTGGTTATTGCTCACGGTGTGAAAGAGCCGTGGCACGCGATTACATTAGGTCAGCAAGTGCTCACTGTCATTAACGAGCGTCTGCCCATTCAGGGTATCCAGCTGCGCCCAAGCGCCAGTATTGGGATTGCCATGTACTATGGCGATCTCACGGCAGAACAGCTTTATCGTCGCGCGTTCTCGGCAGCCTTTACTGCCCGCCGCAAAGGAAAGAATCAAATCCAGTTCTTTGACCCAGAACAGATGGAAAAAGCACAGCAGCGCCTGACCGAAGAGAGCGATATTCTCACCGCGCTGGATAACCGTCAGTTTGCCATCTGGCTCCAGCCGCAGGTGAATTTGCTGACAGGCGAAGTCAAAAGTGCGGAAGCGCTGCTGCGTGTGCAGCAGCCTGATGGCTCGTGGGAGCTGCCTGAGGGGCTGATTGAGCGCATCGAGTCCTGTGGACTGATGGTCACTGTCGGCTACTGGGTGCTTGAGGAGTCGTGCCGCCAGCTGGCGGCCTGGCAGGAGCGCGGCGTCACGCTACCGCTCTCGGTCAATTTGTCAGCCCTGCAGCTTATGCATCCGACCATGGTCTCTGAGATGCTGGAGCTGATCCATCGTTACCGGATCCAGCCCGATACGCTGATTCTGGAAGTCACGGAGAGCCGTCGGATTGACGATCCTAATGATGCGGTTGCCATCTTAAAACCGCTGCGTAACGCCGGTATCCGTATAGCGCTGGATGATTTTGGTATGGGCTATGCCGGGCTTCGTCAGCTTCATCACATGAAAACGCTGCCGGTAGATGTGCTGAAAATCGACAAAACCTTTGTCGACGGGCTACCGGAAGACAGCAGCATGGTGCAGGCCATCATCCAGATGGCGCGGAGCCTCAACCTGCATCTGATTGCCGAGGGTATTGAGACGGAAGCGCAGCGCAGCTGGTTAGCCGGCGCGGGCGTGGAGAGCGGACAAGGATTCCTGTTTGCCCGCGCCGTGCCGTCCGATGTTTTTGAACAACGTTACCTTTCCAACGCTGGTAAAGACGCAAACGTGTAATTTTGTTGCTGGCTTGTGCGAGCCAGCTCAAAGTTCTTAACATTTGTGTTTCAAATTTGAACCAGGTTTATTTCTGTCCTGTTATGTGGGTGTTATTTTAGAGCCGCAGGTTAACCATAACCTTAAAAAGCCTGTGGTTTTTCTTCCCAAGGACACCCTATGAAAACCTCAATCTTCAAAAGCCTTTACTTTCAGGTCCTGACAGCCATCGCAGTCGGTATTTTGCTTGGTCACTACTACCCTGAACTGGGCGCACAGATGAAACCGCTTGGCGACGCGTTCGTTAAGCTCATCAAAATGGTCATTGCTCCTGTCATCTTCTGTACGGTCGTGACCGGTATCGCTGGCATGGAAAGCATGAAGGCGGTCGGTCGTACCGGTGCAGTGGCGCTTCTCTATTTCGAGGTGGTCAGCACCATTGCCCTGATTATCGGTCTGATCATTGTTAACGTGGTGCAGCCCGGGGCGGGCATGAACGTTGACCCGTCAACCCTGGATGCCAAAGCCGTCGCCATGTACGCCGAGCAGGCGAAAGATCAGGGCGTTGTTGCCTTCCTGCTGGACGTCATTCCAAGTAGCGTCATCGGGGCCTTTGCCAGCGGCAATATCCTGCAGGTGCTTCTGTTTGCCGTGATGTTTGGCTTTGCGCTGCATCGTCTGGGCAGCAAAGGGCAGATCATTTTCAACGTGATTGAAAGCTTCTCGCAGGTCATCTTCGGCATCATCAACATGATCATGCGCCTGGCACCGATTGGTGCTTTCGGTGCGATGGCCTTCACCATCGGTAAATACGGGGTGGGTACGCTGGTGCAGCTGGGCCAGCTGATTATCTGCTTCTATATCACCTGTATTCTGTTCGTGGTGGTGGTGCTGGGTTCCATCGCGCGCGCGGCGGGTTTCAATATTTTCAAATTTATCCGCTACATCCGCGAAGAGCTGCTGATTGTGTTGGGCACATCGTCTTCGGAATCCGCGCTGCCGCGTATGCTCGATAAAATGGAAAAGCTGGGCTGCCGTAAGTCTGTGGTGGGGCTGGTTATCCCGACAGGCTACTCCTTTAACCTCGACGGCACCTCGATATACCTGACGATGGCCGCGGTGTTTATCGCGCAGGCGACAAACAGCCATATGGACATTTTCCATCAGATAACCCTGCTGGTGGTGCTCCTGCTCTCGTCTAAAGGGGCCGCAGGGGTCACGGGAAGCGGATTTATCGTGCTGGCGGCGACCATTTCGGCGGTGGGACATCTGCCGGTGGCGGGTCTGGCGTTAATCCTCGGTATTGACCGCTTTATGTCTGAAGCGCGCGCCTTAACCAACCTGGTGGGTAACGGCGTGGCGACGGTTGTGGTGGCGAAATGGGTGAAAGAGCTGGATCACAAAAAGCTCGACGACACGTTAAACAATCGCCCGTCTGCCGACAAAACTGCCGGTTTATCCTCTTAATCTACTGATAAATGCCCGCATTCCCTTGTCGGGATGCGGGCTCCTGCGCATAATAACTGTTCGTACCTGTCATAATTCGACAAGATTTTTTTTGGGTATATTTCACTTCTCACCGTGACGTTTGGCTGAACACGCGGTCTAATCGACGTGTTTTCATCGTCATCTTTAGAGTGAAGCGCGTCGCGAGACACTCTTTTTAACCAGGAATGTTGATCAGGGGTTCACATGCAGGGCACAAAAATTCGACTCTTAACCGGCGGTTTGCTGATGATGGCAGCAGCCAGTTATGTGCAGGCAGATGCGCTCCAGCCAGACCCAGCCTGGCAACAAGGAACACTCGCGAATGGGTTCCAGTGGCAGGTGTTAGCCACTCCGCAGCGTCCCAGTGACCGCATCGAAATTCGTCTGTCTGTGAATACTGGCTCCCTCACTGAAAGCACCCAGCAGACCGGTTTTAGCCATTTTATTCCTCGACTGGCGCTCACCCAGAGCGGCAGTTTGCAAGCGGTTCAGGTGCGTTCGCTTTGGCAACAGGCCATCGATCCTAAACGCCCGCTGCCTCCGGCTGTGGTCTCGTATGACTACACCATGTTTAACCTGAGCCTGCCAAATAACCGTAACGATCTGCTTAAAGAAGCCCTGACCTACCTCTCCGATGCTACCGGCAATCTGGCAATTACGCCGGACACCGTGAACTATGCGCTGAGCAACAGCGACATGGTTGCCACATGGCCCGGAGACACCAAAGAGGGCTGGTGGCGTTATCGCCTGAAAGGTTCAACGCTGCTCGGTCATGACCCGGCCGAACCACTGAAGCAGCCGGTAGACACCGAGCAGGTGAAATCCTTCTACCAGAAATGGTACACCCCGGACGCGATGACGCTGATTGTCGTCGGGAACGTAGACAGCCGTGCGGTAATTGAGCAAATCAACAAAGCGTTTGGCGAGCTGAAAGGGAAGCGTGAAACGCCTGCGCCTGTTCCTACGCTCTCTCCGCTGCGCCCTGAGCCGGTCAGTATCATGACGGACACCGTGCGTCAGGACAGGCTTTCCATGATGTGGGATACCGCCTGGCAACCTATCCGCGAATCTGCCGCGCTGCTGCGCTACTGGCGTGCCGATCTGGCGCGTGAAGCCCTGTTCTGGCACGTTCAGCAGACGCTCAGCAAGAGCAACACCAAGAATATCGGCCTTGGTTTTGACTGCCGCGTGTTGTTCCAGCGCGCCCAGTGCGCGATTAACGTCGAGTCGCCGGGCGATAAGCTGAATGCGAATTTGGGCGTGGTGGCGAAAGAGCTGGCAAAAGTACGCAAAGAGGGGCTTTCTGAAGAAGAGTTCAACGCGCTGGTGGCGCAGAAAAAACTTGAGCTGCAGAAGCTGTTCGCGACCTATGCCCGCGCCGATACGGACATTTTGATCAGCCAGCGCATTCGTTCACTGCAGAATCAGGTTGTGGACATCGCACCGGAACAGTACCAGAAGCTGCGCCAGGACTTCCTCAACGGGCTGACCGTCGAGATGCTTAATCAGGATTTACGTCAGCAGCTTTCTCAGGACATGGCGTTAGTCCTGCTGCAGCCGAAAGGCGAGCCGGAATACGACATGAAAGAACTTCAGGCAACCTGGAATGGCATTATGGCACCGGTATCGCAGGCAGCACAGCCTGCAGCGGCAGATGATTTACATCAGGATGCGACGGATATTCCGCAGGGTCAGTAACGAAATACCCTCTCCCCGCCGGGGAGAGGGTGAAGACGTTTAAGCAGGCATCGCCTCACGCGGAATGATAGCCCCACGGTACTGAATGACGGTGCTGGCCGTCAGATGTCCACGCTGCGCGGCCGCTTCCGGCGTTCCGCCCGTCAGACGTACTGCCAGATAACCCGCGCTGAATGAATCACCCGCCGCCGTCGTATCAATCACTTTTTCTTTGGCCAGCTTCACCGCCGGTACTTCAACCACCGAATTGCCCGCAATCGCGACCAGGCATGAATCCGCGCCGCGCTTAATGACCACTTCATTAACGCCTGCGGCCTGCGTGCGAGCGATAACCTCATCAACCGGTTTTTCACCCCACAGCGCATCTTCGTCGTCCAGCGTCAGGAAGGCGATATCCGTGCACTGCAACATCTGTTGATAGACCTGCTGCGTTTCTTCACGGCTGGCCCACAGACGCGGACGGTAGTTGTTATCGAAAATGACCTTTCCGCCGTTAGCGCGGCATTCATGCAGCAGCGACATCAGCTTTTCACGGCTGGATGGGCTTAAAATCGCCAGGCTGATCCCACTCAGGTAGAGATAATCAAAGGTCGCCAGCTCTTCACAGATGGCCGCTGCGGCATCGCTCTCGAGCCAGAATTTGGCGGCGGCTTCATTGCGCCAGTAGTAGAACGTACGCTCACCGGTGCTGTCGGTTTCAATGTAATAAAGCCCCGGCAGGCGGTTTTCCATACGCTGAATCAGCGAGGTCTCAACATGTTCGCTCTGCCAGGCTTCCAGCATTTGCTGGCTAAAACTGTCGGTTCCCAGCGCGGTGACGTAGTTGACGGCAAGCGTCTCTGGAGAAACCTGACGGGCAATATAAACGGAGGTGTTTAAGGTATCGCCACCAAAACCGCGGCTGACTTCCGCACCTTTTTGTGACAGCTCAATCATGCATTCGCCAATCACGGCAATTTTTTTAGACATAGTCGTGAACCTGAACAGAGTAATTAACGGTAGTGTGCGCTGTGTGGATTTTGTGGTCAATGATATTAAAACGACGTTCCATTATTTTTTTTGAGCCAGCGCGTGTTCCTGGTAATTTGTGACATCTTAATTTCATTTTCCCTGCCAATTGAACATAAAGTTCTCAATTGTCGCGCCGATAACCCAGTGACGAGTCCAGAAAGGCCATCCCCAACAACAGGACATCTGAAATGAAGTCAGAGCAGGTTATCCAGCGGCAAAGCACCACGCCTGAGGCAAGTATTGAGGACTTGCAGGAGCATCGCTACTGGCTGCAATGTGAGCGCGCGTATACCTATCAGCCGATCTACCGAACCGACGGTCGACTGATGGCGATTGAAATTTTGACGGTCGTTACCCATCCCTCAAACCCTTCACTGCGTATCGCGCCAGATCGGTATTTTGCCGGAGTTGCCGTTCGCCAGCGCATTGATGTGCTGGAAGAGCAGCTAGCCATGCTGGCGACCAAAAAGCCCTTTTTCGAGCAGCATAATATTCTCGCCTCGGTGAACGTCGACGGTCCAACCCTGCTGGCGCTGCGCCAGAACGAGAAACTGCAGGATCTGATCGGCACACTGCCGTGGATGCGCTTTGAGCTGGTTGAACATGTTCGCCTGCCGCAAGACTCATCGTTCGCCTCGATGTGCGAATTTGGCCCGCTGTGGCTGGATGATTTTGGTACCGGCATGGCAAACTTCTCTGCCCTCAGCGAAGTGCGCTATGACTACATTAAAGTGGCGCGCGATCTATTTATTATGCTGCGCCAGACGCCGGAGGGGCGCAATTTGTTCACGCTGTTGCTGCAGCTGATGAACCGCTATTGCCAGGGCGTAATTGTTGAAGGCGTTGAAACGCTGGAAGAATGGCGCGATGTGCAAAACTCGCCCGCCGCGGCCGCGCAAGGCTATTTCCTCTCCCGTCCGGTGCCGATGGATACCCTCGAAAACGTGATAACGACCCTCTAAACCGTCCGCTTCCCTTTGTCTGGACTATAGTTTTACAGGCAAGGTCATCAGGAAAGGGGAGAAAAATGACAAAAGCAACCAGGGTTATCTCCTGGACAGCAGGGATTTTCTTGTTGTTGATCGTGGTCGTCATCATCATTATCGCTACGTTCGACTGGAACCGCCTTAAGCCGACCATCAACCAGAAAGTCTCGACTGAGCTGAACAGGCCCTTCGCGATACGCGGTGATTTGGGCGTCGTGTGGGAACGCCAGAAAGAGGAAACCGGCTGGCGCAGCTGGATTCCCTGGCCGCACGTTCACGCCGATGACATTATACTGGGCAATCCACCGGATATCCCGGAGGTGACGATGGTTCACCTGCCGCGCGTTGAAGCCACGCTGGCGCCCTTAGCGCTGCTGACCAAAACGGTCTACCTGCCGTGGATCAAGCTCCAGAAGCCTGATGCGCGGCTGATCCGCCTCTCAGAAAAAAACAACAACTGGACCTTTAACCTCGCGGGCAGCGGCGAGAACGATCCCAACGCCCAGCCTTCTTCATGGTCATTCCGTCTCGACAACATACTTTTCGATCGCGGGCGGATCGCCATTGACGATAAGGTCAGCAAAGCTGACGTGGAGATCCTGGTCGATCCGTTGGGCAAACCGCTGCCGTTCAGTGAAGTCACCGGGAGTAAAACCAAAGGAGACGGCACCAAAGCCGGCGACTACGTTTTCGGCCTGACCGCGAAGGGGCGCTACAACGGCCAGCCGCTGACCGGTAACGGTAAAATCGGCGGTATGCTGGCACTGCGCAGCGAAGGCACGCCGTTCCCGGTGCAGGCTGACTTCCGTTCCGGCAATACCCGCGTGGCGTTTGTCGGGACGGTTAATGACCCGATGAACATGGGCGGCGTTGACCTGCAGCTGAAATTTGCCGGCGATTCGTTGGGAGAGTTGTACGATCTCACGGGGGTACTGCTGCCCGATACCCCACCGTTTGAAACCGACGGGCGTCTGGTGGCAAAAATCGATACCGAAAAATCCTCGGCCTATGAGTATCGGGATTTCAACGGTCGCATTGGTGACAGTGACATTCACGGCTCGCTGACCTACACCACCGGGAAACCGCGTCCGAAACTGGAAGGGGATGTTGAGTCCCGCCAGCTGCGCCTTGCCGACCTGGGGCCGCTGATCGGCGTAGATTCCGGTAAAGGTACGAAGTCAAAAGAGGTGAAAAAGGACGCGCAGCCTGCCGACAAAGTGCTGCCTTACGATCGTTTTGAAACCGATAAATGGGATGTGATGGATGCGGACGTGCGCTTCAAGGGGCGTAAAATCGAGCACGGCAGCACGTTGCCAATAAGCGACCTCTCAACCCATATCATCCTCAAAAATGCTGACCTGCGCCTGCAGCCGCTCAAATTTGGCCTGGCGGGCGGCACCATCTCCTCGAACGTTCATCTGGAAGGCGATAAAAAGCCGATGCAGGGACGGGCGGAGATTAAGGCGCGCAGGCTCAAGCTGAAGGAGCTGATGCCTAACGTCGAACTGATGCAGAAAACGCTCGGTGAAATGAACGGCGATGCGGACATTCGCGGCGTGGGGAACTCGGTGGCGGCCCTGCTGGGCAGCGGCAATGGTAACCTGAAGCTGCTGATGAACGATGGGCTGATCAGCCGCAACCTGATGGAGATCCTGGGGCTGAACGTCGGGAACTTTATCATCGGGCAAATCTTCGGAGACGATGAGGTACGGGTGAACTGTGCGGCGGCAAACGTGGATCTGGTCAACGGCGTGGCACGCCCGCAGATTTTCGCCTTCGACACGGAAAATGCGGTGATTAACGTGACGGGTACCGCCAGTATGGCCTCAGAGCAGCTGGATTTGACCATCGATCCGGAGAGTAAAGGGATCCGTATCATCACCCTGCGCTCGCCGCTCTACGTGCGCGGTACCTTTAAAAATCCGCAGGCCGGCGTGAAAGCCGGGCCGCTGATTGCCCGCGGTGCGGTTGCAGCCGCGCTCGCCACGCTGGTCACGCCGGCAGCGGCGCTGCTGGCGTTAATCTCACCGTCTGAAGGGGATGCCAACCAGTGCCGGAATATTTTGGCGCAGATGAAAAAGTAGCTCTGTTTTTCCCTCTCCCACAGGGAGAGGGCTGAGGTGAGGGCATCAGGCCGCAGTGAATTACAGTGCCTGATGCTTCGTCTCATGCGTCAGCAGCAGCGCAATCAGCGTCAGTGCCGCCATGGCTGCCAGATAGACGCCGACATAGAACAGACCATAGTTGGCCTGCAGCCAGGTGGCGATGTACGGCGCAACGGAAGCACCCAAAATGGAGGCGACGTTATAGGAGAAAGAGGCTCCAGTATAACGGACTTCCGTCGGGAACAGCTCCGGCAGCAGGGCACCCATTGGGCCGAAGGTCAGCCCCATCAGGCTCAGGCCGATGAGCAGGTACGCCATCACCATCGTCGGGCTACCTGAACCCAGCAGCGGCGGGAAGACGAACAGGGCGAACAGAATAATCAGCGTGGTAATCACAATCATGCTTGAGCGACGACCAAATTTGTCTGCCAGCAGGCCTGCAATTGGCACCATCACACCAAATCCAATCACTGCCATCATCAGCATCCACAGCACTTCGTTACGCGGCAGGCCTAACCCAACCGGTGCTGCCGCCGTGCTGAACGTCATGGAGTAAACGGTCATAATGTAGAACAGCGTGTAGGTCGCCAGCATGATAAACGTGCCCAGCACGGTTACGCGGACGTGTTTGGTCAGCAGTGTGCCCAGCGGGACCTTGACCTGTTTCTTGGCGGCGGCCACTTTGGCGAAGACCGGCGTTTCATGCAGCGAGACGCGCACGTACAGGCCAATCAGCACCAGCACGGCAGAGAAGACAAATGGAATACGCCAGCCCCAGCTCATGAACTGTTCGTCCGTCAGCAGCCAGGAGAGCAGCAGGAACGTGCCGTTGGCGAAGAAGAAGCCAATGGGTGCGCCCAGCTGTGGGAATGAGCCGTAAAGCGCGCGTTTACGCGGTGGTGCATTCTCGGTTGCCAGCAGTGCCGCGCCACCCCATTCGCCGCCCAGACCCAGACCTTGCCCAAAACGTGCCAGCGCCAGCAGTACCGGCGCCAGAATGCCGATGGTTTCATACGTCGGCAGCAGGCCAATGGCGACGGTCGAAATCCCCATCGTCAGCAGAGAAGCCACAAGCGTCACTTTACGGCCAACGCGATCGCCAAAATGACCAAAGACCGCCGAACCAATAGGACGCGCAACGAAGGCGATAGCAAAGGTTGCCAGAGACTGAAGCGTAGCCGCCGTCGGGTCACCCTGCGGGAAGAAGATATGCGGAAAGACAATAACCGCTGCGGTGGCATAAATATAAAAGTCGAAGAACTCAATGGCGGTACCAATCAGCGATGCGACGACAACTTTATTGCGCGAATTTACTGGAACGTTTTCCGCCCCGGAGTCGAGTGTGGTGGCTGTTGCTTGCATAATATTTTCTTATTTTTGGACGAACGAACGGCCATATTAGGCATAGCAAAAGCGACATTTCAATGTGTAACAAACTCACCGTGTGGTGATAAAAGCAACAAAAAGCGGATAATTTTCGCGCCAGCCAAAACACTTCCATGAAATGCTTCACAGATTTTAAATATCAGATGATAAAACTGGTTTTTAGTTAAATAAAAGTTACGGACTGGATTTATATGCTGAAATGACGAATCGGGCTGAAATTTCAGCCCGATAAGCGGTTTAGCGGTGCGTTTTCCCCGGCATGCGCGGGTCATCTTTGTACTCGGCGGTGGCAATCCACGCCGCGCAGAACAACGTCAGGCGGGCAAAGAAATAGAAAAAGGCCATCAACCCCAACACCGAGCCGAATGCGGCCCCGGAAGGGGATTTCACCAGTGACGGCAGGGTATAGGTCATCACAATTTTGATGACTTCAAAACCGATTGCCGCAATCAAGGTTCCACGGATCAGCGCTTTCTTGCGCGGGCGATGTCGGGGCAAGCGCCAGAAAATCCAGAAAAACAGCAGGTAGTTGGCAAAAATGGATATCGCCAGCCCAATGCCGCGCCAGGCGGGCTTAAGCCATTCGATGTAATCGAGATAGAGGGCAGAGATAATCATCTGCTGTGCCGAGCCGGCGACGGAGGTGATGGAAAGCGTCACGATCAGCGCGATAAGCAGGCCAATCAATGACACAAAGTCGCGAAAATACTTAACCCAAATTTTTTCCTGATCCTGCGGCGTGCGCTCCCATACGTCGCGTGACTGGGCGCGAATAGCTTCGCGCAGGTTGCCCATCCAGTTGATACCGGAATAGAGCGCAATCAGCAAACCGACAATACCGACCGTGGTGCGCTGCTGCACGGCGGTATTGATGGTGCTTTTAAGCGTGGCGGCGAGCGTGGGGTCACTGACGTTGGTCAGGATTTTATTGAAGATGTCCTGCAGCAGCGTCGGGTGCGAGGCCAGCACAAAACCTGCTGCCGCGAATGACACCATCAGGATCGGAATCATCGATAAAAAAGAGAAGTAGGTGATAGCCGCGCCGAACTGATTACCCATACGGTCGTTAAAGCGCTCGGTTGCGCGTATCAGGTGTGCAATCATCGGGCGGCGCTGGATTTTCTCCGCCGTGCTGGTCACGGTATCCAGCGCTTTACTGGCCTTGCCTGGCGAGTCTGGCTGCTCGGGCTCAGTTTCCATCTTTTTGATGGGATCGTACTCTAAATGTGGTGTTGGTCGTTGCGGGTTGTTTTCCGGCGTCACGCGCATTTTCCTTTTCGTTGAGCTGGAGGTTACTGAATTATAGCTTGTGTCTAGTCCACATAAGCTTTTGTCAGGTCGGTAAGCCATTCCATAAACAAGTGCACCCGGCGGGAGAGGTTCCGGCGATGCGGGTAAATCAGAGACACTGGCATCGGTTCGGCCCGATATTGCGGCAAAATTTCGACCAGTTTTTTTGTGCGCAGGGCATCACGCACGCCAACGCGCGGCACCTGAATAATCCCCAGCCCGGCGATACAGGCCGCCTGATAGGTTTCCGTGCTGTTGACGGTTAACACGCCTCCAGTTTTCATCCACTGTGTTGACGCGCCATTATAAAATTCAAAGCCCTGCGGACGGTTCCCCAGCGTGGCGGCATAGTGAATGACGGCGTGAGAGCCTAAATCTTCCAGCGTTTCTGGATAGCCAAAACGCGTCAGATAATCCGGGCTGGCACAGTTAATCACCGACAGCTTGCCCAGCGGGCGGGCGATGAGGCCGGAGTCTTTCAACGTGCCTACGCGCACCACGCAGTCAAATCCTTCGCGAATAACATCGACCAGCCGATCGCTGCTGCTCAACTCCAGCTCAATGCCTGGATAGTGCTGCAAAAAGGCGGGGAGTTTTGGGATGACTAAATTTCGAGCAACGCCGACGGGCATGTCAACGCGTAACCGTCCGCTGATAGTGGAGGGGTCATGCTGGAACATGCCGTCCAGTTCATCGAGGTTCGCCAGCAGATCTTTTGCCCGTTCGTAATAGACCATACCGTCCTGCGTCAGGCTGACGCGGCGCGTGGTGCGGTGCAATAGCTGCGTGCCCAGCCGGTTTTCCAGCGACTGTATCTGACGTGAAACACTGCCTTTTGGCAGACTCAACGTTTCTGCGGCCCGAGAAAAACTCTCCAGTTCTGCGACCCGGACAAACAGCTGCATTGCGTGAATTTTATCCATAGATCTGGCTCATTGTTGTTCTTATTGAAACAGTGAAGCGTTTATTGCCCTCTTTATTGATTTTCTATCACCTAATAAGCTCTTTCTCAATCTCCATAACAGACGAAATGAGGTTTTATATGACTGAACGTATTGCATTAGTGACCGGTGGTAGCCGTGGCTTGGGTAAAAACGCAGCCCTGAAGCTGGCTGAGGATGGAACGGGAATTATCCTGACCTATAACCGCAGCCAGCAGGAAGCATTGGACGTGGTGCGTGAAATTCAGGGAAAAGGGGTTAAAGCAGCAGCGTTACAGCTTAACGTCGGTGATGTTGCCACCTTCGACGCGTTTGCGCGACAACTGCAGGAAACCCTCAATACCGTCTGGCAGCGCGACACCTTTGATTATTTATTAAACAACGCCGGGACGGGGCTGTACGCACCTTATGCCGAGACCACGGAAGCCCAGTTTGATGACGCCCTGAACGTCCATTTCAAAGGGCCGTTTTTCCTTACGCAGCGCCTGCTGCCATTGATCAATGACGGCGGTCGTATCCTGAACGTCTCCAGCGGCCTTGCCCGATTCACGCAGCCTGGCTCTGGCGCCTACGCAGCAATGAAAGGGGCGATGGAAGTGTTAACCCGTTATCAGGCGAAAGAGCTTGGGGCGCGCGGGATCGCTGTGAATATCATCGCTCCTGGCGCGATCGAAACCGATTTTGGCGGCGGCCGGGTGCGGGACAATGCACAGCTGAATCAGCTCCTGGCTTCACAAACGGCGCTGGGAAGGGTGGGTCTGCCTGACGATATAGGCGATGCGATTGCGGCGCTGCTCAGCGATAAACTGGGCTGGATGAACGCGCAACGTATTGAAGTATCAGGCGGTATGTTCTTGTGATCCGCCGTCTTAAGGGGAGGGAACCCTTTAAGGATTTCCTTAAGTAAGGTGTGTCCAGATACTGGAAGATATAAAGAACGCTGCTTGAATTGTAACCTGTTTCTTCATTGAGTTTTTTCTTAAATAACCCCTCTGTAGAATTCCCCTCGCTATTTTTAGAGGAAAAATACCATGCGAGTAATCATGTTTGACAGGGAGTCGATATTTATTCAGGGAGCGATAACCAGTCTGCAGACATTAATTCCAGGAATAACGATGACGGGAGCCCGGCAGACGGATGAATTATGGGCGCAACTCTCCGCGTCACCCTCTGCTATCGTCATGATTGACGGGAAATTAATCCATAATGAAGGCCCCGCATTTCTGGAAGAGGTTATGACTCGCTTCCCTGCACTACGCGTGGTGATGATATTGCCGCAAAAAGAGCCGCGTTGGGCTGAACAGATGTTGCAGCGCAACGTCATGGCCATTATTCCCCGCAGCGCATGCCCGGAACGGTTTTCCTCGGTGCTGGAATCCGTTTCAAAGGGAATGATCTGTTTTCCCGGCGAGTGGCTCTCGCAGCCATCGGTGCAACAGCCGTTACGCGCCTTAAGCGAGCGCCAGCGCGAAGTCTTGAAGCTGCTGGCAGCTGGAGAGTCCAACAAGGAGATTGGCCGCAGCCTGAACATCAGCGCGGCAACGGTCAAAGTTCATCTGGAAGCACTCTTCCGGCGGCTGGAGGTTAAAAATCGCACCCAGGCCGCGATGTGCTATACCCGGCTCACCGCCTGAGCAACGGCTTTCACCGGGCAGGACGACGGCCCAAAATTGAACATGAACAACACCAGCGCATCGTGTTGGTGTTGCGTTAATGGCTGGGGAATATTTTCCTGAATCAGCGTCTCATAAATTTGAATATCATTATTCAGCAACCGCTCTGCTTCCTCGGACGAAATCAGCCCGCGAACGCGTTCCCAGTGCAGGATGACGTGCCCATATCCAATGACGCCGATCCCATTCTCATCACGATATTTTTCCAGGGACAGGCCCTGCTGTTTTTTAATTAACGCTACGGCAGCAGAAGATGTCTTCAGCATATTCTTTTCCTCTCTCAGACATTACTGTAGAGGAAAGGGAATACGATAAATATCCGCCAAATGGCCGTTAATCAGCAGTGATTATCCAGGTACTCATGCTTCAATAAGCCCAAGAGCCAGTCATTATGCCAGCGTCCGGCAAGGAAATAGCTCTCGCGCAGTTCCCCTTCCAGGTGAAAACCTGCTTTTTCCAGCAGCCGTCTTGAGGCGATATTGCCTGCCGTGACGGTGGCGGTCAGCCGGCGGATCCCCCCGTGTTGAAAGGCATAATCACAAAGCGCCTGCAGCGATTCGAAGCCATACCCTTTTCCCTGTGCCGTTGGGGCGAAGAGAAAACCGACCTCGGCGCAATCCGCTTCCCGATGGATGTAGCCGGTGACGCCAAGAGGGATCTGCGTGGCCGTATCGCGCACCACAAGGCATAACCAGCGAGCGCTGCCCGGAGACCAGAGGGGAAGACGAGAATCAAAAGCTTCACGGATCGCCGTCACCGGTCGGTCTTGTGCGACAAAACGCATAACGTCCGGGTCTTGCTGTAACGCCAGGAAAAAGGGCCAGTCGCTCTCCTGCAGCGGCGAGCAGGTTAGTCGTGAAGTGGTCAACACAGGCATTCAGATTCTCCTGAAACATTTTACATGATTATAGGGTTGTCACTTTATTTCAACAGAAAGTCAGGTATGTTTAACCGCATATAAATAAAAAGAAAAAACAGCGGCTTCATGCCCGACCCAGTTGTTTTCGTTGTCTTTGAAGGAAAATAATGACGCTCAGCACATCACATCATATTCGCGAACAGTTTGAACACTGCCTGGCCGTCATTCGGCAAGCCTCGGTGGAAATCCTGCTTCTCCTGAATGTACATGTTTCTGAAGGTAAAGATCCTCGCTGGTTCCTGGAACAGCTGGACAATGCTCGCTTAAGCCTGGGGGGATGGGCCGCGGTGGCGAAGCAACTTCACCTGAACGATGCTGAAATGTCGGAATTTACGCTTCAGCTGCGTCTGTTGCAGCAGCGTGTGCCGCAATATGAAAGCGGTCAGGACGTCAGTGAAAACCAGCTCATCGCGGCGATGCGGTTTGTCACCACGCTGGAACATCTCCGCATGCAGCAGCCTCTTCTGACCTACGACAGCGAACTGGCATCCGGCAGCGAGCTTCAGCAGCAGCAGGCGCACAAGCAGGTACGCGCTATTGAGCTGATGATAAAAGGGTTGATTCAGCAGGCGTGGCCCGATCAGGTACGGCTCAACAACCATCTTAAGACTTTGTTCAATGCTGACCGCGTGCGACGCTGGTTAAAGCACGGCGAAATTAACGACGTTCTGAGCGGTATGATGTTCAGCGAGCTGGCGCAGCTGCTGGTGGATAAGAAGGAATTTAGCCGCTATTACGCCTCGCTGTTTAGCGATTCCGCCATGCTGACGCTGTTGATTGAACCCCGCAAAACGCTGCAAACCTTCCTTGATGATATCCGCCAGATCCGCAACGCCATTGCCGTGCAGCAGACGTTAAGTTCAGCGCAGATCCTGCTGCTGGATAACTACTATTCTCAAATCACCCGGCCTGTTCAGCGTGCGTTTGAAGAAGGGAGAACGCGCATCAACCCGGCCGGACTGATGGCGGTGGATGCCAGCGAGCTGCATAACTTCTGGGAAAAGGCACAGAAAATGGATCGGGTCACCGGCGGCGATCTGTTTGAAGTTCGTGACACGATTGAAAAACCGGCCCAGCGCGCGCCGCGAACGCCGGAACAGCGAGAACAGCTCATTTCCGGCATGCTGTGGGGCGCCGTGGGGGTCATGGTCATCGCGATTGTGGCGGGCGGATTCTGGCTGGTGACCAGTCCCAAACCGCAGCAGGCCGCTGTGGCGGCAACAGAAACGCCGCCGCCTCAAGAGATGCGTGAAGCACCTTCATCGCGGGAGACGCTGACGCGCATGGGCGTCAGCTGGGACGAGAACAATTTCCGTTCAGCCATCAATCGTAACGATACGCGCGTGGCGCAACTCTTTTTACAGGGCGGGATGGACTGGAAGCTGTCATGGACGGAAGAGGCGATGTCGGCAGACCACGACGATGTGCTGGAGCTGATGTTGCGTTATCGGCAGAATATGGTGGAAGAGAAGCCATGCCGACGCTTTATCAATACGCTCAGCCACGCCATGTCGAATGGCGAATCCCTGACGTCAATGCGTAAGCAGTATCTGCAAGCGTTTTGCACCGTTCCGGCGGTGGTAAAACGTCAGCAGCATGATGTGGACATGGCAACGCGGCGCGCAAAATCGCAGCCGGATGCGGCCACCAAAAAATGGCAGTCCATTCAGACCGCCATTTATGATGTGATTCGATAGGGCGCTACGGCTCCCCATACAGACCAATCAGCCGCCGCACGACGCCATTCGTCCAGCCGAAGCCATCCTGCAGCGGGTATTCACCCCCGCCCCCTTCGCGCGGCGTGCTGCTGGCGATATGATACTTCTCAATCAGCTTATGATGGGCTTTGTAGAAATGGTTCACCGTCTGCAGCCAGCTCCAGGCGATCTCATCGCCCAGCGAGTCGTTGCCGTACTGTTTGAACCCCTGAATCGCCATCCACTGCAGCGGCGCCCAGCCGTTGGGTTTATCCCACTGTTCTGCCGTTTCGTATTCAGTTGCCAGTATCCCGCCGGGCGTTAGCAGGCGCGCTTTAACGGCATCAGACAGGCGTTCTGCCTGCTCGTGCGTGGCCATGCCGACATACAGCGGCACAATGCTCGCCGCGGAGAACAGCGCCATCTCTTCGCGTCGCCAGTCATAATCGCGGTAACAGCCGCTCTCTTCATCCCACAAATAGCGGTTTACTGCCGCACGGCGATCGGCGGCTTTCTGGTGGAACAGATCAGCCGTCTCTTTCTCCCCTTTTGACGCTGAAATATTGGCGATGGCGCTTTCCAGCTTGAACAGGAAAGCGTTCAAATCGATGGGGATAAACTGCGTGGTGCGGATGCTGGCAAGCCGAGTCGGATCCCGCAGCCAGCGGGAGGAGTAATCCCAGCCGGAGGCCGCACCCGCACGTAGATCGCGGTAAACTTCATTCGGCGGACGACCAGAGTGGCGAGCCGTTTCCACGTCCTCAATCCAGGATTCATCACGCGGGGTGTCTCGATCGTCCCAGTAGCGGTTGAGCAATGAGCCATCCGGCATACGGACCGCGCTGCGATAGGCCTGGTTAAGCAGCAGCGATTCGGCGCCGTCCATCCAGAAGGCGTACTCCATTTTCAGGTGTTCAAGGTAGCGCTTGGCGCCGCGTACCCCGTCTTCCTCGAACAGCTCTACCATCAGCGCAAAGACCGGCGGCTGGGAGCGGCTGAGATAGTAGGTACGGTTGCCGTTCGGAATGTGGCCATAGCGCTCAATCAACCACGCGAAATTATCCGCCATACATTTCAGCAGATCGTTGCGTCCACTCTCCGCCAGGCCCAGCATTGAGAAGTAGGAATCCCAGTAGTAGGTCTCACTGAAACGCCCGCCGGGCACAATATAGGCCTGCGGAAGCGCCAGCAGTGACGACCAGGGAATATGGTCCTGCGGCTCACGGGTCAGCACCGGCCAGAGATTATCAATATGCTCTTTCAGGGACAGGCCGGGGTCAGAGACGTATTCTTTGCTGTAATCTTCAGGCAGCCAGAAGTGGTTTTCCACAAAGCGAGCCAAATCGAAGTCACGGTGACGGCGCACTTTGCGATACCGGATCAGGATGTCCAGCGGATCCATTTTCGGCGCGCAGTCGGGAAAGGTTTTGCTGTCCGCAAACAACCGCGACGACTGCACGTGTTCGAACAGTTCAAGATAGCGATCGGCGGGGGTCAAAGCATCCGAGGCGGGCAGCCCCTCGATCATTTCCGGTTCCGGCTCCGCCTCAATCATTTCATCCAGTTTTAACTCGCAGGGATCGGTTTCGTAGCAAAAATCTTCCTCAATCCCGAACTCGACATCGTCTGCAGGGCGTAGTTTCTGGTTGAACATAATGATAAGAACCTCCGGTTGTGTGTTCTAAAGACAGGTTTTTCCGGGCGTCTTATAAGCGTAGACACTCGCTTCGGTAGATGGCGAGGGATATGTGCGCTAGATCACTATTTTCGGAGCATTCGTTTTGCAACGATTTATGAATGTTAAAAAAAAGCCCCTCCGGGGAGGGGCTTCAGGATTAACGCATCGTCACAAACTCTTCCGCGGCCGTCGGGTGGATGGCCACGGTGTTGTCGAAGTCTTTCTTCGTCGCGCCCATCTTCAGCGCCACCGCAAAGCCCTGCAGGATCTCGTCCATGCCAAAGCCAATGCCGTGGATACCGACAATTTTCTCTTCTGGGCCCACGCAGACCAGCTTCATGCGGCACGGCTGACGGTGAGAGGTCACCGCGGTATACATGGCGGTGAACGCCGATTTATACACTTTCACCTGGTCGTCGCCGTACTGCTCGCGCGCCTGCGGCTCGGTTAAGCCGACGGTGCCGATTGGCGGGTGGCTGAAGACCACGGTTGGGATAAGGTTGTAATCCAGATGCTCGTCCGGCTTGTTGTTAAACAGGCGCTCGGAAAGACGACGACCCGCCGCAACCGCAACCGGCGTCAGCTCTACGGCACCGGTGTTATCGCCCACCGCATAAATGCCCGGCACGCTGGTGTTCTGGAATTTATCAACGACGATGTAGCCTTTTTCGTCGGTTTTCACGCCGGTCACGCCCAGGTTGACGTTGTCGTTCGCCGGTTCACGCCCAATCGCCCAGATCAGGCAATCGACGGTCTGGCTGCGGCCATCTTCCAGCTCAAGGGTCAGGCTGCCGTCTGCATTTTTCACCACCGCTTTTGGTACAGCGTTGGTGTGCAGGGTTGGCCCTTCGGCATTCATCACTTCAACCAGGGTATCGACGATCAGCGGGTCAAAGCTGCGCAGCGGCGCGTGTTTACGCACGAAGAGGTGCGCTTCTGCGCCCAGCCCGTTAATCACACCGGCCAGTTCCACGGCAATGTAACCCGCGCCCACGATGGCAACGCGTTTAGGCAGGGCAGGCAGCTCGAAGAAACCGTCGGAGTCGATACCGTATTCCGCACCTGGAATAGTCGGGTGGCTCGGACGACCGCCGGTTGCGATCAGGATGTGATCGGCAGTGATCGTTTCTCCGTTCACTTCGATCGTCTTCGCATCGACAAAGCGGGCGAAGCCGTGGATCACGTCGACATTATTCTTGCCCAGCACGTTATCGTACGAGGTATGAATACGGTCGATATAGGCGGTACGGCTGGCGATCAGCTTGCCCCAGTCGAAGTTGTTGATGGTGGTGTCAAAACCGTAATCCGGGCCATACAGGTGGATCGCTTCACGGATTTGCGCCGCATGCCACATCACTTTCTTCGGTACACAACCCACGTTCACGCAGGTGCCGCCCAGCGCTTTGGCTTCAATCAGGGCACATTTCTGGCCGTACATGGCCGCACGGTTAATGGAGGCGATGCCGCCGCTGCCGCCGCCGATTGCGATGTAGTCATAATGCTTCGTCATAGCTTTTATCCTTAATCGTGAATTGCCGCGATTGTATACCTGAAATCAATAGTTTCCACCGATGGCTGCGATTACTCGGGCACGATCCAACTGACGGTGGCGTGGCCTGTCCCGGCGGGCACCAGCGTTTTGTGCAGCCACGGCAGCACCTTTTTCATCTGCCCTTCGAGCTTCCACGGCGGGTTGATGACAATCATGCCGGAGGCGGTCATGCCGCGTTGGTCGCTGTCCGGGCGCACGGCCAGCTCAATCTGCAGGATTTTGCGGATGCCGGTCGCTTCCAGGTCTTTGATCATGCGCTTAATTTGTGCGCGCAGCACCACCGGATACCACAGGGCGTAGGTGCCTGTCGCAAAGCGTTTATAGCCTTCGTTGATCCCGGCAACCACGGCCTGATAGTCGGTTTTGATTTCGTACGGCGGGTCAATCAGCACCAGGCCACGTCGAGAAACGGGCGGCAGTTTGGCCTTCAGCTGCTGGTAGCCATCGGCTTTTTCCACGCGGGCGCGGTCGTCTTTCTGGAATTCCGAACGCAGCAGCGGGAAATCGCTCGGGTGCAATTCGGTCAACTGGAGGCTGTCCTGCTCGCGCAGCAGCTGGCGGGCAATCAGCGGAGAGCCAGGGTAGTAGCGCAGTTGACCGTTGCGGTTGAAATGATTCACCACGCCGATATAGGGCTCCAGCTCTGCTGGCAGGTCGTCCTGCTGCCAGATACGGGCGATGCCTTCAAGGTATTCACCGGTGCGCTCTGCGTGTTCACCACTCAGCTGATAACGGCCCGCGCCCGCATGGGTGTCCAGATAGAGAAACGGTTTGTCTTTCTCTTTGAGTGATTCGATGATCAGGCTCTGAACGGTGTGTTTAAGGACGTCGGCGTGGTTGCCTGCGTGAAAGCTGTGGCGATAACTGAGCATGGGTAGTGAAATTCCGATGAAGTGACGATTTGCCACAGTTTACAGCAGAACGGCACAGATTACCCGTCGGTGCGGTAAGTACAGCCATTGAAATCCTCTACACTTAACCCCATTCTAGATCCAATATGCACAGCGCCGGATGCGCGCTTCATTCATCTTATTCAACAGGACAGCGCTTATGACCAATCCATTACTGACGCCCTTTTCGTTGCCGCCGTTTTCTAAAATCCTCCCTGAGCATGTGGTTCCAGCCGTTACGCAATCGCTGGCCAACTGCCGTGCGGCGGTAGAAAGCGTGGTGGCGCAGGGCGCGCCGTACACCTGGGAAAATCTGTGTCAGCCGCTGGCCGAAGTGGATGACGTTCTGGGGCGTATCTTCTCCCCGGTAAGCCACCTGAATTCGGTGAAAAACAGCCCGGAACTGCGTGAAGCCTACGAACAAACCCTGCCGCTGCTCTCAGAATACAGCACCTGGGTCGGCCAGCATGAAGGGCTCTACAAGGCGTATCGCGATCTGCGCGACGGCGACCACTACGCCGAACTGAACACCGCGCAGAAAAAATCGGTCGATAACGCCCTGCGTGACTTTGAATTGTCCGGGATTGGTCTGCCAAAAGAGAAGCAGACCCGCTACGGTGAGATCGCTGCACGCCTGTCGGAACTGGGCAACCAGTACAGCAACAACGTGCTCGACGCGACCATGGGCTGGACGAAGCTGATCACCGACGAAGCGCAGCTAGCCGGAATGCCGGAAAGCGCGCTGGCGGCGGCAAAAGCGCAGGCCGAAGCGAAAGAGCAGGAAGGCTTCCTGTTAACGCTCGATATCCCAAGCTATCTTCCGGTGATGACCTACTGCGACAACCAGGCATTGCGCGAAGAGATGTACCGCGCCTACAGCACCCGCGCTTCCGATCAGGGGCCAAATGCCGGTAAGTGGGACAACAGCCCGGTGATGGCGGAAATCCTCGCACTGCGTCACGAGCTGGCGCAGCTGCTGGGCTTTGAAAACTACGCCGATAAATCTCTCGCTACAAAAATGGCGGAGAACCCGCAGCAGGTGCTCGACTTCCTGACAGACCTTGCTAAGCGCGCCCGTCCGCAGGGTGAAAAAGAGCTGGCACAGCTTCGCGCCTTCGCGAAAGCGGAATTCGGCGTGGACGAACTTCAGCCGTGGGATATCGCGTACTACAGCGAAAAACAGAAACAGCACCTCTACAGCATCAGCGACGAGCAGCTGCGTCCGTACTTCCCGGAAAACAAAGCCGTTAACGGTCTGTTCGAAGTGGTGAAACGCATCTATGGCATCACGGCCAAAGAGCGTACCGATATCGACGTCTGGCACCCGGACGTGCGCTTCTTCGAGCTGTATGACGAGAAGAACGCGCTGCGCGGCAGTTTCTACCTCGATCTCTACGCCCGTGAAAACAAGCGCGGCGGGGCGTGGATGGATGACTGCGTCGGCCAGATGCGTAAAGCCGACGGTTCGCTGCAAAAGCCGGTTGCTTATCTGACCTGTAACTTTAACCGTCCGGTGAGCGGCAAACCTGCGCTATTTACCCACGACGAAGTGATCACCCTGTTCCATGAGTTTGGTCACGGTCTGCACCATATGCTGACCCGTATCGAAACCGCAGGCGTGGCCGGTATCAGCGGCGTACCGTGGGATGCGGTCGAACTGCCAAGCCAGTTTATGGAAAACTGGTGCTGGGAGCCGGACGCGCTGGCGTTTATCTCCGGCCACTACGAAACCGGCGAACCGCTGCCGAAAGAATTGCTGGATAAAATGCTGGCGGCCAAGAATTACCAGGCGGCGATGTTTATCCTGCGTCAGCTGGAGTTCGGCCTGTTCGACTTCCGTCTGCACGCCGAGTTTAGCCCGGAGCAGGGCGCGAAAATCCTTGAAACCCTGGCCGAGATTAAAAAGCAGGTTGCCGTTATTCCAGGGCCTACCTGGGGCCGCTTCCCGCATGCCTTCAGCCACATCTTCGCAGGCGGCTACGCGGCGGGTTACTACAGCTATCTGTGGGCCGACGTGCTGGCGGCAGATGCCTTCTCTCGTTTCGAAGAAGAGGGGATCTTCAACCGCGAAACCGGTCAGTCGTTCCTCGACAATATCCTGACCCGGGGTGGTTCTGAAGAGCCAATGGTGCTGTTCAAACGCTTCCGTGGCCGCGAGCCGCAGCTGGATGCGATGCTTGAGCACTACGGGATCAAAGGCTGATTGTTACGTGAAGATCTGCTTAGTTGATGAAACAGGCGCCGGAGACGGCGCCTTATCTGTTCTGGCCGCCCGCTGGGGGCTGGAGCACGATGAAGAAAACCGGATGGCGCTGGTCATGACGCCGGAGCATCTGGAATTACGTAAGCGTGATGAACCGAAGCTCGGCGGGATTTTTGTCGATTTTGTCGGTGGTGCGATGGCGCATCGGCGTAAGTTTGGCGGCGGTCGCGGCGAAGCGGTCGCTAAGGCGGTTGGCATCAAAGGTAACTATCTTCCGGATGTGGTCGATGCCACGGCGGGGTTAGGACGTGATGCCTTTGTGCTGGCCTCGGTAGGCTGTCATGTGCGAATGCTGGAGCGTAACCCGGTCGTTGCCGCACTGCTCGACGACGGGCTGGCGCGTGGTTACGCGGATCCGGAAATCGGTTCGTGGCTGCAGGCGCGTTTACAGCTTATCCACGCCTCAAGCCTGACGGCGCTGACGGACATCATGCCGCGTCCGCAGGTGGTCTATCTCGATCCGATGTTCCCGCACAAGCAGAAAAGCGCGCTGGTGAAGAAAGAGATGCGGGTGTTTCAGTCGCTGGTGGGGCCGGATTTAGACGCGGATGGTTTGCTGGAACCCGCTCGCCAGCTAGCAACGAAGCGTGTTGTGGTGAAGCGCCCGGACTACGCGCCGCCTCTGGCGGAGGTCGCCACGACCAATGCAGTGACCACGAAAGGGCACCGTTTTGACATTTATTCAGGTACGCCGGAATAACGAAGCCCGGTGGCGTTAGCGCCACCGGGCATTTTGCATTTACTCGTCTTCTTCGTCACGCAGCGGCACAATCAGCATATCCACGTGAACGGTGTTAATCAGCTGGCGCGCGGAGGACATCAGCTTGCTCCAGAAGTCCTGGTGATGGCCGCAAACCACCAGGTCCATATCATATTTCTTAATCGCATCGACCAGCACCTGACCCAGATCGCCGCTGCCGCTTAAGGTTTCGGTGATGGGATAGCCCGCGTTGGTGGACAGCTCGCTCAGCGCATGGTGCGTCTCTTCGGAGATACGCTTTTGCATATCGCCCAGATTGACGTCGATCAGACCGGTGTAGAGATCGGAGTAATTCACATCAACGTGAATCAGCGAAACTTTCGCGTTGTAGGGACGTGCCATGGATACCGCTTTATCAACCAGCACTTTGCTCTCTGGGGAGAGGTCTACCGCGATGAGAATGTGTTTGTAAGCCATAGTGTTACTCCTTCCTTAAGTTATCGATGACTAAATGGGAAAGCCGTCGTCTGATGCTTTCATTACGGCCCAGTTAAACAAAATTATCAAGCTTTGGTGTTGATAACGATTAACCTTGTGGCAAAAAAATTAACGGATCTCCTACACTATTTAATGAGCCGTTCGGATATTAAAACGCGAACCGGATCGACTTTTAGTCATTCTTTCACTGAACTGTCTGTCAGGGCATTGGGGTGCGGTATCTCAGAAGCCTTGCTTCGTGGGTGGACGCCGGGGAGGATGTATGATTAGCACCGTCGCATTGTTTTGGGCGTTATGCGTGGTTTGCATAGTGAATATGGCGCGCTATTTCTCATCGTTACGTGCGCTGTTAGTGGTACTTCGTGGTTGCGATCCGTTGCTTTATCAGTATGTGGACGGTGGAGGTTTCTTCACCTCGCATGGACAGCCCAGCAAGCAAATGCGTCTGGTGGGGTATATCTATTACCAGCGCTATCGCGATCATCATGATGACGAGTTTATCCGTCGTTGCGAGCGCCTGCGTCGTCAGTTCATTTTGACCAGCGCGCTGTGTGGTCTGGTCGTGGTCAGTATGATTGCACTGATGATTTGGCACTGAGCATAAAAAAAGCGGGTCAGTTTCCTGACCCGCTTTTTTGTCGCACTACGCCGATTAAATCAGCTTCAGCGAAATCCAATACAAACCGCCAGACAGCAAGATAGACGCCGGGAGTGTGAACACCCAGGCCATCAGAATGTTGGTTACGGTTTTGCGCTGCAGACCGCCGCCGTCAACAATCATGGTACCCGCTACGGACGAGGAGAGTACGTGGGTTGTTGAAACCGGCATACCGGTGTAGCTCGCCAGACCGATAGAAACAGCCGCCGTCATCTGCGCGGACATACCTTGCGCATACGTCATGCCTTTCTTACCAATCTTCTCGCCGATGGTGGTTGCCACACGACGCCAGCCAATCATCGTACCGATACCCAGTGCCAGTGCGACAGCCATGATGATCCAGATTGGCGCGTACTCAATGGTATTGAGCATATCGCTTTTCAGTTTCTTCAGCAGACGCTGGTCGTCTGCATTGACGTCCGGTAGCTTCGCGACTTTATCGGTCACGTCAGAGATACAGAGCATAATGCGACGTAACTGGCCACGTTGTTCAACGGGCAGTTTGTCATAGCTTTCGATATCGCCGAGCATGCTTTTCGCGCGTTCCAGCGCATTGATTGCGTTTGCCGGATGGCAGTGGAATTCGCCTGGCGCAGTGGTTGCGCCCGCTTCCGGAGAAGGAATGAGCTGGTCAACGCCGGTCGCTTTCTTCAACAGCTCAGGGTGCTGCTGGAAGTAAACTTCAACGTTGTTGATGGCATCACGGGTACGGGTGATTTCGTAACCGGAGGCATTCATGTTGACCACGAAGCCCGCAGGTGCGACGCCAATCAGTACTAGCATAACCAGACCAATCCCTTTCTGACCGTCGTTCGCGCCGTGGGAGAATGCCACGCCGATAGCGGAAATGATCAGTGCAATACGGGTCCAGAATGGCGGCTTTTTCTTACCGTCTTTCTTTTCACGCTCTGCGGGTGTCAGGTGAATACGGGAGCGTTTTTTCGTATTGCTCCAGTAACGACGCAGGATGAAGATTAAGCCACCTGCAACCACCAGACCCACGATAGGGGAAATGATCAAAGAAGCGAAAATCCCAATCACTTTCGGGATGTTCAGTGCATCAACGACGGACGTGCCGGTCATCAGAGCATTGGTTAACCCGATACCGATAATCGCGCCGATGAGTGTGTGAGAACTGGATGCAGGCAGGCCGAAATACCAGGTACCGAGGTTCCAGATAATTGCAGCAAGCAGCATTGAGAACACCATAGCAAGGCCATGGCCAGAACTAACGTTAAGCAGCAGATCCGTTGGCAACATATGCACGATGGCATATGCAACGCTCAGTCCACCCAGGAGGACACCAAAAAAGTTAAATACCGCCGCCATAACGACCGCAAGCTGCGACCGCATAGCGCGAGTGTAGATAACCGTTGCTACTGCATTTGCCGTGTCGTGGAAGCCATTGATCGCTTCGTAAAACAAAACAAAAATCAGAGCAAGCAAGAGTAAAAGCCCGGTATGTAAATCCAGGCCAGCAAACAAATGTAGCATAGGACGTTACGCCATTTTGAGGACATGAACGCGGCGCATTATCCAGGACAAATGCGCAACGGGCAAAGTGAAATATAGACTTTTTTTGACATACCCCCCTATTTGAGAAATGTGCTTGAAAGGTTATTCGTTAAATTTCAATGGAATAACTTTGTAATATCTTTTTACGCTGGTGTGACCACATAGGAAACTTTACAATCCGCAGCAGTTAACGAAGAGGATTTTGACGTGGAAAGGTTTGATGCCGTTGTAATTGGCGCCGGTGCGGCGGGTATGTTCTGTGCGGCAATGGCCGGACAGGCGGGTCGTCGCGTGCTGCTGCTGGATAATGGTAAAAAGCCTGGCCGCAAGATTTTGATGTCAGGCGGCGGGCGCTGTAACTTCACGAATCTTTATGTTGAACCTGCCGCGTATTTGAGCCAAAACCGCCATTTTTGTAAGTCTGCCCTGGCGCGATACACCCAGTGGGATTTCATTGACCTGGTGGGTAAACACGGCATCGCCTGGCATGAAAAAACGCTGGGTCAGCTATTCTGCGATGACTCCGCGCAGCAGATTGTCGATATGCTGGTGGCCGAGTGTGAGAAGGGCGGCGTGGTTATGCGCCTGCGCACGGAAGTGCTCGAGGTCGCCCGTGATGAACAGGGTTACACGCTGCAGCTTAACGGTGAAACCGTCAGCGCCGATAGTCTGGTTATTGCCAGCGGCGGCCTGTCGATGCCTGGGCTCGGCGCGTCGCCGTTCGGCTATAAGATCGCGGAGCAGTTTGGTCTGAAGGTTCTGCCAACGCGCGCAGGGCTGGTGCCGTTCACGCTGCATAAACCGCTTCTGGAACAGCTTCAAACGCTTTCTGGCGTCTCGGTACCTTCCGTTATCACCGCTGAAGACGGCACGGTGTTTCGTGAGAACCTCCTCTTTACCCATCGCGGCCTTTCTGGCCCGGCGGTGCTGCAAATATCCAGCTACTGGCAGCCGGGCGAGTTCGTCACGGTTAACCTGGTGCCGGATTGCGATCTTGAGGCTTTCCTCAACGAGCAACGCGCTGCGCATCCAAATCAAAGCCTGAAAAACACCCTTGCGATGCAGCTGCCGAAACGTCTGGTGGAGTGTTTACAGGTGTTAGGGCAGATTCCAGATATCGCTCTCAAGCAGCTTAACAGCCGCGAACAGGAAACGCTGGTCGAGACTTTGACAAACTGGCGCGTTCAGCCAAACGGCACCGAAGGCTATCGCACGGCGGAAGTGACGCTCGGCGGGGTTGATACCCACGAACTTTCTTCTCGTACGATGGAAGCACGCAACGTACCGGGTCTCTATTTTATTGGGGAAGTGATGGATGTCACCGGCTGGCTTGGCGGGTACAACTTCCAATGGGCGTGGGCAAGTGCCTGGGCCTGCGCACAGGCACTTGCAGAGAAATAATCACTCTGCACAATTATTGCAACGACGTTTTCCCCCTTCCACTAAGCTTCGGCCAGATTACTCAACATCAGGTGTCCCGCCGCGTTCGCGGGACAATGTTCCTTTTGGTCAGCGCACGCTTCATGCAGCTACTCAGCATTATTATTTTGCTTACCCTCACCGTGGTTATCCATTCGATGTGGATGTTTTGCGTATTGGGGCATGGGTATCTAAACGTCGGGTGCGCGACCCCATGTTGTAAGGTAAAGTACACCCCATTGCGCAGCCATTATGGCTGCGGCTTCGAGGGCGATAACGCTGATCAACAGTTCGCCCTTTTCAATTACTGGCCTGTGCCAGTCTGCATGGTGTGTGTTTTGTCTTAAAAAAGGGTGTTGTATGTCTGCTGCTCATCTCGGTTTTCCGACTGAAACCGTTGTTGTCTTTGTGGTGATGGCTGTCGGGGCGATGTTTATCGACCTCTTCATGCACCGTCATGATAAACCTGTCTCGCTGAAAAGCGCGGCCATGTGGTCCGTTTTTTGGTTCTCGATGGCGATGGCCTTTGCCGGGTTTTTATATATCCATCACGGTGCCGAGATGGCGAGCCTGTTCCTGACCGGCTACGCGCTGGAAGAAGTGCTCTCCATCGATAACCTTTTTGTGATGATGGCGATCTTCGCCTGGTTCGGCGTGCCGGATAAATATCGTCACCGCGTACTCTATTGGGGCGTGCTGGGCGCCATTGTTTTCCGCGGTATTTTCGTTGCCATCGGGACCAGTCTCTTGAGCCTGGGACCCTATGTTGAGGTCGTCTTTGCGCTGATTGTCGGCTGGACGGCGGTGATGATGCTCAAACGCAATGAAGAGAGCGACGAAGTTGAAGATTACTCCGGTCATCTGGCCTACAGGCTGGTGAAGCGCTTCTATCCCGTCTGGCCGAAAATCAGCAGCAATGCTTTTATTCTGACCCAGAAAGAGGTGGATGCGGAGCTGGAAAAACCGGAAAACCAGGACGTAATGGTTGGACGCGTGAAGAAGGCGAAACGCTACGCGACGCCGCTGCTCCTCTGCGTGGCGGTGGTGGAGCTCTCTGACGTGATGTTCGCGTTTGATTCAGTGCCGGCCATTATTGCGGTCAGCCGCGAGCCGCTGATCATCTATAGCGCCATGATGTTCGCCATTCTCGGCCTGCGTACGCTCTACTTCGTGCTGGAAGCCTTAAAACAGTATCTGGTGCATCTGGAGAAAGCCGTTGTTCTCCTGCTGTTTTTCGTGGCGTTCAAGCTGGGGCTGAATGCCACCGATCACTTCTGGCACCACGGTTACAGCATTGGCGCGACGGCGAGCCTGTTTGTCGTGTTGGGCGTGCTGGCGCTGGGGATTATTGCGAGCGTGATGTTCCCGGGGAGAAAAGAGGCCTGATGTATTGCTTTTCGCCCTCTCCCACTGGGAGAGGGCCGGAGCGAGGATGCCAGGCTACACTTAACCCTTAATCGGTGAATTGCGGCGCTTGCGCGGGTGATGGAAATGTCGCCAGTGCGGATCCTGCGCCGCTGCCAGCAGCTCGTGGTCGCCGCGGGTATCGCCCCAGGCGCGCAGGTGGTAATCGTTCAGATTGCCATACACCTTTTCCAGCCGCGCCACCTTCTGCGCACAGCGGCAGTTATTCCCGGTGATACGTCCGGTCAGCTTGCCGTTTTTCACTTCCAGCTGTGTGCCAATCAGCTTTATGCCGAGCTTATCGGCCCACGGCTGCAGCACCAGCGCCGGAGAAGCGGAACAGATGGTGACTTCTGCCCCGGAGTTGACTTCAGCCGCCACCGCCAGCACCCCCTCAGGGCGCATCAGCTTGTTCCAGTATTTTTCACAAAATTCTTCTGCCTGCTGGCGTAACCAGTGCTCGTCTACGCCCGTCAGGAAGGTTTTGATCAACACCTCTTTCAGCTCATCGCGCGTCAGCTTGCGGCGAACACAGTGGAGCGTGGGCAGCGCCATACGCACCAGTCGGCCCGCGAAGTAACGTTTACCAAACGCGAAACGCAGGAAAGGGATAAAGCTGTCGTGGTGGGTCAGTGTCCCATCGAAGTCAAAGACGGAGAGCACGCTGGACTTCGCCACTGCCTCGTCGGCAATCATATTGGTCATAAATACGTCTTAGCTTAAATACACATTCTGTTCATTAGTTTACCTGCTTTGGCGCCACAGTCCTTATACCCCGCGCGTTTTTTTCTCATTCTTGCGACCTGGCAAAGAAGTCCAAAATCAGACTCGATAAAGATTGGGCAAAAAGTGAGCTGTCTATATTATCGCCGCATCGAAAGATATTTCGGGGGAACGTTGGCCCCCACTGGTAAGGAAAAACTCACTCACTACTTCTTTTCTATATGACTCTTAGATCGTTTATTTCAATACTCTCGTTAAGTTTTGCGTCGTTTTCTGCACTGAGTTTTCAACTGCCGGCCTCAATGCTGTCGATGAACAGCGAGCTGGCCGTTTCACCGGCAAAGTCAGCGCTGGCACATCCGGAAACCGGGCCGCTGCGTTCACGTATCCTGGATCAATATCAGAGGTGGAAAGGGACGCACTATCAATGGGGTGGGTCAACGCATCACGGGGTGGATTGTTCAGCACTGATGCAGCATCTGTTTAGCGAGGCGGCGCACCTTGACCTGCCACGCACGACGGGCGAGCAGATCCATCGCGGCGTGCAGGTGGCGCAATATCGCCTGAAGGCCGGAGATCTGGTGTTCTTCCAGACCGGGCCGAACCGTAAGCACGTGGGCGTATATATTGGCGATAGCCAGTTTATTCATGCGTCAAGCAGCCAGGGCGTCACGGTGTCCACTCTGACCGATAGCTACTGGCAAGAGCACTACATTACAGCCCGGCGGGTCGCAGGCAGTGCGGCCTGACGGGTCAGATGATGTCATCCACTACGCCACCATCGACGCGTAATGCCGCGCCAGAGGTGGCGGAGGCCTGCGCAGAGCAGACATACACCACCATATTGGCCACCTCTTCAACCGTGGCGGCTCGCTGGATAACAGAACTCGGGCGATTAGCCATCACGAACTCTTTTGACAGTTGCTCCAGCGATTTGCCGGTTTTCTCGATTTCGTCCTTCATCATCTCGGCGAAACCGTCTGACAGGGTAGGGCCCGGCAGCACGCTGTTCACCGTGACGCCGCTTCCCGCAACGAACTTCGCCAGCCCGCGCGCCAGGGAAAGCTGCGCCGTTTTGGTGACGCCATAGTGGATCATATCTGCGGGAATATTGCACGCCGACTCGGAAGAGATAAACACGACGCGTCCCCAGCCTTTTTGCACCATACCCGGCAAAAGCGCGCGGGAGAGACGCACGCCGGACATGACGTTGGTCTGCCAGTAGCGCTCCCAGGTCTCATCATCGGTGGAGTAAAAATCCTGCGGGCCGTAAATCCCGGCATTGTTAACCAGAATATCCACGTTGGACGCCACCTTTAGAAGGGATTCCACGCCCTCATTCGAGCTGAGGTCGGCAATGGCGGCACGAACCTGCACGCCGGGCACCACCTGCTGTAGCTGCTGGATCCCTTTATTGACCGACTCCGTGCTGCGGCCATTAACGATCACTTCCGCACCGCTTTCCGCCAATCCTCTGGCGATGGCGAACCCAATCCCGCCGGTTGATGCGGTGACTAACGCCACTTTCCCCGTAAAATCAATTTTCATCATCTGCTCCTTATCGTTATTAACGTTCGGACCTTAAAGCGTAGCAGTTGATGATGATGGCTCCTGGCTAAAAAGGCGCAAGAGCGTTTCAACCTGTTCATCGAGCGGGCCGAGCGATCGCTTCACAATCAGGTGCAGCGGCGTTGCACGACGCACGCCGTGACTGAGCGGCAGCGCTTTCAGCGTCCCTTGCTCCAGCAGGGACTGTATACGTTCCTCCGGTAGCCAGCCGTAGCCAACCTGATACATGACCGCCTCAATGGCGGCATCGATGGTTGAAAATGTCCAGGATTCACCGGCCGGGCGTGCAGCAGGCTGGCTGTCCGCAATCTGAACGAGCGGCCACGGGCGCAGCATCTCTTCGTTCAGCGGCGCGTCGAGGGCAAAGAGAGGGTGTTCATGATGCGCAACGGCCACAAAATCGATGTTCATCAGCCATTCGCCCAGCCCGGTGATGTCCTGACGACGGGTTAAAATCATCACATCGGCTTCATCATTAATGGCATCGGCACGGGTATTTTCCAGTACCTCGGTGAGGCGCACCTGCGTCTGCGGATACTGCTGCTGGAACTGGCGCAAAATGGCGAATAGCCGTCGGCGAGGGAAGATATTATCCACCACCAGGTCCAGTCGCGTGCGCATGCCGTTGCGCAGAGTCGCCGCGCGCGTTTCGACGTAGGAGAAGGCTTTGAGCAGCGGTTTAACCTGGTTGAGCAGCAGTTCGCCGGCGGGGGTTAACACTGCGCGCCGCCCCTCCGGCACGAGAAGCGCCACACCCAGCCGTTCCTGCAACAGCGAGAGGTTATAGCTGACGGACGACTGGCTGCGATGGGTCTCTTCCGCGGCTTTGGCAAAGCTCCCAAGCTCGACTACCTTCTCTAATAATGACCACTGTTCAAGGGTTGTCTTGTGCATGAGTTATCTAAATTTTGAATTGATTTGATTCAAACATAGCGTTATTCATTCATTTTTTGAAGGGGTACGATTATCTCATCAAAACAAAGGAGACATCTTATGAACACCTTCGACAAACATGACTTAAGCGGCTTCGTTGGCAAACACCTTGTTTACACCTACGATAACGGCTGGAACTACGAAATTTATGTCAAAAATGAAAACACCCTCGACTACCGTATCCACAGCGGTCTGGTCGGCAATCGTTGGGTGAAAGATCAGCAGGCATACATTGTTCGCGTCGGGGAGAGCATCTATAAAATCTCCTGGACAGAGCCTACCGGGACCGACGTGAGCCTGATCGTCAACCTGGGTGATAGCCTGTTCCACGGCACCATCTTCTTCCCACGCTGGGTCATGAACAATCCGGAAAAAACCGTCTGCTTCCAGAACGATCACATTCCATTGATGAACAGCTATCGCGATGCTGGCCCGGCTTACCCAACAGAAGTGATTGACGAGTTCGCCACGATTACGTTCGTTCGCGACTGTGGCGCGAATGACGATAGCGTTATTTCCTGTGCAGCCAGCGAGTTGCCAGAAAACTTTCCAGAAAATTTAAAATAAGCGCGACAATTAACTAGAAAGAAAAGTTCCCGGCTCATTTCGATTTTATTCGGAAGGGCCGGGATTTTTTTTATTTGTTGAGGTTTGGTTTATAACACCAGGCCTATTAATATGGAATTTCATCACAAAATAAATATTTAACACTCATTAATTTTATTTTTTATCAATGAGTTAAAGTATTCCTACTATTTTATTCCTATCCTCCCTTAATTCTTTCCTAAGAAATGCGCACTACTATTGAATGAGTTTATGGTTCGTTGAAATAAGCTGATCCTCTTTTGGTTAATATCAAAAAATGCCTTTCCTATCTCAAGGACATTAATAATGAGTGATTTTTTGCCTTTTTCGCGTCCCTCAATGGGGCATGAGGAAATCGCCGCGTTGCAGGAGGTAATAACCTCTGGCTGGATCACCACTGGACCCAAAAATCAGGCGCTTGAAGAGGCATTCTGCACGCTTACGGGCAATCGTCATGCTATTGCCGTCAGTTCTGCCACGGCGGGAATGCATGTCACCCTGATGGCGTTAGGTATTGGTCCCGGCGATGAAGTGATTACCCCCTCACTGACCTGGGTATCGACGCTGAATATGATCGTTTTGCTGGGGGCAACTCCGGTGATGATCGATGTCGACAAAGACACGCTGATGGTGACGCCAGAATCCGTCGAGGCAGCAGTAACGCCCCGCACTAAAGCCATCGTACCCGTTCATTATGCCGGGGCACCGTGTGATATCGACGCGATTCGCGCCGTGGGTGAACGCCACGGGATCCCCGTTATTGAAGATGCGGCCCATGCGGCAGGAACGTATTACAAAAATCGGCACGTCGGCTGGCAGGGCACCGCGATCTTCTCTTTCCACGCCATTAAAAACATGACCTGTGCCGAAGGCGGGCTCGTCGTGACCGATGACGAGCTGCTTGCAGCAAAAATCCGCAGCCTGAAATTCCACGGGCTGGGCGTAGACGCTTACGATCGCCAAACTCTCGGCCGCGCGCCACAGGCTGAGGTGATCTCACCGGGCTTTAAATACAACCTGGCGGATATCAACGCCGCGCTGGCGTTGGTGCAGTTGGGCAAGCTGGGTGACGCCAACAAGCGGCGTCGTGACATTGCCGACCGCTACCTGCTTGAGTTGGCTGATACCCCGTTCCAGCCGCTGCACATTCCAGCCTGGCCACACCTGCACGCCTGGCATCTGTTCATCATTCGCGTTGACGAAGCCCGGTGTGGGATCTCGCGCGACAACCTGATGGCGGCGCTGAAGGAGAAAGGCATTGGCACCGGCCTGCACTTCCGTGCGGCACACACGCAAAAATACTACCGCGAGCGTTTCCCAGACGTTTCTCTCCCAAACTCTGAATGGAATAGCGCGCGTATTTGTTCTCTTCCTCTTTTCCCGGACATGACTCATGACGACACAACCCGCGTCATTACCGCACTCCATCAGCTTGCAGGACATTGATATGTTCACTGTACCGCCTGTACAAAAAGTGTCTGTGGTAATCCCGGTTTACAACGAGCAGGAGAGCCTGCCCGAACTGATCCGCCGCACGACGGCCGCCTGCGACACGATGGGCAAAGCTTACGAAATTCTGCTGGTGGATGATGGCAGCAGTGATAACTCTGCGATGATGCTGACGGAGGCCGCGCAGGCCGACGATAGCCATATCGTTGCCGTACTCCTGAACCGAAATTACGGCCAGCACTCGGCAATTATGGCCGGCTTTAGCCACGTGACGGGCGATCTGATCATCACTCTGGACGCCGATCTGCAGAACCCGCCTGAAGAGATCCCGCGCCTGGTCGCCAAAGCGGATGAAGGCTATGACGTCGTGGGCACGGTGCGCCAAAATCGTCAGGACAGCGTGTTCCGCAAGCTGGCTTCACGCACCATCAACCGCCTGATCCAGCGCACGACGGGCAAAGCGATGGGCGATTACGGCTGTATGCTGCGGGCTTATCGTCGCCACATCGTCGATGCCATGCTGCATTGCCATGAACGCAGTACCTTCATTCCCATTCTGGCCAATACTTTTGCACGCAAAGCGACAGAGATCCCGGTGCTGCACGCCGAGCGTGAGCATGGGGAATCGAAGTACAGCTTTATGCGCCTCATCAACCTGATGTACGACCTGATCACCTGCCTGACCACCACGCCGCTGCGCCTGCTGAGCGTATTCGGCAGCATTATCGCGGTGGCCGGGTTTGCACTTTCCGTCCTGTTGGTTGTGCTGCGGCTGGTCTTTGGCCCGCAGTGGGCGGCGGAAGGGGTCTTTATGCTGTTTGCCGTCCTGTTCATGTTCATCGGAGCCCAGTTTATCGGTATGGGTCTGCTCGGTGAGTACATCGGCCGTATCTACAACGATGTTCGCGCACGTCCGCGCTACTTTATTCAACGTGTTGTCCGTCAGGAACACAAAGCATCTCAAGAGGAAAAACACCCATGAAAGCTGTCGTATTTGCCTATCACGATATGGGGTGCACGGGCACGCTGGCCTTGCTGGATGCGGGCTATGACATTGCTGCAATCTTCACCCATCCGGACACTGCCGGTGAGAACAACTTTTTTGGCTCGGTAGCGCGTATTGCGGCTGAACACGGCATTCCGGTGTATGCCCCGGACGATGTAAACCATCCGCTGTGGGTGGATCGCATTCGCGCGCTTTCCCCGGATGTGATTTTCTCGTTCTACTACCGCAACCTGCTTTGTGACGACATCTTAAACGTGGCGTCAAAAGGCGCGTTTAATCTTCACGGCTCCCTGCTGCCTGCATACCGTGGTCGCGCCCCGCTAAATTGGGTGCTGGTTAACGGAGAATCGCAAACTGGCGTGACCCTGCACCGTATGGTGCACCGCGCAGATGCGGGCGGGATCGTGGCGCAGCAGAGCGTGGCTATCGATGCGGATGAAACCGCGCTGGAACTGCATCAAAAACTGAACGTGACCGCGCAGAACCTGCTGCGCGATGCGTTGCCAACCATCCTTAACGGTTCCTATAGCGAAACCATGCAGGATGAGAGTAAGGCCACCTGTTTTGGCCGCCGCAAGCCGGAAGATGGCCGTCTGGACTGGACCCGGCCAGCTCGCGAGCTGCACAACCTGGTGCGTGCTGTGACCGACCCGTGGCCGGGCGCGTACAGCTTTGCGGGTGTCAGCAAATTTATCGTCTGGAAATCCCGCGTGCGCGACGACATTCCGGCAGCGAAACCGGGCACCGTTGTTTCGGTGTCTCCGATGATTGTGAGCTGTGGCGAGCAGGCCCTGGAAATTGTTACCGGACAAACCGACAACGGCCTCTATGTTCAGGGCATGCAGCTGGCGCAGTCTCTTGGCCTGGTCGCGGGCGCGCTTATCACCAGCGCACCGGTTGTTGCCATGAAACGCCGCACGCGCGTGCTGATCCTCGGCGTGAACGGTTTTATCGGTAACCACCTGACCGAACGCCTGCTGAAGGATGATAACTACGAAATCTATGGCCTGGATATTGGTTCCGACGCCATCAGCCGTTTCCTGGACAACCCGCGCTTCCACTTCGTGGAAGGGGATATCAGCATCCACTCCGAGTGGATCGAGTACCACATTAAAAAATGTGACGTGGTGCTGCCGCTGGTCGCCATTGCCACACCGATTGAATACACCCGTAACCCGCTGCGCGTGTTTGAGCTGGACTTCGAAGAGAACCTGAAGATTATTCGCGACTGCGTGAAATACGATAAACGCATCATCTTCCCGTCCACCTCTGAAGTGTACGGCATGTGCACCGACAACAACTTCGATGAAGATAACTCCAACCTGGTGGTCGGGCCGATTAACAAACAGCGCTGGATTTACTCCGTCTCCAAACAGCTTCTGGACCGCGTGATTTGGGCATACGGTGAAAAAGAGGGCCTGCGCTTTACCCTGTTCCGTCCGTTTAACTGGATGGGGCCACGTCTGGACAACCTGAACGCGGCGCGTATCGGAAGCTCCCGCGCCATCACCCAGCTTATCCTAAACCTGGTGGAAGGGTCGCCAATCAAGCTTATCGAAGGCGGCAAACAGAAACGCTGCTTTACGGATATCAGCGACGGTATCGAAGCGCTGTTCCGCATCATCGAAAACAAAGATGGCCGCTGCAACGGGCAAATCATCAACATCGGTAACCCGGAAAACGAAGCCAGCATCCGTGAGCTGGCGGAAATGCTGCTGGCAAGCTTCGAGCGTCACCCGCTGCGTAATCAGTTCCCGCCGTTTGCCGGCTTCCGCGAAGTGGAAAGCAGCAGCTATTATGGTAAAGGTTATCAGGACGTTGAGCACCGTAAGCCAAGCATTCGCAACGCGAAGCGCTGCCTGAACTGGACGCCAACCGTGAAGATGGATCAGACCATCGATGAAACGCTCGATTTCTTCCTGCGCACCGTGGAGCTGTCGGAACAAGGATCATGAAAAAAGTCGGTTTACGCATTGATGTCGATACCTTCCGTGGCACACGTGACGGCGTGCCGCGCCTGCTGGAACTGCTTAGCAAGCACGATGTGCGTGCCAGCATTTTCTTCAGCGTGGGGCCTGACAACATGGGACGCCATTTATGGCGTCTGATTAAACCGGCATTCCTGTTCAAAATGCTGCGCTCACGCGCAGCATCCCTCTACGGCTGGGATATTTTGCTGGCCGGAACCGCATGGCCCGGCAGGCGTATCGGGGCGGGTAATGAGGCTGTTATCCGTGAAGCGGCTCTGCATCATGAGGTGGGGCTGCATGCCTGGGATCACCATGCCTGGCAAGCCTGGGCTGGCGTCTGGGACATCCCGCGTCTGACGCGTGAAGTTGAGCGCGGCATGATGGAGCTGGAAGCCATTACCTGCCAGTCCGTACGCTGTTCCGCCGTGGCGGGATGGCGTGCCGACCAGCGCGTGGTAAAAGCTAAACAACCCTTCGCGTTTCGCTATAACAGTGATTGTCGCGGGACAGGCCCATTTTTGCCGCTTATCGGGGAAAACACCTTAGGTACTGTGCAAATCCCGGTCACGCTTCCCACCTGGGATGAAGTGGTCGGGCGCGAGGTGACCGCCGATGGGTTTAACCGCTACATTCTGGACTGTATTCATCGCGATGAGGGGACGCCGGTCTACACCATCCACGCAGAAGTGGAAGGTATCGCATATCAGCATGATTTTGATGCGTTATTGACGATGGCTGCTCAGGAGGGGATTCAGTTTTGTCCGTTGAGCGAGATGCTGCCAGAGGATCTCAGCACGCTGCCGGTGGGCAAGATTGTGCGTAATGAAATGGCTGGCCGGGAAGGCTGGCTTGGCTATCAACAAACCGTGAGCCCGGTATCATGAAAACAGCCCGTTATGGCGTAGCGCTACTCGCACTGTTTATCGTTTACTATCTTATTCCTGTCGATATCCGCCTGTTATGGCAGCCTGATGAAACGCGCTATGCGGAAATCAGCCGCGAAATGCTGGCGTCAGGAGACTGGGTTGTCCCGCATTTTCTCGGTCTGCGTTATTTTGAAAAACCCATTGCCGGCTACTGGATCAACAGTATCGGGCAACTGCTGTTTGGGCACTCCAACTTTGCCGTACGCGCGGGGGTCATTTTCTCTACCGGATTAACGGCGCTGCTGGTTATCTGGATGGCCTGGCGTCTCTGGCGGGATAAGCGCGTTGCCCTCTTCTCCGGCCTTATCTTCTTAACGCTGTTCCTGGTCTACGGTATCGGTACTTATGCGGTGCTGGATCCCATCATTACCCTGTGGCTGGTCGCCGCGATGTGTAGCTTCTGGCTGGCCTCGCAGTCGACGACGACTGCCGGAAAAGCAGGGGGCTATGTGCTGCTTGGTCTGGCGTGCGGCATGGGCGTCATGACCAAAGGTTTTCTGGCGCTGGCGGTACCGGTAATTGGCGTGCTGCCGTGGGTGATTGTGCATAAGCGCTGGAAAGAGGTGCTGATTTTTGGCTGGCTGGCGGTGCTGAGCTGCGTGCTGATCGTCCTGCCCTGGGCGCTGGCTATTGCCCACCGCGAACCTGATTTCTGGCGCTACTTCTTCTGGGTTGAACATATTCAGCGTTTTGCCCAGAGCGATGCGCAGCACAAAGCTCCCTTCTGGTATTACCTGCCGTTCCTGATTGCCGGAAGCCTGCCGTGGCTGGCGCTGCTGCCGGGCGCGCTGCGTCTTGGCTGGCGTGAAAGGCATGGCGAAGGCGGCGGGCTCTATTTACTGGGATGGGTGGTGATGCCGCTGATTTTCTTCAGCATTGCCAAAGGCAAGCTGCCGACCTATATCCTGCCGTGTTTTGCCCCGCTGGCAATCCTGATGGCGCGCTATGCCGTTAACGCGGCGGAGAAAGGGGCAAGAGTATTACGCATTAACGGTGGGATTAACCTCGCGTTTGGTGCTGTTGGCGTGCTGGCGGCGCTGGTGGTCTCTCCGTGGGGGCCCTCAAAGCATCCGGTCTGGACATCGGTCGAACTGTATAAAGTCTTCTGCGCGGTGGTGGCTTTCCTCATCTGGGCTGCGGTCGGCTGGTTTACCCTCAAACAAAGCCAGCAGCGCTGGTGGCTGGCGGCGCTGTGCCCGGCGGGTCTGGCGCTGCTGATCGGCTTTGCGATTCCCAATCTGGTGGTGGATTCCAAGCAGCCGCAGTCATTGGTAGATACCGTTCGCCAGCCGCTGGAGGAGAGTAAGTTCGTGCTGGCCAATAACGTCGGGGTCGCGTCAGGGCTGGCGTGGGAATTGAATCGTCATGACATCATTCTCTTTGGTCAGAGCGGCGAGCTGAAGTACGGCCTCGATTACCCGGATGTGAAAGGCCGGTTTGTGCGCAAAGACGATTTTGCACATTGGCTGGCTGAACACCGCCAGCAGGGGGCGGTTTCCGTGGTTATTTTGCTGTCGCGGAATGATGACCTTGCCCGCGCCGGGCTGCCAAAACCAGATAGCCTGACCGTTCAGGGGCGTCTGGCCTGGCTGCAGTATCTGCCGCAATGATGGCCTGGCTCTGGCTGGCGCTGGCAAGCTTGTTAAGCTGCGCAGGACAGCTTTGCCAGAAACAGGCTACCCGTCCGGCGAAAGTCGGGCGGCGAGGAGCACATATCGCGCTGTGGCTAGGGCTGGCAATGCTGGCTCTGGGCTGCGGGATGTTGGTCTGGCTGGTGGTCTTACAACGTCTCCCCGTCGGAATTGCCTATCCGATGCTGAGCCTTAATTTTGTTTGGGTAACGCTGGCTGCGAAGGTGTTCTGGCGTGAAAACGTCGCTTCGCATCACTGGCTGGGCGTCGGGTTGATCATCATCGGGATTATTTTTCTGGGAGGAAGCCTGTGAAAGGGGGGGGCTGGGCTTTATGCAGCGTAATGTTGGTCAGTGCGGCGCAGCTGTCGCTGCGAGAGGCCATGATGGCGTTGCCGCCTGTCAGCGACGTGATGACGTTTATCTCTGCCCTCTGGCATTTTGCATCGGGCACTGGCGCGCTGGTGCTGGGGCTAATGGGGTATGTGGCGTCGATGGGCTGCTGGTATCTGGCCCTGCACCGAATGGCGCTCAGTAAAGCGTATGCCCTGCTGAGCCTGAGTTACATTCTGGTATGGGCTGTCGCGATACTGCTGCCAGGCTGGGGAGAACGCTTCTCCTGGCAGGGTCTGGCGGGCGTTGGGTTCATTATTCTGGGCGTGTTGGTGATTTTCCGGCCAGCGCGTCATCAGCCGCGTGAATCAGATCCGTCGTAAGCGCGAAGGGCGTTGCGGTACATACGGCAAGGCTCAGTGAACCTACCTGGCATTGGCTCACCGCGTGCGCGGCGCTCGCTGAGCTGTCAACGCTGACTATTTGCCAGGAGTGCGCTCCGCGCTGCTTAACAATGGCCTCTTTTCGCGTCCAGATGCGCCAGAATGCGTCAAGCTGACGCTCAGACGTTTCATTTTCCAGCTCAATATGCTCGCCGTTGCTAAAGACAGCATTGGCGAGCGTGCGCCAGTTATCCTGGGGGCGAATAAGCTCCAGCGAACAGCCGACATTACCTTCATCACTGATAATTAACGCAATATCATCTTCACACTGGCTCATGCTGAACCACAGCGGATAGTCACCGACAAAGGCGGGTTTTCCTTGTTCGCTGTAGATAATCTCCGGGAGCGGCTTAGGTGCCAGCAGACGCGAAAGTAGCCCGCGTCCCGCCAGCCAACGGGCGCGCTGTGCGCCTTCCGGAGCGTGTCGGGAGAGGGCTTCAGCCCAATGGTCAGTGCTCAGTGAAGAGATCTTTCCCAGAAAAACCTGGTACATATAACGTCTGGCCTTCAGTCAAAACAGAGATAGCCGCAAAGTCACGCGACGAAACCATTACTATAATCCATTGCCCTTACTAATAGCTAACCGGGTGAGGAAATTACCCCGGCAATCGACTCTTAGGCCGTCCCGGCCCAAGCAGGATCGCCAGCTTGCTGCCGCCTTTGGTGGTTTCCATCCAGATCTTGCAAACGCTGGTGAGCGGCACCGACAGCAACATTCCTACCGGGCCCAGCAGCCATCCCCAAATCAGCAAGGACAGGAATACCACCAACGTCGACATCCCCAGGCGGTGGCCCATCATGCGTGGTTCGAGAATATTCCCGAGCACCATATGCACCACGAGGAAAAGCGCGCCCACCAGCATACATTCGTAAAACCCGTTAAACAGGAACGCCTGAATCATTGGCGGTACGGCGGAAAGCACCGCGCCAATGTTGGGGACGTAGTTCAGCAGAAACGCCAGCACGCCCCACATCAAGGCAAACTGCACGTCCATGAGCATCAGACCCAGCCAGACAATCACACCGGTCCACAGGCTTAACAAAGTTTTCAGCGCCAGATATTTGGAGACGCCCTTTAATGCGCGGTGCAGACCGGCAATGTGAATTTGCGGATTGTTTAACGCGAAGCGCAGCTTATAGGGAACATGGCGAACTTCGAACAGCATAAACACCACCGTCATTACGAGCAGCAGGATGCTGGCCATGGCGCCTGAAAGGCCGGTCATCAGGGTGGTGGCGTAGGTCATAATTTTTTCTGAATCCATTCGGCGCAACATTCGTTCTGGCGAGATATGCAGGTTAAGAAAGGGCATCATCTGCTGCAGATCCACCAGCTTGCGGGTCAGCTCTTTATTGTATTGCGGCAGCATGGTGGAAAACTCACTCAGCGATGCCGCCAGCACGCCAAACAGCCCCGTCAGGACAAACAGCATGACGATGACCACGATAGTGATGGCCACCGGCCTGCTGACGCCCCGGCGTAAAAACCAGGTCACCAGCGGGTTAAGCACAATCGCGAAAAAGAGCGCCAGCAGGAGCTGGACAATGATGTCTGCGGCCGCATGGATACCGGCGAGAATAACGACCAGGCAGGCGAGTTTGAGTAAGATGTGGAGACCTGCTTTGTCAGACTGGTTGGGTATCATGCGTTTTCCTTAATGTGGTTGCCCGTTAAGTGTAGTGCGCGGGCCCCGCTTCGTCTGGAGCCTGTAATCTGAAAGTGATTGCTGATTTTCTCATCCCGTCATGGTAATAGTGAAACACTGTTGTAAAAATCCAGGTTGAATCCATGCCCGAACCTTCCGCCGAACCCGTTCTTAGCGGATTGCGCCTCAATATGCGCATTGTTTCCGTTGTTATTTTTAACTTCGCCAGCTATCTCACGATTGGCCTGCCACTGGCGGTCTTGCCCGGCTATGTCCATGACGTAATGGGCTTTAGCGCCTTCTGGGCGGGGCTGGTGATAAGCCTTCAGTACTTTGCCACGCTGATGAGTCGCCCGCATTCGGGACGCTATGCCGACCTCTTTGGGCCGAAAAGCATTGTCATTGTGGGATTGTGCGGCTGTTTCCTGAGTGGCCTGAGCTACTTCCTGGCCGCAACGACCAGCCAGTGGCCGTGGGTTAGTCTGGCACTGCTGTGCCTGGGGCGCGTCATTTTAGGTATTGGGCAAAGCCTGGCGGGAACCGGTTCAACGCTGTGGGGCGTGGGCGTTGTGGGGGCGTCGCATATCGGGCGGGTGATCTCATGGAACGGCATTGTCACGTACGGTGCCATGGCTATTGGCGCACCGCTTGGCGTGGTCTGCTTCGCGTATGGCGGCCTGTACGGTCTGGCAATAACCATTATGGTCGTTGCGCTGCTGGCGATTTTGTTTGCCCTGCCGCGCCCTAAAGTGAAGGCCAGCAAGGGCAAGCCGCTGCCGTTTCGTGCGGTGCTAGGGCGCGTCTGGCCCTACGGCATGGCGCTGGCGCTGGCATCGGCGGGCTTCGGCGTGATCGCCACCTTCATCACCCTGTTCTACGACGCCAAAGGCTGGGACGGGGCGGCTTTTGCGCTCACCCTGTTTAGCTGCGCGTTTGTGGGGGCACGTTTACTCTTCCCGAATGGGATTAACCGTCTCGGTGGCTTGAACGTGGCGATGATCTGCTTTGCGATAGAGATTGTGGGGCTGCTGCTAACCGGTATCGCCAGCGAACCCTGGATGGCGAAAGTGGGCGTGTTCCTGGCGGGAGCCGGTTTCTCGCTGGTCTTCCCCTCGCTGGGTGTGGTGGCGGTGAAAGCCGTACCGCAGCAGAATCAGGGATCTGCCCTGGCAACCTATACGGTGTTTATGGATATGTCGTTAGGCATTACCGGGCCGCTGGCGGGGCTGGTGATGGCCTGGGCAGGCGTGCCGGTTATCTATCTTGCAGCGGCCGGGCTGGTGGCGATTGCCTTGTTGCTGACGTGGCGGTTAAAAAAATGGCCCCCGGTGCAGACACCGGAGGCCACGTCATCATCGTGAAGAATTACTGAATCACGATGGTGTTAATGATGTTTTCCGCAGTGGTCTGCGCTTTCTGCTGATTTTCGGCTGGCAGGGTAATCTGCAGGGTCAGCAGTTTGTTGTCGATCTTGCCCAGCACCACGGAAGAGTAAGCGGTCTGGCCTTTTGCAGAGATAATGCTGTCCAGCTGCTGCAGCGTGTGGCCTTTCAGTTCGATGGACTTGTTGGTCACGACCTGCAGCTGCGGGTCGCGGCTACGCTGCTGATCTTCCAGTCGTTTTGCCAGCACGCCCAGATCTTCACTGGTGTCGTCGCCAACAATCACAATCACTGCTTTCTGACCGGTGGCGTCGGAATACACGTGCATATTGTTCGCCTGAGTGCCCAGCTTGCCGCTCTGGTCAGTCATATCCGCTGGCAGGGAGAACGTAAGCTTCCCTTCCATCAGATTTACCGGCTGACCGGTTGCATTGCTTTCTGCAGATGCACCCTGAGCAGGCGTTTTCGTGTCGCTGTTATCACAGGCTGCAAGGCCCACAACCAGCAGGCCAATCCCGACATATTTAACCAGATTGCGCATTGACTTCTTCCTTTCGATAAACGGCCATAGCGGCTCATTCACCCATCTTATCACAACTGATAAAGCGAACCTTTAACCTGCCTGTAATGCCGTGATTTCAGATTTATCTGCCAGCCTTTTCAGCAGCATATTCAGCAGCACGCCGTACATCGGCAGGAAGAACACAATGCTGATAAGCACCTTGAAGCAGTAGTCTACCAGGGCGATTTCCATCCAGTGTTCGGCCATAAAAGCGTCCGGGCTGCGCCAGAAAGCGATGAAGAAGAACGCCAGCGTGTCGCTCACGTTACCGAACAGCGTGGACGCCGTCGGTGCCATCCACCAGCGGTGATTCTGACGCAGGCGGTTGAACACGTGCACGTCGAGGATTTGTCCCAGCGCGTAGGCCATAAAGCTGGCGGCGGCGATACGGGCGACAAACAGGTTGAAGTGCGTGAGTGCCTCAAAGCCCTGCCAGCTTCCCATATAAAACAGGGACGAAATCACGTACGACACGAACAGCGCCGGGAGCATCACGGCGAAAATAATGCGACGGGCCAGCGGCGCGCCAAAAATACGCACGGTCAGATCGGTGGCGAGGAAAATAAACGGAAAACTGAACGCGCCCCAGGTGGTGTGAAAACCGAAAATGGAGATCGGGAGTTGCACCAGATAGTTGCTGGAGGTGATCACCAGCAGATGAAAAAGCGATAGCCAGAACAACGCTTTTACGCGCTGCGATTGAGAAAACTGCGTCATATTGTGACCTTTTTGAACGTTGGGGTGAGGGAACCCAATAAAAACCGCCGCATCATACTGCTTTAACGGGACTTTGCAATGGCTAATTTTCACGCAATCGTTAACCTGGTTTGCATTGGCGGCAACCGGGCGTAAACTACAGCCGTTTTAACATGACCGAGAAGACCATGACCGACCTGTTTTCCAGCCCAGACCACACTCTTGATGCCCAGGGCCTCCGCTGCCCGGAGCCGGTAATGATGGTGCGCAAAACCGTGCGCAACATGCAAACCGGCGAAACGCTGCTGATTATTGCTGACGATCCGGCTACCACCCGTGACATCCCCGGTTTTTGTACCTTCATGGAGCATGAGCTGGTAGCGCAAGAGACAGAAACGTTGCCGTATCGGTATGTGATTCGTAAGGGTTAATAGCGTATCGGCCTCTAACCTTTATCTTTGCCCTCTCCTTTTGGGAGAGGGAATAAATCTTTCTAAACCATCGTTTCAGAAATTTGCGCTTTTGTGAGGCGCTTCACCTCCGCTTTTCCAGCCGTAGTCTAATTTTTAAGCGTATAAAAATAAAACACCGTTTTAACGCTTATCTCACTACCCTGGAGTTGACTCGATGAAAACGACCCTAACGCCGTTACTGGCCGCTCTGTGTCTGTCTGCTTTTACCTGCTCCGTCGCTGCCCAAACCATTAAAGCCGCTGATGTTCACCCTGAAGGCTATCCGAACGTGGTGGCGGTGCAGCATATGGGTGAAAAACTCAAACAACAAACTGACGGCAAGCTGGAAATTAAGGTTTTTCCCGGCGGCGTGCTGGGGGATGAAAAGCAGATGATTGAACAAGCGCAGATGGGGGCTATCGACATGATTCGCGTCTCCATGGCACCGGTTGCCGCCATCTTGCCCGATATTGAAGTCTTTACGCTGCCCTACGTATTCCGCGATGAAGACCACATGCACAACGTGATCGACGGGGACATCGGCAAGCAAATCGGTGACAAACTGACCGCCAACCCAAAATCGCGGCTGGTGTTCCTGGGGTGGATGGACTCCGGCACCCGCAATCTGATCACGAAAGAGCCGATCGTCAAACCGGAAGATCTGAAAGGCAAAAAGATCCGCGTGCAGGGTAGCCCGGTGGCGCTGGCGACGCTGAAAGACATGGGGGCGAACTCGGTGGCAATGGGCGTCAGCGAAGTGTACAGCGGGATGCAGACCGGCGTTATTGACGGGGCCGAGAATAATCCGCCGACCTTTGTCGCCCACAACTACATGCCGGTTGCCAAAAACTACACCCTGAGCGGCCACTTCATCACTCCGGAAATGCTGCTGTATTCGAAAGTGAAATGGGACAAGCTCAGCGCCGACGAGCAGCAAAAGGTTCTGACACTGGCCCGCGAGGCACAGTTCGAACAGCGCAAGCTCTGGCAAGCCTATAACGACCAGGCGCTGGCAAAGATGAAAGCCGGTGGAGTGCAATTCCACGACATCGATAAAACGGTGTTTATCAAAGCCACAGAGCCGGTGCGCGCGCAGTTTGGCGACAAGCATCAGGCGCTGATGAAAGCCATCGCTGACGTCCAGTAAACCGGAGTATGTATGTCCGAACTCTACCTGAAGTGGATGGACCGCCTGTACCTGCTCGCCATGACCGTGGCGGGTATCTCGCTGCTGGTGATGACGATTGTGATCCCGATTGGCATCTTCTCGCGCTACGTCCTCAATCGCGGCGAGTCCTGGCCGGAGCCGATCGCCATTATCTGCATGGTGACCTTTACCTTTATCGGCGCGGCAGTGGGCTACCGTGCCGGGTCACATATCGCGGTAAACATGCTAACCGACAGGCTGCCTGAGATGCTGAAAAACCTGTGCGCCCGTGTGGTCGATCTGCTGATGCTGCTGATCTCCGCGCTGATGTTCTGGTACAGCCTCTGGCTGTGTGTCGACCTCTGGGAGCAGCCGGTGGCGGAGTTCCCGCTCCTGACGTCCGGCGAGAGCTATCTGCCGCTGCCGCTCGGGTCGGCCATTTTGATCCTGTTTGTTGTTGAACGCCTGCTGTTTGGCTCGCAGGAAAACCGTCCGGTCGTGCTGATCGGTAACCACAGTTAAGGGGTGAACGATGGATGCTTTTGTTTTGTTATTCACCCTCGCCATTTTGCTGGCGCTGGGGATGCCGGTGGCCTTTGCCGTGGGTTTAAGCGCCGTCGCGGGGGCGCTGTGGATTGATCTGCCGCTGGAGGCGCTGATGATCCAGATAACCAGCGGGGTGAACAAATTTACCCTGCTGGCGATCCCGTTCTTCATCCTTGCCGGGGCAATCATGGCGGAAGGGGGCATCGCCCGTCGGCTGGTGAATTTTGCCTACGTGTTTGTCGGCTTTATTCGCGGCGGACTCTCACTGGTCAACATTGTGGCATCGACATTCTTCGGCGCAATTTCCGGCTCGTCGGTGGCGGACACGGCCTCCATTGGCAGCGTGATGATCCCGGAGATGGAGAAGAAGGGCTATCCGCGAGAATACGCGGCGGCGGTCACGGCCAGCGGGTCGGTGCAGGCGATTTTGATCCCGCCCAGCCACAACTCGGTGATTTATTCGCTGGCGGCGGGGGGCACGGTCTCTATCGCGACGCTGTTTATTGCAGGCGTGCTGCCGGGACTGCTGCTGGGGCTTTGCCTGATGATCATGTGCCTCGGCTTTGCCCATAAGCGCGGTTACCCCAAGGGCGAAAAAATCCCGTTTAAGCAGGCGCTGAAGATTCTGTTTGATGCGCTGTGGGGGCTGATGACGGTGGTGATTATCCTCGGCGGGATCTTGTCCGGGATATTCACCGCGACGGAATCCGCGGCGGTGGCCTGTCTGTGGGCGTTCTTCGTCACCATGTTTATCTACCGCGATTACAAGTGGAGCGAGCTGCCAAAGCTGATGTGCAGGACGGTCAAAACGGTCACTATCGTCATGATTTTGATCGGCTTTGCAGCGGCGTTTGGCGCGGTGATGACCTACATGCAGCTGCCGACCCGCATCACCGAGTTCTTCACCTCGCTGTCAGATAACAAGTACGTGATCCTGATGTATCTCAACGTCATGCTGCTGCTGATCGGTACGTTGATGGACATGGCACCGATCATTTTGATCCTGACGCCGGTACTGTTGCCCGTCACCAATTCGCTGGGGATCGACCCGGTGCATTTCGGGATGATCATGATGGTAAACCTGGGGATTGGGCTTATCACGCCGCCGGTAGGATCGGTGCTGTTCGTGGCGAGCGCGGTGAGCAAACAGAAGATTGAAACCGTGGTGCGCGCCATGCTGCCATTTTACGGCATGCTGCTGGTGGTGCTGGGAATGGTGACCTATATCCCGGCAATTTCGCTGTGGCTGCCGGGATTATTAGGAATGCAGTGAGTTGTGCGGCCTGATGCCCTCTCCCGTGGGAGAGGGTGCAAACACCAGAAACGGCAACCCGGTTGCCGTTTCATTTTTACCTTTGGCGCAGCAGCCTCAGCGCGTTCGCCGTTACCAGCACCGTCGCACCGGTATCGGCCAGCACCGCGAGCCACAGACCGGTCATGCCCAGCAGGGTGGTGACGAGGAATATCCCCTTCAGACCGAGCGCGATGCCGATGTTCTGACGAATGTTGGCCCGCGTGGCGCGCGCCAGACCAATCATCTGCGCCAGGCCGGTCAGGCGGTTATGGGTGAGCGCCGCGTCGGCAGTTTCCAGCGCCACGTCGGTACCGCTGCCCATCGCAATGCCGATGGTTGAGGCTTTCATCGCCGGCGCATCGTTGATTCCGTCACCGACCATCGCCAGCGGAGCATGACCGTTCAGTTCGGTTACGGCGCTCACTTTATCTGCAGGCAGTAATCCGGCTTTAAATTCCAGCCCCAGCTCGTGGGCAATCGCGGCAGCCGCACGCGGGTTATCACCGGTCAGAATCACCCCCTGAATCCCCAACTGATGCAGCGCCGCGACGGCCTCTTTCGCATCGTCACGCAGGGTATCGCGCAGCGCCAGCATCCCTTTTGCCACGCCGTTTTGCGCAACCACCACCACGGTTTGCCCGGCCTGCTCCAGCGTCTGGACCTGCTGAATTAACCCGGCTGCCGGGAATTTATCCGCCGCCACGATTAGCACCTTCTGGCCCTCAACGTCCGCTTCAATACCGGACCCGACCAGCGCCCGCTGCGCGGTTGCTACAGGGATGTTCAGCCCCCGCGACTGCGCCTCACGCACAATCGCCTGCGCCAGCGGGTGGGTTGAGCCCTGCTCAACGGCGGCGGCCAGCACAAGCAGTTCGTTTTCACTCACTTCCTGCGGATAAACCCCGGTGACCTGCGGTTTGCCCACGGTCAGCGTGCCGGTTTTATCAAACGCGATCTGCTGAACCTGGCTCAGCTGTTCCAGCGCGGCACCGCCTTTAATCAGCGCGCCGCGACGTGCTGCCGCCGCGAGACCGGAGGTAATGGCTGCCGGGGTGGATATCACCAGCGCACACGGGCAGCCAATCAGCAGCAGGGTCAGCCCTTTATAAATCCAGGCTTCCCACGGCGCGCCAAACAGCAGCGGTGGGACGAGGGTAACCAGCAGGGCGACCAGCATGATGGCGGGGGTGTAAATCCGGCTGAAGCGGTCGATAAAACGTTCGACCGGCGCGCGGCGCTCTTCGGCTTCTTCAATTAGCTTAAGGATACGGTCGATGGCGCTATCGCCCGGTTCGGAAAGCACCTTTAGCTGCACCAGACGATCGACGCTGGTGGCACCGGCAGGCACTTTTTCACCCACCGCGCGTTCCACGGGAATAGACTCCCCGGTCAGCGCGCTTTCGTCGAAACTTGCCGTCGGGGTAATGAGTTCACCGTCTGCAGGCAAACGTCCGCCCGCGGCGACTTCAATCACGTCCCCCGGGCGCAGGGTGCTGATGGCTACCGTTTCGCGCGTGGCGTTCACCACGCGCGTTGCGGTTTCTGGTTTGAGGGCCATTAGCGCGCTAACACCTTTACGTGCCCGGCTTGCGGCCCAGCCCTCAAGGCGTTCGCCAATTAAAAACAGCAGCAACACCATCGCCGCTTCTGCCGTCGCGCCAATGAACAGCGCGCCGATGGCCGCCACGCTCATCAGCGTTTCGATGGCAAACCAGCTCCCGCTTTTCATCAGACGCAGCGCCTGGCGGGCAATCGGGAACAGGCCGACCAGCGTGGTGGCGATAAAGGCCAGGTTGCCGAGCGGATGGTTAATCTGCTCCAGACCCCCGCTGAGGGCCATCATCACAACGAGCGCGACGAGCGGCAGGTTTTCTTTTAGAGGGGAGGTTTTCTCGACGGGGGCCGTTTCGTCACGCAGGGAATAACCCGCCTGGCTGACGGCAGCTTCAACCTGCTTACTCACGTTGCCCTCAGCGCTGACCAGCAGCTTTTCGGTGGCGAAGACGACCTGGACGTGGCTCACGCCCGGCACCTGCTTAACCGCATTTTCAACTTTGCGCGCGCAGGCGGCACAGTCCATGCCGTTAACGATCCAGCTGTAGCGATTGCCGCTTTCAGGCGGCGTTTCGACAGGCGTTTCGCAGACACCTTCGCTGCAGCAGAAGTCTTTCGACGGAACCGGGCTGAGCTTAAGTGCCGAAAATTGTGGGACTTTTTTAGGTGTTTCTGGAGTCGACATGGCAGTCTCCGGTAAATGATAATTTTCTCATTAACCGCAGCATACACTCTGGAGTCGACTCCAGAGTCAAGCGTTATTTAGATATACAACGAACGCACAATCAGGAAGTGCCCGGCGAAGTAGCAGGCGGCGGCAATCGCGTTATCGGCACGGAATCGGCGACGATAATGGCTGCCCAGCCAGACAATATTTCCGATCAACAGCAGCGCTGCACCAAAGAACGCGGACATCGCCGGGGATGTCGGACGGAAGAACCACAATTCACCGGCCAGCCATACCATCACCAGCGTCATGGCGATAAACGTGCAGACAGGTAAACGCATCTCTTCCAGGCGCGTCCAGATCACGGCCAGCAACAGCGCGCCAATCACCAGCAGCGCCAACGGCAGCGGCCAGAAGAAGGAGAGCGTCATCTGGCTGGCGAAGTAGATGGTATAGAGCAGATGCGACAGGAAGAAAGCGCCGATGGCGTACAGCAAACGCTGGCGCGGTAGCAGGGTTAACGCATCCCCAATGAGGGACGCGCACAGCCCGGCGAGTACCAGATAGCTGACGGCGTTAAACATCGGGGCTTGCCAGGCAAGCAGCAGGAGCAGCAACAGCGTGACGGGTTTAAACAGCCAGCGCTGCCAGGTAGGACCACGATACGACGCATCGACAAAAAGCCATGCGGACAAACAGACAGCGATAAATGACCAAAGCATATTAACTCCCTGTATCTGTTAATGCTGAATATTCAGTTTCTAATTCAGTGTAGTGACGCTGACAGGCGTTTGGCAATGCCGGGAAAGGCAGGGTATCCTGAATTCCGCATAATCTGATGGGATTTTTCAATGAGTAAGATGCCGCTATTTTTTATTATCGTGGTGGCGATAATCGTTATTGCTGCCTCGTTCCGCTTTGTCCAGCAGCGCCGCGAGAGGACCGATAACGACGCGGCACCGCTGATGCAAAAGCGCGTGGTGGTGAGTAATAAACGCGAGAAAGCCCTCAATGACCGGCGTTCGCGTCAGCAGCAGGTTACGCCAGCGGGAACGACCATGCGCTATGAGGCGAGCTTTAAACCCGAAAACGGCGGGCTGGAGATGACCTTCCGCCTGGAGGCGCAGCAGTACCATCAGCTGACGGTGGGGGAGAAAGGAACGTTGAGCTACAAAGGGTCGCGGTTTGAAGGGTTCCGGGTGGAATAATGCGCGATCGAGCCCCTCTCTGTGTGGGAGAGGGGTAGGGTGAGGGCATCAGGCTGCTTACTTCTTCACCTGCGCCTTGAACTTCTTCATCCACACCAGCAGTTCAAATACGCCAAAAATAAACACCCGCAGCTGCTGCCAGCCGGTCATCGGTGGTCCATCTTTCGGCAGGCCGTTTTTCAGCATCACCATCTGCAGGGCGTGCATGAACGACGTGAAAATCAGCGCCACGTTGACGAAGATATTCATCGGGCGCGGAAAGGGATGCACCAGATTCAGGATCAGGAACGCCCAGACGCCCAGCATCAGTAAACGCCCAAGATTAATCAGTACCGGCATTGGAGCCTCCTTGTGCCTGGCGGTGATAAAGACGATAAGCAACCTGACCGGCAACCTTCTCGCGGTGCAGATCCCAGTGCGCGGGCACCGGTGGTAAACCATTTTCCACTTCGCTTTCTACATAAATTAGCGCGTCATCCGCCAGCCAGCCATGTTTCTCCAGCAGGGTAAGCGTCTCTTCCAGTAGCCCTTTGCGGAACGGTGGATCGACAAACACGACGTTGTGCGGCGTTCCGGCCTGTGCGAGGAAACTGAGCGTGTTGGTATTCACCACTTTCGCGTTGGTGGCTTTCAGCGTCGCCAGATTTTGCTGCAGCGTTTGCGCAACGTTGCGCTCCATCTCCAGCAGCGTGGCGCTGGCGGCGTAGCGCGACAGCGCTTCCAGCCCGAGCGCACCGCTTCCGGCGAAGCAGTCCAGGCAGCGGGCATCCACCATTGACGGCGCCAGCCAGTTAAACAGCGTTTCACGAACGCGGTCGGTGGTGGGACGTAAACCGGGGCTGTCCGGCACCGGTAATTTCCGGCCTCGCCACTGGCCGCCGATAATACGAATTTGACCGGCCGGGGCGCGGTTGGGTTTCTTCATCTCAGGAAAGCTCTGTTAACAATTGGCCTACGATTGCGGGCGGTGATGTCAATTAAGTAAAGTGTTAGACTATTTCATCATTTTTTTAGCTTCCATGTATATAGCGCCGCGAGGAGTGTAGTCGCAGATGGCAAAACAAAAAAAACGTGGCTTCTTTTCCTGGCTGGGCTTCGGTGAAAAAGAGCAAGAAACAGAACAGAAACCCGAAGAACAACAAGCCGTTGAAGAGCAGTCGCAGCCTGAAACACCTGTAGAAACCGCAGCGGTTGTCGAAGCGGAAGAGCACGCGCACAGCAAAGAAGAGACTGAAGCCTTTGCCGAAGAGGTCGTTGAGGTCACTGAACAGGTTCAGGAGAGCGAAAAGCCCGAACCCGTTGTGATTGAAGACATTACCGAAACGCCGCAGGCTGTTATCGAACACGAAGAGCTGCCGCTGCCGGAAGAGGTTGCAGCCGAAGAGTGGCAGGCCGAAGCGGAAACCGTTGAAATTGTTGAGGCGGTGGAAGAAGAAGCAGAAATTGAGCCAGCGCTGAGCGACGAAGAGCTGGAAGCCCAGGCGCTGGCGGCAGATGCGGCAGAAGAAGCCGTTATCGTGGTGCCGGTTGAAGAACAGGCAGAAGAAGAGATCGTTCAGGAACAGGAAAAACCGACCAAAGAAGGTTTCTTCGCCCGCCTGAAACGCAGTCTCTTAAAAACCAAAGAAAATTTAGGTTCCGGATTTATCAGTCTGTTCCGCGGCAAAAAGATCGACGACGATCTGTTTGAAGAGCTGGAAGAGCAACTGCTTATCGCTGACGTGGGCGTGGAAACCACCCGTAAGATCATCGCCAACCTGACGGAAGGGGCAAGCCGCAAGCAGCTGCGCGACGCCGAAGCCCTGTACGGCCTGCTGAAAGATGAGATGGGTGAAATTCTCGCAAAAGTTGACGAACCGCTTAATATTGAAGGCAAAACGCCATTTGTTATTCTGATGGTTGGCGTGAACGGCGTGGGTAAAACCACCACCATCGGCAAGCTGGCGCGTCAGTTCGAGCAGCAGGGCAAATCGGTGATGCTGGCGGCGGGTGATACCTTCCGTGCGGCAGCGGTTGAGCAGCTTCAGGTTTGGGGCCAGCGCAACAATATTCCGGTAATTGCCCAGCATACCGGTGCCGATTCCGCCTCCGTTATCTTCGATGCCATTCAGGCGGCGAAGGCGCGTAACGTGGATGTGCTGATTGCCGATACCGCAGGGCGTTTGCAGAACAAATCGCACCTGATGGAAGAGCTGAAGAAAATCGTCCGCGTCATGAAGAAGCTGGACGAAGAAGCACCGCATGAAATTATGCTGACTATCGATGCCAGCACCGGACAGAACGCCATTAGCCAGGCGAAGCTGTTCCATGAAGCGGTAGGATTGACGGGGATCGCGCTGACCAAGCTGGACGGTACCGCGAAAGGCGGGGTGATCTTCTCCGTGGCCGATCAGTTCGGCATTCCTATCCGTTACATCGGTGTGGGCGAGCGTATTGAGGATTTGCGTCCGTTTAAAGCGGACGACTTTATTGAGGCATTATTTGCCCGAGAGGACTAACAATGATTCGCTTTGAACACGTCAGCAAGGCCTATCTCGGTGGGAGACAAGCGCTGCAGGGGGTGACATTTCACCTGCAGCCGGGCGAGATGGCATTCCTGACCGGCCATTCCGGCGCGGGGAAAAGTACCCTGCTCAAGCTTATCTGTGGGATCGAGCGGCCAAGCGCCGGGAAAATCTTTTTCAGCGGTCATGACATTAGCCGTCTGAAAAACCGTGAAGTGCCGTTCCTGCGTCGGCAGATCGGCATGATTTTCCAGGATCACCACCTGCTGATGGATCGCACCGTTTTTGATAACGTGGCTATTCCGCTGATTATTGCCGGTGCCAGCTATGATGATATCCGCCGTCGCGTCTCTGCGGCGCTGGATAAAGTCGGGCTGCTGGACAAAGCGAAGAACTTCCCGATCCAGCTTTCCGGCGGTGAGCAGCAGCGTGTGGGCATTGCCCGTGCGGTGGTGAACAAGCCGGCGGTATTGCTGGCGGATGAACCTACCGGTAACCTGGACGATGCCCTGTCAGAAGGGATTTTGCGTCTGTTTGAGGAATTCAACCGCGTAGGGGTGACGGTATTGATGGCGACGCACGACATCGGGCTCATTTCCCGTCGTTCGTACCGTATGCTGACCCTAAGCGACGGGCATTTGCACGGAGGCCACGGTGAACAAGCGTGATGCAATGAACCAGATTCGGCAATTCGGAAACCGGTTTGACCGTTTCCGCAAGCCACAGGGCGGTGGTGATGGCAATCGTCATGCGCCTAAGCGCGCAAAAGCGGCGCCGAAGCCTAACTCCCGCAAAACCAATGTGTTCAATGAGCAGGTGCGCTATGCCTTCCACGGCGCGCTGCAGGATCTGAAAAGTAAACCGCTGGCGACGTTTCTGACGGTGATGGTGATTGCCATCTCCCTGACGCTGCCAAGCGTTTGCTACATGGTCTATAAGAACGTCAACCAGGCGGCGTCGCAGTATTATCCGTCGCCGCAGATCACCGTCTATCTGGATAAAGCGCTCGACGATAATGCGGCCGCGCAAGTGGTTGGGCAAATTCAGGCCGAGCAGGGCGTGGAGAAGGTGAACTATCTCTCGCGCGATGAAGCGCTGGGCGAGTTCCGCAACTGGTCAGGATTTGGCGGCGCGCTGGATATGCTCGAAGAAAACCCGCTGCCCGCCGTGGCGGTGGTGATTCCGAAGCTCGATTTCCAGGGAACCGATTCGCTCAATACCTTGCGTGACCGCATCACCCGTATCCAGGGTATTGATGAAGTGCGCATGGACGACAGCTGGTTTGCGCGACTGTCTGCGCTGACCGGTCTGGTGGGGCGTGTTGCGGCGATGATTGGGGTTCTGATGATTGCGGCGGTGTTCCTCGTCATCGGTAACAGCGTGCGTCTGAGCATCTTCGCCCGTCGCGATAGCATCAACGTGCAGAAACTGATTGGTGCCACGGATGGTTTCATCCTCCGCCCGTTCCTTTACGGCGGCGCATTGCTCGGTTTTTCCGGCGCATTTCTTTCACTGATATTGTCAGAAATTTTGGTGATGCGGCTCTCGTCCGCCGTGACCGACGTCGCGCAAGTATTCGGAACCAAGTTTGATATCAGTGGGTTAGGCTTCGATGAGTGCCTGTTGTTGTTGCTGGTTTGCTCCATGATCGGCTGGGTGGCAGCATGGCTGGCAACGGTTCAACATTTACGCCATTTTACTCCCGACTAATAAAAGCGTGATATAATCTTTCCCTGCACCGAGATGTTTGCTCTGCAGGGAAAGTGTCCCTGTTGTCTCTTTCCCTGTTTTCATCTCCATGTCACATTTTGTGCGTAATTTATTCACCGTTGCACCTGGAACTTGTGGATAAAATCACTGTCTGATACAAGAGTGAATGGTAATCTCGCTGCTCAAACGCTTTGGCATGGTTGTTGCCTGATGGGGATAACCTGGACCAGAAGAGAAATATTGAGAGGAATGAATGACCAAAGAAATGCAAACTTTAGCTTTAGCCCCTGTTGGTAACCTGGAGTCATACATCCGGGCTGCGAACACCTGGCCGATGTTAACGGCCGAGGAAGAAAAGGAGCTTGCTGAAAAGCTGCATTACCAGGGCGATCTGGAAGCAGCTAAGACGCTGATCCTGTCTCACCTGCGCTTTGTTGTTCACGTTGCTCGTAATTACTCGGGCTACGGCCTGCCGCAGGCGGACTTGATTCAGGAAGGTAACATCGGCCTGATGAAGGCTGTTCGTCGCTTTAACCCAGAAGTGGGTGTGCGACTGGTCTCCTTCGCCGTGCACTGGATCAAAGCTGAAATTCACGAATATGTGCTGCGTAACTGGCGTATCGTGAAAGTCGCCACGACAAAAGCGCAACGCAAACTGTTCTTCAACCTGCGCAAAACTAAGCAGCGTCTGGGCTGGTTCAATCAGGATGAAGTTGAAATGGTGGCGCGTGAGCTGGGCGTAACCAGCAAAGACGTCCGTGAGATGGAATCCCGTATGGCCGCGCAGGACATGACGTTTGACATGTCTTCCGACGACGACGCCTCGGACAGCCAGCCGATGGCCCCGGTCCTGTATCTGCAGGATAAAACCTCTAACTTTGCCGACGGCATTGAAGAGGATAACTGGGAAGACCAGGCGGCGAACAAGCTGACCTTTGCGATGGAAGGCCTTGACGAACGTAGCCAGGATATTATCCGTGCCCGCTGGTTGGACGAAGATAACAAGTCCACCCTTCAGGAACTGGCCGACCGCTACGGCGTTTCCGCTGAACGTGTCCGTCAGCTTGAAAAGAACGCCATGAAGAAACTTCGCGCCGCTATCGAAGCGTAATTTCTGCGAAGTACCCGATAACCCTCGAATGCAAATTCGGGGGTTTTGTTTTTTTAGCACCCGCTCTGGCGAATTCCTCCCCCCTGGCAAACACTTACAGATGCGCTAAGCAGGCGAATTTCTCAGGGGGACAGGGTGAAAAATAACGAACTGAATGACCGGCGTTTGCAGGCAACGCCGCGCGGTATCGGCGTCATGTGTAACTTCTATGCCGATAAAGCCGAAAATGCCACAGTGTGGGACGTTGAAGGTAACGAATATATCGACTTCGCGGCGGGGATTGCGGTGCTGAATACCGGGCATCGCCATCCGAAAGTGATCGGCGCCATCGAAAAGCAGCTCAACGCCTTTACCCACACGGCCTACCAGATTGTGCCGTACGAAAGCTATGTGGCGCTTGCTGAGCGCATCAACGACCGCGTGCCGATTGATGGTCCAGCCAAAACGGCCTTCTTCTCCACGGGCGCAGAAGCGGTTGAGAACGCGGTCAAAATTGCCCGTGCGTACACCAAACGCCCCGGCCTCATCACTTTCGGCGGCGCCTTCCATGGCCGCACCTTTATGACCATGGCGCTGACCGGCAAAGTTGCACCGTACAAGCTGGGTTTTGGTCCCTTTCCAGGATCGGTCTATCACGCGCAGTTCCCCAACGACCTGCACGGCGTGAGTACGGCTGACGCCTTAAAAAGCCTGGATCGTATCTTCAAAGCGGACATTGCCCCGGATCAGGTGGCGGCCATTATCCTTGAGCCGGTTCAGGGTGAGGGTGGCTTCAACGTTGCCCCCGCTGATTTTATGCAGGCTCTGCGCGCCCTGTGCGATACCCACGGTATTTTGCTGATTGCTGACGAGGTCCAGTCTGGCTTTGCGCGAACGGGCAAGCTCTTCTCAATGGAACATCACTGCGTTAAGCCCGATCTGATCACTATGGCGAAAAGCCTGGCGGGCGGAATGCCGCTCTCCGCGGTATCGGGCAGGGCGGAGGTCATGGATGCGCCAGCACCCGGTGGGCTGGGCGGAACCTATGCCGGTAACCCGCTGGCGATTGCGGCAGCCCATGCGGTGCTGGACGTTATTGACGAAGAGGATCTCTGCACGCGGGCGGCACACCTGGGTCATCACCTCGTCGAGGTGCTGAATAAAGCAAAAGAAGGTTGTCCGTATATCGCGGATATTCGCGCGCAGGGCTCGATGGTCGCGGTGGAGTTTTGCGACCCGCAAACCGGGCAGCCGTCGCCTGAATTTACCCGTCAGGTGCAGGAGCGTGCGTTACAGGAAGGGCTGCTCCTTCTGAGCTGCGGCGTGTACGGTAACGTCATTCGCTTCCTGTACCCGCTCACCATTCCTGAAGTTCAGTTCCGCAAGGCGCTGGATATCATTTCCGCCTCGCTGACACGATAACGCCGCTGCCCGGCGTCGAAACCTCGCCGGGCTTAGCATATATACATTTCAAATTAGCTATTCCAAAATCATAAAAATGGGGTATGTTTTAGCAGAGTGTGCTGAAAAAGCGCGACCGGCACACCTATAAATGAAATAAAGCGCTACACAACAACATCACAACAATCGTTATAACCATAACAATGGGGATTCTCAGGATGAACATGAAGGGTAAAGCGTTACTGGCAGGATGTATGGCGTTGGCATTCAGCGCCATGGCGCAGGCCGATATTAAAGTTGCTGTTGTCGGCGCGATGTCCGGTCCGGTCGCTCAGTATGGAGATCAGGAATTTACTGGCGCAGAACAGGCCGTTGCTGACATTAATGCTAAGGGCGGTATCAAAGGCGAAAAACTGCAGATCGTAAAATATGATGATGCCTGCGATCCGAAACAAGCGGTAGCCGTAGCGAACAAAGTGGTGAACGACGGGATCAAATACGTTATCGGTCACCTGTGTTCTTCTTCTACACAGCCTGCGTCAGACATCTATGAAGACGAAGGCATTCTGATGATCACCCCGGCAGCGACTGCACCAGAGCTGACCGCACGAGGCTATAAGCTGATTCTGCGTACCACGGGTCTGGACTCCGATCAGGGCCCAACCGCTGCGAAGTACATTGTTGAAAAAGTGAAGCCGAAGCGCATTGCCATCGTTCACGACAAGCAGCAGTACGGTGAAGGCCTGGCACGCTCCGTGCAGGATAACCTTAAGAAAGCGAAAGCGGACGTGGTGTTCTTTGACGGTATCACTGCCGGTGAAAAAGACTTCTCTACGCTGGTGGCGCGTCTGAAGAAAGAAAATATCGACTTCGTTTACTACGGCGGCTATCACCCGGAAATGGGCCAGATCCTGCGCCAGGCACGTGCTGCTGGTCTGAAAACCCAATTCATGGGCCCGGAAGGTGTCGCGAACGTTTCCCTGTCTAACATTGCGGGCGAATCTGCTGAAGGCCTGCTGGTGACCAAGCCGAAGAACTACGACCAGGTGCCTGCGAACAAACCGATCGTAGACGCTATCAAGGCGAAGAAACAGGATCCAAGCGGCGCGTTCGTCTGGACCACCTACGCTGCGCTGCAGTCTTTGCAGGCGGGCCTGAATCAGTCAGCCGATCCGGCTGAAATTGCCACCTGGCTGAAAGCAAATTCAGTTGATACCGTGATGGGGCCGCTGTCCTGGGATGCGAAAGGCGACCTGAAGGGCTTCGAGTTCGGCGTGTTTGACTGGCACGCTAACGGTACGGCGACCGACGCCAAATAAACGCAAAAAGGCAACGTAAGTTGCCTTTTTTAATGTTTTCCCCCTCTCCCCGCGGGAGAGGGCCGGGGTGAGGGCATCAGGCCGCACTATTCAACCCTGGCGTTTCTCCCACCCATTCGCTTGCGCCGTAAACCCCAACGCCTGCATAAACGCCGCCATTACGCTGCGGTCTTCCACGCCGACGTCGGCCATCCACCACGCGCTAACGCTCGGGTTTTCGCGGATCACTTCTTCAATTAAATACTGCCCCACGCCGCGACGGCGGGTCACATCACGCACGCGCAATGAGTCTAGCGCACCCTGCGTACCGCTCAGCGTAACGCGTACTGCAGCCAGCAGTCGCTCGTTGAAGCGCGCGGCATAAATACGGTGAGTCTCGTCGACGGTCAGCGAGGAAGGGGAATATTCCGGCCAGATTTTGCCCAGGTCGATATGATCCTGGTCGCTAAAGGTCACCAGACGAACGATTGTCAGTTTCATTAGCTGCTTGTCCAAATCAAATAGAGTAGGGGCAGTGTACTCAATTTAGTCGCCTGGAGGCTTTCTCTTTTTATTCCCATTTACCAGGTGATTAGTTTTTTGGCATCGCAATGTGCAGTTCGAAAACACATGGATCGAAAAATAAGCAGGATTTTAACCTGAAGGGTAGTGATTTATTCGGCGCTTTGTACCGTTATATTATGCTGCAAACTGCACTTTTATTTGTTTATCTCTGTCTTGTTTCAGAATATTATCTTTGCTTAATCGCCTGAAAAATAGAGATATTAGTCTGGTTTTTGTAAAAAAACTGCGCTAAACCATTAAAGGCACTGGTAAAAATAGCGTTGTTCATTAAAAGTTCAGAATGCTTTTTAACCATAATAAAACAAAATATAAACATCACGTCACGAATGGGGATTCAGAGATGAAAAGGAACGCGAAAGCATTAATCGCGGGAATGGTTGCACTGTCGATTTCACAGGCAGCGATGGCGGAAGATATTAAAGTTGCGGTTGTCGGTGCGATGTCCGGCCCTGTTGCCCAGTGGGGTGACATGGAGTTCAACGGCGCACGTCAGGCCATCAAAGATATCAACGCCAAAGGCGGCATCAAAGGCGACAAGCTGGTGGGCGTGGAATATGACGATGCCTGCGATCCCAAACAGGCCGTCGCGGTCGCCAACAAAATCGTGAACGATGGTATCCAGTACGTGATTGGCCACCTGTGTTCATCCTCCACGCAGCCTGCGTCGGATATTTATGAAGATGAAGGCATCCTGATGATCACCCCGGGCGCAACCAACCCGGAACTCACCCAGCGCGGTTACCAGCATATTATGCGCACCGCCGGACTGGACTCCTCCCAGGGCCCAACCGCCGCGAAATACATCCTCGAAACGGTGAAACCGCAGCGCATTGCCATTATTCATGACAAGCAGCAGTACGGTGAAGGCCTGGCGCGATCCGTGCAGGACGGCCTGAAAAAAGGCGGCGCGAATATCGTCTTCTTTGACGGGATTACCGCAGGCGAGAAAGACTTCTCCGCGCTGATTGCGCGTCTGCAGAAAGAGAACATCGACTTCGTTTACTACGGTGGCTACTACCCGGAAATGGGCCAGATGCTGCGTCAGGCGCGCGCGACCGGTCTCAAAACCCAGTTTATGGGGCCAGAAGGGGTAGGCAATGCGTCCCTGTCTAACATTGCGGGTGATTCTGCTGAAGGCATGCTGGTGACGATGCCAAAACGCTATGACCAGGATCCGGCGAACAACGCTATCGTAGAGGCGCTCAAGGCGCAGAAGAAAGATCCTAGCGGTCCGTACGTGTGGATCACCTATGCCGCCGTACAGTCTCTGGCAACTGCCCTGGAGCGTACCGGCAGCAAAGAGCCGCTGGATCTGGTGAAAGATTTAAAAGCACACGGGGCGAACACCGTGATTGGGCCGCTGAACTGGGATGAGAAAGGCGATCTGAAGGGATTTGAGTTTGGTGTCTTTAAGTGGCACGCCGACGGTTCGTCCTCGGCCGCCAAATAATTATCCCACCGCCCGGACCACCGGGCGGGTATAAAAAGGTTTGTATATGTCTGAGCAGTTTCTCTATTTCTTGCAGCAGATGTTTAACGGCGTCACGCTGGGAAGCACCTATGCACTGATCGCCATCGGCTACACGATGGTTTATGGCATTATCGGTATGATCAACTTCGCCCACGGCGAGGTGTACATGATCGGTAGCTATGTCTCCTTTATGATCATTGCTGCCCTGATGATGATGGGCATTGACAGCAGCTGGCTGCTGGTTGCCGCCGGGTTTGTTGGCGCGATTGTGATTGCCAGCGCCTACGGCTGGAGCATAGAGCGCGTGGCCTACCGGCCGGTACGTAGCTCCAAGCGCCTGATTGCGCTGATCTCCGCCATCGGTATGTCTATCTTCCTGCAAAACTACGTCAGCCTGACCGAAGGCTCACGCGATGTGGCGCTGCCAAGCCTGTTTAACGGCCAGTGGATTGTGGGGGCCAGCGAAAACTTCTCTGCGTCTATCACCACCATGCAGCTGGTTATCTGGGTTGTGACCTTCCTGGCGATGCTGGCCCTGACCATTTTCATCCGCTACTCCCGTATGGGACGCGCCTGCCGCGCCTGTGCGGAAGACCTGAAAATGGCGAGCCTGCTGGGCATCAACACTGACCGCGTGATTGCCCTGACCTTCGTGATCGGCGCCGCGATGGCGGCGGTGGCGGGTGTGCTGCTCGGCCAGTTCTACGGCGTGATTAACCCGTATATTGGCTTTATGGCCGGGATGAAGGCCTTCACCGCAGCGGTACTGGGCGGTATCGGCAGCATTCCTGGCGCCATGATTGGCGGCCTGATTCTGGGCGTGGCCGAAGCCCTCTCCTCGGCGTACCTGAGCACTGAATATAAAGATGTGGTGTCGTTTGCCCTGCTGATTCTGGTTCTGCTGGTGATGCCTACCGGTATTCTGGGTCGTCCGGAGGTAGAGAAAGTATGAAACCGATGCATGTTGCAATGGCGTTGCTCTCTGCCGCCATGTTCTTTGTGCTGGCGGGCGTCTTTATGGGCGTCCAGTTAGAGCTGGACGGCACTAAGCTGGTCGTCGATACCGCGGCGGATATCCGCTGGCAGTGGGTGTTCGTCGGTACCGCGGTGGTGTTCCTGTTCCAGCTGCTGCGCCCGGTATTCCAGAAGACGCTGAAAAACGTCTCTGGGCCAAAATTCGTTTTGCCGGCGATCGACGGCTCTACCGTTAAGCAAAAGCTGTTCCTCGTGGCGCTGCTGGTGGCTGCCGTGGCGTGGCCGTTTGTGGTCTCGCGCGGTACGGTAGATATCGCCACCCTGACCATGATCTACGTGATTCTAGGGCTGGGTCTGAACGTGGTGGTGGGATTATCTGGCCTGCTGGTGCTGGGCTACGGTGGCTTCTACGCTATCGGTGCCTACACCTTTGCGCTGCTGAACCATTATTACGGTCTCGGCTTCTGGACGTGCCTCCCGCTGGCGGGGCTGGTCTCTGCGGCGGCGGGCTTCCTGCTCGGCTTCCCGGTGCTGCGCCTGCGCGGTGATTACCTGGCGATTGTGACCTTAGGCTTCGGCGAAATCGTCCGTATCCTGCTGCTTAACAACACCGAAGTGACCGGCGGCCCGAACGGTATCAGCCAGATCCCGAAACCCACCTTCTTCGGCCTGGAGTTCAGCCGTACCGCCCGTGAAGGCGGCTGGGATACCTTCAGCAATTTCTTCGGCATCAAGTACGATCCGTCCGATCGCGTTATCTGGCTCTACCTGGTCGCGTTGCTGCTGGTAGTCGTGACGCTGTTTGTGATTAACCGCCTCCTGCGTATGCCGCTGGGCCGCGCGTGGGAAGCGCTGCGTGAGGATGAAATCGCCTGCCGCTCGCTGGGTCTGAACCCGACCCGCATCAAGCTGACCGCGTTTACCATCAGCGCCGCGTTTGCCGGTTTCGCCGGGACGCTGTTTGCCGCGCGCCAGGGCTTCGTTAGCCCGGAATCCTTCACCTTTGCCGAATCCGCCTTTGTGCTGGCAATTGTGGTACTCGGTGGGATGGGCTCGCAGTTTGCCGTTATCCTGGCGGCCATTCTGCTGGTGGTCTCCCGCGAGCTGATGCGAGACTTTAACGAGTACAGCATGCTGATGCTGGGTGGGCTGATGGTGCTGATGATGATCTGGCGTCCACAGGGCCTGCTGCCGATGACCCGTCCACAGCTGAAGCTGAAACGCACCCAGGCAAAAGGAGAGCAGGCATGAGTCAGCCATTATTATCCGTTAACGGCCTGATGATGCGTTTTGGCGGCCTGCTGGCGGTCAACAACGTGAATCTGGATCTGCACAAGAAAGAAATTGTCTCCCTGATTGGCCCGAACGGCGCGGGGAAAACCACAGTCTTTAACTGCCTGACCGGTTTCTACAAGCCGACGGGCGGCACCATTACGCTGCGCGACCAGCATCTTGAGGGCTTGCCTGGTCAGAAGATTGCCCGGATGGGCGTCGTGCGTACGTTCCAGCACGTGCGTCTGTTCCGTGAAATGACGGTGATTGAGAACCTGCTGGTGGCACAGCACCAGCAGCTCAAAACCGGCCTCTTCTCCGGCCTGTTGAAAACGCCGGCCTTCCGCCGCGCGCAGGAAGACGCTCTGGATCGCGCCGCCATCTGGCTCGATCGTATTGGTTTGCTGCAGCACGCTAACCGCCAGGCGAGCAACCTCGCGTATGGCGATCAGCGTCGTCTTGAAATCATCCGGTGTATGGTCACCCAGCCGGAAATCCTGATGCTCGACGAACCGGCTGCGGGCCTCAACCCGAAAGAGACCAAAGAGCTGGACGAGCTTATCGCCGAGCTTCGCGATCATCATGACACCACCATTCTACTGATTGAGCATGACATGAAGCTGGTCATGGGCATTTCTGATCGTATCTACGTGGTGAACCAAGGGACGCCGTTGGCAAACGGCACGCCGGAAGAGATCCGCAACAACCCGGACGTGATCCGCGCCTATTTAGGTGAAGCATAATGGGGGCGAGCCATAAGATGGATAAAGCGATGTTAACGTTCGACAAGGTCAATGCTCACTACGGGAAGATTCAGGCGCTGCACGATGTCAGCCTGTATATCAATCAGGGCGAAATTGTCACCCTGATTGGGGCCAACGGGGCAGGTAAAACCACGCTGCTCGGAACCTTGTGCGGCGACCCGCGCGCCACCAGCGGGCGGATTGTGTTTGATGATAAAGATATTACCGACTGGCAGACTGCCAAAATCATGCGCGAAGCGGTGGCGATTGTTCCGGAAGGGCGCCGCGTCTTCTCCCGAATGACGGTGGAAGAGAACCTGGCGATGGGCGGCTTCTTTGCGCACCGTGACCAGTTTCAGACCCGCATCAAATGGGTATATGAACTCTTCCCGCGCCTGTGGGAGCGTCGTATCCAGCGTGCGGGCACGATGTCCGGCGGTGAGCAACAGATGCTGGCGATTGGCCGAGCGCTGATGAGTCAGCCACGTCTGCTGCTACTGGATGAACCGTCGCTCGGGCTTGCACCGATCATCATCCAGCAGATCTTCGACATCATTGAACAGCTGCGTAAAGAGGGGATGACCATCTTCCTCGTTGAGCAGAACGCCAACCAGGCGCTGAAGCTCGCTGACCGTGGCTACGTGCTGGAAAACGGCCGCGTGGTGCTTGAGGATACCGGTGACGCGCTGCTGGCGAACGAAGCGGTGCGCAGCGCTTACCTGGGCGGATAGTAAAAGCAAAAAGGCAACGCACGTTGCCTTTTTAATGTTTTCTTTCACATTTCCATCATCCCTCTGACGCCTTGCTGTCATCTATCTGTAAGCAAACAGTTATTTTTCTGTCATTCGAGCATGTCATGTTACCTCGCGAGCACAAAACGCGTGATATCGCGCATCCGGCACAACAAGAGAGATGACAATGACATTGTTACGACACACAGCTTTAGGTCTGGCACTGAGTCTGGCTTTTGCGGCAAACGCAATGGCTGTGACGACCATTCCATTCTGGCACTCCATGGAAGGGGAGTTGGGGAAAGAGGTTGACTCCCTGGCGCAGCGTTTCAACGACACCCACCCGGATTACAAAATTGTGCCGGTGTACAAAGGTAACTACGAGCAGAGCCTGAGCGCGGGTATTGCCGCTTTCCGTACCGGCAATGCGCCTGCGCTGTTACAGGTTTATGAAGTGGGAACCGCCACTATGATGGCCTCTAAAGCCATCAAGCCGGTGTACGAAGTGTTCAAAGACGCGGGCATCAACTTTGACGAATCCCAGTTCGTGCCGACCGTGTCCGGCTACTACACCGATTCCAAAACCGGACACCTGCTGTCTCAGCCGTTCAACAGCTCTACGCCGGTGCTGTACTACAACAAAGATGCCTTCAAGAAAGCCGGTTTAGATCCGGAGCAGCCGCCCAAAACCTGGCAGGATCTTGCCGAGTACACGGCGAAGCTGAAGGCCGCAGGCATGAAATGCGGTTACGCCAGCGGCTGGCAGGGCTGGATCCAGATTGAAAACTTTAGCGCCTGGCACGGCCTGCCGGTTGCGACCAAAAACAACGGTTTCGACGGCACCGATGCGGTGTTGGAGTTCAACAAGCCTGAGCAGGTGAAGCATATCGCCCTGCTGGAAGAACTCAACAAGAAGGGCGACTTCAGCTACTTCGGGCGTAAAGACGAATCTACCGAGAAGTTCTACAACGGTGACTGCGCCATTACCACCGCCTCTTCCGGCTCGCTGGCCGATATCCGTCACTACGCCAAATTCAACTACGGCGTGGGCATGATGCCTTACGATGCTGACATGAAGGGCGCGCCGCAGAACGCGATTATCGGCGGGGCGAGCCTGTGGGTGATGCAGGGCAAAGACAAGGGCACCTACAAAGGCGTAGCCGAGTTCCTCGACTTCCTGGCGAAGCCGGAAAACGCTGCCGAATGGCACCAGAAGACCGGCTATCTGCCGATCACCAAAGCCGCGTATGACCTGACCCGCGAGCAGGGCTTCTACAGCAAAAATCCCGGTGCAGATATTGCCACGCGTCAGATGCTGAATAAGCCACCGTTGCCGTTCACCAAAGGCCTGCGTCTGGGCAACATGCCGCAGATCCGAACCATCGTTGATGAAGAGCTGGAAAGCGTCTGGACCGGGAAGAAAACCCCACAGCAGGCGCTGGATTCTGCAGTAGAACGCGGTAACCAGCTGCTGCGTCGCTTTGAGCAGTCGACGAAGTCGTAATTCAAACCTTACCCCTCACCCCGGCCTTCTCCCCAAAGGAGAGAGGGTTAGGGGTAACCTACAGAGCTAACCTATGTCATCATCCCGTCCGGTGTTCCGTTCCCGCTGGCTGCCCTATCTTCTGGTCGCGCCACAGCTGGTCATCACCGTTATCTTCTTTATCTGGCCTGCGGGCGAAGCGCTATGGTACTCGGTACAAAGCGTCGATCCTTTCGGGCTGTCCAGCCAGTTTGTGGGCCTGGATAACTTCACGGCCCTGTGGCACGACAGCTACTACCTCGACGCCTTCTGGACGACGATCACATTCAGCACCCTGGTTACCGCAAGTGGCCTTATCGCCTCGCTGTTCTTCGCCGCGCTGGTGGATTACGTGGTGCGCGGCAGCCGTTTATATCAAACGCTGATGCTGCTGCCTTACGCCGTTGCCCCTGCCGTCGCTGCCGTGCTGTGGATCTTCCTGTTTAACCCTGGCCGCGGTTTGATCACCCATTTCCTGGCAGAGCTAGGCTACGACTGGAACCATGCCCAGAACAGCGGCCAGGCGATGTTTCTGGTGGTGTTCGCCTCGGTGTGGAAGCAGATTAGCTACAACTTCCTGTTCTTCTTTGCCGCGCTGCAGTCCATCCCGCGCTCGCTGGTCGAAGCCGCGGCGATAGACGGGGCTGGCCCGGTTCGTCGCTTCTTCAGGCTGGCATTGCCGCTGATCGCCCCGGTGAGTTTCTTCCTGCTGGTGGTCAATCTGGTGTATGCCTTCTTCGACACCTTCCCGGTGATCGACGCGGCCACGGCAGGCGGCCCGGTACAAGCCACCACTACGCTTATCTACAAGATCTACCGCGAAGGGTTTGCCGGGCTGGATCTCTCGGCTTCCGCTGCCCAGTCGGTGGTGCTGATGTTCCTCGTTATCATCCTGACGGTGGTGCAGTTCCGCTATGTCGAAAGTAAGGTGCGCTACCAATGATTGAGAACCGTCGCGGGCTGACGATTTTCAGCCATACCATGCTGATTTTAGGGATCATCGTCATCCTGTTCCCGCTGTACGTGGCCTTTGTTGCCGCCACGCTGGACACCAAAGCCGTGTTCGATACGCCGATGACGCTGATCCCCGGCGGGCATCTGTTTGAGAACATGAAGACCATCTGGACGCAGGGCGTGGGGGCCAACAGCGCACCGTTCTGGCTGATGATGCTCAACAGCTTCATCATGGCATTTGGCATAACCGTCGGCAAAATCACGGTGTCGATGCTCTCGGCCTTCGCCATCGTCTGGTTCTGCTTTCCGCTGCGCAACCTCTTCTTCTGGATGATCTTCATCACCCTGATGCTGCCAGTGGAAGTGCGCATCTTCCCGACGGTGGAAGTGATCGCCAACCTCGGAATGCTGGACAGCTACGCGGGCTTAACTCTGCCGCTGATGGCCTCAGCGACCGCTACCTTCCTGTTCCGGCAGTTCTTTATGACATTGCCGGATGAGCTGATCGAGGCGGCGCGAATCGACGGCGCGTCGCCGATGCGCTTTTTCCGCGACATCGTGCTGCCGCTGTCAAAAACCAACCTCGCGGCGCTGTTTGTGATCACCTTTATCTACGGTTGGAACCAGTACCTGTGGCCGCTGTTGATTATCCAGGACGTCAACCTCGGCACCGCCGTGGCGGGCATCAAAGGCATGATCGCTACCGGCGAAGGCACCACTCTCTGGAACCAGGTGATGGCGGCAATGCTGCTCACCCTTATCCCACCCGTAGTCATTGTTTTAGCCATGCAGCGTGCGTTTGTCCGTGGCCTGGTCGATAGCGAGAAATAAGATGGCAGGTTTAAAACTTCAGGCAGTAACCAAAAGCTGGGACGGTAAAACCCAGATTATTCAGCCGCTGACGCTCGACGTAGCGGACGGGGAATTCATCGTCATGGTCGGTCCGTCCGGCTGTGGCAAATCCACCCTGCTGCGCATGGTGGCGGGGCTGGAGCGCGTGACGTCCGGGGATATCTGGATTGACCGCCAGCGCGTCACCGAGATGGAGCCAAAAGACAGAGGCATCGCGATGGTGTTTCAGAACTATGCGCTTTACCCGCACATGAGCGTGGAAGAGAACATGGCCTGGGGGCTGAAAATTCGCGGAATGGGCAAAAGCCACATCGACGAGCGCGTGAAAGAAGCGGCGCGCATTCTGGAGCTGGACGGCCTGCTCAAGCGCCGCCCGCGCGAACTCTCCGGCGGACAGCGCCAGCGCGTGGCGATGGGCCGCGCCATCGTGCGCGATCCGGCGGTGTTCCTGTTCGACGAGCCGCTCTCTAACCTCGATGCCAAACTGCGCGTGCAGATGCGCCTTGAACTGCAGCAGCTGCATCGCCGTTTGAAAACCACGTCCCTGTACGTGACCCACGATCAGGTCGAAGCGATGACGCTCGCCCAGCGCGTGATGGTCATGAACAAAGGCATCGCCGAGCAGATTGGCACCCCGGTGGAGGTCTACGAGAAACCGGCCACCCGCTTTGTGGCGAGCTTTATCGGCAGCCCGGCAATGAACCTGCTGGAAGGACGGATCAGCAGCGCGGGAACGCACTTTGAACTGGAAAGCGGGATGGCGTTACCGATCAACTGGTACTATCGTGGCTACGCCGGGCGTAAAATGACGCTCGGTATCCGCCCCGAGCATATTGGATTAACCTCTCAGGCGGACGGCGGCGTGCCGTTGGTGATGGACACGCTGGAGATGCTGGGCGCAGACAACCTGGCGCACGGACGCTGGGGCGAGCAAAAGCTGGTGGTGCGCCTGGCGCATCAGGAACGCCCGAAAGCAGGCAGCACGATGTGGCTGCATCTGCCGGAAAATCACCTGCACGTATTTGATGGTGAAACAGGACAACGCATATGAGTAACTGGCCTTATCCCCACATTGTTGCCCACCGTGGCGGCGGTAAACTGGCGCCGGAAAATACCCTGGCGGCCATCGACACGGGGGCGCGTTTTGGTCACACGATGATTGAGTTTGACGCCAAGCTGTCGAAAGACGGTGAGATTTTTTTGCTTCATGACGACAACCTCGAACGCACCAGCAACGGCTGGGGCGTGGCGGGCGAACTGCCGTGGCGCGATCTGCTGAACGTGGATGCCGGAAGCTGGTACAGCGGCGAATTTAAAGGCGAACCGCTGCCGCTGCTCGCAGAGGTGGCGGACCGCTGTCGCCAACATGGGATGATGGCCAATATCGAAATCAAACCGACCACCGGCACCGGGCCATTAACGGGCAAGGTTATCGCGCTGGCCGCGCGTGAGCTGTGGGAAGGCATGACGCCGCCGCTGCTCTCCTCGTTTGAAATTGACGCCTTGGAGGCGGCACAGGCGGCCGTGCCGGCGCTGCCGCGCGGGCTATTGCTGGATGAATGGCGTGAAGACTGGCGCGAGCTGACAACACGCTTAGCGTGCGTTTCTATTCATCTCAATCACAGGCTGCTGGATGAGGCGCGGGTGAAGATGTTGAAAGCGGCGGGCCTGCATATTCTGGTTTATACCGTTAACAGACCCCAGCGCGCGGCCGAGCTGCTGCGCTGGGGGGTGGACAGCATCTGTACCGATGCCATCGATCGGATCGGCCCGAACTTTAGTTTTGCGGATTATTAAGCATACTGCCATTTGATTGCGGCAGCAGCATATGCTGCTGGCCGCTGTTCAGCGTGGCCCCCCCACCTAACATGCCGCCGTTTTTGTTCTGCAGCGGCTGTTCCCGTACCTGACCCTGCTGAATACGCTGGGTGTTGGTATTCATCTGATTTTGCAGGCTCTGCTGCTGTACTTGCGTCTGGGTTCGCAGCTGTTGATTCAGCATCCCCTTTTGCTGCTGCTGTTGGCTCATCATTTCCGTTTGCATACGCTGCTGGCTCGGAATGACGTAACCCGGCTGGTTAGGGTTGTTCATGGTGTTCAGTGGCTGTGCGAGCGCGGCAAATGGGAGCAGCGCGGTCATAATCAGTAAGCGTTTCATTGTCATTTCCTCCTTTGAGGCCTCTCTTAAGTTTACCCTGATTCCACCATAACGATGATTTTTTAGGAGTTGTGAACCAGGCTTAACCGGGGAGTATGGACCCCATCACCTGGAGAGCAATAATGATGAAACCAACGTTTTTGCGCTGGATAGCGATCGCTGCGCTGATGGCCGGCGGCACATTTAGCGTGGCGGCTAACCCGCCAGCGGCTCCACCCGTGTCCTATGGCGTGGAGGAAGATGTTTTTCATCCCGTGCGGGCAACGCATGGCATGGTGGCATCGGTGGATGCGCTGGCCACGAAAGTGGGCGTCGATATTCTCAAGCAGGGCGGGAACGCGGTGGATGCGGCGGTCGCAGTGGGGTATGCACTGGCAGTCACGCATCCACAGGCGGGTAACCTGGGCGGTGGCGGTTTTATGATGCTGCGCACCAAAGACGGCAAAACCACCGCGATCGATTTCCGGGAAATGGCGCCTGCTCAGGCGTCCCGCGATATGTTCCTCGACGACCAGGGTAACCCTGACAGTAAAAAATCCCTAACTTCGCATCTCGCGTCCGGTACGCCGGGCACCGTCGCGGGCTTCTCGCTGGCGCTGGAAAAATACGGCACGATGCCGCTGAACAAGGTCGTGCAGCCTGCCATCAAGCTGGCGCGCGACGGCTTTGTGGTGAACGATGCGCTGGCGGACGATCTTAAGACCTACGGCAGCGAGGTCATTCCTAATCATGAAAACAGTAAAGCCATCTTCTGGAAAGACGGCGAACCGCTGAAGAAGGGCGACAGGCTGGTGCAGAAGAACCTTGCCAAAAGCCTGGAGCTGATTGCGGAGCACGGCCCGGACGCCTTCTACAAAGGCGCAATTGCTGACCAGATTGCTGAAGAGATGCAAAAGAACGGGGGGCTCATCACCAAAGCCGATCTGGCGGAATACAACGCGGTGGAGCGGGAGCCAATTAGCGGAACCTATCGCGGCTACGCGGTATTTTCTATGCCACCGCCGTCGTCCGGCGGCATACACATCGTGCAGATCCTCAACATTCTTGAAAACTTCGATATGCACGCGTTCGGTTTTGGCAGTGCCGATGCCATGCAGGTTATGGCTGAGGCCGAAAAACGCGCCTACGCCGACCGCTCGGAATACCTCGGCGACCCGGACTTCGTGAAGGTGCCGTGGCAGGCGTTGACCAACAAAGCCTATGCCAAATCCCTTGCGGATCAGATTGATATCAATAAGGCCAAGCCCTCGAGCGAAATCCGCCCCGGCAAGCTGGCACCGTATGAAAGCAACCAGACGACCCATTTCTCCGTGGTGGATAAAGAGGGTAACGCAGTGGCGGTGACCTACACGCTCAATACCACGTTCGGCACCGGCATTGTGGCGGGCAATAGCGGCATTTTGCTGAACAACGAGATGGATGATTTTTCGGCCAAGCCGGGCGTGCCGAACGTCTACGGTCTGGTGGGGGGCGATGCAAATGCAGTAGGGCCGAAGAAACGCCCGCTGTCATCCATGTCGCCCACTATCGTGGTGAAAGACGGTAAAACCTGGCTGGTGACCGGTAGCCCGGGCGGTAGCCGTATTATCACTACCGTGCTACAGATGGTGGTGAACAGTATTGACTTTGGGATGAACGTCGCCGAAGCGACCAATGCCCCGCGCTTCCACCATCAGTGGCTGCCGGACGAACTGCGCGTCGAGAAAGGTTTTAGCCCGGATACCATCAAGCTGCTGGAGCAGCGCGGGCAGAAAGTCGCGGTGAAAGAGGCGATGGGCAGTACCCAGAGCATTATGGTCGGGCCGGACGGTGCGTTGTTTGGGGCGTCGGACCCGCGATCGGTGGATGATTTGACGGCGGGGTATTGATGAGTTACCCCTCTCCCCGCAGGGGAGAGGGGACTGAACTACTTCATTCTCGCCATATAATACGCGTCCACATACTCGCCGTTGCGCAGTGCAAATTTCCTGCCGGTCCCTTCGATTTCAAACCCAAAATTTTTATAGAGTGTAACTGCCGCTGGGTTATCGTCAAAGACCGTCAGTTCGATACGTTCAATGCGTAACCAGTTGTCGCACAGGTTAATCATTTCGCTCATGAGCCTGCGGCCTACGCCGCGACCCTGCATATCCGCAGCCACGCTTATGCCGAATGTGGCAACGTGGCTGCGACGCGGGTTTTCCATTACGTCCAGCGCCATATGCCCAATGACGCGCTGTTCCAGACAGGCAACAAGATGGCGTCGGCCTGGTTTTGTCGCAACGCGTTCGTGCCACATTTCCATTGAGGGATGAGGGAGCTGTAGCGTGTCGTGATACACATCAGGATGCGACATGATGTCACGCAAAGCTTCTGCATCGCTGGGTTCGATGTGGCGTATCACTATCTCACTCATTCCTTATTCCTCAGTCAGTTAAAGGTCCCTTCCAACATCAATGACTTTAAAATTTGAGTCAACCGCTATTTTTTGCAAAAAGTATTGGACAAGTGCGAATGAGAATGATTATTATTGCTCTGCATTCAGGAAGACCGCTACGGGAACCTGAAAGCACGACATTGCTCACATTGCTTCCAGTATTACTTTAGCCAGCTTCTCGCTGGCTTTTTTTTTGTTATGGTTAGACTCAGTAACCTTAAAAAGGACTGAGCCATGACACTACATTGCGCATTTATTGGATTTGGCAAAAGCACCACGCGTTACCACCTTCCGTACGTTCTTCACCGTAAAGATACCTGGCATGTGGCCCATATCTACCGCCGCCGCGCGAAGCCGGAAGAGCAATACCCGCAGTATTCCCATATTCATTTCACCAGCGATCTCGATGAGGTACTGGGCGACCCGCAGGTTAAACTGGTTATCGTCTGCACTCATGTGGACAGCCATTTTGACTATGCGAAACGCGCGCTCGAAGCGGGCAAAAACGTGCTGGTAGAAAAGCCCTTCACCCCGACTATCGCGGAAGCGAAAGCGCTGTTCGCGCTGGCGAAAAGCAAAGGACTGACCGTTACGCCGTATCAGAACCGTCGCTTTGACAGCTGCTTCCTGACGGCGAAAAAAGCGATTGAAAGCGGCAAGCTGGGCGACATTGTGGAAATTGAAAGTCACTTCGACTACTACCGCCCGGTGGTTGAAACCCAGCCCGGGCTGCCGCAGGATGGCTCATTCTTCGGGTTGGGCGTGCACACCATGGACCAGATTATCTCCCTGTTTGGCCGCCCGGATCATGTCGCTTATGACATCCGCAGCCTGCGTAACAAAGCCAACCCGGACGATACCTTTGAAGCGCAGCTGTTCTACGGCGACCTCAAAGCCATCGTCAAGACCAGCCATCTGGTGAAAATCGACTACCCGAAATTTATCGTTCACGGCACTAAAGGATCGTTTATCAAGTACGGTATCGACCAGCAGGAGACCAGCCTGAAGGCCAATATTATGCCAGGCGAACCCGGCTTTGCGGCGGATGAGTCCGTGGGCGTGCTGGAGTATGTGAATCAGGAGGGCGTTACGGTCAGAGAAACGTTGCCGCCAGAAACGGGCGACTACGGCCGCGTGTATGATGCACTGTTTGACACTTTCACCGCGGGGGCACCGAATTACGTCAAGGAATCTGACGTTCTCACAAACCTCGAACTCCTTGAGCGGGCCTTCGAACAGGCTTCTCCTGCCACGATAACCCTCGCCAAATAAGATATTTAGGCTCCTCTTGGCTTGTTCATAATTTTTGAACAGAGGAGTCAATTTTCACCCTCTATGATCCCAGGCGGTTTGCGTCCACACTTACTTCATCGAAACGAACTGAGGGTGAAAACAATGATCTACTTACGCAAAGCAAACGAACGTGGTCACGCAAATCATGGCTGGCTGGACTCATGGCATTCATTCTCGTTTGCTGACTACTACGACCCGAACTTCATGGGCTTCTCCGCACTGCGCGTTATTAACGATGACGTGATTGATGCAGGCCAGGGCTTCGGTACCCACCCGCACAAAGACATGGAAATCCTGACCTATGTGCTGGAAGGGGCGGTGGAGCACCAGGACAGCATGGGCAATAAAGAGCAGGTTCCGGCAGGTGAGTTCCAGATTATGAGTGCGGGTACCGGCGTGCGTCACTCGGAATACAACCCGAGCAAAACGGAAAAACTGCACCTGTATCAAATCTGGATCATTCCAGAAGAAACCGGCATCACGCCGCGCTACGAACAGCGCCGCTTCGACGCTAAGCAGGGCAAACAGCTGGTGCTGTCCCCGGACGCGCGTGAAGGTTCCCTTAAAGTGCATCAGGATATGGAGCTGTACCGCTGGGCGCTGGCGAAAGATGAACAGTCTGTGCATCAGATTGCCGCTAACCGCCGCGTGTGGATCCAGGTGGTGAAAGGTGAAGTCACCATTAACGGTACGAAAGCGACAACGGCTGATGGTCTGGCAATCTGGGACGAGCAGGCTCTGTCCGTCCACGCCGACAGCGAAAGTGAAATCCTGCTGTTCGACCTGCCGCCGGTATAAATAATTACTCAACCTTCCCTTTAAACGGGGAAGGTTGAGCTTTGTCCGTGATAAACTGAGAAAATCTCTCACTTCAAGATTTATCAGGACGATGAAAAAGAAACGCCCCGTACTTCAGGATGTCGCCGATCGCGTCGGTGTGACCAAAATGACGGTCAGCCGTTTTTTACGTAACCCGGAACAGGTTTCCGTGGCGTTGCGTGGCAAGATTGCCGCTGCCCTCGATGAACTGGGTTATATCCCCAACCGCGCACCCGATATTCTCTCTAATGCGACCAGCCGTGCGGTGGGCGTTCTGCTTCCTTCCTTAACCAACCAGGTTTTCGCCGAAGTGCTTCGCGGTATTGAAAGCGTAACCGATGCTTTTGGTTACCAGACCATGCTCGCGCACTACGGGTACAAGCCGGAACTGGAAGAGGAACGTCTTGAATCGATGCTTTCCTGGAACATCGACGGCTTGATTTTAACCGAACGTACTCACACCCCTCGCACGCTCAAGATGATCGAAGTTGCCGGTATTCCGGTGGTAGAGCTGATGGACAGTCAGTCTCCCTGCCTCGATATTGCCGTCGGATTCGATAACTTCGAAGCGGCGCGTCAGATGACGGCTGCCATCATCGCGCGTGGTCATCGCCACGTGGCCTACCTGGGGGCGCGTCTTGATGAGCGTACTATCATCAAACAGAAGGGATACGAGCAGGCGATGCTTGATGCCGGTTTAACGCCGTACAGCGTGATGGTGGAGCAATCCTCTTCCTACACGTCCGGTATTGAACTGATGCGTCAGGCGCGTCGCGAATATCCGCAACTGGACGGTATTTTCTGTACCAACGATGACCTTGCGGTCGGTGCAGCGTTTGAATGCCAGCGTCTGGGGTTGAAGATCCCCGATGATATCGCGATTGCCGGTTTCCACGGCCACGATATTGGTCAAGTGATGGAGCCGCGTCTGGCCAGCGTCCTGACCCCGCGTGAGCGCATGGGCCGCATTGGTGCGGAACGCCTGCTGGCGCGCATTCGTGGCGAGGTGGTTACCCCTAAAATGTTAGATTTAGGTTTCACCTTGTCACCGGGTGGATCTATTTAAGCTGACAAATTTGAAGTAGCTCACACTTATTCACTTCGCGCACGTTTGGATATTGCTTCTCTTTTGCCCCAGCAGGACAATGTTACCGATAACTGTTACCCGTAACAATTGACTGAGGGACACCCTTTGAGCACGACTAATCATGATCACCACGTTTACGTCCTGATGGGCGTTTCCGGTAGCGGTAAATCAGCCGTGGCCAGCGAAGTGGCGCATCAACTGCATGCTGCGTTTCTTGATGGCGACTTCCTCCATCCTCGCAGCAACATCACCAAAATGGCCGCAGGCGAGCCGCTGAACGACGATGACCGCAAGCCGTGGTTACGGGCGCTGAATGACGCCGCGTTCGCGATGCAGCGTACCAACAAAGTCTCTCTGATCGTCTGCTCTGCGCTGAAAAAAACCTACCGCGACCTGCTGCGTGACGGCAATCCGAACCTCTCTTTCATCTATTTGAAAGGGGACTTCGAGGTCATTGAAAGCCGTCTGAAGGCGCGTAAAGGCCACTTCTTCAAAACCCAGATGCTTGTCACGCAGTTTGAAGCGTTGCAGGAGCCGGGTGCGGACGAGCAGGATGTATTGGTGGTTGATATCGATCAGCCGCTGGAAGGTGTTGTCGCCAGCACCATCGAGGTTATTAACAAAAGGCTGTAAGTTTTGAGTACATTAACGCTTGTTTTGACAGCAGTGGGTTCCGTATTGCTGCTGCTGTTTTTAGTGATGAAAGCGCGTATGCACGCTTTCGTGGCTTTGATGGTGGTTTCTATTGGTGCAGGTCTTTTTTCCGGTATGCCGCTCGATAAAATCGCGGCGACGATGGAAAAAGGGATGGGCGGCACGCTGGGCTTCCTGGCCATAGTGGTCGCGCTGGGCGCGATGTTTGGCAAGATTTTGCATGAGACGGGCGCGGTCGACCAGATTGCCGTCAAGATGCTGAAATCCTTTGGGCACAGCCGCGCGCACTACGCGATTGGCCTGGCTGGCCTGATCTGCGCGCTGCCGCTGTTCTTTGAAGTGGCCGTTGTGCTGCTGATTAGCGTGGCGTTCTCCATGGCGCGCCATACCGGCACTAACCTCGTTAAGCTGGTCATTCCGCTGTTTGCGGGCGTGGCGGCCGCGGCGGCGTTTCTGCTGCCTGGGCCTGCACCGATGCTGCTGGCGTCTCAAATGCACGCCGACTTTGGCTGGATGATCCTGATTGGCCTGTGTGCTGCGATCCCGGGAATGATTATTGCCGGTCCGCTGTGGGGCAATTTCATTAGCCGTTACGTTGAGCTGCATATTCCGGATGACGTCACCGAGCCGCATCTGGGTGAAGGCAAAATGCCGTCCTTCGGCTTCAGCCTTTCTCTGATCCTGCTGCCGCTGGTGTTGGTTGGCCTGAAAACTATCGCCGCGCGCTTTGTTCCGGTGGGGTCTTCAGCCTACGAGTGGTTTGAGTTTATCGGCCATCCGTTCACCGCGATCCTGGTGGCGTGTCTGGTGGCGATTTACGGCCTGGCGATGCGTCAGGGCATGCCGAAAGACAGAGTAATGGAGATTTGCGGTGCAGCGCTGCAGCCTGCGGGGATTATCCTGCTGGTGATCGGTGCGGGCGGCGTGTTCAAACAGGTACTGGTGGATTCTGGCGTGGGTCCGGCTCTGGGCGAAGCGCTGACCGGGATGGGCCTGCCAATTGCAGTAACCTGCTTTGTGCTGGCTGCGGCGGTGCGTATCATCCAGGGCTCCGCGACCGTGGCGTGCTTAACGGCCGTCGGTCTGGTGATGCCGGTGATTGAACAGCTGAACTATTCCGGTGCGCAGATGGCCGCGCTGTCTATCTGCATCGCGGGTGGCTCTATCGTTGTCTCTCACGTGAACGATGCAGGCTTCTGGCTGTTTGGTAAATTTACCGGTGCGACCGAAGCGCAAACCCTGAAAACCTGGACGCTGATGGAAACTATCCTCGGCACGACAGGGGCGATTGTCGGGATGATTGCGTTTACGCTGCTGAGCTAACGCCGGTTTGCACCCTCTCCAACAGGGAAGGGTGCAAACACCAAAAACGACAACTTTTGTTGTCGTTTTGCTTTTCCTAACCTTTCATCCACGCCCGTATTCCATCCAGGAACATCTGCGTCGCCATCATCACCAGGATCAGCCCCATCAGGCGCTCCAGCGCATTCACCCCTTTCTCACCCAGCAGGCGCAGGAATAGCGACGATTGCAGCAGGATGATAAACGTCCCGCCCCAGGCAATCAGCAGCGCAATCACCAGATGGCTCATCTGATTCGGATACTGATGCGACAGCAGCATCAGCGTCGCCAGAATCGTCGGCCCGGCAACCAGCGGAATCGCCAGCGGCACAATAAACGGTTCTTCACCCGCAGGCAGGCCGCTGCTGCTGCCCTCCGCGCTGGGGAAAATCATCTTAATGGCAATCAGGAACAGGATAATCCCGCCCGAGATAGAAACCGTTTCGGCGCGCAGGTTCAGGAACGCGAGAATTTTTTCGCCCGCAAACAGGAAGATAAACATCACCAGCAGGGCGATGAGCAGCTCGCGGATCATGATCGCCCGCCGGCGCTTCGGCTCGGTGTGCTTCAGTACCGACATGAAGATCGGCAGGTTCCCGAGCGGATCCATAATCAGGATCAATAAAACCGCGGCGGAAATGATTTCACTCATCTTTAAATTATCCCTGATACTTAGTAGTGTTATTCCGATGATTAGCGCTTTTTCTGATTGCCGGGCAATCATCGATTAATTTCGCTTGCGACTTTGGCAGCATTTTGTAATGTGAAGCATATCCCAGTTCAATACTGGCTTGCACAATCAGCACACACCCTCAGCAGGAAAAAAATGCTATGAAAAACGTTGGTTTTATCGGCTGGCGCGGTATGGTCGGCTCTGTACTCATGCAACGCATGGTTGAAGAGCGCGATTTCGACGCTATCCGCCCGGTCTTCTTCTCCACTTCCCAGCTCGGCCAGGCTGCACCGTCCTTTGGTAGTACCACAGGCACGTTGCAGGATGCTTACGATCTGGAAGCGCTGAAGGCACTCGACATTATTGTGACGTGCCAGGGCGGCGATTATACCAACGAAATCTACCCAAAGCTGCGTGAAAGCGGCTGGCAGGGCTACTGGATTGACGCGGCCTCTTCGCTGCGCATGAAAGACGATGCCATCATTATTCTCGACCCGGTGAACCAGGACGTCATCACTGACGGCCTGAACAACGGCGTGAAAACCTTTGTCGGCGGTAACTGTACCGTTAGCCTGATGCTGATGTCCCTGGGTGGCCTGTTCGCGCAGGATCTGGTGGAGTGGGTGTCCGTGGCAACGTACCAGGCGGCGTCCGGCGGCGGTGCGCGTCATATGCGTGAACTGTTGACGCAGATGGGTCAGTTGCACCATAGCGTTGCGACCGAGCTGGCAAACCCGGCGTCCGCGATTCTCGATATCGAGCGTAGCGTCACGCAGCTGACCCGCAGCGGCGAACTCCCGGTGGATAACTTTGGTGTACCGCTGGCCGGTGGCCTGATCCCGTGGATCGACAAACAGCTGGATAACGGCCAGACCCGCGAAGAGTGGAAAGGCCAGGCTGAGACCAATAAAATCCTCAACACCGCGTCAGCGATCCCGGTTGACGGTCTCTGCGTACGTATCGGTGCGCTGCGCTGCCATAGCCAGGCCTTCACCATTAAACTGAAAAAAGATGTGTCAATTCCGACCGTGGAAGAACTGCTGGCCGCGCATAACCCGTGGGCGAAAGTGGTGCCAAACGATCGCGATATCACCATGCGCGAACTGACCCCGGCAGCCGTCACCGGCACGCTGACCACGCCAGTTGGCCGCCTGCGTAAGCTGAACATGGGGCCGGAATACCTCTCCGCGTTCACCGTGGGTGACCAGCTGCTATGGGGTGCCGCAGAGCCGCTGCGCCGCATGCTGCGCCAGCTGGCGTAATAATTTGTTAACGACAGGGGGTGATTTTCACCCCCTTTTTTTGCGTACTACATGGAGTAAAACGCAGATGTCTTATTTTTTATCAGGAGGAACCACGTCGTTGGCTATGCTTTAAGGAAGATTCATTTCTCACCTGAGGGTAAGACGGCGCAGAGAGGATTAACTGCACCGTTTAGGTCACATTAAAAGTCGTCCCGGAGCGATTACAAAGGGCGACATAAAAAAACAGGATGAATACCATGTCCGATCGTATTTCGAGAGACGTGATTAATGCGCTTATTGCGGGTCATTTTGCCGACCCCTTTTCTGTGCTAGGGATGCACCGTACAGAGGCTGGGCTTGAAGTCCGCGCCTTGTTACCGGATGCCACAGAAGTGTGGGTTATCGAACCCAAAACTGGCCGCAAGGTGGGCAATCTGGAATGCCTCGACTCACGTGGATTCTTCTCGGGCGTAATGCCTCGCCGTAAAAACCCTTTTCGTTATCAGCTCGCCGTCATCTGGCATGGTCAGCAAAACTTGATTGACGATCCCTATAGCTTTGGCCCGCTCTTAAAAGAGATGGATGCCTGGCTACTGTCCGAAGGAACCCATTTACGCCCCTACGAAACGCTGGGTGCCCATGCGGATACCATGGATGGTATCACCGGGACGCGGTTTGCCGTGTGGGCGCCGAATGCCCAGCGCGTCTCCGTTGTCGGGCAGTTCAACTACTGGGATGGTCGCCGTCACCCGATGCGCCTGCGCCGGGAAACTGGTATCTGGGAACTGTTTATCCCCGGCGCGCACAACGGTCAGCTCTACAAATTCGAGATGATCGATGCCAACGGCAATCTGCGTATGAAATCCGACCCGTATGCCTTTGAAGCGCAGATGCGCCCGGATACCGCCTCGTTGATTTGCGGGTTGCCTGAAAAGGTTGTTCAGAGCGAGGAGCGCAAGCAGGCCAACCGCTTTGATGCGCCAATCTCAGTCTATGAAGTCCACCTCGGCTCCTGGCGTCGGCATACGGATAACAACTTCTGGCTGAGCTATCGAGAACTCGCCGATCAGCTGGTGCCGTACGCCAAGTGGATGGGCTTTACCCATCTTGAGCTGCTGCCGATTAACGAACACCCGTTCGACGGGAGCTGGGGCTATCAGCCAACTGGGCTATATGCGCCGACGCGTCGCTTCGGCACGCGCGATGACTTCCGCTATTTCATTAATGCCGCGCACGCCGCCGGGCTGAACGTGATCCTGGACTGGGTGCCAGGCCACTTCCCGTCGGATGATTTTGCGCTGGCAGAGTTTGACGGCACGAAGCTGTATGAACACAGCGACCCGCGCGAAGGTTATCACCAGGACTGGAACACGCTTATTTATAACTACGGTCGACGTGAAGTGACGAACTTCCTGGTGGGGAACGCGCTGTACTGGATCGAACGCTTCGGGATTGATGCTCTGCGCGTCGACGCGGTGGCCTCGATGATCTACCGCGACTACAGCCGTAAAGACGGGGAGTGGATCCCCAACGAATATGGCGGTCGTGAAAATCTCGAAGCCATTGAGTTCCTGCGTAATACCAACCGCATTCTTGGCGAACAGGTAGAGGGCGCGGTGACGATGGCGGAAGAGTCGACCGACTTTCCTGGCGTTTCTCGCCCGCCGTCAATGGGCGGCCTGGGGTTCTGGTACAAATGGAACCTGGGCTGGATGCATGACACGCTCGACTACATGAAGCTGGACCCGGTTCATCGCCAGTATCACCACGACAAGCTAACTTTCGGCCTGCTCTACAATTACACCGAGAACTTCATGCTACCGCTGTCGCATGATGAAGTGGTGCATGGCAAAAAATCCATCCTTGACCGTATGCCGGGCGATGCATGGCAAAAGTTTGCCAACCTGCGCGCCTACTACGGCTGGATGTTTGCCTTCCCCGGCAAGAAACTGATGTTTATGGGCAATGAGTTTGCCCAAGGCCGCGAGTGGAACCACGACACCAGTCTCGACTGGCATCTGCTGGAAGGCGGCGATAACTGGCACCACGGCGTGCAGCGCCTGGTACGCGATCTGAACCTGACCTATCGCCATCATAAAGCCCTGCACGAGCTGGACTTCGACCCGTACGGATTTGAGTGGCTGGTGGTGGACGATCGCGAACGCTCGGTGTTTATTTTTGTGCGCCGCGACAAAGCAGGCAATGAAGTCATCGTTGCCAGCAACTTTACGCCGGTTCCACGCCCGCAGTATCGATTCGGGATTAACCAGCCGGGCAAATGGCGGGAAATCCTCAATACCGACTCTATGCACTACCACGGCAGCAACGCGGGTAACGGCGGTCTGGTTCAAAGCGATGCAATCGAAAGCCACGGGCGGCCAAACTCCCTGAGCCTGACGCTGCCGCCGCTAAGCACCATCTGGCTGGTGCGGGAGGGAGAATGACCCAGCTCGCCGCGGGTAACCCCGAACCGCTCGGGGCACATTTTGACGGAAAGGGGGTGAACTTCACCCTCTTTTCCGCCCATGCGGAGCGGGTAGAACTCTGCGTGTTTGACGGTGAAGGTCATGAGCATCGTTACGATCTTCCGTCACGCACGGGGGATATGTGGCACGGCTACCTGGCCGGAGGACGGCCAGGGATGCACTACGGATTTCGCGTGCACGGCCCGTGGGAACCTTCGCAGGGGCACTGGTATAACCCGGCGAAGCTGTTGATCGATCCCTGCGCGCACCGCGTGGAGGGGGAGTTCAAAGACGACCCGATATTCCACGTCGGCTACGGTGAACCCGATCGGCGCGATAGCGCACCCATCGCGCCGAAAAGCGTGGTGGTACACGATCTGTACGACTGGGAAGACGATGCCCCACCGCGCACGCCGTGGGGCAATACCGTCCTTTACGAAGCTCACGTTAAAGGGCTGACCTATCTGCACCCGTCAATCCCTAAGGCGATTCGCGGCACCTACAAGGCGCTCGCGCACCCGGTGATGATTGCCTACCTAACGCATCTGGGGATTACCGCGCTGGAGCTGTTGCCGGTCGCGCATTTTGCCAGCGAACCTCGCCTGCAAAGACTGGGATTAAGCAACTATTGGGGCTACAACCCGCTGGCGATGTTCGCCCTCGAACCACGCTATGCCGTACATCCGGAAAAGGCGCGGGATGAGTTTCGTGATGCGGTGAAGGCGCTCCATGCGGCGGGAATCGAGGTCATTCTGGACGTGGTTTTGAACCACAGTGCGGAAAGCGATCTCGACGGACCGACCCTCTCACAGCGCGGAATTGATAACCGTAGCTATTATTGGATCAGGGAGGATGGCGATTACTACAACTGGACCGGTTGTGGTAACACGCTAAATCTTAGCCATCCGGCAGTGATGCATTATGCGTATGAATGCCTGAAATACTGGGTGGAAACGTACCACATTGATGGTTTTCGTTTTGACCTGGCCCCCGTGATGGGGCGTACACCGGCATTCAGCCAGCAGGCGCCGCTGTTTGAGGCGATAAAAAACTGTCCGGTGCTCTCGCAGGTGAAGCTGATTGCTGAACCGTGGGATATCGGTGAAGGCGGGTATCAGGTGGGGAATTTCCCCCCCCTGTTTGCCGAGTGGAACGATCGCTACCGCGATGCCATGCGTCGATTCTGGCTGGAGCGGAATCTGTCTCTGGGAGAGTTCGCCGGACGCTTTGCCGGTTCCAGCGAGCTCTTTAAGCGCGACGGAAAATTACCCTCTGCCACCATCAACCTGGTCACGGCTCATGACGGTTTTACACTCCGCGACTGCGTTTGTTTCAATCAGAAACACAATGAGGCAAACGGTGAGGAGAATCGCGATGGCACTAACAATAACCATAGCTTTAACCATGGTATAGAAGGGTTAGGCGGAAGCCTTGACGTTATCGAGCGGCGACGTGCCAGCGTGCATGCGCTCCTGACGACGCTGCTGTTATCACAGGGAACGCCGATGCTGCTGGCGGGCGATGAACACGGCCACAGCCAGCACGGTAACAATAATGCGTATTGCCAGGATAACGCCTTAACCTGGCTCGACTGGGGTGAAGCGAACAGTGGACTCATCCATTTTACCGCTGCGCTGATCCACCTTCGCCAGCGCATCCCCGCGCTCACTGCCGATCGATGGTGGGAAGAGGGCGATGGCAACGTTCGCTGGCTGAACAAAGACGCGCAACCGTTAAGCGCGCAAGAGTGGCAACACGGCGTACCCCGCCTGCAAATCCTGCTTTCGGATAAGTGGCTGGTCACGCTGAATGCGACGGATGACGTCGCTGAGATTGTTTTACCTGACGGGGAGTGGCGCGCTATTCCCCCCTTTGCCGGAGCGGATAATCCGGTAGTTATGGCTGTCTGGCACGGGCCTGCGCACGGAGTGTGCGTATTCCAAAGATGATAAAAAAGGAGTTAGTCATGGTTAGATTAGAGAAGAACGATCCGTTAATGTTGGCACGCCAGCTACCCTTAAAAACGGTTGCCCTAATACTCGCGGGCGGGCGTGGTACCCGTCTGAAAGATTTGACCATCAAACGTGCTAAACCTGCTGTTCACTTTGGTGGTAAATTCCGCATCATCGACTTTGCTCTGTCCAACTGCCTTAACTCAGGCATTCGCCGCATTGGCGTCATTACTCAGTATCAGTCGCATACGCTGGTGCAGCATATCCAACGCGGCTGGTCATTTTTCAGCGAAGAGATGAACGAGTTTGTCGACCTTTTGCCTGCCCAGCAGCGCGTTCACGGTGAGAACTGGTATCGCGGTACGGCCGATGCGGTAACGCAAAACCTCGATATCATTCGCCGCTACGGCGCGGAATACATCGTGATCCTCGCGGGCGACCATATTTACAAGCAAGATTATTCACACATGCTCATCGACCACGTCGAGAAAGGCGCACGTTGCACCGTGGCGTGTCTGCCTGTGCCCGTTGCTGAGGCGACGGCGTTTGGCGTGATGCATGTTGATGCCGACGATAAGATTATCGACTTCGTTGAAAAACCGTCTAATCCGCCAACCATGCCAGGAGACGATACCAAGTCGCTCGCCAGCATGGGGATCTATATCTTTGATGCGGAATACCTTTATGAACTGCTGGAAGACGACGACAAAGACGAAAACTCCAGCCATGACTTTGGCAAAGATATCATTCCGAAAATCACCAAAGCTGGCATGGCGTATGCACATCCTTTCCCGTTGTCCTGCGTGCAGTCCGATCCCAATTCTGAGCCTTACTGGCGCGATGTTGGCACACTGGAAGCGTACTGGAAGGCAAACCTCGACCTGGCCTCCGTCACGCCTGAGCTGGATATGTATGACCAGAACTGGCCGATTCGCACCCATATGGAATCGTTGCCGCCGGCGAAGTTCGTACAGGACCGCTCTGGCAGCCATGGGATGACGTTGAACTCGCTGGTCTCCGGCGGGTGCATTATCTCCGGTTCGGTGGTGGTGCAGTCGGTGCTGTTCCCCCGCGTGCGCGTGAATTCATTTTGTAATATTGACTCGGCAGTCTTGTTGCCGGATGTCTGGGTAGGGCGTTCATGTCGCCTGCGTCGCTGTGTTATCGACCGTGCCTGCGTCATTCCTGAAGGAATGGTGATTGGCGAAAACGCGGAAGAAGATGCGCGTCGTTTCTACCGCTCAGAAGAGGGGATCGTGTTAGTAACACGGGAAATGTTGCGGAAGCTGCAGATCAAACAGGAGCGATAATGCAGGTTTTACATGTATGTTCAGAGATGTTCCCGTTGTTAAAAACGGGTGGTCTGGCGGATGTTCTTGGCGCATTACCCGCGGCGCAAATTGCCAGCGGAGTGGATACTCGCGTACTGTTGCCCGCATTTCCGGATATCCGGCGCGGTATTCCAGATGCAAAGGTCGTGTCGCGGCGTGACACCTTCGCCGGGCGCATCACTCTGCTGTTTGGGCATTACAACGGTGTGGGTATCTACCTGATCGACGCGCCGCATCTCTACGACAGACCGGGGAGCCCGTATCACGATACTAACCTGTTTGCCTATACCGACAACGTGCTGCGCTTTGCGCTGCTCGGTTGGGTAGGGGCAGAGATGGCCGTCGGGCTTGATCCCTTCTGGCGCCCGGACATTGTGCATGCGCATGACTGGCACGCCGGGCTGGCACCGGCCTATCTGGCGGCGCGCGGTCATCCGGCGAAATCGGTCTTTACGGTACATAACCTGGCGTACCAGGGCATGTACTATGCCCATCATATGAATGACATCGATCTGCCATGGTCGTTCTATAACGTTCATGGGGTGGAATTTAACGGGCAAATTTCGTTCCTCAAAGCCGGACTCTACTACGCCGATCACATTACGGCAGTCAGCCCAACCTATGCGCGCGAAATTACGCAGCCGGAGTTCGGCTACGGTCTGGAAGGTCTGCTGCAACAGCGCCACCGTGAAGGGCGTCTGTCGGGCATTTTGAATGGCGTTGATGAAAAAATCTGGAGCCCGGAAACCGACCTTCTGCTGGCAGCACGCTATGGGCGGGAATCGGTAGACGACAAAGCCGAAAACAAGCGCCAGCTGCAGATTGCGATGGGGCTGAAGGTCAACGACAAAGTGCCGCTGTTTGCGGTGGTTAGCCGCCTGACCAGCCAGAAGGGGCTGGATCTGGTGCTGGAGGCGCTGCCGGGGCTGCTGGAGCAGGGCGGGCAATTGGCACTGCTCGGCGCGGGTGACCCGGTGCTACAGGAAGGTTTCCTTGCCGCGGCGGCGGAACATCCTGGGCAGGTTGGTGTACAGATTGGTTATCACGAGGCGTTTTCCCACCGCATTATGGGCGGCGCGGACGTTATCCTGGTGCCGAGCCGTTTCGAACCCTGCGGGCTGACGCAGCTGTACGGCCTGAAATACGGCACCTTGCCGCTGGTGCGACGCACGGGTGGGCTGGCAGATACGGTGTCGGATAGCTCCCTTGAAAACCTGGCGGACGGTATCGCCAGCGGGTTTGTCTTTGAGGACAGTAATGCCTGGTCGCTGCTTCGGGCGATTCGGCGTGCATTCGTCTTGTGGTCCCGTCCATCCCTGTGGCGTTACGTTCAGCGTCAGGCGATGTCCATGGACTTTAGCTGGCACGTTGCGGCGCAGTCATACCGCGACCTTTATCAACGCTTGATGTAACGAGGCGAAGTTACTGATATGAACGCTCCTTTTAGCTACTCTTCACCCACACTCAGCGTTGAGGCGTTAAAGCACTCCATCGCCTATAAGCTGATGTTCACCATCGGGAAAGATCCGGTTATCGCCAATAAGCATGAGTGGCTGAACGCCACTCTGTTTGCCGTGCGTGACCGTTTAGTCGAACGCTGGCTGCGCTCCAACCGTGCGCAGCTCTCACAAGAAACGCGTCAGGTTTACTACCTGTCGATGGAGTTTTTGATAGGCCGTACCCTTTCTAACGCGCTGTTGTCGCTCGGCATTTATGACGACGTAAAAAACGCGCTGGAGGAGATGGGGCTGGATTTAGAAGAACTGATTGACGAAGAGAACGATCCCGGCCTTGGAAACGGTGGCCTGGGGCGTCTTGCCGCCTGTTTCCTGGATTCGCTGGCGACGCTGGCACTGCCGGGCCGCGGCTACGGTATCCGCTATGACTACGGCATGTTCAAGCAGAACATCGTCGACGGACGTCAGAAAGAGTCCCCAGACTACTGGCTTGAATACGGTAACCCGTGGGAATTCAAGCGCCACAACACCCGTTATAAAGTGCGCTTTGGCGGGCGTATTCAGCAGGAAGGTAAAAAATCCCGCTGGGTAGAAACGGAAGAGATCCTGGCGGTAGCCTATGACCAGATCATTCCCGGCTACGACACCGATGCCACCAACACGCTGCGCCTGTGGAGCGCCCAGGCCAGTAGCGAGATCAACCTGGGTAAATTTAACCAGGGCGACTACTTTGCGGCGGTGGAAGATAAAAACCACTCCGAGAACGTATCTCGCGTGCTTTATCCGGATGACTCGACCTATTCCGGACGTGAGCTGCGGCTGCGTCAGGAGTATTTTCTCGTCTCCGCGACCATTCAGGATATCCTGAGTCGTCACTACCAGCTGCACAAAACCTACAGCAATCTGGCGGAGAAAACCGCCATCCACCTCAACGACACCCATCCAGTCCTCTCTATTCCGGAGCTGATGCGCCTGCTGATGGATGAGCATAAGTTCAGCTGGGATGACGCGTTTGAAGTGACCTGTCAGGTGTTCTCGTACACCAACCACACGCTGATGAGCGAAGCGCTGGAGACCTGGCCGGTGGATATGCTCGGCAAAATTCTGCCACGCCATCTGCAAATCATCTTTGAGATCAACGACTACTTCCTGAAAACGCTCCAGGAACAGTATCCGAACGATACCGGCCTGCTGAGCCGCTCCTCGATCATTGATGAATCCAACGGTCGACGCGTGCGTATGGCGTGGCTGGCGGTGGTGATCAGCCATAAGGTTAACGGGGTGTCTGAGCTGCACTCAAACCTGATGGTGCAGTCTTTGTTCGCGGACTTCGCGAAAATCTTCCCGACGCGCTTCTGCAACGTGACCAATGGCGTGACCCCACGCCGCTGGCTGGCGCTGGCGAACCAGCCGCTGTCAGACGTTCTGGATGAAAATATTGGCCGTACCTGGCGAACCGATTTAGGCCAATTGACCGAGCTTGAACAGCATATTGATTTCCCCACGGTGAACAAAGCCGTGCGTGAAGCCAAGCTGCTCAACAAGAAACGCCTGTCGGTCTGGCTTGCACTGCATCTGAATGTGGTCGCTAACCCAAAAGCGCTGTTCGATGTGCAGATCAAACGTATACATGAATACAAACGCCAGCTGATGAACGTCCTGCACGTAATCACTCACTACAACCGCATCAAGGCCGATCCCACGGCGGATTGGGTCCCCCGGGTGAAAATCTTTGCCGGTAAGGCGGCTTCGGCCTATTACATGGCGAAGCACATCATTCATCTGATTAACGATGTGGCGAAAGTGGTGAACAACGATCCGGACATCGGCGATAAGCTGAAGGTCGTATTTATCCCGAACTACAGCGTGAGCCTGGCGCAGCTGATCATTCCGGCGGCGGATCTCTCCGAGCAGATTTCTACCGCGGGGACGGAAGCGTCCGGCACCAGTAACATGAAGTTTGCCCTGAACGGCGCGCTGACCATCGGCACGCTGGACGGCGCCAACGTCGAGATGCTGGAACACGTGGGAGCGGAAAATATCTTTATCTTCGGTAATACCACGGAAGAGGTGGAGGCGCTGCGCAGGCAGGGCTACAAACCGCGCGAGTATTACGAAGAGGATGAAGAATTACGTCAGGTGCTGACGCAAATCGGTACCGGTCTTTTCAACCCTGACGAACCAAGCCGCTATCGTGACCTGGTGGATTCGCTGATTAACTTTGGCGATCACTATCAGGTGCTGGCGGATTATCGCAGCTACGTGGACTGTCAGGATAAGGTGGATGAGCTGTATCGCCATCAGGAGAAGTGGACCAGCGCCGCGATGTATAACATCGCCAACATGGGCTATTTCTCGTCGGACAGAACCATCAAAGAGTATGCCGAGACGATCTGGCATATCGATCCGGTACGGTTATAAAAAATGAAGCCCGGTGGCGCTGTGCCTACCGGGCTTTTTTTAACAATCAAGACGCTAACGACAGCTCGCGCTTTCCTGCGTTTTGCGCCAGCCACTGCGCTACGCGAGACTGCTGTTCTGCGTTCAGCCACATCCCTTCTTTGGTACGACGCCAGATAGCATCCTCCAGACGGCGCACCCACTCGTGCTCAACCAGATAGCGCAGTTCGGCTTCGTATAGCTCATGACCAAAATGTTCACCCAGATCGGCAATCTCTTTTGCGTCGCCCAGGAATAATTCGGTATTGCTGCCGTAGGTACGGGCATAGTGACGAGCCATTCCTTCGGTGATGAACGGGAAGCGACGGCGCAGTTTCGCGGCGTAATCGTCGCGATTATTGCCGATGTCACCGCCGGGCAGCACGGCACCTTTGGTCCACGCCGGGCCAATGCCTTTGTAGTACGGCGCCAGTTTTTCTAGCGCATGCTCGGCCAGCTTACGGTAGGTGGTGAGCTTGCCGCCAAATACCGACAGCAGCGGTGCCTGTCCGTCTTCGTCGTGAATATCAAGCGTGTAATCACGGGTGATGGCCTGCGGCGAGTCAGATTCATCATCGCACAGCGGACGCACGCCGGAATATGTCCAGACCACGTCATCGCGGCCCAGCTGTTTCTTAAAGTGCGCGTTATACACTTTCAGCAGATAGCTCACTTCGCTCTCGTCGATCTCGACGTTTTTCGGATCGCCTTTGTATTCCACGTCGGTGGTACCGATGATGGAGAACTCGTCCATCCAGGGGATAACAAACACGATGCGCTTATCTTCGTTCTGCAGAATGTAGGCCTGCTTCTGGGTATGCACGCGTGGCACCACAATGTGGCTGCCTTTAATCAGACGAATGCCGTACGGCGAAGGCAGATGCATGCCGTCATCAAAGAACTGTTTCACCCATGGGCCGGTCGCGTTCACCAGACCGCGCGCTTTCCAGGTAAACTTCTCGCCGGTATCAATGTCTTCTGCTTCAACAATCCACAGGCCGTTTTCACGACGTGCTGCGGTAGCACGCGTGCGGGTTTTCACCTCGCCGCCTTTCTTCTGAACCATCTGCGCATTGGCCAGAACCAGACGCGCATCGTCTACCCAGCAGTCGGAATATTCGAATCCGCGCACGATTTCAGGCTTAAGCACCGATTCTGAGCCAAAACGCAACCCGTTCGAACCCGGCAGGCTGGTACGTTTACCCAGATGATCGTACATAAACAGACCTATTCTGATCATCCACGCCGGACGCAGGTGCGGGCGGTGTGGCAGGCGGAAGCGCATCGGGATGGCAAGATGCGGCGCCATTTTCAGCAACACTTCACGTTCGGCCAGCGCTTCGCTGACCAGGCGGAACTCGTAGTGTTCAAGGTAGCGCAGGCCGCCGTGAATCAGTTTTGAGCTGGCGGACGACGTCGCGCAGGCGAGATCGTTAGCTTCCAGCATCAGTACGGATAAACCGCGTCCTGCGGCATCGACCGCAATACCGGCACCGTTGATGCCACCGCCTATCACAATCAGATCTTTGGTTTCCATAACACCCTCATGCACTTTCGTTAAAGCTCAGAAATGTTCGATATCGCTCATAATAGCAAAGGAACGCGCCTTTGGTAACATCAAAAAAACAATTTAGAGTGATATGGATAACATAATGGCGTTTACCCGCCGCCAGGACGTACACTACGAGGTAAAATCGTGCCGTTGACCACTGTAAAGAGAACACCATGGATCAGTTTGAATGTATTAACGTAGAAGAAGCCCACCAGAAAATGCACCAGGGAAAGGCGGTGCTGGTGGATATTCGCGATCCGCAAAGTTTCGCTATGGGCCACACCCCGGGCGCATTTCATCTGACCAACGATACGCTGGGCGCGTTTATGCGCGATAACGACGTTGAAACGCCGGTCATGGTGATGTGCTACCACGGCAACAGCAGTAAAGGTGCGGCGCAGTATCTGCTTCAGCAGGGCTATGAGGCGGTGTACAGCGTCGACGGTGGGTTTGATGCCTGGCATCGTCATTTCCCGGCAGAAGTTGAGCACGCGTTTGATCGCTGATACCGCTATACTGTCCCCTTTTGTGTGGAAATAAGCGACCGCCGCCCATGTTGATGATCACCTCCTTTACCAATCCGCGCGTCGCCCAGGCGTTTGTCGACTATATGGCGACGCAGGGCGTTATTCTGACTATTCAGCAACATACCCAGACCGATGTCTGGCTGGCCGACGAGAGCCAGGCCGCGCGAGTCAACGAAGAGCTGGCGCGTTTTCTGGAGAATCCCGCAGACCCACGCTATCTGGCCGCAAGCTGGCAGTCTGGCCAGACGGACACGGGGCTGCACTACAGCCGCTTTCCTTTCCTTGCCACCATCCGCGAACGCGCAGGCCCGTTTACGCTCCTGTTAATGGCAGCCTGTATTCTCGTCTTCATTATTATGAACGTGGTGGGTGACCAGCGCGTGATGATCGCGCTGGCGTGGCCGTACGACCCGTCTCTGCAATTTGACGTCTGGCGCTACTTTACGCATGCGCTGATGCACTTCTCCGTCATGCATATTCTCTTTAACCTGCTGTGGTGGTGGTATCTCGGCGGTGCCGTAGAGAAGCGTCTTGGCAGCGGTAAGCTGATTGTGATTACCGTGATCAGCGCCCTGTTAAGCGGCTATGTGCAGCATAAATTCAGCGGGCCGTGGTTTGGCGGTTTATCCGGCGTAGTGTATGCCCTGATGGGCTACGTCTGGCTCAGAGGCGAGCGCGATCCAGAAAGCGGCATCTCTCTGCAGCGCGGATTAATTACCTTTGCGTTAATATGGCTAATTGCCGGATGGTTTGATGTGTTTGGTATGTCTATCGCGAATGGCGCTCACGTTACCGGGCTGGCCATTGGGCTGGCGATGGCCTTTGCCGACACGCTGCATGCGCGAAAACGAACATAATTCCCAGGGATATTTCATGAAACAAACACAACGTCATGACGCCATTATCGAACTGGTAAAAAAACAGGGATACGTCAGCACCGAAGAGCTGGTTGAGCAGTTTGCCGTCAGCCCACAAACAATTCGTCGTGACCTGAACGACCTTGCCGATCAGAACCGCATATTGCGCCACCACGGCGGCGCGGCGCTGCCGTCCAGCTCGGTCAACACCTCGTGGCACGACCGTAAAGCGACGCAAACGGCAGAGAAAGAGCGTATCGCCCGCAAAGTCGCGAGCCAGATCCCGAATGGGGCCACGTTGTTCATTGATATCGGCACCACGCCAGAAGCGGTCGCTCATGCGCTGCTGGATCACGAAAACCTGCGCGTCGTCACCAACAACCTCAACGTGGCCAATACCCTGATGCAGAAAGATGACTTCCGCATCATCCTGGCCGGTGGCGAGCTGCGCAGCCGCGACGGGGGAATCATTGGTGAAGCGACACTCGATTTTATCTCTCAGTTCCGCCTCGATTTCGGCATTCTGGGGATCAGCGGCATCGACAGCGATGGCTCTCTGCTGGAATTTGATTACCACGAGGTACGCACCAAGCGCGCAATCATTGAAAACTCGCGCCACGTTATGCTGGTGGTGGACCACTCTAAGTTTGGGCGTAACGCGATGGTGAACATGGGCAGCATCAGCATGGTCAATGCGGTTTACACCGACGTGATGCCGCCAGCGGGGGTGTTGCAGGTGATTAAAGATAATAATTTGCAGTTAGAGCTGTGCTGAGACGCCTTTCTCCCTCTCCCTGTGGGAGAAGGCCGGGGTGAGGGCATCAGGCTGCACGCACCTAAACCCCGTATCCCATCATCTTCAATAATTGCTGTGCATGCTGTACCGCATCCTGGCGATGCGCCACGCCCAGCTTCTGATACAGATTACGAATATGCGTTTTGATGGTGGTTGCCGCTACCGCCAGCTCGCCGGCAATCTGCTCATTGCTGTAGCCTGAATAGATCAGCCCCAGAACCTGCCATTCACGCTGGGTGAGCGGGCTGGTGCGGATAAGTTCTGGCACTTCCGGATGGTTGAGCAGGCGTTCAACGAAGTTCTCGTCGAAGTGGGCAAACTTGTGGCGATGGTGCTGGTTAATCTCGCGCAGGATACGCTGGGCGCGATGCTGATCCAGCTCCGGCAGCGTGTTGAGCTGAATCAGCTGGCGCAGCTGCTGCGCCATCACTTCCCCTTCAATCACAAAGTGGCTGATAAACCCGGTGCGGTTCGCCAACTGCAGCGCTTCCAGCAGCACGCGCTGGGCATCATTCTTACGCCCTGCCTGCCAGTAGAGCTGGTTAAGCAGCAGCAGGTTGCGGTTCAGATCGCTCATCAGACGCAGGCTGCGGGCGTTTTCGTTCAGCTCTTCCAGCACGATCTCGGCAGGCTCAAAATCGCCGAGCAGGATTTGCACGCGGGCAATGTTCCGCCACTGGCTTTGCAGGAAGTGGTTGTTGGCAAACTCAGGTTTTGGCGTATGGCGCAGCCAGTTGGCCGCGGATTTCTTGTCGCCAGTCATTTGCCAGTAGATCACCCGCACCTTATCGGCGTTTGACACCCAGTCGCTATGGTACTGACCGTTACCGAGCAGGTTCTCCAGGCGGTTAAGATGGTTACGTGCATTATCCAAATCGCCGCGCGCCAGCGAGCACTGCACCAGCAGCGCCAGGCATTGCAGCTGCTGCTGCGGCTGGAAGCTGGAAAGCACGTTCACGCCCTGGCGGGCACAGCTTTCTGCCTCGTCCAGGCGCGCCCACGCCCACATCAGCTGAGCGCGAATACGCAACAGGAACTCATGCATCGGCAGCTGTTCCAGATGCTGTTCACGAATGAGCTGGAACGCTTTTTCCTGATTCTCCCAGGCGGCCTGCAGGAACCCCTGAGCAAATAAAATCTCGCTTTGCTGAATCAGGCTCCATAGAGCGTAGTGCCAAACATCATGGCGACGCGCCATCTGTTCGGTTTGCTGCATCAGCGACAGAGAGCGCGTCAGGTCACCTTTGCAGTGCAGGACTTCACCGTGCACTGACGTGGCCACAATACGGCTGTAAAAGTTAGCCAGCGGCAGCTCGTCGAGGGCGACCATCGCCAGGCGTTCAGCCTCATCCGGGTCACCATCGTTAATCGCGACCTGCGCCCGCAGGGCGTTAAACTCGCCGTGCAGGATGGTATCCATCTCGCTTTCCATCTCCTGCTCGGCGCGCGCCAGCAGGGTATTGACTTCGCTGTAGCGATGCTGGCTTTGCATCAGCCAGGCCTGCAGCAGCACCAGACGCGGGTTCTCAAGGAGGCTTTCCCACGGCAGGGCTTTTAACGACTCTTCGAGCAGTGCCAGTTCGCTGTGGTTAAACAACCCCCACGCATGGTTAAGCAGGATATCGCGCAGCATGCTGGCATCACCGGCGGCAAGCGCGTGGTGAATTGCCTCGCTCGGGAAGCCTTGCGCCATCCAGCTTTCGGCGGCGGCACGGTGAATTTCCGGCAGTTCGACGGCAAGTTCCCACTGACAGCGTTGGCGCAGGAAGCTGCCAAACAGCGGGTGATAGCTGAACCACTCGCCGGGATCGTCCATTCGCGTCAGGAACAGGCCCTGACGTTCAATTTCTTCGAGCTGGAGTTGGCCGTTTTCACAGCCCGTGACGCGAACAATCAGCGCATCGTTCATGGATCGCAGCAGGGAGCTTTTCAGCAGGAAATTACGGGTTGCAGGATCGACGCTGTCCAGCACCTCATCCACCAGGTAATCGGAGAGATGGCTGGCGTTAATCCCGGCCAGACGACGTGCTGACTGATGCGCCGGACTATTATTCTGCCGCGCGGACAGAGCGATCAGCTGTAGGGCGGTGGCCCAGCCGGCAACGTCATCACACAGGCGGCTGCTTTCAGAGGCCTCAATCGGCGAGTTCAGGCGGCAGTCAAAGAACTGTTTGGCTTCCTGGTGCGTAAAGGCCAACTGCTGGCTACCCACTTCCAGAAGCTGATCGCGTACGCGCAGGTTGGCAATCCCCAACTGCGGCAGGTTGCGCGAGAGCACAACCAGGGTCAGGTTTTCCGGCTGATGGCGCAGGAAAAAACGCATCGACTCGTGGATAACCGGGTTGGTGATCAGGTGATAGTCATCAATCACCACATACAGCGGGCGATGCCATTCGGCCAGTTCGATAAACAGCTGTGAGAAAAGAGAGGACAGGCTGGCGTACTGGCGCTTTTGCACCATCACCTCACTGGCGACGCAGTGTCCGTTGGTTGCCTGCTGAATGGCGGCAATCAGATAGCTGGCAAAACGCTCTTGCTGGTTATCGCCCTCGTCGAGAGAGTACCAGCCAAGATCGCTTTTACCTGCGGCCCATTGCGAAATGAGCGTTGTTTTTCCATAACCTGCAGGGCTCGTAACCAGCGCCAGTCGGAAATTATGCGCGCCGGAAAGTTTAGCCAACAGACGCTCGCGGACCACGGTATGGTCAAGACGAACCGGGCGACTTAATTTTGACGGAATCAACATAGTTTTCACTTCACTGTGGGGAACGAGAAATTTATTTTTTTTGCGCTTCGTAATTAATGGATATAAGTTCGGCCAATAAGTTAACTATTGCAAGTTATGTCTGGGTTTTGTGGTGCTGAATTTGCACTCTGTCACAAAACATTCCGATAATGGCGGAACTTTGCCAAAAAGGCTTACATGCCGCGTGGCTGCTGGCTTGTAAGGTCTCATTGCTGCTGCGCTGTAACAGGTTTCAGAAAGGTATAGTGACGTCGAGGTAAATAAAGTTTGGGTAAAGTTATGCGATGTTAATAGTCCTATTAGATATTGCTTAGTTGCAGATATATTACTCTACGTAAGTAATCATTTCTCAGTGGTTTACTTTCCCTCGAAACTGCATTTCATTTTTTTGACACTCTCCCCGGTTATCTTTTTTCCTTCAGGGCACACTCCAACTATGCTCACAGAGTGGCCTCGATCACACTTTTATGCTCATCCCCGCTGCTCCTCCCTGTCTAATCCCCGACAGGAGGAGGAAGAGGAGGAATGAGCCAGGCACACTAGCATCAACATGTTTTTACTCTCTACAGGATGCCGATTCCCTATGTCACAGCCGACCTTCAACAAAGATCAATTTCAGGCTGCCCTGACGCGTCAGTGGCAGCGTTTTGGCCTTCATGCTGCAAAAGAAATGACGCCTCACCAGTGGTGGCAAGCGGTGAGCGGGGCGCTCGCAGAGCAACTGGATGCTCAACCGGTGGCGAAGCCTGTCAAAGGTCAACGTCACGTTAACTACATTTCGATGGAGTTCCTGATTGGCCGTCTGACCGGCAATAACCTGCTGAACCTTGGCTGGTATGAGGACGTAGGGGAGGTGTTGAAAGAGCATGACGTTACGCTCACCGACCTGCTCGAAGAAGAGACCGATCCGGCGCTGGGGAACGGTGGTCTGGGCCGTCTGGCAGCCTGTTTCCTGGATTCAATGGCCACCGTGGGTCAGTCGGCTATCGGCTATGGCCTGAACTATCAGTACGGTCTGTTCCGCCAGTCGTTTGCTGATGGTCAACAGATGGAAGCGCCGGATGACTGGCACCGTAATACCTATCCGTGGTTCCGCCACAATGCGCAGCTCGATGTGCAGGTGGGCATTGGCGGAAAAGTCACTAAACAGGGGCTCTGGGAGCCGGCTTTCACTATCACCGGTGAAGCCTGGGATCTGCCGGTGCTGGGCTACCGTAACGGCGTAGCGCAGCCGCTGCGCTTGTGGCAGGCCAAGCATGCTCATCCATTCAACCTGACCAAATTCAACGACGGCGATTTCCTGCGTGCCGAGCAGCAGGGTATCGACGCCGAGAAGCTGACCAAGGTGCTTTACCCGAACGACAACCACCTGGCGGGTAAAAAACTGCGTCTGATGCAGCAATATTTCCAGTGCGCCTGCTCCGTGGCGGACATCCTGCGTCGCCATCATCTGGCGGGCCGCAAGCTGGCGCAGCTGCCGGACTTCGAAGTGATTCAACTCAACGACACGCACCCGACGATTGCGATCCCTGAGCTGCTGCGCGTGCTAATTGACGAGCATCAGCTGAGCTGGGATGACGCCTGGGCGATTACCAGCCGCACCTTCGCTTACACCAACCACACCCTGATGCCAGAAGCGCTGGAGTGCTGGGATGAGAAGCTGGTGAAAACGCTGCTGCCGCGTCATATGCAGATCATCAACACGATTAACGACCAGTTTAAGATTCTGGTGGAAAAAACCTGGCCTGGCGACAAGGCGGTCTGGGCGAAACTGGCCGTGGTGCATGACAAGCAGGTACGCATGGCGAATATGTGCGTGGTGAGCGGCTTTGCCGTTAACGGCGTGGCGGCGCTGCACTCGGATCTGGTGGTGAAAGATCTGTTCCCGGAATATCACCAGTTGTGGCCGACCAAATTCCATAACGTGACCAACGGCATCACGCCGCGTCGCTGGATCAAACAGTGCAATCCGCTGCTGGCCGCTCTGCTGGACAAGACCCTGAAGAAAGAGTGGGCCAATGACCTGGACCAGCTGATCAACCTGGAAAAACAGGCTGACAACGCGAAATTCCGCGAGCAGTACCGCGCCATTAAGCGGGAGAACAAAGTTCGACTGGCCGAGTTCGTCAAAGTGCGTACCGGCATTGAAATCAACCCGAACGCGATTTTCGATATCCAGATTAAACGCCTGCACGAGTACAAACGTCAGCACCTGAACCTGCTGCACATTCTGGCGCTGTACAAAGAGATCCGCGAAAACCCGCAGGCCGACCGCGTACCGCGCGTGTTCCTGTTTGGCGCGAAGGCGGCACCGGGTTACTACCTGGCGAAAAACATTATCCTCGCGATCAATAAAGTGGCGGCGGCGATCAACAACGATCCGACAGTGGGCGACAAGCTGAAGGTGGTGTTCCTGCCGGATTACTGTGTTTCCGCAGCAGAACTGCTGATCCCGGCGGCGGATATCTCCGAGCAGATCTCCACGGCGGGGAAAGAGGCTTCCGGTACCGGCAACATGAAGCTGGCGCTGAACGGTGCGCTGACCGTCGGAACGCTGGACGGTGCCAACGTTGAGATTGCCGAGCAGGTGGGTGAAGATAATATCTTTATCTTCGGCCATACCGTTGAAGAAGTGAAAGCCATCAAGGCCAAAGGCTACGATCCGGTGAAATGGCGTAAGAAAGACAAAGTGCTGGATGCGGTGCTGAAAGAGCTTGAAAGCGGCAAATATAGCGACGGTGATAAGCACGCGTTTGACCAAATGCTGCACAGCATGGACAAGCAGGGCGGCGACCCGTATCTGGTGATGGCGGACTTCACGGCGTATGTAGAAGCGCAAAAGCAGGTCGACGTGCTGTACCGCGACCAGGAAGCCTGGACCCGCGCATGCATCCTGAACACTGCGCGCTGCGGCATGTTCAGCTCTGACCGCTCAATCCGTGATTATCAGGCTCGTATCTGGCAGGCAAAACGCTAAGGAAGCGCGATGGAGAGTAAACGTCTGGACAGTGCCGCGCAGGCGGCGGGGATTAGCCTCAGTTACATCAATGCTCACGGCAAACCACAGTCAATTGGCGCTGAGACCAAAAGACGTTTGCTGGACGCCATGCACAAAGCCGACGCGAAAGCGTCGGTTGCGCCGGTACCCAACGTGAAGGTGTTTACTGCGGGCAAAAAAATGCCGCTGTCGGTGGAAGGGCGCGGCGAGTTTAGCTGGCTGCTGACCACCGAAGAGGGGCATCAGCATAAAGGTCACGCGACCGGTGGCAAAGCGCTTATCCTTCCGGCTAAGTTGCCGGAGGGCTATCACACCTTAACGCTCACCCAGGAAGACCGGCGTTTTCACTGCCGGGTGATCGTTGCGCCCAAACGCTGCTATGAGCCGCAGGCGTTGCTCGAAGGCAATAAACTGTGGGGCGCCTGCGTGCAGCTCTATACGCTGCGTTCCGACAGCAACTGGGGCATCGGCGATTTCGGCGATCTGAAAAAGATGCTGGCGAATGTTGGCGAGCGTGGCGGCGCGTTTATCGGCCTAAACCCGATCCACGCGCTCTATCCGGCGAACCCGGAAAGCGCAAGCCCGTATAGCCCCTCATCCCGCCGCTGGCTGAACGTGATTTATATTGACGTGAATGCCTTAGAGGACTTCACCAACAGCAAAGAGGCGCAGGACTGGTGGAAACTCAGCACCACGCAGCAGGCGCTGAAGCAGGCGCGTGATGCCGACTGGGTGGACTATGCCACGGTCACCGCGCTGAAGATGGCCGCACTGCGCCTGGCGTGGAAAGGTTTTGCTCAGCGTGATGACGAGCAGATGGCAGCCTTTCGCCAGTTTGTGACCCAGGAGGGCGAAAGTCTCTACTGGCAGGCAGCGTTCGATGCGCTGCATGCGTATCAGGTGAAAGAGGATGAAATGCGCTGGGGCTGGCCGGTCTGGCCGGAAGCGTATCAGACCGTCGACACCCCGGAAGTGAAAGCCTTCTGTAAAAAACAGGCCGATGAGGTGGATTTCTATCTCTGGCTGCAGTGGCTGGCGTACAGCCAGTTTGCCGCCTGCTGGCAGGTAAGCCAGAGCTACAACATGCCGATCGGCCTGTATCGCGATTTGGCCGTTGGCGTGGCAGAGGGCGGTGCGGAAACCTGGTGTGACCGTGAACTCTACTGCCTGAAAGCCTCCGTCGGCGCGCCGCCGGACATTCTTGGCCCGCTCGGGCAGAACTGGGGGTTACCGCCGATGGATCCGCACGTGATGGCCGCGCGTGCTTACGAGCCATTTATCGATCTGCTGCGCGCCAATATGCAAAACTGCGGCGCGTTGCGTATCGATCACGTAATGTCCGTGCTCCGCTTGTGGTGGATCCCGTATGGTGAAACGGCCGATCATGGGGCTTACGTGCAGTATCCGGTCGACGATCTGCTGTCGATCCTGGCGCTGGAAAGCAAGCGTCACCGTTGCATGGTGATCGGCGAAGATCTCGGCACCGTGCCGGTAGAAATTGTCAGTAAGCTCCGCGACAGCGGCGTTTACTCCTATAAAGTGCTCTATTTTGAAAACGACCATGAGAAAACCTTCCGCGCGCCGAAAGCGTACCCGGAACAATCAATGGCTGTCGCGACGACGCATGACCTTCCTACGCTGCGTGGCTATTGGGAAAGCGGCGATCTGACGCTTGGCAAAACGCTGGGGCTGTATCCGGATGAAGAGGTGCTGCGGGGCCTTTATCAGGACCGCGAGCTGTCAAAGCAAGGGCTTCTGGATGCGCTACACAAACAGGGCTGTCTGCCGAAGCGTGCCGGACATAAGGCCTCGCTGATGTCGATGACGTCAACGCTTAACCGTGGTTTGCAGCGCTACATTGCTGACAGCAACAGTGCACTGCTGGGCCTGCAGCCAGAAGACTGGATTGATATGGCGGAGCCGGTCAACATTCCGGGTACCAGCTATCAGTACAAGAACTGGCGTCGCAAGCTCTCCACAACCCTTGAGAAGATGTTTGCCGATGACGAGGTGAACAGGCTGATTAAGGATTTGGACAAGCGCAGAAGGGCGGTGGGTAAGAAGCGGTAGTTTCCCTCTCCCAGAGGGAGAGAGAAGAGAAGGTAGACCGGGTGAGCGCTAGCGCCACCCGGCTTTTTTACATCAGATAACCATATTCAGCAGCAGAACCCCGACCAGACCACACACCGAAATAATCGTTTCCAGCATTGACCAGGACTTGATGGTTTCACCGATCGTCAGGTTGAAGTACTCCTTGAACAGCCAGAAGCCCGGATCGTTTACGTGAGAGAAAATCACGCTACCAGAACCGACGGCAATAACCATCAGCTCAGGGCTTACGCCCGTGGTGGCAATCAGCGGGGCGACGATACCACCGGCAGTGATGGCCGCAACGGTTGCTGAACCCAGGGCGATACGCAGTACCGCGGCGATAGACCAGGCCATAAAGAGCGGCGACACGTTGGTTTCATGCATCATTGCAGCGATGTATTTATCCACACCACTGTCGACCAGAACCTGCTTGAATGCACCGCCACCGCCGATGATCAGGAGCATCATGGCAATGATTTTGATGGACGAAGTCAGGGTGTCGTTGATCTGATCCATTGAACGACCACGGTTCAGACCAAAGGTGAACATTGCAATCAGCACCGCAATCAGCGTTGCCATGACCGGGTCACCCAGGAACTCGGCAACTGACAGGAACGCATGACCTTTTGGCAGAACCATCTCTGCGACAGCACGCATCGCCATCAGGATCACCGGTACCAGAGAGGTCCAGACGCTGACGCCAAAACCTGGCATCTCTTCTTCGGTGAAGGTTTTCGCGCTGTACAGACCTTCCGGGATGGGCTTATCAATGCCTTTCAGGAAACGTGCAAATACCGGGCCTGCGAGAATCACGGTCGGGATTGCCAGAATCGTACCGAACAGCAGGGTTTTACCCATGTCGGCGTGGAAAATGGTGGCAATAGCGGTTGGGCCCGGGTGCGGAGGCAGGAAGCCGTGCGTAACGGACAGCGCCGCTGCCATCGGTACACCCACGAACAGCAGCGGAATGTTTGCCGCAGCCGCAATGGTGAACACCAGCGGCAGCATCAGCACAAAGCCCACTTCATAGAACAGCGCAAAACCGACGGTAAAACCGGTTAATACCACTGCCCACTGAATGTGTTTTTTGCCGAATTTGGCAATCAGCGTGGTGGCAATACGCTGCGCGCCACCGCAGTCCGCCAACATTTTGCCGAGCATGGCACCAAAGCCCATGATCAACGCCAGGCTGCCAAGCGTGCCGCCAACACCGGCTTTAATGGAACTGATAACTTTAACCAGCGGCATCCCTTGCATCAGACCGACTGCAAGTGCCACCAGAACCAGAGCGATAAACCCGTTCAGTTTGAATCGGATCATCAAGAGCAGTAATAACACAACACCGATAGCGACGATGACTAATGGCATGATTTACCTGGCCTATGAATTGTTATGGGTAACGTCATTGTTTCAACGACAAATTCCGATTGTCCCAACTGGGAACAGAGCGTTAACGGCACTAATACTGATACCTTGGAAACTGTTAAGTTTAGTCGGCTGTTATGAGGGTGCTTAGTGCCCATGAGAATGATACGGGTAACATGGCGTGATTGAGAATCACCCTGGCAGGCTAAATTTGAATTATGAGACGCAGGTCAACATATAAGGAGGGGGGAGGGGAAACAGCCCGGCAGGCGGAGCGCTACCGGGCAAGCAACGAAGCACTTAGTAGTAAGAGTGCTCGCCGCGCTGGTGTTCGGTCAGATCGCGCACGCCTTTCAGTTCCGGGAACTCGTTCAGCAGCTGCTTTTCGATGCCTTCTTTCAGGGTCACGTCGACCATGGAACAGCCGTTACAGCCGCCGCCGAACTGCAGAATCGCCAGACCGTCTTCGGTGATTTCCATCAGGGAAACACGACCGCCGTGGCCAGCCAGCTGCGGGTTGATCTGCGATTGCAGCAGATACTCTACGCGTTCCATCAGCGGCGCGTCGTCAGACACTTTACGCATTTTCGCGTTTGGCGCTTTCAGCGTCAGCTGAGAGCCCAGTTGGTCGGTGACAAAATCAATTTCCGCATCGTCAAGATACGGCGCGCTCAGCTCATCAACGTACGCGGTGAGCTGTTCAAATTTAAGGGCAGTGTCGGTTGCTTCCACAGCGTCCGGAGGACAATAAGAAACGCCACATTCTGCATTCGGAGTGCCTGGATTGATCACAAACACGCGGATCTGCGTCCCTTCTTCCTGATTTGCCAGCAGTTTGGCAAAGTGCGCTTGTGCAGAATCGGAAATACGGATCATAGCTTTGGCCTAATAGTTGACTAAATTACCTGGGTATAATCATACGCCCATTGAAGAAGGGCTACAAGGTACGGCACAGACACCATACCTGAACCGACGCGGCACCGCTTTGCAAAAGCAGTCGGGAAAGTTCAGCAACGGTACTGCCCGTGGTGACGACATCATCCACCAGGGCGATATGGAGGCCGTTGACCGGTAATTCAAGACGAAAGGCATTTTTAAGGTTCCTTTTGCGCAGCCGGGCGCTGAGCTGGTGCTGTATTGCGGTGGCCTGAACGCGTTTAATCGCAGCCGCATCGTACCGACAGTTGAGCCAGCGGGCGAGCGGGCGGCAGAGGAGGTCACTCTGGTTGTAGCCGCGCCGCCAGTGGCGACGTTGATATAGCGGCACGTTCATCACCCTGTCTACCTTCGGCAACGCGCGGGTGCGTCGCGCGTGCAACACCGCCAGCAGCAGCAGGCGGGCGAGAGGTTGTGCCAGCGAGCTCTGGTGGGAGAACTTCAGATTATGGATAAGCCTGCTCAGCGGCGGGATGTAATCATCTACGGCAACCAGGGCGCTCCACGGCGGCGATTTTTTCAGGCAACGGCCGCAGGGCAATGTCTGGCTGAAGGCCGGTAATCCGCATTGCGGACACCCGATGAGACGGCCTTCCAGCGCGCGCGTGCAGACCGAGCAGATCCCCCATCCGCTGAGTGCAAGCGGCATTCGGCATAGCCAGCACAAGCCAGGCACTGTTAGCATATATAACCTCCATGTGAAAAAAGAGAACAGTAACTGATGAAGACGCTGTGGTGGCAGACCGTTGGGACGGGAAATTGTCATCTTGTGCTGCTGCACGGATGGGGACTGAATGCTGAGGTGTGGCGTTGCGTAAGCGAGGAACTCGCCTCGCAATTTACATTACATCTGGTGGATTTACCGGGGTATGGCCGCAGCCACGGCTTTGGCGCAATGTCCTGCGATGAGATGGCGGAGCACGTTTTGAATGCCGCACCGCAAAAAGCCATCTGGCTGGGCTGGAGTCTGGGAGGGCTGGTAGCAAGCCAGATTGCGCTGGCGCACCCTGAGCGCGTGCAGGGGCTGGTCACCGTTGCCTCGTCACCGTGTTTTGGCGCACAGGACGCGTGGCCGGGGATTAAACCTGAGGTGCTGGCCGGTTTTCAGCAGCAGCTGAGCGAAGACTTCCAGCGGACGGTGGAACGCTTCCTGGCATTGCAGACCATGGGCACCGAAACCGCGCGTCAGGATGCACGCACCTTGAAAAAGACCGTCCTTGCTCTGCCGATGCCGGAGGGTGAGGTGCTTAACGGCGGTCTTGAAATCCTGAAGACTACCGATCTGCGCGAGCCGCTAGCCTCGCTGACAATACCGCACCTGCGCATTTATGGTTATCTGGATGGGCTTGTGCCGCGCAAAGTGGTTCCGCTGCTGGATGCGCTATGGCCTGAGAGTGAATCGCGAGTGATTGCCAAAGCGGCGCACGCGCCGTTTATCTCTCATCCCGCTGAGTTTTGTTCAGCGTTACTCGATTTTACCGGCGAAGTGTCCACCACTCCCTGAGACAGGCTTTACCTTCCGGGCAACGTTTACAGCTGCCGGACAAACAAGCGTCCGGCTCTTCCTGAATACGAATTGCTTTGCCCATTGCTTCCAGTCTCTCCAGCATGGCATCGATCATCGGCTGCGGCGTATGTAGGCTGAGGCTGATCTGTTTGGCCTCCATCCGCCCCTGTAACGCCAGTAAATCACGAACCTGAATCAACGATGCCATTGTCGGACTCCTTAGTGACAGTCGCCTGCCGCACTGTTGCAGCAGCTGGCGGCGGTTTTGCGCGTCGCCAGCAGGTTGATATCAACGCGGCTACGGGCTCTGCGCAACAGGCCAATCACAACCACGTTGAACAGGACAACCGCCAGGATACACGTCAGGCTGTATCGCGGGTGCTGGCTGAAGTTGACGGTTTGATAAAATACCGTCGACAGCGAGTAGGCGATATTCAGCCCCCACAAGACAGAGAAGCCCATCCAGCCGCGGCTGGACTCGCGGGCAATCGCCCCCATCACCGAGATGCATGGAATATAGAGCAGGACGAAAATCAGGTAGCTGTAGGCCGCAGAGGCGCTGCCAAATTTCTCGCTCATCACGCCCATGGCACCGGTTGCCATTTCCCCATCACCTTTACTGGCTTCGATGGGGTTCGCCAGCACGCTCAGGCTGAAGGTGTCTTTCAGGCTCTGCCAGGTTTCTTCAACGGCGCCCAGCAGCTCGTTGCCGAGGTTAAACTCCGCCGGGTTAAATTCTTGTTCCTGAATATTTTCAGCGGTGTAGAGCGTGTTCAGCGTACCGACCACCACCTCTTTTGCCATGGCGCCGGTGAACAAACCCACGGTCGCCTGCCAGTTATCCTCATGCACGCCGATCGGTTTGAATACCGGTGTAATCACGCGGCTGACGGAGGCGAGGGCGGAGTCGTTGATGTTATCCGCCGCCTCGCCGCTCAGCGTAAAGCTGTTCAGCGCGCTCAGGAAGATGCTCACGATGACGATCACTTTACCGGCGCGCAGCACAAAACCTTTCAGGCGCTGCCAGGTCTGGATCACCAGGCTTTTGAGATGCGGCACGTGATACACCGGCAGCTCCATGACGAACGGCGATGCTTCGCCGCGCATGATGGTATGCTTGAGCATTAGGCCGGTCAGGATCGCCATGACGATGCCCAGCACGTACAGCGAGAAGACCGCCAGCGCCCCTTGCTGACCAAAGAAGGCCGCCGCGAAAACCGCGAAGATCGCCAGACGCGCACCGCAGGACATAAACGGCGCCATCATGATGGTCATCAGACGTTCTCGCGGCGCGTCCAGCGTGCGTGCGCCCATGACTGACGGCACGTTACAGCCAAAGCCGACAATCAGCGGAACGAAGGATTTCCCCGGCAGGCCCAGCGCCTGCATCAGACGATCCATCACGAAAGCCGCGCGCGCCATGTAGCCGGAATCTTCAAGGAAAGAGAGGAACAGGTACATCATGCCGATTTGCGGTACCAGCGGCAGGACGGTATTGATCCCGCCCCCGATACCCTGGGCGAGGAAGATGGTCAGCCATTCCGGGAAATGCAGGGTGTAACCCACCCACTGGATGCCGTGCACGAAGATTGCAACGGAACCGGCATCGAAAACAGGCTGTAGCGCCCCGCCGATGTTGATGGCAAGCAGGAACATCAGGTACATCACCAGTAAAAACACCGGCAGGCCGAGGAAGCGATTGAGTACCACCTTATCCACCGCGGCGGTAAAGCGGCTCGGCTCGGCAGTCAGGGCATTACTGACCACGTCACAAATTGCGGCGATGGCCTGATAACGGGCATCGGCGATGTGCAGCGCCGGGTCATCCAGCTCGTCGCTCAGATGCGCCAGCGCAACGTCCAGCTTATCTGCGGCATTGCCGGCGTAGGCACGGCTGTAGATATCCCCTTCCAGCATCTGCAGGCCCAGCCACTGGCGCTGTTTGGCGGGCATGGATTTATCCATTGCCTGCGCCAGCTTATCGGCTTCACGCAGTAAGGGCTGCGCATAGTGCACCAGCTCCACGCTGGCGTTGCCCGTATGACGGTCTATGGCAAGTTTCAGGGCATCAATACCGCGTGCGCGCGTAGAGACCAGCGGAACCACCGGGCAGCCCAGACGCGAAGAAAGCGCATCAATATCAATGCGTAGCTTTTGCTTTTCGGCTATGTCGAGCATGTTCAGCGCCACGATGCAGGGGATACCCAGCTCCAGCAGCTGTAACGTCAGGTACAGGTTGCGCTCAAGATTGGAGGCATCAACCACGTTGATGAGCAGGTCTGCATCGCCGCTCAAAATATAGTGGCAGGCGATTTGTTCATCGAGAGAGGTTTGTGACGAAATAGTGGTTAACGAATAGGTGCCGGGCAGATCCACCAGGGTGACCTGATTATCTGTTGTCGAGAACTGACCTTCTTTGCGTTCAACCGTCACGCCCGCCCAGTTACCGACACGCTGACGTGCGCCCGTGAGCTGATTAAATAATGTTGTCTTGCCGGAATTAGGATTGCCAATTAAGCCAATAGTTAATTTTTTCATTGTTTTAGACTCACTGAAACCGCTGGCGTGTTATTGGGATAAGGCTTCGACTTCTATTAATGCGAGGTCTTTCTTACGCAGAACCAGATTGACGCGTCGGGTTTCGATATGAACAGGATCGCCTAACGGGGCAACGCGCACGACCTGGAATGACGAGCCTGGCAGCATGCCCAGCGACAGCAGTTTTTGCCGATAGGCCGGGCTAATTTCGCGGGTAAAACCGGTAATTTTCCATGCACTGTCTGGAGTGAATTGCATAGCGCCTACTTTCACAAGAGGTTAAATAATCTACTATGCGATGATAATGAGAATAGTTTGTATCAGCAATAATAAAACTGTGACGGAATGTTGTTTGCGGTATTAATTTACGGCCTGTTTGACCTTGCTCAATATTTACTGAAATGCGGAGATTCAGAGAAGAGGGATATTTGTTAACGAAGTGATAATTTGTGGTTTAAATATGGATGTGCAATCGGTTTCATATATTACGGTACCCTATTGCACCCTCTCCCCTATGGGGAGAGGGTGAGGGGTTAGCGTTTTTTACCCATCGCCGCCGCCAGCGCATCCATCATCGCGCTATTACCCGCTGGCTGAGCATCACGCCCGCGCGGTTTTGCCGCTTTTGCTGCCGGACGCTGCTGCTCGCGACCACCGCCATTGCTGCCACGACGAGCATTGGTTTCACCCGGCTGCTCGTCCAAACGCATAGTGAGGGCGATACGCTTGCGCTGCAGGTCCACTTCCAGCACTTTCACCTTAACGATATCGCCTGCTTTGACCACGGTGTGCGGGTCTTCGACGAACTTGTCGGCAAGGGAGGAGATATGCACCAGACCATCCTGATGCACGCCGATATCGACAAACGCACCAAAGTTGGTGACGTTGGTGACAGCACCTTCCAGCACCATACCCGGCAACAGGTCATTCATCGTTTCGACACCGTCCGCGAAGGTCGCGGTTTTAAACTCTGGGCGCGGATCGCGGCCCGGCTTTTCCAACTCTTTGATGATGTCGGTCACCGTTGGCACACCGAACTGTTCGTCGGTGAAATCAACCGCTTTCAGGTTGCGCAGCGCGCTGTTGTCGCCCATCAGGTCTTTCAGCGCCTGCTGGGTGGCAGCCAGAATGCGTTCAACTACCGGATACGCTTCCGGGTGAACGGTGGACGCATCCAGCGGATTATCGCCGTGATTGATGCGCAGGAAGCCCGCACACTGTTCAAAGGCTTTCGGGCCCAGGCGGCTAACCTTCAGCAGCTGCTGGCGGTTCTGGAACTGGCCGTTCTCGTCACGCCAGGCAACAATGTTCTGCGCCATCATGCGGGTTAAGCCCGCCACGCGGGTCAGCAGGGGAACGGAAGCGGTGTTCAGGTCAACGCCGACGGCGTTAACGCAGTCTTCTACGACCGCATCCAGCTTACGCGCCAGCTGAGTCTGGCTCACATCGTGCTGATACTGGCCCACACCGATGGATTTCGGATCGATTTTCACCAGTTCCGCCAGCGGATCCTGCAGGCGACGTGCAATCGAGACCGCACCACGCAGGGATACGTCCAGATCCGGGAACTCCAGCGCGGCCAGTTCAGAGGCGGAATAAACGGATGCACCCGCTTCGCTGACGATCACCTTCTGGGCCGTCACTTTCGGGAACTGCTTCTGCACGTCAAGATAGAAACGCTCGGTTTCGCGGGACGCCGTACCGTTACCGATAGCGACCAGCTCAACGTTGTACTTTTCGCACAGAGCAGCAACGACGACGGCCGCTTTTGCTGCCTGGCCGGTGTGCGGATAGATCGTGTCGGTTGCCACCAGCTTACCGGTGCCGTCAACCACCGCGACTTTTACGCCGGTACGCAGGCCCGGATCGAGGCCCATGGTCGCGCGTAGGCCCGCAGGCGCGGCCATCAGCAGGTCGTGCAGGTTACGGGCGAAGACGTTGATCGCTTCGTCTTCCGCGCGCTCGCGTACGGTGCCCATCAGCTCGGTTTCGAGGTGCATCAGCACCTTGATACGCCATGTCCAGCTCACCACGCCTTTGCGCCAGCTGTCCGCCGGGGCGTTGTTCAGGCGAAGATTAAGGTGATCGATGATGATCTGCTCGCAGTGGCTCTCTTTCGGGGGTTCATCAAACTGCGGATCGGCGTTCAGGGAGAGCTGCAGCACGCCTTCGTTACGGCCGCGGAACATCGCCAGCGCGCGGTGAGAAGGGGCGGTTGAAATCGGTTCGTGGTGATCGAAGTAGTCGCGGAATTTCGCCCCTTCTTCCTCTTTGCCTGTTACTACGGTGGAGACGATATGGGCGTTCTTCCACAGATAATCTCGCACTTTCGACAGCAGGGCCGCGTCTTCAGAGAAGCGTTCCATCAGGATGTAGCGAGCGCCATCGAGAGCGGCTTTGATATCTGCTACACCTTTGTCGGCATCGACAAATTTGGCGGCTTCGGTTTCAGGATCGTGTGACGGTGCGTTCCACAGCAGGTCGGCCAGCGGCTCGAGGCCGGCTTCAATCGCAATCTGCCCGCGCGTGCGGCGCTTCGGTTTATACGGAAGATAAAGGTCTTCGAGTTCGGTTTTGCTCAGGGTGCCGTTAATGGCGTTTTCCAGATCGGTCGTCAGCTTGCCCTGTTCACCGATGGATTTGAGTATCGCCTGACGTCGGTCTTCCAGCTCGCGCAGGTAGCCCAGACGGGTCTCCAGGTTACGCAGCTGTGTATCATCCAGACCGCCGGTGACTTCCTTACGATAACGTGCAATAAACGGCACGGTGTTCCCTTCATCAAGCAGGCGAACGGCGGCTTCTACCTGTTCGGCCCTGGCCTGAATATCACCCGCAATAATGCGGCAGAGCGAATCTTTCATCATGGCTTTATCATCTTGTGGGTCAAAAAATCAGGGGATAGTTATACGGGCTGACACGGTAAAATGCCAGCCACGGAGGGCGCTCTCGGACTATTTAACGTACTCGATTTCGTTCACGTACCAGCTTGCTTCACCTGCTGGTGTCTGAACGACGGCCAAATCACCCACTTCCTTTTTCAGCAGCGCGCGGGCCATAGGTGAGTCTATGGAGATGTAATCCTTGCGGCCAAAAATTTCATCATAGCCGACGATGCGGAAACGCAGGGTGTTGCCGTCATCATTTTCAATCTCCACCCAGGCACCAAAAAATACCTTGCCCTCCTGCTGCGGGGAGTAATCAACAATTTTGAGGTTCTCAAGGCACTTGGTCAGATAGCGTACGCGGCGATCGATTTCGCGCAGGCGCTTCTTGTTGTACTGGTAGTCAGCATTCTCGCTGCGATCCCCAAGGCTTGCCGCCCAGGTGACTTTTTTGGTCACTTCCGGACGCTCTTCGCGCCACAGGTAATCCATCTCTTTTTTGAGTTTTTCGTACCCTTCGCGGGTGATCAGGGGCGTTTTCATGGGGCGACCTTCAGACTCGACATCATTGCAAACCTTGCGCACATTACGTATCAAATAGAATAACAGACAGCGTTAATAATGATTTATGTGATGAAATGTGCAGATAAGCTGCTGTTAAATATGCTTTGTAACAATTTCGACTAGAATTTATACCAGAATTAGCTGGTCGAATACGTGCACTTTTTTAGAATACGCTGTTACAAAGACTATCCGAACCTTTGGGAGTACACACAATGCAAGAGAACTACAAAATTCTGGTCGTGGATGACGACATGCGCCTGCGCGCGCTGCTTGAGCGTTATCTGACCGAGCAGGGCTTCCAGGTTCGTAGCGTCGCGAACGCTGAGCAGATGGATCGTCTGCTGACCCGTGAATCCTTCCACCTTATGGTGCTGGATCTGATGCTGCCAGGAGAAGACGGGCTTTCCATTTGCCGTCGCCTGCGTAGCCAGAGCAACCCGATGCCAATCATCATGGTCACGGCGAAAGGGGAAGAGGTCGACCGTATCGTAGGCCTGGAAATTGGCGCCGACGACTACATTCCAAAACCGTTTAACCCGCGTGAACTGCTGGCGCGTATCCGTGCCGTGCTGCGTCGTCAGGCGAACGAACTGCCGGGCGCACCGTCGCAGGAAGAAGCCGTTATCGCATTCGGTAAGTTCAAGCTGAACCTCGGCACGCGCGAGATGTTCCGTGAAGATGAGCCAATGCCGCTCACCAGCGGCGAGTTCGCGGTACTGAAAGCGCTGGTGAGCCACCCGCGTGAACCGCTTTCCCGTGACAAGCTGATGAACCTGGCGCGTGGCCGCGAATACTCCGCAATGGAACGCTCCATCGACGTGCAGATCTCTCGTCTGCGCCGCATGGTCGAAGAAGATCCGGCGCATCCTCGTTATATTCAGACCGTATGGGGTCTGGGCTACGTATTTGTCCCGGACGGTTCTAAAGCATGAGGCGAATGCGCTTCTCGCCGCGAAGCTCGTTTGCCCGCACCCTGCTGTTGATTGTCACCTTGCTGTTTGTCAGCCTGGTGACGACCTATCTGGTTGTGCTGAACTTTGCGATTCTGCCAAGCCTCCAGCAGTTTAATAAGGTCCTGGCATACGAAGTCCGTATGCTGATGACCGATAAACTGCAGCTGGAGGACGGCACGCAGCTGGTCGTTCCTCCGGCGTTTCGTCGTGAAATCTACCGTGAACTGGGTATCTCGCTTTACTCGAATGAGGCGGCGGAAGATGCTGGCCTGCGTTGGGCGCAGCACTATGAATTCCTCAGTCAGCAGATGGCACAGCAGCTTGGCGGCCCTACGGAAGTGCGCGTTGAGGTTAACAAAAGCTCCCCCGTCGTTTGGCTGAAAACGTGGTTGTCACCCAATATCTGGGTGCGCGTCCCGCTGACCGAAATCCATCAGGGGGACTTCTCACCGCTGTTCCGCTATACCCTTGCCATAATGCTGTTGGCGATAGGGGGCGCGTGGCTGTTTATTCGTATTCAGAACCGACCGCTGGTCGACCTGGAGCACGCAGCGCTACAGGTCGGTAAAGGGATCATTCCACCACCGCTGCGTGAGTATGGCGCATCGGAAGTTCGTTCGGTGACGCGAGCGTTTAACCATATGGCGGCAGGCGTGAAGCAGCTGGCTGACGACCGCACGCTCCTGATGGCGGGGGTGAGTCACGACCTGCGAACTCCGCTGACGCGTATCCGTCTGGCAACGGAAATGATGGGCGAAGAGGACGGTTATCTCGCGGAGTCCATTAACAAGGACATTGAAGAGTGTAATGCCATCATTGAGCAGTTTATTGACTACCTGCGTACCGGGCAGGAGATGCCGATGGAAATGGCCGACCTGAACGCGGTGCTGGGCGAAGTGGTGGCGGCTGAAAGCGGCTATGAACGTGAAATTGATACCGACCTTCAGGCCGGTGAAATCCAGGTCCGTATGCATCCGCTCTCCATCAAGCGTGCGGTCGCCAACATGGTGGTCAATGCGGCGCGCTACGGCAATGGCTGGATTAAGGTCAGCAGTGGCTCTGAACTCAACCGCGCCTGGTTCCAGGTGGAAGATGATGGCCCGGGCATCAAGCCTGAGCAGCGTAAGCACTTGTTCCAGCCGTTTGTACGCGGCGACAGCGCCCGCAGTACCAGTGGAACCGGGTTAGGTCTGGCGATTGTGCAGCGTATTGTCGATAACCATAACGGGTTGCTGGAGATTGGTACCAGCGAACGGGGGGGGTTGAGCATTCGCGCGTGGTTACCGGTGCCGGTGACGCGGGGACAGGTGAAAGAGAGTTAAAAAAGGGTGCGGCATGATGCCCGCACCCCGGCCCTCTCCCACGGTGAGAGGGAGAAAACCTTAAAAAAGGCAACTTTCGTTGCCTTTTTGCTTTTTCCTACAGCTTAGGTCCCGCACTCACCAGCGCTTCACCTGCCGGGGTATCGGTATACTTCTCAAAGTTTTCAATAAACAGTTTTGCCAGCGATTCCGCCTTCTCACGCCACTGCTCCGGTGAACCGTAGGTATTGCGCGGGTCAAGGATACGCGTATCCACGCCAGGCAGCGCCGTTGGGATCGCCAGATCGAACATCGGCAGGGTAAAGGTTTCGGCGTTATCCAGAGAACCATCCAGAATGGCGTCGATAATGGCACGCGTATCTTTGATCGAGATACGTTTGCCGGTGCCGTTCCAGCCGGTATTGACCAGATAGGCCTGCGCGCCGGAGGCCTGCATGCGTTTCACCAGCACTTCAGCGTATTGCGTTGGGTGCAGAGACAGGAACGCTGCGCCGAAGCAGGCGGAGAAGGTGGGTGTAGGCTCCGTCACGCCGCGCTCGGTGCCTGCCAGTTTGGCCGTAAAGCCTGACAGAAAGTGGTACTGCGTCTGACTGGCGGTGAGGCGAGAAACCGGCGGCAACACGCCGAACGCATCCGCGGTCAGGAAAATCACTTTCGTCGCGTGTCCCGCTTTCGACACCGGCTTCACGATATTGTCGATGTGGTAGATCGGATAAGATACGCGGGTGTTTTCGGTTTTCGATGCATCGTCGAAGTCGATCGTTCCATCGGCGCGTACGGTGACGTTTTCCAGCAGCGCGTCGCGTCGGATAGCGTGGAAAATATCTGGCTCGGCCTCTTCAGACAGACGGATCGTTTTCGCGTAACAGCCGCCTTCGAAGTTAAACACCCCGTCATCATCCCAGCCGTGTTCATCATCGCCAATCAGGCGGCGTTTCGGATCGGTTGAGAGGGTCGTTTTACCGGTGCCGGACAGGCCAAAGAACACCGCCACATCACCTTTTTCACCCACGTTTGCCGAACAGTGCATGGAGGCAATACCGCGCAGTGGCAGCAGGTAGTTCATGACGGAGAACATTCCTTTCTTCATCTCGCCGCCGTACCAGGTACCGCCAATCAGCTGGATACGTTCGGTCAGGTTAAAGGCAATGAAGTTTTCCGAGTTCAGACCCTGCTCTTTCCACTGTGGGTTAGTGCATTTTGCACCGTTCATCACGATGAAATCAGGGGTGAAATCCTGTAACTCTTCGTCGGTTGGACGAATAAACATGTTCTTCACGAAATGTGCCTGCCAGGCCACTTCGGTGATGAAACGCACGGAAAGACGGGTGTCGGCGTTAGCGCCACAGAAAGCATCGATAATAAACAGACGCTTGCCGGAGAGTTGTTGGGTGACGAGACCTTTCAGGTGCTGCCAGGTATCCGGGGAGAGCGGTTTGTTATCGTTCTTCCCTTTGCCTTTATCAGCCCACCACAGCGTATCGCGGGTGGTTTCGTCTCGGACGATGTACTTATCTTTCGGCGAACGACCGGTAAAAATACCGGTATCGACGGCGATAGCACCAAGGTTCGTCAACACACCTCGCTCGTATCCTTCCAGTGCTGGATTGAGCTCTTCCTGATACAGCGTATCGTAATCGGGGTTGTAGACGATTTCCTGGACGTCGTGAATACCATAAGCCTTGAGATCTTGCGGGGTTAAACCAGTAACACGCATATCACTGCTCCTTAGCCAATATGTACTGCCTGAAATTGTAGGGTTTTTCTGAGGTTGTTAACCGCGACGGGGCTCATAGATTTACGTATCTGGACAAAACCCTTACTAACGGAAAACGCTGCGACTCCAGTCACAGGGCAGGCGGATTATCGCAGGATTCGCTTTTTGGTTGGGGAAAATGTTCTTAAAAGGTTATGGGCTAGTGAATTTAACCGAAAGAATGTGAATGTAATCGCATACATGTTGGAAAATTACGTAAGGGTTACATTATGAAAACGATTCAGCTTGGGCAGGACTTTCCCCTCTCCCTTGGGGGAGAGGGGAAGTAAGGGGAAGTGTTAGTGCACCTGTGGATCCGCTGGGGAGGCGTTATTGCGGATCTCGGCGATATCCATCGCATTGAACACATAGTGAGAGCCGCAGTAGTCACAGTGCATATCGATTTCACCGTCTTCTGCCATGATGCTGTCGATCTCTTCATCCGGCAGGGTTTTCAGTGCGCCAGCGCAACGCTCGCGGGAACAGGTGCACTTAAATTCCACCGCCTGCGGGTCGTAAACCGTCACTTCCTCTTCGTGATACAGACGCCACAGCACGTCGGTTGCCGACAGGGTTAACAGCTCTTCCGCCTTGATGGTTTCCGTCAGCATAGCCAGGTGTTCGAAATCGTTAGGCTGTGCATCTTGCGCAGGGAGAACCTGCAGCAGCATGCCGCCAGCAGCAGGCTGGCCATCGACTTCACCGGTGCGGATAAACAGACGCGTTGGCAGCTGTTCAGAACGCATAAAGTAATCTTCAAGGCAGGCCGCCAGCGTATCGCCCTCCAGTCCGACAACGCCCTGATAACGCTCACCTTCTTCGGGTGAAATGGTGATGACCAGGAAGCCATTACCCACCAGCGTTTTCAGGTCTGCGTCTTCAGGAACATCGCCCTGTACGCGAGCCACGCCGCGCATTTGCTGCTGGTTATTGCCGTTGATCACGGCCAGCGTCATTGGGCCATCGCCCTGCAGCTGCACGGTGATGTCGCCAGCAAACTTCAGCGTGGCGGTCAGCAGGCTGGTGGCAACCAGCAGTTCGCCCAACACGGTTTTTACCGGCTGCGGGTAGTTATGGTTCTCCAGAATCTGTTTCCAGGTTTCGGATACGGTGACCAGCTCGCCACGCACGGCGAATTGTTCAAACAGATAGCGGTGTAATTGGTCGTGTTGGGCCATTTTAGTCTCTCGTGCGGGTGAGGGTTACTGGGTCTCACCGTGTTTAAATTTCATCAGATCGCGGCGCTCTTTTTTATCCGGTCGCCGGTCCGGGTGTGGCATTGTCAGCGCGTTCATTTTGCGCGCCAGCGCGGTTTTCTCGCGTTTTTCAATGCTTTCTGCCGTCTCTTCATAAAGCTGTACGGCTTCGGTTGCGGGCCGACGCTGTTCGGTAATGGCTTTAATCACTACCGTTCGTTCATCGTTGCCCTGACGCAGCGTTAGAGTGGCATTTAGCTCAACCAGCTTACTCGGCTTGCTGCGCTGGCCGTTGTAATGCACTTTCCCGCCGTCAACCATTTCACGGGCAAGGGCGCGCGTTTTATAAAAACGGGCCGCCCACAGCCATTTATCCAGTCTTACCCCTTCAGCGGGTTTTTCTTTCATGGCGTCTCCTTCACGAGCAGTGAGGGGATCATCCGGCGATAGTCGTTCATTCCCGGATGGCGCAGATAGCTTTTTTCAGCGAGGCCAGAATCAGGATTGGTCACGCCCAGGCAATAGCGAATACCGAATGTCGTTGCGGCATCCAGAATCGGTTCACTGTCATCGACAAACAGCGTGCGTTCCGGCTGTAAACCGGTCTCTTCCGCCACCGCATGCCACAGCCGCTGATCCTCTTTCGGATAACCAAATGTGTGGGTGGAAAGTAATAAATCAAGGTGTGACGCCAGACCCGTATGTTCCAGCTTCACGGCCAGATTATGCGGATGCGCGTTGGTCAGCAAAATACGGCGTTTTCCGCTCGCTTTCAGCGCGTCCAGAAAGGGCACGGTATCCTCACGCAGTACGGCACGTGGACCCTGGGCGGTGGTCATCGCACAAATATCCAGACCGAGGCGCTCGCTCCAGTAGTCCAGACAGTACCAGTTTAGCGTATGTTGCACCGCGCTATATTGCGAGCGAATGAATTCCTGCGCTTCTGCCGGGGAGATACCCTGCTGTTCGCCATAGGTTTCAGGCACCAGCTTTTGCCAGAAATAGTTATCAAAGGCGAGATCGAGCAGCGTGCCGTCCATATCCAGCAGGACGGTATCAACCTCCTGCCAGGCGATATCAAGATGCATAAAGGGGAACTCCAGCCAGAAGAAACGTGCGCGACAGGGTAGCACAACTTGTCGCGCAGTGACGTTATCCGATCAGGCTATCGGGGGAGGGGATCAGCGTAGGATTGAGGCAGTTTTCATAATACTGCTGGATATCAGCCAGTCGCGTACGAGCGCGCTGATAGCGGCGCAGGGCCATAAAACCGTTCCAGAAAATGCACACTAGCATCGCCATCATCAGCAGAGAGGTACCCACATAGCGCCACAAACCTGCGCTGTCTGGCATCCGGTGCAGGTCGATATGGCGCGTGCCGTTGGCATCCGTGTAGATACCCGTGACGATCCCTTCGGCGCTGAACGGCGTTCGCATCAACATCTGTGCCAGACGCTGGAATTCACCCCATTGCTCCTGAGCAGGGTAGTCATACAGGGCGATCTGCGGATAAGGTTGATCGACCAAATCGCTACCCTCGTCGCTGACAATCACAAAGCCACCCGGTGCCGGGCTGTTCAGTGCCTGAGCCGCGCGGGTCGTTTCACGCATCACGAACGGTGAGGTGGAGGTAGCGACAAGGTTTTCCAGCGATTCGGCGCTGACCGGACGCAGCAACACGTTGACGCCGTCCAGTCGTCCGTCTTCCGCGCGTTTAACCAGCGCGTCCCAGTCTTTGCTGTTGCCGAGGTTTACCAGGGCATTCTTAAGGCGCACGCACTCATCCTGAGCGGAACATAAATCCTGCGTTTTCAGGACGATTTCACCAAAGTCGTCCAGCAGTACCATGCCTGATTTCTGAATTGCCGAGCGCAGGGCAGGACTAACGCGTGAATCATCTTCCGTTTTCGGGTGCAGCTGGCGGCTGAGCGTCTGGGTGAGCGCCGTCGCTTTTGTGACGACATCCGATTCCGGCAGCGGCAGCGGCGGCGCTTCGTTCCAGATAATCTGAGAGCAATCGAACGGCGTGAACGGAGAGTTCTGGCGCGTGTTCCAGGCACCAGGGGTATGAATATTACACATCCCCGTCCCCTTCAGGCGGAGCGTATCCCCGACCCGCACGCCCGCCTCTTCCAACTGCTTAACGCTGGTGGCTTCAACGGTTTGCGCACCTTTAATCCACGACAGCGTGAATTTTATCGGCATATCCAGCGGCACGCAGAGGAGCAGCATGGCAAACACCAGCGCCGCACCGCCTGCAATGATCGTATTGCGCAGCCAGTGCTGCAGCGGGAAGTTTTTCACTTCATCATGCAGGGATAAATAGCGCCCCTGACGCACAACGTGGCGGTCAAGGTAGATATCAATATCAGTTTGATGCCCTAAATCCTGGGCAATCCACGGCTGCCAGTGGCGCGGGTAGATGAGATCGATAATGCCGAGCGAAATATTGTTGATATGTTCCTGATCGTTCTCGCCGAACAAACCCCAGCGTTTTGGTGTGCCGCGCAGGCAGTGGATTTCGCGCAACGAGGTTTTAGCCGGTGGGGCAAACATGCCCCAAAGCCCGGCAGCCAGAAGCAGCATTGCGCCCCCCGCCAGCCACGGGACAAACACGTCAGGCGTCAGCAGGCAGAAGAAAAAGAGCAGGAAGGCGGCGACGATCAGTATCGCTTCACGGATGCCATCCGGGCGGCTCAACGCATACTCTTCATGGGTCTCCTGACGGATGTTCAGTAGCTCAATCTGCTCTGTTTCTTCTCCGCGGATGGAGGCCTGGGTTGAGCTTGCGCGCTCCAACGCAAATCGTGGCGCTTCCTGGACGTATTCATTCAGGGTATGGCCGTTAAGCGAGATAACCAGCGGCAACGAGTCGGTGTGGATCAGCTCAACGCTGTTTTCGTCATTGATGTACTGTTCCCAGAAGGGCGGCAGATGGACTTCGACAGAATCGAGGTAGTAGCGCCATTTGTTGGGATCGTCGGTGGTGATGCCATAGCGGGTGATAGAGCGCGTGACGCAGAGCACCGTGTCGCTTTGTGCATTCAGGCTGAGTGAGACCGGAGCAGCAGTGGCTCCCGTTGGCCCAGGCGTCAACTGAGAACGGTTTAGCGTCTCGAGATAATGTTCAACGGCTCCGCGCTCTTCCGGCGTAAGCTTGCGCGTGGACGCACCGGCAAAGGCATTCAAAAAGGGCAGCCGATATCGCCGCTGTATGCGGCGTCTGTACGCCCACACTGCAACCAGCACGCCGGCCAGCATAGCAGCGAGAACAATCAAAATGGTGCTCATGCATTCCCCATCTTACTTTTCTTCTTACAGGTGTAGTCAGTTGCACCTTAACAGTGAATGAGAGTCTGTGGTTGGCTATCGGCAAGCATGGAGTCGAACTTGAGCATTCTGAAGCGCATCCCAGTGACCGGTGATGATAGCAAAGCCTGTGATGGCGCGATATCAGCAAATTCCTGGAAACATTTCAACCTCTTGACTTTTGTTTTGAAATGAGGATTGATTCTTGTTACGTTGCACAAATGTAAATAAAGAACAATTGACATTGCCGAAACCGTGCGGCATATCGCACAATAAAGCCAGTTCACACAGCAAAGACCCATCACGATGAGCAAACCACTACAAAAACCCACCATTCTGAATGTTGAAACCGTCGCCAAATCGCGCCTGTTTAATGTCGAAAGTGTGGACCTGGAGTTCAGCAACGGTGTGCGTCGCGTTTATGAACGTATGCGCCCCTCGTCACGCGAAGCGGTGATGATAATACCCATTGTCGACGATCATCTGATCTTGATCCACGAATACGCTGTGGGAACGGAGTCTTACGAGCTAGGGTTCTCGAAAGGGCTTATCGATCCGGGCGAGACGGTGTTTGAAGCCGCGAACCGTGAGTTAAAAGAAGAAGTCGGTTTTGGCGCAAACGAGCTGTCGTTCCTGAAAAAACTGAGCATGGCGCCCTCATATTTTTCAAGCAAAATGAATATCGTGGTGGCTGAAGACCTCTATCCAGAATCGCTGGAAGGAGATGAGCCGGAGCCACTGCCGCAGGTTCGCTGGCCGCTGGCACATATGATGGATTTGCTGGAAGAGCCTGACTTTAACGAGGCGCGAAACGTGAGCGCATTATTCCTGGTGCGCGAGTGGTTGAAGGGGCAGGGGCGGCTGTAGCGTCATCCGTAAAAACGGCAACCATAAGGTTGCCGTTTTGCATTAGAAATGTAGGCCGGGTCAGGCGTCGCCGCTACCCGGCTTTTTTGTGAGCATCAGAACAGCTCGTGCGTTTCGCCGTTATCAATAATCTCTGTACCCACTTCATGCACCGCCTGCGTTGTTGGCTGCGTACCCTCAATGAAATACTCTTCGCGGCTGTTCCCGCCGTTGGCTAACTGCCCGGTGCTGCGATCGATATTGACGGTCACGATGCCCGGCGGCGGCGTCAGCGGCTGCTCCGGAACGCCTTCAAGCACAGACTTCATGTACGCATCCCACGCCGGTTGCGCGCTCTTCGCACCGCCTTCGTAGCCGGAAATCTGATCTTTGATCGCGCCAGAGGCGGTTGTACGACCTAAATCGCGACGGTGATCGTCAAAGCCGATCCAGACGGAGGTCACCACGCCTGGCCCGTAACCAGAGAACCACGCATCTTTGGAGCTGTTGGTAGTCCCGGTTTTACCGCCGATGTCGCGGCGCTGCAAATCACGCCCTGCGCGCCATCCGGTTCCCTGCCAGCCTGGCTCACCGAAGATGTTGGTGTTCAGCGCACTTTTGATCAGGAATGACAGCGGCGTGTTAATCACGTGCGGGGCATACTCCTGCGCGCCGGTTTGGGCGACCAGTGCCTGGTTAGCCTGTTCAAGCTGAGGTTGCGGCGCCACGGTGTTCGGTTGCTCCTGAGAAATGGCAACGTCTTCCATGTCTTTGTTCTCAAGCACGTTGGACTTCTGCGTATCGCCGTAAATCACCGGGATGTCACATTCCGCGCAGGCAATCTTCGGTTTTGCTTCGAACAGCACTCCGCCCTGATCGTTCTCGATTTTGCTGATGAAGTACGGGTCAATCAGGAACCCGCCGTTCGCCATCACCGAGTATCCGCGCGCTACCTGCAGCGGGGTAAAGGAGGCAGAACCGAGTGCCAGAGATTCGGTGTGCACAATGTTCTGCGCCGGGAAGCCAAATCGCTGCAGATACTCTGCTGCATAATCCACGCCCATCGCACGCATTGCGCGAACCATTACCACATTCTTCGACTGTCCCAGACCCTGGCGAAGACGGATTGGACCGGCATATTGTGGCGGGGAGTTCTTCGGCTGCCAGTCGGAACCGGCACCGGCATCCCAGCGAGAGATAGGTACGTCGTTGAGGATACTGGCGAGCGTTAACCCTTTATCCATAGCGGCGGTGTAGAGGAACGGCTTGATGTTAGAGCCAACCTGACGCAGCGCCTGAGTGGCACGGTTAAACTTGCTCTGGTTGAAGTCAAACCCGCCGACCAATGCCATTACCGCACCGTTTTGCGGATTGATTGAGACCAGCGCGGAGTTTACATCCGGCACCTGTGCAAGCCACCAGGCATCGCCCACCTGGCGTACCCAGATTTGCTGCCCCGTTTGTATCGCATCGGTCACTTTACGCGGCGTTGGGCCTTGCAGAGTGTCTGAGCGGTATGGCCGCGCCCAGCGAACTCCGTCCATGCGCAGCGATACTGACGTGCCATCGGCCATCATCGCGATGGCTTCCTGCGGATCGGCCTGCGTCACAACGGCAGGCAGCAGAGGCCCATAGGTAGGCAGTGTTTTCAGAGAGTCCGTGATTTTCTTGCTGTCCCACGCGCCTTCGCCCACTTTCCACAACACGTTAGACGGGCCGCGGTAGCCGTGACGCATGTCGTAGTCCATCACGTTGTTACGCACCGCTTGCTGCGCCGCCTGCTGGACTTTACGGGTCACCGTGGTGTAGACGCGATAACCATCTTCGTAGGCCTTCTCACCATAGCGGCTAACCATCTCCTGGCGAACCATCTCAGTGAGGTACGGAGAGGAGAAGGCAATTTCTGGCGCATGGTAGTTGGCGTCGATGGCTGAGTTGCGCGCCTGATCGTACTCGGCCTGGCTGATGTAGCCTTCGCTTAGCATACGCGACAGGACAACGTTACGGCGTGCCGTAGCGCGATCCAGCGAATAGAGCGGGTTAAACGTTGAGGGGGCTTTCGGCAAGCCGGCAATGGTCGCCATTTCGCTTAAGGTCAGTTGTTCTACCGGTTTCCCGAAGTACACCTGCGCGGCCGCCCCAACGCCGTAAGCGCGGTAGCCCAGGTAAATCTTGTTGAGATAAAGTTCGAGGATCTCGTCTTTGCTCAGCAGTTGCTCAATGCGGATCGCGAGGAACACCTCTTTGATCTTACGCATCAGCGTCTTTTCAGGGCTCAGGAAGAAGTTACGCGCCAGCTGCTGGGTAATGGTACTGGCACCCTGAGAGGCATGCCCCGAGAACAGCGCAACGCTTGCGGCACGGAAAATCCCCACAGGATCGACACCGTGATGCTCGTAAAAACGGCTGTCTTCGGTGGCGATAAAGGCTTTCACCATAATGGGTGGAACCTGGTTTAAGGTCAGCGGAATACGGCGTTTTTCACCGTATTGCGCCATCAATTCGCCATCGGCGCTATAGACCTGCATAGGGATCTGGAGCCGCACATCACGAAGCGTGGCGACATCAGGTAGCTGTGGCTCAATATATTTGTACAAACCGTAAATCGAGCCTGCTCCCAGCAGAATGCAACAGACTGCAAGGATGAATAAATACTTTACGAACTTCACCGGAGATTTCCCATTTGGTTTCACTTGGGCAGTTTCTAAACAATCGCGCGGTAGTATAAAGGCAAGCCTGATTCATTGATATAGCCGTCACTCTGACGGGCGATAAGGAGATCGTGAAGCATGGCTTTCAAAACATGGCAAACAGGCGTTCATATTCAACAAGATAAAGTACTGATTGTCTCCCTGGTGCGTGACAAATCAGCCTGGTGCTTGCGCCGCTGGTGGGCTGTACCTCTTGCCGACGGTATCCTCCGCGACGGTAAAATTTGTCAGCCAGAACAACTGGTTGATGCGTTACGCGACTGGCGAAGAACGTTGCCTCACCACCATCGGGTGTTTCTCTCGTTTCCGTCGGCACGTACCCTGCAAAGATCGCTCCCTCGCCCGGCAATCGTGCTGCGTGACAGCGAGCAGCTCTCATGGCTAGGGGCGGCGCTGTCACGCGAGCTGGAGATGCCCGCCGATGCGTTGTGCTTCGATTATGCGCAAGACACGTTCAGCAACACATTCCATGTGACCGCCGCTCAGAACAAGGAGGTTGAAACGCTTCTGACGATGGCGAAAACGCTGCGCTTGCGGCTGGTGGCCATTACGCCGGATGCCAGCGCGCTGGCGAATCTTCTTCCTGCCATTGTGCCCGCGACGTGTGTCGCCTGGAGAGATGAGCACCAGTGGCTATGGGCGATGCGCCATCAGTGGGGGCGACGCTTCACCGCTGAAGCAGACAATGTGCCTGAACTGGCGGCGCTGCTTGCCCTCGCGCCGGACGACATCGCCCTGTTTGACACCCACCGCGATCCGTGGGAAATGTTGGCGCGATGCCAGCCGCCGCTGCCTGAATGTGGTGCCGATTATACCGTCGCGCTGGCGCTGGCCATGAGCGAGGTGCCTGAATGAGCATGCCCAACCTGCTGCCGTGGCGACAGCAACGTCGCAGGCGATGCCTGCGTTTCTGGGGAGGCATGTTTGCGGCAGCGGTCCTGCTGACGCTGGCGGGCGTGTGCAGCCAGCGAATGCATAACGTTCTGTTGCTGAATGCCCTGCACCGTCAGCTGGCGGGAGCGCAGTCGGTGCAGAACGGGCTTCTGTCTCGCCAGAAGCAGAATGCCCCGGCGCAGATTTCCCCGCAACAGCCTCAACGCCTGGCGTGGCAACCGGTGCTGGAATCCCTCTCCAACGTGATGCCGTCGCAGGCATGGCTGACAGAACTTCGTTATCAACCGCCTTCGCTGATGGTTATCGGGTATGCCACCGCATTCCCGGCGCTTTCGGCGATGCATGATGCGCTCGGGAAAATAGCGGGATTTACTGCGGGCGAGGCAGGGGAGCTGTATCAGGATAGCCAGGGTCGATGGATGTTCACTTTTCAGCTTAAAAACCAGGAGTAACACGTGGACATGATGGTTGAACGCTGGTGTCAATGTCGTCCCTGGCAGCGGGTGCTCTGCTGGTTCCTGAGCGTACTTAGCCTAGGAGTGACGGCATGGGGGGCGCTGCTCAGGCCGACACATGAGCAGCTTGCTGCGCGCCAGCTGCTTCACGCTGAACGGACCAATGCCTCGTTGTGGCCCGCTGCGCGCAAGGTGCCGCAACAGCCCGTCGCGCCTGACGTGGCGGTTTTGCGGCCCTTTTCTCCGCTTGATTTTCAGGCCACGGGTACCCGGCTGGTTAACTGGAAGCCGCTCCAAAGCGGCGGGGAACTCACGCTGGATGCAGACTGGCAGGCGATCCCCGCGGTATTTTCCGCGCTGGCCCAGCGGGCTGTGCGGGTTACTGCTTTCACCCTCTCGCCTCAAGGTGCAGCGTTACGCCTGCGGGTGGCGCTGGAGAAAGACCATGCGAGATAGCGCACGATACCTGCTGGTGTGCTCTGCGCTCTTATTAACCGGAATGCGCGATCCCTTTCATCCGCCGGACGATCCGTGTGCCGTCGGTGAGCTGGCACAGTGGCACTACCGCGGAATGGTGGGCGGCATTGGCATTTTGCAAGACGGGCTAACGCGCTGGCACCGTGTGAAAACGCAGGCGCGCTTACCGGCTAGCTGGCAGATCATTTCGATGAATGAAGCTGAACTCGTCGTAAGCGTGGGTGAAAAATGCGACCCCACGCAATGGACATGGCAACGAGAAGGAACGAATAAAAATGAATTTAAGGATAATGCTAGTGCTGTTGGCGCTCAGCAGCCCGCTGAACGCCGCACCAAAGCCAGTCACGCTGGTGGTGGATAATGTCCCCGTGGTTCAGGTCTTACAGGCGCTGGTCGCACAGGAGGAGCGTAATCTGGTGGTGTCGCCTGATGTGAGTGGTTCGCTGTCTCTGAATCTTACGCGCGTTCCGTGGCGGCAGGCGCTGCAGACGGTTGTTACCAGCGCCGGGCTTGTTCTGCGGGAAGAGAGAGGGATTTTTTACGTCCACACCGCGGCGTGGCAGCGTGAACAGCAAGACCGCAAGGAACAGGAACAGGCGCGTTTACAGCTCGATGCGCCGCTGGTCTCACACAGCATTCCCTTTTCATATGCTGATGCCGGAGAGCTGCAAAAAGCGGCGGAAAAGCTTCTTAGCCCAAAAGGGAGTTTATCGCTCGACAAGCGCACCAACCGTCTGTTGGTGCGGGATAACCAGTCGGTACTGGATACGCTGCAACGCTGGGCAGTGCAGATGGATATTCCTGTCGAACAGGTAGAACTGGCGGCGCATATTGTGACCATCAATGAGAAAAGCCTCCGAGAACTGGGGGTGAAGTGGAATCTCGCAGACGCCGCGGGAGTGAGCAACGTGGGGCAAATCACCACGCTGGGTGCTGATTTATCCGTTGCCAGTGCCTCCACGCACGTGGGTTTTAATATCGGGCGCATTAACGGCAGACTGCTGGATCTGGAGCTGTCGGCGCTCGAACAAAAGCAGCAGGTCGATATCATTGCCAGCCCGCGACTGCTGGCCTCGCATATGCAACCGGCCAGTATCAAACAGGGCAGTGAAATTCCTTATCAGGTCTCCAGCGGTGAGAGCGGTGCGACCTCCGTGGAATTTAAAGAGGCCGTGCTGGGAATGGAGGTCACGCCGGTTGTCCTACCGGGCGGACGCGTACGCCTGAAACTCCACATCAGCGAAAATATGCCGGGCCAGGTGCTGCAACAGGCAGATGGCGAAACTCTGGCTATCGATAAGCAAGAAATAGAAACGCAGGTAGAGGTAAAAAGCGGAGAAACGCTGGCGCTGGGCGGTATTTTCTCGCAAAAGAATAAAACCGGAAGCGATAGCGTACCGGGACTTGGAAAAATCCCCTGGCTTGGGCAGTTTTTTCGCCATGATGGAAAAGACAACGAACGGCGCGAGTTAGTGGTATTTATCACGCCACGCCTGGTCGGCATTCGCTAAAGGGCAGCGATCCTCCTAATGATTTTTCCTTCAGTTTGTTGCAGATGTTTGACGTGGGGCATGAATTAGCATACAAGGAGTACCGATTTGAGTTGGGCTTACGACTGTCTTATTTCCTTATGCGTTTGGAACGGTGATTTAATCAGTTGCCAAACAAGCCGGAGTATTGAGATAATTTTTAGTCTGACTCTCGCTCTATTGCATATGAGGTTTCAGTTCATGTCCTGCTACGCGAGGTGTCTGCGAAGCGGGGATTACCATTAACGAATAGTCTTAGTAGTACCGAAAAAATGGCAGAGAAACGCAATATCTTTCTGGTTGGGCCTATGGGTGCCGGCAAAAGCACTATTGGGCGTCAGTTAGCTCAACAACTCAATATGGAATTTTACGATTCTGATCAAGAGATTGAGAAACGAACCGGAGCTGATGTGGGCTGGGTCTTCGATGTAGAAGGCGAAGAAGGTTTCCGTGACCGAGAAGAAAAAGTGATCAACGAACTCACGGAAAAACAGGGCATTGTGCTGGCAACTGGCGGCGGCTCTGTGAAATCTCGCGAAACCCGCAACCGTCTCTCCGCCCGTGGCGTTGTGGTCTATCTTGAGACGACCATCGAAAAACAGCTGGCACGCACGCAGCGCGATAAAAAGCGCCCACTGCTGCAAGTTGAAACGCCGCCGCGCGAAGTCCTGGAAGCCCTGGCCGGTGAACGCAATCCTCTGTACGAAGAGATTGCTGATGTGACCATTCGTACTGACGATCAGAGCGCTAAAGTGGTTGCAAACCAGATTATTCATATGCTGGAAAGCAACTGATTCTGGCTTTATATACACTCGCCTGCGGGTAAAAGCATTTAAGGTGGATGTCGCGTCATGGAGAGGATTACAGTTACTCTCGGGGAACGTAGTTACCCTATCACCATCGCGGCTGGTTTGTTTAACGACCCAGCTTCCTTCTTACCACTGAAAGCGGGTGATCAGGCAATGCTGGTCACCAATGAGACACTGGCTCCGCTTTATCTCGACCGTGTTCGCCACCTGCTTGAGCAGGCGGGCGTGAAAGTCGACAGTGTGATTCTGCCTGATGGCGAGCAGTATAAAAGCCTGGCGGTACTGGATACCGTCTTTACCGCATTACTGCAAAAACCGCACGGTCGTGATACGACACTGCTTGCCCTGGGCGGTGGTGTTGTAGGCGATCTGACGGGGTTTGCGGCCGCAAGCTATCAACGTGGTGTTCGTTTTATTCAAATTCCCACCACATTGCTGTCTCAGGTCGACTCTTCTGTCGGTGGCAAAACGGCAGTCAACCATCCCCTTGGGAAAAACATGATTGGCGCGTTCTACCAGCCCGCATCGGTGGTGGTGGATCTCGACTGTCTGAAAACCCTGCCAAAACGCGAGCTGGCTTCTGGCCTGGCTGAAGTCATCAAATACGGCATTATTCTTGACGGCGAGTTCTTCAACTGGCTAGAAGAGAATATGGACGCCCTGCTTGGCCTTGACGGTCAGGCATTGGCGTATTGTATTCGCCGTTGTTGTGAGCTGAAAGCGGAAGTTGTTGCTGCAGACGAGCGTGAAACCGGCTTACGTGCTTTACTGAATCTGGGGCATACGTTTGGCCACGCCATTGAAGCCGAAATGGGCTATGGCAACTGGCTGCACGGCGAAGCCGTTGCTGCCGGTATGGTCATGGCGGCACGTGCATCTGAGCGCCTGGGTCAATTTACAGCTGAAGAGACAGTACGCATTATTGCACTTCTTGAGCGTGCTGGCTTACCGGTTACCGGGCCGAAGGAGATGTCGGCAGACGCGTATTTACCCCACATGATGCGCGATAAAAAAGTATTAGCAGGTGAGATGCGTCTTGTACTCCCGCTTGCAATAGGGAAGAGTGAAGTGCGCGGCGGAGTGCCGCACGATGTCGTTCTTGGCGCTATCGCTGATTGTCAGCAGGCGTAACAACTAGAAAGGTCAGGCCACCGTTAAAGGTGGTCGTTTAGCTTCAGGCGAAATGCAAAGTCGTTAGCATAAGCCTTTGAGTGGGGTGTTAAATGGATGAATTCAAACCAGAAGACGAGCTGAAACCCGATCCCAGCGATCGTCGTACTGGTCGTTCTCGTCAATCTTCAGAACGTGATAACGAGCCGCAGATCAACTTTGACGATGTTGATCTGGATGCAGACGATCGTCGCCCTTCGCGCAGTCGCAACGCGCGTGATGAGCGAGAAGAAGAGGGTTATGAGTCCGAAGAAGATTCAATGGACGAAGAGCCTGTAGAGCGTCGCCCGCGGAAACGTAAAAAAGCGGTAGCGGCGAAGCCAGCTTCCCGCCAGTACATCATGATGGGGCTAGGTATCCTGGTTCTCGTGCTGCTGATTGTCGGCATCGGTTCCGCGCTCAAAGCACCGTCAACGAATTCAACAGAGCCAACGGCTTCCGCTGAGAAGAGCATCAACCTGTCTGGTAACGATGCGGCCGATCAGGCGAATGGCGTACAGCCAGCGCCGGGGACCACCTCCGCAGAGCAGACCGCCGGAAACACCACGACGCCGCAGGATGTTTCTCTGCCGCCAGTTTCTTCTACGCCAGCTCAGGGTCAGGCACCTGTTACGCCAGAAGGCCAACAGCGTGTAGAAGTTCAGGGCGACCTGAACAATGCGCTGACGCAACCGCAAAACCAGGATCAGGTGAATAACGTAGTGGTTAACTCTACGCTGCCAACTGAACCCGCAACCGTTGCCCCGATCCGTGGCGGCAACGCTCAACCGCAAACTGCTGCGACCGAAACTAAGCCACGTCAGACTCAAACTCAGACTGCCCCACGTCAGGAACGTAAGCAGACCGTGATTGAACCGAAACGTGAAACCAAACCTCAGTCAGTGGTAAAAGCGCCTGAAGTGAAGGCTCCGGCTCAGACTAAACACACTGAAACTGCCGCGGTCAGCGAACCGGCGAAAGCGCCAGTGACGCAGACAGCACCGAAAGCTACGGCGACGACCACTGCACCTGCCGCGACTGCAGCACCGGCTGCTACCGCTACAGCGTCCAGCACCGCAGCAGGTAAAACGGCAGGCAACGTCGGTTCTCTGAAATCTGCGCCATCAAGCAACTACACGCTGCAGCTGAGCAGTTCGTCTAACTATGACAACCTCAACAGTTGGGCGAAGAAATCGAATCTGAAAAACTACGTGGTTTATCAGACCACCCGTAACGGTCAGCCGTGGTATGTGCTGGTAAGCGGCGTGTATGCTTCTAAAGATGAAGCGAAACGTGCCGTTGCCACTCTGCCAGCCGACGTTCAGGCGAAGAACCCGTGGGCGAAGCCGATTCATCAGGTTCAGTCAGATCTGAAGTAATGTTTAAAGCGCAGGATGCTGTCGGAGCTTTCTCCACAGCCGGAGAAGGTGTAATCAGTTAGTCAGCATGAAAAAAAATCGCGCTTTTCTGAAGTGGGCAGGGGGGAAATACCCCCTGCTCGATGATATTAAAAAGCACCTGCCGAAAGGCGAGTGTCTTATCGAGCCCTTCGTGGGTGCTGGGTCGGTGTTCCTGAACACCGACTTTTCTCGCTATATTCTTGCGGATATCAACAGCGACCTTATCAGCCTCTATAACATCGTAAAGCTGCGTACCGATGAGTACGTCGATGAGGCGCGTAAGCTATTTACGCCAGAGAACAATAACCCGGACGTTTACTATCAGTTCCGCACTGAGTTTAATCAGAGCCAGGATCCGTTCCGTCGCGCGTTGCTTTTCCTCTATCTTAACCGTCATGGCTACAACGGCCTGTGCCGTTATAATTTGCGCGGTGAATTTAACGTGCCGTTTGGCCGTTATAAGCGTCCCTATTTTCCGCTGGCCGAGCTGTATCACTTTGCCCAAAAAGCGCAGAATGCAGAATTCCACTGCCTCTCATATGAAGCATGTATGGAACAGGCGGATGCAAATTCGGTGGTCTATTGTGATCCACCTTACGCACCGCTGTCTGCGACAGCCAATTTTACCGCTTATCACACCAACAGCTTCAGCCCGGCCGAGCAGGCTCGTCTGGCGGAGATGGCGGAAAAGCTGGTCAGCAAAAGAATTCCGGTGTTAATTTCGAATCACGATACCCCTGATACGCGTGAATGGTACAAAGCCGCGAAGCATTTTCAGGTCAAAGTGCGGCGTAGCATAAGCAGCAACGGCGGCACACGTAAAAAGGTGGATGAACTTCTGGCTCTTTATCGCCCCTGAGCCGTTTTGCCCGCCGGTAAACACATTTCAAGGAGATGCGGATGAAACAGTTTTTGATTGCTCCCTCAATTCTGTCGGCCGACTTTGCCCGCCTGGGCGAAGACACTGCGAAAGCACTTGCGGCTGGCGCGGATGTCGTCCATTTCGACGTTATGGATAACCACTACGTTCCGAATCTGACCATCGGTCCTATGGTGCTTAAGGCGCTGCGCAATTACGGCATTACCGCACCGATTGATGTCCATCTGATGGTGAAACCTGTTGACCGCATCGTGCCTGATTTTGCCGCTGCGGGAGCCAGCATCATAACCTTCCATCCGGAAGCGTCCGAACATGTAGACCGCACGCTGCAGCTGATCAAAGAGAACGGCTGTAAAGCGGGCCTGGTCTTTAACCCGGCAACATCGCTAAGCTATCTCGATTACGTGATGGATAAGCTGGATGTTATTTTACTGATGTCCGTGAACCCGGGCTTTGGTGGCCAGTCGTTTATCCCTCAGACGCTCGATAAGCTGCGTGAAGTGCGCCGCCGCATCGATGAATCGGGCTATGACATCCGTCTGGAAGTGGATGGCGGGGTGAAGGTCAATAACATTGGTGACATCGCCGCAGCGGGCGCGGATATGTTTGTTGCAGGCTCAGCGATCTTCGACCAGCCGGACTATAAAAAAGTTATTGATGAAATGCGCCACGAACTGGCAAAGGTAAGTCATGAATAAATTGCAGGCAATTCGGGGTGTAGCATTCGACCTCGACGGCACGCTGGTCGATAGCGCGCCAGGTTTAAGCAGCGCCGTCGACCAGGCGCTGTATGCCCTTGAACTTCCCGTTGCGGGCGAAGAGCGTGTCGTGACGTGGATTGGTAACGGTGCCGATGTGCTGATGGAACGCGCCCTGACCTGGGCTCGCCAGGAGCGTGCGTCGCAGCGCGCGGCACAAGGTAAACCCAGCGTCGATCACGCCGCTATTCCACAGGAAGAGCAGCAGCGTGTTCTGCGTAAATTGTTCGACCGTTACTACGAAGAGACTGTCGAAGAGGGCAGTTTCCTGTTCCCGGACGTGGCAGAAACTCTGAACGCGCTCCATGCCCAAGGCATTCCGCTGGGGCTGGTGACGAATAAGCCGACCCCGTTTGTCGCCCCGCTGCTTGTCGCGCTGGATATCGCGAAGTATTTCTCCGTGATTGTGGGCGGCGATGACGTGAAGAACAAAAAGCCGCATCCGGAACCGCTTCTGCTGGTGGCAGGAAAATTATCCTTAACGCCCGCGGAGCTGCTCTTTGTCGGTGATTCACGCAATGATATTCTGGCGGCCAGAGCGGCAGGATGTCCTTCCGTTGGATTAACCTATGGCTACAACTACGGTGAATCCATCACGCTGAGTGAGCCGGACGTTGTGTTCGATCGCTTCAACGATTTGTTGCCCGCACTCGGGCTTTCGCACAGTGAACATCAGGAATTGAAAAATGACTAAGCCCATCGTTTTTAGTGGCGCACAGCCGTCAGGTGAATTGACCATTGGTAACTACATGGGTGCGTTGCGTCAGTGGGTAAGCATGCAGGACGACTACCATTGCATTTATTGCATCGTGGATCTGCATGCGATTACTGCGCGTCAGGATCCTGAGAAACTGCGTAAAGCCACGCTTGATACGCTAGCGCTTTATCTGGCTTGCGGTATCGATCCAGAAAAGAGCACCATCTTTGTTCAGTCTCACGTACCGGAGCATGCACAGCTGGGCTGGGCGCTGAACTGCTACACCTATTTTGGTGAACTGAGCCGCATGACCCAGTTCAAAGATAAATCTGCGCGCTACTCTGAAAACATCAACGCCGGGCTGTTTGACTACCCGGTGCTGATGGCGGCAGATATCCTGCTGTACCAGACCAACCAGGTTCCAGTCGGTGAAGACCAGAAGCAGCACCTGGAGCTGAGCCGCGATATCGCCCAGCGTTTTAATGCGATTTACGGCGATGTCTTCAAAGTGCCTGAGCCGTTTATTCCGAAATCAGGCGCGCGCGTGATGTCACTGCTGGAGCCAACCAAGAAGATGTCTAAGTCAGACGATAACCGCAACAACGTTATCGGCCTGCTGGAAGATCCGAAATCCGTGGTCAAGAAGCTCAAGCGTGCGGTGACCGATTCCGACGAGCCACCTGTTGTGCGTTACGATGTGCAGAACAAAGCGGGCGTCTCCAACCTGCTGGATATCCTCTCCGGTGTAACCGGTCAGAGCATTCCTGAGCTGGAGCAGCACTTCGAAGGCAAGATGTACGGCCACCTGAAGGGCGAAGTTGCCGATGCGGTCTCCGGCATGCTGACCGAACTGCAGGAGCGCTACAACCGCTACCGTAACGACGAAGCTTTCCTGCAGAAAGTGATGAAAGACGGCGCAGAGAAAGCCAGCGCCCGCGCGTCAGAAACGCTGAAAGCGGTGTACGAAGCGATTGGGTTTGTGGCTAAGCCGTAGGTAAAAGAAAAACGGTAATGGCGTTACCGTTTTTAGGGTTTGAACTCTCTTCCTTAAACAAAAAAACCGGGAAATTCCCGGTTTTTTTACGTCTGATAAACGCTTATTGCTGTGCCGCTGCTCCGCAACCGCCGATGATCTTCGAAATAGAGATCGCCGGGTGCAGCAGGTAATCGTAGCTGCAGTTATTTTTGGTATTTTGAACGTGACCGGTGCAGGCGGTCAGAGTCGATAACAGGCCTACCAGAATGGCAGCCTTTGCCAGTTTGAACATACGCAATCCTTGTCTTAAAACGAAAGTTGGATGTAACACGAGGGAATAAATGGAAAAGTTCCATTTCGCGGGCGGTATGTTATCGATAGCGGTAAGAGGGGAGTAGTCCGGTTAAGGACTACCCCAGGCAGGGAGGTTATGCGTTAGTGGCTGGAGAACCAGTTAAGCTTTTCGCGCAGCTCAACCACACGACCCACAACGATCAGCGCCGGGCTTTCAACCTGTTGCGCCAGTTCGCCTAGCTGCGTTAGCACGCCGTCCACCACGCGCTGTTTAATGGACGTACCGTTTTCTACCAGCGCGACGGGCATCTCTTTATCCATGCCGTGTTCCAGCAGTTTTGCCTGAATGGTGGCGGCCTGGTTAAGGCCCATATAGAACACCAGCGTCTGTTTTTCAGCGGCCAGGTTATGCCAGTCCAGTTCACTGCCGGTCTTAAGATGACCCGTCACCAGGCGCACGCTCTGCGCGTAGTCGCGGTGGGTCAGCGGGATACCGGAGTAGGCCGAGCAGCCGGAGGCGGCTGTGATCCCTGGAACCACCGAGAACGGGATGCCAGCATTGCACAACGTTTCCAGCTCTTCGCCGCCACGCCCAAAGATAAAGGGATCGCCACCTTTGAGGCGCACCACGCGTTTCCCTTTCTGCGCTTCACGCAGCAGGATCTGGTTAATTTCTTCCTGCGGAACGCAGTGATAGCCCGCGCGTTTGCCCACAAACACGCGGTCAGCATCGCGGCGCACCAGATTCATGATCTCATCGGAAACCAGACGGTCATAAACGACGGTATCTGCCTGCTGGATCTGCTGTAGCCCTTTTAGCGTCAGCAGGCCTGCATCGCCCGGCCCCGCGCCTACCAGGACCACTTCACCACGATGATCCAGCGGCTCGGCGAGCAGGTGTTCTGTTGTCTCTTCTACCGCGTCCCGATCCTGATTCGCCAGCGATTGCGCCAGCCTGTCATTCACGAAGAATTTTTCCCAGAAGCGGCGGCGTTCACTTACGGTCGCGAAAGTCTGCTTCACGCGTGAGCGTAATTGTCCGGCATAGTGTGCAATCTGGCCAAGATGCTGGGGCAGCAATGCTTCCAGTTTCTCCCGCAGCAGTCGGGCCAGAACGGGAGAGCGGCCGCCGGAAGAGACCGCGATCATCAGCGGCGAGCGGTCGATAATCGACGGCATGATAAAGCTCGCTTCTTTTGGCGCATCCACCACGTTACAGAAGATACGGCGAGATTCGCAGGCGTCACTGACGCGCTGGTTGACTTCATCGTCATCCGTGGCCGCTATGGTCAGCCAGCAGGTATCAAGCAGGGATTCATTGAACTCACCCGGCATGAGCGTGAGCAACCCTTCTTTTGCCCAGGCTTCAAACTGTGGGGCAAAGGCGAGGGCGTTGACGGTGAGGCGAGCGCCTGCTTCTAACAGCAAGCGTGCCTTGCGTTCAGCCACATCGCCGCCGCCCACGAGCAGGCAGTCGCGGTTGTGTAATTGACAAAAAATCGGCAGGTGATCCACGACATTACCTCACAGCATTCATGGAGGGGGTAAGAATTGACGTCAGGATAACAGCAGGAATCGCGCAGAACATACGGTTTTTCCTGCCGTTACCCATAAGGGGCATAAGCCTTTCCAATCGGAAAGGCGAGGGGGTTAGCCTTTCAGCTGCACCTTGCCGTCCTTCACGCGGACGTCGTAATGCTTCACTGAGCAACTCTCATCTTCCATGCAGTACCCATCGCTTAAGCGGAAGCGCTGCTTTTTCAGCGGGCTGGCGACCCACAGTTCACCCTGATGCTCGGCAATTAACCCGCGAGAGAGGACGCTGGCGTCGAAGAACGGGTCAATATTGCTGATGGCATAAACCTGTTCGTCGTGACGCGGGCGGAAAATGGCAACCTGTTCTTTGCCCAGCAGCGCGCAGACGCCGGTTGCCGGCAGAATGTCGTTAATGCTACAGATGTTTACCCACTGGCTCATGCGTTTTCCTCCACCAGAGTCACAGGAATACGTTCGTAAGGTGTCGCCGGACGATGCTGTTCGCGTTCTGCCACAACCTGCACGTTCGGGTCGCGCTGGGTGCTGTTAATAAAGTGTTTGAAGCGCGTTTGCGCCGCCGGGGTGTTGACGGTTTCGGTCCACTCGCAAATCACCGCGTCACGCAGGCGTGCCATCTCGGCTTCCAGCTGTTCGTTCAGGCCCAGCTTGTCGTCAATGATGACCGATTTCAGGTAGTCGATACCGCCTTCCAGGTTATCGAGCCAGGAGGCGGTACGGGTTAACTTATCGGCGGTGCGAATGTAGAACATCGTGAAGCGATCGAGATACTGAATCAGCGTATCGCGATCCAGATCCGCCGCCAGCAGGTCAGCATGGCGTGGCTTCATCCCGCCGTTACCGCATACGTACAGGTTCCAGCCTTTCTCGGTGGCGATAATCCCCACGTCTTTACCCTGCGCTTCGGCACATTCACGGGTACAGCCGGAGACGCCGAACTTCATTTTGTGCGGCGTACGGATGCCTTTGTAGCGGTTTTCCAGCTCTACGCCGAAGCCTACGCTGTCGCCGACACCGTAACGGCACCAGGTGCTACCCACGCAGGTTTTCGCCATACGCAGCGCTTTGGCATAGGCATGGCCGGTTTCAAAGCCGGCTTCAATCAGCTGACGCCAGATTTCCGGCAGGTCGTCTTTTTGCGCACCGAACAGGCCGATACGCTGGGAGCCGGTGATTTTGGTGTAGAGATTAAATTCTCGTGCGATGCGGCCCACGGCCACCAGCCCTTCCGGGGTGATTTCGCCGCCCGCTGAACGTGGGATAACAGAGTAGGTTCCGTCTTTCTGGATATTCGCCAGGAAGTTGTCGTTGGTGTCCTGCAGCGGAGTATGTTCAGGTTTAAGAACATACTCGTTCCAGCAGGATGCCAGCAGAGAACCGACAGTCGGTTTACACACTTCGCAGCCGTAGCCTTGACCGTGCTTCGCCAGCAGTTCATCGAAAGATTTAATGCCTTCCACGCGGATCAGGTGGTACAGCTCCTGGCGAGAATACGAGAAGTGCTCGCACAGGTTGTTGTTCACTTCGATGCCCTGTTTCGCCAGTTCGGCGTTTAGCACCTGCGTCACCAGCGGAATACAACCGCCGCAGCCGGTACCGGCTTTGGTTTCGGCTTTCAGCGCCGCAACGGTGTGGCAACCTTTGTTGATGGCAGAAATCAACATGCCTTTGGTGACGTCGAAGCAGGAGCAAATCTGCGCGCTGTCCGGCAGTTTATCGACGCCAATCGACGGCTTACCGCTGGAGGCGTGAGCTGGGAGAATCAGTGCGTCCGGGTTTTCCGGTAACTCAATGGCGTTCAGCACCAGCTGCAGCAGGTTGCCGTAATCGCTGGTGTCGCCCACCAGTACCGCCCCGAGCAGGGTTTTGTTGTCCTGGCTGACGATCAGGCGTTTATACACTTCTTTGCTTTCGTCGAGATAAACGTAGCTGCGGGCGTTCGGGGTGCGGCCGTGCGCATCGCCGATGCCACCGACGTCGACGCCCAGCAGCTTCAGCTTGGCGCTCATATCTGCGCCGGTGAAGGCGTTTTCGGTACCGAGAATATGGTCAACGGCAACCTGCGCCATTTTGTACCCCGGTGCGACCAGGCCGTAGACGCGGTTGTTCCAGCTGGCGCATTCGCCGATCGCATAGATATCCGGGTCGGAGGTCTGGCAGGCGTCGTTAATCATGATCCCGCCACGCTGCGCAACGGCCAGGCCGCACTGGGTGGCCATCTTGTCGCGCGGGCGAATACCGGTGGAGAAGACGATAAAGTCCACTTCCAGCTCGCTGCCGTCGGCAAAGCGCATGGTTTTACGCGCGTCGGTGCCTTCCTGAACGATTTCTTTGGTGTTCTTGCTGGTGTGAACTTTCACGCCCATGCTTTCAATTTTACGGCGCAGCTGGTCACCACCCATGTGGTCCAGCTGTTCAGCCATCAGCATCGGGGCAAATTCGATGACGTGGGTTTCAACGCCGAGATTTTTCAGCGCGCCAGCCGCTTCAAGACCAAGCAGACCGCCGCCAACGACCGCGCCACGTTTGCTGCGGCGGGCGCAATTTTCGATAGCCTTAAGGTCTTCAATGGTACGGTAAACGAAGCAATCCTGCGTGTCAGAGCCTTTGATAGGCGGGATCCACGGATAAGAGCCCGTCGCCATAATCAGCTTGTCGTAAAAAACCGTGCGGCCGGCGCTGGAGTGGATCACTTTTTCCTGGCGGTTAATGGTGATAGCGCGTTCGCCTACCAGCACCTTTACGCCATGCTTCTCGTAGAAACCTTCACGCACCAGAGAGAGCTCTTCGGCGGTATGATGGGAGAAGTAGGAAGACAGGTGCACGCGGTCGTAAGCCTTGCGGGGTTCTTCACAAAACACGGTAATGTCGAATCGATCGGCATCGGCTTTATCGAGAAGATCTTCGATAAAGCGGTGACCGACCATGCCGTTACCGATGATAGCGAGTCTGACTTTGCTCATTTTTGCCTCGATTTCTTTTCTATTACTGCCTACCTTAACGATTCAGCAGGGGCACTTATTGATGCAAATCAAATACGCCTTCGCCTACTCCTTAGGTAGTATATGACTGATTTGTCAGGATTTTTATAAGTTATGGAAATTGTTGGCTTTTCGCGTTCGTCGATTTTGTGTACAAAAGAGTGGCGTTTTAAAAAATGAGAGCGCCCAAATATCAGCTGCGTTTTTCGGGGAAGAGATATGTCTACAACACCGCTTTGGCTTGTCCAGAATACGCGTTTACCGGGTCGGGAAGGGCTGTGGCAAATCGCCATTGAGAACGGTCGTTTTGGTGACATCACGCCGATGGACGACACGCACGCCGAAAGTTACGAGATTTTAAACGCCCGCGGCGGGCTGGCGATCCCGCCGTTTATTGAGCCGCATATTCACCTTGATACTACCCAGACGGCAGGCGAGCCGAACTGGAACCAGTCCGGTACGCTGTTTGAAGGCATTGAGCGCTGGGCCGAGCGCAAGGCGATGCTCAGCCATGAGGATGTCAAAGCGCGCGCGTGGAAAACGCTGAAGTGGCAAATTGCCAACGGTATTCAGTTTGTCCGCACCCACGTCGATGTCTCCGATCCCACGCTGACCGCCCTGAAGGCGATGCTGGAGGTGAAGCAGGAGGTCGCGCCGTGGGTCACGCTGCAAATCGTTGCCTTCCCGCAGGAAGGTATCCTCTCTTATCCCAACGGTGAGGCGCTGCTGGAAGAGGCCTTACGGCTGGGCGCCGATGTGGTGGGGGCGATCCCACACTTCGAGTTCACCCGCGAGTACGGTGTGCAATCGCTGCATATCGCCTTTGAGCTGGCGAAGAAATATGACCGTCCCCTGGATATTCACTGCGATGAAATCGATGACGAACAGTCCCGCTTTGTGGAGACGGTGGCAACGCTGGCGTATGAGGCCGGTATTGGCGATCGGGTTACGGCCAGCCACACCACGGCCATGCATTCCTACAATGGCGCGTACACATCGCGACTCTTCCGCCTGCTGAAGATGTCTGGGATTAACTTTGTCGCTAACCCTTTGGTGAACATTCATTTGCAGGGGCGCTTTGACGACTATCCGAAACGTCGGGGGATCACCCGGGTGAAGGAGCTGCAGGCCGCCGGGATTAACGTCTGCTTTGGTCATGACGATGTCTTTGATCCGTGGTACCCGCTTGGTACCGGCAATATGCTGCAGGTGCTGCACATGGGGCTACACGTGTGTCAGATGATGGGCTATCCGCAAATCGACAGCGGCCTGAATCTGATTACCCATAACAGCGCCCGAACCTTTGGTCTGAGTGATTACGGTATCGAGACGGGGAATCCGGCGAACCTGATCGTTCTGCCTGCCGAGAGCGGGTTTGAAGCGGTGCGTTGTCAGGTTCCGGTACGCTGGTCGATTCGTCAGGGGAGGATTATCGCCACAACCCAGCTGGCGCAGACGTGGATTCAGATGGACAGCGGGGGAGAAGAGGTGAGCTTTGCCAGAAACAGCCCCTCTGCTGAGCGCAAAGGGGCGTAGGGGATCAGTGAGACGTCACTGCCGCGTTATGCTGGCGGTGGCGGGTCACGAAGCCCAGAGCGAAGCACATCAGGAACACGACGGCGTACAGGCCGTTAGCGGTATGCAGCGCCGCCAGCGGGCCGCTGTGGGCGACGATCGGGCCCGTGACCACGAAGGTCAGCATGGTGCCGATGGTGCCGCAGGTCAGCACGAAGTTCACCAGCTTCGGCGAAGCCACTTTGGTCTGCAGAGAACCCAGCGTAATGATCGAGGTGTAAATCGCGCTTGAGAAGAAGCCCAGGGTCAGAATGAACCACGGCATATGCTCCGGGGAGCCGTTGATGAACAGATACATCAGCACTGTTGCCAGGCCCGCCAGCACGGTCAGAATGCGCTGCAGATCGAAGAAACGCAGAATAAAGCTAAACGCCCACATGCCGAACATGTAAGACATCCAGAAATCGCTCACCAGTTTACCCGCGTCGTTCAGGCTCATGCCCAGGCCTTTCGCATATTCCGGTACCCAGGAGATAAAGCCCAGCTGCCCGAGGATGTAGCACAGGGCGGCGAGGGAGAGGAAAAGCACGCCAATTCCCCACTTTTCCTTCGCGACGGGTTCAGCCGTGCTCTGCGCCTTTTTGCCCAGAACCGGGAAGTCGCAGCCAAAGGTCAGGATAAAGATAGCGACGTAAACCAGACCAATGCAGGCGTACACCCAGTACCATTCAATACTGCGCGCCAGCAGGACGGCAGCCACCATCGGGAAAATCATCCCGGCCATGCTGAAGAACGAATCGGTAAACAGCAGGCGCGCGCCGCGCTGGCGGCCTTCATACATGTGCGTAATCAGGAACGTACCGATCGACATGGTAATACCGCTTACCAGACCGAGTACGAACATGGCTGCAGAGAACAGGGCGATGCTGTGGCTCAGCATCAGACCCGCGACGGCGGCGAGCATCAGCACAAAGCCGAAACGCAGCTGCGTTTTCAGCGGAACGATTTCCATTAGCCAGGCATTCAGGAAGATGGAGATCAGGATCCCCGCGTTGAGGAAGGTGAAGGTGTTACTCATGCTGGAGACGGGGAGCTGGAAATAGTCTGCGATATTTCCCATCACCATCCCGGTGACGATCACCAACGCACCGGTAAGGGCGTAGGAGAAGAAGCTGATCCATGTGAGCTTGATGCGATTGCTGTTAGTCATGTCTGGCCTGTTCAAGATAAAGAAGAGCGCCCATCAGGCGCTGAGAGCGGGCAGATTTTAGTCTCGAAAGTGATCTATTCCTATCTTTTAAAGGAAATATGAGCGCTATTGCAGATTTTTATGTGATCAGCATCACATTAAATGGCGCGATAACCAATCGTTTGCGCGGTAACAACTGTTTCAATTTCGTAAAATTAGGTAAAAGGCTGGTCTCCGTTCATACTGCTCTTTAGAATCAAGCCATTCGCTTTTTATACTGCGCTTTGTTAAGGAATTCTCATGCTCAAATCAACACTGGCGGCTGTCGCAGCTGTGTTTGCTCTTTCTGCCATTTCCCCTGCTGCGCTGGCAGCTAAGGGTGACCCTCACGTCCTGCTGACCACCTCCGCCGGGAATATTGAGCTGGAACTGAATAGCCAGAAAGCTCCTGTATCGGTGAAAAACTTCCTCGACTACGTGAACAGTGGCTTTTACAACAACACCACGTTCCACCGCGTGATCCCGGGCTTCATGGTGCAGGGCGGCGGTTTTAACGAACAGATGCAGCAGAAACAGCCTAACCCACCGATCAAAAACGAAGCGGACAACGGCCTGCTGAACAAGCGCGGTACCATCTCTATGGCGCGCACCGCAGATAAAGACAGCGCAACCAGCCAGTTCTTCCTCAACGTGGCGGACAACGCCTTCCTGGATCATGGCCAGCGTGATTTCGGTTATGCCGTTTTCGGTAAAATTGTGAAAGGAATGGACGTGGCTGACAAGATTTCTCAGGTACCAACCCATGACGTCGGCCCGTACCAGAATGTGCCGTCAAAACCGGTGGTTATCCTCTCCGCGAAAGTGCTGCCGTAATCTTCTTATACACGGGCAATTCTCGCCCGTGTTAGTTAACCCTCCCTGCGAAAGCGCGTTTTGCTGCTTATACTTGTGGCAAACGGATACATTCAGGGAGGCGTTAAGTGAAAAAACTCACCGACAAGCAAAAATCCCGTCTCTGGGAGCAGCAGCGTAACGTCAATCTTCAGGCCAGTTGTCTCCTTGAAAAAGGTAATGGTCCCTCAGAACCCAATATTGAGACGTTGGAACTTGGGCCACCCGCGCCCGGCTTACCCCATCTGTGCCTTATTCATCGCCATTTGTACCGCAGAGAGATGAAGCAGGCAGGCGAGTTCCGTACCGACGATATTTTTAAAGGTGATATTCCCTTCTGCCATTTTGAATACATCGAGAAGATGGGTAATGAGCTGATGGCGGCGCTGGAAAGTGACAGGTATCTGGCAGGCCTTCAGAAAGAGGCGTTTATTGACAGAGTTAGCCACTATTACTGCGAAATCAATATGCTGCATCCTTTTATGCGCGGCAACGGTATTGCCCAACGCGTTTTCTTTGAGCAGTTGGCGATCCACGCGGGTTATGCGCTGGACTGGCGCGATATCGATCCCGAACTGTGGGTGGCAGCTAACCGAAGCGGTGCAACGGGCGATTTGACCGACTTGTCCGCTATCTTTGCCAAAGTAGTGAGCGACGCGCGAGAAACTGAGTAGAATAGGGCGGCCTTTGTTCTGGAGCCGCCATGATCCTGCTGATTGATAACTACGATTCCTTCACCTGGAACCTTTACCAATACTTTTGCGAGCTGGGCGCTGAGGTTATTGTTCGCCGTAATGACGACATCAGCCTGGCCGCGATTGAAACGCTGGCCCCGCAGAAAATTGTTATCTCGCCGGGGCCGTGTACGCCCTCCGAATCCGGCGTTTCGCTGGATGTTATCCGCGAGTATGCCGGTACGCTGCCGATTCTCGGCGTTTGCCTTGGCCATCAGGCTATTGCTCAAGCCTTTGGGGCGACTATCGTGCGGGCTGCAAAAGTGATGCACGGCAAAACCTCCCCCATTACGCACGCCGGAACGGGCGTGTTCGCAGGTTTGAATAATCCGTTAACCGTGACGCGCTACCATTCTCTGGTGATTGACCCGCCAACGTTGCCCGCATGCTTTGAGGTGACGGCCTGGAGCGATACCCGTGAGATCATGGGGATTCTGCACCATGAATGGGATCTTGAAGGGGTGCAGTTCCACCCGGAGAGCATCCTTAGCGAACAGGGCCATCAGCTGCTGGCGAATTTCCTTAATCGCTGAATATCTATTGCCTTGTTGTGATTTTTTATGCATATTTTGTGATTATATTTTCACAATCGATGTGACATAAAATGGATGGGCATGACATGGCAACTGAACAACCTGCAATTACCCGCGCGACTTTCGATGAAGTGATTCTGCCGATTTATGCGCCAGCTGAGTTTATCCCGGTAAAAGGGAAAGGCAGCCGAGTCTGGGATCAGCAGGGTAAAGAGTATGTTGATTTCGCGGGCGGGATTGCGGTGACGGCGCTGGGCCATTGTCATCCTGCGCTGGTGGAGGCGCTGAAAACCCAGGGCGAAACCCTGTGGCACACCAGCAACGTGTTCACCAACGAACCGGCGCTGCGTCTTGGCCGCAAGATCATCGAGGCGACCTTCGCTGAGCGCGTGCTGTTTATGAACTCGGGCACCGAAGCCAACGAAACCGCCTTCAAGCTTGCGCGCTATTATGCCTCCACGCGCCATAGCCCGTACAAAACCAAAATTATCGCCTTCCATAACGCCTTCCACGGTCGTTCCCTGTTTACCGTCTCCGTTGGCGGTCAGCCGAAGTATTCCGACGGTTTTGGCCCAAAACCTGCCGATATCATCCACGTACCGTTTAACGATCTGCATGCGGTGAAAGCGGTGATGGACGATCATACCTGCGCGGTGGTGGTCGAGCCGATTCAGGGGGAAGGTGGCGTAACGGCGGCAACCCCGGCGTTCCTGAAAGGGCTGCGCGAGCTGTGCGATGAGCATCAGGCGCTGCTGGTGTTTGATGAAGTTCAGAGCGGGATGGGGCGTACCGGCGATCTCTTCGCTTACATGCACTACGGCGTGACGCCGGATATTCTGACCAGCGCCAAAGCGCTTGGCGGCGGCTTCCCGGTAAGTGCGGTGCTGACCACTCAGGACATCGCTTCGGCGTTCCACGTGGGGTCGCATGGTTCTACCTATGGCGGTAACCCGTTGGCCTGCGCCATTGCCGGTGCGGCATTCGACATCATCAATACGCCGGAAGTGCTGAACGGTGTGAACGCGAAGCGCGAGCTGTTCGTGAAGCATTTGCAGCAGATAGATGACCAGTTCGACGTGTTCAGCGAGATCCGCGGCATGGGACTGTTGATAGGTGCTGAGCTGAAGCCGCAGTACAAAGGCCGCGCGCGCGATTTCCTGCATGCAGCGGCTCACGAAGGGGTGATGGTGCTTAATGCCGGGCCGGACGTGATGCGTTTTGCGCCATCGCTGGTGGTGGAAGAGAAAGATATCAAAGACGGGTTAGCTCGTTTTGCAGCGGCGGTCGCGAAGATCGTGAAAGGCTAATACTCGGTTCGCTTCAGCCGACGGGTTAACCAAATCCCGTGATGCGGACGCTGACGCCATGCCACTGATGAAATGGTGTGCATGGTGTTCAGATGCCCCAATATGCGCTGCAAATGCTGCTCCAGAGTGCTCATGGGGCCGTGGGTCAGCGTTTCAGGCGCTTCCAGAATGTTCGAATCTCCCGCCTCGCCCGGAGCGTCATACTCCAGACGCTGTTGACACCGCTGCAGGGCAATTTCACACGACTGCAAATAGCGCTGCGCCAGATCCGGCGTCAGCATGGTGTGCTCGCGCGCCAGCGTGGTCATGGCGTTGATATGCTCGACGATAAACTGACTGTGGGTAACCCAAAGCTTCATATCTGCCAGATAGTGCGCGTTAAACCCGGGTTCCTGCATCGCCTGGTTCAGCGAGTTAAACAGGGCGTTATGCGCCTGGTTGACCTTCATCCGCTGATACGCCAGCGGCGAGGGCTGCGGATCGTCGCTCAGGATCAGGCGTATGGCCTGCTGGTCCGCTTCCAGCGCATCGTGGGCGTTCTGCCTTAACAGCCCACTCTGCCACTGCGGCCACAGCCAGACCATGCCGCCGAAGGCAATCAGACAGCCAATTAGCGTATCGACCAGTCGGGCGACAATAAACTGTTCGCCATTGAGCGTGAGCAACTGCAAGGTGTATACCGCCGTCACGGTAAAGCCCACCATCGCCCAGCCGTAATTTTTGCGAATAATCAGGTAGCTCACTACCGTAATTACCAGCATACCCGCCAGCGTATAGCCGTCCGGGACGTGGAAGTGCAGCGTCACACCCGCAATAATTAGCCCGGCCAACGTCCCGCCCGCCCGATGCAGAATACGAACCCGCGTGGCACCGTAGCCGTTTTGTGTGACAAACAGCACGGTCATTAATATCCAGTAGGGCTTCGGCAGATGCAGGGCCATCCCCATCAGGCTGGCGATACTGAGCATCACGCTAATCCGCGCGGCGTTGCGCAGCGCGGCAGATTTCAGGGAGAGGTAACTTTTCAGCGCAGGCAGAAGCGGCAGGCGTTTTTGTTTGTCGGCCATCAGGTCGCGGGGATAGAGCGGACGCTGCGTTCGCAAGACGCGCGCGATGCGGCTAAAGTGCCAGGCGGCAAACTGGCCGACCGGATTTTCCGCGTGCTGGCGCGCAATTTTTTCCAGCGCACCGAGCTGTTTTTCCATGTTAAAGCGCGTGGGGTAGCGATGATAGAGAATGTCATCCGCCAGCACGCGCAGGCGCGCCGACACGGTTTGCGCATTCCAGCGGATCACCGCTTCGGCGTGGCTTTGCTCGACCAGCTTTTGCACCTCCTGCGGATGATGCAGGCTAACGGAGATATGCTCCTGCAGATCCAGACCCACCTGGAAGGTGCGCAGTAGCCGTTTGTAATCATGATTCCGGTTGGCGGCGAGCATGTGCAGCTGCTGATAGCACTGGCTGATCAGATCGACCACTTTTTGCTGACGCGCGAGCAGCGGCGGTAGCGATTTTTCCGGGTCGGTATGCTGGGTGAGCAGGGTATATTTAGCGTCGCAATAGTCCGCAAGCTGCACGTAGAGCAGGCTCAGGGATTCGCGCAGCGGCTGCTCCCGCCACATCCAGAACCAGAACCAGTTAAACAGCCCGTACCACAGCGTGCCAAGGGCGTAGATCAGCAGCGGTTCCCATACCGGCATATTCCCAGCAAGGCTCAGCGTGAAGATGGCGGCAATGAGCGAGGCGGGAAGCAGGCGGGCATGCAGCGAGCTGATTTCGGCAGTCACGCCGAGGGTCATCGCCAGCACGGTTAATATCAGAGGGAGAGGAATGTCCCGGGCAAGCAACAGCTGCACGGCGAGGCTACATCCTGCAAACAGGCTGCCACCAATAATCAGGCGTTTGAAAAAGCGCTTATGCGGCGTGTCCAGACCGGCGATGTTGCAGCAGGCGGGCACGAGGGAAAACAGCAGACCCTGTTGCAGGTGTCCGAGGAGCAGACCTACGGCCACAGGAAGGCACAACACCAGCGTTTGTCGCAGTGCGTAGTTAACTTCCGGGTGATAAATCAGCCTGCGCCACATGGGGAATAGAGACAAAAACGGCGTGTCACCTTGCGATGACACGCCGTTTTACCGGAATTAACGGGTCCCGTAGACCACGATAGTTTTACCGTGGGCAGAGATCAGGTTCTGGTCTTCCAGCATTTTCAGGATACGACCCACTGTTTCACGGGAGCAACCGACGATCTGACCGATTTCCTGACGGGTAATTTTAATTTGCATGCCGTCCGGGTGGGTCATGGCGTCTGGCTGTTTCGCCAGGTTTAACAGTGTCTGCGCGATGCGACCGGTAACGTCCAGGAAGGCAAGGTTACCCACTTTCTCTGACGTGACCTGCAGACGGCGTGCCATCTGCGAAGAAAGACGCATCAGGATGTCAGGGTTAACCTGAATCAGCTGACGGAATTTCTTATAAGAAATTTCAGCGACTTCACATGCAGTTTTTGCACGAACCCAGGCGCTACGTTCCTGGCCCTCTTCAAACAGGCCCAGTTCACCGATGAAGTCGCCCTGGTTCAGATAAGAAAGGATCATCTCTTTCCCTTCTTCATCTTTGATCAGCACTGCCACCGAGCCTTTAACGATGTAATACAACGTTTCCGCTTTTTCACCCTGGTGAATCAGCGTGCTCTTCGATGGGTACTTATGAATGTGGCAATGAGACAAGAACCATTCGAGAGTCGGGTCTGTTTGCGGTTTGCCAAGCACCATGCGCGGTTATCCTCTGTTATAAGCTGTCACCAGAGCCATAAGATGCATCCGGACTCTGGGGTTGCAATCGAATTCTTACCCATACCCTGGGAAGTCGGCTGTCGTAACGTTTCGCAGCCAGTAAAGTTTGATGTCCTCTGCATACATGTGTAACGTCAATGTATTACTGTAGCATCCAGAGTGTTTTAGCATAGCTTTTGCCGCGTGTCTCCTGGTGTCTCGCTTCAGCATGATGCAGGTCGCCTTCCGTTGCGAGAATTGTAACGCACGCGTAATCTGTCACCAAAAATGCAACGTCGGAGTTATGTATATGCAAGCGCGTGTGAAATGGGTTGAAGGTTTAACGTTCCTGGGCGAGTCCGCTTCAGGACACCAGATTTTGATGGATGGTAACTCCGGTGACAAAGCGCCAAGCCCTATGGAAATGGTGCTGATGGCGGCGGGGGGATGCAGCGCGATCGACGTCGTTTCGATCCTGCAAAAAGGTCGTCATGATGTGACCGATTGCGAAGTTAAGCTCACGTCAGAACGTCGCGAAGAGGCGCCACGCCTGTTCACCCACATTAACCTGCACTTTATCGTTACCGGTAAAGAACTGAAGGATGCGGCGGTATCACGCGCGGTCGATCTGTCCGCGGAGAAGTACTGTTCGGTGGCGTTAATGCTGGAGAAAGCGGTGAACATTACGCATTCGTATGAAGTGATCGAGGCCTAATGAAGGGGCATCGTGCGTTCTGATGCCCCCACCCTAACCCTCTCCGTGTGGGAGAGGGAATAGGATCACGCGATCTGCTTACCTTCCATCAACCGCTGTACCAGCGGCGTCATGATTAATTCCATCGCCAGCACCATTTTTCCGCCCGGCACCACCAACGTATTCATGTGCGAAATAAACGAGCCCTGCAGCATCGCCAGCAGCCACGGGTAATCGATCCCTTCGAGATTGCGGAAATGAATCACCACAAAGCTCTCATCCAGAGAGGGTATCGTTTTGGCGGCGAACGGGTTGGAGGTGTCCACCGTGGGGACGCGCTGGAAGTTGATATGGGTGCGGGAGAACTGCGGCGTCAGGAAGTTAATGTAGTCTTCCATTGAGCGGACGACCGAATCCATCACCGCCTCGCGCGAGTGACCGCGTTCGCTGATGTCACGGGTCAGCTTCTGGATCCACTCAAGGTTAACAATCGGCACCACGCCCACCAGCAGATCCACATATTGCGCCACGTCGTGCTGAGGGGTCACCACGCCGCCGTGCAGCCCTTCGTAAAACAGCACGTCGGTGGGTTCCGGCAGCGGCTGCCAGGGCGTAAAGGTGCCGGGTACCTGGTTCCAGGGCACGGCTTCATCGTAAGTGTGCAAATACTTGCGGGATTGACCCTTGCCGCTCTGGCCGTATTCACGAAACGTTTGTTCCAGCAGGCCGAAGTCATTGGCTTCCGGGCCAAAGTAGCTGATGTGTTTACCCAGATCGCGTGCCTTACGGATGGCCATGTCCATTTCAGGGCGCGTGTAGCGATGAAAGCTGTCGCCCTCAACCTCTGCCGCCCGGAGATTCAGCTGGGCGAAAATCTTGCGAAAGGCGAGGCTGGTGGTGGTGGTTCCCGCACCGCTTGAGCCCGTAACGGCAATAACCGGATGTCTGGCAGACATAGCAACTCCCTGACTGGAAAGGTTTAACGATCAGCCGTGAAACGCGCTGCGGGGCATGATGTTGACTGTCTCGTGGAGTTCAGACCATACCAATATCACGTCGCCGCTTTTAAGCTGGCGTTTTACATCGCTGACCTTTTGTTCAAGAGAACGTTCATGTTCACCATAATCGGTGCCTTCACGTAATACAAAGCTTTCAATCAGGCTATCGAGCGTTTCGGGAGCGAGATCTTGCCAGGGAATAATCATTGAGCACCGTCCAGATAAGCGGTTAACCAGTCAGGAATACGCGTCTCCAGCCACATTGTTGGCCGACGCAACGTACCGCCGACAAATCCTACGTGGCCGCCATGCTCGGTCAGCTGGTAGTGGACGTTGGCAGGCAAAAATTCCTGGGCGGGGATGGAATGATGATCCATAAACGGGTCATCTTTGGCATGAATGATGAGCGTCGGTTGGGTGATTTTGCTGAGCAGCGGCATCGCGCTGCACTGGCGATAGTAATCAATCGCATCGGCAAACCCGTGAATTTTAGCCGTGATCAGGTCGTCGAACTCGCGAATTCGGCGCACTTTTTTCAGCTGTCGCAGGCTTACCGGCAGAGTGTCAGGGTAGGCCTTGAGCTTACGCGCCGCGTTGGCTTTCAGCAGGTTAAGCAGATAACGCTGATACACACGGGAAAACCCTTTTTCCATATGATAGCTGCACTGCTCCAGCATGAAGGGGGCTGAGACAATAACCGCCGCCTCTAGCGGTACCGTATTGCCCTCTTTCGCCAGCAGGCAGGCCAGCATATTACCGCCCAGCGAATAGCCCACGGCCGCCGTCGGCACCGTGCCAAAGTTTTCTCTCAACCAGTGTAAAAACCAGGTGCCGTCTTCGGTTTCACCAGAGTGATAGATGCGCTTCTGGCGGTTTGGTTCGCCGCTGCAGCCGCGAAAGTGCATCACCACGCCGAGCCAGCCGCGCGCTTTGGCCGCCTGGATTAAACCATGGGCGTACGGGCTGCGCAGACTGCCTTCCAGCCCGTGAAAGACCACCAGACGGGGTTTATGTTTGGCCTGCTCCGGCGCTTCGCTCCAGGCGAGATCCAAAAAGTCACCGTCCGGCAAATCCAGCCGTTGCCAGTGCGGAGTGAACTGCACTTTGCGGCGGATCAGGCGCGGCAGCATGGTCTGCAGGTGGCAATTGGCCACGCCGCGCATGGGCACAAACTCTGCGCTCTCTTCGCCTGCAATGTTGAAGTCTGATGGAATGATTTGGGTCATAACGGTGATGCTAATTATTGCCTGTTATTAACGATACTTTCCGAATTGTACCCCGTTTAGCCTGGTTTTCCGAAACATGAACTGATCCCGATCACAAATCTTTACCTTGATTATTACTCTCAGGCTAATGATTACGCTCTACGCTTAATTGATGCCTTTCTCACCAGAGCGCACACTTTACTCAACGTTAAGCAAATCAAAATGATTAGCTGAATCAGGAGGTTAATAATGTTATCTGGGCAAACACCCACCCGGCAATGGAACACGCGACGCACCGAGAAAGCGCGTCGCCTGGCGTCCGTACCGGTGCAGGGCAAGGTACTGCCAACCGGCGACCTTGTCGCCATGCTGGAGAAACTGATCGCACCAGGCGACAAAGTCGTTCTGGAAGGCAACAACCAGAAGCAGGCAGATTTCCTTTCCCGCTCCCTCGCTGAAGTGAACCCGCAAATCGTGCACGACCTGCATATGATCATGCCAAGCGTGGGCTGCAGCGAACATCTGGATATCTTTGAGAAAGGCATTGCCCGCAAGCTGGACTTCTCCTTCTCCGGGACGCAGAGCCTGCGTATCTCGCAGCTGCTGGAAGATGGTCAGCTCGAAATTGGTGCCATTCATACCTACATTGAGCTTTATTCGCGTCTGTATGTCGACCTTTCCCCAAACGTGGCGCTGATCGCCGGTTTTAAAGCGGACCGCAAAGGGAACCTTTATACCGGAGCCAGTACTGAAGATACCCCGGCGCTGGTCGAGGCTGCCGCATTCCACGACGGGATCGTTATCGCGCAGGTGAACGAGCTGGTGGACGACGAGTGCGATCTGCCGCGCGTCGATATTCCGGGCTCCTGGATTGACTACGTGGTGGTGGCGGACAAACCGTTCTTTATCGAACCGCTGTTTACCCGCGACCCGCGCCTGATTAAACAGGAACATATCCTGATGGCGATGATGGCCATCAAGGGCATTTACGCTGAACACCAGGTGCAGTCCCTGAACCATGGGATCGGCTTTAACACCGCGGCAATTGAGCTGCTGCTGCCTACCTACGGTGAACAGCTCGGCCTGAAGGGCAAAATCTGTAAGCACTGGACGCTGAACCCGCATCCGACGCTGATTCCGGCCATTGAAAGCGGCTGGGTCGAGAGCGTGCACTGCTTCGGCGGCGAGCTGGGGATGGAAGAGTACATCCGTGCCCGTCCTGACGTGTTCTTTACCGGTGCCGACGGCTCTATGCGCTCCAACCGCGCCTTCTGCCAGCTGGCAGGCCAGTACGCGGTGGATATGTTCATCGGCTCAACCCTGCAGGTTGATGGTTTCGCCAACTCCTCAACGGTGACGCGCGGTCGTCTTTCCGGCTTCGGCGGTGCGCCAAACATGGGCCATGACCCGCATGGTCGTCGTCACGCTACCCCGGCCTGGCTGAACATGATCACCGAGCCTGACCCGATGCAGCGCGGTAAAAAACTCGTCGTGCAGATGGTGGAAACCTTCCAGGCGGGCGTGAAGCCAACCTTCGTGGAGAAACTCGATGCCGTTGACGTGGCGAAAGCCTCCGGTATGCCGCTGGCGCCAGTGATGATCTACGGCGATGACGTAACGCACGTCTTGACGGAAGAGGGGATTGCCTACCTCTACCGGGCGAAAGATCTGGAAGAACGTCGCGCCATGGTCGCGGCCGTCGCAGGGATCACCGATATCGGTCTGGGCGTAGATGCCAAACGCGTGGCCGAACTGCGTCAGAGCGGCAAAGTGCTTTACCCGGAAGACATGGGCATTCGCCGTACTGATGCCACCCGCTCTCTGTTGGCGGCTGGCAGCGTGTCTGACCTGGTGGAATGGTCCGGCGGACTCTATAACCCACCTGCGAAATTCCGGAGCTGGTAATGAAACTTCTGCCCCAGATTCAGGTTGAAGGCGGTGCCGAATGGCTGGCGCGAACCGCCACGCAGTGTCTGATTGACGAAGCACGTTTAAGCCCGAAACCCGGTCTGGTGGACAGTCGGGGGAACGGCGCGCACCACGATCTTTCACTTGCGCTGATGGAGTGCTCCGCCCACAGCCTGACCTCCACGTTTCAGGCGCTGGCGCAGCAAAGCTGGCGGCGCCCGGCAGACATTGCGCTTCGGCAAACCGTAGGGCGGCTCGGCCGCGAAGGCGAGCAGCAAATGATGGCCGCAACCGGTGGCGTAAATACCCATCGCGGCGCGATTTGGGCGCTGGGTTTGCTGGTTAGCGCGGTGGCGATGCTGGGCGGAGATGCCCGTGCGCACGACGTTGCCAGCACCGCCGCGCAGCTGGCAAGACTGCCAGACGATGCGGCGCCGAAGGTGTTCAGCAAAGGCCTGCGCGCTACGCACCGTTATCGCGTGCCGGGCGCCCGTGAAGAGGCTCAGCAGGCGTTTCCGCACGTGATGCAGCGCGCGCTGCCGCAGCTTCGCCTGAGCCGCCTGAACGGCAGCACTGAAGCTCAGGCCAGGCTCGACGCGCTGATGGCCATTATGACCTCGCTCACCGATACCTGCGTGCTGTCGCGCGCCGGGATGGAGGGGCTGGACGTGATGCAGGACGGCGCACGTGCGGTGCTGAACGCCGGTGGCTGTGCGACAGCCGCGGGCCAGCTGGCGCTGACGATGTTGGATCGTCAGATGCTGGCACTTAATGCCTCCCCGGGCGGTGCTGCCGACCTGCTTGCCGCCACGCTGTTTCTCGATCGCGTCGAAACGCCTTATTCAAAGCATTAAGAGGATGTTATGGAAAAAATTACATTGACCGTGCCAGCCAGCCGCGCGTTAAGCGGCAGGGCACTGGCAGGGGTAGTCGGCTCCGGGGATATGGAGGTGCTCTTCACCGCCGAACCGGGCCAGACGTTAACCATTGATATCACCACCTCAGTCGACAACAGCCGTGGTCGCTGGGAGGCGCTCTTTAGCCGCCTGCAAACCGTCAGCAGCCTGCCGGCAGGAAAGCTGACTATTCATGATTTCGGCGCGACGCCGGGCGTGGCCCGTATTCGTATCGAACAGGTTTTTGAGGGGGTGAGCCATGCGTGATGACAGCAGCTTTATCGAATTAAAAGCGCGCCAGCGTGCGCAGGCCCTGCTCGACGAGGGCAGCTACCGCGAACTGCTGGATCCGTTTGAAGGCATTATCTCTCCGTGGCTTGGGCCGCAAGGTATTGTGCCGCAGGCGGACGACGGCATGGTGGTGGCGAAAGGCACGATCAACGGCCAGCCAGCCGTTGTCGTTGCGATTGAAGGTGCGTTTCAGGGCGGCAGCATGGGCGAAGTGTCCGGCGCCAAAATGGCAGCAGCGCTAGAGCTGGCAGCAGAAGATAACCGCAACGGCATTCCGACTCAGGCTGTGTTGTGCCTCGAAACCGGCGGCGTGCGTCTGCAGGAGGCGAACCTCGGGCTGGCCGCGATTGCCGATATCCACGCTGCAATTGTTGACCTGCGTCGCTACACGCCGGTTGTCGGGATTGTGGCCGGAACCGTGGGCTGCTTCGGCGGTATGTCCATCGCCGCCGCGCTGTGCAGTTACCTGATTGTGACCCGCGAAGCGCGTCTCGGCCTGAACGGTCCGCAGGTTATCGAGCAGGAAGCGGGCATTGAAGAGTACGACTCTCGCGACCGTCCGTTTATCTGGAGCATGACCGGCGGCGAAGTGCGCTATCAAAGCGGGCTGGTGGATGCGCTGGTCGGTGACGGTATCAACGCGGTGAAACAGGCGATGAACGACGCGATTGCCAAAGGCGTTCCGGCGAAACATCGCACCGATAACTATGACGATTACCTGCAGCGTCTAACGAATTTCGACACCCGCAAACAGGCCGATGCCGAACAAATTAACGCGCTTTTTGCCCGGGAGGTGAAATGATGACTCACTCAATTAGTCGTGGCGAACTCTGGCTGGATATCCTCGCCCCGAATGCAAAACGTGTGGAAGGGTTATGCCCGTCCGTACAGGCGGCAGACGGTGAACTTAACGGCGAAGCGGTGCGCTTTGTTGCGGTAGTGCCAGACGCCAATAACCACTTCCCACGCGCGGCGAAAGGTGAAGTCGGTCTGCTGGAAGGCTGGACGCTGGCGAAAGTCGTCAGTGAAACCGTAGCAGCGGATGCCGATAAAGCCGTTAAGCGCCCGATTGTGGCGGTGATTGACGTCCCAAGCCAGGCCTACGGCCGCCGTGAAGAAGGATTTGGTATTCATCAGGCGCTGGCCGGTGCGGCGGCAGCCTATGCTAACGCGCGTCTGGCCGGACATCCGGTGATTGGGCTGATTGTCGGTAAGGCGATGTCCGGTGCGTTTCTGGCACACGGCTACCAGGCTAACCGCCTGATTGCCTTTAACGACAAAGGCGTGCTGATCCACGCCATGGGTAAAGAGTCCGCCGCGCGTATTACGCTGCGCACCGTCGAGGCGCTGGAAAAACTGGCGGCGACGATCCCGCCAATGGCGTATGACATCAGCAACTACGCAACGCTGGGGCTGCTCTCCAACCTGCTGGACATCAGCAACCCGGATGCTCCGTCCGATAACGATCTGGCGCAGGTGAAAACAACCCTGCAACAGGCCATCAGTGACGCTCGTCAGGACACCACGTTGAAAAATCGTCTGGGTGCTGACAACCGCCGCAGCTCTGCTCTCGTACGCGAACGTATGCGCGCGAGCTGGTAAGTAAAAAAGAGACCTGCCAGATGCATAACCCCGTGGGCGCCCTTGTCGTGCCCGCGTGGGGGCCTGCATCCTGAAAAATAATAATCATCGCGCCAGTGCTAAAACTTTTTTTACTACAGGTGATTTATGACTTACGTAATTGTTCATGCTCTTGCACCGATTTTCGTCATCATGCTGCTGGGATTCTGGGCCGGTAAGGCAAAGATGGTCGATAACAAAAATGTTTCCCTGCTCAATATTTTCGTCATGGATTTTGCACTGCCTGCCGCGCTGTTTAGCGCCACCGTGCAAACCCCGTGGACCGGCATTGTGGCTCAGTCACCGCTGATCCTGGTGCTGACCCTGGCGATGTGGATAACCTATGCGGCCATCTACTTCCTCGCAACACAAGTCTTTAAAAAATCGCCACAGGATGCCGCCGTGCTGACGCTGACGGTAGCGTTGCCAAACTACGCGGCGCTTGGCCTGCCGATTCTGGGCAGCGTGCTGGGCGAAAGTTCTTCCACGTCACTGTCCGTCGCGGTCTCTATTGCCTGCGGCTCAGTGCTGATGACCCCGTTCTGCCTGCTGATCCTGGAGCGTGAAAAAGCGCGCGCAGAGGGCAATAGCTCCGGCTCAACGCTCTCCATGCTGCCGGTGCTGATGTGGCGCTCAATCAAGAAACCGATTGTGATGGGTCCCCTGCTGGGTGTGATTTTGTCCGCTATCGGTATCAAAATGCCGGAACTGGTGCTGGCGGCGATTAAGCCGCTGGGGCTGTCCGCTACCGCTGCGGCGCTGTTCCTGACTGGGGTGATCCTTTCTGCCCGTAAGCTGCAGATCAACACCATGGTTATCACGTCGACTATCGCCAAGCTGCTGATTCAGCCAGCGATTGCCTGGGGTATCGTGCTGATCTTCGGTCTGCACGGTTCCGTCGCCATTACCGCCATCCTGATGATTGCGCTTTCTGCGGGCTTCTTCGGCGTGGTGTTCGGTAACCGCTTTGGCGTGCAGTCGCCAGATGCTGAAGCTGTGCTGCTGTTAAGCTCCGTACTGTGTATCCTGTCGCTGCCGCTGTTTATCTCGCTGACTTCAGGAATGTAATCATGACCACAACATTACGCCCGCACGACCTTATCTGGCTTACCGCGCGTGACGCGCTGGAAGGGATCGCCGAATCCTGGGTGGATGCCGTCTGGCATACCGGCCTGCCGGTAGTGGTGCGGCGTGATGTTGATAGCGACGGCCGTATTCCCGTTGGCGTGCGCGGTCTGCGTCGCGACCAGCGTGCGGCCGGGTGGGTGAAGCCCGAAAACGTGCTCCGCGTTGTTGCTCCTGAGGATTTAAGCGTGACGGCCGATCTGCTGCGCTCACCTTTTGTCACTCAGCCGCCAGTTCAGGTGGCGTTGCAGCTTGCTCAGCAGGCATGTCCGTGGACGTGGGGCATTACCGGCAGCACCGGCTATGCGCTGGCAACCGGCATTCCGGTGATACATGCCGACAGCGATCTTGACCTGCTGATCCGCGCCCCTGAGCCGATTTCGCCTGATGCTTTTACCGCATGGCAGTCGCAGTTGAACCGCGCACTGTGCCGGGCGGATACGCAGGTCGATACGCCCGAAGGGGGCTTCGCGCTGGCGGAGTGGCTACGCGATGGAAAAACGCTGCTAAAAACCCGCCGTGGACCCCGCCTGGTGGCGGATCCGTGGCACAGGGAGGAGTGATGAAAATACTGTTTACCTTTCCGGGGCAGGGCACGCAGCACGAAGGTATGCTGCAAAATCTGCCGGGAACGACGCTGGCTCAGGCGCGCGAGGTGCTGGGTAGCGACGTCGATATGCTGGACAGTGCCGCCTCATTAACCCACACCCGTGCGGTTCAGCTTTCGCTGTTGATTTCGGGCGTAGCCTGGGCGCGCGATCTGGAACGGCGTGGCGTAGTGCCTGACATTGTGAGCGGTTTGTCGATTGGCGCGTACCCTGCTGCGGTCATCGCAGGCGCGCTGGAATTTACCGACGCGCTGGCGTTGGTCGCTCTGCGTGGTGATTTGATGGAGCAGGCCTACCCGCACGGTTACGGCCTGACGGCGATTATGGGGCTGACTCTGCCGCAGGTGGAGCAGCTTATCGAGGGTACCGAAACGTATATTGCTAACCTGAATGCCGAAACGCAGATCGTGATTGCCGGAAGCGATGACGGGATGGCACAGGTGGCGGCGCGCGCGCTGGCAAAAGGGGCGAGCAAGGCCAAACGGCTGGCGGTGAGCGTGCCGTCGCACTGCGAACTGCTGGCGGCACCGGCACAAAAGCTGGCTGCGGCGTTTGAGTCCGTCACGCTGGCTCGTCCACGCTGTGCGTACCTGAGCGGCAGCACCGGCCGCGTGCTCTGGCAGCCGGAGAAAATCGCTGACGATCTGGCAATGAATATGGCGCGTACGGTGCGCTGGCAGGAGGCGGTGATATCCGCTAACGAACGCGAAGCCCGGCTGGCGATTGAGATACCACCCGGCGGCGTGCTGACCTGCCTGACGCGGCAGGCCGCCTGGGAAGGTGAGACGATTTCACTGGAACGCAGTGGGATGGATGTGGCGGTGCACCTGGCGAAGCGGTTACGCGCGTGAGTTTTTAGCCCGGTGACGCTGCGCTTACCGGGCCTACGGGTTCGGTTATCTTGTTTTGTATCACGCACTTTCCTGCAGGCTGCGCGCATACATCCGGCCTTCGGCCGCCAGCGCGCGCAGGCTCGGGTCCTGCTCGCGGTTGCGGGCAAAGACAATCGCGATCAGCTGCTGCATCTGGTACGGCTCCGCCAGCTTCAACAGCTGCACGGAATTCTCGTACACCTTCTTCATTCTGCCCGGCATCAGCGTAAATCCAACGCCTGCCTGCACCAGGCTCAGCATCGAGAAAATGTCATTCACCCGGGTAACAATATCCGGTTCGAACCCGGCGATATGAAACGCTTCCTGGAACCCGGCGTAGGTTGCAAACCCTTCAGCAAGCGCGACAAATTTCTGATCTTTGTAATCACGAAGATCCGCAGGCCCGCGGGTATTCAGCGTGGCGGACGCCGGTGCAGCAAGAAAGATGTCGTCATGAAACAGCGGCAGAACCTCAAGACTGTTGCGATCGATATCGCTTTCAGAGATCGAGATTAAGATCGCGTCCAGCGACCCGTCCTCAAGCATATGCAGCAGCGTTTCGTTAGAGCCCATCGTCAGATCCATTTCCAGATCCGGACGGCGTAGCTTCATGCCCATAATCAGGCGTGGCACGGTTTCAAGGGTGAGCGAGTAAAGCGTACCAACGCGCAGACGCCCCTGGCCAATACCGGCAATTTTGCGCGACGCTTCCAGCCCGCGCTCCATCACCTGCATTACCTCCTGGCAATATTCCAGCAGCGTCCAGGCGGAAGGCAGCGCAATCAGATTGCGCCCCTTGTGGGTAAAGAGCGGGCAGCGCACGTTCTCTTCCAGCGTGTGTAGCGCACGATGCACGCTGACGCCGCTCAGGCCCAGAGTTTCGGCGGTACGCGCGATATTCCCTTTCTCCATAAACGTCATAAAGATGCTGAGCTTGCGGAATGTAATCTCGCTCGTGATATCGAAACTCATAGCCCTCCCGGGGTGTTAGTCTGCCTGCAGCATGGTTTCCAGCTGCTCTTGCGCGTCCAGCCACGCCATCTCACACTCTTCGAGGCTCGATTTGGTCTTCGCCTGCGTTTGCAGACAGTCCGTCAGTTCAGCTTTACGACTCTGGTCATACAGACCGCTATCGCCGAGCTTCTCCTCAACCGTGACAAGCGTGGCGTTCAGTTTTTCCATCTCTTTTTCGAGGCGGGCAATCTCTTTACGCAGCGGCTGCGTCTGGGTGCGCAGTTCGGCTTCGCGGCGCTTCTGGTCTTTACGCGCCTGCGCGCTGTTGGCGTTGTCTTTTGATGACTCGTCCGGCTGGTTTTCCTGCTTCTGCACGTCCGTCAGCCACTGCTGATAGTCTTCCAGGTCGCCGTCGAACGGCTCGACTTTGCCGCCGTGAACCAAATAGAGATCGTCCGTGGTGGAGCGGATCAGGTGGCGATCGTGCGAAACCACAACGAGCGCGCCTTCGAACTCAATCAGCGCTTCAGTCAGTGCCTGACGCATATCGAGATCGAGGTGGTTAGTCGGTTCATCGAGCAACAGCAGGTTCGGGCGCTGCCAGACGATCAGCGCCAGCACCAGGCGGGCTTTTTCACCACCTGAGAAACGTTCGGTAATTTCAGTGACCTTGTCGCCCTGGAAGCCAAAACCGCCGAGGTAGTCGCGCAGCTTCTGCTCCATCTCCTGCGGGGCAAGACGTGCAAGATGCTGAATGGGGGACTCATCCGCGCGCAAAAACTCCAGCTGATGCTGGGCGAAGTAGCCAAGCTTGATGCCTTTCGCAAGGCCGATCTCACCGCTGACCGGGTTAAGCTCACCCGCCAGCAGCTTGATCAGCGTGGATTTACCTGCACCGTTACGCCCCAGCAGGCCAATGCGTGAACCCGGCACCAGGTTGAGTTTGATCGAATCCAGAATAGTGCGATCGCCGTAACCCGCGCTGACTTTTTCCATCTTCAGCAGCGGGTTTGGCAGACTCTCCGGCTCGCGGAAGCTGAATTGGAAGGGGTTATCCACGTGCGCCGGCGCAATCATCTCCATGCGTTCCAGCATCTTGATGCGGCTCTGTGCCTGCTTGGCTTTCGAGGCTTTGGCCTTGAAGCGATCAACAAAGCTCTGCAGATGCGCCACGCGCTGCTGCTGGCTTTCGTACAGGGATTGCTGCTGGGCAAGGCGCGTCGCGCGCTGGCGCTCGAACGAGCTGTAGTTGCCGGTGTACTCGAACAGGCTTTGCTGTTCGATATGAATAATTTTATCCACCACCGGATCGAGAAAGTCGCGGTCGTGGGAAATCAGAATCAGAGTGCCCTGATAGCTCTTGAGCCATTTTTCCAGCCAAATAACCGCATCGAGATCGAGGTGGTTGGTGGGTTCATCGAGCAGCAGCAGGTCAGAGCGGCAGATCAGTGCCTGCGCCAGGTTAAGACGCATACGCCAGCCGCCGGAGAAGTCGCTCACCGGGCGTTCAAGCTGTTCGTTGCTGAAGCCCAGGCCGTGCAGCAGGCTGGAGGCGCGGGAGCGAATGGTCCAGGCGTCGATGGCGTCCAGCTTGCCGTGAACGGTCGCGATGGCATGACCGTCGTTACGTTCGTTCGCAGCGTTCAGTTCCGCTTCCAGCTTGCGGTATTCGCGATCGCCATCGATAACATAGTCGAGCGCCGGTTCGCTCAGCGCAGGCGTTTCCTGGTTAACCCATGCGAGCTGCCAGTTTCCCGGATAGGTAAAGTTACCGCCATCAGCGCTAATCTCGTTTTTCAACAGTGCCAGCAGGGTCGATTTGCCGCAGCCGTTTTTGCCGACCAGACCGACTTTTTGACCTGGGTTGATGGTGGCCGTAGCGTTATCCAGCAGGACACGCACGCCGCGACGTATTTGTAACGAGGAGAAAACAATCATAGAAGCGCCGTATGTTCCGACTATGTTAATTTGTCATTATGATAATGTAAGGTGTGGGCCATTTACCGCACCGGGCTGCCATGGTAGCCCAAAACAGCGACGTTACACAAAAACAGAAACAGAACCGGGAGGGGAATGATGTCTCAGACAGCCAAAGTGCTGCTGCTGTATGCCCATCCGGAATCTCAGGACTCGGTGGCAAACCGGGTGCTGCTTAAGCCGGCTACACAGCTCAGCAACGTGACGGTGCACGACCTCTACGCGCACTATCCTGATTTCTTTATCGATATTCCTTACGAGCAGGAACTGCTGCGTCAGCATGACGTAATTGTGTTCCAGCATCCACTCTATACCTATAGCTGCCCCGCCTTGCTGAAAGAATGGCTGGATCGCGTGCTAAGCCGGGGATTCTCCAGCGGGGTAGGGGGCAACCAACTGGCGGGAAAGTACTGGCGTAGCGTCATTACGACCGGCGAGCCGGAAAGCGCCTACCGTCACGATGGGCTTAACCGGTATCCAATGAGCGATATCCTGCGGCCGTTTGAGCTGACGGCGGCCATGTGTCGTATGCACTGGATGAGCCCGATTATTGTTTACTGGGCACGCCGCCAGCGCCCTGAAGAGCTTGCCAGCCACGCCAGAGCCTATGGCGAGTGGCTGGCGTCACCGATCCCGGCAGGAGGTCGCTAATGGAAGGATCGAACTTACTGCTGGCCGGAGTGCTGTTTTTATTCGCTGCCGTGGTGGCCGTTCCGCTTGCCGCCCGTCTCGGTATCGGTGCGGTGCTCGGGTATTTGCTCGCGGGGATCGCAATCGGCCCGTGGGGGTTGGGATTCATCAGCGATGTTGATGAAATCCTTCACTTTTCCGAGCTGGGCGTGGTGTTCCTGATGTTTATCATTGGGCTTGAGCTGAACCCCTCCAAGCTGTGGCAGCTTCGGCGATCAATCTTTGGCGTGGGCGCGGCGCAGGTGCTGTTGAGTGCCGCCATTCTTGCCGGGCTGTTAATGCTGACCAACTTCTCGTGGCAGGCTGCGGTGATCGGCGGAATTGGCCTGGCGATGTCTTCCACGGCGATGGCGTTGCAGCTGATGCGCGATAAAGGCATGAACCGCAGCGAATCAGGACAGTTGGGCTTTTCGGTACTGCTCTTTCAGGATTTAGCGGTGATTCCAGCGTTAGCGCTGGTGCCGCTGCTGGCGGGGCCGGGCGACGATCATTTTGATTGGGTGAAAGTCTCCATGAAGGTGATGGCCTTTGCGGGCATGCTGATTGGCGGACGTTTTTTACTGCGCCCGGTGTTCCGCTTTATTGCCGCATCTGGCGTACGTGAAGTGTTTACCGCCGCGACGCTGCTGCTGGTTCTGGGGTCGGCACTGTTTATGGATGCGCTGGGGCTGTCGATGGCGCTGGGCACGTTTATCGCCGGGGTATTGCTGGCCGAGAGCGAATATCGTCATGAGCTTGAGACGGCCATCGATCCCTTTAAGGGGCTGCTGTTAGGGCTGTTCTTTATTTCGGTGGGCATGGCGCTGAATCTTGGTGTGCTTTATACCCATCTGCTGTGGGTTATTGTGAGTGTCGCCGTTCTGGTCGCGGTGAAAACGCTGGTGCTGTACGCGCTGGCGCGCATTTATGGGCTGCGCAGTTCGGAAAGAATGCAGTTTGCCAGCGTGCTGAGTCAGGGAGGTGAGTTTGCCTTTGTGCTGTTCTCTACGGCATCGTCGCAGAAGCTGTTTAAAGACGATCAAATGGCGCTACTGCTGGTGACGGTTACACTCTCTATGATGACCACGCCGCTGTTGGTGAAGCTGGTGGACAAACTGCTGTCGCGCCGCTTAAACCCGACAGACGACGAAGCTGAAACACCATGGGTGGAAGACGATAAGCCGCAGGTGATCGTGGTGGGCTTTGGTCGTTTCGGACAGGTAATTGGGCGTCTGTTGATGGCGAACAAAATGCGCATCACAGTGCTTGAGCGCGACATCAGCGCGGTAAACCTGATGCGTAAATATGGCTATAAAGTTTATTACGGCGATGCCACACAGCTCGAGCTATTACGATCTGCTGGCGCCGAAGCGGCGGAATCCATCGTTATCACCTGTAACGATCCAGAAGATACGATGAAGCTGGTGGAGCTGTGTCAGCAGCATTTCCCGCACCTGCATATTCTGGCCCGGGCGCGTGGACGTGTTGAGGCTCACGAACTTTTGCAGGCGGGTGTGAAACACTTCTCCCGTGAGACGTTTTCCAGTGCGCTGGAACTGGGGCGTAAGGCCTTAGTTTCGCTGGGTATGCATCCTCATCAGGCCCAGCGCGCTCAGATGCATTTCCGTCGTCTGGATATGCGGATGCTGCGTGAGTTAATGCCCGTGCATACCGATACGGCGCAGATCTCCCGTGTGCGGGAAGCGCGCCGAGAGCTGGAGGAGATTTTCCAGCGCGAGATGCAACAGGAACGACGCCAGCTGGATGGCTGGGACGAATTTGAATAAAGGGTAACGAAAGATGGCTGTACGTAAACGCTTTATCGCGGGTGCAAAGTGCCCGACGTGCCAGGCTCAAGATACATTGGCTATGTGGCGTGAGAATAATATCGATGTTGTTGAGTGTGTTAAGTGCGGCCATCAGATGCGCGAGGCCGACAAAGAGGCGCGCGATCATGTTCGCAAAGAAGAACAAGTGATCGGCATTTTTCATCCGGACTAGCGATATGCCCTGAGTTTTTTTAAGCTAAAGGGTACACGGGTGCAGATTTCCGCTACAATCTGCGCCAGCAATTTTCCCACGCTCAGGAGATATCATGAAAGTAGCAAAAGACCTGGTGGTCAGCCTGGCCTATCAGGTACGTACAGAAGACGGTGTGTTGGTTGATGAGTCTCCGGTGAGTGCGCCGCTGGACTACCTGCATGGTCACGGCTCCCTGATTTCCGGCCTGGAAACCGCGCTGGAAGGTCATGACGTTGGCGACAAATTTGACGTTGCTGTAGGCGCGAATGACGCTTACGGTCAGTATGACGATAATCTGGTTCAGCGCGTCCCTAAAGACGTCTTCATGGGCGTTGACGAGCTGCAGGTTGGCATGCGTTTCCTGGCTGAAACTGACCAAGGTCCTGTTCCTGTAGAAATTACAGAAGTGGAAGACGACCACGTTGTGGTTGACGGTAACCACATGCTGGCTGGCCAGAACCTGAAATTCAACGTAGAAGTTGTTGCGATCCGTGAAGCGACCGAAGAAGAACTGGCTCATGGTCACGTTCACGGTGCAAACGGCCACGACCATGACCACGATCACGGCCATGACGGCTGCTGCGGTGGTCACGGCCACGATCACGACCATGGTCATGACCACGGTAAAGGTGGTTGCGGTAACGGCGGTTGCGGCTGTCACTAATTCCGTTATGCGGAAAATAAAAAAGCGGGATTATCCCGCTTTTTTTACGCCTCAATAATGAGGTGGTGGCGTCTCTTCAGATTGAGAGGCGATATGCGATGACTGTGTGGCTTTCACTTTTTCAGTGAGCAGACGCAGCAGATCCCGCAGTTTTGCCATTTCTAGCTCGTGGGCGGTCACCGTTTGGTTGAGCTCTTCGATGGTGATGTCCTGAAAAGCCAGTCGGCTTTCAAGCTCGGCCAGTCTCTCTTCTATCATCGTGTCCTTCATGATTCACCTCGTCTGTTTCTGATTCGCCATAATGGGTCAGCGGCGGCGAAGTTTAACCGAGTTTATCCCTAAGTGCAGTATTCATCCCTGTAGCAAGAAACTTATTTAAACAAAAATAGTCTGAAAAGTGGCGAGAATCGGGAGAGTCTGTCTGTAGATTTCTTCCGCAACGATTTATAGTACGTAACTCATTTACGTTTAATGCTGGGGTGAAAGTCCCCAGGCCCTGGAGATATGGATGAAATCACTGTTCAAAGTAACGCTGCTGGCGACTACGATGGCTGTCGCACTGAATGCACCGCTGTCTTTCGCAGCTGACACTGCTGCGAAACCTGCTGCGACTGCAGACAGCAAAGCGGCGTTCAAAAATGACGACCAGAAATCCGCCTACGCACTTGGCGCATCTCTGGGACGCTACATGGAAAACTCTCTGAAAGAACAAGAGAAACTGGGCATCAAACTGGACAAAGCTCAGCTGATCACGGGCGTTCAGGATGCGTTTGCTGATAAGAGCAAGCTGTCAGACCAGGAAATCGAACAGACTCTGCAGGCGTTTGAAGCGCGCGTGAAAGGCGCCGCTCAGACTAAAATGGAAGCTGATGCAAAAGACAACGAAGCGAAAGGCAAAGCCTACCGCGACACCTTTGCTAAAGAGAAGGGCGTGAAAACCTCTTCTACCGGCCTGGTGTACAAAGTTGAGAAAGAAGGCACCGGCGACGCACCTAAAGACAGCGACACTGTTGTCGTGAACTACAAAGGTACGCTTATTGACGGTAAAGAGTTTGATAACTCTTACACCCGTGGCGAACCTCTCTCCTTCCGTCTGGATGGTGTGATCCCTGGCTGGACAGAAGGCCTGAAGAACATCAAGAAAGGCGGCAAGATCAAGCTGGTTATTCCACCCGATCTGGCTTACGGCAAAACTGGCGTTCCGGGTATCCCGGCAAACTCTACTCTGGTCTTTGACGTAGAGCTGCTGGACATCAAACCGGCACCGAAAGCGGATGCGAAAGCTGACGCTCCTGCGGGCGAGAAAGCCGCAGCAGACGCGAAGAAGTAATGTTGTGAAAACCGCCGCCTTTCAGGCGGCGGTTTTTTTATTGTGGGGCAGATATAATTAACACTGGAAAGCGCTATACACGCTGTATTAATTTAGTTGTCCGTGTAGATAATGAGCCTGCCCTGAAAACGTAACGACAGGCTCCTGAAAAGGAGTGTTTTTTTCATGTCCAGGTCGCTTTTAACCAACGAAACCAGTGAGCTTGATTTGCTGGATCAACGTCCTTTCGATCAGACTGACTTCGATATTCTGAAATCCTACGAAGCGGTGGTGGACGGGTTAGCGATGCTCATTGGGTCCCACTGCGAAATCGTATTGCACTCCCTGCAGGATCTGAAGTGTTCCGCCATCCGCATTGCGAATGGTGAGCATACTGGCCGTAAAATTGGTTCGCCAATTACCGACCTTGCATTGCGTATGCTGCATGACATGACCGGCGCGGATAGCAGCGTCTCAAAATGCTATTTCACTCGAGCGAAAAGCGGTGTTCTGATGAAATCAGAAACTATCGCGATTCGAAACCGCGATCACCGTGTGATCGGCTTGCTGTGCATCAACATGAACCTTGATGTGCCTTTCTCGCAAATCATGAGCACCTTCATTCCACCAGAAACGCCAGACGTTGGCTCTTCTGTTAACTTCGCCTCCTCCGTTGAAGATCTTGTGACTCAGACGCTTGAGTTCACCATCGAAGAAGTGAATGCCGATCGCAACGTATCAAACAACGCCAAGAATCGTCAGATTGTGCTTAACCTCTACGAGAAAGGGATTTTTGATATCAAAGATGCCATCAACCAGGTCGCAGACCGTCTGAACATCTCCAAGCACACGGTCTACCTCTACATTCGCCAGTTCAAAAGCGGTGATTTCCTGGGGCAAGACAAGTAATGCGTTTTGCGTTAATGGTGACTGGCCCGGCCTATGGCACGCAGCAGGCAAGCAGTGCGCTGCAATTTGCTCATGCTCTGCTTGACGTCGGGCATGAACTGGTGAGCGTCTTCTTTTATCGGGAAGGGGTATACAACGCGAATCAGTTTACGTCACCGGCGAGCGATGAGTTTGATCTTGTGCGCGCCTGGCAGGCACTAAACGAAAAGCAGGGCGTTGAGCTGCATATCTGCGTGGCGGCGGCGCTACGTCGCGGGGTGACGGATGCGACAGAAGCCGAACGTGCGGGTTTGACGGGGTCGAATCTGCAGCCCGGGTTTTCGATGAGCGGTCTGGGGGCTTTGGCGCAGGCCGCGCTCACCTGTGACAGAGTGGTGCAATTCTGATGAAGCGCGTGGCTTTTGTTTTTACCTCCGCTCCTCATGGTAGCTCTTCCGGCAGAGAAGGCCTTGATGCGCTGCTTGCGACATCGGCACTCACAGACGATATTGGCGTTTTCTTTTTGGGCGACGGGGTGTTCCAGCTTTTGTCAGGTCAACAACCGCAGGCCGTGCTCGCGCGTGATTACATCGCAACCTTCAAAGTGCTGCCGCTTTACGATATTGAAACCTTCTACGTGTGTGCTGACTCCCTTGCTGCGCGCGGGTTAAATGATAAAGCGCCTTTCGTGCTGGATGTGACGATCCTGCCATCCGGTGCGTTGCGCGAACAACTCTCTCACTACGATACTGTTCTGACTTTCTGAGGCTGACATGCTCCATACCCTGAGCCGTTCACCGTGGCAATGTGATATTGATGCGCTACTGAGCATGTTGCGTGAAGGGGACGATCTGCTGTTGATTCAGGACGGCGTTATTGCCGCGCTTGAAGGCAGCCGTTTCATTGATATTCTCGAAAACGCCCCCATAACTGTCTCTGCGCTAAAGGACGATCTGGACGCGCGTGGGCTGCCTGGTCAAATTTCAGCCAAAATTGACGTGGTTGGCTATACTGATTTCGTCAATCTTACTGTGAAGCACGCCAGTCAAATGAACTGGTGAACCGAGAACGCTGTATATTTCTTGACACCTTTTCGACGTGGCCCTAAAATTTCGCGTCCTCATATTGTATGAGGTCGATTTATTACGTGTTTACGAAGCAAAAGCTAAAACCAGGAGCTATTTAATGGCAACAGTTAACCAGCTGGTACGCAAACCACGCGCACGCAAAGTTGCAAAGAGCAACGTGCCTGCGCTGGAAGCCTGCCCGCAGAAACGTGGCGTATGTACTCGTGTATATACCACCACTCCTAAAAAACCAAACTCCGCACTGCGTAAAGTATGCCGTGTGCGTTTGACTAACGGTTTCGAAGTGACTTCCTACATCGGTGGTGAAGGTCACAACCTGCAGGAACACTCAGTGATCCTGATCCGTGGCGGTCGTGTTAAAGACCTTCCGGGTGTTCGTTACCACACCGTTCGTGGTGCGCTCGACTGCTCAGGTGTTAAAGACCGTAAGCAGGCTCGCTCCAAGTACGGCGTGAAGCGTCCTAAGGCTTAATGGTTCTCCGTTAAGTAAGGCCAAACTGATTTATCTTAATGTCACACTAAACTCTTTGAGTTTTGGACAATCCTGAATTAACAACGGAGTATTCCCATGCCACGTCGTCGCGTCATTGGTCAGCGTAAAATCCTTCCAGATCCGAAATTCGGATCAGAACTGCTGGCAAAATTTGTAAATATCCTGATGGTAGATGGTAAAAAATCTACTGCAGAAGCAATCGTATACAGCGCGCTTGAGACCCTGGCTCAGCGTTCTGGTAAAAATGAACTGGAAGCTTTCGAAGTCGCTCTCGACAACGTTCGCCCAACTGTAGAAGTTAAGTCCCGCCGCGTTGGTGGTTCTACTTATCAGGTTCCAGTTGAAGTTCGTCCGGTTCGTCGTAATGCTCTGGCAATGCGTTGGATCGTTGAAGCTGCTCGTAAACGCGGTGATAAATCCATGGCTCTGCGTCTGGCGAACGAACTTTCTGATGCTGCAGACAACAAAGGTACTGCAGTTAAGAAACGTGAAGACGTTCACCGTATGGCAGAAGCCAACAAGGCGTTCGCACACTACCGTTGGTAATCCCTTCGGAGTCATAGTCACCAGGCGGGCGCTTCAGAGAAGCCGCCCGCTCTGGGTTACTTAACTGAACGCCTAAAGATATAAACGAGGAATCAAATGGCTCGTACAACACCCATCGCACGCTACCGTAATATCGGTATCAGTGCGCACATCGACGCCGGTAAAACCACTACTACCGAACGTATTCTGTTCTACACCGGTGTAAACCATAAAATCGGTGAAGTTCATGACGGCGCAGCCACCATGGACTGGATGGAACAGGAGCAGGAGCGTGGTATTACTATCACCTCCGCAGCGACTACTGCATTCTGGTCAGGTATGGCTAAGCAGTACGAACCGCATCGCGTTAACATCATCGACACCCCGGGCCACGTTGACTTCACCATCGAAGTAGAACGTTCCATGCGTGTTCTTGACGGCGCGGTAATGGTTTACTGCGCAGTTGGTGGTGTTCAGCCACAGTCTGAAACCGTATGGCGTCAGGCGAACAAATATAAAGTTCCACGCATCGCGTTCGTTAACAAAATGGACCGTATGGGTGCTAACTTCCTGAAAGTTGTTGGTCAGATCAAAACCCGTCTGGGCGCGAACCCTGTTCCGCTGCAGCTGGCAATTGGTGCTGAAGAAGGTTTCACCGGTGTTATCGACCTGGTGAAAATGAAAGCCATCAACTGGAACGAAGAAGACGCAGGCGTTACTTTCACCTACGAAGATATCCCAGCAGAGATGCAGGATCTGGCTGACGAATGGCACCAGAACCTGATCGAGTCCGCTGCGGAAGCGTCTGAAGAGCTGATGGAAAAATACCTGGGTGGTGAAGAACTGACTGAAGAAGAGATCAAAAAAGCTCTGCGTCAGCGCGTTCTGAACAACGAAATCATCCTGGTAACCTGTGGTTCTGCGTTCAAGAACAAAGGTGTTCAGGCGATGCTGGATGCGGTAATTGATTACCTGCCATCCCCAGTTGACGTTCCTGCGATCAACGGCATCCTGGACGACGGTAAAGATACCCCGGCTGAGCGTCACGCAAGCGACGAAGAGCCATTCTCTGCACTGGCGTTCAAAATTGCTACCGACCCATTCGTGGGTAACCTGACCTTCTTCCGCGTTTATTCTGGTGTGGTTAACTCCGGTGACACCATCCTGAACTCCGTTAAATCGGCGCGTGAACGTTTTGGCCGTATCGTACAGATGCACGCTAACAAACGTGAAGAGATCAAAGAAGTTCGTGCGGGCGACATCGCTGCAGCTATCGGTCTGAAAGACGTGACTACTGGTGACACCCTGTGTAACCCAGATCACCCGATCATTCTGGAGCGTATGGAATTCCCTGAGCCGGTAATCTCCATCGCAGTTGAACCAAAAACCAAAGCTGACCAGGAAAAAATGGGTCTGGCTCTGGGTCGTCTGGCGAAAGAAGATCCATCATTCCGCGTATGGACTGATGAAGAATCTAACCAGACCATCATCGCTGGTATGGGTGAACTTCACCTGGACATCATCGTTGACCGTATGAAGCGTGAATTCAACGTTGAAGCAAACGTAGGTAAACCTCAGGTTGCTTACCGTGAAGCGATTCGTACCAAGGTTACCGATGTTGAAGGTAAACACGCTAAGCAGTCTGGTGGTCGCGGTCAGTACGGTCACGTTGTGATCGACATGTACCCACTGGAGCCGGGCTCTAACCCTAAAGGTTACGAGTTCATCAACGACATCAAAGGTGGTGTAATTCCTGGTGAATACATCCCTGCCGTTGACAAAGGCATCCAGGAGCAGCTGAAAGCGGGTCCTCTGGCTGGTTACCCGGTTGTTGACATGGGTGTTCGTCTGCACTTCGGTTCTTACCACGACGTTGACTCCTCCGAGCTGGCGTTTAAACTGGCTGCTTCTATCGCCTTTAAAGAAGGCTTTAAGAAAGCAAAACCAGTTCTGCTTGAGCCAATCATGAAGGTTGAAGTAGAAACTCCTGAAGAGAACACCGGTGACGTTATCGGTGACTTGAGCCGTCGTCGCGGTATGCTGCGTGGTCAGGAATCTGAAGTAACTGGCGTTAAGATCCACGCTGAAGTTCCGCTGTCTGAAATGTTCGGATATGCAACTCAGCTGCGTTCTCTGACCAAAGGTCGTGCATCATACACCATGGAATTCCTGAAGTATGATGATGCGCCGAACAACGTTGCTCAGGCCGTTATTGAAGCCCGTGGTAAATAATCCACAGGATTAAAACCTAAGTCCCGTGCTCTCTCCGAAGGGGAGAGCACTATAGTAAGGAATATAGCCGTGTCTAAAGAAAAATTTGAACGTACAAAACCGCACGTCAACGTTGGTACTATCGGCCACGTTGACCATGGTAAAACTACCCTGACCGCTGCAATCACTACCGTACTGGCTAAAACCTACGGTGGTTCTGCTCGTGCATTCGACCAGATCGATAACGC
>NZ_JBAKHK010000090.1:0-311 GCF_036903355.1 Enterobacter sp. UNJFSC 003
TTCACCGTTTACAATACCGACAGAAACTGCGGCTACCATCCCTTTCATCGGGTTGGTTTTCAGCTTGCCGTTTTCCACCAGCTTCTGTAGCGCATCTGCCAGCGCCACGCAGGCACCCGTAATCGACGCGGTACGCGTGCCACCATCAGCCTGAAGCACGTCGCAGTCCAGCGTAATGGTGAACTCACCCAGCGCTTTCAAATCTACTGCCGCGCGAAGAGCACGGGCGATCAGACGCTGGATTTCCATTGTGCGTCCACCCTGCTTACCTTTCGCCGCTTCACGAGCGTTACGGGTGTGGGTAGAACGTG
>NZ_JBAKHK010000091.1:0-310 GCF_036903355.1 Enterobacter sp. UNJFSC 003
GTTTTAACACCACTCTTGCCGTGTTATCCGCCGCATACTCCACCACTTCATATTCCGTCTGCGCAGGTTTACCCGTTTCGTAACAGACTTTCTGTTTCGGGCGGTTTGGCCAGTCGCAAATCAGCGGCAGATCCACCAGACCTTCTGCGGGGGATGGATGCCCCCAGACGCGGGCCACATACTGCTTTTTCGGCTCGCGCTCGCGGAACTGGCGTTTTAACTCCCGCTCCGCGGCTTTGGTCAGCGCCACTACAATCACGCCGCTGGTAGCCAGATCCAGACGATGCACCGATTCTGCCTGCGGATAATC
>NZ_JBAKHK010000092.1:0-308 GCF_036903355.1 Enterobacter sp. UNJFSC 003
TGGTGCTGATTGTTCTCTCCATCGTCGTCACCATCATCTTCTTTCGTCAGGCATTCAAGCTGGATAAAACCGGGCGCAATAAAATGTTTGTCGCCTTTGTCCTGATGCTCGAAGCGGTGGTGTTTTACATTCTCTACGCCCAGATGCCAACATCGCTGAACTTCTTTGCCATCAACAACGTGCATCATGAAATTCTCGGTTTTTCCATCAACCCGGTCAGCTTCCAGGCGCTTAACCCGTTCTGGGTGGTACTCGCCAGCCCAATACTGGCAGGCATTTACACGCATCTGGGTAACAAAGGCAAAGAC
>NZ_JBAKHK010000093.1:0-306 GCF_036903355.1 Enterobacter sp. UNJFSC 003
GTTGTGCCGCCCTGGATAAGTATAGCGGCACAGTTGCGCCTCTGGCATCAATTACGATGGGTCAGAATCGAATCGACCAGACCGTATTCCACCGCTTCAGGGGCGGAAAGGAAGCGATCGCGCTCGGTATCACGTTCAATCTGTTCTAATGATTGACCCGTATGAAGCGCCATAAGTTCATTCATGCGCCCTTTAACTTTCAGAATTTCACGGGCATGAATTTCGATATCGGTCGCCTGGCCCTGGTAGCCGCCCAATGGTTGGTGAATCATCACGCGCGAATTCGGCAGGCAAAAACGTTTACCT
>NZ_JBAKHK010000094.1:0-305 GCF_036903355.1 Enterobacter sp. UNJFSC 003
TGATCCACATTCTTTCTCTGCGTCACGACGTAAACTTCTCTGTCGCCCAGGCGGCGATGGAAGCCTTTGGTGACTGCATTGAAGTGAAAGAAGAGATCCACGGCTTCCGTTGGGTGGAAGAGCGTGACCTGAGCGGCTTTGTTGACGGTACAGAAAACCCGGCGGGTGAAGAGACGCGTCGCGAAGTGGCGGTTATCAAAGACGGCGTGGATGCCGGCGGCAGCTATGTGTTTGTGCAGCGTTGGGAGCACAACCTGAAGCAGCTCAACCGGATGAGCGTTCACGATCAGGAGATGATGATCGGG
>NZ_JBAKHK010000095.1:0-304 GCF_036903355.1 Enterobacter sp. UNJFSC 003
GATCTGTTTACCCAGCGTAATGACAATGCGATCGGTTTTATTGAGAGTCATGGAGAGTCCTTGTGCTCTGTATGTTCTTCTCTACTTTACCCCGATCGATGCATAACACGGCAACTTTGTAGTACCAGCGTGATGACGTTCGCGTTTGCTGTGTGTGTAATGTAGTACAAACTTATATTGTTGTACTACAATTTAGATCACAAAAAGAACAATGCATAAAAAAATGACATGCGTCGGGCAGAAATCTGAAAAGGGATATCAGGCGCTAAACAGGAGGGAAAGAAGAGTATGCTTTCAACGGCTT
>NZ_JBAKHK010000096.1:0-302 GCF_036903355.1 Enterobacter sp. UNJFSC 003
GTAATGACCTACTGCGACAACCAGGCCTTGCGTGAAGAGATGTATCGCGCTTACAGCACCCGCGCCTCCGATCAAGGCCCGAACGCCGGTAAATGGGATAACAGCAAGGTGATGGAAGAGATCCTCGCTCTGCGTCACGAACTGGCGCAACTGCTGGGCTTTGAAAACTACGCCTTCAAATCACTTGCCACTAAAATGGCAGAAAACCCGCAGCAGGTGCTGGATTTCTTAACCGATCTGGCAAAACGCGCGCGTCCGCAAGGCGAAAAAGAGCTGGCACAACTGCGCGCCTTCGCCAAAGC
>NZ_JBAKHK010000097.1:0-302 GCF_036903355.1 Enterobacter sp. UNJFSC 003
CGACACACCTGCATCGCCCTGATTGACATCGTTGATTCTTTGACCTAATTTAGTGAGTAAGGGTAAGGGAGGATTGCTCCTCCCCTGAGACTGACTGTTAATAAGCTCCGAAACTTATCAGTAACAGTACAATCAGTATGATGACAAGTCGCATCATAACCCTTCTCCTTTAAGCCCTCGCTTCGGTGAGGGCTTTACCGTTACAGCCCCATGCTGCCCAGCTATCGTAAGCTCTCTTTAAATAACCACAACGCATTGATCTACCTTTAAATCTTTTCTTCGAGCGTGCTCGAAAAACCCCA
>NZ_JBAKHK010000098.1:0-301 GCF_036903355.1 Enterobacter sp. UNJFSC 003
GGAATAAACACGTTGCAGTGGCGGACGTTGGCCGATTTCGCTTCGGTCACAGATATAACCACTCCTGTCACGCATTAAATCAACACTCTCAAAGATTCTGGTGCGGTATTTCTCCAGCTCGTTCCCCCAGAGCGTATATTCTCCGTTCCGGTTGTGAAGCAGAAGGTAACAGGTCATTTCCCCGTTACCAGGCATGGGAGCCTCGCCATACCCCGTAACGACTGCTCTCAGCACCCCTGAATCCATAACGGCATTGTCATTTTTCCTGAGCTGCTCCGCGCGGCTACGTTCAGTATCTTCC
>NZ_JBAKHK010000099.1:0-301 GCF_036903355.1 Enterobacter sp. UNJFSC 003
GATTTTCTCTGCTCGCCAGTAATCCTACAAATGCAGCAAACTGGAAAAGTATCAGAAACAGCGTTGCAGGAAACACAATCTGCCAGAATATACGCTGGGAAATTAAACGGGTATCACCATGTGAAACGTTGTTACGCCGGGGAGTAAAGACCCTGTAACCGCCCCAACAGAGAATGATAATGATAATAAAATTAGCCGTTAATGATAGCGTTTCGTAAAAACCCAGCTCTGCATATTTGCGGACAAAAATCCCTAAGGCGATCCCTGGCAATGCCGCCCAGCTGAAAAACATCATCATGCT
>NZ_JBAKHK010000009.1:0-114935 GCF_036903355.1 Enterobacter sp. UNJFSC 003
GGAATAGCTCAGTTGGTAGAGCACGACCTTGCCAAGGTCGGGGTCGCGAGTTCGAGTCTCGTTTCCCGCTCCAAATTCTTCTCATATCTAAAATATCCACAGCGAAATCATTCGTTGGGGACGTTTTTTGTTGCATGTTAAACACCACTGTAAACAGACTTATCCACAGATTCTGTTGTTTCATCGTATCCGATAGAAACTTCGCAGGGTGAATAATATCTCCGTAATCATTTGAATTTAATTAATAAAATTTGATTTCAAAATGTTATTGAGATCACTTGACCTGTTTGCCAGGCCTTATGGCGCTTGAGTTTTGATTTTTATACACAGGCTGTGAATAATTTAGGCGTCCCGGGTAAGTCCCTTTTCAATCACCCGCACCAGACGCTGTTTCTTTGGTAACTGCACCTCGACCACGCAGGCATTACGCTTCTCGATTTGCTGCGCAATCGCCCACTCTATGTGCTCATCAAGAAGTGGGTGCTCACCTCTACGACTTTCCAGGGCCTGAATATTGGCTTCATCCCATGGCGCATTCCCCAGCGCAACGGCGACATTTCGCAACCAGCGCAGATGGCCGATACGACGAATGGCCGATCCTTCCGTTACCTTCAGGAACCAGGCTTCGGTCCAGGCGAACAGTTCGATAAGCGGAGGCGCGTGTAGCGCTTTACGTGGGCTGAAATCCTCTTCTTCTGTGAGCTGTGAATAGCGATTCCACGGACAAATCAGCTGGCAGTCATCGCAGCCGTAGATTCGGTTGCCGATAAGAGGGCGAAACTCTTCTGGAATTGCCCCTTCCAGCTCAATCGTGAGGTAGGAAATACAGCGGCGCGCATCAACGGTATAAGGTTCAACGATAGCGCCCGTCGGGCAGATGGTCATACAGGCCACGCAGCGGCCGCAGCCTTCCTCGACCGGGCCGTCGACCGGCAACGGTAAATCAATCAGCAGTTCACCGAGGAAAAAGAATGATCCGGCATCGCGGCTCAGGATAAGTGAGTGCTTACCAGTCCAGCCAAGCCCGGCTTTTTCAGCGATCGGGCGCTCAAGAATAGGCGCAGAGTCAACAAAGGGTCTAAAATTCAGCGAAACACAGTGTTGCTGAATAGTTTCCCCGAGTTTTTTTAAGCGGTTACGCAGAAGCTTGTGATAGTCACGCCCCAGGGCATACCGGCTGACGTAACCCAGAGAAGGATTTTTGAGCGTACGCGCAAATGCCGCGTTAGCGGGCAGGTAGTTCATGCGCACGCTGATGACACGCAGTGTACCCGGCAAAAGCTCATGCGGGCGGGCACGCATCATGCCATGACGCGCCATCCACTCCATTTCGCCGTGGTATTGTTTGTCCAGCCACGCCTGCAGTTTAGGCTCGCTGGCGGAGAGGTCGGTGTCGGTTATCCCCACCTTCTGGAAGCCAAGCTCAGCACCCCACTGTTTAATATTTTGCGCTAACTGATTGAGATCGAGGGGCTGTGACATGACGGACCATACAGTGAAGAAAAACCCCACCAGTATACCACATTCCATCTGGCATGCGGATGACCTCCGGCGCGCCGAAAAAGAGGCCGCAGATAGCCTGGGCATTACTCTTTTTGAACTGATGCAGCGCGCGGGTGAAGCCGCGTTCAACGTGGCCCGTATGGCATACCCAACCGCTTCACACTGGCTGATTTTGTGCGGGTACGGCAATAACGGCGGAGACGGCTATGTTATCGCCCGTCTGGCCGCCGCGGCAGGATTGCGCGTCACGCTGCTTGCGCTTGAGGGCGATAAGCCACTGCCGGAAGAAGCCAGAGCGGCGCGCGAAGCCTGGCTAAATGCCGGTGGCGTGATTCACGCTTCAGATATCCCCTGGCCGGAAAATATCGATGTCATTATTGACGGTCTGCTGGGCACCGGGTTACGCAGTGCGCCGCGCGAGAATATTGCCGCACTCATTGAGCGCGCCAACACGCATACCGCACCGATTGTGGCGCTGGATATCCCTTCAGGCCTGATGGCACAGACCGGCACAACGCCGGGAGCCGTGATTCAGGCGTCACACACCGTGACCTTTGTCGCCCTGACGCCGGGACTCCTGACCGGGAAAGCACGGGATGTGGTCGGGACTTTGCACCATAGCGCGCTGGGCCTGGAAAGCTGGCTGGCGGGGCAGGAGACGTCACTCTCGCGTTTTGACGCCTCACAGCTTGCCCTGTGGCTGCCGCCGCGTCGTCCGACATCCCATAAAGGCGATCACGGCAAATTAGCGATCGTAGGCGGCGACCACGGCACGGCGGGTGCCATCCGCATGACGGGGGAGGCGGCGTTGCGAAGCGGTGCCGGGTTAGTGCGGGTGCTGACGCGCAGCGAAAATAGGGCACCGATTCTTACCGCCCGCCCGGAGCTGATGGTCGACGAACTTACGCCACACACGTTAGAAGAGTGCCTCGAATGGGCGGATGTGGTGGTGATTGGCCCGGGGCTTGGGCAGCAAGCCTGGGGTAAACAGGCGCTGCAAAAGGTCGAGAACTTTCGTAAACCCATGCTATGGGATGCCGACGCGCTTAACATTCTGGCAATCAACCCGGATAAGCGTCACAATCGCATTTTGACGCCACACCCCGGCGAGGCCGCGCGGCTGCTTAATTGCAGCGTGGCAGAAATTGAAAGCGATCGCTTACTTTCTGCCCAGCGTCTGGTAAAACGTTACGGAGGTGTTGTCGTTCTTAAAGGGGCGGGGACCATCATCGCTAGCGATGATGCACAAGGCATTATTGATGCCGGTAACGCGGGCATGGCGAGCGGTGGAATGGGCGATGTGCTTTCTGGCATCATCGGCGCATTGCTTGGACAGAAACTTCCCCTTTATGATGCAGCCTGTGCGGGCTGTGTAGCCCACGGAACAGCGGCTGATAAGCTTGCTGCCCGTTATGGTACACGCGGTATGCTGGCCACCGATCTTTTTTGCACGCTGCGGCGTGTTGTTAACCCGGATGTGATTGACGTAGAAAATGACTAATCGAGCGATTTCTTTACCTGATGAACAAGCTACTTTAGATTTCGGCAAGCGCGTGGCGCAGGCCTGTCAGGGGGCAACCGTCATTTATCTGTATGGTGATTTAGGTGCGGGTAAAACAACCTTTAGCCGTGGATTTCTGCAGGCGTTAGGGCATAACGGGAACGTAAAAAGCCCAACGTATACGTTGGTAGAACCCTACACCCTCGATAATTTGATGGTGTATCACTTCGATTTATACCGCCTTGCGGACCCTGAGGAGCTGGAGTTTATGGGGATCCGTGATTATTTCGCCAATGATGCCATCTGCCTGGTAGAGTGGCCGCAACAAGGTGCGGGTGTGTTGCCTGACCCGGATGTCGAAATTCACTTAGATTACCAGGCTCAAGGGCGTGAGGCACGCATCAGTGCTGTTTCCTCATCAGGGTGTTCGTTACTGTCGCGTCTGACAGATTAAGCGTGGGGATGACGGGATGATAAATCGCGTTAAAGGTTGGTTATTAGCGGCCACGGTACTGCTGTGCGCGCAGGCCGGGGCGGCAAGCCTCTCGGATATTCAGGTGTCGAACGGTGACAGCCAGGCCCGGATTACGTTCAGCTTTATGGGCGATCCTGAGTATGCATTTTCACAACCCGACAGCCACAGCGTGGCGCTGGATATCAAGCAAACGGGTGTTATCCAGGGATTGCCGCTGCAGTTTAGCGGAAATAACCTGGTGAAAAGTATTCGTTCGGGGACGCCGAAGGATGCCCAGTCGCTGCGGCTGGTGGTCGATCTGACTGAAAAAGGCAAAACCCAGGCCGTGAAGCAGCAAAACGGTGCGAATTACACGGTGGTCTTTACCATCAAAGCCGATGCGCCGCCTCCACCTCCGCCGCCGGTTGTGGCAAAACGCGTTGAGGAGCCGGTCTATACCCCGCGCCCTTCTGAACCTGCGCGTAATCCGTTTAAAACACAGAACGATCGCATAACTGCGGCAACCAGCAGTAATACGGTGACGCGCCCGGCAGCCAGCGCGCGGCGTGCGAGCAGCGATGATAAAGTGATTATCGCCATTGATGCCGGCCACGGCGGGCAAGATCCGGGTGCGATTGGCCCGGGTGGCACGCGCGAGAAAAACGTCACCATCGCGATTGCCCGTAAGCTGCGGACGTTGTTAAACGACGACCCGATGTTTAAAGGTGTGCTGACTCGCGACGGGGATTATTTTATCTCGGTTATGGGGCGTTCCGATGTTGCACGTAAGCAAAATGCCAACTTCCTGGTGTCGATTCATGCGGATGCGGCACCAAACCGTAACGCAACGGGCGCCTCTGTGTGGGTGCTCTCGAACCGTCGCGCCAACAGCGAAATGGCGAACTGGCTTGAAGAGCATGAGAAGCAATCTGAGCTGTTAGGCGGGGCGGGTGACGTGCTGGCAAACAGCCAGTCAGATCCTTACCTCAGTCAGGCGGTTCTCGATTTACAATTCGGTCATTCTCAACGCGTCGGGTATGATGTGGCCACTAACGTGCTGAGCCAGTTGCAAAGCATTGGTGTACTGCACAAACGTCGCCCTGAACATGCCAGCCTGGGCGTTCTGCGTTCGCCGGATATTCCGTCCATCCTTGTTGAGACGGGCTTTATCAGTAATAACGGTGAAGAACGTTTACTGGGAAGCGACAGCTACCAGCAGCAAATTGCCGAAGCGATTTATAACGGTCTGCGTAAATATTTTGATGCGCATCCGCTGCAGTCCGCGCCTCAGGGCGGGGCGGGCCAGACGGCAAGTGCCGCGCTGCCGGGCGAGATGACCGCAACCAATTAAGGAGAATTCATGCCGATTCAGGTTCTACCGCCGCAGCTCGCGAACCAAATCGCCGCCGGTGAGGTGGTGGAACGCCCTGCATCGGTCGTGAAAGAGCTGGTAGAAAACAGCCTCGATGCGGGGGCCACCCGCATCGATATTGATATCGAACGCGGTGGCGCAAAGCTTATTCGCATTCGTGACAATGGCTGTGGCATTAAAAAAGACGAACTGGCGTTAGCGCTGGCCCGTCACGCCACCAGTAAAATTGCCTCGCTGGACGATCTGGAAGCCATTATTAGCCTCGGATTTCGCGGTGAGGCGCTGGCCAGTATCAGCTCCGTTTCCCGATTAACGCTTACCTCGCGCACCGCTGAACAGCAGGAAGCCTGGCAGGCCTATGCCGAAGGGCGCGATATGGACGTCACGGTGAAACCCGCGGCGCACCCTGTCGGCACCACGCTGGAAGTGCTGGATCTGTTTTATAACACCCCCGCCCGACGCAAGTTTATGCGTACCGAAAAGACCGAGTTCGGTCATATCGATGAGATTATCCGCCGTATCGCGCTGGCGCGTTTCGATGTCACCATCAACCTCAGCCATAACGGCAAGGTGATGCGCCAGTATCGTGCGGTGGCTGAAGGGGGGCAGAAGGAACGTCGTCTCGGCGCCATCTGTGGGACACCGTTTCTGGAACAGGCGCTGGCGATTGAGTGGCAGCATGGCGATCTGGCCCTGCGCGGATGGGTTGCCGATCCGAACGCGAGCAGTGCCGCATTCGCAGAGATCCAGTATTGCTACGTAAATGGTCGTATGATGCGTGACCGCCTGATTAACCACGCTATTCGGCAGGCCTGCGAAGATAAGCTCGGCGCAGACCAGCAGCCTGCATTCGTGCTGTACCTGGAGATCGACCCGCATCAGGTCGATGTTAACGTCCATCCAGCCAAGCATGAAGTGCGCTTCCATCAGTCCCGGCTGGTGCACGATTTTATCTACCAGGGCGTGGTCAGCGTCTTACAGCAGCAAGCTGAGCCGACGTTGCCGCTGGAAAACGACGTGCCTGCGCCGCGCCCCCTACCCGAAAATCGCGTGGCTGCGGGACGCAATCACTTCGCTGAACCTGCCGTTGCGCGCGCGCCGGCAGCACCGCGCTATTCGTCGACGGGGAACGCAAACCCACCTCGCCCAACCGGCGCGAACTATCCCAACGTCCAGCCAGGCTATCAAAAGCAGCAGGGGGCGTTGTACCGCAAGTTGCTGGATACGCCTGCGGTTGAGCGTAAAGCGCATAGTGACGTGTCGTCGCCTTCACTGGACGGGCATAGTCAGAGCTTTGGTCGGGTACTGACGATTGTTGCACCCGATATGGCGTTACTGGAGCGCGAGGGCAAGCTGATGCTGCTGGCATTGTCAGTGGCGGAGCGCTGGCTCAAACAGGCACAGCTGACGCCGGGGGAAAATGCCGCCTGTGCGCAGCCATTGCTGATCCCGGTTCGCCTGAAGATATCCCCTCAAGAAACAAGGGTTTTGCAGCGCGCGACGCCGTTGCTGGCGGAAATGGGTATAGAAATTGTGCTGGAAGCTCAGCATGTGACAATTCGCGCAGTGCCTTTACCCTTACGCCAACAAAATTTACAAAACTTGATTCCTGAACTGATAGGCTACCTGGCGCAGCAAACGTCGTTTGATGCCGCTAATACCGCGCAGTGGATCGCCCGCCATTTGGCAAGCGAACATACGCCGTGGAGTATGGCGCAGGCGATTACCGTGTTGGCAGAGGTTGAACGCCTTTGCCCGCATCTGGTGAAGTCACCGCCAGGTGGATTATTACAACCTGTTGATTTACATACGGCGATGACCGCCCTGAAACATGATTGACGTAAGCAAGGCGAGCCTGCCTAAGGCAATTTTTTTAATGGGCCCCACGGCCTCCGGCAAAACGGCGTTAGCCATTGAGTTACGTAAAGTTTTGCCCGTAGAGTTGATTAGTGTCGATTCTGCCCTCATCTATCGGGGAATGGATATCGGCACGGCGAAGCCCGACGCGGAAGAACGGCGCGCGGCACCACATCGTTTGCTGGATATTCTTGACCCGGCCGAGGCTTACTCCGCAGCGGACTTCCGCCGCGATGCGCTGGCCGAAATGGCCGAGATAACGGCGGCGGGGCGTATCCCGCTTCTGGTTGGCGGAACCATGCTCTATTTTAAGGCGTTGCTGGAAGGACTATCCCCGCTGCCATCAGCGGATCCAGGCGTCAGAGCAAAGATTGAACAGCAGGCGGCAGAGCAGGGTTGGGACGTTTTGCACAAGCAACTGGAAGAGATTGACCCGGTTGCCGCAGCACGGATTCATCCAAATGATCCGCAAAGGCTTTCCCGGGCACTGGAAGTTTTTTTCATTTCGGGTAAAACTTTAACGGAACTGACGCAAACGTCAGGAGAGGCTCTGCCGTATCAGGTGCATCAGTTCGCTATCGCCCCGGCGAGCCGTGAACTGCTCCATCAACGAATTGAGCAGCGTTTTCATCAGATGTTGGCTTCAGATTTTGAAGCAGAAGTGCGGGCGCTTTTTGCCCGTGGAGATTTGCATACGGACATGCCTTCCATTCGTTGTGTGGGATACCGCCAGATGTGGTCGTATCTTGAAGGTGAGATTTCATACGATGAAATGGTTTATCGAGGTGTTTGCGCCACGAGACAGTTAGCGAAGCGCCAAATCACCTGGTTGCGCGGTTGGGAGGGAGTTCACTGGTTAGACAGTGAAAAACCGCAACAGGCGTTAAACGAAGTGATTGAGGTTGTTGGTGATATCGCTCACTGAATGTGTACAATTGAGACGTATCGTGCGCAATTTTTCAGAATCGCAAGGTTCTAAGTACAAAACAAGCATATAAGGAAAAGATAGAATGGCTAAGGGGCAATCTTTACAAGACCCGTTCCTGAACGCATTGCGTCGGGAACGTGTTCCAGTTTCTATTTATTTGGTGAATGGTATTAAGCTGCAAGGTCAGATTGAATCTTTCGATCAGTTCGTGATCCTGTTGAAAAACACGGTCAGCCAGATGGTCTACAAGCACGCTATTTCTACTGTTGTTCCGTCCCGTCCGGTATCTCATCACAGCAATAACGCTGGCGGCGGCACTGGTAGTAATTACCATCATGGCAGTAACGCGCAGGGTTCTTCTGCTCCAGCGCAGGACAGCGAAGACACCGAATAAGGTTTCTTGCTGTTATCCACACGGGGAGCCAGGGATCCTGCGTTCCCCGCTGATTTTTTTTGAGGGTAATACAGCTTGTTTGACCGTTATGACGCCGGTGAGCAGGCGGTTCTGGTACACATCTATTTTTCGCAAGACAAAGATATGGAAGACCTCCAGGAGTTTGAAGCTCTGGTCTCTTCCGCCGGCGTCGAAGCAATGCAGGTGATTACTGGTAGCCGTAAAGCGCCGCACCCGAAGTATTTTGTTGGTGAAGGTAAAGCAGTAGAAATTGCGGATGCCGTTAAAGCAACCGGCGCATCAGTCGTGTTGTTTGATCATGCGCTTTCTCCGGCCCAGGAACGTAACCTTGAAGCCCTTTGCGAATGCCGTGTTATCGATCGCACAGGGTTGATCTTAGATATTTTTGCTCAGCGTGCACGTACCCACGAAGGGAAGCTGCAGGTTGAGCTGGCGCAGTTGCGCCATCTGGCGACGCGACTCGTGCGTGGCTGGACCCACCTGGAAAGACAAAAAGGCGGGATTGGTTTGCGCGGTCCGGGTGAAACCCAGCTCGAAACCGACCGTCGTTTACTGCGTGGCCGTATTACCCAGATCCTCTCGCGTCTGGCAAGAGTTGAGAAACAGCGTGAACAGGGACGTCGGGCGCGAACCAAAGCCGACATCCCGACGGTGTCGCTGGTGGGATATACCAACGCCGGTAAATCCACCCTGTTTAACCAGATCACTGAGGCCCAGGTTTATGCCGCAGACCAACTGTTTGCGACTCTGGACCCCACGTTGCGTCGTATTGACGTTGACGATGTTGGTGAAACGGTGCTCGCAGATACCGTAGGCTTTATCCGCCACTTGCCGCATGACCTGGTGGCCGCATTTAAAGCCACATTGCAGGAAACGCGTCAGGCGACCTTGCTGCTGCACGTTATTGATGCTGCAGATGTACGCCTGCAGGAAAACATTGACGCGGTGAATGTGGTGCTCGAAGAGATCGATGCCCACGAGATCCCAACGCTGTTGGTGATGAATAAGATCGATATGCTGGACGATTTTGAACCGCGTATCGATCGAGATGAAGAGAACAAACCGATTCGGGTCTGGCTTTCTGCCCAGACCGGGATTGGCGTGCCACTGCTTTTCCAGGCTTTAACAGAACGTCTTTCCGGCGAGGTCGCTCAGCATACGCTGCGGTTGCCGCCAGAGGAAGGCAGGCTGCGCAGCCGGTTTTATCAGCTTCAGGCGATAGAAAAAGAGTGGATGGAGGATGACGGCAGCGTGGGGATGCAGGTGCGTATGCCGATCGTTGACTGGCGTCGCCTCTGTAAACAAGAACCTGCGCTGGTCGACTATATCGTCTGATCAGAAAGGGGATGCCTGAATAATTCGCCCTTGCATAACAAATATGGAGCATATACATGGCGTGGAATCAGCCCGGTAATAACGGACAAGACCGCGACCCGTGGGGAAGCAGCAATAATCAAGGCGGCAACTCTGGGGGAAATGGCAACAAAGGTGGTCGCGAGCAGGGGCCGCCGGATCTGGATGATATCTTCCGCAAGCTAAGCAAAAAGCTTGGTGGTCTTGGCGGGGGTAAAGGTTCTGGCTCAGGTGGAAGTTCCACCCAAGGGCCACGCCCGCAAATGGGTGGTCGCATAGTGGGCATTGTTGCCGCTGCCGTGGTAATCATCTGGGCTGCCAGCGGGTTCTACACCATTAAAGAAGCAGAACGTGGCGTAGTCACCCGTTTTGGTAAATTTAGCCATCTGGTTGAGCCAGGCCTGAACTGGAAGCCGACCTTCATTGACAACGTCACCGCGGTTAACGTGGAGTCTGTCCGTGAACTGGCTGCTTCTGGCGTGATGCTGACATCGGATGAAAACGTGGTTCGCGTTGAGATGAACGTTCAGTACCGCGTGACCGATCCTGAGCGCTATCTTTTCAGCGTAACCAGCGCGGATGACAGCCTTCGTCAGGCGACCGACAGCGCCCTGCGCGGTGTGATCGGTAAATACACCATGGACCGCATTCTGACTGAAGGTCGTACCGTTATTCGTAGCGATACCCAGCGCGAACTGGAAGAGACCATTCGCCCGTACAACATGGGTGTTACCCTGCTGGACGTCAACTTCCAGGCTGCTCGTCCGCCGGAAGAGGTGAAATCCGCATTTGATGATGCCATTGCCGCCCGTGAAAACGAGCAGCAGTACATCCGTGAAGCCGAAGCGTACACCAACGAAGTACAGCCGCGTGCTAACGGTCAGGCGCAGCGTATTCTTGAAGAAGCTCGTGCGTACAGAACCCGAACCATCCTGGAAGCACAGGGTGAAGTGGCTCGCTTCGCGAAAATCCTGCCGGAATATAAAGCGGCGCCGGAAATTACCCGCGAGCGTCTCTATATCGAGACCATGGAAAAAGTGCTGAGCCATACGCGTAAAGTGCTGGTTAACGACAGCAAAGGTGGAAACCTGATGGTTCTGCCGCTGGATCAGATGCTGAAAGGCGGTTCTGCACCAGCAGCGAAAGACAACAGCGGTGCTAACAACCTGCTGCGTCTGCCGCCAGCCTCATCGGGCAGCTCCAGCGCGAACACAACGCCTTCTTCGAACGATGGTGACATTATGGACCAACGCCGTGCTAACGCGCAGCGTAACGACTACCAGCGTCAGGGGGAATAAGGATGCGTAAGTCAGTTATTGCGATCATCATCATCGCACTTGTCGTACTTTATACCTCTATCTTTGTAGTGAAAGAGGGTGAGCGCGGGATCAAGTTCCAGTTCAGCAGCGTTGTGCGTGACAGCGACAAACGTCCGGTGATCTACGAGCCAGGTCTGCACTTTAAAGTTCCTTTTATCCAGTCCGTGAAAACGCTCGATGCCCGTATCCAGACCATGGATAACCAGGCCGATCGCTTCGTGACGAAAGAGAAGAAAGACCTGATTGTCGACTCCTATATCAAATGGCGCATCAGTGATTTCAGTCGTTACTTCCTGGCAACAGGCGGTGGTGATGTTTCTCAGGCAGAAGTGCTGCTGAAACGTAAGTTCTCTGACCGTCTGCGTTCTGAAATTGGTCGTCTGGATGTGAAAGATATCGTCACCGACTCCCGTGGTCGTCTGACCCTGGAAGTCCGCGACGCGCTGAACTCCGGTACGGCGGGAACCGAAGACGAAGTAGAAACCCCAGCAGCGGACGACGCGATTGCCAAAGCGGCTGAGCGTGTTCAGGCAGAAACCAACGGTAAAGTGCCGGTGGTCAACCCGAACAGTATGGCTGCGCTGGGTATTGAAGTGGTCGACGTACGTATTAAGCAGATCAACCTGCCGGCTGAAGTGTCGGAAGCGATCTACAACCGTATGCGCGCCGAGCGTGAAGCGGTAGCACGTCGTCACCGTTCACAGGGTCAGGAAGAAGCGGAAAAACTGCGTGCCGCAGCGGACTACGAAGTGACCAAGACGCTGGCGGAATCTGAGCGTCAGGGCCGTATTCTGCGCGGTGAAGGTGATGCCGAAGCAGCGAAACTGTTTGCCGATGCATTCAGTCAGGATCCTGACTTCTACGCCTTTATCCGTAGCCTGCGTGCTTATGAGAATAGCTTCCAGAGCAACCAGGATGTAATGGTGCTCAGCCCGGACAGCGATTTCTTCCGTTATATGAAGTCGCCAGCTAACGCGACGCGATAAACTCAGCTTTGTTTGAGTTTTCAAACCACCGCTCTCAATGGAGCGGTGGTTTTCTTTTATAGGGATTAAAAATGAATTCAACGATCTGGCTGGCACTGGCGCTCGTTTTAGTCCTTGAGGGCCTTGGACCGATGCTTTACCCGCGCGCCTGGCGTCGGATGATTGCGACCATGAGTCAGCTACCGGATAATATTTTGCGTCGGTTTGGCGGGGGTCTAGTGGTTGCAGGCATCGTGATCTACTACATGTTGAGGAAAACGATTGGCTGATCAAAAACTAGCCATAATTGGCGTATTTTGGGGTCAAAAAGTGCTGTATATCTGAAAAAGCGATGGTAGAATCCATTTTTAAGCAATCGGTGATTTTGAAAAATGGGTAACAACGTAGTCGTACTGGGCACCCAATGGGGTGACGAAGGTAAAGGGAAGATCGTTGATCTTCTGACTGAACGTGCAAAATATGTTGTACGCTATCAGGGTGGTCATAACGCAGGCCATACTCTCGTAATCAACGGTGAAAAAACCGTCCTCCATCTTATTCCATCAGGCATTCTTCGTGATAACGTCACCAGCATCATCGGTAACGGCGTTGTGCTGTCTCCAGCGGCGCTGATGAAAGAGATGAAAGGCCTGGAAGACCGTGGTATCCCGGTTCGCGAGCGTCTGCTGCTCTCCGAAGCTTGTCCTCTGATCCTCGACTATCACGTTGCGCTGGATGTTGCCCGCGAAAAAGCGCGTGGCGCGAAAGCGATCGGTACTACCGGTCGTGGTATCGGCCCGGCGTACGAAGATAAAGTTGCACGTCGCGGTCTGCGCGTGGGCGATCTCTTCGACAAAGAAACCTTCGCTGAAAAACTGAAAGAAGTGATGGAGTATCACAACTTCCAGCTGGTGAATTTCTACAAGGCTGACGCTGTTGACTACCAGAAAGTGCTGGATGACGTCATGGCGATTTCTGACATTCTGACCGGTATGGTTGTTGATGTTTCCGATCTGCTGGACCAGGCGCGCAAGCGTGGCGATTTCGTCATGTTTGAAGGTGCGCAGGGTACGCTGCTGGATATCGACCACGGTACCTATCCGTACGTAACCTCCTCTAACACCACCGCAGGTGGCGTGGCAACGGGCTCTGGCCTGGGTCCACGTTATGTGGATTACGTATTGGGTATCATCAAAGCTTACTCCACTCGCGTGGGTGCGGGTCCATTCCCGACCGAGCTGTTTGACGAAACCGGCGAGTTCCTGTGCAAGCAGGGTAACGAATTTGGTGCGACCACCGGTCGTCGTCGTCGTACCGGCTGGCTGGATGCGGTTGCTGTACGTCGCGCAGTGCAGATTAACTCCCTGTCTGGCTTCTGCCTGACCAAGCTGGACGTGCTGGACGGCCTGAAAGAAGTGAAAATCTGCGTAGGCTACCGTATGCCTGATGGCCGCGAAGTGACCACTACTCCGCTGGCAGCAGACGACTGGGAAGGCATTGAGCCAATCTACGAAACCATGCCTGGCTGGTCTGACACCACGTTCGGCGTGAAAGAGCGTAGCGGCCTGCCGCAGGCGGCGCTGGATTACATCAAGCGTATTGAAGAACTAACCGACGTGCCGATCGATATTATTTCTACCGGCCCGGATCGTACTGAAACGATGATCCTGCGCGACCCGTTCGACGCATAATCTTCGTGACTGCTGGCCTGCGGGGAAACCCGTAGGCCGGATAAGCGTCGCGCCATCCGGCGAACGCTATCGGAACCCCGCTTTTTTGCCCCGTCTGTCAAATAAATTAGCCGCCAACTATCTGGCTGGTTTATCATCATTAATGAATATCTCTGCGGTTTAACCGCGTTTTCCCTTTTTCCTGAGGTTGATGTGCAGTTAACAAGTTTCACCGATTACGGCTTACGCGCGCTGATTTACATGGCGTCGTTGCCCGAAGGGAAGATGACCAGTATCTCTGAAGTGACAGAGGTCTACGGTGTGTCCCGTAATCATATGGTCAAAATAATCAATCAACTTAGTCGTGCCGGATACGTTGCTGCCGTCCGAGGGAAGAATGGTGGGATCCGTCTCGGGAAACCGGCACAGAGTATTCGTGTTGGGGATGTGGTACGTGAACTGGAGCCATTGACTCTGGTGAACTGCAGCAGCGAGTTCTGCCACATTACCCCCGCTTGCCGCCTGAAGCAGGCGCTTTCTAAGGCCGTGCAAAGTTTTCTCAAGGAACTGGATAACTACACGCTGGCCGATTTGGTTGAAGAGAATCAACCGCTTTATAAATTATTGCTGGTGGAATGAAGAAAATTTCCACCGGAGCTGACAACGGAGGAACCGACATGTCACATGATCCTTTCCAGGAACGCGAAGCCGAAAAATACGCGAATCCTATCCCCAGCCGCGAGTTCATCATTGAACATTTAACCAAGCGCGAAAAGCCCGCCAATCGTGAAGAACTTGCCGTTGAATTAAATATTGAAGGTGAAGAGCAAATTGAAGCGCTTCGCCGCCGCCTGCGCGCAATGGAGCGCGACGGGCAACTGGTGTTTACCCGCCGCCAGTGCTATGCACTGCCAGAACGCCTCGATCTGGTGAAAGGCATGGTGATTGGGCATCGCGATGGCTTCGGCTTCCTGCGCGTCGAAGGCCGCAAAGACGACCTGTACCTCTCCTCTGAACAGATGAAGATGTGTATCCACGGCGATCAGATCCTGGCGCAGCCGCTGGGGGCAGACCGTAAAGGTCGCCGTGAAGCCCGTGTGGTCCGCGTGCTGGTGCCGAAAACTAGCCAGATTGTGGGCCGCTATTTTACTGATGCAGGCGTAGGTTTCGTGGTGCCGGATGACAGCCGTCTGAGCTTCGATATCTTGATCCCGCCAGAAGCGGTGATGGGCGCACGCATGGGCTTTGTGGTGGTGGTTGAACTCACCCAGCGTCCAACCCGTCGCACAAAAGCGGTGGGTAAAATCGTCGAAGTGCTGGGCGATAATATGGGCACGACGATGGCCGTTGATATGGCGCTGCGTACCCATGAGATCCCGTACGTCTGGCCGAAAGCGGTTGAAGACCAGATTGAAAGCCTGCGTGAAGAGGTTCCTGAAGAGTCCAAAGTGGGCCGCGTGGACCTGCGCGATCTGCCGCTGGTCACGATTGATGGCGAAGACGCCCGTGACTTCGATGACGCCGTTTTCTGCGAGAAAAAGCGCGGAGGCGGCTGGCGCCTGTGGGTTGCGATCGCTGACGTAAGCTATTACGTGCGTCCAAACACCCCGCTGGATAACGAAGCGCGCAGCCGCGGTACGTCGGTGTATTTCCCGTCTCAGGTCGTCCCGATGCTGCCGGAAGTGCTCTCTAACGGCCTTTGCTCCCTAAACCCGCAGGTTGACCGTCTCTGTATGGTCTGTGAGATGACAATCTCAACCAAAGGTCGTTTAACCGGCTTCAAATTCTATGAAGCGGTAATGAGCTCCCATGCCCGTCTGACCTATACCAAAGTCTGGCATATGCTGCAGGGCGATCAGGATCTGCGTGAACAGTACGCGCCGCTGGTCAAGCACATTGAAGAGTTGCATAACCTCTACAAAACGCTGGAACAGGCGCGCGAAGAACGCGGTGGGATTTCGTTTGAGAGTGAAGAAGCGAAGTTTATCTTCAACGCGGAACGTCGCATTGAACGTATCGAACAGACCCAGCGTAACGACGCGCACAAGCTGATCGAAGAGTGTATGATCCTGGCGAATATCTCGGCGGCGCGTTTTGTTGAGAAAGCTAAGGAGCCGGCACTGTTCCGTATTCACGATAAGCCGACGACGGAAGCCATCACCTCGTTCCGCTCTGTACTGGCTGAACTGGGTCTGGAACTGCCTGGCGGTAACAAGCCGGAGCCACGTGACTACGCCGAGCTGCTGGAATCCATTAGCGGCCGTCCAGATGCTGAAATGCTGCAGACCATGCTGTTGCGCTCCATGAAGCAGGCGATTTACGATCCGGAAAACCGCGGTCACTTTGGTTTGGCGCTGCAGTCTTACGCGCACTTTACCTCGCCGATACGTCGTTATCCTGACCTTTCTCTGCACCGTGCGATCAAGTATCTGCTGGCGCAGGAGCAAGGCCACAAAGGTAAGACGACCGAAAGCGGTGGCTATCACTACTCTATGGAAGAAGTGCTGCAATTAGGCCAGCACTGTTCTATGGCCGAACGCCGTGCTGATGAAGCCACGCGCGATGTGGCTGACTGGCTGAAGTGTGACTTCATGCTGGACCAGGTGGGTAACGTGTTCAAAGGCGTGATTGCCAGCGTCACCGGATTTGGCTTCTTCGTCCGTCTGGATGAGTTGTTTATCGACGGTCTGGTGCATGTTTCCAGCCTGGATAACGACTACTACCGTTTCGACCAGGTCGGGCAACGCCTGATTGGAGAATCGGGCGGCCAGACCTATCGTCTTGGCGATCGCGTGGAAGTGAAGGTTGAAGCCGTCAATATGGACGACCGTAAAATCGACTTCAGCCTGATCTCCAGCGAACGCGCTCCGCGCAACGTCGGTAAAACCGAGCGTGAAAGAGCGAAAAAAGGCGGTAACGGCAGCGCAGGGGGGAAACGTCGCCAGGCGGGTAAGAAGGTAAACTTCGAGCCAGACAGCGCCTTCCGTGGCGAGAAGAAACAAAAGCCAAAGGCGGCGAAAAAAGACGCCCGTTCAGCGAAGAAACCGTCCACGAAGACACAAAAAATAGCGGCCGCGACCAAGGCGAAGCGTGCAGCGAAGAAACAGCAGGCGGAGTAATATTCCCCTCACCCTGACCCTCTCCTCTAAGGGGAGAGGGAAAATGCATATTATGAGAACCATCAATGAGTGAAATGATTTACGGCATCCACGCGGTGCAGGCCCTGCTGGAGCGCGCACCGGAGCGTTTTCAGGAAGTATTTATTCTGAAAGGGCGTGAAGATAAGCGTCTGATGCCGCTGATCCATGCTCTGGAAGCCCAGGGCGTGGTGATCCAGGTGGCAAATCGCCAGTTCCTGGATGAGAAAAGTGAAGGTGCGGTTCACCAGGGGATTATTGCCCGCGTGAAGCCGGGCCGTCAGTATCAGGAAAACGATCTGCCGGATCTGATTGCCGAACTGGATAACCCGTTCTTCCTGATCCTTGATGGGGTTACTGATCCACATAATCTGGGCGCGTGTTTGCGTAGCGCCGATGCTGCGGGCGTTCACGCGGTGATTGTGCCAAAAGATCGCTCTGCGCAGCTGAACGCAACCGCCAAGAAAGTGGCCTGCGGCGCGGCGGAAAACGTTCCGCTGATCCGCGTGACCAATCTGGCGCGCACGATGCGTCTGCTGCAGGAAGAGAATATCTGGATCGTTGGTACCGCTGGTGAAGCGGATCACACCCTGTACCAGAGTAAAATGACCGGCCGTCTGGCGCTGGTGATGGGGGCAGAAGGTGAAGGTATGCGTCGCCTGACGCGCGAGCACTGCGATGAGCTGATCAGCATCCCAATGGCGGGCAGCGTCTCGTCCCTGAACGTTTCTGTAGCAACGGGTATCTGCCTGTTTGAAGCGGTACGTCAGCGCGGGTAATACACAGCAAGGCCGTCCTCAGGACGGCCTGTATATTTGCTCTCTCACCTCACTCCTCGAGCGACCGTAAATGGTCATCCTTTCTCAGCGTCATCAGCGCAAATAGGCTCACCACCGCCGTGGCCATCACGTAATACGCTGGAATATCCACATTGCCCGTCTCTTTAATGAGCCCGGTAATGATCAATCCTGCACATCCCGAGAAAATGGCATTCGAAAGAGAATAAGCCAGCCCAAGCCCGGTGTAGCGCACGCGCGTAGGGAACATCTCCGAAAGCATCGCGGGGCCCGGCCCGGCGAGCATCCCCACCAAACCGCCCGCAATCAGTACCACCAGCGCCTTCACCGCTAGCGTGCTGGACTCGGCCTGCAGAATTTTCAGCAGCGGCAGGGCGAGGATCAACAACAATACGGTGGCGATAATCATCACCGTACGGCGTCCGATCCTGTCGCTCAGGAGACCCGACGGAATAATGGTGAGTGCAAAGCCGATATTCGAAATCACCGCAATCAGCAGCGCCTGGTTGAACCCGGTGTGCAGCGCCGACTGAAGATAGGTTGGCATAATCACCAGATAGGTATAACCCGCCGCAGACCAGACCATCACGCGGCCTATCCCCATGACGATCGCTTTAAGCGTCGCGGCGGTATTCGCCTGCGCAACCGCTGGTTTTTGCTGCTGCTGAACAAAGCTTGGCGTCTCTTCCATGCTCACCCGCAGCCACAGCGCGACCACACCCATCGGCAGAGCGAGAAAGAACGGAATGCGCCAGCCCCAGGCGTGAAGGTCTTCCGGCGTGAGCAGTGCGGAGAGAAACGCCACGATGCCTGCACCTGCTAATAACCCCAGCGCGACGGTAAAGGATTGCCACGCGCCGTAAAGCCCGCGCTTGCCGCGGGGGGCAAACTCCGTCATCAATGAAACCGCGCCGCCGTACTCGCCACCGGCGAACAGCCCCTGCAGAATACGAAGCAGCGTGACGATCAGCGGTGCGGCAATCCCGATGCTGGCGTAGACCGGCACGAGGCCGATGGCGGCTGTTGCCAGCGTCATCAGCACCAGCACGACGATCAGCGTTGGTTTACGGCCAATGCGGTCGCCAATGCGGCCAAACATCACTGCACCCAGGGGACGGAAGAAGAAGGCGATCGCAAACGACGCGTAGGTGAGGATCAGGCTAGTCAGCCCTGACTCGCCGTCAAGCTGGAAGAAGTTTTTCGCAATTACGGTCGCCATAAAACCGTATACCGCGAACTCATACCACTCGATGAAATTACCGATGGAGCCTGCAATTAATGCACGCTTGTGCGCATCCTGTTGCATAACGATCCTCACTGAAAGGGATAAGAATAAATTATTCAATAAAACCTCCTGCACGAAATAGTTTATTCTTATGTTCTGTGAGCCATTTCACGAATGAGAAGGGCGGGATCGCCATCGTGTGACCTCACTCCCATGCAGCGTGCGCGCAGTCTGTCCATACTTATCTTCATTGCCACTGAAGGAGGGACACAGCATGCACTGGCAGACTCATACTGTTTTTAATCAACCTTCAACGCTCTCTAACAGCAACCTATTCCTCTCTGATTGTGCCCTGCGCGATGCGGTTGTCCGGGAAGGGGCCGAGTGGGATAGCGATCTTCTCGCCAGCATCGGCCAGCAGCTGGGAACGGCTGAATCACTGGAGTTGGGCAGGCTGGCGAACGTGAACCCGCCCGAGCTATTGCGTTATGACGCCAAAGGTGAGCGGCTGGATGACGTCCGTTTTCACCCGGCGTGGCACCTGCTGATGCAGGGGCTTTGCGCTAATCGCGTACACAACCTTGCGTGGGAAGATGAGGCGCGTAAGGGCTCCTTTGTTGCCCGGGCTGCACGTTTTGTTCTGCATGCTCAGGTAGAAGCGGGCACGCTGTGCCCCGTCACCATGACGTTTGCTGCCACACCGCTGCTACAGCAGGCGCTCCCGAAATCATTTCATGACTGGCTGACGCCGCTGCTAAGCGACCGCTACGATCCGCACCTGGTGCCCGGAGAGCAGAAGCGCGGCCTGTTGATTGGCATGGGGATGACGGAAAAACAGGGGGGCTCTGATGTACTGAGCAATACCACCAAAGCGGAAAAGTGCAGCGACGGCAGCTACCGCCTGGTGGGGCATAAATGGTTTTTCTCTGTGCCGCAAAGTGATGCACACCTGGTGCTGGCGCAGGCGAAAGGTGGCTTATCCTGCTTTTTTGTCCCGCGTTTCTTGCCTGATGGACAACGCAACGCCGTACGCCTGGAGCGTCTCAAAGACAAGCTGGGGAACCGTTCCAACGCCAGCAGTGAAGCGGAGTTTCTTGATGCTTCTGGCTGGCTGTTGGGGGAAGAGGGGGAAGGCGTACGGCAAATCCTTAGAATGGGCGGACTGACGCGTTTTGACTGCGCGCTGGGCAGCCATGGCCTGATGCGTCGGGCGTTATCCGTGGCGCTATATCACGCCCATCAGCGCCAGACTTTTGGCAAGAATCTCATCGATCAGCCCTTGATGCGCGATGTGCTAAGCCGGATGGCGCTGGTGCTGGAGGGGCAAACCGCGCTGCTGTTCCGCCTTGCCCGCGCGTGGGGTAACCAGACAGACCCGCATGAGGCCGCCTGGGCGCGGCTGTTTACGCCAGCAGCAAAATTTAGCGTCTGTAAAGCAGGCATTCCGTTTGTGGCGGAAGCAATGGAGGTATTGGGCGGTATGGGGTACTGCGAAGAGAATGAGCTACCCCGCTTGTATCGTGAGATGCCCGTTAACAGCATCTGGGAAGGCTCAGGCAATATTATGTGCCTGGATGTCCTGCGCGTCCTGACGAAGCAGCCCGGAATTCTTGATGTGCTCGTCGATGATTTTGCGCAGGTGAAAGGGCAAGACAGACATTTCGATCGTAGCTGGCGACAGCTTCAGCAAAAACTACGTAAACCGCAGGAGGCGCAGGGCAGGGAAATCGCTCAGCAATTGTATTTGTTGGGCGTCGGAAGTCAGATGCTGCGGCATGCTTCTCCGCCCGTGGCACAGGCGTGGTGCCGCATGATGCTGGATACCCGTGGCGGAACGCTTCTGCGCGAGCAGGTACAAAATGACCTGCTGCTGCGCGCCACGGGCAGAGTAGTTTAGCCTTTTAACTGAAACAGACTCACCAGATGAGTGAGGTGTGAACCTTTCTCGCGCAGCGTTTGTGCGGTCTGCTCGCTGCGTGAGACGCGGTCGGCGTTGATATGCGACGCTTCGCCAATGTGGGTCATCGCCAGATTAACCTGGCCGATCCCTGCGGATTGTTCCCGGGAGGCGTGGTTAATCTCTGTGACCAGCTGGCTGATGTTATCGATATGAACGATGATGGAATCCATCGCCAGACGCGTTTGTTCTGACAGCGCGTGGCCTTCACTCACTTTGTTCAGCGTATCGCCAATCAACTGCTCAATTTCTTTCACCGCGTTGGCGCTGCGCGCCGCCAGAGCGCGAACCTCTTGCGCTACCACGGCGAAGCCTTTGCCATGCTCGCCTGCCCGCGCTGCTTCAACGGCCGCATTCAGGGCCAGGATGTTGGTCTGAAAGGCGATGGATTCAATCACACGGGTGATGTCTTCGATGCGCTTCGATGCGTCACGAATATCGTCCATGGTCGATACCGCATTTGTCACCGTCTCGCCGCCCTGATGCACCGCGCGGGACGTTTCACCGACCAGCTGCTGCGTCTGTTCCATATTGGCCGCGTTTTGCTGCACGGTGGCCGCCAGTTGCTCCATGCTGGCTGACGTCTCTTCCACGCTGCTGGCCTGCTTGTTGATCTGCTCGGAAATTTCCCCGCTATCGGACGCCAGCGCGTTAGTGCCCATATGGATCTCGCCTGCGGTTTCACGAACTTGCAGAACAATTTTTTGCAGCCCGCCACCAATACCGTTGATGGCGTCAATGAGTTGGCCGACCTCATCCTGGCGCGTAACGGGTAGGCTGGCGCGGAGATCGCCAGCCGCATACTGTCGGGCAAGGTGAATGACATTGCGCAGTGGGCGCGTCAACATACGACGAATGATGACCACAAACAGGCCGGCGAAAAGGGCAGAAAGCACCACGCCAGCCAGAAGGAAACGGTCACGAAGGGTATTGACGCTGGAGAGCAGTATCGATTTATCCACTTCTCCCACAATCGTCCAGTTCCAGCCAGGTAGCGGAGTATAGGCCATTTTGAGCGTACGCCCGTCGGAACTGACGCGCTCCAGGGTGCCGGATTTATCGCTCAAAAGCTGCTGTTGGATACGGCTATCCCAGTCGGGCAGTTGCCCTTCGGCACTGGAATGGAACAGGTATTGCCCGCGGTTTTTACCGTTGCTGCGATCCAGAACAAAGAAATGCCCGCTTTCACCCAAGCGTCGGTTGAGGACTTTCTCGCGCATCACGTTCCATGAATGGGTGATATCAATGCCCACAAAAATAATCCCGATAATCTGCCCTTCCGCGTCTTTTACCGGCTGGTACTGGGTGATGTAGCGCTTGCCGAACAGCAGGGCCAGGCCACGGTATACCTCGCCTTTGGTCACCGCAGCAAAGGCCGGACTGGACATATCCAGAACGGTGCCCATGGCTCGCTCGCCATTCTCTTTGCGCAGGGAGGTCGCAACACGCACAAAGTCGTTGCCGCTGCGGACAAACAGGGTAGAGATCGCTCCGGTGCGGGTCATAAAGTCGTCAGAGAGCGCATTGTTTTCATGCAGCCCCGTTTCACCCCCTTTCAGGAAAGGGACGTTCAGACCGTTAATCGTCCGGATTTGGCTGTTATCGACGTTCAGGGGCTGAGGTAAGAAGGTGGTGAACAGTCGGGTGTAGCTTTCGACCTCTTCACTCAGGCTGGTATTAAACATCTGCACCATGTCGACCATGCCGGTGGACTGGCTGTGCAGGTCTTCTACAGCGAGGGCTTCAAGCTGCTGGCTGGCTTTATGGCTGAGTAGAAAAGTGAAAAGCAAAAACAGCGTGGCGACACTTATGCCGGTAAGCAGCGATAGCTTAGTGCCCAGGCCCGCGCGGCGAAAAACAGTGTTCATAAATTGCTCATTATTGAAAAGGTATGGCTCTTCAACGGCAACGCGGGAATAACATTTATTGAATTAATGTAACTAAATGTTATTTAATTGTTCTGAAAGGATTTATTTGGAGATAAAAGATTTGCAAAAACGAAAAGCCACTAAAAATAAGTGGCTTTTATCTTGCGCTATTATGCATAAAGAATGGCCTGTACCCGCCAGTGATTGACATGGTTATCTTCCTGCATCTGAATAATGCGATACCAGGACGCGCCCTGTTCATCAGCCTTTAACGCTACGACACGCTCAACGTCTTGCGGGCTCCCCGAAATATTATTAACGGAGATCTGGCCGATTTCATTCAGGCCGGTTACACAATCCGCGCTGGCGAATTCAGCTGACTGTGCGGTTGTGCTCAAAAGGCCTGCTGAGAGCAACAGAGAGGTCAAAGCAAGAGTTCGTTTCATCGTCAGCTCCATTTCACATGTCTCCGGTATCCGCCGGGCAATCCTTCGCGAATAAACTCACTTCCATTGGTGCGGGCAAGGAGTTTATTGTGGACAGGAAAATGTCTATGGACGCAAAGCAGTGTAAATGTCGTTCAAATGATGACCATTACTGACGATACAAAATGGCCTGCGAGTACCATTGTCCCGTAATGATAGTTTCGTCGATCATAATAATGACGTAATAATCTGCTTTGGCGGCGCTGGCTTGAGCCTTGATTGCGTCTTCCGCATCATCCGGGGAACCGCGAACCATCGCGGAGACGGTACCCATTCGCTGTAATCCTTCCGTCTGATTACGTCGAATCTCCTGCGGGTGATCGGCAACCGGCGGTGCGGGTTCCGGCGTTCCCTGTAGCGCACTACAGCCACCGAGCAGAAACACCAGCAATAAAGCAGCAAACCTGCGCATAACCATATCTCGTTTCCTGATAGCCATAGTGTAGTTATCTGTGAATTTAGTTTTGGGGGAATGTTCCCGAAGTGTTATCTGGGGCGTAAATTTCGAATGAAAATATCGCGAAACCGTAACCCAGTTCTCAACATTATGAATCATTCATTAGCATGGGATCGACAATGATTGAACTTGAAACACGGCGCCTTGGCGACCATGAAATTCTACATGCATTTCCTGCGGGGAAAGGTGAGCAACCGCTACCTGTCGTGGTTTTTTATCATGGGTTTACGTCATCAAAGCTGGTCTACAGTTATTTTTCCGTGGCGCTGGCACAGGCCGGATTCCGCGTCGTCATGCCAGATGCCCCAGACCACGGAGCACGATTTACCGGCAACGAGCAGGCGCGACTTGGCCAGTTCTGGCACATCCTGCACGCGAGTCTGACAGAGTTTGCCGGGCTTCGCGCCGCACTTTATCAGGCCGGGCTGGTGGCTGACGATCGTCTGGCGGTGGCCGGGGCATCCATGGGCGGCATGACGGCGCTGGGGATCATGACGCATCACCCAGAGGTGAAGTCCGTGGCCTGTCTTATGGGCTCGGGCTACTTTACGTCACTGTCGCAGACGCTGTTTCCACCTCAGGAATCAACGGGTATTGAAGCGTTGCTCGCCGACTGGGAGGTCACCCGGGCGTTACCGCACCTGGCAGATCGCCCGCTGCTGTTGTGGCATGGCGAAGCGGACGATGTGGTTCCTGCTGCCGAAACCTTCCGGCTACAACAGGCCCTTCAACGTGAAGGGCTGGATGGCAATCTGACCTGCCTGTGGGAAGCGGGTGTGCGGCATCGGATCACGCCGACGGCGCTAGAGGCCACGGTTGCGTTTTTCCGCCAGCACCTTTAAACGAGCCGGATTTTTACACCCTGAGCTTCCAGCTTCTGGAGGATCTCCGGGTTTGCGTGTTTACCGGTTATCACCATGTCGATCTGCTCGGCACGGCTGAACAACATGCCTGCGCGCTCGCCGACTTTGCTACTGTCGACTAGCACAACCAGCTTGCCCACGACGTTAAGCATGTTCTGTTCCGCCATTGCGGTCAGCATATCGGTTTTATAGAGACCTTCAGCGGTAAGGCCTTTGCCGCTGGTAAACATCCAGTGTCCGGCGTAGAGGCTATTTTCGCTGTCTTGCGGGCTGAGGGTGATGGACTGGCTCTTGTTGTACTGGCCGCCCATGATCACCACGCTTTCATGCTCCTGGTCGATCAGGTAATTGGCAAGTGGCAAATAGTTAGTGATGATTTGCACCGGCTTGCCGCACATCTCCCGACCCAGAAGAAATGCCGTAGAGCCGCAGTTAATCACTACGCTCTCACCTGCGTTCACCAGCTGCGATGCGGCTCGGGCAATTCGTACTTTTTCATCGTGGTTGAGCGCTTCATGGATGTTCATCGGCGTCCAGCGCGGGCGCTGCTGGCTAATGGCTTCCGCACCGTTGCGGACTTTTTTCAGTTTGCCACTTTCATCCAGCTTATTGATATCTCGCCGTGCGGTCGCCGGAGAAATCCCTAAACGTTCGATCACTTTTTCGACGGTGACAAAGCCTGATTGCGCCAGGAGTTCCAATAAAATTTGATGCCGTTGCGCTTCCGTCATGAGCTATTCCGATAAGAATTGATTTGAAAAGATGATATTTGAAATAGCATGAAATTACTAAAATAAATATGAAATCGCCAGACACATCGGCCTGGCGATTTGTCTGCGCTATCAGAGGAATGATTTGAACGGCAAATCTGGCTCAATGGTGAAACAATCATCAAAGCCGCGCGGGTAGTGGTACTCGAAAGTATCTTTATCCAGTGGCCAGGTGAACTTGCCGCCCACCTGCCAGATAAATGGCTTGAAGCCGTATTTCAGACGGTCTTTTTTCATCTCCCACAGGACGCGGATTTCCTGGGGATCGGCCTGAAAGTTAGACCAGATATCATGGTGGAATGGGATCACCACTTTGGTGTTCAGCGCTTCCGCCATGCGCAGCATATCGGCGCTGGTCATTTTGTCGGTAATGCCGCGCGGGTTTTCGCCATAGGAGCCGAGCGCCACGTCAATCTTATGTTCGTTACCGTGCTTCGCGTAATAGTTGGAGTAGTGAGAGTCACCGCTGTGATACAGAGAACCACCCGGCGTTTTGAACAGGTAGTTCACCGCACGCTCGTCCATACCGTCGGGCAGCACGCCCGCCGCTTTCTGATCTGCTGGCAGGGTAATCAACGCGGTACGGTCAAAGGCATCAAGCGCGTGGATTTCAACATCTTTGATTTTCACCACGTCACCGGGTTTCATTACAATGCAGCGCTCTTTTGGCACGCCCCAGCCGATCCATAAATCCACGCAGGTCTGCGGCCCAATGAACGGCACATCGTCAGCACAGTTTTGCATAACCGCTGCTGCTACGTTTACGTCGATATGATCGTTGTGATCGTGGGTGGACAGTACGGCGTCGATCTGACGAATAGCAAAGGGATCAAGCACAAACGGGGTGGTACGCAGGTTTGGTTGAAGTTTCTCAACGCCTGCCATACGCTGCATCTGATGGCCTTTTTTCATCAGCGGATTACCGTGGCTCTGTTTGCCGGTGCCACACCAGAAATCGACGCAGATATTTGCCCCGCCTTCTGATTTTAGCCAAATACCCGTACAGCCCAGCCACCACATTGCAAACGTGCCAGGAGCAACCTGTTCCTGCTCAATTTCTTCATTCAGCCAGCAACCCCATTCCGGGAAAGTGCTCAGAATCCATGATTCACGGGTGATGGTGTTCACTTTACTCATCGTTTTGACTCCTGGTTTTAATCAAAAGTAATCACATTGTGATTTGTTGTGATTAATGCTGGCACTATTTAATGCGCTTTGCAATGGCTAAATTGCACGGATTTACTCGATTTTCTTCACGTCAAATCCATGTTTCCGCTGTTAAGCGTTCCGCTAATTATGATTAATTCACTGAATTATATAAGTAATTTATTTTTTGTGGTGCAAGGGTGAAAATCATTACTGATAACAGGGAAATAATTTGCGGGATACATCACAAATAATCAAATTCAATCTTGTGGTGATTATTTGTGATTACTAGAGTGATGGCACCAACCACACAGGGATTGCCCCTCGTGTTCTCATTCTGGAGAGAGTTATGGAGATCCTCTACAACATCTTTACCGTGTTCTTTAATCAGGTAATGACCAACGCCCCGCTGCTGCTGGGTATCGTGACGTGTCTGGGTTACATCCTTCTGCGCAAAAGCGTCAGCGTCATAATCAAAGGCACCATCAAAACCATTATCGGCTTCATGCTGCTACAGGCAGGTTCAGGCATTCTGACCAGTACCTTTAAGCCCGTGGTCGCCAAAATGTCGGAAGTGTATGGTATCAACGGTGCGATCTCTGACACCTATGCCTCCATGATGGCTACCATCGATCGCATGGGGGATGCCTATAGTTGGGTGGGGTACGCGGTGCTGCTCGCGCTGGCGCTGAACATTATTTACGTTCTGTTGCGCCGGATCACCGGCATCCGCACGATCATGCTGACGGGACATATTATGTTCCAGCAGGCTGGGCTGATTGCAGTTTCTCTCTTTATCTTCGGTTACCCAATGTGGACCACGATTATCTGCACCGCCGTGCTGGTCTCGCTCTACTGGGGAATCACCTCCAATATGATGTACAAGCCGACGCAGGAAGTGACCGACGGCTGTGGTTTCTCTATCGGTCACCAGCAGCAGTTCGCCTCCTGGATCGCCTATAAAGTCGCCCCCTTTTTGGGTAAAAAAGAGGAGAGCGTTGAAGACCTTAAGCTGCCGGGTTGGCTGAATATCTTCCACGACAATATCGTCTCCACGGCGATTGTGATGACCATTTTCTTTGGTGCCATTTTGCTCTCCTTCGGCATTGACGTTGTCCAGGCGATGGCGGGTAAAACCCACTGGACGGTCTATATCCTGCAAACCGGTTTCTCCTTCGCGGTGGCGATTTTCATCATCACCCAGGGCGTGCGTATGTTCGTTGCCGAACTGTCCGAAGCTTTCAACGGAATCTCCCAGCGGCTCATTCCTGGCGCGGTGTTGGCGATTGACTGTGCGGCTATCTATAGCTTTGCGCCAAACGCCGTGGTCTGGGGCTTTATGTGGGGCACCATCGGTCAGCTGATTGCGGTTGGCATCCTGGTGGCCTGCGGCTCGTCCATTCTGATTATTCCTGGCTTTATCCCGATGTTCTTCTCCAACGCCACCATTGGCGTCTTTGCGAACCACTTTGGCGGCTGGCGCGCGGCGCTCAAAATTTGCCTGGTGATGGGCATGATTGAAATCTTTGGCTGCGTGTGGGCGGTCAAGCTTACCGGGATGAGCGCATGGATGGGGATGGCGGACTGGTCAATCCTGGCACCGCCAATGATGCAGGGCTTCGCCTCCGTCGGGCTGGTATTTATGGCCGTCATCATCCTGATTGCACTGGCTTATATGTTCTTCGCGGGTCGCACGCTGCGCGCTGAAGAAGATGCGGAAAAACAAACAGCAGAACTGTCTGCTCATTAAGGAGTATCGATTATGACCGTACGTATCCTGGCTGTATGTGGCAATGGGCAAGGCAGCTCCATGATCATGAAGATGAAAGTGGACCAGTTTTTAACCCAGTCAAACATCGACCACACGGTGAACAGCTGCGCGGTGGGTGAATACAAAAGTGAATTGAGCGGCGCGGATATCATCATTGCATCTACCCATATCGCCGGTGAGATCACCGTGACGGGGAATAAATACGTGGTGGGCGTCCGTAACATGCTGTCACCCGCGGATTTCGGGCCAAAACTGCTGGAAGTGATCAAAGAACATTTCCCACAAGACGTGAAGTAAGGACGCCATATGAAATTACGTGATTCGCTGGCGGACAATAACGCCATCCTTTTACAGGCCGAGGCCAGCACCTGGCAGGAAGCGGTAAAGCTGAGTGTAGATCTGCTGGTTAAGGCCGATGTCGTTGAGCCGCGTTATTACCAGGCCATTCTGGATGGCGTTGCGCAGCACGGCCCTTACTTTGTGATTGCTCCGGGGCTGGCTATGCCGCATGGCCGTCCGGAAGAAGGGGTCAAAAAAACCGGTTTTGCTCTGGTGACGCTGAAAACGCCCCTGGTGTTTAACCACGAAGATAACGATCCGGTCGATATTCTGATCACCATGGCCGCTGTTGATGCCAACACCCATCAGGAAGTCGGCATCATGCAGATCGTTAACCTGTTTGATGATGAAGCCAATTTTGACCGTTTACGTGCCTGCCGCACCGAGCAGGACGTGCTGGATTTAATTGATAACGCCACTGCGGCGGCAGTTTAAGAGGGATTTGAAAATGTCATTACCAATGTTGCAGGTCGCGCTGGATAACCAGACTTTATCTCACGCTTACGAAACCACCCGCCTGATTGCTGAAGAGGTAGATATCATCGAAGTCGGCACCATTCTGTGCGTGGGTGAAGGCGTTCGCGCTGTTCGTGACCTGAAAGCGCTCTACCCGCATAAAATCGTACTGGCGGATGCCAAAATCGCCGACGCAGGCAAAATCCTCTCCCGCATGTGTTTTGAAGCCAATGCCGACTGGGTCACCGTAATTTGCTGTGCAGATATCAATACCGCGAAAGGTGCGCTGGACGTGGCAAAAGAGTTTAACGGCGACGTGCAAATTGAACTGACCGGCTTCTGGACCTGGGAGCAGGCACAGGAGTGGCGTGACGCGGGCATTCAGCAGGTGGTTTATCACCGTAGTCGCGATGCTCAGGCTGCAGGTGTGGCGTGGGGAGAGGCGGATATCAGCGCTATCAAGCGTCTTGCCGATATGGGCTTTAAAGTCACCGTAACGGGTGGGCTGGCGCTGGACGATCTGCCGCTGTTTAAAGGCATTCCCATCCACGTCTTTATTGCCGGTCGCAGCATTCGTGATGCGGCATCTCCGGTGGAAGCGGCGCGTCAGTTCAAACGCTCAATTGCTCAGCTTTGGGGCTAAGGAGCGGGTATGTTGTCAAAACAGGTCCCGCTTGGCATCTACGAAAAGGCGCTCCCTGCGGGGGAGTGCTGGCTTGAGCGGTTACAGCGGGCAAAGCAGCTGGGTTTTGATTTTGTCGAAATGTCAGTGGATGAGACGGACGAGCGCCTTTCCCGACTCGACTGGAGCCAGGAGCAGCGCCTGGGGTTAGTGAGCGCGGTTGCAGAAACGGGCGTACGCGTGCCGTCAATGTGCCTGAGCGCCCACCGACGTTTTCCGCTCGGGAGCGAAGATGATGCCGTACGCGCGCAGGGGCTGGAGATTATGCGTAAAGCCATTCGCTTTGCGCAGGATGTGGGTATCCGGGTTATCCAGCTCGCCGGGTACGACGTTTATTATCAGGAGGCCAACGACGAGACGCGCCGCCGTTTTCGTGACGGTCTGAAAGAGAGCGTCGACATGGCAAGCCGCGCCCAGGTGACGCTGGCGATGGAGATCATGGATTATCCGTTAATGAACTCTATCAGTAAGGCGCTGGGCTATGCGCACTACCTGAATAACCCGTGGTTCCAGCTCTATCCCGATATCGGCAATCTGTCGGCCTGGGATAACGACGTACAAATGGAGCTGCAGGCGGGGAGGGGGCATATCGTGGCGGTACACGTCAAAGACACCCGCCCTGGCGTATTCAAAAACGTGGCGTTCGGCACCGGGGTGGTGGATTTCGAACGCTGCTTCCGGACGCTCAAGCAGACGGGGTATTGCGGACCGTATCTTATTGAGATGTGGAGCGAAACGTCAGATGACCCGGCAGGGGAAGTGGCAAAAGCACGCGACTGGGTGCGTGAGCGCATGGTGCGAGCAGGATTGCTGGAGGCTGAACATGCGTAAACTCAAGCAACAGGTCTTTGAGGCCAATATGGATCTCCCGCGCTATGGTCTGGTGACCTTCACTTGGGGTAACGTCAGTGCTATCGATCGTGCGCAGGGACTCGTGGTGATTAAACCCAGCGGTGTGGCGTATGACACCATGACCGTTGACGATATGGTGGTGGTCGATCTCGACGGAAACGTGGTGGATGGAAAATGGCGACCTTCTTCAGATACCGCGACACATCTTGCGCTATACCGGCGGTTTCCTTCACTCGGCGGGGTAGTGCATACGCACTCAACTCATGCGACGGCCTGGGCGCAGGCGGGGCGGGCGATTCCTGCGCTGGGAACGACCCATGCCGACTACTTCTTTGGCGACATTCCCTGCACGCGTGCGCTAACCCAGGCGGAAGTGGAAGGCGAATACGAGCTGAACACCGGCAAGGTGATTATCGACACGTTGGGTGAACGCGAGCCGCTGCATACGCCGGGCATTGTGGTGTATCAGCATGGCCCATTTGCCTGGGGAAAAGATGCTCACGACGCGGTGCATAACGCGGTGGTTATGGAAGAAGTGGCTCGAATGGCGTGGATTGCCCGCGAAATTAACCCGCATCTTCAGGGAATGGATGACTACCTGATGAACAAGCATTTCATGCGTAAGCATGGCCCAGACGCGTATTACGGCCAAAAGTAGTGGTTAAAAAAAGCCCCCGGGCAGGGGGCAAGTCAAACGATGGCTATATTCTCTTTGTTGGCTTTCCTGGTGCTAGCGTTATCGGTAAATATCTGCACTGGCGTGCATATTTCCGTTGCTGCCGGGCTCACGCATCAGTATGACGTGATAGTACTTTGCGCCCTGCGCGTCCGTTTCTTCATTAAGTGCCTGATCTGCTTCACTCTCGGTGGCGAAATTGTGATTGATGTAGATTACGCCCAAGCTTTGCACATCATCCATGTTTCTGGCCTGTCGGCCTTCTATCTTAATGGCTGCCAACGCGTTTGCACTAAGCAAAAGCGCAGCCAGTATGATGAATGCGGTTTTTTTCATGATATACGCTCCACGACTGCGTGCTGTGTGACGGTCTAAATTTCTCCTTTGGTTTTTCGATGGGTTCTGATTAAAGTTTAATCCCTTATCTGATGGGCATTGGTGACCATTTCTGATGCAGTTGTTCAAAAAAACAACGCTTCCCAATGCGATTAATTTTAAATCACCCACTTAGACCAGCTTGGCGCTTTGTGCGAATTATTTGCGCAATCAGCTTGAGTTTCCTGGGGGGGGCAAGTATTATGGCGCGTCAATTTTTCAGCCGACCTTTAACACGTTCCTTGCCTCCCCGGGCCTCGGCTGACCCAGACAGGAGGCTGAATAATCCGTAAGGAGCAATTCGATGCGTCATTACGAAATCGTTTTTATGGTCCATCCTGACCAGAGCGAACAGGTTCCGGGTATGATCGAGCGCTACACTGGTGCAATCACTGCAGCAGAAGGCACGATCCACCGTCTGGAAGACTGGGGCCGCCGTCAGCTGGCTTATCCGATCAACAAACTGCACAAAGCTCACTACGTTCTGCTGAACGTTGAAGCTCCGCAGGAAGCGATCGATGAGCTGGAAACTAACTTCCGCTTCAACGATGCCGTTATCCGCAGCATGGTTATGCGTACTAAGCACGCAGTTACCGAAGCATCTCCGATGGTTAAAGCGAAAGACGAGCGCCGTGAGCGTCGCGATGATTTCGCTAGCGAAACCGCAGATGATTCTGATGCTGGGGATTCTGAAGAGTAATTTCTGATGACCAACCGTCTGGTGTTGTCTGGCACTGTGTGCAGGCCCCCCCTTCGTAAGGTCAGCCCCTCAGGAATTCCGCATTGCCAGTTCGTGCTTGAGCATCGTTCTGTGCAAGAGGAAGCCGGTTTTCACCGGCAGGCGTGGTGCCAAATGCCCGTTATTATTAGCGGACACGAAAACCAGGCCATTACTCACAGTATAACGGTCGGCAGTGCAGTGATCGTTCAGGGGTTCATTTCTTGCCACAAGGCAAAGAACGGCCTGAGCAAAATGGTTCTGCATGCCGAGCAGATTGATTTGATAGATTCTGGAGACTAGCCATATGGCACGTTATTTCCGTCGTCGCAAGTTCTGCCGTTTCACCGCGGAAGGCGTTGTTGAGATCGATTACAAAGACATCGCAACGTTGAAAAACTACATTACCGAAAGCGGTAAAATTGTCCCGAGCCGTATCACCGGTACTCGTGCAAAATACCAGCGTCAGCTGGCTCGCTGCATCAAGCGCGCTCGCTACCTGTCCCTGCTGCCGTATACCGATCGTCATCAGTAATCGGCCGCTGTCTATTAACGACTTTAAGAGGATAAGGTAATGCAAGTTATTCTGCTTGATAAAGTAGCAAACCTGGGTAGCCTGGGTGATCAGGTTAACGTTAAAGCGGGCTACGCTCGTAACTTCCTGGTACCACAGGGTAAAGCTGTTCCAGCTACCAAGAAAAACGTAGAGTTTTTCGAAGCACGTCGCGCTGAACTGGAAGCCAAACTGGCTGACGTTCTGGCGGCTGCTAACGCTCGCGCTGAGTCAATCAACGCACTGGGCACCGTTACCATCGCGTCTAAATCTGGCGACGAAGGTAAACTGTTCGGTTCCATCGGTACCCGCGATATCGCTGATGCAGTCACTGCAGCAGGCGTTAAAGTGGCTAAGAGCGAAGTTCGTATGCCGAACGGCGTTCTGCGTACCACTGGTGAGCACGAAGTTGACTTCCAGGTTCACAGCGAAGTATTCGCTAAACTGGTTGTTAACGTAGTAGCTGAGTAATTTTTTACTCTGCTCGCGTCGAAGCGCCGGCCTTGTGCCGGCGTTTTGCTTTTAGAGCCGCCATAAATCACCCTTTCCTCTTGTAGGGTAGCTATTCCTGTCGCATTCTCTGATAATAAATTGAAACGCAATTTTATTTATGAGATTTGCCATGGATACCGCACTGACCACGCCCGTCTTTGCCCGTCGAAATGTGGCCTATGCCTGCGCCACGCTCTGCTGTCTGCTGTGGGGAAGCTCTTACCCGGCCATCAAAAGCGGCTATGAACTCTTTCAGATCGCGACTGATGATATTCCGTCCAAAGTGGTATTCGCCGGCTACCGTTTCCTGTTTGCCGGAGCGCTGCTCCTGCTGTTCGCGTTGGCGCAGCGCAAGCCCATCGCCAGGTTAACGCCCGCACAGTTTGGCCAGTTGACGATCCTGGGGCTGACTCAGACCTCCATTCAGTACACCTTTTTCTACATAGGGCTGGCTTATACCACCGGCGTGAACGGCTCTATCATGAATGCGACGGGCACCTTCTTTAGCGTGCTGCTGGCGCACTTTATCTATCACAACGACAAACTCAGCTATAACAAAACGCTGGGCTGTATTCTGGGGTTTGCCGGGGTGATGCTGGTTAACTTTCACAGCGGGTTAAGCGAATTCCATTTTGTCTGGAACGGTGACGGCTTTGTGGTGCTGGCTGCTTTTATCCTTTCCGCCGCCACGCTCTATGGGAAGCGTATCTCTCAGACGATTGACCCGACGGTGATGACCGGCTGGCAGTTGGCTATCGGCGGTCTTGTACTGGTGTCTGGGGGATATGTTACTGGCGGGACGCTGGAAGTGCATAGCGTCACTGCGGTGGCGGTACTGGGTTATCTGACCCTGCTCTCATCCGTGGCTTTTGCCCTGTGGAGCGTGCTGTTGAAAGTCAATCGCGTCAGCATGATCGCACCGTTCAACTTCGTTGTGCCGGTCGCAGGCACCGTGCTTTCCGCCATATTCCTTGGCGAGAACATCCTGGATATCAAATATGCGATTGCGCTGGTGCTGGTGTGTTCGGGGATCTGGTGGGTAAATAAGCGAAGCATCAAAGGGTAATTGCCGGGCGTCGCTGGCGCTTGCCCGGCCTGCAAGATTAACGTGCTCTGATAAAACTGCCGTCTGGCTGGCGGGTAAACAGTACCTGCTGGCCATTTCCCGTATCAATTGTAAGCCCGGTAACTACGCCGCTGGCATTCTGGCGAATCTGGACCATCTGGCCGTTCTGGAGGTTGCTCAGCGGCTTGCCCGCACCTTCGACCTGCGCCATGGCATACACGTCGGTCGGAGGAAGGTTGTGGTCGCGGAACATTTGAGCAAGTGTTTTACCCGGCTCTACGCGATAGGAGCGCCACTGCTGCTCGATACCGGTGGGCTGCTGCGCCTGTGGCTCTGTGGGGGCAGCTGCCTGCTCCTGCGGTTGTTCTTCCTGCACGGGTTCTGGCTCGACAGGGGCAACCTGACCCGGGTCGTTTGACGGGGTGACCAGCTGCGTTTGCATCGGCTGGGAATCAGGCTGCGGCTGCGTTTGCGACCGGATATCCAGCTGCGCATTACGCGTAACAGGAGCGTTATCGACATCATCGCCGCCGGAAGGAAGCAGGAAGCCGACGATCACCAGCAGTGCCCCTATAATAATGCCGCGGCGGTGCAGGGGCGGTAGCGGGTCCATAATGCGAAAATTGTCCGGCGCCTGCCAGATTTTCGCCAGGGTAGGTTTCAGTTCAAATCGCCCGGGCATGGCTTTCCTCCTGCTCCGCGTCTTTTTATCCTGTGCTCCGAAGTATAGTTCGCTAACTGCCTGAACGACGTAGCAAACCCGACATCCGTGACATCAGTTCGGGATTAATCCTGGTTCTCTCTATTGTTTCTGTTTCGCTGCGGTTTGTCACCTTAACTTAAGACAAAGTTTTACCCATAAGGGCATGGCTGATATGCTGCCCGCTACTTTAAATGTGATGGAAGGAAAACCCATGACCACCCCGACTTTTGACACAATCGAAGCGCAGGCAAGCTACGGCATCGGCTTGCAGGTAGGACAGCAGCTGAGCGAATCCGGCCTGGAAGGTCTGTTACCTGAAGCGCTGGTGGCGGGTATCGCTGATGCGCTGGAAGGTAAGCAACCGGCTGTTCCGGTAGATGTGGTGCACCGTGCGCTGCGTGAAATCCACGAACGTGCAGACGCCGTGCGTCAATCGCGCTTCGAAGAGATGGCAGCAGAAGGCGTGAAATATCTGGAGGAAAACCGCGAACGTGAAGGCGTGAACAGCACAGAATCTGGCCTGCAGTTCCGCGTGATCAACCAGGGCGATGGCGCAATTCCTGCTCGCACTGACCACGTTCGCGTTCACTACACCGGTAAACTGATCGACGGTACCGTGTTCGACAGCTCCGTTGCGCGCGGCGAGCCGGCTGAATTCCCGGTTAACGGCGTTATCGCTGGCTGGATTGAAGCGTTGACCCTGATGCCAGTAGGGTCTAAATGGGAGCTGACTATCCCTCAGAATCTGGCTTATGGCGAACGTGGCGCTGGCGCGTCCATCCCGCCATTCAGCACCCTGGTGTTTGAAGTCGAGCTGCTGGAAATCCTGTAATCGACTTTTCTTATTTCCTCTCTCCGTGCGGGGAGAGGAAAAGAGTGATAAAACCTATAGTTACGACGGAATCAACATTTTATCTTGCAAACGAAACTGTTGCGTGTATTTTTGTGAGCTGTTTCGCGCTGTATGAGTGATATGACACTCACTTTCAACATATTATTAACATAATATCCAAATCATAGTATTCATCCCGCCGATTCTTACCTAATATCGATTAGCCCTATACAGGGTCCGTCATCTTTTGACGTATTTAAAGGCCAGAAGAGCCTTAACAACACAGACAGGCATAAACAGGAAAATATCACATGGTAGATCAGGTCAAAGTCGCCGCCACAGAAGAGGCGTCGTCTGAACAGTCGCTGCGGCGAAATCTCACAAACCGTCATATTCAGCTTATCGCCATAGGCGGTGCCATCGGTACCGGGCTGTTTATGGGGTCAGGCAAAACCATCAGTCTTGCCGGGCCGTCGATCATCTTCGTTTATATGATCATCGGTTTTATGCTCTTTTTCGTGATGCGCGCAATGGGTGAATTGCTGCTCTCGAATCTCGAATACAAATCCTTTAGCGACTTTGCTTCTGACCTGCTCGGGCCATGGGCGGGCTATTTCACTGGCTGGACCTACTGGTTCTGCTGGGTCGTGACCGGCATGGCGGACGTGGTCGCCATTACCGCGTATGCGCAGTTCTGGTTTCCCGGCCTCTCTGACTGGGTCGCCTCGCTGGCGGTTATCGTGCTGCTGCTTAGCCTGAACCTTGCCACCGTTAAAATGTTTGGTGAGATGGAATTTTGGTTCGCGATGATCAAAATCGTGGCGATTGTGGGGCTGATCGTCGTGGGTCTGGTGATGGTTCTGACTCACTTCCAGTCGCCAACCGGCGTTCAGGCCTCGTTTACCCATCTGTGGAATGATGGCGGCTGGTTCCCGAAAGGCATCAGCGGCTTCTTTGCCGGTTTCCAGATTGCGGTATTTGCGTTTGTCGGGATTGAGCTGGTGGGCACCACGGCTGCGGAAACTAAAGACCCGGAGAAATCGCTGCCACGCGCGATTAACTCCATTCCCGTGCGTATTATTATGTTCTACGTCTTCGCGCTGATCATTATTATGTCCGTGACGCCGTGGAGCTCCGTGGTTCCAACCAAGAGTCCGTTTGTTGAGCTGTTCGTGCTGGTAGGGCTGCCAGCGGCAGCGAGCCTGATCAACTTCGTGGTGTTGACGTCAGCAGCCTCGTCGGCGAACAGCGGCGTGTTCTCGACCAGCCGCATGCTGTTTGGTCTGGCGCAGGAAGGCGTAGCGCCGAGCGCGTTTGCCAAACTGTCTAAGCGCGCGGTGCCGGCGAAAGGGTTGACCTTCTCCTGTATCTGTCTGCTGGGCGGCGTGGTGATGCTCTATGTGAATCCGAGCGTTATTGGCGCGTTCACCATGATCACCACGGTCTCTGCAATCCTGTTCATGTTTGTCTGGACCATTATCCTGTGCTCGTATCTGGTGTACCGCAAGCAGCGTCCGCATCTGCATGAAAAATCGATCTACAAGATGCCGCTGGGCAAGCTGATGTGCTGGGTGTGCATGGCGTTCTTCGTGTTCGTGCTGGTCTTGCTGACTCTCGAAGATGACACCCGCCAGGCATTAATCGTCACGCCGCTGTGGTTTATCGCGCTGGGGCTGGGCTGGTTGTTTATCGGTAAGAAACGCATGGCAGGTATGCGTTAATAAAAAAGGCCACATAGGCTGTGGCCGAAACAAACGACATGAAGGCGCTCTTGGGCGCCTTTTTTATTCGCCTGCGAGGGCTCGCGGGAACAGAACGTTGTTCTCAAGACTGATGTGCTCCATCAGGTCGTCGATCATGTCATTAATACCGTTGTACATCGCTTTCCACGTGGTACAGGCCTCAGGCGGCGGCGTGACGTTATCGGTAGCGTGTTTAATCACTTCCAGCAGCTCGCCCGCATCATCATGTTCGCTTTCCATCACGCTGATTGGCCCCATTGCCTGGCTGCCCATTCCCTGTTTAATCATCGGAAAGAGGATCTGCTCTTCTTTCATCATGTGGCTGGACAGCTCCTCGTGCAGCATGGTCAGGTATTTTGCCAGACCGCGCGGTACCGAAGGTTTATCGGCATGAACGCGCTCAACTTTTGTTGCCTGCAGGATCAGCTCCGGCAGTTGCTCGCGGTGGCGGTCGTGGTAACGCACAAGGATGTGGTCGATGATTTCTGCCAGCGGTGCGGTGCGCCAGTCTTTGTCGATAGTCTGCTCGGCCAGCTTCGCCAGTTCCGCTTCGATAACGTCGACATCCAGCTCTTTGCGCGAGGCCGCACGCGCCAGGGTTTGCCTGCCGCCACAGCAGTAATCCATATCGTATTTACGAAACAGCGCAGAAGCGCGAGGGATGGAGAGCGCCAGCTCGCCCAATGGTTGGTCGCGGAAGGCCATAGCAGTTACCTCGTCATGAATAATATAAAGTGCATATTAAATGCATCTTTACGGAGGCGCTATAACCCTTTAGTGGCAAGGGTGAAAATGAGAGGTCTGTCACAAAAAAATAGTTCGTTTAACTTACTGAATGAATTTAGAAAATGGCTTACGAAAGTTATTAAAGACGGAGAGACCGTAAACAACCCGCCGCGCCTGCCGATAGATACACGTCAGACAATACCTGCATATAAAAAAGGCAAAGCATGTTTAAGCGTATAAAAGTTATAACTCTTCTGATTTCGGTGCTGCTCGTACTCGGCATCATGCAAGTGATTTCCGCCGGCATTTTCATCAATGCCCTCAATAACGATAAAGAGAACTTTACGGTCTCTCAGCTCTCCAGCCAGAACGTGGCGGAATTTACCGATGCGTGGATCAGCCTGAACCAGGCGCGTGTAACCCTGAACCGCGGCATGCTGCGTCTGCAAAGCAGCATGGCCTCGCAGATTAACGGCGGGCAACTGAACGAGCTGGTTAATACGGCGAAAAACCTGCTGGCAAATGCACAGGCGCACTACGACAAATACTACGCGCTGCCAGAAACACCGGGTCTCGACGAAAAGCTAACGAACCAGCTTGAAGAACAGTATCGAATCTACTCTGCGACGCTGACCCAAATGAACGTTTTACTTTCTCAGGGTAACCTGGAAGATATGTTCAAACAGAATGCGGAACAGAAGCAAAACGCGATGCAAAAAGTGTATCGAGAGTGGCGCGAGGCGCAGGCTGCCCTCACCGATAAAGGCATCAAAGATAATGAAAGCGACTATAAGCGCATTCTGTGGATCCTCTCTGCAGTCATGCTGCTGGTGATTGCGGTGATCATCTCCAGTTGGATAGCGATGCGTCGCGTGCTGCTACTGCCGCTGGAAGAGGTGATCAACCATATTCGCGCCATTGCGGCGGGAGATTTAACCCAGCCCATTCATGCGCAGGGCAAAAATGAAATGGCCATTCTTGCGCGTAACGTTCAGGAAATGCAGACCTCTTTGGCGAACACGGTCGGCGTGGTGCGTGAAGGTGCTGATACCATTTACACCGGTGCGGGTGAAATTTCCGCAGGCAGTAACGATCTCTCTTCCCGTACCGAGCAGCAGGCTGCTTCTCTGGAAGAGACGGCAGCCAGCATGGAACAGCTGACCGCCACCGTGAAGCAAAATGCCGATAACGCACGTCAGGCTTCCCGTCTGGCGCTTGATGCCTCTTCAACCGCGAAGAAGGGCGGCAGCGTGGTGGAAGGCGTAGTGCGAACGATGGACGACATTTCGACCAGCTCCAGTAAAATTGCCCAAATCACCAACGTGATCGACGGCATTGCCTTCCAGACCAACATTCTGGCGCTGAACGCGGCGGTTGAAGCGGCGCGTGCGGGTGAGCAGGGCCGTGGCTTTGCGGTGGTGGCGGGTGAGGTTCGAACGCTTGCCCAGCGTAGTGCCCAGGCGGCGAAAGAGATTAAAGCGCTGATTGATGATTCCGGCGAGCGCGTGAACGCGGGTTCTCAACTGGTGAACGAAGCGGGCGCGACGATGGCCGAGATTGTTAATGCGGTTACCCGCGTGACCGACATCATGGGTGAAATTGCCTCGGCCTCCGACGAGCAGAGCCGCGGTATCGACCAGGTGGGCCAGGCGGTAGCGGAGATGGATCGCGTCACCCAGCAGAACGCCTCACTGGTGGAGGAGTCTGCGGCAGCAGCGGCGGCGCTGGAAGACCAGGCTGCCCGTCTGAACGACGCGGTGGCGGTGTTCAAAATCACCCGCAACCAGGCCGTTAAGGCAGCCCCGGTAAAAACCTATGCTTCAAAGACACCGCCCGTAGCGGCTGCTTCTGAAGCCAACTGGGAAACGTTCTAACTCTCCGAGGCCGGAACGACCAGCGGTTTTTCCGGCTTTGCTTTCACCGCAATCACCACGCCAACGACCAGCATCAGGATCCCGCCTACCGTGAGCAAAGGGGGCACGCTCTGGCGAATCAGGAAGGTGTACAGCAGGCCAGCCAGAGTTTCAAAGACGATCAGCGGGCCTAAAATCACCGTCGGCAGCTTCTGGCTGGCGATATTCCAGCACAATGCCCCTACCCAGGAACAGAGTACCGCGATGGCGACCATCAGCCCGACGAAGATCCACGGGCGCGGTCCGAAGGGTAAAGCGAATGCCGGTTGCTGCTGGCCTAACCAGATGCACGCACCCGCATACCCCATTACGGAGACAGGCAGCGTAACCAGCGCTTGCGCCGTTGCCCACATCATCGGATGTTTATCCGGGTTTTCCCGGAGCCAACGGGCGTTGCGTAGGGCATACCATGCCCAGCACGCCACGGAAACGAACGCCAGCAGGATGCCAGAACCGTAACGCCACACGTCGAAATCGCCCAGGCCGTTTCGCAGCTCGGCAATGTTTACGCACACCAGTCCTGCGGCTATACACACCAGCGCGGGCACCATTTTTGACCATGCCAGTTTGCCATCCCGGTGGCTGTAGAGCAGATTCGCAAAGACCGGGATCACCACCGGCAGCGTGCCGATAATCATGGTGGAAACGGAGGCCCCCGTGCGCTGAATGGCGCTTGCCAGGCAGACGTAATAGATGAGGTTACCCATCATGGTCAAGCCCAGCGCGGTAAGCCAGTCCTGGCGGGTGAGCTGACGAAGACGAGCGCGTCCCAGCCAGGCCAGAGGCAGGGCTATCAGCCCCAACGCCAGATAACGTCCGGTGGACTGCAATATCGCCGGGTATTCCGGCACGATCAGAGGGCCGACAAAAATCAGCCCCCACATCAAACCTGCAAGCAGGGCATACAACACGCCGCTAATCATTTTTCCATCCGTCTTTGTTTACTCTGCCATCAGTGTAGGAGGGGAAAATGGGCGCGTATTGTATGAGATTGCGCATTAGCGCTTCAGCACCTGCTTCTGGTAACGCACGGGGGTGATGCCGTAGCGGCGGGTAAAGGCGCGGGTCAAATGCGACTGGTCGGTCAGCCCGGTTGCGGCCGCCACGTCTGCCGCGGGCATGCCGTGCGTGAGGAAGGCTTTGGCGCGCCACAGACGGATAGCCATCAGCATCTGATGGGGCGTGACGTGGAAATGCGCTTTGAACTGACGCTGGAAATGGTACGGACTGAGGGAGACCACGTTGGCCAGCTCGTCCAGCGTAAGTGGCTGCATATAGTTGTCGTGAAGGTACTCGCGTACGCGCTCAAACCGATGCGCGCCTTCCTGAATTACCGGGGCGTGGTGCGCCAGCGGCTGAAAGGTCTCTATCAGATCCAGCAACAATCCTTTTTGCGCCAGCGGATCGTGCGTGTGCCACAGGCCGTAAATCAGCTGGCCAATTTTTAGCGAACGCGTTGGGTCGTAGCGGGTGACGTCGCTGAACCACCAGTGACGCAGGCCGGTCACCTCTTCCAGCAGATCGGGTTCGATATAAACCATCCGATACCGCCAGCCGTCTTCCGTGGCGGATTCACCGGTGTGGATCTCGTCCGGGTTCATGGTGACAACCGATTTTTCGGGTGCAAGATGTTGGGTACCGCGATAGCGAAAGCGTTCGGCCCCGGTTTCAATGGTGCCGATACCGAAGGCTTCGTGCGTATGAGGCTCAAAGGCGTATTCAGATATGTGGGCGTGATAGAGTTCGAGACCCGGCAGCTGCGCCAGATGGCGAAAGCGCGCGCTGTCTCTCTCATCAATGAACTGTTCCGGTACGCCTTGCACGGTGATCCTCCTCGCGGGTCATCGTTTCATTATCAGAGATGACCCGAGGGGATGCCACAAAAAATAACCACTTTGTAACAATTACAGAATGGCTTTGACGCTCTCAGCCAGCGAGGTGGTTGGGCGACCAATCAGTTTGCTGAGCGTTTTGCTGTCGTCAAACAAACCACCTTTAGACGCGCCCGTGTCAGAATCCGCCAGCATATCCGCCAGCCCGGCAGGCAGACCAACGCTCTTCAAGGCCGCCGCAAAATCAGCCTCGCTCAGGTTCTGATAGGTCACGGTTTTCCCGCTCTGTTTGCTGAGTTCAGCGGCCAGTTCGTTCAGCGTCCAGCCATAGTCGCCCGCCAGTTCGTATACCTTGCCAGCATGACCTTCTTCGGAGACCACTTTTGCTGCCGCAGCGGCGTAATCCGCACGGGTTGCAGAGGCAATTTTGCCTTCACCCGCAGCACCAATGAACACGCCGTGTTCCAGCGCAGGCGGCGCGCTCGCCAGATAGTTTTCGGTATACCAGCCGTTGCGAAGCAGGGCATAAGGAATGCCCGACTCGGCCAGCGCTTTTTCGGTGTCGACGTGTTCAACGTGCAGGCCAAGCGGGGATTTATCCGCATGCAGCAGGCTGGTGTAGGCGATGAATTTCACACCAGCCGCGCGGGCTGCGTTAATCACATTTTGGTGCTGGGTCGCGCGCTGGCCCACTTCGCTGGATGAGATCAGCAGCAGTTTATCTACGCCATTCAGCGCGGTAGTGAAAGCCGCTTCGTCGGTGTAATCCGCCTTGCGAACCACGATACCCTGTTGGCTTAACGCTTCGGCTTTTGCTGGGTTACGGACAATAGCCACAATCTGGTTTGCCGGGACGGTTTTCAGCAGTTCTTCAATAACATGTTGGCCAAGTTGGCCGGTAGCGCCGGTAATTGCGATCATGTTGGATCTCCTTCATGTTTGTCTGGTGTTGTGGCACACTATCACCTTAACTAACTTTAAGTAAGTACGTACAAAAAGGTAAGTATGAAAAAGCAGACGCTCAGTGAACAAATGCGGGATGGCAATCTCTTCGCGGAGCAATGCCCTTCAAGAGACGTTCTGAAGCACGTCACTAGCCGCTGGGGCGTACTGATTCTGGTGGCATTACGTCAGGGAACACACCGCTTTAGCGATCTCCGCCGAAAGATGGGCGGGGTGAGCGAGAAAATGCTGGCGCAGTCACTCCAGGCGCTGGAGCAGGACGGGTTTGTCGATCGCGTTTCGTATCCTGTCGTGCCGCCGCACGTAGAGTATAGCCTTACGCCGTTAGGGATAGAGGTGAGCGAGAGAGTGGCCGCACTGGCAGACTGGATTGAAATCAACACGCCGCAGGTGCTGGCTAACCGGGATGAGCGTGCGGCGTAAAAGGCGGGTAAGTGCGGTCTGATGCCCTCATCCTAGCCCTCTCCCACGGGGAGAGGGAACAACCCTTCAAAACGGCAACGCGCGTTGCCGTTTTGCTTTTACCTGCTCAAATCCACCTGATAAATCGCAAAGCCAATATCGTCGGTAGCGACTTTGTGCATCGGATACTGTGCCTTCTCCTTAATAAACGCGGCCGCCTTCTCGGACGGGGACGTTTCAAAACGGATATCCAGCTTTGTATCGCTGTGGATCGGGGCCAGGCGCCAGTTGTTGTCGACTTGAGGATGAATTTCACCCGCCTTTTTCGACTCTGCGCCGATCCACGCCGACAGCACGGAGCGGTTCTCGTCCGGTGAGGCAAAGGCAATGTGGCTATCGCCCGTTCCGGCAAACTTGCCGCCGTAGGCGCGGTAGTTATTCGTCACCACCAGGAAGGTGGCTTCCGAGTCAATTGCCTTGCCGTTGAAGGTCAGGTTTTTGATGCGCTCTGCCTGCGGGTTGATGGCCTGACACTCGCCGTCATATTTCGCGGGCTGGGTAACATCAATCTGATACTTCACGCCGTCGATGACGTCGAAGTTATAGGTGCGGAATCCGTCCCAATTAATCAGCGACTGCGGCTCGCTGCTCGTAGGATCGATCTGGTTAAACTGCCCGGCAGAACACTCCAGCCACTCCTTCACCTCTTTTCCCGTCGCTTTTACCACCACCAGCGTATTCGGATAGAGATAAAGATCGGCGGCGTTGCGGAAGGTTAGCTGGCCTTTTTCAACTTCAACATAGCTTGCCGGATCGTTCTTACGGCCGCCCACTTTGAATGGCGCTGCGGCTGAGAGTACAGGCAGTTTTGCCAGATCCGGATCGCCCTGAATAAAGTGTTCGGCATAGGCCTTCTGCGCCATGTTGACGACCTGTACGGTGGGGTCATCCTGCACCAGCGCCAGGAAGCTGTACATGTTGTCGGCCGTTTTGCCGATCGGCTTGCTGACAAAGGCGCGCGTGGCGTCGTGGTCATGCTTCAGCACGTCGACCAGTTTTTTATCTTCGCTGACCAGCGATTTTTTCGCTGCGGCATCGTAAATTGGGCGCGCTTCCGCTTTCGATTGGGTCACTTTCCAGCGACCGCTATCGTTTTTGAGCACCAGATCCACCACGCCAAGATGGTCGCCCCACATGCCCGGCATTACCGACGGTACGCCGTTGAGCGTCCCTCTCTCAATGTCGGCCCCTTTTATGCTGGCGAAATCTTTGCCCGGGAAGACGGCATGAGCGTGGCCAAAAAGAATGGCATCGACGCCCGGGATTTCACTGAGGTAGTAAACCGAGTTCTCGGCCATCGCCTGATACGGATCGGCGGAGAGGCCGGAGTGGGCAACGACCACCACCAAATCCGCCCCTTTTTCACGCATTTCCGGCACGTATTTACGCGCCGTCTCGGTAATGTCGTTAACGGTCACTTTGCCGCTGAGGTTGGCTTTATCCCACGTCATAATCTGCGGCGGTACAAAGCCGATATAGCCGATTTTCAGCGTTTGCTTTTTACCGTCCTTGTCGACGACCTCGGTTTCTTTAATGAGATAAGGGGTAAATAACGGTTTTTGGGTTTTAACGTCGATAATATTGGCGTTAACGTACGGGAACTTCGCACCGGCGAGCGCATCGTGAAGGTATTTCAGACCGTAGTTAAATTCATGGTTACCGAGGTTGCCGACGGCGTAATCCAGGCTATTCATAGCCTTATATACCGGATGGATCTCGCCTTTTTTCAGCCCCTTCGCCGCCATGTAGTCACCAAGCGGACTACCCTGAATGACATCGCCGTTGTCGACCAGTACGCTGTTTTTGACTTCACTTCGCGCGGCATTGATCAAACTTGCCGTACGGACCAGTCCGAATTTCTCCGTAGGGGTATCTTTGTAGTAGTCGAAGTCCATCATATTGCTGTGCAGGTCGGTGGTTTCCAGAATACGGAGATCGACCGTTGCCGCCTGAACGCTGGCTGCAATCAGCGTCGCCAGGAGCGTTGCGCTAAACTTAATCATCAGAGGAGTCCTTTTTTCGATCCAAGCCACAAAAGAATATGTATGTATATTTTATTGCTTACAGAAGTGTGAATCCTGACAGAAAAAAGGGCATTGAAACCGGAATTGCTTCACAGATAGCGGAATTGTTCACATTACGATATAAATAAAACAACGAGTTACGCCCACTGCGTTAACGAAGAGGTGGAGAATGTTAGAGAAGATTTGTCAGCTCGCGCGGGAAGCGGGTGATGCCATTATGCAAGTGTATGACGGTACAATCCCGATGGATGTCGTCAGCAAAGCGGACGACTCGCCGGTGACGGCGGCCGATATCGCGGCGCACGGTGTGATCCTGAAAGGGCTACAGGCACTAACCCCGGACATTCCCGTTCTGTCAGAAGAGGCGCCACAGGGCTGGGACGAAAGACAGCACTGGCAGCGTTACTGGCTGGTAGACCCGCTGGACGGCACGAAAGAGTTCATCAAGCGTAACGGTGAGTTCACCGTTAATATCGCCCTGATTGAAAAGGGAAAAGCGGTTCTCGGCGTGGTATACGCCCCGGTGATGAAGGTGATGTACAGCGCGGCGGAAGGGAAGGCCTGGAAAGAAGAGTGCGGCGTACGTAAGCCGATTCAGGTGCGTGATGCACGTCCGCCGCTGGTGGTCATCAGCCGCTCCCACAGCGACAGCGAACTGCAGGAGTACCTGCAACAGCTGGGGGAACATCAGACCACCTCAATTGGCTCATCGCTGAAGTTCTGCCTGGTGGCGGAAGGACAAGCGCAGCTTTATCCGCGCTTTGGGCCGACGAACGTCTGGGATACGGCGGCAGGCCATGCCGTTGCCGCCGCTGCGGGTGCGCATGTTCATGACTGGCAGGGCAAGCCGCTGGACTATACGCCGCGCGAATCTTTCCTCAATCCTGGCTTCCGGGTGTCTATTTACTGAGCCAGCAGCGTGTGCAGCAGCGTCACAACCTGCTGCACTTCTTCCTGGGTCAATGCCCCGTCTTTGGCCCACTGCACGCGACCTTCTTTATCCAGCACGATAACCGCCGAACTCTCTTCTTCAAGCTGCCAGGCCTTACGCGTTACGCCATTGCTGTCGACAATAAACTGCGACCACGGGTAGAGCTTTTTGTTGCTCTCAAGGCTGGAGCGTACAAACATGCCGGAGCCGGGGATGGCGTCGTCGGTATTAACAATCGTTGTGGTCTGGTAGCGGTCATGCGGGAATTTTCCGCTCTTGATCGCTTCAATCAGGGTGGCGTTTTTCTCTTTCGCAGATGTACGGCCCGCAATATGTTGTACAACTCTCACTTTGCCTGCGAGCTGCGCGCTATTCCAGGGTTTGTAGCTAAACTTATCATTGTCGAGAATCAATTCTCCCCGGTCAGCAATACCGACTGGCGGTACACGTTGTCCTTTTTCAATAGTGTGCGCGCAAGCCCACAGAGGCAGAAGCAGGAGCGCAGCTGCCAGGATGTTACGTAGGGTCATGGTGTTTCCTTTTTTTGTTAGCAGGTGATCCGACCACTTGGTCTTACGCTTTTAATCATAAGTGCGATCAATGTGGTTTTCCCGCAATCCCAGTGCCAGTTTGCGGGTGAACGCACATATCCATGAAAAAACGACGGCTTATACTGCTCACGCTCACGGTTTGCAAAGATTATTCTGAATAATTGTAATCAAACGGTAAATAAACTTATGCATACTGGGTATCAAGGTAGTTCTGGTCTATAGTCAATGGGCATCAAAATTTGCGCTCAGGACAGTCGGGCCGATTGTGGCGCCGCAAGAGCGTATGATTCGCAGGAGATACAAGAATGAAAATTTTCCAACGCTACAACCCGCTTCAGGTGGCGAAGTACGTGAAAATCCTGTTCCGTGGACGGTTGTATATCAAGGATGTTGGCGCTTTTGAGTTCGATAAGGGCAAAATCCTTGTCCCAAAAGTGAAGGACAAACAGCACTATTCTGTGATGTCCGAAGTCAACCGTCAGGTTATGCGTCTGCAAACTGAGATGGCTTAACCAACGTGCTATGCAGTAGTTAAAAAAAACGGCTCCCACTGGGAGCCGTTGATGTATCTGGGCCTTTATGCCGATACTTTTTCTTCCGCATCCGGCAGCTTCGGCACCAGCACGGTCGGTTTATTATCGATACGCGTCACCAGCAGCTGGTCGATGCGATAATTATCGATATCCACCACTTCGAACTTAAAGCCTGAGAACTTGACCGAGTCGGTACGTTTCGGGATCTTACGCAGCATAAACATCATAAAGCCGCCGATGGTTTCGTAATTGCCGGACTGCGGGAATTCGTCGATATCCAGCACCCGCATCACGTCCTCAATCGGCGTACCGCCGTCAATCAGCCACGAGTTCTCGTCACGCTGAACAATCTGCTCTTCCATCCCCTGGCCGACCAGGTCACCCATCAGGGTCGTCATCACGTCGTTGAGGGTGATAATGCCCACCACCAGCGCGTATTCGTTCATGATAACCGCGAAGTCTTCACCGGCGGATTTGAAGCTTTCGAGGGCTTCGGAGAGCGTCAGGGTATCCGGCACAATCAGGGTATTGCGGATTTGTACGCCGCTGTTCAGGGCCAGGCTCTGGTTCGCCAGCACGCGGTTCAGCAGGTCTTTGGAGTCCACATAACCGATGATGTGGTCGATATCTTCGTTACAGACCAGGAACTTAGAGTGCGGATGTTCCGCAACTTTGTTCTTCAGGCTCTGCTCGTCTTCATGCAGATCGAACCAGATCACGTTTTCACGGCCGGTCATGGAGGAGGGAACGGTACGGGATTCCAGCTCAAACACGTTTTCAATCAGCTCATGTTCTTGCTTACGCAGAACGCCCGCCAGCGCCCCCGCTTCCACCACGGCATAAATGTCATCAGAGGTGATGTCATCTTTACGCACCATCGGCAGCTTAAAGAGGCGGAAGATCACGTTCGCCAGGCCGTTAAAGAACCACACCAGCGGGCGGAACACGTACAGGCAGAAGCGCATCGGGTTGATGATACGCAAAGCCACGGCTTCTGGCGCAATCATACCGATGCGTTTCGGGGTCAGGTCGGCGAACAGAATAAACAAGCCGGTAACCAGCGAGAAAGAGAGAATAAAGCTCAGCTGCTCGGCCAGCTCTACGGACACATACTGCACAAAAAGGCTATAGAACACCGGAGAAAACGCCGCATCGCCGACAATACCGCCCAGGATGGCGACCGCATTCAGGCCAATCTGTACCACGGTGAAGAACATGCCAGGATTTTCCTGCATCTTCAAAATGCGTGATGCGTTGATGTTGCCTTCGTCGGCAAGCAGCTTGAGTTTGATTTTACGGGAGGCGGCCAGCGAGATCTCAGATATCGAGAAAAATGCACTGACGGCAATAAGGCAAAGTATTACTAAAATACTGTTTAACATAGTTTATCCGGCTTCTCGCCAGATCCTCGGAAGGGAAGTTGATACCATTTGTGTGAAGACACATTGAACGTCAGCTCGTAGCGTTGAGCCGATTATTTCAGCGGTAGTATAGCGTAAAGAGATGTAAATCTGCCAGAGGTCACGTTTTCGGCAAAAAAGAGGCCGGACGGGCAGGATGCCGGTCCGGTGTAAGAGGTTACTCTGCGGGGGATAAGCTGATGTTTTTAGCGGCTCGGCGGGTGGCTTCGCCGCCCCAGACCTGGTCATATTCGTAACCCGTGAGCTGCTTGATCACCACGCGGGTGTTATCGTCGCAGTCGCGGTAATCTCCGCCCAGCTTGCGGCGCGCAATCTCCTTGAGCAGCACCTTGTGCGTCTCGCGCGTGAGCTTGAATTTATAGGTCGCAAAGAAACTCACGGCCAGCAGGGCGGCTGTCGCGAATATCATCAGGCCGATTATGGCGCCCAGCGCGCTTTCAGGCTGCGCGCCGCTCCCCTTCACGAAGCCGGATTCCTGCAGCACTAGGCCAATGATCATGATCGCAATCGCAACGGTACTTTTGCGGGTTAATACCATCACACCGGCAAAAATCCCCTCCCGGCGCTGCTGCGTCACCATTTCGTCGATATCCGGAATGAAGCTGTAGATATTCCACGGTATGTAATACAGGCCGGATCGCGCGGCGCCCAGCAGAATAAAGACCGCCGAGAACAGAAGCGTTGGCACCTGCGTTTTGGTGAGATAAACCGTAAACAAGAAGGCCAGCACCAGGAGGATGCACCCGTAGGAAAGCCGCAGCGCGGCGGAGGGCGTCATATTGAGTCGGTTCAACAGCAGCATAAATCCATACGTGCCCGGCACCGAGGCAAAGGCCGCAATGCTCAGCCAACCGGACACCGCAGCCGTATCCTGACTGAGGCAATACACGACGTAATAGGTAAATACCGAGCCAAAGACGTCCATCGCGGTAAACGAGAAAATATAAATCAGGATATGCAGGCGAAACGCGCGAATACGGAAGGATGAAAAGAGATCCAGCACCAGATATTTCAGATGATTGCCTATTCCGCCGCTGCGCGAGTTATCGACCTTAAAATCATATTCCTGATGGACATCTTTCGCCTCCCAGGTGGTGTACCAGGTAATAAATACCGCAAGACAGAAAACGCAGGAAAATATTAGCCCGGTCAACGTATAGGTAAAGGGATTATCCTTGCCGGTGAACTGCATAATGACGCCGGGAACGGAAACCGCAAGAAAACCGCCCAGCTGAGAGCAGATCATACGCACCCCAGAAAGGCGGCTACGCTCTTCGTAGCGGTTCGTCATTTCTGCTGCCAGGGTTTCCCACGGCACCAGCACCATTGCCGACAGCAATTCAATCGACAGATAGGTTCCCAGGTAATACCAGTACCCCATATCCGTCATCCACAGCAGGGCGTACAGGAACATCAGCGGGGAACTGAGTAATAAAAAGAAGCGGCGACGACCAAATTTCCGCCCAAGCCAGGTATCGCCGAAGTTATCGGTGATATAACCCATAATCGGGCTTAATAACGCGTCAATAACGCGGGCGATGGCAAATATCGAACCTGCTTCGACGACAGACAGCCCGCAGTAAGTGGTGTAAAAAAATAACAGCCAGGTGCCGATAATGGCGAAAGCGCCTCCGCCAAACAGATCGGTTATGCCGTAGCCAAGCGCCACGCCATAACCAACTCTACGTTCAGTTGGTTTAACCATAATAATATCCAGTGTAGGGTAGCTATAAACCCATTTACGGGTCGTTTTTTATTTCACTGCTGGAATACACATTACGTTTTAATTATTGATATCTATCCATTGCCGAAGTTGAGATGACCGATATATTGCCTCCACAAGGGTGAGTGATTTTCCGGCTTCACAAATACCGACGTAATCCGTATTTTCCGGGTGATGAATCGCGTGATAAAAGCGGCGAATTGCCTGCTGGTGTCCCAGCCCCCAATAACTTTTAACCGAGCCGTCGGGGGAGCTGTCGCTGGCCAGTTTGGTGCGCTCGTCCGGCGTCACGCGCCAGAGGGTGTTGTCGTTCAGCAGCAGCGAGCCATTTTCACAGTGGATCTCCATCATCAGCGGGGAATCTGTGGTGTGGCAGTTGCTGGCATAAAAAATACCGCGCGCGCCGTTGGCGAAGTGCAGCGTGGCCATCGCACTGTCTTCCCCTTCGGTGACGTCTGCCAGTTCACCGCTATCGACAACGCCTTTCAGCCGCGTCACGCCTCCGGCGAACCACTGCATCAGGTCGAGCGTATGGATTGCCTGATTAATCAGCAGGCTTCCGCCTTCCGTTGCCAGGCGTCCACGCCACGGGCTTTCGGTGTAGTACGCGCCGCCGCGGGACCATGTCAGCACGGCTTTGATGCTCAGCATCTTGCCTAAGCCACCGTCGGCCAGCGCCTTACGAATGTTCAGGCTGGTAGGGTTGAGCCGGTTCTGATAGCACACCCCCAGTTTTCCGGGGGCACGATGCGCGGCACGGGTAATATCAATAATTTCTCCGCCGTTCATGCCCACCGGTTTTTCGCTAAACACATGCTTCCCGGCGGCGAGCGCCGCCAGGATCATGCTCTTATGCTCGACGTGGGGCGTGCAGATGTGGACCACGTTGATGGCGTCATCCAGCAGCATTTCCCGGTAATCCTGATAAAACCGGCACTGGTAATTCATCGCCAGCTTCAGTCCTTTTACGCTGTCGATGTCTACCAGCGCGCGCAGCGCCACGTTGGGGATCTGGCGCAGCGCATCCACATGACATTTGTGAATCGCGCCAGCACCGATAATTGCCGTGTTCAGGATGGTCATCATCGCCTCCCGTTATTCCGCCGCGTTCGCAAGCATCTGTGCCTTCACGCACAGTTCCGCGGCCTTGAAAGCATGCGCCTGCGTCATGGCATTTTCGGTTCGATGCAGGCAGTCGAGGATCAGTTCGCCAAAGAACGGGAATCCAACCTGCCCGGCCACCGGATAGCGGAACTCCCCCTCGTGATTGACCAGATACACCACATCCTGCTCGCCGCGGGTTAAATCGACATATTTACGGATTTCGATATACCCGTCGGTGCCGAGCAGCGTCAGACGGCCATCGCCCCAGGTTGTGAGCCCGTCCGGGGTGAACCAGTCGCAGCGAAAATACCCGCTGGCACCGTTTTCCCCTTTGAGCATTGCGTCCCCGAAATCTTCGAACGCCGGATACTGTGGATGGTTAACATTCCGCGCCTGGCTGGCAACCACGACGGCATCGCGGTTGCCGGTATAAAACAGGAATTGCTCAATCTGGTGGCTGCCGATATCACACAAGATGCCGCCAAAATAGCGACGATCGTAAAACCACGCCGGGCGACCCTGACCTTCACGATGCGGACCCGTTCCCAGGGTTTGAACCACGCTTCCAATAGCGCCTTGCTGCACCAGCTGTCCGGCGAAGACCGCGCTCTCTACGTGCAGTCGTTCGCTGTAGTAAACCGCGTATTTCTTGCCGGTTTTTTCAACCATGGCTTTGGCATCTTCCAGCTGCTCAAGAGTGGTGAGCGGCGCTTTGTCTGTGAAATAGTCCTTGCCGGCCGCCATGGCTTTCAGCCCCAGCGCGCAGCGCTCGGACGGGATAGCTGCGCCCGCCACCAGATGCACCTCGTCGTCGGCGAGGATCTCGTCCAGCGACGCTGCGACTTTTGCCTGCGGGTACTGCTGCACAAACGCGTCCACTTTGGCGGGATCGGGATCGTAAACCCATTTCAGCGTCGCCCCGGCTTCAATCAGTCCGTTGCTCATGCCGTAGATATGGCCATGGTCGAGCGCGGCGGCGGCAAAGACAAATTCGCCTGCCTTAACGACCGGCTGCGGTTTTCCGACCGGCGCGTAGTTCATTCCGTCATTTTTATTCATGGTTAGAGTCCTCGATCCAGATCTTTGCCCAGGGAGATAGCGCCGACTTCGCTGAAGTTGGCGACGCTGGCGGATTTTTCGTAGAAACGGGGGGCGAGAGCGTTCGTCCCGCCGGTGCGGTAAAACGGGTCGTCACGGTCAATCGGCAGCGAGACAACGGTGCGGGTGATGCTCGATTTATAGATTGCGGTAATCAGCTCCAGCGACCGCTTGCCCTGAAGCCCGTCCACTAACGGCGTCGTGTCATGCTCGATGGCATAAAGCAGGTCGTTAATCTGCCCGGCGTGCAGCGTCCACTCGAGCTTCGGCGTCTCCTGAAAAACGGCGTTGAGCTGTGCTTCACGCTGCAGATCGTTTGTCGCCTCCGGGAAGCCGTTATCCGCGCTCACGCTGGCGAAGGCTTGCCATGGTGCGGAAATCCGAGCTTTGTCGCCCTGAATAATGATTTTCTGATCTTCTCCGTGATGCACGACCGAGGCGGTAAGCTGAGTGAGCGCGCCGCTGGGATATTTGAAAATGGCGGCGCTCAGGTCTTCCACTTCGGCATTGTCATGCGCCACGTTGGTCATCATCGCCACCACCTCGGTTGGAAAACCCAACATCCACTGGATGGCGTCGATATGGTGTACCGCGTGGTTAAGCGTGCAGCCGCCGCCCTCTTTTTCCCAAGTGCCGCGCCACCACAGATCGTAGTACGAGTGCCCGCGCCACCAGAATGAATCCACCTGCGCATGGCAGATATTCCCCGCGAGGCCGGAATCCAGCGCCGCTTTTAAACGCCAGAAGGCGTCGGTAAAGCGATTCTGCGCAATGATGGCGAGCGTTTTACCGCTGGCCTGCTGAGCGGCAATCATGGCGTCACACTCCTCAAGAGACGCAGCCATGGGTTTTTCGCACAGCACATGGCAACCGGCGCGCAGTGCGTCAATGCTAATCTCCGCATGGACGTACGGTGGCGTGCAGACGTCGACGATATCGATACCGGGCTCCTGCTCCAGCATCTGCTGGTGGCTTTCATACACGTGGGCGTCCGTCAGGCCGTAGCGCGCTTTTTTCTCTTCGGCTTTCTCGGGATAGATATCCACCAGCGCGACAATCCGGCAGCGCTGTCCGAACTGCAAATAGCCCTGAATATGGTTATGCGAGATATTCCCTGTTCCCACAATGGCGACATTTAACATCGTTATTTCTCCGGGGGTTACCAGCTGCCAGAGGCATCCAGCGTGACGCTGGTGGCTTCTTTTTCAACCGAGTGGGTAATGCGTTGCTGAAGCAGGCGCAGATACTGTTTTTCGTTGAGCGGCAGCTCGACCCAGTCGTCTGTCCAGGTAGAAAGATGCATGGCATTAGAGAGCGTTAATCCGTGGATCCCTTCAAGACCCGGCGCAATCAGCGGCTCGCCGCGCAGGATGGCCGCACAGAAGTTCGCGGTAATGACAGCGTGCTCGCTACATTCCGGCGCGACGGGCACGGTGACTTCCCAGCACTCAGGCTCACCAAAGCCGTTCTGCCAGCGGGCGTTAAATTCAGCTTCGGATTCGCGCAGTCGCCAGTAGCGCAGCGTGCCCTCTTCAACAACCACTTTGCCGCGATCGCCGGCGATCTCCAGACGATTGGTGCCCGGCGTTTCTGCGACCGTGGTAATAAATACGCCGGTTGCGCCATTGGCGTACTCCGCGTAGGCAGTCACCTCGTCTTCCACTTCGATGTTGCGGTGTTTACCGAACTGGCAAAACGCGCGCAGCCGAATGGGCATACCCACCAGCCACTGCCAGAGATCGAGCTGATGCGGATCCTGGTTAAGCAATACGCCGCCGCCTTCGCCTTTCCAGGTGGCGCGCCAGCCGCCGGAGTTGTAATAGCTCTGCGAACGATACCAGTTGGTGATGATCCAGTTAGAGCGGCGGATCTCGCCCAGCTCGCCGCTGTCGATCAGATCTTTCACTTTTTGATAGAGCGGATTAGGCCGCTGGTTGTACATCATGCCGAAGACCACGTCGCACGTGTGCGCGCAGGCGTTCATCTCCTGCACCTGTGCGGTATACACGCCCGCCGGTTTTTCGCAAAGCGTGTGGATACCGTTGCGCATGGCCAGCATCGACAGGCGCGGGTGATCGTAATGGGGCGTGGCGACGATGACCGCATCGATAAGCCCGCTCTCGAGCATCTCCTGCGCGTCGCTGAAAAGAGGAATTGTGCCTACCCGCTGGCGAATGGCCGGATGCTTTTCCGGCGCATTATCGCAAACCGCGGTGAGGCAAGCGTCACTGACGGTGCCTGCCAGTAAATAGCGGGCGTGGACTGTACCGATATTACCCATACCAATAATGCCAAAACGTACCTTCTCCATGTCACACCTTAATTTCAGTAAAAAGAGTGATGACCGGAAAATAGGAAAGCTAAGACGCAGGGACAATGTGTTTTTGTGAGAATACTCGCAAGGTCAATAAGTAAACACCAACGAATCTGAAATTTGGTTTTAAAATCAACGCGCTGTTTCTGCAAATATTTGCAAAAACTGAATGCGAGCGAGGTCACACTATGGCGGGCAAGCTAAAAATGGAGGAAATCGCCTCCCTGACGGGGTATTCCGTTAGCACGGTGTCGAGGGTGTTAAGCGGTAAGTCTTACACCAGCGACAAGGCCCGGGAAGCGATTGTCCATACCGCGCGGCAGCTGGGCGTGCTGGAGTCGATGGCGAGCGGTAGGCTGCTGATTAACGGTATCGCTGTTTTTGCGCCGGAAAGAACCTTTCAGGGACGCGGCGATATTTTTTATCTTGAAGTGACCAAAGGGGTAGCCGAAGCCAGCGCGCCACATAACGTGTGGGTCAGCTATTGCGGATTAGAAGAACAGCATGCCGACGTGAAATTATTTCTTGAGAAGGCCAGCCATAAAAATATCAACGCGATCATTATCATTGGCACTGATGATTCCACCATCTTTAAGCTGGCCAGTACGCTCAATAAACCCTGCGTATTAATTAATTCCGTCGACCGGGATCGGGTGCTGGATTCTGTTTCGCCCGACCATCGCGCCATTGGTTTTACCGCCATGCAATATGTCTTTGAGCAAGGGCATCGTCGGGTACTGACGTTAACCTGCCTGAGGCGGGACACGCTCTATGCAAGACTGGACGGAATCAAAGAGGCCTATCGCCACTTTCACGTTACCTTTGAGCCGCAGCGGGATTTGCTGGTGACCGAGTGGTTTACCGCAGAAGAAGCCGAGCACGCGCTGGATCGCTGGCTGCTAAGCCACGACAGAGCGCAGTGGCCGGAGGTGATTTTTCCCAACAGCACCAGCATGACGGAAGGGGTGATCCGGGCACTGCAGCGCCACGGGCTGCGTATCCCGGAGGATATCTCACTCATCACGACCGATTTTGCCTGGAATTTAGCGCACCGGCTGGAAAAACCGGTCACGGGTGTGACCGTGCCCTGCCGAGAACTGGGGATAGAAGCGGTGCATCTGCTGCAAACGCGGCTCAACAGACCGCAGGCGCCGGTCTATAACCTGCTGCTGCAGGGGAAGGTGATGGATTACGGGTCGGTGAGCAATGCAACGCGCCACGCGGCTCGCGTGGCGCTAAACGAATAATCATCAGGCCAGCTGTGGGGGCAGGCATACGCCAATCCCGCCGATACCGCAGTAGCCGTACGGATTTTTATGCAGATACTGCTGGTGGTCGTCCTCGGCATAGTAGAACGGCTTCGCGGTGGCGATTTCGGTTGTCACCTCACGCGTATCGCCTGCGTCACGCATGGCTTTCTGAAAACGTTCCAGGCTGGCGCGCGCAGCGGCGTCCTGCTCAGGGGTGAGCGGATAGAGGGCAGAGCGGTACTGAGTGCCGTGGTCGTTGCCCTGTCGCATGCCCTGCGCCGGATCGTGGTTTTCCCAGAATACCTGCAGCAACTGCTCGTAACTGATAATTGCAGGGTCATATACCACGCGCACCGCTTCGGCATGACCGGTCTCGCCGGAGCACACTTCGCGATAGGTTGGGTTAGGTGTGTAACCGCCTGTGTAGCCCGCCGCGGTGCTGTAAACGCCGGGTAATTGCCAGTAAAGGCGCTCAACGCCCCAGAAGCAGCCCATGGCAAACAGGGCGATCTCCATTCCATCAGGAACGTTTGTCATTGAATGATTGTTGACGGCGTGCAGTGTCGCCACAGGCATAGGGGTGTTGCGTCCCGGTAATGCATCGGCTTGTGAAACCAGATGCTTTTTGTCGAATAAACTCACGGTGGGGCCTCCCGGGTAGCGATGTTTCGGTTAAGGTTGTCACGACGCGTTTAATTGAACACAATAAATGCGCTGAATGAGTCTAGATTTAATCATAAGAAATATTTGGGTGTTACACCCTTTTTCAACCCGTGATGTGGGTTTTTGGCTTAAAGGCCGTATTTTGCCGCGGAGCGGCACTTCATTTGCTTCCAGGGTGGAAACAGGGATATTCAGGAGAAAACGTGACAAAAATCCGCCAGTTATGTTTAGTCAGTGTGCTGCTGACAAGCGGGATTGCCAGCGCGGCGAATGTCCGTTTGCAGGTTGAGGGGTTATCCGGGGCGCTGGAAAAAAACGTGCGCGCGCAGCTGTCGACCATCGAAAGCGACGAAGTGACGCCAGACAGGCGTTTTCGCGCGCGCGTGGATGATGCGATCCGTGAAGGCTTAAAAGCGCTGGGTTATTACGAACCCACCATTGATTTCGACTTGCGCCCGCCTCCGGCCAAAGGGCGACAGGTGCTCATTGCCCGCGTCTCGCCGGGCGAGCCGGTATTGATTGGCGGCACAAATGTTGTGCTGCGCGGCGGCGCGCGTACGGATCGGGATTACCTGGATCTGCTGGGCACGCGTCCTAAAGTGGGCAGCGTGCTGAATCACGGCGATTACGACCACTTCAAACGCTCGTTAACCAACGTCTCTTTGCGCAAAGGGTACTTCGATAGCCAGTTCAATAAAAGCCAGCTGGGCGTGGCGCTCGACCGACGTCAGGCGTTTTGGGATATCGACTTCGACAGCGGCGAGCGCTACCGGTTTGGTGACGTCACCTTCGAAGGATCGCAGATCCGCGAGGAGTATCTGCAAAATCTGGTGCCGTTTAAAAAAGGGGATTACTACCAGTCAAGCGATCTCGGTGAACTGAACCGCCGTTTATCCGCGACCGGCTGGTTTAACTCGGTGGTCGTGGCGCCAGATTTTGCCGATGCGCGCGAAAGCAAAGTGTTACCGCTGCACGGCGTTGTGTCGCCGCGCACCGAGAACACCATTGAGATGGGCGGCGGGTACTCTACCGACGTGGGGCCGCGCGTCAGGGCGACGTGGAAAAAACCGTGGATGAACTCCTACGGCCACAGCCTGACTACCAGCGCCAGCATCTCGGCGCCAGAACAGCAGCTCGATTTCAGCTACAAAATGCCGCTGCTGAAGAATCCGCTCGAACAATACTATCTTCTGCAGGGCGGCTTTAAGCGCACCGATCTGAACGACACGGAGCAGGATTCCACCACGCTTGCCGTGTCCCGTTTCTGGGATCTTTCCAGCGGCTGGCAGCGCGCCATCAACCTGCGCTGGAGCCTCGACCACTTTACCCAAGCCAACGTGACCAACACCACCATGCTGCTTTACCCGGGCGTGATGATCAGCCGTACCCGCTCGCGCGGCGGCCTCATGCCGGTGTGGGGCGATTCCCAGCGTTACTCTATCGACTATTCCAACTCCGCTTGGGGATCAGACGTTGATTTCTCCGTGGTGCAGGCTCAAAACGTCTGGATCCGAACGCTTCTCGACAAGCACCGCTTTGTGATGCGCGGCAACCTCGGCTGGATTGAGACGGGCGATTTCGAACGCGTTCCGCCGGATCTGCGCTTCTTCGCCGGGGGCGACCGCAGCATTCGCGGCTATAAATTTAAATCTATCTCGCCAGAAAACGAAAAAGGCCAGCTGACCGGGGCATCCAAGCTAGCGACCGGATCGCTGGAATACCAGTACAACGTTAGCGGCAAATGGTGGGGCGCCATGTTTGTCGACGGCGGTGAAGCGGTGAACGATATCCGCCGCAGCGATTTTAAAACCGGCGCGGGCGTTGGCGTGCGCTGGCAGTCTCCCGTCGGGCCCATCAAGCTCGACTTCGCCGTACCGGTGGGTGACAAAGACGAACACGGTTTACAGTTTTACATCGGTCTGGGGCCTGAATTATGAGTTTATGGAAGAAGATAAGCCTCGGGGTGCTGATTTTTATCGTGCTGCTGCTTGGTACGGTCGCGTTTCTGGTGGGAACCACCACAGGTCTGCATTTGCTGTTTAATGCTGCCAACCGCTGGGTGCCGGGTCTGGAAATTGGTCAGGTCACGGGCGGCTGGCGCGATCTGCGTCTGAAGAATATCCGCTATGAACAGCCGGGCGTAGCGGTCAACGCGGGTGAATTCCACCTCGCGATAAAGCTGGGCTGCCTGCGTGACAGCAAGTTGTGCGTAAACGATCTGTCGCTAACGGATGTGAACGTGGCGATAGATTCAAAGAAAATGCCAAAATCTGCGCCGGTCGAGGAAGAGGACAGCGGCCCGCTTAACCTCTCTACGCCTTACCCGATTGCGCTCTACCGCGTGGCGCTGAATAACGTCAATATTAAAATCGACGACACCACCGTCTCGGTGATGGATTTCACCTCCGGCCTGCGCTGGCAGGAGAAAAACCTCACGCTGACGCCGACTTCCCTGCAAGGGCTGCTGATAGCGCTGCCGAAAGTGGCAAAAGTCGCGCAGGAAGAGATAGTCGAACCTAAGATCCAGAATCCTAAGCCGGAAGAAAAACCGCTGGGCGAAACGCTGAAAGATCTGTTCGCTAAACCGGTGCTGCCGGAGATGACCGACGTTCATCTGCCGCTAAACCTCAATATCGAAGAGTTCAAAGGTGAGCAGCTGCGTCTGACCGGTGATACCGATCTTACGGTCTACAACATGCTGCTCAAAGTCAGCAGCATTGACGGCAACATGAAGCTCGACGCGCTGGATATCGATACCAATCAGGGGTCCGTTAATGCGTCTGGTCACGCACTGCTGCGCGACAACTGGCCGGTGGACATCACCCTGAACAGCGCCCTTAACATCGACCCGCTGAAAGGCGAGAAGGTGAAGCTGAAGGTCGGCGGCGCGCTGCGCGACAAGCTGGAGTTTGGCGTTAACCTTTCTGGCCCGGTAGACATGGTATTACGCGGGCAAACCCAGCTGGCTGAGGCCGGTTTACCCCTCAATCTGGAGATCGTCAGCCAGCAGCTTTACTGGCCGTTTACCGGTGAAAAACAGTTTCAAGCCGATGACCTGAAGCTGAAGCTGAGCGGCAAAATGACGGATTACACGCTGTCGTTCCGCACCGCGGTGAAGGGGCAAGGCGTGCCGCCCGCGACCATCACGCTGGATGCGAAGGGTAACGAACAGCAGGTTAATCTCGACAAACTGACCGTCGCGGCGCTGGAAGGGAAAACCGAGCTGACCGCGCTGCTCGACTGGCAGCAGGCCATCAGCTGGCGCGGCGAGCTGAAGCTGACGGGGATTAACACCGCCAAAGAAGTGCCCGACTGGCCCTCCAGGCTGGATGGCCTGATCAAAACCCGCGGCAGTTTGTACGGCGGGACATGGCAGATGGACGTGCCGGAAATCAAGCTCACCGGCAACGTGAAGCAGAACAAAGTTAACGTTGAGGGCTCGGTCAAAGGCAACAGCTATCTCCAGTGGGTGATCCCTGGTCTGCACGTGGCGCTGGGGCGCAACACGGCGGACATCAAGGGCGAGCTGGGCGTAAAGGATCTCGATCTGGATGCCACCATCGACGCGCCGGGACTGGACAACGCGCTGCCGGGGCTTGGCGGTACGGCGAAAGGGCTTGTGAAGGTGCGCGGCACGGTGGATGCGCCGCAGCTGCTGGCGGATATTACCGCCAATAACCTGCGCTGGCAGGCGCTGTCCGTCGCGCGCGTTCGCGTGCAGGGGGACGTGAAATCCACCGATCAGATCGGCGGTAACCTCAACCTGCGCGTGGAGCGCATTGCCCAGCCCGATGTGAACATCAGTCTAGTGACGCTGGAGGCGAAAGGCACCGAGAAGCAGCACGATCTTCAGCTGCGCGTGCAGGGCGAGCCGGTGTCCGGGCAACTGCATTTAACGGGGAGTTTCGATCGCAAAGAGGAACGCTGGAGAGGAACGCTGGATAACACCCGTTTCAGCACGCCGGTGGGACCACTGGCGCTGACGCGATCTATTGCGCTGGACTACCGTAACGCCGAGCAAAAAATCAGCATTGGGCCACACTGCTGGACCAACCCGAACGCGGAGCTATGCGTGCCGCAGACTATCGACGCGGGGGCGGAAGGCCGTGCCCAGATCAACCTCAACCGCTTCGATCTGGCGATGCTGAAGCCGTTTATGCCGGATACCACTCAGGCCAGCGGCGTCTTCAGCGGAAAAGCCGATGTGGCGTGGGACACGACCAAAGAGGGACTGCCGCAGGGCAGCGTAACGCTCTCGGGCCGAAACGTGAAGGTCACGCAGGAGGTGAACGACGCCCCGCTGGCGGTGGCATTTGATACCCTTAATCTGAGTGCAGACCTGCATAATAACCGCGCGCAACTGGAGTGGCTGGTCCGTCTGACCAACAACGGACAGTTTGACGGCCAGGTGCAGATAACCGATCCGCAGGGGCGACGTAATCTCGGCGGTAACGTGAATATCCGCAACTTCAACCTGGCGATGGTGAACCCGATATTCTCCCGCGGGGAACAGGCGGCGGGGATGCTCAATGCTAACCTCCGTCTGGCCGGTGATGTGCAGAGCCCGCAGCTGTTTGGTCAAATGCAGCTAAACGGCGTGGATATTGACGGTAACTTTATGCCGTTTGATATGCAGCCAAGCCAGATTGCGATGAACTTTAACGGCAAAAGCTCGACGCTCACCGGCTCGGTGCTCACTCAGCAAGGCCAAATCAATCTGAGCGGTGATGCCGACTGGAGCCAGCTCGATAACTGGCGAGCCCGAATTGCGGCGAAGGGAAGCCGGGTGCGGATTACCGTTCCGCCAATGGTGCGTCTGGACGTCTCACCTGACGTGGTCTTTGTCGCGACGCCGAGCCTGTTCACTCTCGACGGACGCGTGGATGTTCCCTGGGCGCGTATCGTGGTGCACGACGTGCCGGAAAGCGCGGTCGGCGTCTCAAGCGACGAGGTGATGCTTAATGAAAATCTGCAGCCTATCGAACAGAAAAGCGCAGGCATACCGATCAACAGTAATCTGATCGTACACGTGGGGAATAACGTTCGCCTGAATGCGTTCGGACTGAAGGCGAGGCTCACGGGTGACCTGAAAGTAGCTCAGGATAAACAAGGCCTTGGCCTGAACGGGCAGATCACAATTCCTGAAGGGCGTTTCCATGCCTATGGTCAGGATCTGATTGTGCGTAAAGGCGAGCTGCTGTTCTCCGGCCCGCCGGATCAGCCGTTGCTCAATATCGAGGCCATTCGTAATCCGGAAGCCACTGAAAACGATGTGATTGCGGGCGTGCGCGTGACCGGATCTGCCGATGAACCGAAGGCGGAAATTTTCTCCGACCCGGCGATGTCACAGCAGGAAGCCCTTTCTTATCTGCTTCGCGGGCAAGGTCTGGAGAGCGGGCAGAGCGACAGTGCTGCAATGACATCAATGTTAGTGGGCCTGGGGGTTGCACAAAGTGGTCAGGTTGTGGGTAAAATCGGCGAGACGTTCGGCGTAAGTAATCTGGCGCTGGACACCCAGGGCGTGGGTGATTCCTCGCAGGTGGTGGTCAGCGGCTATGTACTGCCGGGTCTGCAGGTAAAATATGGCGTGGGGATCTTTGACTCACTGGCAACACTCACGTTACGCTACCGCCTGATGCCTAAGCTATATCTGGAAGCGGTGTCTGGTATAGATCAGGCGCTTGATGTGCTCTATCAGTTTGAGTTCTAGCAATGCGAATATTTGTCTACGGTAGTTTACGAACTAAGCAGGGCAACAGTCACTGGATGACGAACGCCCAGTTGATGGGTAATTACAATATTGAGAACTACCAGCTGTACAGCCTGGGCCACTATCCAGGTGCGGTTCCTGGTGAAGGAACGGTACAGGGTGAGGTTTATCGTATTGATAATGCCACGCTTGCCGAACTGGATGCCTTGCGCACCAGGGGCGGTGAATACGCACGCCAGTTGATCCAGACGCCATACGGGAGTGCATGGATGTATGTGTACCAGCGTTCGGTCGAAGGGTTAACGCGGATTGAAAGCGGTAACTGGTTAGACAGAGACCAGTACTGATAAACAACAACGCCACCGAAAGGTGGCGTTGTTGTTTTACTCATTCAACTCTCTTCTGTATCCCGTTTTCGGGTTAAAAACAGAGGAACGAACAGCATGATGTATGGGGCTATAAGCCACAACAAACACAATGCGCGTGAACGGCCATAGTAGTTTATGCACCGCGTATTGCTTGAAATGACCGGCAGGAAAAACAGTAAAAACAGCAGAATCGCATAATCGCTTCGATAAGGGATCCACAGGTAAAACAAAAACCAGGCAAGCTGGAATGCCATGATGCAGAGATACTGCCATTTGCTGTCCTTGCCGTGACAGTCAAACGCCTTTATGTAACCCATTTTTATGCTTTGAAGAAAGAAACTTAGCATGTAAAACGCTCACGATCGCGACGGTCAAGAGTGTGCTCGTCAGCAACGCCCCTAAAAAATAGCTGTGGGTGATATCAGTAGCACCCGAGCCTAAAGTATGCAATTTACTATATCCTCTATCTACTGCAACAAAAAGCGTATATAACCCGATGTTAATACAGAACTGAAGCAGACAAGAAGTGACAATATTCCTTGGGATTCTTTTTAATAGAGTGAGTAACGCATAAATAATACTTGCTGATAGAGCGAAGTAAAGCCCGTTAAATAAACTAGATAGTAAGGAGCTGTTTAATTCGCTGAATATTAAATTATCGCTTCCATAGTACCATGACAGATATTCAATATATGTACCTCTGCCAAATATAAAGGAGGCGATAATAAGGACGAATAGGCTCACGATATGGTTTTTCTTACTCATAATTTTGCTCCCTTAGATAGCAGCTCCTTCATCATTTTACTGGCTTCTAGCTGATCTTTGATTATGGCAAGGTCACGAGTATTGTGGTTATATTTTGCAATAGCGGTTGGCGTACCTTTACCACCATTGTCCATAAAGAAGACAATATCCTTACGACCATAAAGAAGAACTTGTGGGATGGGATCTCGCCCATAACTTACCGCCTGCGGCAGGGAGTGGATAGACTCTGTCGTGAGGAACCGAGGAATATTTTCATGCTCAATATTACCTAAAGGTGTTGTGGCAACAAGAGAGCCAATAAAATCGGTCGTATACACTAACGCATCTGTATCTTTGGTCGTTACTTTTGAACCCGTAATATATTTTATCTGTTGCCAAAGGGTAATATCTTTAGGGGTAACCTTAACGCCATCCATAAACATATCTTGCTTGCGTTTGAGCTGAATGACAGTACGGTGCACCTGTGTCAAAGAGGGGCTGATTTCCCCAATAGAAGGCATAAGACCATCGCGAGAATAAAGCCGTTCAATGATAAAATAAATCCCTGTTGGGCGGGCAACATCAATGTTAATGGATGACATAAGAATCCTATAATGAGTGGGGATTAATGTTCATCATGACAGTATGTTGTGAACAGCCAGGCTATTCAACCACTCCCACCATAAATGATAGGGTGTCTTTTCTATTTTTAATATCCAAATCAAAAAGAATGGGATTTATCTTAAATAATCCGTTTGTGCCGATTTTAACCAAAGAAATAAAAAAGCCCCGACCAGCGGGGCTTTATCGACAGGCAGTAAGAATTACTTCTTAGCAGCGCGTTCGAAGGACGCGATGATTTCTGCTTTCGCAGCTTCAGCGTTGTCCCAGCCGTCAACTTTAACCCACTTGCCTTTTTCGAGGTCTTTGTAGTGCTCGAAGAAGTGAGTGATCTGTGCTTTCAGCAGTTCTGGCAGGTCGTTCACGTCTTTGATGTGATCGTACTCTTTGCTCAGCTTGGTATGGGGTACCGCAACCAGCTTCGCATCTTCACCTGATTCGTCGGTCATTTTCAGCACGCCTACTGGACGGCAGCGAATAACTGAACCTGGCTCCAGTGGGTATGGCGTTGGGACCAGCACGTCAACCGGGTCACCGTCCAGAGACAGGGTGTGGTTGATGTAACCATAGTTGCATGGATAGAACATTGCAGTAGACATGAAACGGTCTACGAACAGGGCGCCGCTCTCTTTGTCCACTTCGTATTTGATAGGATCTGCGTTAGCCGGGATTTCGATAACGACGTAGATGTCTTCTGGCAGTTCTTTACCCGCAGGGACGTTGAGTAAGCTCATGTCGGTGTCCTTTAAAATGGATGGTAAACAAGTGGCAGGTATTATAGCCAACTGGCGCTGAATGTCTCCGCCTGTTTTCGCCTTCTCTCCTCGTTTGACTCACTTTTCAGACCGTTACCATGACAGGAAAATCCATAAACTCAGCCGCATTTTAAATGCAAAAATGAAAGCGATTACAAACTTGTGATTAACGTTTCATTCACTTTTCTGAAGTGTGATGTAACGCAATCCGTTACATATTTCATTGGCTATAGTCATTTCGCAGAACATCTTTTAACCAACAATAACTCACCCTACGAGGACGTTCATATGTGGAAGCGCTTACTTCTTGTCACAGCAGTTTCGGCAGCCATGTCGTCTATGGCGATGGCCGCACCTTTAACCGTAGGATTTTCGCAGGTCGGGTCTGAATCCGGCTGGCGCGCGGCTGAAACCAACGTTGCGAAAAGCGAGGCCGAAAAACGCGGTATTACGCTGAAAATCGCCGATGGTCAGCAAAAACAAGAAAACCAAATCAAAGCAGTACGTTCCTTTATCGCCCAGGGCGTCGATGCCATCTTCATTGCGCCAGTGGTTGCCACGGGCTGGGAGCCGGTGCTGAAGGAAGCCAAAGACGCTGAAATTCCCGTCTTCCTGCTCGATCGTTCCATTGATGTAAAAGACAAATCTCTCTATATGACCACCGTTACCGCCAACAACGTGCTTGAAGGGCAGTTGATTGGTGACTGGCTGGTGAAACAGGTGGATGGTAAGCCGTGTAACGTGGTTGAGCTGCAGGGTACCGTCGGCGCGAGCGTGGCCATCGATCGTAAGAAAGGCTTTGCCGAAGCGATCGCGAAAGCGCCAAACATTAAGATTATCCGTTCTCAGTCCGGTGACTTCACCCGCAGCAAGGGTAAAGAGGTCATGGAAAGCTTTATTAAAGCGGAAAACAACGGCAAGAACATCTGCATGGTTTACGCCCATAACGACGATATGGTGATTGGCGCTATCCAGGCGATCAAAGAAGCGGGCCTGAAGCCGGGCAAAGATATCCTCACCGGTTCTATCGACGGCGTACCTGACATCTACAAAGCGATGATGGACGGCGAAGCGAATGCCAGCGTTGAGCTGACGCCAAATATGGCTGGCCCGGCGTTTGACGCGCTGGAGAAATTCAAGAAAGACGGCACGCTGCCAGAAAAAGTGACGGTCACCAAATCCACGCTCTACCTGCCGGATACGGCGAAAGAAGAGTTAGAGAAGAAGAAAAACATGGGCTATTAAAACCCCTCGCTCCTCACCCTGACCCTCTCCCCATTAGGAAGAGGGAAAAAGGCGGGGGGCAGGGACTTAATCATTGGCACAGACATTCCCCTCTCCCCGCCGTGGAGAGGGTCAGGGTGAGGGGGAAAACTATGACCACTGCACAACACCAGGAAATCCTCCGTACAGAGGGCTTAAGCAAATTCTTCCCTGGCGTAAAGGCGTTGGATAACGTCGATTTTAGCCTGCGTCGCGGTGAGATCATGGCGCTGCTGGGCGAGAACGGGGCGGGGAAATCGACGCTGATCAAAGCCCTTACTGGCGTCTATCACGCCGATCGTGGTTCCATCTGGCTGGAAGGTAACGCCATCTCGCCGAAAAACACCGCCCATGCGCAACAGTTGGGCATTGGGACGGTATATCAGGAAGTGAACCTCCTGCCGAATATGTCGGTGGCGGATAACTTGTTCATTGGCCGAGAGCCACGACGTTTTGGCCTGCTGCGCCGCAAAGAGATGGAAGTGCGGGCGACAAATCTGATGGAATCTTACGGCTTCTCCCTCGACGTCCGCGAGCCGCTCAACCGTTTTTCCGTGGCGATGCAGCAGATTGTCGCCATCTGTCGCGCGATCGATCTCTCCGCAAAGGTGCTGATCCTTGATGAACCCACCGCCAGCCTCGATACCCAGGAAGTGGAGATGCTTTTCACCCTGATGCGCCAGCTGCGCGATCAGGGAGTGAGCCTGATCTTTGTGACCCATTTCCTCGATCAGGTCTATGAAGTGAGCGATCGCATCACGGTGCTGCGCAACGGCAGCGTTGTCGGCTGCCGTGAAACCCGCGAGCTGCCGCAGATTGAACTGGTCAAAATGATGCTGGGTCGTGAACTGGAGACTAACGCGCTCCAGCGTGCAGGCCGGACGCTGCTCAGCGATAAGCCGGTTGCCGCATTCACCGATTACGGCAAAAAAGGGGTCATCTCGCCGTTTAACCTGGAGGTCCGCCCCGGTGAAATTGTCGGCCTGGCAGGCTTGTTAGGCTCTGGCCGGACCGAAACCGCTGAAGTGATCTTCGGGATCAAGCCTGCCGACAGCGGCAGCGCCCTGATCAAAGGCAAACCGCAAACGATGCGTTCGCCGCATCAGTCCTCATGTCTGGGGGTCGGCTTCTGTCCGGAAGACAGGAAAACGGACGGTATTATTGCCGCCGCGTCGGTGCGGGAAAACATCATCCTTGCCCTGCAGGCGCAGCGCGGCTGGCTGCGTCCGATCCCGCGTAAAGAACAAAATGCGATTGCCGAACGCTTCATCCGCCAGCTCGGGATCCGTACTCCGAGCGCGGAGCAGCCCATTGAGTTTCTCTCGGGCGGTAACCAGCAGAAGGTATTGCTTTCACGCTGGCTGCTGACCAAACCGCAGTTCCTGATCCTCGACGAGCCGACGCGCGGCATTGACGTCGGCGCGCACGCAGAAATTATCCGCCTTATCGAAACGCTGTGCGCGGACGGTCTGGCGCTGCTGGTAATCTCGTCCGAGCTGGAAGAGCTGGTGGGGTATGCCGATCGCGTCATTATCATGCGCGACCGTAAGCAGGTGGCCGAGATCCCGCTGGATAAACTGTCCGTTCCGGCAATCATGAATGCCATCGCGGCTTAAGGAGTTCAACGTGATGCCCCGTTCTCTTTCACACGCTGGCGAGTCAAAGCGCCGCTTTAGCTGGCCAACCGGCACGCCGCAAATCATCGCGCTGCTGCTGGTGCTGCTGGTGGACAGCCTCGTCGCCCCGCATTTCTTCCAGATAATCGTCCAGGATGGCCGTCTGTTCGGCAGTCCTATTGATATTCTAAACCGCGCCGCGCCCGTAGCGCTGCTGGCCATCGGCATGACGCTGGTGATCGCGACCGGCGGGATTGACCTTTCCGTTGGCGCGGTGATGGCTATTGCCGGGGCCACTGCCGCCTCCATGACCGTCGCCGGGCATAGCCTGCCGGTGGTACTGCTGGCCGCGCTGGGATCGGGTGTCTTAGCCGGGCTGTGGAACGGTATTCTGGTGGCGGTGCTCAAGATACAGCCGTTTGTCGCCACCCTGATTCTGATGGTGGCTGGGCGCGGCGTGGCGCAGCTGATTACCTCCGGGCAAATCGTTACCTTTGACTCGCCGGGCCTGGCGTGGCTGGGCAGCGGCAAGCTGTTCTTCTTCCCGACGCCGGTCATTATTGTGCTGGCGACGCTCATCGTCTTCTGGCTCTTTACCCGCAAAACGGCGCTTGGCATGTTTATTGAAGCCGTTGGAATTAACATTCGCGCGGCACGAAATGCCGGGGTGAACACCCGGCTGATGGTGATGTTGACCTACGTCCTGAGCGGCGTTTGTGCCGCTATCGCCGGGGTGATTGTCACGGCGGATATCCGCGGGGCCGATGCCAACAATGCCGGGCTGTGGCTGGAGCTGGACGCTATCCTGGCGGTGGTGATTGGCGGCGGATCGCTGATGGGCGGGCGTTTTAACCTGCTGCTCTCCGTGATTGGCGCGCTGATTATTCAGGGGATGAATACCGGCATTTTGCTCTCCGGGTTCCAGCCGGAACTCAACCAGGTGGTGAAAGCGATAGTCGTGCTCTGCGTGCTGATCGTCCAGTCGCCGCGCTTTGTCAGCATCATTAAGGGGATCCGTGGCCATGATAAAACGTAATTTACCGTTAATGATCACGCTGGGCGTGTTTGTGCTGGGCTATCTCTACTGTTTGACCCAGTTCCCCGGCTTTGCGTCGACGCGCGTCATTTGCAACATCCTGACGGATAACGCTTTTCTCGGCATCATTGCCGTCGGCATGACCTTTGTGATCCTCTCGGGCGGCATTGATCTCTCCGTCGGCTCGGTGATCGCCTTCACCGGCGTGTTCCTCGCGAAGGCGATTGGCTTCTGGGGGATCTCGCCGCTGCTGGCCTTCCCGCTGGTGCTGGTAATGGGCTGTGCGTTTGGCGCCTTTATGGGGCTGTTAATCGACGCGCTGAAAATCCCGGCCTTTATTATTACGCTCGCCGGGATGTTCTTCCTGCGCGGCGTGAGCTATCTGGTGTCGGAAGAGTCGATTCCGATTAACCACCCGATCTACGACACGCTTTCGAGCCTGGCGTGGAAAATCCCCGGTGGCGGTCGCCTGAGCGCGATGGGGCTGCTGATGCTGGGCGTGGTCGTGATTGGCATTTTTCTTGCCCACCGCACCCGGTTTGGTAATCAGGTATACGCCATTGGCGGGAGCGCTACGTCGGCAAACCTGATGGGGGTCTCCACCCGCAGCACGACGATCCGTATTTATATGCTCTCGACCGGGCTGGCGACGCTGGCGGGTATTGTGTTCTCGGTGTATACCCAGGCGGGCTACGCGCTGGCAGGGGTTGGGGTCGAGCTGGATGCGATTGCGTCGGTGGTGATTGGCGGCACGCTGCTGAGCGGGGGGGTGGGAACGGTGCTGGGCACGCTGTTTGGCGTGGCAATCCAGGGGCTGATTCAGACCTATATTAACTTTGACGGCACGCTCAGCTCCTGGTGGACCAAGATAGCCATCGGTATTCTTCTCTTTATTTTTATCGCGCTGCAGCGCGGCCTGACGGTGCTCTGGGAAAACCGCCAGAGTTCACCTGTTACGCGTGTGAACACATCAGTAACAGGGCGATAACACCCTGAATTTGCTTAAAGTCTAAACATTTTCCGGTAGCGGCCGATACTCTTTTTTTATGCCCAGAAATATCTCGCTACCGGAAATAACATCATGCTGAAAACGCTATCGATTCGTACCGGCTTGCTCTCTTTACTGGCCGTTATGACACTTCTGCTGCTGCTGGTCAGCGGTATTGGCATTTATGCCCTCACCCAGAGTTCCGCTTCGCTCCAGCGCATCAATCACCTTCAGGGTGAGCAGATGGTGCAGCTTAATTCTGGCTATACGCTGATCCTGCGCGCGCGTAATGAAGCGGGCCAGGCCGTCCGACTGATGGAAATCGGCATGCTGGACGATGCGTCCAAATCGGTGAAAACCATCAACCAGGAAGTTGGCCAGGCGCAGAAAACGTTGAAAAGCGTCATTGACGGTGGCGTAGCGGATAAGCAGGGACAGCAGCTGCTGGATAACGTGGCTGCGAGCCTGGCCGCGTATAACCAGCAGGGGATTGCCCCGATGCTGAAAGCCCTGAACGATCAGAGTGCCGACAGCTATTACGACCTGCTGGAGAACAAGCTGATACCGGTGGCGAAGCAGTTTGATAATGATATGCAGGCGTTTCAGACGTGGAGCGAAGCGCGTGGCAAGGCAGAAGTCAACGCCGTGCAGTCGAGCAAAAAACACGTTTTAATCCTGATTATTGTTGCCGCGCTACTAACGGCGGGCATTATCGTGCTCGCCTGGCTGGTGCTTCGCCATATGCTGCTCAAGCCGCTTTCTGCGTCGATTGCCCAGCTGGAAAACGTGGCGGCGGGTGATTTAACCCACATGCTGAACGCCCCGGCGAGCCAGGAATTTAATCGCCTCAACGCGGCCATTGAGGAAATGCGCCAGTCCCTGATGGGATCGGTGCTGCGGGTGCGCGATGCCAGCTCGCAAATTGACACAGGCAGTCGTGAGCTGACGGCAGGAAATATCAATCTTGCCCAGCGCACGGAATCCACCGCGACGTCGCTCGAGCAAACGGCGGCCAGCATGGAAGAGATCACCGCCACGGTGAAACTTAACGCCGATAACGCCGAGCAGGCACACCAGCTGGCGAAATCCGTGTCTGACACCGCCGATCACGGCAGCGAAATGGTCTGCTACGTGATCGAAAAAATGCGCGATATCTCCGGTAGCTCGGCGCGTATCGCTGACATCCTGAGCGTCATTGACGGTATTGCGTTCCAGACCAACATTCTGGCACTGAACGCCTCCGTGGAAGCGGCGCGCGCGGGTGAACAGGGGCGTGGCTTTGCCGTCGTCGCGGGCGAGGTGCGTAATCTGGCGAGCCGCAGTGCCGATGCGGCAAAAGAGATCCGTTCGCTTATCAGCGACTCGCAAGCCCACGTTAGCGAAGGCAGTGAACTGGCGCAGCAGGCTGGCGAAACAATGGATGAGATCGCAACAGAAGTGCTGCGTATGACGAAACTGATGCGTGAAATTGCTACCGCGTCTCAGGAACAGAGTCGCGGCATTGAGCAGGTGAATATTGCTGTGAATCAGATGGATGAAACCGCACAGCAAAATGCGGCGCTGGTGCAGCAGTCTTCTGCCGCGACACGCTCTCTGGAAGAGCAGTCGCGTGAGCTGATGGAAGCGATGTCCTCATTCAAACTGACGGTTCAGACTGCAGCGTAATAATACCAAGCCCTGGTCTATTCTGTGCCAGGGTTTTATTTGTTTCTGAATTTACCGCATTGATATTATCATGAATACCGCCAATCAATATTTCCAGCGAGTGGGTTAAGGCTAATGCTTTTTCGGTTGGCTCAAGATATAAGCCTTTACGGAAAAATAAAGGTTCATCAAAGAATTGATTAAAACGTTTTAATGCCAGACTCACCGCAGGGCGTGACATCTCCAGGCGGATAGAGGCCTTCGCCATGCTGCCACAGCGCACCACTTCAATAAATACAGGGATAAGATTTAAATCAATGCCGGTACTGGCACGAGAATAGTTTTTCATTGCGATTATGCTCCAGAGAATATTTGTCAAACTGTTATGGAAATAATGCAGGAGCAATGCTGAATATTAAAGCGTCATTTTTATAAACACTTATACGGTAAAATATATAAATGAAGCGGGGAGCCGTACTGGCTCCCCGCGTTGAGGCTATTACGCGTCCGGGAATTCACGAATCAAACGTTCAACGTCTTCAACCATATGGTTGTTGCCGACGAAGAATGAACGACGCTGGTGCAGGCTTTCTGGAATGATGTCCAGAATACGCTCTTTACCGTCGCTTGCCTTGCCGCCGGCCTGTTCGGCCAGGAATGCCATCGGGTTGCATTCGTACAGCAGGCGTAGCTTCCCGTCCGGGTGGCTTGCGGTGCTTGGGTACAGATAAATGCCGCCTTTCAGCAGGTTGCGGTGAAAGTCCGCCACCAGAGAACCGATATAGCGGGAGGTATAAGGGCGCTGGGTCGCATGATCTTCTTCCTGGCAGAATTTGATGTATTTCTTCACGCCCGTCGGGAATCGGATGTAGTTGCCTTCGTTAATGGAGTAGGTGTTTCCCTTCTCCGGGAAGCGCATACGCTCCTGGCTCAGGCAGAACACGCCCAGCGATGGATCGTAGGTGAAGGCGTGAACACCACAGCCGGTGGTGTAGACCAGCATGGTGGAGGAGCCATAAACGACGTAACCGGCAGCGACCTGCTGACTGCCCGGTTGCAGGAAATCTTCTTCGGTGACCGGCGTGCCAACAGGCGTCACGCGGCGGTAGATGGAGAAAATGGTACCGACAGAAACGTTAACGTCGATATTGGAGGAGCCGTCCAGCGGATCCATCAGAACGACGTATTTTGCGTGTTCGCAGCCTTCGAATACGACGATTTCATCTTCTTCTTCAGAGGCGATACCCGCAACGATGTCGCGCGCGCGCAGTGCAGCTTTCAGTTTTTCATTTGCGAACAGGTCGAGTTTTTGTTGAACCTCGCCCTGAACGTTCTCGGCACCGCTGGCACCCAGGATATCGACCAGACCGGCCTTGTTGATATCACGGTGGATGATCTTAGCGCCCAGCTTTATTGCCGACAGCAAAGCAGTGAGTTCACCGGTAGCATGAGAGAACTCGTGCTGCTTTTCGACAATAAATTCACCTAACGTTTTCATAACACTTTCCCTGCATCTTATGTGAGTAGAGCGATCGTATGTTCACTAAAACGACTAAAGCCCAACAATCTTAACAAATATTCAAATGTTAGCGCAGAGGTGAATCGCGCCAGCAGGATACGGATTTTCCTGAAATGCGTTTCACACCCGCTGACATGTGAGTAAAATGTGCGCCACATTGAAGAAGGATAGTGACGTATGCGCATTCATATATTGGGGATTTGTGGCACTTTCATGGGCGGGCTGGCAATGCTGGCGCGCTCGTTGGGCCATGAAGTGACAGGTTCGGACGCCAATGTGTATCCGCCGATGAGCACGCTTCTGGAGAAAGAGGGGATTTCTCTCATTCAGGGTTATGACGCCAGCCAGCTTGATCCTCAACCGGATCTGGTGATCATTGGCAACGCCATGACCCGTGGTAATCCGTGTGTCGAAGCGGTGCTGGAACGCAATATTCCGTTCATGTCTGGCCCACAGTGGCTGCATGATTTCGTCCTGCGCGACCGCTGGGTTATCGCGGTTGCCGGTACGCACGGCAAAACGACTACTGCCGGTATGGCCACCTGGATCCTTGAAGCCTGCGGTTACAAGCCGGGCTTTGTGATCGGCGGCGTGCCGGGCAATTTCGACGTCTCTGCGCGTCTGGGTGACAGCCCGTTCTTTGTGATCGAAGCCGATGAATACGACTGTGCATTCTTCGACAAGCGCTCCAAGTTCGTGCATTACTGCCCGCGCACGCTGATCCTCAACAACCTTGAGTTCGATCATGCGGATATCTTTGACGACCTGAAGGCTATCCAGAAACAGTTCCATCACCTGGTGCGCATCGTCCCGGGTCAGGGGCGTATCATCCTGCCGGAGAACGACATCAACCTGAAGCAGACGATGGCGATGGGCTGCTGGAGCGAGCAGGAGCTGGTGGGCGAGCAGGGACACTGGCAGGCGAAAAAACTCAACACCGATGCCTCCGAGTGGGAAGTCTTACTCGACGGCGAAAAAGTGGGTGAGGTGAAGTGGGGCCTGGTCGGGGAGCACAACATGCACAACGGCCTGATGGCGATTGCTGCGGCGCGCCACGTCGGCGTACTGCCTGCGGACGCGGCCAATGCGCTGGGGACGTTTATCAACGCACGTCGTCGTCTGGAGCTGCGCGGTGAAGCCCATGGGGTAACGGTGTATGACGATTTTGCACACCATCCGACGGCCATTCTGGCAACCCTGGCGGCACTGCGCGGGAAAGTGGGCGGCACTGCCCGCATTCTGGCGGTGCTGGAGCCGCGCTCAAACACCATGAAGATGGGGATCTGCAAAGACGATCTCGCGCCGTCCTTAGGTCGTGCCGATGAAGTCTTCCTGCTACAGCCGCAGCATATCCCCTGGCAGGTGGCAGAAGTGGCTGACGCGTGCATTCAGCCCGCGCACTGGAGTGCGGATGTTGACGTGCTGGCGGATATGGTGGTGAAAGCTGCCCAGCCTGGCGACCATATTCTGGTCATGAGCAACGGCGGTTTTGGTGGGATCCATCAGAAGCTGCTGGACGGTCTGGCGAAGAAAGCGGCAGCGGTAGAGTAAGCGCCTCACCCCAGCCCTCTCCCCAAAGGGGAGAGGGGAACAGGCGACGTGTGTATTACTCTTCGTTCTCGGACAGCTCGCGCAGATACTGGAAAATCAGGCGCGCAGACTTCGGCGGCTTATTCCCTTCTTTCTCTTTCTTCGCATTGCGGATCAGCGAACGCAGCTGCTGGCGGTCGGCATCCGGCCACAGGTTCAGCACTTCAGGTACGGCATCATCACCCTGCTCAATCAGGCGGTCGCGGATCTGCTCCAGCTTATGGAACAGCGCAACCTGCTGGTTGTGGCGGTTTTTCAGTTTGTCCAGCGCCTGGCGAATCGGCTCGACGTCGCGCTGACGCAGCATTTTACCGATAAGCTGAAGCTGGCGACGACGACCTTCTTTTTTGATTTTCTGTGCCAGTTCAATGGCATCGCGCAGATCCTGGTCGAGCGGGATCTTATCCAGCGCGTTTTTACCCAGTTCTACCAGTTCTCCGCCAAGCTGTTTTAACTCTTCGGCGTCACGTTTAATTTCACTTTTACTGACCCAGATGATCTCATCATCTTCGTCTTCGATGTCATCACCGGGAACGTCGTCGAGCCAGTCTTCGGGCTGCTTAGTCATGTCAGGCTCCTTTAAAAAAGAGGCTAATGTTACCAGTTAAGACGCGCACTGAAAAACGGTTCTCTGTTAGACTTCAATTAACTCTCTCTTACAGTATGGCATTTGCGATGAAAGTAACCTCACAAGTTGAAGCGCAGCGTAAGATTCTGGAAGAAGCCGTCTCCACCGCGTTGACGCTCGCTTCAGGTAAATCAGATGGCGCCGAAGTGGCAGTCAGCAAAACCACGGGCATTAGCGTGAGCACCCGCTACGGCGAAGTGGAGAATGTAGAATTCAACAGCGATGGCGCTCTGGGGATTACGGTTTACCACCAGAATCGCAAAGGCAGCGCGTCTTCCACCGATTTGAGTCCGGATGCCATTGCCCGTACGGTGCAGGCGGCGCTGGATATCGCCCGTTACACCTCTCCCGATCCTTACGCTGGCGTAGCGGATAAAGATCTGCTGGCATTTGACGCGCCGGACCTCGATCTGTTCCACCCGGCTGAAGTGACCCCGGATGAAGCAATCGAGATGGCCGCGCGTGCCGAGCAGGCTTCTCTGCAGGCCGATAAACGTATCACCAATACCGAAGGCGGCAGCTTTAATAGTCACTACGGCATCAAGGTATTTGGCAACAGCCACGGCATGCTGCAGGGGTACTGCTCAACCCGCCACTCGCTCTCAAGCTGCGTGATTGCTGAAGAGAACGGCGATATGGAGCGTGACTACGCGTACACCATTGGCCGCGCGCTGGGTGATTTACAGTCTCCGGAGTGGGTGGGGGCAGAATGCGCGCAGCGTACGCTCTCTCGCCTGTCACCGCGCAAGCTCTCCACCATGAAAGCCCCGGTAATTTTTGCCAACGAAGTGGCGACTGGCCTGTTCGGTCATCTGGTGGGCGCCATTGCGGGCGGCTCGGTGTACCGTAAATCGACCTTCCTGCTCGACTCGCTGGGTAAACAGATCCTGCCAGAGTGGCTGACGATCGAAGAGCACCCGCATCTGCTGAAAGGACTGGCCTCTACGCCGTTCGACAGCGAAGGCGTGCGTACAGAACGTCGCGATATCATCAAAGACGGCATTCTGACCCAGTGGCTGTTGACCAACTACTCTGCGCGCAAGCTGGGGCTGAAAAGCACCGGTCACGCGGGCGGCATCCATAATTGGCGCATTGCCGGACAGGGCCTGAGCTTTGAGCAGATGCTGAAAGAGATGGGCACCGGCCTGGTCGTGACCGAGCTGATGGGGCAGGGCGTAAGCGGCATTACCGGGGATTATTCTCGCGGTGCGGCGGGCTTCTGGGTCGAAAACGGCGAAATTCAGTATCCGGTGAGCGAGATTACCATCGCCGGCAACCTCAAGGACATGTGGCGCAACATCGTTACGGTCGGTAACGATATTGAAACACGTAGCAATATACAGTGTGGTTCTGTACTTCTGCCCGAAATGAAAATAGCGGGTCAATAGCGATAGTGTTTTCTTAATAATAAAAAAGGACGTGAGCAATGCGTAAACACCTGTTAGCGATCGTCGCAGCTTCAACGCTGGTTCTTGGCTCTTCTGCGTTTGCTGCCGATCTTGAAGACAACATGGACATCCTCAGCCAAAACCTGAAGGTGGTGCAGAAGACGGACAATGCGGCGGACATGAAGGACGCATTGACCAAAATGCGTGAAGCGGCGCTGGATGCCCAAAAAGCGACGCCGCCGAAGCTGGAAAACAAACCGGCTGACAGCGCTGAAATGAACGATTTCCGCCACGGCTTTGACGTGCTGGTCGGTCAGATCGACGGCGCGCTGAAGCTTGCTAATGAAGGCAAGGTGAAGGAAGCCCAGGCGGCGGCCGATCAGTTTGTCACCACCCGCAACACGTATCACAAAAAGTATCGTTAATGGCCTGCCCGAGCGGGGTCGCGTTAAGCGCCTCCGCTCACACTCTTTCCCATCCCCATAAGAAAACCTTATCCACATCACATTTCAACGCGCTTGCCCGTAACCTTTTCCGCTTCGCTTACCCCTTATTTGCCGCGCGATAGCGTGATATTCATCACGTAAATCCAGCGTTTTATCCATATTCAGCGCATTTATGTGGCACAGATCACTGCTGCGGCTCGCCTTTCCACTTCGAAGTGGAAAACAACTCGCTACAAACAATTCCCCTGCAACGTTAGTTTTATTCCAGAGCCATAAACGGGGTAAGACCAGTGATTAACGGAGCGGTAATGAACGACGTTGGGGAACAGTCGCTGCAGACAGAGCAGCTCGCGACCACCATGCTGCAGCAGGTATATGCCCTGCTGGCCCGAAACAACATCATCCCCAATGCGGTACAGGAGCAGATGCTGACCTCCCACGTTCGCGCAATGGCGCACCGGTCCGTGACCGGCGAACCGCTGCCGGAGGTTGAAGCAGAACTGTTCGACGAAATTTCACCCGATTCAATGCGGCTTGCCCGTGAAGTGGTAGCGCAGTTTGGCAATCTTCCTGATGAAGAGGCCTGGCTGCTCTCCGTTCACTTCGAAGTCGCGAAAGACAACCTTTAAGGAGCAACACATGGAACAGATTACAGTCGTGATTGGCGATCGCCTGGGCAAAGGTCAGAAAGTGGCCACTGGTGTCGAAAAAGCAGGTGGACGCGCGGTTGTCGTACCGGGTATGGCTGCCGATATGAAGCTCGGTGACGTGATGAAAGCGGAAAACGCCACCTTCGGCATCTCCTTCTGCGGCAGCGGCGGCGCGGGCGCAATTACTGCTCAGACCAAATATGGCTACAAAGCCAAATACGGCATGCGTTCCGTGGAAGAGGGCGTGACCGCCATCAACGAAGGCTGCAACGTGCTGGGCTTTGGCTTTATGGATAAAGAAGAGCTGGGCGAGCGTCTGGTGCAGGCGTGGCAGAAAAAATACGGCGCATAAGCATGAAAGAACAGTTCACAACCACGGTGAGAGTGAAGGGCAAAGGCGACGCCAAAGCGCGCGCCTTTGCCGACGCGCTCAACCACGTTCAGGCCGCGGTGATGAAAGCCTCACCGCATATCTTACTGCGTATTGAGCCACAGGATGTGCAGGTTGTTCAGGCGCAAGAAGCGGTGCGGAAAGAAGCGTTTCTGTTCTTCTTTTTGCGCCGGGAAAGACGCACCTACAGCGTGGAGCTGGATGTGACCGTCAACGTGACCGCCATCAATCTCGACCAGGTGGATTTCGTCACGCAACGCTGATTATTCATAAAAGGGCAGACTGATGTTCTTAATTATATTAATAAAATCGCTCATCATCGGCGGCCTGGTGGGCGTCGGTGTCGGAGCCGGGGCTGCACGCATGTTTCATGCGCCTACCACACAGGGTATGGGCGCGTTTCGTACGTTGGGGGAACTGAACTCCTGTGAAGGGGATCCGGCTTCTCACTTCTCCTTTGGGTTAGGCTTCTTCTTTAACGCCTGGGCCTCTTCCGTGGCCGCAGGGGCGTTCACACAGGACGTTGACCACCGCATCATCCCGAACTGGGGTGCTGCTGCACTGATGATCAAAAACCGTAACGTCGGCGAAACGCTGCACGATCCCCGCAAAATGGCGATTGCCTGCGGCGTGATTGGCATGATTGTCGTCACCTTCCTTAATCTTACCGCCTCCTCCGTTCCGGCTGCGCTTCAGGTCACCGCTGTTAAGGTGCTGGTGCCTGCGGCTAACCTGCTGGTCAACACCGTCATGCCGGTGATCTTCTGGCTGGCCGCTATCGATGCGGGTAAAAAATCCGGATTCTGGGCCACCGTCTTTGGCGGCGCGGCGCAGCTGATCATGGGGAACGCCGTACCGGGTCTGGTGCTGGGGATCCTGATCGGTAAAGGCGTTGAAGAGAGCGGCTGGAACCACGTTACTAAAGTGATGATGGCCGCCATCGTCGCGCTGTTCGTGCTGAGCGGCTTCTTCCGCGGCTTCGACATGAAGATGATCGAATCCTTCCATCTGACCGTGCCGAACTGGCTCGACATGATCCACAGCTCGCTCAGCGGCAAATAACAGGAGCCTCTACATGGAACAGAATAAAGGTTTTTGGTATGCCGACTGGTCGTTCCCGATCTTCGTTGGCCTGCTTTCCTCCGGCGTATTCGCCGGGACGCACATGTACTACCTCTACGGTATCGGCGCGTTTAACGAAGTGGCCTTCGTGGCGATGCTGAAGGCGGGAATGGATACCGGCGTATACGGCGCGGTTGCGGCGTTCGGCGCCAGCTTCCTGTTCGCGCGCATCATCGAAGGCTCTCTGGTCGGTATTCTTGATATCGGCGGGGCGATCCAGACCGGCGTGGGCCTGGGCGTGCCGGCGCTGCTGCTGGGCGCGGGCATCATGTTCCCGGTGACCAACTTCATTGCCGCGCTGATTACCGGCCTGGTAATTGGTCTGGCGATTGGTTACGTCATCATCCTGGCGCGTAAGTTCACCATCAATCAGAGCAACTCCACCTACGGTGCAGACGTGATGATGGGCGCGGGTAACGCCTCCGGCCGCTTCCTCGGGCCGTTGATTATCCTCAGCGCCATGACCGCCTCCATTCCGATTGGCGTGGGTTCACTCTTAGGCGCGCTGCTGTTCTACATCTGGCAGAAGCCGATTACCGGCGGCGCGATCCTCGGTGCCATGCTGTTGGGCTGGCTGTTCCCGGTCGCCCTTTAATACCCGCGGGCGCTCAGGCGCCCGCCTTATCAGGAGATCCTCATGTTTGATTTACTCCTGCGCCGTGCGCGCCTCACCGACGATACCCTGACCGATATCGCCATTCAGGATGGGAAGATCGCGTCGCTGGGCGAGATTGACGCTCCCGCGCATAAAACGGTTGAGCTTAACGGCGAAGTCTTTGTGAGCGCTGGCTGGATTGACTCACACGTCCACTGTTACCCCAATTCCCCGATTTATCACGACGAACCGGACAGCGTCGGCATTGCGACTGGCGTCACCTCCGTGGTAGATGCGGGCAGTACCGGGGCCGACGACGTAGATGACTTCTACGAGATGACCCGCAAAGCCTCAACCGAGGTGTTTGCCCTGCTGAATATCTCCCGCGTGGGGCTGATTGCGCAGAACGAACTGGCCAATCTGGCCAACATCGACGCCGACGCGGTCAAACAGGCGGTGAAGCGTCACCCTGATTTTATCGTCGGCCTGAAGGCGCGCATGAGCAGCAGCGTGGTCGGTGAGAACGGTATTACGCCGCTGGCGCGCGCGAAAGCCATTCAGGAAGAGAATGGCGATTTGCCGCTGATGGTCCACATCGGCAACAACCCGCCGAACCTCGACGAAATCGCCGAACTGCTGAGCTCGGGCGACATCATTACCCACTGCTATAACGGCAAGCCAAACCGTATTTTGACGCCGTCCGGCGAACTGCGCGCCTCCATCACCTCTGCCCTGAAGCGCGGCGTGCGTCTGGACGTTGGCCACGGCACGGCGAGCTTCAGCTTTGAGGTGGCGAAACGCGCCATCGCGATGGGCATTCTGCCGCACACCATCAGCTCGGATATTTACTGCCGCAACCGCATCAACGGCCCGGTGGGCTCGCTGGCGAGCGTGATGTCGAAGTTTCTCGCCATCGGCATGTCATTGCCGCAGGTGATTGAGTGCGTCACCGCGAACGCCGCCGATGGTCTGCGCCTGACGCGTAAAGGCCGCATTCAGCCGGGTCTCGACGCTGACCTGACGCTGTTCACGGTTAAACGTCAGCCGACGCTGCTGACGGATGCAGAAAACGACAGCCTGCAGGCTGAACACATTCTGGTGCCGCTTGCCGCGATCCGCGCGGGCAAGGGCTACATGACCGAACAAGGGAGCACGGAACATGCCTTCGATTTATGAGAAGTACAACTTAAAGCAAGTCATCAACACCTCTGGCCGCATGACGGCGCTGGGCGTCTCCACGCCGCGCCCGGAAGTGGTACAGGCGGCGATGGACGGCATGAATCACTATTTTGAAATGAAGGATCTGGTCAATAAAACCGGGGAATACATTGCGAAGCTGCTGGATGTGGAAGGGGCGACGGTGGTCTCCTGCGCATCGGCCGGTATCGCCCAGTCCGTGGCGGCGGTGCTGGTCAAAGATAGCGACTGGCTGCTGGAAAACCTGCACGTGACCCCTATTGAGAACAACGAAATCGTCCTGCCGAAAGGCCATAACGTTAACTTCGGCGCGCCGGTGGGCACCATGGTGGCGCTGGGCGGCGGTAAGCTGGTGGAAGCGGGCTACGCCAATGAATGCTCCGCCGATCAGCTGGCGGCGGCAATTACTCCACGCACCGCGGCGATCCTCTACATTAAGTCTCACCACTGCGTGCAAAAAAGTATGCTCAGCGTAGAGCAGGCGGCAGTGGTCGCGCGCAAGCACGATCTGCCCCTGATCGTTGACGCGGCAGCGGAAGAAGATCTGCATACCTACTACCGATCCGGAGCCGATCTGGTGATCTACAGCGGCGCGAAGGCGATCGAAGGGCCCACCAGCGGCCTGGTGATCGGCAAAACTCAGTACGTCGAGTGGGTGAAGCGCCAGACGGCGGGGATTGGTCGCGCGATGAAGGTGGGTAAAGAGGGCATTCTTGGCCTGACCTGCGCCATCGAATATTACCTTACCGCGACCAAGGAGAGCGGTGCAGAGATGGTGGCGAAGATGACGCCGTTTATCGACGCGCTCAACACCCTGAATGGCGTCACCGCGCGCGTGGTCTGGGACAGCGCCGGTCGCGATATCGCCCGTACCGAGATTAAATTTGACGAAGCGACCACCGGCGTCGGCACCGGCGAGCTGGTGAACGCGCTCAAGCAGGGCGAATACGCCATTTACTTCCGTGGCTACAAGGCCAACGAAGGGATTATCGAAGCGGACGTGCGCAGCGTAAACGCAGACCAGCTGAACATCGTGTATCGCCGCATTAGCGAAGTATTAGGACAGGAGAAAAAAGCATGAAACTGACCCCCAACTTTTACCGTGACCGCGTCTGCCTGAACGTGCTGGCAGGCTCGAAAGCCAACGCCAGCGCCATTTACGAGGCGGCGGAAGGCCATGTGCTGGTGGGCGTGCTCTCCAAAAATTACCCGGATGTGGCGAGCGCGGTGGCCGATATGCGCGAATACGCCGCCCTGATTGATAACGCGCTCTCCGTAGGCCTTGGTGCGGGCGATCCGAACCAGTCCGCGATGGTGAGCGAAATTTCCCGCCAGGTACAGCCGCAGCACGTTAACCAGGTCTTTACCGGCGTGGCAACCAGCCGCGCGCTGCTGGGGCAGAACGAATCGGTCGTCAATGGCCTGGTTTCCCCAACCGGCACCGTCGGGAGGGTGAAAATCTCCACCGGCCCGCTGAGCAGCGCGGCGCCGGACGGTATCGTGCCCGTTGAAACCGCCATTGCCCTGCTGAAAGATTTCGGCGGCAGCTCAATCAAATACTTCCCGATGGGCGGCCTCAAGTGCCGTGACGAGTATAAAGCAGTGGCGGAAGCCTGCGCCCGTCACGACTTCTGGCTGGAGCCAACCGGCGGCATCGATCTGGAAAATTATGAAGAGATCCTGCAGATCGCTCTGGACGCGGGCGTGAGCAAAATCATCCCGCATATTTACAGCTCGATTATCGACAAAGCCAGCGGCGATACGCGCCCGGAAGATGTGCGCACGCTGCTTGAAATGACGAAGAAACGCGTGAAGTCATAAACGTTAAAGGAGCCACCATGCACACCCGTAACCTGCTTGTCGCTTCACTCTCTTTACTTGCTGCCTCAGCAGCCGCCCAGACGCAGTTCGCCTGGGTGGGGACCTACAACCCCAACGGTGAAGGGCTGTACCGTTTTACCGTCGACCCGCAAACGGGCGCGCTTGGCAATAAAACGCGGGTGAGTGAACTTCCCAACGCTGCCCAGCTGACGGTCTCGCACGACGGCAAAACGCTGTATGTGGCAAGCGAACTGGAGCAGGGCGTGGTGCAGGCGCTCCGGGTGGATAATCACGGTGAGCTGAGCGTGCTTAACCAGGTGTCCTCCGGCGGGGCCGGGCCGGTTTATCTTTCGCTGACGCCAAATGGCCAGCACCTGCTAGTGGCCAACTACGTCAGCGGGTCGATTGCCGTATTACCGGTCAAGGCAGACGGCAGCCTGGGTGACGCCACGGATCAGCACCAGGATCAGGGTGAGCCGGGCGCAGCAAAACCGGAAGCCGCTGCGGAGGGCAGCTTTGCCATCAGCGACCACAACGGCCCTCACGCGCACATGATCGCCGCCGATCCGAGCGGGAAATACGTGTTTTCCACCGATCTGGGGCTGGATCGCATCTACCAGTACCGCTTTGACGATCGAACAGGCAAGCTGACGCCGAACGATCCGCCGTTTATCCGCGCCTCTTCAAACGGTGCCGGGCCGCGCCACTTCGTTTTTACGCCAAAGGGGGATGCCCTGTGGCTGATTAACGAAGAGGCGTCTACGCTGACCCACTATACCGTTGAGGCAAACGGCACCCTGAAAGAGGGCAAGACGCTCTCCGCGCTGCCAACAGGTTACAAAGGCACCAGTTTTGCTGCCGGACTCGCATTAAGCGCCGATGGCAAGCAGCTGTATGTGGCTAACCGTTTGCATAACAGCATCGGGCACTTTACCGTAACGGCAGAGGGCACGCTGACGCATCAGGACGATGTGTGGACGCGGGGGGATTACCCGCGCACCCTGACGCTGGATAAACAGGGGCGTTGGCTGTACGTCATGAACCAGCGCAGCGACAACATCACCCGTTTTCGCGTGGCGCAGGACGGTAAGCTGAACTTCGAGCCAGACTACACCCCGGTCGGCAGTCCATCCCAGATGGTCATTTCACCCTAAGCTGTAAGAGGACAACCCCGTGCGATTCCCGAACCAACGTTTAGCGCAACTTTTCGATCTGTTGCAAAACGAGACGCTGCCGCAGGACGAGCTGGCGCAGCGGCTGTCGGTCTCCACGCGAACTGTCCGGGCTGATATCACCGCCCTGAACGCGCTGCTGGCAAGCCACGGCGCGCAGTTTATCCTGAGCCGAGGGAATGGCTATCAGCTTAAAATTGACGATGCCGAGCGCTATCAGCAGCTGCAGGCATCGCATCCTCGGGCGCTGCGTATTCCTCGTACGGGGCCAGAACGCGTGCACTATCTGGTGGTCCGTTTTCTCACCTCGGCGTTTTCCCTCAAGCTGGAAGACTTGGCGGACGAGTGGTTTGTCAGCCGCGCCACGCTGCAAAGCGACATGGCGGAAGTGCGCGAGTGGTTTCACCGCTACCACCTGACGCTGGAAACCCGCCCGCGCCACGGCATGAAGCTGTTTGGCAGCGAGATGGCCACCCGCGCCTGTCTGACCGACCTGCTCTGGGAGCTCGCGCAGCAGGACAGCCTGAACCCGCTGGTCACGGACGTTGCGCTCAATGCAGGCGTTGCTGAACAGATGGTGCCCGTGCTGCACGACGCGCTGACCCGCCATCACATCCGCCTGACCGATGAAGGCGAGCTGTTCCTGCGTCTGTACTGCGCGGTGTCGGTGCGTCGTATCAGTGAAGGTTATCCGCTGCCGGAATTCCACGCGGAAGATGTGGAAGAGAACGTGCGTGAAGCGGCAAAAGATATTGCTGTAACCGTCCAGCAGCTGGCGGGCAAAGCGCTTTCACCTTCTGAAGAGAGCTGGCTGTGCGTGCACATTGCAGCGCGGCAAATCCAGGAGATTGCTCCCAGCGCGATCAATGCCGACGACGATGAAACGCTGGTAAATTACATCCTGCGCTACATCAACACCCACTATAACTACAACCTGCTCAGCGACGAGCAGCTGCATGCGGATCTGCTCACGCACATCAAAACCATGATCACCCGCGTGCGGTATCAAATCATGATCCCCAATCCGCTGCTGGATAACATCAAGCAACACTACCCGATGGCGTGGGATATGACCCTGGCGGCGGTGTCGAGCTGGGGCAAATACACGCCGTACGTCATCAGCGAAAACGAGATTGGCTTCCTGGTGCTGCACATTGGCGTTGGGCTGGAGCGCCACTACAACATTGGCTATCAGCGCCAGCCGCGCGTGCTGCTGGTGTGCGATGCGGGTAACGCGATGGTGCGAATGATCGAAGCGGTGCTGCAGCGCAAATATCCACAGATTGAGGTGGCGCGTACCCTCACCCTGCGCGAGTACGAGCTGGCAGACGCGATTGCCGAAGACTTTGTTATCTCCACCGCCCGCGTGAGTGAAAAGTCGAAGCCGGTGGTGATGATTGCGCCGTTCCCTACCGACTACCAGCTTGAGCAGATCGGCAAGCTGGTGCTGGTTGACCGCACCCGTCCGTGGATGCTCGATAAATACTTCGACGCGACCCACTTTCGTATTCTCGACAAATCCGTTGACCAGCAAACGCTGTTCCGCGAGCTGTGCGCGCAGCTTGAGGGCGAAGGCTTTGTTGGCGCGGAGTTTCTGGATTCGGTCGTCGAGCGTGAAGCCATCGTCAGCACCATGCTCGGTGACGGCATCGCGTTGCCGCACTCCCTCGGCCTGCTGGCGCAGAAAACCGTGGTCTATACGGTGCTCGCGCCTCACGGCATTCCGTGGGGAGACGAAACCGCGCACGTCATTTTCCTGCTGGCCATCAGCAAAAGCGAATACGAAGAGGCGATGGCGATCTACGATATCTTCGTCACCTTCCTGCGCGAACGGGCGATGACGCGACTCTGTAGCTGCGGTGATTTTGCCGAGTTTAAGGCGGTGGCGATGGAGAGTTTGAGCCGGTTTTGAGAGGCGTTATCCAGAATTCGATGTAATGCGAATGTAATGCTAAAATGCATTACATATTCGTTTCTACTGGAGGCATAATGGCCACGCTTAACGTCCGTCTGGATGATAAACTCAAAAACGAGGCTTACGCCGTGCTGGAAAAACTCAACATCACCCCTACGGAAGCGGTACGATTACTGTTTCAGTACGTAGCTGAAACAGGGCGCATGCCCGTGAAAACGGTCACGATTAGTGACAGCGAAGATGCGCTGATACAGACGGTCCGGGAGCGGCTGGCTAATCCGCAAAAGGGCGTTAAGGTTAGTCTGGATGACTTATGAACTGGCATTTGACCCGAGGGCGTTAAAGGGAATGATAGTGAAAAAAAGAGAAAGCAGCCGTTTATCATGATGCAAACAAACGGCTCTAATGCTCACCGCAAATGATGCACAACCTGGTTGCTGCTGCCGCGCCAGATTAGCGCCGGGTCTTTTAAATCCTGCACGAACTTGCCGTCGACCAGCACGTTAATCAGATCCACCACTTCCCTTTGCTGCGCGTTCAGTTCATCCAGCTTATATCCCGTCCACACCCAGATATCTTTTCCCGCACATTCGCGGCGAATGCGTTTTACCAGCTTCAGAATATCCGGCACGTTTTGCGGGTGCAGGGGGTCGCCACCGGAGAGCGAAACCCCCTGGCGGTGAATGCGGGTGTCGTTCAGGTCGTTGACGATCCGGTCTTCCATCTCGGCGGTAAACGGCATGCCGGAATTGAGACGCCAGGTGCTTTTGTTGTAGCAGCCAGGGCATTCATGAACGCAGCCTGAGACAAACAGGGTGCAGCGGGTGCCGGGGCCGTTGACGATGTCGACGGGATAGTACTGGTGATATCGCATAGAAAATGTCCAGAGAATGTGTGCGCGCTGATGCCCTCACCCCGGCCCTCTCCCACAGGGAGAGGGGGGAGAACCCGGTGAAGAACTCAACCGATCTGCCCATTCCCCAAATGCTTCACGCGGCGCTTCACCTCTTCTTGCTTACCGGCGTTAAACGGACGCGCATCCGGGCTGCCGAGATAGCCGCACACGCGGCGGGTGACGGAGACGCGAGCGGCATCATGGTTGCCGCATTTCGGGCAGGTAAAGCCTTTGCTGGTGCACTCAAACTCACCGGTAAAACCGCACTCATAGCACTCGTCGATTGGCGTGTTGGTTCCGTAATACGGCACGTGCTGGTAGCTGTAATCCCACACGTCTTCCAGCGCTTTCAGGTTGTGCTGGATATTCGGGTATTCGCCGTAGCAAATAAAGCCGCCGTTGGCGATTGGGGGATACGCCGCTTCAAAGTCAATCTTGTCGTACGGGTTCACCTTCTTCTCGACATCGAGGTGGAAACTGTTGGTGTAGTAACCTTTATCGGTTACCCCTTCCACAATGCCAAACTCGGCGGTATCCAGACGGCAGAAGCGATCGCACAGGTTTTCGCTCGGCGTGCTGTACAGGCTGAAGCCGTAGCCGGTTTCATTCTTCCACTGGTCAACGGCATCACGCAGGCGCTGAACGATCGCGACGCCTTTTTCACGCAGGGCTTCGCTGTCATAGACATGCTTATCGCCAAACAACGCATTGATGGTTTCGTGAATGCCGATATAGCCCAGCGAAATAGACGCACGGCCGTTTTTGAAGATCTCTGAAACGTCATCGTCTGCCTTCAGACGCACGCCGCAGGCCCCTTCCATATAGAGGATAGGGGCGACGCGGGCTTTCACCCCTTCCAGACGCGCGATACGGGTCATCAGCGCTTTCCGCGCCAGCTGCAGACGTTCATCCAGCAGCGCCCAGAAGGCTGCTTCATTGCCTTTGGCCTCCAGCGCAATGCGCGGCAGGTTGAGGCTGATAACGCCGAGGTTATTACGCCCGTCGTGGATCTGCTCACCGTTTTCATCTTCGTACACGCCGAGGAAGCTGCGGCAGCCCATTGGGGTTTTAAACGAGCCGGTCACTTTGACTACCTGGTCGTAGTTCAGAATGTCTGGATACATGCGCTTGCTCGCACACTCCAGCGCCAGCTGTTTGATGTCGTAGTTCGGATCGCCAAACTTGTGGTTCAGGCCGTCGCGGATGGCGAACACCAGTTTCGGGAACACCGCGGTTTTGCGGTTTTTGCCCAGGCCCGAGATACGGTTACGCAGAATGGACTGCTGAATCAGACGCGACTCCCAGCTGGTGCCAAGACCAAAACCGAAGGTCACAAACGGCGTCTGGCCGTTAGCCGTGTGCAGCGTGTTTACCTCATATTCCAGCGACTGGAAGGCGTCGTAGCACTCTTTTTCGGTGCGGGAGCGGGCATAGCCGTCGGCGTCCGGGATATGCCACTCTTCTGCGGTTTTGCGATGTTTGTTGAAGCTCTCGGTCACGAACGGGGCCAGCACTTCATCTATGCGATTAATGGTGGTGCCGCCGTAAATGTGGCTCGCCACCTGGGCGATAATCTGGGCGGTGACCGCGGTCGCCGTGGAGATCGATTTCGGCGGTTCAATCTCGGCGTTACCCATTTTAAAACCGTGGGTCAGCATACCTTTCAGGTCGATCAGCATGCAGTTGAACATCGGGAAGAACGGCGAATAGTCGAGATCGTGGTAGTGGATCTCTCCGCGCTCGTGCGCAGACACCACGTCGCGCGGCAGCAGATGCTGGCGCGCATAATGTTTGGCGACAATACCGGCCAGCAGGTCGCGCTGGGTCGGGATGACCTTACTGTCTTTATTGGCGTTTTCGTTGAGCAGGGAAGAGTTGGTCTGCTCCACCAGGCCGCGAATTTCCTGGTTCAGGCGACCGCGCTTCTCACGTTGAACGTCACGATCGTGGCGGTACTCAATATAGGCGCGTGCCAGCTGCTTATAGGGGCCAGACATCAGCTGGTTCTCAACCGCGGTCTGGATATCGTTGATATCCACCTGACTGCGCGCGTTCATCTGGCTGCTAACGACTTCTGCGACGGTGGCGCAGTAATCTGCGTCATCGACTCCCGCTGCTTTAGCTGCACGCAGAATGGCTTCTTTGATGCGCTCTGATTTAAACGGCACTTTACAGCCATCTCGTTTCATCACATGCGGTGTCATGATCACTCCATTTTAAAAACAGGTTATCCACAGAGGTGGAGAAGTATTCACCGGACTTATTGCCAACCAGGCCAGCGACTTCCCTCGTTCCCAACGCCTGTTATCCACAATTCAAGGAAGGCGGGTCGCCGTCTTGTTGTAGGAATAATAGACGATAAATACAATATATTGGGTCGGCGTGCATTTTAAGTGCTACATATAGTGATTTGCATCAAACATGTTTGCGATTTTTTTGATTCAGAACAAAGTAAAAAGACGAGAGTACAAACGGCGGGCGCTTCAGCGTTTGTAAATTAGGGCTGGAAAAATCTGATTAATTATTCAACAAAAACAGTAAAATAAACCGGGCGCAGGAACGCGCCCGGCAGGATGATTACGACTGTAACCACCAGATGGCTTCAAACGGACGCAGCGCCGTTTCGTGTGGTGAAGGGTAGTTGCTCATGACCACCTCCCACTCGCCGCTGAGGAGGTCTATCTGACACGCCTGAGACGCGTTGCTCAGGTTCGCCACCACGACCAGGGTTTGCCCCTGCCAACGGCGGCGATAGCACCACAAGGAAGGGTGTTCAGGCAGTAAATCCTCATAATCGCCCCACGTCAGCACCGGCAGGGTTTTACGCAGGCGAATCAGGGATTGATAGGCGTAGAACACCGAGTCCGGGTCATCAAGCGCAGCACGGGCGTTGACGATTTCGTAGTTATCGCAGACGCCAATCCAGGGGTCGCCCTCGCTGAAGCCCGCATTGTGTGAGGCATCCCACTGCATCGGCGTGCGGCCGTTGTCGCGAGACTTGCTCGCCAGAATCGCCAGTAATTCATCCGGATCGCGACCGTTTGCCCGCAGTTCGGCGAACATGTTCAGGCTTTCTACGTCGCGGTAATCAGTAATGCGGCTGAAGTGCGGGTTGGTCATGCCGATCTCTTCGCCCTGATAGATATACGGCGTGCCCTGCATCCCGTGCAGCACCATGCCGAGCATCTTCGCCGCCGGCACGCGATATTCCCCTTCGTCGCCAAAGCGCGAAACAATGCGCGGCTGGTCGTGGTTACACCAGAACAGCGCGTTCCACGCTTTGTTGTGCATCCCCTGCTGCCAGTGGGTAAACAGGGTTTTCAGCGCCACGAAGTCCGGTTTCGCCCGGGTCCATTTTTCGCCACCCGGATAATCGACCTTCAGGTGGTGGAAGTTAAAGGTCATTGACAGCTCGCGCCCGTCGAGTGCGGCATACTGCTGGCAGTTTTCCAGCGAGGTCGACGACATCTCGCCCACCGTCATCAGATTGCGCGGCGTAAACACGTCGCGACTCATCTCCTGCAAGTATTCGTGAACGCGCGGTCCGTCGGTGTAGAAGCGGCGACCGTCGCCGATCGTGTCGTCCGGGAACGTCTGGTCTTTCGAGATCAGGTTAATCACGTCGAGGCGTAAACCGTCCACGCCGCGATCGGCCCAGAATTCGCACACCTTTTTCAGCTCGGCACGCACGTCAGGGTTTTCCCAGTTGAGATCCGCCTGCTCGGGGGCAAACAGGTGCAGGTAATATTGCTCGCTCTCCGCGTGCCAGCGCCAGGCGTTGCCGCCAAACTTGGAGCGCCAGTTATTGGGCAGCGCATCCGGCGTGCCGTCGCGCCAGATGTAGAACTGGCGGTACGGGCTCGCTTTGTTCAGCGACTCGCGGAACCAGGCGTGCTGCGTCGACGTGTGGTTAAACACCATATCCAGCACGATGCGGATGCCGCGTTCGTGCGCCTGAGCCACCAGCTCGTCGAAGTCATCCAGCGTACCGTAGGCCGGGTCGATGGCGGTGTAATTCGCCACGTCGTAGCCGTTATCCACCTGCGGTGAGATATAAAACGGCGTCAGCCAGATGGCGTCAATGCCGAGCGTTTTCAGGTAGTCCAGTCGCTGGGTCACGCCGCGTAAATCGCCGGTGCCGCGCCCGGTGGTGTCCTGGAAGCTCTTTGGGTAAATCTGATAGATGACGCCGTTCTGCCACCAGTGAGGGAGGGTATTCATAATGCGTTCCTGCAAATGCGAAGGGGCGCAACTGCGCCCCGAAAGATGAAGTTAAACAATCTGCAGCGTGCCCTGACGGAACTTACGCTGATAAATCACGGTAGTGAGCGCCATGGGGACAATAATCGCGACCGCCATTGCCAGGGCAAACACCTGCCAGAAAGCGGGCTGGATGGAGAGGATACCCGGCAGGCCGCCAACGCCAATTCCGTTCGCCATCACGCCGTTCAGGCCGCACAGCAGGCCTGCCAGACCGGAACCGATCATCGCGCAGAGCATGGGGAAACGGTATTTCAGGTTGATGCCGTACATGGCCGGTTCGGTGACGCCGAGGTAAGCGGAGATGGCTGCCGGAACGGAGATCTCACGCTCGTTATGCTTACGGCTGACGATGATGATGCCGGTGACCGCCGACGCCTGCGCAATATTAGACAGCGCGATGATAGGCCAGACCGGCGTGCCGCCGAGGCTCTGGATCATCTGCATATCAATCGCCAGCGTGGTCTGGTGCACGCCGGTGATCACCAGCGGGGCGTACAGGAAGCCAAACAGCGCGGCACCAATCGGCGCGAAGCTGCCGGTCATCAGGTGACGGACCGCGAAGGCCACGCCGTCGCCAATCATGCGGCCAAACGGACCAATAAACGCATGCGCCAGGAACACCGCCAGAATCAGCGAACAGACCGGCACTACTACCAGATAAAGGTAATCCGGCACGATGCGCTTCAAGCGGGTTTCAATAAAGCCCAGCGCCAGACCGGCCAGCAGTGCCGGAATGACCTGCGCCTGATAGCCCACTTTGGCGATGGTAAACAGGCCGAAGTTCCACACTTCCGGCACTTGCTGACCAAGTAAGTAAGCGTTCATTAACTGTGGAGAGACCAGCGTCACGCCCAGCACGATACCCAGAATCGGCGTACCGCCCATCTTGCGCACCGCAGACCAGCAAATCCCGACCGGCAGGTAGAAGAAGATGGCTTCGCCAATCAGCCACAGGAAATCATAGATGCTTTGCAGCGCGGGATACATCTGCGCCAGGGTTTTGCCGTCGCTCATCGGCACATCGCCAATGACGTTACGGAAACCTAAAATTAAGCCCCCGCTGATCAGCGCTGGCAGCAGCGGGAAGAAGATCTCCGCAAAGTGAGAGATCAGCTGCTCGTGCCACTTCATATTCTGGCGTGCGGCTTTCTTCGCCTGCTCTTTATCGGCAGAAGAGTGCCCGGTTGTCGCCAGCAGAGCTTGATAGTAATCGCCCACTTCGGTACCAATCACCACCTGGAATTGCCCGGCGTTGGTGAAGCAGCCTTTTACCATTTTCAGTTCTTCAATGGCTTTCGGATTGGCCTTGGCCGGATCGTTCAACACGAAGCGCAGGCGGGTAATACAGTGGCTGACGGTCGCGATGTTTTCGCGTCCGCCCACCAGGACGATCAGCTGATCGATATCGGCTTGTTTGACTTTACTCATCATGAAACCTCATGACTGATGGATAGGGGTAATGACCTGAGCGCAAGCCTACTCCTTCAGCGTGACGGCGAAAATGGGAACGTTCCCGAAATCAGGCGACGATCACAATAATCCGTTTAACGGGGGTTACGAAAGATGGGCGGGAATAACGATCTGACGCGGCTCAGCGCGCCCGTTGATCTGCTCGATCAGCTGCGCGGCGGCCTGCCTGCCGGACTCGGCGTAGCCTGGGTCGACGGTGATAATTTCCGGGTGCAAAAACTTCATCAGCGGCGTACTGCCCACGCTCGCTACCTGCAGGTTATCGATGCGTTGTTCCTGAATATATTTACTCGCGCCCAGCGCCAGGGTGTCCGTAGCGCAGACCAGCGCGGTAGTTTGCAGGGTCAATACGCTGGCGACCTGCTCATAACCCTGCTTCATGCCCAGCCCCGGAAGGGAGGCCACGGCGGGCAGGTTATGCTTTTTACAAAACGCCAGGTACGCCTCGTGACGGCGCTTGCCGGTGGTCACGTCCACGTGCGGAACGCCCAGATAGCTAATGTGACGATGGCCATCATCGTACAGACGCTGCATCAGGGTAATAATGGCTCCTTCGTCGTCGTAGCAGACGGAGGCAAAACCGCTGGCATCGCGCGCCAGCAGAACCAGAGACGGCTGCCAGGGTTTCAGCATCTCCTCTTTAATGCCGGTAAAGCCAAACAGCACCACGCCATCAATGTTGCGGCGCTGGAGCATACCCAGATGTTCTTCAACCAGCTGCGGCGAGAACTGACTCTCCATCATGATCGGGTCATAGCCCTGCTCGTAAAAGGCGGGGAGCATGGTCTGAACGGCGAGATTTTCTGAAAGGGAATCCAGGCGCGACACGATAATGGCGACCACTTTATCACTCTGTCCACGCATGGCGCGGGCGGAGCGGGAAGGGGAGAAACCGTGCTGATTCATTACCGCCTCAACGCGCTCGCGCGTGCGCTCGCTAACCCCGCTTTCGTTGTTCAGCACGCGCGAGACGGTGGATTTCCCCACGCCGCTTAAACGCGCGATGTCTTTAATCGTAAGGCGGTTCTGCATGCTGTATTCCCTGTAACAACGATAATATGGTCAATTGAGCCTAACGCCGTAGCGTGATTTCGCTATGGGCAAAGTCTGGTTTACGTTCGGTTTATTTGCGTGGGGTTATAATACCGCCCGAAGCACCGCTAAGGGTACGCTTAAATCCTTATACTGCTCGGCGAAACCTGACTTTTTACTTACCGGAGGCAACATGGATCCCGATCCCACACCTCTCCTCAACGGGAGAATGCATTCTATCCGGTAAGCCAGCCTGTTGCTGACTCACCGGTGATGTGAGGCAGCAACGTCATAAACGTTCCTGCTTGAAAATTTGAGTGCCTCTCAGGTACGGCTTTGCCACGCCTGAAGGTAATGCTGCATCCGCGTTTGCGGGTGCGGAGGAATGACTATGTTTAAAAATATTACCCGTCAGCTGCAGGCGCTGCTGAGCCGCCACCTGCCGCATCGTCTTGTCCAACGCGATCCGCTGCCAAATGCCAAAAACATGGCTGGCGCCGCGATCCCCGCTTCCCTTACCGAACGCTGCCTGAACGTGGCGGCGATGGATGAAAATGAAGTCTGGCGCGCCTTTGGCGGCCACCCCGAAGGGCTGAACGCGTCCGAAGTCGAAAAAATTCGCGCCGTACATGGCGATAATCAAATCCCGGCGCAAAAGCCGTCTCCGTGGTGGGTGCATCTGTGGCTCTGCTATCGCAACCCGTTTAACCTGCTGCTGACCGTGCTGGGCATTATCTCCTATGCCACTGAAGATCTGTTTGCCGCTGGCGTTATCGCCCTGATGGTCGGCATCTCCACGCTGCTGAACTTCATTCAGGAAGCCCGCTCCACCAAAGCGGCGGACGCCCTAAAGGCGATGGTCAGCAACACGGCAACCGTGTCGCGCGTGATTAACGATCTTGGTGAAAACGCCTGGCTCGAACTGCCGATTGACCAGCTTGTTCCGGGCGATCTGGTCAAGCTCGCCGCCGGGGATATGATCCCGGCAGACTTACGCATCATTCAGGCGCGCGATCTGTTTGTGGCGCAAGCGTCGTTGACCGGTGAATCCTTGCCGGTCGAAAAGGTGGCGCGCAGCCGCGACCCGCAGCAGATGAACCCGCTCGAGTGCGACACCTTGTGTTTTATGGGCACCACGGTGGTCAGCGGCACGGCGCAGGCGATCGTGACCGCTACCGGCGGCAACACCTGGTTTGGGCAGCTTGCCGGGCGCGTAACGGAGCAGGAAAGCGAGCCTAATGCGTTCCAGAAAGGCATTGGCCGCGTCAGCATGCTGCTGATCCGCTTTATGATGGTGATGACGCCGATTGTGCTGCTGATCAACGGCTACACCAAAGGCGACTGGTGGGAAGCGGCACTGTTTGCGCTCTCCGTAGCCGTGGGCTTAACGCCGGAAATGCTGCCGATGATTGTCACCTCCACGCTGGCGCGCGGGGCGGTCAAACTGTCCAAACAAAAGGTGATCGTCAAACATCTGGATGCCATCCAGAACTTTGGCGCGATGGATATTCTCTGCACCGACAAAACCGGCACCTTGACCCAGGATAAAATCGTGCTGGAGAACCACACCGATATCGCCGGTAAAACCAGCGAGCGCGTGCTGCACAGCGCCTGGCTGAACAGCCACTACCAGACCGGCCTGAAAAACCTGCTCGACGTCGCGGTGCTGGAAGGGGTGGATGAAGAGTCAGCCCGCACGCTCTCCGGCCGTTGGCAGAAGGTGGATGAGATCCCGTTCGACTTTGAGCGCCGCCGGATGTCGGTGGTCGTCAGCGAGCAGCCGGACGTGCATCAGCTGATCTGCAAAGGGGCGCTACAGGAAATTCTCAATGTCTCAAGCCAGGTGCGTCATAACGGCGATATCGTTCCGCTGGACGAGACCATGCTGCGCCGCATCAAGCGCGTCACCGATAACCTGAACCGTCAGGGGCTGCGCGTGGTGGCGGTAGCCAGTAAATTCTTGCCCGCGCGGGAAGAAGACTATCAGCGTATCGACGAATCCGATCTGATCCTTGAGGGCTATATCGCCTTCCTCGATCCGCCGAAAGAGACCACTGCACCGGCGTTAAAAGCGCTGAAAGCGAGCGGCATCACCGTCAAAATCCTGACCGGCGACAGCGAGCTGGTGGCCGCCAAGGTGTGTCATGAAGTGGGGCTGGATGCGGGCGACGTCGTGGTTGGCAGCGATATTGAACACCTCACCGACGACGAGCTGGCGAAACTCGCCTTGCACACTACGCTGTTTGCCCGACTGACCCCGATGCACAAGGAGCGCATCGTTACCCTGCTGCGTCGCGAGGGGCACGTTGTGGGCTTTATGGGCGACGGCATCAACGACGCGCCGGCCCTGCGCGCGGCGGATATCGGCATTTCCGTGGACGGCGCGGTGGATATTGCCCGTGAGGCGGCTGATATCATCCTGCTGGAAAAGAGCCTGATGGTGCTGGAGGAGGGCGTTATCGAAGGGCGTCGCACCTTCGCTAACATGCTCAAGTACATCAAAATGACCGCCAGCTCCAACTTCGGTAACGTTTTTAGCGTGCTGGTGGCGAGCGCGTTTCTGCCGTTCCTGCCGATGCTGCCGCTGCACCTGCTGATTCAGAACCTGATGTACGATGTGTCTCAGGTGGCGATCCCGTTTGATAACGTGGACGACGAGCAGATCCAAAAGCCGCAGCGCTGGAACCCTTCCGATCTGGGGCGCTTTATGCTGTTCTTTGGCCCGATCAGCTCCATCTTCGACATTCTGACCTTCTGCCTGATGTGGTTTGTGTTCCACGCCAACACGACGGAGCATCAGACGCTGTTCCAGTCCGGCTGGTTCGTGGTTGGCCTGCTGTCGCAAACGCTGATTGTGCATATGATCCGCACGCGTCGAATTCCGTTCATTCAGAGCCGCGCCGCGTGGCCGCTGATCATCATGACCGGGATTGTGATGGCGCTCGGTATCGCGCTGCCGTTCTCGCCGTTGGCGAGCTACATGCAGCTGCAGGCCTTACCGCTAAGCTACTTCCCATGGCTGGTGGCGATCCTCGCGGGCTACATGGTACTGACGCAGATGGTGAAAGGGTTCTATGCTCGCCGGTATGGGTGGCAGTAGCTTTCTTCTCAAATTCAACAACCTGTGATCTCCGTCATGGCATTTGCTTGACGACAAATTAAGCGCATGTTACCAGAATGTTTTGCCTTTTTTGGCCCGTCAAATAAGGAACATTCATGTTACGGTACAGCCTCTTAACCGCCGGGCTTATGCTCGGCGCGTCTGCTTTTGCCGCGCCGGCAGGCGACCTTCCTCTGATGCCCTGGCCCGCCAAGGTCGAACGCCCGACAGCGCAGGGCGCGCTGGTGCTTAACGATAAAATTTCCGTCAGCGTCAGCGGGGATGATCTCGGTGACGCCGTAAATCGTCTTCGCCAGCGTATTGCCCTGCAAACCGGTTGGACGCTGCAGCCGCAGGTCAAGACGCCTCAAAAACCCACCATCCGTATCGCGATTGCCAAAAAGGTCAAGCCGCAGCCGCTGCCGGACAGCGACGAAAGCTACAGGCTTACGGTGGATGCTAACGGCGTTGATATCTCCGCGAACACCCGCTTCGGCGCGCTACGCGCCATGGAAACGTTGCTCCAGCTCGTTCAGAACGGGGCGGAAAACACCTCTCTGCCGTGGGTCTCGATTGAGGATGCGCCGCGCTTCCCGTGGCGCGGGCTGCTGCTCGACTCGGCGCGCCATTTTATTCCGCTGCCGGATATCAAACGCCAGATCGACGGCATGGCGGCCGCCAAGCTGAACGTGCTGCATTGGCATTTGACCGACGATCAGGGCTGGCGCTTCGCCTCGACGCGCTATCCGAAGCTGACCCAGCTTGCCAGCGACGGGCTGTTTTACACCCCGGAGCAAATGCGCGAGATCGTGCGTTACGCCACCGAGCGCGGCATCCGCGTGGTGCCAGAAATCGATATGCCTGGGCACGCTTCGGCCATTGCCGTCGCCTATCCGGAACTGATGAGCGCGCCGGGGCCGTATGACATGGAGCGCCACTGGGGCGTGTTGAAACCGGTGCTGGATCCGACAAAAGAGGCAACGTACACCTTTGCCGACGCGATGGTCAGCGAACTGGCGGCGATCTTCCCCGATCCGTATCTGCATATCGGCGGTGATGAGGTGGACGACACGCAGTGGAAAGCGAGCGCCGCGATCCAGAAATTTATGCGTGACAATAAGCTGGCGGACAGCCACGCGCTGCAGGCGTATTTCAACCGCAAGCTGGAAACGATCCTCGAAAAGCATCACCGACAGATGGTGGGCTGGGATGAGATCTATCATCCTGACCTGCCAAAAAGTATTCTGATCCAGTCCTGGCAAGGTCAGGACGCGCTGGGACAGGTGGCGCAGAATGGCTATAAAGGCATCCTTTCAACCGGTTTTTATCTCGATCAACCCCAGTCCACCGCCTATCACTACCGCAACGAAATCGTGCCGCAGGGCTTAAGCGGCGTGGATGAGATTGGCGATACCGACAGCGCCCAGAGTTGGGCCTTCAGCATGCCGCGCCTGAAGGGCAAGCCGGTTGAGGGAAGCTTCACGCTGGTGAAGGGGGAGTCGGGCTGGCGCGGGTTTATTGATTTCGCCGGAAAATCGCGGCGTGCGGTGGAGAACATTCAGTGGCGTGATGACAACCAGGTCACTTTCACCGTCGATACCTGGATGGGGGAAACGCGCCCGGTGGTGTCTGTCGATAACGATAAGCTGAGCGGCTATTTTCTGGTAGGGAACGCCCGCTACCCGATTAGCGGCACGCGTCTGAATGACGTACCAAAAGGCATTCCGCCTGTGGTGCCGGATGCGGCGAATCAGGCCAATCTGCTGGGTGGCGAAGCGGCACTGTGGGCGGAAAACGTGGTCGCACCGGTGCTGGACATCCGCCTGTGGCCGCGTGCCTTTGCGGTGGCGGAGCGGTTATGGTCAGCGAAGGACGTGAAGGACGTCGACAACATGTATATGCGCCTGCAGGCGATGGACAGCTGGTCGACGGTCTCGGTCGGACTGCAGCAGCATACTCAGCAGCAGGTGCAGTTCACCCGCCTGGCGAATAATGCCGACACGCTGCCGCTGCACATCCTCGCCCAGGCGGTAGAGCCGGCGCAGTATTACACGCGTCAGCACCTCAAGTTCCAGGCCGGAAATTATCATCAGTTCGAGCCGCTCAACCGCTTTGCGGATGCGCTGAACGCCGAAAGCACCACCGTGCGCCAGATGAACAGATGGGCCGATCGTCTGGTGAGCGACGCGGAAGACGCTGAAAGCGCCGACGCGCTGCGTCACGTGTTTACCCGCTGGCAAAGCAATACCAGCGACGCGCTGGCGTTAAGCGAAAACAGCTATCAGCTGAAGGCGATCAAGCCGGTGATTCAGGAAGTCGACAAGCTTTCGTCGATTGGCCTGAGGCTAACGGATTTGGTGGCACGGCAGGGGACGCTTGACGACAACGAGATTGCGTCGATTCAGAGCGAGCTGGATAACGCGGCGAAGGTGCAGGACGAGGTGGTGATTGCGGCGGTGTACCCGCTGGAGACGCTGCTCAGAGCGACGCGGAATCAGTAGTCATAAAAAAGGCAGCCCGGGCTGCCTTTTTTTATCGTCAAAGCGAATTAGCGACGTACGGCAATCGCTTCGATTTCAATTTTCACGTCTTTTGGCAGACGCGCCACTTCAACGCAGGAGCGTGCTGGGAAGGTCGCGTTGTGCTCATTAAAGAAGGCTTCATACGTGGCGTTAACGGTGGCGAAATCGTTCAGATCTTTCACGAAAACCGTCGTTTTGACGATATCACCCACTTTCAGACCCGCGGATTCAACGATAGCCTGCACGTTTTCCAGCGACTGACGTGCCTGAGCGGCAACGTCTTCCGGCACGGCACCGGTTTTTGGGTTAACCGGGATCTGACCAGAGGTGATGATCATGCTGCCCAGATCAACGCCCTGAACGTATGGACCAATAGCGGCTGGTGCATTTTCCGTCGCGAGTACTTTGCTCATGTTTTCTCCAGAATTACAGCGTTAAGAATGTTCCCGGCCATTATAACAGCCGGGATTTCATTACCAACCTCAATTAGTTGGCCAGCACCACATAATGAGAAAACTCTTTTTCGCAGTATTTGCATTTGAGTGCGATGTCATCGGCGCGTTTTTTCACTGCAAAACTGGAGGAAACCGGCTCAGCATGACTGATACAGTTGCTGTTCGGGCAGACCAGCACGCTTTCAATGCGCTCCGGCAGGCTCGGACGGGATTTGCCCACCACGTCGTAATCGTCAATGCGATTAACGGTGGCGTCCGGCGCGTACAGCGACAGCTGGTTGACCTGCTCGTCGGTCAGGAAGGTGTTCTCGATTTTAATCAGGTCCTTGCGGCCCATTTCCCCTGACGGCAGGTTCAGGCCGATGGTGATGCGCTGGTCGGTCTCGGTCAGCTTGAACAGCGTCAGCAGCTTAAAGCCGACCTGCGCAGGGATGTGGTCAATCACGGTGCCACGTTTGATGGCTTCAACCTGGAGTTTATTATCGTGTGTCATTGTCATTTCCCCTTACAGAGCCAATTCGCGATTCAGAACCAGTGCCAGTAACGCCTGGCGGGCGAAGATGCCGTTTCCGGCCTGTTGGAAGTACCAGGCGTGCGGCGTTTTATCCACGTCTGTGGTGATCTCATCGATGCGCGGCAGCGGGTGCAGGACCTTCATGTTGTCGCGCGCGCCCTCAAGGTCGCTGGCGCGCAGCACGAACTGCGCCTTCACGTTGGCGTATTCGGACGGGTCCAGACGCTCTTTCTGCACGCGAGTCATGTAGAGAATATCCACGTTGCCCATCACTTCTTCGATGCTGGCGTGCAGGCTCCACGGGATACCTTTCTCGTCCAGCATATCGAGAATGTATTGCGGCATCGCCAGGGCGTCCGGGGCGATGAAGAAGAAGCGGTTGCCGTTAAATTTTGCCAGCGCCTGGGTCAGGGAGTGAACGGTACGGCCATATTTCAGGTCACCCACCATCGCGATGTTCAGGTTCTCAAGCGTGCCCTGAGTTTCCTGAATGGTGAACAGATCCAGCAGGGTCTGCGTCGGATGCTGGTTGGCACCGTCTCCGGCGTTCAGCACCGGAATACCGCCGGAAAACTCGGTCGCCAGGCGCGCCGCGCCTTCCTGCGGATGGCGCATGACAATCGCATCCACGTAGGTACTGATCACTGAAATGGTGTCCGCCAGGGTCTCGCCTTTTTTACCCAGCGAGGTGTTGCTGCTGTCTGAGAAGCCCACCACGCTAGCGCCCAGGCGATGCATGGAGGTTTCAAACGAGAGGCGGGTGCGGGTCGAGGCTTCAAAGAAGCAGCTCGCAATCACCTTGTGCTTCAGCAGCTCCGGTTGCGGATTGGCCTTCAGTTTTGCCGCGGTTTCCAGAACCAGTTCCAGCTCTTCGCGGCTGAGATCGTTTATGGAAATGATGTGTTTTTGATAAAGCGGATTCATGTTTATCTCCTGACGCCGGGCAAAAAAAAGCCCCTCAAATGAGGGGCTCTGGGAATAGGTTGTGCAACGGGAAGAAAAACGGCAGGCCAGCGTCTGATTTCAGACGCGGTAAGACGTTATGTCGAACACGCTTGACCATGCTTCCTCCCGGCAAATTGTCGGGCATTATACGCAGCTCGCTTTTCGGATCAAGCGATTTAATGCACGCTTTACTCAATGCAAACGGTTCTTTATGAATATTAATGCGTTCTGAGTAAATAATTAATTTGCTTATGCACCAGTGCGGTCCGCTTCACGACCCGGGGGGCAACCCAGACAATACTGCTTCCTGCCACCACGCCTAAAATTTCCGGTAACTGGTGATAATCCAGAATACGCGCCACCGCGCGGCCATATCCGGCGACGGTACGAATAAGGATAAATTCGCTATTATGCTCCACGCTGACCACCATTTCGGAAACGGTCCGCGCGGCGTCAGGGGCAGGGCGCAGTTGAGGATTCAACGAATAAATCTTTAGCCCTTTAGCATTTCGAATTTTTATGACTCCGAGCAACTTGAGCAGACGCGAAACGGTGGACTGGCTGATGGTCTCAAAACCACGCTCCTGTAAATCGCGGCGGATCTCTTCCTGGGAGAGATAACTCTTTTCTGCGATCAGACGCTGGCAAACCGTCAGCTGAAGCTGTTCTTTTGGAGAGTAATCACCATATTCCGTCATAACTATTTCCCATGTAAGTGGCTGAAAAAATGCCCGGCGGACCGGGCCTACAACTTCAAATATTCACAACAACGCCCCCAGGCTTAGCGCCACCATAATCACCACCGTCAAAATCCCCAGCAGCGGCGCCACCCATTTCAGATAACGCACGTAGGGCACGCGGGCGATAGCCAGCCCGCCCATCACAACGGCAGAAGTGGGAGTGACCAGGTTAACGATGCCAGAGGCCGACTGGTAAGCCGTGACCACCAGGTCGCGGTTGACGTTAGCGAAATCGGCAAGCGGCGCCATGATCGGCATCGTCAGAACGGCCAGGCCGGACGAAGAAGGCACAAGAAACGACAACACCACCTCCAGCCAGTACATCACGTTGATAAACGCCACCGTGGATAACCCGGTGACCATGCCCTCGGCGCTGTGCAAAATGGTGTGGGTAATCATGCCTTTATCCATGATCACTACGATACCGCGGGCGATGCCGATAATCAGCGCGACGCCCAGCAAATCTCGTGCGCCGTTGATAAAGGTTGAGGTCAGCTCCTCTTCGCTCATGCGGGCAATCAGGCCGACGATAATGGCGCTGGCGAGGAACACCGCCGAGATCTCCGCCATCCACCAGCCCAGCACCGCCACGCCGTAAATCATTACCGCGAAGGCGAGCGCGAAAATCACGAGGATGATTTTGCGCACCGGGGTAAATTCCAGCGACTGCTCGCCCTTGCTGCCGAGGAAATGGGCGAGGTTCTCTTCCTGCTTGTCGGCGACGATGGAGAGCGACGGATCCTTGCGAACCTTGCGGGCGTAACGCATCACCCACGCCACGCAAATGATCCAGCCGATAACCAGCAGCGCCACGCGCAGGGCGATGCCGTTCGTGAAGGGGATCCCGGCGGCGTTAGCGGCGATCACCGTGGCAAACGGGTTGATGGTTGAGCCAAGCGTGCCGATCCCGGCCCCCAGCAGCACGGTAGAAGCCGCCACCACCGGATCAAAACGGGCGGCCAGCATGACGGGAACCAGCAGGGTGTAGAATGGCAGCGACTCTTCGGCCATGCCGTAAATCGTGCCGCCTGCGGCAAACAGCGCCATCAGGATCGGGATCATCCACTCTTCCCGCCCGCGTAGTCGCGTGGTGACGCGCTCGATTCCGGCGTCAATCGCGCCGGTTTTGGTGACGATCCCGAGAAATCCGCCGATGATCAGGATAAACAGCGCCACGTCGATCGCCCCGGCCTGGCCGGAGACCGGATCGTACAGGCCGGCAATCGGCGCCATCAGCACGGAGACGATCCCCTGCGGATGCGCCGCCACGTGTGCGTAGGTTCCGGCAACCGGGACTTCTTTGCCGAGCGCTTCGTTCATCGCCATCTGATACTGACCGGCGGGGACTATCCAGCTCAGCGCGGCGACAACGGCGATCAGAAAAAAGAGAATGGTGTAAGCGGAGGGAAACTTGAACTTGCCCATGATCTGCTCCTTAAACCCGGCGCACCCCGCGGCGCGCCGGGCGGTAATTAGTCGCCGAGTGTCGCCACCATGACCGCTTTAATGGTATGCATGCGGTTTTCTGCTTCGTCGAAGACGATAGCGTTCGGGGATTCGAAGACCTCTTCGGTCACCTCCAGTCCCTTCAGCCCGTAGGCCATCTCGATTTCGCGGCCGACCCTGGTGTGCTCGTTGTGAAACGCCGGCAGGCAGTGCATGAATTTCACGTTCGGGTTACCGGTGGCCTTCATCACTGAGGCGTTAATTTGGTACGGCGTCATCAGGCTGACGCGCTCGGCCCAGGCCTCTTTTGGCTCGCCCATGGAGACCCACACGTCGGTGTAGAGGAAATCGGCCCCGTGCACGCCTTCTTCCACGTCGTCGGTAAGGGTGATGCGCGCGCCCGTCTCTTTGGCGATGGCGCGGCACTGTTCAACCAGACGCGCTTCCGGCCAGAAGGATTTCGGTGCGACCAGGCGTATATCCATCCCCATTTTCGCGGCGCCGACCATCAGGGAATTGCCCATGTTGTTGCGCGCGTCGCCCAGATAAGCAAAGCTCAGCTCCGGCAGGGTTTTGCCCGGCGCGTGCTCCAGCATGGTCATTAGGTCGGCAAGGATTTGAGTGGGGTGGAACTCGTCGGTCAGGCCGTTCCACACCGGCACGCCCGCGTACTCGCCCAGCTCTTCGACAATCGCCTGGCCGTAGCCGCGATACTCGATGCCGTCATACATCCGCCCCAGCACGCGGGCGGTATCTTTCATCGACTCTTTATGGCCAATCTGGGAGCCGCTTGGGCCGAGGTACGTCACCTGCGCGCCCTGGTCGAACGCGCCCACTTCAAACGCGCAGCGGGTGCGGGTGGAGGTTTTTTCAAAGATCAGAGCGATGTTTTTCCCCACCAGGGTTTGCTTTTCGCGTCCGGCTTTTTTGGCCGCCTTTAGCTCGATGGCGAGGTCGATCAGGTACTGGATCTCTGCCGGGGTGTAGTCCAGCAGTTTGAGGAAGTTACGGTTTTTCAGGTTGATGGTCATGTGAGAAATCCTTTTAAAATAAGTGTTCAGTTACGAATCAACGTGCCTTTCTCGCCCGCCAGAATCTCCGCGCCGTCGGCCAGCGCGCCGATCCCGGCTATCCCATTGCAGGCTTCAACAAATTCACGGCAGGCGGCCACCTTTGGCCCCATCGAACCGGCGTCGAACGGCATGCCCTTGAGCAATTCCGGCGTGACCTGCGCCAGCGGGCGCTGGGTCGGGGTGCCCCAGTCGAGGTATACCGCGTCGGCATCGGTCAGGATCAGCAGGGCATCGGCCTCGATCTGACGTGCGAGCAGGGCGGCGGAGAGGTCTTTGTCGATCACCGCTTCAATCCCGCGATAGCCGTTGGCGTTTTCCACCACCGGCACGCCGCCGCCGCCGTTGCAGATCACCAGATGGTCGCGCTGGATCAGCGCCGTGATGGCGTCACTCTCAACGATGCGTTTCGGCTGTGGTGAGGGCACTACGCGGCGGAAGTGGCTGCCGTCGGCCTTGAATACCCAGCCTTTTTCCGCCTGCAGCGCGTTTGCCTGGGCTTCGCTGTAAACCGGGCCGATGTATTTGGTCGGGTTGCTAAACGCCGGGTCGGCGGCATCCACCTCTACCTGGGTGAGCAGAACGCTCACCTCGCGCTGGGGCAGGGTGTTTTTCAACGCCTGCTGGAGCATGTAGCCGATCATTCCCTGGCTTTCAGCCCCCAGGACGTCGAGCGGGTAGGGGGCAACTTTGTCGTAGGCGCTGTTCTGCAGCGCCAGCAGCCCGACCTGCGGCCCGTTGCCGTGCACCAGCACCACGCGCCACTGCGCCGTCAGCCCGGCGATAATGCGGGCCGCTAGCGCGATGTTCTGGCGCTGGGTCTCCGCCTCCAGCGGCTCGCCGCGTTTCAGCAGCGCGTTACCGCCAAGCGCCACAACCAGAGTGGGTTTTCTTTCCATGATGACTCCTTTAAATTCCGTCGCGTTCCAGTGGGCAGCTCATGCAGCGCGCGCCGCCGCGACCGCGCCCCAGCTCGTCGCCAGGAATCGGCAGCACGGTGATCCCCGCTTTGTCGTATTTCTCGTTGGTCCACACGTTGCGCTCGTAGCCAATCACCACGCCCGGGCGGATGGTCAGCACGTTATTGGCGTCGTTCCACTGCTCGCGTTCGGCTTCAAACGCATCGCCGCCGGTAGTAATCAGGCGCACCTGGTTAATGCCGAGGGCTTTTTCGATAGCGTGCAGCAGGTCAGTTTCCTGGGTGCGCAGCAGGCCGCCGCGGCCGTCCGGGGTGAGCGTCCAGCACTGGGCGTCTTTGCGTACCACTTCCGGGTAGACGGAGAAGGTGTCCACGTCGATGTGGGTCATCACGGTGTCGAGATGCATGCAGGAGCGATGTTTTGGCAGCTCGACGGCGATCACGCGCTCGGCCTGGCGGTGTTTGAACAGGCTGTTGGCGAGAAACTCCACGCCCTGCGGGGTGGTGCGCTCGGACATGCCGATTAATACCGCTCCGCGGCCAATCACTAATACGTCGCCGCCTTCTAGCGTCGCGTGGTCGTAATTAATGTTTTCATCACCGAAATACTTAATAAAATCCCCGTCGGCAAAAGCGGGATGCCAGCGATATATTGCCCGCAGGTTATTGGTTTCACGCTGGCGCGCGGGTTTTGCCATGGGGTTAATCGACACGCCGTTATAAATCCAGCAGGAGGTATCGCGCGTAAATAAATGATTGGGCAGCGGCTTCATAATAAAATCATTCGCCGTGTGGGTATCGACCACCATATTTTTAATGGCCGCAGGGATTTCGCCGTAGGTTAATCCTCCGCTTAACCGGCGGGCCAATTCGCGGTGCGGCATATCCGCCAGCCAGCCGCGGACGTCGCCGGCAAAGGTCGGGCCGAGACGATAGTCGGAGATTTGCGTATCCAGAAGCCAGGCTTTGGCCTCTGTAATATCAAGCGTTTGGGTGAGAAGGTCGGTCAACAGCAGGACTTCCACACCCTGCTCGCGCAGCGTGTTCGCGAAGAGGTCATGTTCTTCACCTGCCCGTTCAACCGAGAGCACATCATCGAATAACAGCTCCTGGCAGTTCGACGGCGTTAGCCGTTTCAGACTTAAATTTGGGCGGTGCAGCATAACGCTACGCAATTGACCAATTTCAGAACCGACGTAATGCTTTTCCATAATTATTCCTTTAACTGTTTTTTCAGAATAAAAAGGGCATGCGCCATGTGACATGTATATTTTCATGGCGGCTAAGCTCAATTGATTTCGTGATTCATACTAGGCAGTTAAATAATCCGTATTGTGATGCTGCTCACGCGAAAACGGATATTAAGGGGTTTGTTTTCATTTGCATGATTCGCATCAGATAATGATTAATTGGTTATTTTGATGAGGTGAATAGCTAAGCAGGATTCGTTGTCATTATTTGTGGTTGTTATTATTTTGTAGAAATTAATCTTTTGAAACGATTAGTTATCACGCTGATTTTAAATGATTTATTATTGATTGAGGAATGAGTATGCAATTATGGTTGTTAACTATTTTTGATTTAAGGAAAATCAATAAATAATTATGGGTTTTTAAAAGCAATTTATTAGAACGGTAAAGTGTGAGGTGGTAGTGGTTTTTGTTATTAAAGGTTATATATCAAAGGATTATTTTTTTGCGCGCCAGCCCGTCGCTGATGTTATGCATAATCACTGCATAAATGCCTGACCGTGATTAACAGGGAATTAACACAATCCCCGATAAACATGCGTTCGCGCAAATCTCGTCTAAAAAGAAGTGGTATGGCAGTGCGAATTCTCGTATAAAAGATAAAAATGAAACGATGTTTTATATTGAGGGTTTGATCATGATTGTTGGCAACATCCACCATCTGCAGTCCTGGCTGCCTGACGAACTGCGTCAGGCCATTGAGCACGTTAAAGCCCACGTCACCGACGCCACGCCGCTTGGCAAGCACGATATTGACGGCAACAGCCTGTTTTATCTGGTGTCTGAAGACATGACCCAGCCGTTTGCCGAGCGCCGCGCCGAGTATCACGCGCGCTACCTGGATATACAGATCGTCATGAAGGGCCAGGAAGGTATGACCTTCAGCACCCTGCCGCACGGTACGCCGGACACCGACTGGCTGGTGGACAAAGACATCGCGTTCCTGCCGGAAGGCGAGCAGGAAAAAACCGTGGTGCTGAGCGAAGGTGACTTTGTCGTCTTCTATCCGGGTGAGGTCCATAAGCCGCTGTGTGCGGTGGGGATGCCGGCTAAGGTTAGGAAAGTGGTCGTGAAAATGCAGGTTGAGTAACCCCTCACCCCTCGCCCCGCTGGGGTGAGGGGTGAGCGGACAATATGTGATCCAGCTTAAATTTCCCACACTCCTTCTTTCCTTCCCATTTACCTGCGCCTTTTCTGCGTCATAGTATGGTCATTAAATTAATGAACGCTGTTCTATAATGTAGAACAAAATGATTCAGCCAGGAGATCTCATGTCGCAGACTGTGTTATTCACGGGAATCATTCCCCCCGTCTCCACCATCTTTACCGCCGATGGCCAGCTTGATAAGCAAGGCACCGCCGCGCTGATCGACGATCTGATCCGCGCGGGCGTTGACGGCCTGTTCTTTCTGGGCAGCGGCGGCGAATTCTCTCAGCTCAGCGCCGAAGAGCGTAAAACCATTGCGCGCTTTGCTATCGGTCACGTCGATCGCCGCGTGCCCGTGCTGATTGGCACCGGCGGCACCAACGCCCGGGAAACCATTGCGCTCAGCCAGCACGCCCAGCAGGCGGGGGCCGACGGCATCGTGGTGATCAACCCTTACTACTGGAAAGTATCGGAAGCGAACCTGATCCGCTATTTCGAGCAGGTGGCCGACAGCGTCACGCTGCCGGTAATGCTCTATAACTTCCCGGCGCTGACCGGGCAGGATCTGACCCCTGCGCTGGTCAAAACCCTGGCCGACTCGCGAAGCAATATTGTCGGCATTAAAGACACGATCGATTCCGTCGCCCATCTGCGCAGCATGATCCTCACCGTCAAAGCGGCGCATCCGCATTTCTCGGTGCTGTGCGGCTATGACGATCATCTCTTTAATACCCTGCTGCTCGGCGGCGACGGGGCGATCTCCGCCAGCGGCAACTTTGCGCCGCAGGTGTCGGTGAATCTTCTGAAAGCCTGGCGGGATAAAGACGTGGCGAAAGCGGCTGAGTATCATCAGACCCTGCTGCAAATCCCGCAGATGTATCAGCTCGATACGCCGTTTGTGAACGTGATAAAAGAGGCGATTGTGCTCTGCGGGCGTCCGATCTCCACGCACGTGCTGCCGCCCGCGTCACCGCTGGATGAGCCGCGTAAGGCACTGCTGAAAACCCTGTTGCAACAGCTCAAGCTCTGCTGAGCCGGAAGACAACCATGACCATCGAGACAATTTTTACCCCGCAGGACGATGCGTTTTATGCCGTCATCACCCATGCGGCGGGGCCGCAGGGCGCGCTGCCGCTGACCCCACAAATGCTGATGGAATCCCCCAGCGGCAACCTGTTCGGCATGACGCAGAACGCCGGAATGGGCTGGGACGCCAACAAGCTGACCGGCAAAGAGGTGCTGATTATCGGTACCCAGGGCGGCATCCGCGCCGGAGACGGACGCCCGGTCGCGCTGGGCTACCACACCGGGCACTGGGAGATCGGCATGCAGATGCAGGCGGCGGCGAAGGAGATCACCCGCAACGGCGGGATCCCGTTTGCGGCCTTCGTCAGCGATCCGTGCGACGGGCGTTCGCAGGGTACGCACGGCATGTTCGACTCCCTGCCGTACCGCAACGACGCGGCGATCGTGTTTCGCCGCCTGATCCGCTCGCTGCCAACGCGCCGGGCGGTCATTGGGGTCGCGACCTGCGATAAAGGGCTGCCTGCGACCATGATTGCGCTGGCCGCGATGCATAACCTGCCGACCATTCTGGTGCCGGGCGGGGCGACGCTGCCGCCGACCGTGGGGGAAGACGCGGGCAAGGTACAGACCATTGGCGCGCGCTTCGCCAACCATGAACTCTCATTGCAGGAGGCCGCCGAGCTGGGCTGTCGCGCCTGCGCGTCGCCGGGCGGCGGCTGCCAGTTCCTCGGCACCGCGGGCACCTCGCAGGTGGTTGCCGAAGCGCTGGGGCTGGCGCTGCCGCACTCCGCGCTGGCACCATCCGGGCAACCTGTTTGGCTGGAGATCGCCCGCCAGTCGGCACGGGCGGTGAGCGAGCTGGATAACCGCGGGATTACCACGCAGGACATCCTGACCGATAACGCCATCGAAAACGCGATGGTGATCCACGCGGCGTTCGGCGGCTCGACCAATTTACTGCTGCACATTCCGGCCATCGCCCACGCGGCGGGCTGCACTATTCCGGACGTTGAACACTGGACGCGCGTCAACCGCAGGGTGCCACGCCTGGTGAGCGTGCTGCCCAACGGCCCGGACTACCACCCGACCGTGCGCGCGTTCCTGGCGGGCGGCGTGCCGGAGGTGATGCTCCACCTGCGCGATCTCGGCCTGCTGCACCTGGATGCGATGACCGTCACCGGCCAGACGGTGGGCGAGAACCTCGACTGGTGGCAAGCATCCGAACGGCGGGCGCGATTCCGCCAGTGCCTGCGCGAGCAGGATGGCGTGGATCCAGATGACGTGATCCTCCCGCCCGGGAAGGCAAAAGCGAAAGGGCTGACCTCGACGGTCTGCTTCCCGACGGGCAATATCGCGCCGGAAGGCTCGGTGATCAAAGCCACGGCAATCGACCCGTCGGTGGTGGATGACGATGGCGTTTACCGCCACACCGGCCGGGTGCGGGTATTTGTCTCGGAAGCGCAGGCGATGAAGGCCATCAAGCGGGAAGAGATTGCGCAGGGCGATATCATGGTGGTGATCGGCGGCGGGCCGTCCGGCACCGGCATGGAAGAGACCTACCAGCTGACCTCCGCGCTGAAGCATATCTCGTGGGGCAAAACGGTGTCGCTTATCACCGATGCGCGCTTTTCGGGCGTGTCGACGGGGGCCTGCTTTGGCCACGTGTCGCCGGAGGCGCTGGCGGGCGGGCCTATCGGCAAGCTGCGCGATAACGACATCGTTGACATTGCGGTCGACCGCCTGACGCTGACCGGAAGCGTGAACTTCATCGGCACGGCGGACAAGCCGCTGACGCCGGAAGAGGGCGCGCGCGAGCTGGCAGTAAGGCAGACGCACCCGGACCTGCACGCCCACGACTTTTTGCCGGACGATACCCGGCTGTGGGCGGCGCTGCAGTCGGTGAGCGGCGGCACCTGGAAAGGCTGTATTTATGACACCGATAAAATCATTGAAGTAATTAACGCCGGTAAAAAAGCGCTCGGCATTTAATTATTTTCTGAGATAAAACCGTCTGCGGGAAATATCCCACGGACGGCTTGGTTGTTTTTGTTATTTAATAATATAAACAATGAGTTGCAATATATCGTTGGCGTCACAAAAGCAAAATAACGTAATTCGAAAATAAGATATGACCATTGCTGAATAATTGAGCAGCTCATTACACTCTATTAACACGATGTTGTGAAATCAGCATACGAAAATAAAGGTGCAATGATGATGCAATTAACGATGAAAGATAAAATTGGCTACGGGCTGGGTGACACCGCCTGCGGCTTCGTCTGGCAGGCCACGATGTTCCTGCTGGCCTATTTCTACACCGACGTCTTCGGCCTGTCGGCGGGGATTATGGGCACGCTGTTTTTGGTCTCCCGCGTGCTCGACGCCGTGACCGATCCGCTGATGGGGCTGCTGGTAGACCGCACCCGCACGCGGCACGGCCAGTTCCGCCCGTTCCTGCTGTGGGGCGCCATCCCGTTCGGCATCGTCTGCGTGCTGACCTTCTACACGCCGGACTTCTCCGCGCAGGGCAAAATCATCTATGCCTGTGTGACCTACATTCTGCTGACCCTGGTCTACACCTTCGTTAACGTCCCATACTGCGCCATGCCGGGCGTGATCACCGCCGACCCGAAAGAGCGCCACGCCCTGCAGTCCTGGCGCTTTTTCCTTGCCGCAGCGGGGTCGTTGGCCATCAGCGGCGTCGCGCTGCCGCTGGTGAGCATCATCGGAAAAGGCAACGAACAGGTCGGTTACTTTGGCGCCATGTGCGTGCTGGGGTTGAGCGGCGTGGTGCTGCTGTATGTTTGCTTCTTCACCACCAAAGAGCGCTACACCTTTGAAGTGCAGCCCGGTTCGTCGGTCTCTAACGATCTCAAGCTGCTGCTGGGCAACAGCCAGTGGCGGATCATGTGCGCGTTCAAGATGATGGCGACCTGCTCTAACGTGGTTCGCGGCGGGGCGACGCTGTACTTCGTCAAGTACGTGATGGATCACCCGGAGATGGCGACGCAGTTTTTACTTTACGGCAGCATCGCTACCATGTTCGGCTCGCTCTGCTCCTCTCGCCTGCTGGGACGCTTTGACCGCGTGAAGGCGTTCAAGTGGATTATTGTGGTGTACTCGCTGATCAGCCTGCTGATTTTCTTCACCCCGGCCGAGCACATGGCCCTGATTTTCGCTCTCAATATTCTGTTCCTGTTTGTCTTTAACACCACCACGCCGCTGCAGTGGCTGATGGCTTCTGACGTGGTGGATTACGAGGAGAGCCGCAGCGGGCGCCGCCTCGACGGGCTGGTGTTCTCCACCTACCTGTTCAGCCTGAAGATTGGCCTGGCGATTGGCGGGGCGGTGGTGGGCTGGATCCTGGCCTACGTGAATTACTCCGCCAGCACTGCCGTGCAGCCGGTCGAGGTGCTGACCACCATCAAAATTCTGTTCTGCGTGGTGCCGGTGGTGCTCTACGTGGGCATGTTCATCATGCTGTCGCTCTACACGCTCAGCGACGCCCGCGTGGAGGCTATTAGCCAGCAGCTGATCAAGCACCGCGCGGCGCAAAGTGACGCCGTTCCCGCCGCTGCGACAGCCGCATCCCATTAACTGGAGGCAACATGACAACCATTACTAACCCGATCCTGACCGGCTTTAACCCGGACCCGTCGCTGTGCCGCCAGGGCGAGGACTACTACATCGCCACCTCGACCTTCGAGTGGTTTCCCGGCGTGCGCATCTACCACTCCCGCGACTTAAACACCTGGTCGCTGGTCAGCACCCCGCTTGACAGGGTGTCGATGCTGGACATGAAGGGCAACCCGGATTCCGGCGGTATCTGGGCGCCGTGCCTGAGCTACGCTGACGGGCAGTTCTGGCTGCTCTACACTGACGTGAAAATTGTCGATTCGCCGTGGAAGAACGGCCGCAACTTTCTCGTTACCGCACCGTCCATTGAGGGGCCGTGGAGCGAGCCGATTCCGATGGGCAACGGCGGGTTTGACCCGTCCCTGTTCCACGACGAGGATGGCCGCAAATACTACCTCTACCGCCCGTGGGGGCCGCGCCACCACAGCAACCCGCACAACACCATTGTGATGCAGGCGTTTGATCCGCAGACCGGCACCCTCTCGCCGGAGCGCAAAACCCTGTTTACCGGTACGCCGCTCTGCTACACCGAAGGGGCGCATCTGTACCGCAAAGAGGGCTGGTACTATCTGATGGTGGCCGAGGGCGGCACCAGCTATGAGCACGCGGTCGTGGTGCTGCGTTCAAAATCCATCGACGGGCCGTACGAGCTGCATCCAGAGGTGACGATGATGACCAGCTGGCATCTGCCGGAAAACCCGCTGCAAAAAAGCGGGCACGGCTCGCTGCTGCAGACGCATACGGGAGCGTGGTATATGGCCTACCTCACCAGCCGGCCCCTGCGCCTGCCCGGTGTGCCGCTGCTGGCCTCCGGCGGGCGCGGCTACTGCCCGCTGGGGCGTGAGACCGGTATCGCCCGCATTGAATGGCGCGACGGCTGGCCGTACGTGGAAGGCGGCAAACACGCGCAGGTCACCGTGCCGGGTCTGCCGGTGGCGGAAAGCCCGGCATCTTCCCCGGCCAGCTGGCGGGACGATTTTGACGGCGGCACGCTCGACCCTGAGCTGCAGACCCTGCGTATCCCGTTCGATGACAGCCTTGGCTCGCTCACCGCGCGCCCGGGCTACTTACGGCTCTACGGCAACGACTCGCTCAACTCGACCTTCACCCAGTCGACCGTGGCGCGCCGCTGGCAGCACTTCACCTTCCGCTCAGAAACGCGGATGCAGTTCTCGCCGGTCCACTTCCAGCAGAGCGCGGGGCTGACCTGCTACTACAACAGCAAAAACTGGAGCTACTGCTTTGTGGACTACGAGGAGGGGCAGGGCAGAACGATTAAGGTTATTCAGCTCGACCACAACGTGCCGTCGTGGCCGCTGCACGAGCAGCCGATTCCGGTGCCGGAACATGCGGAGAGCGTCTGGTTGCGGGTGGACGTGGATAAACTGGTCTATCGCTACAGCTACTCGTTCGACGGCGAGAGGTGGCATACCGTGCCGGTCACCTATGAGGCGTGGAAACTGTCGGATGACTACATCGGCGGGCGCGGCTTCTTCACCGGCGCGTTTGTGGGGCTGCACTGCGAGGACATCAGCGGTGACGGCTGCCACGCTGATTTTGATTACTTCACCTACGAGCCTGTCTAACGGCTTAGGCTGGGTAGCCCAGCGCGCGTGAGAGCTGGCGCCCGGCCTGCTGAAGCTGCTCGCGGAAGTTAGTCAGCTCTGCGTCGTCCACGCGGGAGGTCAGCGTCGACAGGCTCAGGGCGGCAATCACGCGGGACTCGTGGTTCCACACAGGCACCGCCACGCAGCGCACGCCCTGCTCGTTCTCTTCACTGTCCAGGGCGTAACCCTGCTTTCGCGTCTGCGCCAGCGCAGTGATTAGGGCTGCACGAGAGGCGAGGGTGGAGGGAGTAAAGGTAGTGTACTGATAGCCCTCCAGCAGGGCGTTCAGCTCGGCCTCGCCCAGCCAGGCAATCAACACCTTGCCGATGGCGGTGGCGTGAACCGGCAGGCGGCGGCCGATGCGCGAATAGGCGATGGCGGCCAGCTTGCCTTCAATCTTCTCGATATAGACCCCTTCACGCCCGTCCAGGATCCCCAGATGGGTAGTCTGCCCGGTCCGCTGGGACAGTTCCGTCAGCCAGCCTTTCGCCTTTTGACGAATATCGATAGAGCCCACGACAAAATGGCCGCGCTCGACCAGCTTCATGCCGAGGCGATATTTACCGTTCTCCGGGTTCTGATCGATATAGCCGTGAAGCTGCAGGGTTTTCAGCAGCGAGTGAAGGGTGCTCTTGCTCAGCCCCATCAGTTTGCTGATGTCGGTGATCTTAAGCTCGGTGGCCTGCTCGTTGAACAGGTCGAGGATCTGCAACGCACGTTCAACAGACTGAATAATCGGCATAATGCTGGCATGTCCACGCTGGAATTAAGGCGAAAACGTACCTTTTTCGGGGTGAAAAATCAATGAAATGGAGCTGGTGTTCTCCCTCTCCCCGTGGGAGAGATACCGTCTTGCCGGTTATCCGGCAAGCGGTATTTCAGCATTAAATTCACGACCGGATTTCACCACAC